>NZ_DASZNO010000020.1:0-36362 GCF_035551235.1 Flexivirga sp. | reverse complement strand
CCTGACCACCCTGGCTGCCCTGGTCGTCGCCACCGAAGCCGCCGCCCTGGCTGTCCTGACCACCCTGGCCCTGACCGCCACTGAAGCCACCGTCACCCTGACCCGAGTCCTGGCCACCCTGGTCGCCGCCGCCGAAGCCGCCGCCCTGGCTGTCCTGACCACCCTGGCCCTGACCGCCACCGAAGCCACCGTCACCCTGACCGGAGTCCTGACCACCCTGGCCCTGGTCGTAGCCCTGCCCGGACTGGCTGTCGCCGTCCTGGTTCTGCCCGAACTCGTCGTTCTGACTCATGGGTAATTCCCTTTCGTCGCGCGGATTCTTTGTCCGCCAGGTCAAGCCCCGGCGGCCTCCCACGCTATAAGCCCGCTTACGGGAATGTAACCGTCAAGACCTTCAAGACTTCTTAAAGAACTGATCAGTAATGCCCGCGAGGATGCGATGGACGTGGTACTCGCCCGCAGAAGGTACAGAACACGCCAGCATGCGACCTCAACAATCGCACACAACGGGTCGACCACGGGCCAACCGTGCGACCTAAAACCTGGCCGGCCCTACTCGCCGATCCCTACTCGTCGATCCCTACTCGTCGATGCGGAAGCCGACCTTGACCGTCACCTGCCAATGAACGACCTTGTCGCCGTCCAGTTGCCCGCGGATGCCCTGCACCTCGAACCAGTCGAGATTCCGCACCGTACTGCCCGCCCGGGACACCGCGTTGTTGATGGCACTCTCGATGCCTTCCGGTGACGTGCCGACGATCTCCGAAAGCCCGTAGGCGTGGTTGGCCATGATGTGCTCCCTTCGGGAGGCCCGGGTGGCCCCCGACGGCGCAATTCTTGTGGGTGCGCCGCTGCACGTCCAGCGTCATCACCGGCCGACCCGAGGATATGACCGAATTACGTTGGACCAGAATGGTGTTCACTTGCTCGTCGGCCAGCCCGTGTAGGCCTCAGCAAGATAGGTCGAGCCGGCGACGGACCCGGTGACCGAGGCCAGCTCGCCCTCCTGACGGCGCGTGTCGAACGGGGTGGCGTCGGGCAGGGTATGCAGCATCGTGGTCATCCAGTAGGAGAAGTGCTGTGCCTTCCACACGCGGGCGACGGCACGCTGCGTGTAGGTGACCAGCGGCGCCGGGTCGCTCGAGCGCACCGCGCGCTCGAGTTCCTCGGCGAGCACCCGCACATCCGCGAGAGCCAGGTTGAGCCCCTTGGCGCCGGTCGGTGGCACGGTGTGCGCCGCGTCGCCGGCGAGCGCCATCCGGCCGTGATGCATGGGCTCCTGCACGAAACTGCGGAAGGGCAGCACCGTCTTGGACGTGATCGGCCCCTCCTTGAGGCTGTAGCCGTTGGCACCCAAGCGGGTCTGCAACTGATCCCAGATGCGATCGTCGGACCAGTCGTCGACGTTCTCACTCGGATCGCACTGGAAATACATGCGTTGCAGCGTTTCGGTCCGCTGGCTGATGAGCGCGAACCCGTGCGGCGAGTGGTTGTAGATCAGTTCGGGCGCACTGGGCGGAGCCTCGGTCAGTATGCCGAACCACGCGAAGGGGTATTCGCGGAAGTACTGCGTGCAGTCCGCCTGCGGAACCTGATGCCGGCAAACACTGCGCGACCCGTCGGCCCCGACCAGGAAGTCCGCGCGCACCTCTCGTAGGACGCCGTCGGCGTCGGTGAATCGCATGACCGGCGAGTCGCCGGTCAGCTCGTCGACCGAGACGTCCGAGACGGAGAACCGCACGTCCCCACCGTCCCGCCGGCGTGCATCGGCGAGGTCCATGAAGACGTCGGTCTGCGGGTAGAGCTGGGTGGAAGCCCCTGCCAGGCCTTGGAAGTCGATGCGGTGTCCGCCGCCATCGAACGCGAGCTCGATGCCGTCGTGCCGGTAACCGTCCCGGTGCACCCGATCGGAGACACCCGTGTCGACCAGCAGGTCGACCGAGCCCTGCTCGAGGATCCCGGCGCGGTGGGCGTGCTCGATCTCCTCCCGGCTACGCAGGTCGATGACGACCGACTCGATCCCGGCACGGCTGAGCAGGTGCGAGAGCATCAGTCCGGCGGGGCCTGCTCCGACGATGCCGATCTGGGTACGTTCCGGGGTGCGTGTTGGCATGTCTCGCATTCTGGGGACGCGACGAGCGCCGGCGCCATGTGCTCCTTCCGTTCAGCGGAAGCAACCCGCCTCACACCGGCCGCAGACTCCGCCCGATGCCACGCGCAGCGACCTGCATCGCACTCACGAGTCGCGCCTGGTCCCGCTTGAGCGTCGGCACCACGACACCGAGGGAGGCCACCACCGACTCACCCACCCGCACGGGCACCGCCGCAGAGCACGCGCCCAGGCTCATCTCCTCCTGCGTCGTGGCGAAGTCATCTGCCCGCACCTTGTCCAGTTGCCGCTGCAACCGGCCCGGTTCGCTGATCGTGTAGCGGGTCACCCGTGGCAGATCCGAGAGGACCTGCCGGCGGAGCTCCTCCGGTGCGAAGGCGAGCAGGACCTTGCCAACTCCGGTGGCGTGCAACGGAAGTCGGGAGCCGACAGTGCTCACCACGGGCACCGACGCGTGCCCGGACAACCGCTCGACATACAACGCGTGCCGGCCGTCCCGGACAGCCAGGTGCACGGTGGCCAGGGTCGCGCCATACAGATCGTGCAGGTATGGCGCGGCGACCTCGCGCAACCCGGTGTTGACGGGGGCGAGCAGGCCGACGTCCCACAGGCGGCGGCCGACCACGTAGCCCGATGGTGTGCGCGCCAGGGCGCCCCAGTCGACGAGCTCGTTGACCAGCCGATGCGCCGTGGCCAGCGGAAGTTCGGAGCGAGCGGCGAGCTCACTCAGGCTGAGCTGGCGATGACGCTCGTCGAACGCTCCGAGCAGCGCTAGGGCACGGCTCGTCACCGAGCGTCCCGCGACGGAGGAGTTTCCGGCCATACCGATCATGTTTCCGGTCAGTGGAAGATCAAGCAAGCCGACGATGCTCCATCGCCGCTACCGTCGCAGCGTGACCGAGAACAAGAAGCAGTCCTCACCGACCGCCGACTCCGACTCGGCGTCGTCCAGCCAGGCGGACATCACGGCCGAAATCGCAGCCATTGCAAGCGATTACGCCGGTGGCACGGCGGTCGAGACGCAGCCCCGGTTGGACTACGCGCCATACCGCAGCAGTCTGCTGCGTCACCCCACCAAGGCGATCCAGCACGCCGACCCGGAGACGATCGAGCTCTACGCGCCCGTCTTCGGCCAACGCGACATCGGTGCCGCCGAGGCGGATCTGACCATTCAGGCGAGCGGCGAGCCGATCGGGGAACGCATCGTCGTCACGGGCCGGGTGCTCGATGGTGACGGACGGCCGGTGCGTCGCCAGCTCGTCGAGGTCTGGCAGGCGAATGCGGCAGGACGCTACATCCACTTGCGCGATCAGCATCCGGCGCCGATCGACCCCAACTTCACCGGTGTCGGCCGCACGATCACCGACGACGAGGGGCGTTACACCTTCACCACGATCAAGCCGGGTCCCTACCCGTGGAAGAACCACCACAACGCGTGGCGACCCGCGCACATCCATTTCTCGCTCTTCGGCACCGACTTCACCCAGCGGCTCGTGACCCAGATGTATTTCCCGGGCGATCCGCTCTTCGCGCTCGACCCGATCTATCAGTCCGTCGTCGACCCGGTGGCCCGCGAACGGCTGGTTGCCACCTACGACCACGACGTCACGCAGCACGAGTGGGCAACCGGCTACACCTGGGACATCGTCCTGACCGGCAGTCACCCCACCCCGATGGAGGAGAGCTGAACATGAGTCACCCAGCACCCACGCCAGGGCAGACGGTCGGCCCGTTCTTCGGCTACGCACTCCCGTATGACGGAGGAGGCGACCTCGTTCCGGTGAGTCATCCGCACGCCATACGGCTGCACGGCACGGTGTATGACGGCGCCGGCGAGCCGATCCCCGACGCGCTGATCGAGATCTGGCAGGCGGACGAAAACGGCGTGGTGCCACAGGATTCGGGATCACGGGCGAGGGATGGCTGGACGTTCACCGGCTTCGGCAGGGTGGCTGTCGATCCCGAGGGGCACTACTCGTTCACGACGGTTCGGCCCGGCCCGACCCGTGACGGCGCAGCCCCGTTCTTCGCGGTCACCGTCTTCGCGCGCGGACTGCTGCACCGGCTCCTGACCCGGGCCTACCTACCGCTCGATGACGCAGCCACCGCCGCTGACCCTCTTCTGTCGAAGGTGCCGCAGGACCGTCGCAGCACGCTCGTCGCACGCGCCGACGAGCACGGCCTGGTGTTCGACATACACCTGCAGGGCCGGGACGAGACGGTCTTCCTCGGCTTCGGCAGCGACTGATGGCCGACCTGCGCTGGCCGGGTGACCACCGGGCTGGAGACCACCTCACCGACGCGGAGCTGATCCGCGACATGCTGCGCGTCGAGGAGGCATGGCTGGCTGCCCTGGTCCGGGCCGGGGTCGCCCCCGCACTCGCTATTGTCGACGATCTCGAAAGCGTTGTCGGCGCAATCGATCCGCAGGACATCGCGGTGCAGGCGGAAGCCGGTGGCAACCCGGTCATCCCACTGCTCGGTCTGGTCCGCGACCGGCTGGCCGACGACCATCCGGAGGCGGGGAGATGGCTGCACCGTGGTCTGACCAGCCAGGACACCCTCGACACCGCGATCGTCCTCGGACTCCACCGGTGCGTCGGCTCGGTCCTGGAGCTGATCGACGACCAGGTGAGCGCGTTGACCGGACTCGCGGAGCATCATCGATCGACCGTCATGGCAGGTCGTACGCTCACCCAGCACGCGGTGCCGATCACGTTCGGGCTCAAGGCAGCTCAGTGGCTGCACGGCATACTCGATGCACGCGATGACCTGCGTGACGCACGCGATCGGCTGCCGGCCCAGTTCGGGGGTGCCGCGGGCACCTTGGCCGGTCCGAGTCTGCTGCTGCAGCTGACCGACGGAGCCGGTGACGCCGTCTCGCTGGCCCGGGTAGCCGCCGACCGGCTCGGCCTTCCCTGGTCACCGCCGTGGCACACCTCGCGTGCGCCGATCACCCGGGTGTCGGACGCCCTGACCCGAGCCACCGATGCCTGGGGGCGGCTCGCCCGTGACGTCCTCGTACTCGCCCGCCCCGAGATCGCCGAACTCGCCGAACCGGCGGAGGCCGGGCGTGGCGGGTCGTCCACCATGCCGCACAAGGTGAACCCGATCCTGTCGGTGCTGATCCGGCGGGCAGCCCTCACTGCACCCGGGCATGCCGCCCAATTGCACCTGGCTGCAACGGAATCCGTCGATGAGCGGGCAGACGGCGCGTGGCACACCGAGTGGTCGACGATCGCGACACTGGGTCGCCATACGGTGACGGCGGCCGCGCAGACAGCGGAACTGCTGGCCGGACTGCACGTCGACACCGGCCGGATGACCCGACTCGTCGAGTCGGCGGGCTCGATCCTGCTCGCCGAGCAACGCAGCCTCGCCGGTTTCGTCGGCGCGGCCGGCGACGACTTCGACCCCACCCATTACCTCGGCAGCTCGGACGCGATCATCGACGCGATCCTGGAGCGTGCCCGATCAGGAGGCTCCCGATGACCGTCCCCGCGATTACCGGAGTGCAGCTGGGCGGATCCGCCGAGCTGCCGCTCCTCGTCTGCGGGCCCTCGCTGGGCACCTCGGCGACGGCCCTGTGGTCGACCGCCGCTGAGTTGCTCGGCGGTGAATTCCATGTCGTCGCATGGGATCTGCCCGGGCACGGCTACAACACTGCAGCACCGGAGGGCTCGTTCACCATGGGCGAGCTGGCCGATGCGGTCCTCGCATTCGTCGACGGTGTCCTGGGCGAGCGGGGCGAGCCGGCCGGAAGCTTTCTGTATGCCGGCGACTCGGTCGGCGGCGCGGTCGGGCAGCAACTGCTGCTCGATCACCCCGAGCGGGTCCGTGCCGCCGTGATCGCGTGCAGCGTGCCCCGGTTCGCGGACACCGCCATGTGGCACGACCGGGCCGAAAAGGTCCGGACCTCAGGCACTCCCATCATGGTCGAGGGTTCCGCGCGCCGGTGGTTCGGTCCCGGGTTCCTCGAGCGGCAACCCTCTGCCGTGGCAGCGTTGCTGCATTCCCTGCAGGAAGCGGATCGCTTCGGCTACGCCGCGGTGTGTGATGCACTGGCCGACTTCGACATTCGCTCCGAGCTGCACCGCATCTCGGCGCCGGTGACCGCGATCGCCGGCGCGTATGACGAATCTGCGCCCGTCGCGAGAATGGCCGCACTCGCGCACGGAGTGGCCGATGGACGCCTCATCGTCCTCGATCGGGTCGGGCATCAGGCGCCGGTGGAGGCGCCGGAGGAGATCGCACGCGCCATCCGCGAGATCGCCCGAATCCCCATGGCTCCCACCACGATCGACGACCGGTCTGCCGCCGGCATGACTGTGCGCCGGGAGGTGCTCGGCGACGCGCACGTCGACAGGGCGACGGCCGCGATCACCGACCTGACACGCGACTTCCAGGAGTTCATCACCGACTACGCATGGGGCAGTATCTGGACCCGACCCGGTCTGGCACGACGCGACCGTTCGATCGCGGTCCTCACCGCCCTGGTCGCGCGCGGCCACCACGAGGAACTCGGGATGCACGTGCGCGCCGCGCGCACCAACGGGCTCACCGTCGAGGAGATCAAGGAGGTGCTGCTGCAGAGCGCGATCTACTGCGGCGTCCCCGACGCCAATACGGCCTTCCGCATCGCCCAACGCGTGCTGGATGACGCGGACGGCCGGGGCCCGAGTACCTGACCCGGTACGCCGTCAGCGCGTCACAAGCCGAGCCGCTGGGCGAGATCTGCGGCGCTCGTCCCCCAGGTCCGGCGGATGTGCGCACCATCCGGCCCCACGTCGATCACCGCCTCGTTGCTGTAGATCCGGCATACGCAGCCCACCCCGGTCAACGGGTAGGTGCACTCGCGCACCACCTTGGACTCACCCGTTTTGGTGAAGAGCGACATCATGACGAAGACCTGTCGGGCACCGATGGCGAGGTCCATGGCGCCGCCGACGGCGGGGACCGCGCCCGGTGCCCCGGTGTGCCAGTTCGCGAGGTCGCCGTGGGTCGAGACCTGGTAGGCGCCGAGCACACACACGTCCAGGTGGCCGCCGCGCATCATCGCGAAGGAATCGGCGTGGTGGAAGTACGCCGCTCCCGGAAGCTCGGTCACCGGGACCTTGCCGGCATTGGTCAGGTCGGGATCGACCGCATCCCCGACCGCCTTCGGGCCCATGCCCAGCATGCCGTTCTCAGTGTGCAGGGTCACCCGTTGCTCGGGTCGCAGGTGATCGGCGACCTTGGTCGGCTGGCCGATGCCGAGGTTCGCGAAGGCACCGGACGGGATGTCGCCGGCGACGACGGCGGCGAGCTCGTCCTTGTCGAGTGGTCCTCTGTCGAGCTGCTCGATGGTCTCGATGGCCTCACTCATCGTGCCCCCTCCACGGTGTACTGACGCGCGTCGACACGGACGATCCGGTCGACGTAGATCGACGGTGTGACAACGGCTTCCGGATCCAGCGAGCCGGTCGGGACCACTTCGCCGACCTGCACGATCGTGGTGGTGGCCGCGGTCGCCATCACCGGTCCGAAGTTGCGGGCCGTCTTGCGGTAGACCAGGTTTCCCAGCTGATCCGATCGATGCGCGGAGATCAGCGCGTAGTCGGCCTTGATCGGGTGCTCGAGCAGGTACTCGCGACCGTCGAAGACCCGGCTCTCCTTGCCCTCGGCGAGCGGTGTGCCGACGGCGGTCGGACAGTAGAACGGTCCGATGCCCGCCCCGGCGGCTCGCATCCGCTCGGCGAGGTTGCCCTGCGGAACGACCTCGAGCTCGACCTTGCCCGCGCGATAGAGCTCGTCGAAGACGTACGAATCGACCTGCCGCGGGAAGGAACAGACGACCTTGCGAACCCGGCCCGCCTTCAGCAGCGCAGCCAGGCCGACCTCGGCGTTGCCGGCGTTGTTGGACACGACGGTGAGGTCCTTCGCGCCCTGCCTGATGAGCCCGTCGATGAGGTCGAACGGCATACCTGCCAGGCCGAATCCGCCCACCAGCACGGTGGATCCGTCCTCGACGCCGGCCACTGCCTCGTCGACGGTTTCATAGACCTCGGCGGCACTCATGAGACCGCCTCGGGGTTCTCCAGGACGACGGCAAGTCCCTGACCGACGCCGATGCAGATCGCGGCGACGCCATACCGCTGCTTGTCCTCACGAAGCACCTTGGCGAGGGTCGCCAGGATGCGCCCGCCGGAGGCGCCGAGCGGGTGACCGATAGCGATCGCGCCACCACGCGTGTTGACGATCGCCGGATCGATCGGCCAGACACCCACGCACGCGAGCGACTGCACGGCGAACGCTTCGTTGAGCTCGACCGCACCGACCTGGTCCCAACCGATGCCCGCGCGGGCGAGTGCGCGGTTCGCGGCCTCAACCGGTGCGTAGCCGAAGGCTTGCGGCTCCAGCGCCATCGTGCCGCGCCCGACGATGCGAGCGATCGGGTCGACGCCGAGGGTCTTCGCTGCTGCTTCGGAGCCGAGCAACACCGACGAGGCTCCGTCGTTGAGCGGTGACGCGTTGCCGGCCGTGATCGTGCCGTCCGGGCGGAATGCGGGTTTCAGTCCCGCGAGCGACTCGACCGTGCTCGACGGCCGGATCGACTCATCGCGGACCACGGCGTCCCCCTTCGGGGGTGTCACCGGGGTGACGAGGTCGTCGTAGAAGCCGGATTCCCATGCGGCGTGGGCACGTTCGTGCGATCGGACCGCGAACTCGTCCTGCTGTGCACGCGAGATCCCGAAGCGCTCCTGCAGTTGCTCGTTGCCCTCGCCGAGGCTGACGGTCCACTCCTTGGGCATCGCCGGATTGACCAGCCGCCAGCCGAGCGTGGTCGACACGGCGGTCATGTCGCGCGCAGGGAAGGCACGATCCGGTTTGGGCAACACCCAGGGCGCGCGGGTCATCGACTCCACGCCGCCGGTGAGCACGATGTCGGCATCGCCGGTCTCGATCTGCCGGCTCGCCATCATCGCGGCGTCCAGTCCCGAACCACACAGCCGGTTGATCGTCGTGCCCGGCACCGAGGTCGGCAGGTCGGCAAGGAGTGCCGCCATCCGACCGACGTTGCGGTTCTCCTCCCCCGCGCCGTTCGCATTGCCCCAGACGACATCGTCGATCGCCGCCGGGTCGAGCCCCGGAACGTCGGCCAGGACCGCGCGAATCGCGTGCGCCGCGAGGTCGTCGGGGCGCACACCGGCAAGACCGCCGTTGAACTTGCCGAACGGCGTCCGCCGCGCTGCGTAGATGTATGCACTCATATAACGAAAGTACCGGGGTGCTCAGATATTCTGAAGTATCGCTTTCACCACTGATTAAGAGCCTGTGCATATGGATATCCGTCACCTGCGTTACTTCATCGCCGTCGCCGAGGAGGAGCACTTCACCCGTGCCGCGGAACGCCTGCACATGGCCCAACCGCCGCTGTCCCAGGCGATTCGGCAACTCGAGTCCGAGCTCGGCGTCCAGCTGCTGCGACGCAGCACCCGCCACGTCGCCCTCACCGCTGCAGGCCAGGCATATCTCGAGCGAGCTCGTGGCATCCTCGAGGAACTCAGCAGCGCCTCGGACCACGCGCGGCAGGTGGCTGCCGGGACCGTGGGTCATCTGGTGCTCGGCTGTGTCGGCTCGGCCACCTATTCGCTCCTTCCACAACTGTCGCGTGGCCTGGCCATCGAGCTCCCCGGCGTCGACTTCGCTTTCCGTGGCGAGATGCTCGTCCCGGACCAGGTCACCGCACTGCGCAACGGGGACATCGATCTGGCGCTGCTGCGGCCGCCCATCGCCGACCTCGGCCTGACCGTGGTGCAGCTTCGGCAGGACCGACTCGTGGTCGCCCTGCCCGCAAGCCATCCGCTGGCTGCGACGGATCGGGTGCGGGTCAAGCAGCTCGCCGGCAGCGACCTCATCATCCATTCCGCCCACCGCCGATCGATGATGTATGACGTGACGCTCGGCATCCTGCGCGAAGCCGGGATCGAACCGCACATCCGGCACGAGGTCGGCGAAACCTCAACACTGGTAACGCTGGTCGCCGGTGGCCTCGGGGTCGCGATCGTCCCGGAGCCGGTCAGTGCCCTGCAGTTGGAAGGCGTCATCTACCGGCCGCTCGTGCGACCCGCCCGGACGGTATCGCTGGCCGTGGCGCACCGAGCCGATCGGCACGAGCCGCACCTGGTGCGCGCTCTCGCCGTCATACGGGAGTTGACGTAGGGCTGTCCTCGTCACCTGCGGACCACTGTGCAGCCAGCTGGGAGCGTGATCGCACACCGAACTTCGCGTAGACACGAGTCAGGTGATACTGCACGGTCTTCACCGACAGGAAGAGTTCAGCCGCCACGTCCTTGTTGGAGCGCCCCTGCGCCACGAGAGAGGCCACGGCCGACTCCTGCGGCGTCAGCACATCCGAGTGAGCGTTCTTCGTCCGCTGCGCGTTGACACCGCCGGCAGCGAGCTCGCGGTCGCACCGCCGAACGTAGGTCGCGGCACCCAGGCGGGCGAATTGCTCACGGGCAGTGGACAACACGGCGTCAGCTTCCGCACGCCGACCGGCCCGGCGCAGTGTCTGGCCGAAGGCGAAGTGGGCGCGCGCCAGGTCGTAGGGATACGGCAGCTCAGCGATCAGGTCGATGGCGGTGGTGAACCGCTCACGCGCGGCATCGAGATCGCCGTGCTGGCCGTGCCAGCGGCCCCTGGCATAGGCGAGCCGGCCGATGGCGGACCCGAGTTCCGCCGCAGCAGCGCGCTCTTCGTGCGGCCGCAGGAAGCGGTCGGCCTGATCCAACTGTCCCGACACGACGAGCGCATTGGCGTAGACGTCGGCCCATGGCCAGAAGCCGGGGCCGGCAACCCACTCCTCGGCCCACGGCTCGGTCAGGAATGCCAGGGTCCGCACGACTGCCGGGTAGTCGGCGCGTGCCTCATGCAACGCCGCTTGCCCGAGTGCGGCCGGGACTCTCATGATCGGGTAGTCGTGTTGGCTGACCGAGCCTTGCCGCAGGCATCGCTCCGCCATCGGCCAGTCGCCGCGCAGTGTGTAGACCTGTGCCCGCGTCCAGTGCAGCAAGGGAGCGAGCAGCGCCATACCGGAGCTGTCCGCGAGTCCGGCACCAGTGGTGGCCGTGTGGAGTGCGGTGGTCCAGTCGCCGGTGAGGAACTGCACCCGGGCCAGCCACGCACGAGCCCACAGCGAGATCCGCAGGGAGCCGCCGAGGTGGTCGGTCGGGACCGCGCGTTCCAGCTCGTCGCGGGCCTGTCGCGGACTGTCCGTGGCCAGCCGCAGCCAGCCTGCGGCCATCCGGACCCGCGCGGCCACCGCACCCTCCGAGAGCGTGGCGATGAGCTCGTCGTAGCGGAGCAGCTCGGCTGCCGGTGCATCGACCACCGCGTTGCCGAGACCCCTGATGGCCGCGGCCTCGACAGCTGCCGGCGTATTGCCATCGGCCAGCTCCAAGGCGCGATCGGCCCACGAAACCAGCTCTCCTGCTTGGCAGTTCGCCAGACTGTGCAGCACGTAACGTTGTGCGATGAGCGCTGCCGTGGCGGCATCCCTACGTGGGTTGGCCAGCTCCCACGCACGGTTCAGGCGGCTGTCCGCCTCACTGGACCGTCCCCGCACGATCGCCAGGTAGCCCAGCACCGCGTTCCGGCGTGGTGTCTCGCGCAACGACTCGAGCTCCGCAAGGTGGCGTGACGCGCCCGGGATGTCGCCGGCGCCGACCAGTGCGTCGGTGGACTCGACCAATCGGGCGCCGGCGGTGTCAGGGTCACTGGTCGCCCGCGCGGCCAGCTCGAGCAACTCCCCCGCCGTCGCCCACTCGCCCGACGAGGCCGCCGCTCCGGCATGCCGAGCGAGTTGCTCGGCCAGTTCGTCATCGATCGGGCCGCCGGCGAACCACCGATGCCGCAGGCAACTGGCCGGATCCTCGACCATTACCGCGGCGCGGGCGTGCATCTGCGTGCGTTCCATCGGCCCGAGCTCGTCGAGGATCGCCCGGCGCGTGACGTTGTCGCGCATCCGCAACAACGTTGCCTCCGTGTCGAGTTGGACGACCAACCCTCCCCTGAGCACCTGTGTCATGGTGGCCGGCGTTGCCTCCACTCCCGCGACCTGCTCCGCAACGTGGACCAGGATCCGACCGGCCAGGCGGTCGCCTTCCTCCAACACGGCAATGGCATCCACCAGCCGTGCCGCATCCGGCGTCGCACCCGCCGACCAGGCGCGGACCGCTCGCCGCACACTCGACGGTGCAGGAAGGTCGAAGCGCGTCGTCAGCCAATCCGTGGGTGCGATCTCGCGCAGCAACTCGACCACCATCCGTGCATTGCCACCCGTATGACGGACCAGATGCGCGGTCTCGGCGGCAGGCACGATGACCCGCAGCCGCTCGGCCATCATGGCGACGTCATCTGTCGTGAGCGGTGCGAGCTCGACGACCAGATGGGCAGCGGACCGGACGTCGTCATACAGGTTCTCGTACAGGTTGGCCCGGCCCCGGTCCCCGTGCTGGTGCGCGGACAACGGCGCACCCGGATGCAGTGGCTCCGTCCAGTCGAGCACGACCAGAAGTTGCGCTCGTGCGCTCAATCGGATGGCGCTGAGCAGGCCCTCGATGGTGGCGCGGTCGACCAGGTGTGCGTTCGACACCAGCAGCACGCAGTCCCATCGGTGGGAGCTGGGGGCGATCGTGTCGACCAGCCGGGAGGCCGCCACCACCGGGTCGGCCGATGGGTCCACCAGCAGCCCTCGCAGGCCGTCACCCTGCGACCCCGTCGCCCACGGCAGGCCGGCCAGGCGCCTGACCTCGGCCGCATCGACCCTCCCACCGGGTGTGCACAAGCCGGCGAAACCCTTTGCAAAGGTGGTCGATCCGCTACCGGAGGCGCCCGTGACCAGCACCGCTGCCGATGGATCCGCGCAGGAACCGACCACGTCGACCAGCGCCTCGAGCTCGAGTCGCCGGGTCGGGACGATCGTCGGCGGAATGTCCACCGTGCCACCGTACGACGGTTGCGGCGTACGGCGGCCCACGCGCGTCAGCCGAGATCACCGCCGGCGACCGGAAGCACCACACCGGTGATGTATGACGACTCGGCCGACGCCAGGAAGGTGATCGCCGCCGCCTGCTCGTCCAGCGTGCCGTAACGGTGCATCGGCGCCGACGCGAGCGTCTGATCGATGTGCGCCTGGAACCACGCCTTCTCCTGCTCGGTGCGTGGCACCGGGGTGCCACGCGAGATCCGCCGCGGCGGCGCATCCGTGCCCCCCGGCGCCGTGGCCACGACCCGGATACCACTGCCGGCATACTCCATCGCCAGCGACTGAGTGATCGCGTTGATGCCGCCCTTCGCCGCCGAGTAGGGGATGCGATGGATCCCACGCGTCGCCGCCGACGACACGTTGACGATCACGCCTTCGCCCTGATGGACCATCGCCGGCAAAGCCGCACGGCACGCGAAAAGCGTTGTCATCAGCGACCGTTGGATCTCCGCTTCGATCTCGGCATCGGTGAACTCGGTAAACGGCTTGAAGTTGATCGCACCGCCGACATTGTTGATCAACACGTCCACCCGACCGAACTCGGCGACCGCCCGCTGCACCAGATCCGTGGCCCCGGCGTAACTCTCCAGGTCGCACCGCACCGGCAAGCAGCCCGCACCATCGCGCAACTCGGTCGCGATCTCCTGCACCAGCTCGGAACGATCGGCCACCACAACCCGGCCGCCCTCGGCACTGACCCGCCGGGCCACCTGCGCGCCGATCCCCTGCGCCGCACCAGTCACCACCACCACCTGACCGGCGAACCTACCCGGCGTGATGAACCGCGGCTTCACCTGCGCGGCCGTGTCCGCCATCGCCCGGCGCATGGTCTCCTTCGACCGGCCCGCGTGCTCGATGATCAACCGCTGTGCGGTGGTGCGGTCACCGGCCTCGAACGCCTCGACGATCTCGACATGGTCCGTCGCACACCGCGGATTGCACCACGTCGCGTTCGCCAGCACCTCCGACATACGACCCTTGACACCCAACGCCTGGTACGCCCGCAACAGATGCTCGTTACCGGTCAGCGCGAACAAGTAATCATGGAACGCCGCATTCGTGTCGGTGTATGCCGCCGCATCCACGAAGCGATCACCCTCGACATACGGCACCGTCGACTCCGCCAGTAACCGGTAGCCGGTGAGCTGCCCGGACGACAAGCGGCCGATCACCAACTCCAGCGCACCCAGCTCCAACGCCTCACGTGCCTCGAAGATCGCATCCGAGGAATCGATGTCCGGATGCTCCTCACCGATCTGGTAGCCATCCGAGGCCGTCTCCGCCACGGCAGCACCCGCCACCGGAACCGGTTGCGCCGGTTGCGATTCGGCACCCGGGGCCACCTCAGCGACAGCCGCGAAGAGCTTCTGCCCACCGATCGCTCGTATGGCGTCACCGTCGTCGACCGCCGCCGGGACGGCAACGAGCGGCGGAAGATCCCGGCCGGGCAGCATCTCCCGTCCGGCTATGCCGCGCGCATCGGGCGCGGGAAGCAACTCCTCTTCCTCCGGCTGCTCGGCTGCGACGGCTGCACGCGCCGCGGTCGTCACATCAGCGCCGCCGGCGGCAGCGGCCAGGGCGAACTTCTCGTAGTAGAACCCGGTCGGTTCGACGCCGAGCGACGAAACGCCCTGCCGCACCGACTCAACCATTGCGGGCGGGCCGCACAGATACAGCGCCACATCACCGTCGTGCAGATGCTCACCACGGATCAGATCGGTGACATGACCCTTGTGCTCAGCTTCGCTGTCCGGCGCGGAAACACAGTGATCCCAGGTGAATCCGGGCAGCTTGTCGGCGAGAGTGCGCAACTCGTCCAGGGACACGAGGTCGTCATCTGTGCTGACGCCATAGACCAGGTGCGCCGTGCGGTCGCTTCCGTCCGCGGCCAGCTTGCGCAGCATCGACAGGATCGGTGCCAGGCCGGTGCCACCGGCGAGCAGCAGCACGGGACGGTCCGTCTCGCGCAGGAAGAAGGACCCGTGCGGACCGGTCAGCGAGATCTCGTCGCCCACGGAGGCGCGCTCGGTCAGGTAGTCCGACATCACCCCGCCGGGGCTGAGCTTGACCAGGAAGCTGAGCTCCTCCTCGTCGGGTGCGTTGCTGAACGAGTAGGAACGCTTCGCGTCCGCACCCGGCACGTCAATGTTGACGTATTGCCCTGGGAAAAAAGCGAGTTCATCCCGATTGGGCAACTCGACCTTCAACTCCAGGGTGCTCGGGGACAGCCGGTCGAGTGCGGTGATCGTCCCTGTGTAGGTGGCGGCCCTGGTCTTGGCGACCTCGGAGGTGCTGGCGATCTGCAGCACGAGATCCGACTTCGGTCGCATGCTGCACGGGAGCGCGTAGCCCTGCGCCGCCTCGTCATCGGACAACGCATCGTCGATGTAATCGCCGCCGTCATACTCACCCGACTCGCACAGCGCCTTGCACGTGCCGCAGGCGCCGTCACGGCAATCGAGCGGAATGTTGATCCGCTGCCGGTATGACGCATCGGCGACCGTCTGATCCGGTCGACAGGTGATGAAGCGGGTCACACCGTCCTCGAAGGACAGGGCGACCTGGTGCGTCGCCGCAGCGCCGGTTTCGGTGACAGACATGGCAACTCGCTCAGATGTGGTAGATGTCGACGACGTGGTGGATGTAGTCGTTCTTGAGGATCACGGTCTTGCGCCGGATCAGCGGTTGCTGGCCGGAGAAGTCGATCGTGTAGAACGACGTCCCGTAATAGGGGTCGATCGTCTTGTACCGGAAATACATCGTGTGCCAATTGAACCGGATGTCGACCAAGTCGCCGCGGCGCTCGATGACCTCGACGTTGCTGATGTTGTGACTGGTGCGCGGCTCGGGTAGCGACGTCGCTGACGACCGTTCGGTCCGGATGCGGAAGACCCGGTCCTCCAGACCACCCTTGTTGCCGTAGTAGATCAGCGAGATGTCGGTCTGGGGGTCCTCGGTGAGCAGGTCGTCATCACCCCAGGCCGGCATCCAGTAGACGACGTCGTCGGCATAGCAGCCGAGCCATTTCTCGAACTCCCGGTCATCGAGCAGTCGCGCCTCGCGATAGAGGAACTGTTCGATGACGTTCTGCGTGATGAGCGCCGAACCCGTTGTGCTTGTTGCGTTCTCGACAGAGGTCATCGCTCACGCCTCCCTCGTCTGATGCGTCTGCTGCGTCAGGGCCACTTCTTCCGCGGCGATCGCCTCGCGCATCGTCTTCAGCCAGTGGCCGTGCTGGACCGGGTAGAGCCCCTCGTCCTCGTTCTTCGCACCCGCGGAGATGACACCGTCCATACCGAGCGACGTGGCGACCTCATCCGGGCCGGTTATCCAGTGCTGCGCACCGCGGCTCATGTCGTTCCAGGGCGCCGCCGTGGCGCGGAAGGTCAGTTGGCAGGAGCGGAACTCCTCCAGGTCGTCCGGTGTCGCCATACCCGAGGCGTTGAAGAAGTCCTCGTACTGCCGGATCCGCCAGGCACGCGCCTCGGCACTCTCGCCCTTCGGTGCAATGCAGTAGATCGTGACCTCGGTCTTGTCGGGCGCGATCGGCCGGAAATGCCTTATCTGCGTGGAGAATTGGTCCATCAGGTAGACGTTCGGGTAGAGGCACAGGTTGCGGGATCCGGTCACCATGAACTCGCCCTTGGCGTCGCCGAATTCCTTCTTCAGCTCGTCCATCCGGTCCCACAGCGGTCGGTCCTGCGGATTGCCCGCGAAGGTCCACAGGCACAGGTGGCCGTTCGGATAGGACCAGTACCCGCCACCGGACTTGCCCCACTGCCCGGCGTCCAGGGTCTTGGTGGTGTTCTTGGACTCGCCGGTGTTCCGCCGGGAGGTGGTGGCGGCGTAGTTCCAGTGCGTCGCGGTCACGTGGTAACCGTCGGCGCCGTTCTCCGCCTGGACCTTCCAGTTGCCGTCGTAGGTGTATGTCGAGGAGCCGCGCAGCACTTCCAGCCCATCCGGCGACTGGTCGACGAGCATGTCGATCACCTTCGTGGTGTCGCCCAGGTGCTCCTCCAGGCTGACGACATCCGGATTGAGACTGCCGAAGAGGAAGCCGCGGTAGGAGTCGAACCTCGCGACCTTCGTCAGGTTGTGGGAGCCCTCGGTGTTGAACGTGTCGGGGTAGCCCGCGTCGTCGGGGTCCTTGACCTTCAGCAGGGTGCCGTCATTGCGGAAGGTCCACCCGTGGAACGGGCACGTCAGGGTCGGCCGGTTGTCGGTCTTGCGCCGGCAGAGCATGGCGCCGCGATGGGCACACGCGTTGATCAGGCAGTTGAGCCGGCCGTCCTTGGACCGGGTGATCACGATCGGCTGGCGGCCGATGTAGGTCGTGAAGTAGTCGCCGTTGTTCGGGATCTGGCTCTCGTGGGCCAGGTAGAGCCAGTTCCCCTCGAAGATGTGCTTCATCTCCAGTTCGAAGATCTGCTCGTCGGTGAAGATCCCGCGGTTGGCCCGGAACGTCCCGGTGGCCGGATCATCGATCACGGCGTTGTCCAGCTTGCTGCTCAGGCTTTCCAGCATCTCGGTCACGTCGGTCCTCCAGGTCGCTGCGGCACTGATCCAGGCACTTCATCACACCGTGTCCCAGGTCACACCAGGCAAATGCCTAGTGCTGACTAGGCACCCGATTACATGCCTGCGAGTTATCAATAACCTGATAATTAGTCATTGTCTTGGCCCAATCGGCGCCCTAGCGTGGGCTGGTGAACATGACCTACGCCACCCCCGAAGGGAGATGACCGGGATGGACCTCCGGCAGCTGCGGTACTTCGATGCAGTGGCCGATCTGTGCCACTTCGGGCAGGCGGCCGAACGCCTGCATCTGGCGCAACCGGCTCTCTCCCAAGCCATCCGGCGGCTGGAAGCCGACTTGGACGTGCAGCTGTTCATTCGGACCACGCGGACGGTCGAGCTCACTGACGCCGGCGCGTTCTTCCATCAGGAAGTGCGCCGGATCCTCGCCGATCTCGACGCGTCGGTCGATGGCGCACGCAACATCGCCGGCGGGCACAGCGGCCTGCTGCGACTCGGCTTCACCGGGACGAGCGCGTTCACCCAGATGTCACGCCTCACCCGGCTGATCAGGTCGGCCCACCCGGCCGTCGCGCTCGAGGTCCACACGGACCTGCTGACTCCGAACCAGATCGAGCTACTGCTCGACGGCCGCCTGGACCTCGGGGTGCTGCGCACGCCCGTCCTGGAAGCCGGGATCGAGACGCGACACATCCTGGATGAGCCGCTCATCCTCGCGCTGCCGGCCGATCATCGTCTGGCCCAGGAGTCCGGTCTGGAGCTGGCCGATCTGGCGCCGGAGGACTTCGTGGCGTATGCCGACACCAGGTCGATCGTCTACGAGGCCATGCTCGCCACGTGCCGAAGCGCCGGCTTCACGCCGACCATCACCCAACGTGCAGTCAGCACGGCTGCGGCGCTGGCACTCGTCGGAGCCGGACTCGGCGTCACGCTCGCGCCCGAGTCGGTGCGCAGCATGCAGCTGCACGGAGTCGTCTTCCGCGACGTGCAGGACGCAGCCAGCATCGACCTCTCGCTCGCGTGGCGCACCGACGAGCCGTCACCCCTCGTCTCGTCGGTTCTCGACACGCTCGAGGCCCATGACTTCTACACCGACCCGGCCGCCTTCCCATCGCAGGAGCAGGCGTGAAAATCACTGCCGTTGAAGCGATTCCATTCGCCATCCCCTACACCAAAGCGCTGCACTTCGCGAGCGGCGAGGTGCACACCGCCGAGCACGTCCTGGTCCGGGTGACCACCGACGACGGCGTCGTCGGAGTGGCCGAAGCCCCGCCACGCCCCTTCACGTATGGCGAGACCCAGGCGGGCATCGTCGCGATCATCGAGTCGATCTTCGCCCCGCAGGTCGAGGGGCTGACCCTGCTGGAACGGGAGAAGGCGCACAGCCGGCTCGGGCGCACGGTAGGCAACCCGACCGCCAAGGCGGCCATCGACATGGCCATCTGGGACGCCCTCGGCAAGACGCTCGACCTGCCGGTCTCCGACCTGCTCGGTGGGTTCACCGACCGGATGCGGGTCAGCCACATGCTCGGCTTCGACGAGCCCGCTGCGATGGTCGCCGAAGCGGAGAAGATGGTCGAGACCTACGGGATCGGCACCTTCAAGGTGAAGGTCGGCCGCCGGCCGGTCCGGCTGGACACCGCGGTCGTCCGCGCACTGCGCGAACGCTTCGGGGACACCATCGAGCTGTATGTCGACGGCAACCGCGGCTGGACGGCGGCGGAGTCGCTGAAGGCGATGCGCGAGATGGCCGACCTCGACCTGCTCTTCGCCGAGGAACTCAATCCGGCCGACGACGTGCTCGGCCGCCGGTGGCTCGTGCAGCAACTCGACCTGCCGGTGATCGCCGACGAATCCGTGCCGACCGCCGCCGATGTGACGCGCGAGATCCTCGCCGGGTCGGCAACCGCGGTCTCGATCAAGACGGCCCGCACCGGTTTCACGACCAGTCGGCGGATCCATCACCTTGCCGAAGGGCTCGGGGTCGAGGTGGTGATCGGCAACCAGATCGACGGTCAGATCGGCACCGCCTGCGCCGTGGCCTTCGGCTCGGCATACGAGTTGACGTCCCGCCGGGCCGGCGAGCTGTCCAACTTCCTGGACATGAGCGACGACCTCCTGAGCGAACCCCTGCAGATCAGCGGCGGCCAGCTCGTGGTCCCCTCCGGACCCGGGCTCGGTATCGAGATCGACGAAAACCGGCTCCAGCACTACCGACTCGACAACAAGTAACACCATCGAAGGAGAACGACATGACCACCACGCACGACACCCAGGTCGCAACGGCGGCCGCTTCCGGGGCGAACGCAACCGACCGTTTCCAGACCGACAAGTCACCGTACGAGGCCGTCAAGGACGTCCCGCCGGAGCGCGTCAACGAGCTCGCCCGCGAGGTGCTGGAGTCGATCCACAACACCATCCGCACGCACAAGGTGACGTACGCCGAGTACAACGCACTGAAGGCGTGGCTCATCCAGGTCGGCCAGGACGGCGAATGGCCACTGTTCCTCGACGTGTGGATCGAGCACGTGGTCGAGGACGTCGCGACCGAGCACCGCAAGGGCAACAAGGGCACCATCGAAGGGCCCTACTACGTCCCGAACGCGCCCGACGCGGTCGACAACACGATCCCGATGCGCGACGACGAGTCCGGCACGCCGCTGACCTGGAAGAGCACCATCACCTCGGTGGACGGCACTCCCCTGCAGGGCAAGGTGGAGCTCTGGCATGCGGACAACGAGGGCTTCTACAGCCAGTTCGCGCCCGGGATCCCCGAGTGGAACCTGCGCGCCACCTTCCACGCCGATGAGCAGGGCAACTTCGAGATCCACACCATCCAGCCCGCGCCCTACCAGATCCCGACAGACGGCTCCTGCGGGAAGCTCATCGCGGCCGCCGGATGGCACGCCTGGCGTCCCGCCCACATGCACGTCAAGGTCTCGGCTCCGGGGCACGAACTGCTCACCGCGCAGCTGTACTTCCCGGGCGACCCGCACAACGAGGACGACATCGCGGACGCGGTGAAGCCGGAGCTGGTGCTGGACCCCAAGCAGCAGGATGACGGCAGCGTCGCCATCAACTACAACTTCGTGCTCGACCCGCAGTCCTGATGTTGTTCGAGGTACGCATGGACGTGCGGATCCCGCGCGAGCTCGATCGGCAGACCCGCCAGGAAACCATCGCCCGCGAGAAGGCCTATTCCCAGAAGCTGCAGCGCGGCGGCGAGTGGAAACACATCTGGCGCATCGTCGGCAAGTACTCCAACATCAGCATTTTCGATGTGGAGAGCACGGACAGGTTGCACGAAATCCTCTGGGGCCTGCCGCTTTTCGAGTACATGGAGATCGACGTCACGCCGTTGGCACAGCACCCGTCGGCAATCTGAGGGGCAGCATCGATGGCACCTCCAGAGATCGCTCTCACCCTGCTTGCCGGCTCACCCGGACAGCCGGTCGTGATCGTCGGCCCGTCGCTCGGCACGCGCGTCGAGCGGCTGTGGTCCACGGCCGCCGGGCTGCTGTCGGGCTATCGGGTGATCGGCTGGGACCTGCCCGGACACGGCCGTAGCGCGCCGGTCACGCGGCCCTACGACACGCAGGAGCTCGCGGGTGCGGTACTCCGCGCGGTGGACGCTGCGGTCGGCGTCGATCTGCCGCTGCGGTATGCCGGCGACTCGTTCGGCGGCTGCGTGGGTCTGCAACTGATCGTCGATCACCCCGAACGGTTCGAGGCGGCCGCGATCCTGTGCAGCGGGGCGAAGATCGCCACGGCGGAGGTATGGCGCCAACGCGTCGACCTCGTATGCCGCGAGGGTCTCCGTCCGGTCCAGGGGGCGTCAGCGCAGCGATGGTTCGGCGAGCGCGTCCTGGCGCAACCGAACGACGAATCCCGTGCAGTCGTCGAGGAACTCGCGGACATCGATGCGCTGAGTTACTGCCATGCCTGTGCGGCGCTCGGAGTCTTCGACGTGCGGGATCGGTTGTCCGCCATACAGGTGCCGTTGCTCGCCATCGCGGGTTCGGATGACCTGGTGACGACGGCCGAGCAGAATCGCGAGCTCGTCCGCCATACACCGGGAGCGAGCTTCGAGCTCCTGCCCGGCGTCGGGCACCTGGCACCGCTGGAGGACCCTGCGGCGACGGTTGCCCTGTTGGAGAAGCATTTCGCAAAGGAGAGCAGCCGATGATCGCTGACACGGACGTTGAAAACCCCGACGCCTCAATGCGATACGGCTCGGTGAGCAGTCAGGTCGCCGACGTCTTCGAGCCGCCGAAAGCGACCGACTCGCTCGTCCTGCTGCTGCACGGCGGCTTCTGGGACGATGCCGATCGGATGCGCGCGTGGTCGGCCGGACACGCCCTCGCCGAGGCAGGACACCTCACCGCCGCGGTCGAGTATCGCCGCGGGAAGGGACGCTGGCAGGACGCACTGGACGACGTCGTGCAGGCGATCGACCAGATCCAGCTGAGCGGACGCGAGTGGACCGTGCACAACGAGGTGCCCCGCTGCATCACGGTTGTCGGTCACTCCGCCGGCGGTCAGCTCGCCCTGTGGGCCGCCAGCCGCGCCAGCCTCCCGACCACGTCGCGGTGGCACGCCGGGGACATTCAGGTGACCGGTGCCGTCGTGATGGCGCCCCTGGCCGACCTGCGCCGGGCTGCCGAGCTCGGTATCGGTGACGGGGCCGCCGCCGCCTTCCTCGGTGGATCGCCCGAGCAGGTACCGGACAACTACGCGATCGCCGACCCGAGCCTGCTGACGCCGTCGGTGCCGGTGCGGATGCTGCACGGCCCGGACGACGACGTCGTACCCGTGGAGATCTCCGAGCGCTACGCTGCACATCTGCGCGAAACCGGTGTGACCGATTGGGAGTTCACCGCGGTCGACGGCGCCGACCACCGCTCCTGGGGAGACCCGTCCTCCCCCTCCTGGCCGACGCTGACTGCCGCGATCGAGAGCCTTACGAAGGCCGCTCAGCGCTGACCGGTGGTCCCGGCTCTGCGCGAGATCTCCGCTCGGGGAGGCAGTATGTCGTCCCGACGGAGGGCGCGGGCGATCAGGGCGTCGATGCTGAAACGGCCCGCGCCGACGAGCGCCGCGACGAGTGCCAAGGCGCCCAGGGCCAGGTTCAGCTGGTACCCGGGAGGGGAGGTCGCCGAGCTCAGGCCAGTGGACCACGTGACGGTGATCGTCGCCAGGACCATGTCGCCGAACAGTGCCAACCCGGCCAGGCGGGTGCACACACCGAGGGCCATCGCCACTCCACCGCCGAACTCGGTCGCGCCGGCAAGCACGGCGAAGAGCTCTCCGGGTCGAAGGTGCGCCGTCTGCGACATGTAGAGCGCCGTCTGATGGATGCCGTTCGGTCCGGCGCCCGGGAACGCGCTGAACAGCTTCGCCGCGCCGTAGTAGAGGAAGACCCACACGAGGGCGACCCGCACTGCCAACAGCGCGGCATCGGTCGCCGGCCCGCCTGCGGTCGTCTCGAAGAGGAAGCGCAGCCATCGGGTGGAGCGGCTGCGCGCAGTCGTAGTCATCGGCCCGGGGCAAGCGGATCGCTCGCCATCTCGGGCGCCGTCGGGTTCGATCTCCGGCAGCCAGTTTCCGTCCCCGCGTCGCGGTCTGCCTGAGGGACCGGCGCGGGCTCCCGGATGGAGGGAAGCTCTACCGGTTCGTCCAGCGGCCGGAACGGTCCCAGGAGCTGGGCGGCGAACACCTTGAGGTGGTGCGGACGAGCTCCTTGTTGTTCGACCTTGAGGGGTCGTCGCGGCAGCCCGGTGTCAGCCCTGATCGTCTCGGGAGTGGGAAACAGGGCACGATGCGAGAGCTGGTCCCAGATCGTCAGGGTGAATCCGAGGTTCAGGTCCTGGGGACCCACCAGGCGGTGGTGGATGCGGTGGTAGTTCGGACTGACGAACACTCGCTCGAGTGGCCCGAAGCCCAGGTTGGTGTTGGAGTGCGCGAAAGCGACCGCGCCACCGTAGAAGACGAGCAGCAGTGTCGGTAGTTCGCCGTTGGCGATCAGCACCAGCGCGGGGATCACAGCCAGCACGTACGAGACGTGGATGAGTGGATGGGTCCGAAAGACCGTGAGAACGTTCATGTCCTCCTGGGAGTGGTGCAGCTCGTGGAAGCGCCACAACAAGCGGATCCGGTGATTGGCCAGATGCACCAACCAGTTGCAGGCGTCCATCGCCACCACGATCGCGAGGATCGCGCCCCAGCGTGGAACGAGCCCGATCCTGGGGAGGATCACCCACGGCGCCAGACGTCGTACGACGACGTCGAGCGAGAGGGTGAGCGCGGTGATGAGGGGCAGCACGACCACGAGGTTGAGTACGGTGTAGAGCACGTCATGGCGATCCCCGCGGGCCACGAGTGATCGTCGCTGGGCGGGCCGCAGCCGCTCCGCGACGAGGAACAAGGCGATCAACCCAAAAGCGAGCGGTCCGATCGTGACGGCGCGAAGACTTGTCAACGAATCGCCGAAGTTCACCCCGCCCCAGTGCGTCGCCCAACCGACCCCGATCAGGAGCAGGGCGAGCGCCGGTATCAGCAGCGCCGGGAGATAGATGAGCGATGATGCCCGCTGCCGGACCCTCCCGTAGGCGGCACGGATGGAGATGCCGCGCTTGCGCGCGGTCGCCGCCGGCGGCGTGGCCGCCTCATACGTCCTCTGTCCCATGGTTCTTTCTCCTTTGCACCACTGAGACTCCGTGCGCGTCGCCCGCTAGAACGCAGCGCCGCCGGGATTGGGAGCCTTGGTCTTCGACGGGGAGGCCGAAGAACTCGGCGTCGTGGAAGCGCCGATGGGCTTGCCACTGGCGTCGAGGGCCAACCAGCGGCCCCATTGATCCGTCAGGTTCTGGCCCTTCGCCTGGCCGGGCGCGGTGTCGCGGACGTAGGTGTACGCGGGATGGCCGTTGACGATCACGTGCTTGCCGTTCTTCGTCACGGCCGGCCAGATCGCCAGGCATTGACCCTTGCAGGTCGGCTTGCCTGCGGAGTCTCCGACGAGTTCATACACGGTGCGGCCCGATGAGTCGACGAGCACCGTGCCGATGGAGATCGACTTGGTCTTCAGGGCGCTGGCGGACTCGGACACCATCGCCTTGCTCTGCGTCGTGCCGGGCGCTGACCCGGCGGAGGACGAGCCACCTCCACACGCGGCGAGCAGCGCCACGAGGGCACCGGCACCTGCCGCACCGAGGCCCGCCTTGCTGATACCGAAGGTTGACATCTGCCACCTCACCTCACAGGACGAAGCATCCGAACAGGTGCCTCACCGCAAGACACGTACAAAACCGGCCCGCGGTTCATCCGCACCGAAAGATGTCGAGACTTCACCGCGGTCGAGGGCACCGATCACCGCTCCCGCGGAGATCCGGGCCGCGGGAATGCGAAAGATAGCCTGACGTGGTCATGGACGCTGGCGGTCCTCGGGCCGTCGACATTTGGGAGGTATGAATGGCGGATGGCAAGAAGAGTCTGACCAAGCCCATGGAGGGGCAGCTGCACCCTGGCGAGCAGCTCATCGGCGGGTGCAAGGCAGCTGGGAAGAATGCGGTCCTCAAGGGTGCCGTGGGAGGTGCTGTCGGTGGGGCTGTGGGCGCCGTTGTCGCAAGCCGTATGGAGGGTGGGGCCTCGGCCGGCATCGCAGCGGCCGTGCCGCAGCTCCAGGTCTTCTGGGTGGGCGCAACGGACCGACGCCTGGTGTTCTTCGACACCGGCTCGTTCTCCTCGAAGCCGCGCTCCTTCAAGGGCGACGTGCCGTTGTCCTCGATCACGGACGTCGAGGTTGGCAACCGAGGGCCGTTCCGGCGGCTCGTGGTCACCTTCACCGACGGCAGCTCCTCGACGGTTGACCTCTATCGCGCGAACAGCCCGGGTCAGCTGCAGGACGCACTCGAGCAGCTGCTGCCCGGGAAGGTCCACGGCAAGGAGTGAGGGGTAGGAATCTAAAGGCCCTGTCCGGCGTTTCCGCCGGACAGGGCTTTCCTCGTGCTGGTGGACGATACTGGGATCGAACCAGTGACCTCTTCCGTGTCAGGGAAGCGCGCTACCGCTGCGCCAATCGTCCAAAGCGATATACAAGCGACCGCAGAGCGGACAACCGGGCTCGAACCGGCGACCTCAACCTTGGCAAGGTTGCGCTCTACCAACTGAGCTATGTCCGCCTGTAAACCCTGACTTGTCAGCCGGGGCAACGAATATGAACTCTATCCGACACCCTGCCCAACTTCCAAAACGACCCTCTTCCGGAAAGATTCGGAGCGCTTCAGCAGTCCTGGTTTGCGAGGTGGAGACGGGATTTGAACCCGTGTAGACGGCTTTGCAGGCCGTTGCCTCGCCTCTCGGCCACTCCACCGCGTGGTCCTGGATCCCGAGCCTCCGAAGAGGCCCGGGAACCATGCACCAGAGCGGACAACCGGGCTCGAACCGGCGACCTCAACCTTGGCAAGGTTGCGCTCTACCAACTGAGCTATGTCCGCCTGCTGTCCGACGCGAAACCGCGTCGTGCACGCGCCGAAACATTAGCCGATCGCGCGACGGGAATCCAAACGGGGTTCCTCCGGTGTGGCGTCCTCCCCCGCATCCGCGACCGGTATGGCGCGAGCCCTGCGCCGCTCGGCGAGTTCGAGCCGGGTCACCGGCAGTTTCAGCTTGCCGGTATCGGCCTCGACCGCCTGCTCGCGCAGCTTCGTCACACCGTCGCCGATCCACTCGATCGCGCGCTCGTGCACAGGGGTCCGCTCCGGCGCGCGCCAGAGGCGCACGGAGGCCGAATTCAGCGCCGCACCGATCAGCACGGCGATGCCCAGGAAGTACAACCAGGTCATCACCACGATGGCCGCGGCGAGCGGCCCGTAGATGCTGGCGCTGTGGTCACCGACCGAGCGCCCGAGGAACCACCGCAGCATCATCGACGCGACCACCCAGATCCCCAGGGTGAGCGCCCCTCCCGGCAGGTGCCGCAGCCAGGGCAGCCGGCCCGGCGTCGCGATGTGGAAGAAGGTCGCGAGCGTGAGGATCGTCAGACCACCGACCAGCGGCCAGTAGAAGACCATCAGGAAGCGCAACCCGGGCGGCAGCCACCCACTGAGGATGTCCGGGCCGATGACGATCAGCGGCACGACGAGGGCACCGAAGACCAGACCGCCGAAGTAGAGCGAGAGGCTGAGCACCCGCGCCTGCACGATGCCGCGGTGCCCACCGTGGCCATACATGATCGAGACGGTGTCGAGCATGACGTTCAGGGCACGCGACCCGGACCACAGCGACAGCAGGAAGCCCACCGACACCACGTCGGGGCGCCCGGCGCTGAGCGCCGAATTGACCGTCGGCATGATCACGTCGCGCAGGCTCTGCTCGGTCAGGAACCCCGACGCGTAATGCTCGATATTGGCCGTCACCTGACCGACGATGTCCGGACCGAGCCAGTGCCCGAGGTAGCCGACCGCGCCCAACAGACCGAAGATCAACGGCGGCAGCGACAGCAGTGCGAAGAAGCCGGCTTCGGCCGCCAGCCCGGTGACCCGATGCTTCATGCACACCCGGAACGTCCCGGCGACGAGTCGTGCCAGCGCCAACAGCCCTGGCACTCGGGACAATTCACGCCGAAGAGTGGCCTTCACACCCATCGGCACATCCCAGGCCGCGCGGTCTCTCCGATCACTTGACCCAAGGTAGCTGGGTCGGACCGAAATCCCGTGGACCACAATGCCCTTTATGGAAATTTGGCCGGGTAAGCCCTACCCCCTTGGTTCGACGTATGACGGCGCCGGCGTCAACTTCGCGCTCTTCTCCGAGATCGCGGATGGCGTCGAGCTGTGCCTGGTCAGCGAAACCGGTGAGGAGACACGGGTTCCGCTCGGCGAGGTGGACGGTCACGTGTGGCACGGCTACCTGCCCGGCATACAGGACGGACAGCGTTACGGCTACCGCGTGCACGGCCCGCACAACCCCTCCGAGGGTGACCGGTGCAACCCGGCGAAGCTGCTGCTGGACCCCTACGCCAAGGCGTTCGACGGTCAGCTCGACGGTGACGAGTCCCTCTTCAGTTACCGCTTCGAGGACCCGGAGGCCTACAACGAGGACGATTCACTGGGCCACACGATGCTGTCGGTGGTGGTGAACCCGTTCTTCGACTGGGGCCACGACCGGCCGCCGCGGCACGAATACCACGAGAGTGTGATCTACGAGACGCACGTCAAGGGCCTGACGATGACCCACCCGGATGTGCCCGAGGAGATCCGTGGCACGTATGCCGCGCTCGGGCACCCCGCGATCATCGACCACCTCACCAGTCTCGGTGTCACGGCGGTCGAGTTGCTGCCGGTGCACCAGTTCGTGCAGGACAGCAGCCTGGTCGACAAGGGATTGCGCAACTACTGGGGCTACAACACGATCGGTTTCCTCGCCCCGCACAACGAATACGCCGCGGCCGGCACCGACGGGCAGCAGGTCAGCGAGTTCAAGGCGATGGTCCGTGCGCTGCACGAGGCGGACATCGAGGTCATCCTGGACGTGGTCTACAACCACACCGCCGAGGGCAGCGAGCTCGGCCCGACCATCGCATTCCGCGGCATCGACAACGCCGCCTACTACCGCTTGGTGGACGACGACAAGTCGCACTACTACGACACCACAGGCACCGGCAACAGCCTGCTGATGCGCAACCCCCATGTGCTGCAGCTGATCATGGACTCGCTGCGCTACTGGGTGGAGGAGATGCACGTCGACGGATTCCGCTTCGACCTCGCCGCGACGCTCGCGCGGCAGTTCCACGAGGTCGACAAGCTGTCGGCCTTCTTCGACATCATCCAGCAGGATCCGGTGATCTCCCAGGTGAAGCTCATTGCTGAGCCGTGGGACCTCGGCGACGGCGGCTATCAGGTGGGCAACTTCCCGCCACTGTGGACCGAATGGAACGGCAAGTACCGCGACTCCGTACGCGACTTCTGGCGCGGCGAGGCCTCGGCGTTGGGCGAATTCGCCTCCCGTCTCAGCGGATCCAGCGATCTCTACGCCCACTCCGGCCGCCGGCCGATCGCATCCATCAACTTCGTCACCGCCCATGACGGCTTCACCCTGCGTGACCTCGTCTCTTACAACGACAAGCACAACGAGGCCAACGGCGAGGACAACAACGACGGCGAGAGCCACAACAGGTCCTGGAACTGCGGCGCCGAGGGCCCGACCGACGACGCGGCGATCAACGAGCTGCGACTGCGCCAGCAACGCAACTTCATCGCGACGCTGCTGCTCAGCCAGGGAGTCCCGATGCTCTCGCACGGTGATGAGCTCGGCCGGACCCAGGGCGGCAACAACAACGTCTACTGTCAGGACAACGAGATCGCCTGGCTCGACTGGGAACTCGACGACGACGAGCAGTCACTGCTCGACTTCACCCGCAGCGTCATCACCCTGCGCAGTGAGCATCCGACGTTCCGCCGGCGTCGCTTCTTCGACGGCGACGCGCACCACGGCGGCTCGAGCGACCAGGGCGACATCGAGTGGTACTCCCCCAGCGGCACCGTGATGAACGAGCTCGACTGGCGCAACGGCTACGCCCGGACCCTCATGGTCTTCCTGAACGGTCAGGCGATCAGCGCGCCGGACGAGCGTGGTCGCGAGGTCGTCGACGACCACTTCCTGCTGCTGTTCAACGGACACTACGAGCCGGTGGAGTTCACCATCCCGGCCGACCTGTATGACGGGAAGTGGCAGGTCGCGCTCAGCACGGCGAGCGAGGAGCCCGCTGCGGATGCGACGCACGAACCGGGTTCGGCGATCGACGTGCCCAGCCGGTCGATCCTGGTGCTGCGGGCCGCGCTGACCGAATGAGGCTGCCCGGGCGCGCTCGGGCCCGGGCCGGTCAGGTGGCTGCGAGACGCTTCTTCTGCTCGGCCACGTCGAAGTCTGCCTCCGGCCAGCCCAGGTCGAGCTCCCGCAGCTTGTCCAGCAACAACTGCTGGACGGCAAGGCGGGCGTACCACTTGCGGTCGGCCGGCACGACATACCAAGGGTTTTCGTCGGTTGACGTCTTGTCGAGGACTGCTTGGTAGGCCTCCTGGTACGAATCCCAGAGCTCCCGCTCGTCGATGTCACCCGGGTTGAACTTCCAGTACTTGTCCGGCCGGTCGAGACGTTCCTGCAGCCGTGCCTTCTGCTCGTCCGCGGAGATGTGCAGCATCACCTTCAGGACGTGGATGCCCTTGTCGTTCGCCGCGCGCTCGAACGTGTTGATCTGGCCGTATCGCCGGCCCCAGGTCGACGGCGGCACCAGGTCGTGCACCCGCACGACCAGCACGTCCTCGTAGTGGGAGCGGTCGAAGACGCCGATGTAACCCGGGTCGGGCAGCTCACGGCGGATGCGCCAGAGGAAGGGGTGCCGTCGCTCCTCGGCGCTCGGCGCCTTGAAGGCGTGCAACTTCACACCCTGAGGGTCCACGGCGCCGACGACGTGTCGCATGACGCCACCCTTCCCGGATGTGTCCATGCCCTGCACCACCAACAGGATCGCGGGCCCGTCACCATCGCGACCGCCCGCGTAGAGCCGTTCCTGGAGGTCGTCGATCTCGTCGCGGACGGAGGCCATGACCTCCTCGGCGTCCTTCTTCTTGCCCGAAAAGGCAGGCGTGCCAGCAGGATCCAGGTCAGCGAGCTGAAAGCCGGGCGTGACGCGCAGTGCCTCGCCCATGGAGACACTGGACGCCTTCGCGTCCTTCTTCTTCGACTTCTTCGCATTCTTCTTGGCCATGCCACATCGTCGCACACGTCGGGTATGCCGCTCCCCGACGCACGTTGAGCCGCCGAACCACGCTCACTCAGAACAGAATTCGGCGACCAGCTGCTCCCAGCGGCGCGGGTCGACGTTCCATGCACGGCAGTGCCGGGCGACGTCCCAGGTCTCCAACCGCACCAGATCCGGTCGCGCTGCCGCCAGCGCAGCCGATGGCGCATAGGGCACGAATTCGTCGACCGCGGAGTGGATCACGAGCATCGGCACCGACAATTCGTCGGCGCGGCGGACCCAGTCGGTGAGCCGCAGGTCGAGCGGCTCGTCCAACCCGGCGACCTGACTCCGCAGGGGACCACGCAGGAGCCGGCCACCCAGGCGCGAGATCAGTTTCGGGAGCCGGTTCTCGCCGGCATGGAAATCGAGGACGGGCTGCCAGCTGATCACCGGCGAGTCGAGGACGACGCGACTGACCATCTCGGAAAGCCACGAACGGTCCAGGAACTGCAGCACGATCGCGGCGCCCATCGACCAGCCGAACAGTTGGATCTCACGAGCGCCGTGTGAGGCGGCATACAGGGCGGCGGCCTCGACGTCGGCCCATTCGGTCATGCCCAGGTGATAGCGGTGGTCGGGCGACGCCGGCGCGCCGACGTCGTTGCGATAGGACGGTATGACGCTGTTGATGCCGAGATCGTGCAGGATCGGCACCGCTCGCAGCGTCTCACTGCGCTGGGCGCCGCGCCCGTGCACCAGCACCGCCCAGCGATCACCACCGGGGGCCCGATCAATCCACGCCGGCATCCGACCGGCGGGTGTCTCCAACTCGACGTCATCGAGGTGCAGCGGGAACGAGGTCGCCGGTGGGCCGCAGAAGTAGTTGCTGTTGAACCGGGCCATGCCGGGCACCAACTCGCCGAAGTCGACGCCGTCCAGTGCCCGCGTGACAAGGCCACCATCAGTCGCGAGTATGTCGCCGAGGCGCGCATGGGTGTGGAATTCGTTCTGCCACATGCCATAACGGCCGGGTGCCAATGACTCCTCGGTGCCGGTGAGAACCACGTGGTCGGGACCCACCTCGTGGACCGGCACGTCATCCACCGGCACGACCGGCTTGAGTACCTGCCGCACGAAGTAACTCGACACGCCGATGGTCCCGCCGCCCACCGCAGCGGTCACGCCGGTGGTCACCCCTGCCGCCGGTGCGATGGCACGGCGAAGTACACGACTGCTCACGCTGCCATCGTCGCAGGTGACGGGCACAATGGCCGGATGGACCTGCCGCTGGAGTTGCCGATCACCCCTATGCTCGCCAAGGCCACCGCCTCCGTGCCCGCCGCGGACAGCGTCGAAGGCGGGCTGCTCTACGAACCGAAGTGGGACGGTTTCCGCTGCATCGTGCTGAGGGATGGTGACGACGTCGAGCTTGCCTCGCGCGGCTCCAAGCCACTCACCCGCTACTTCCCGGAGCTCGTCGAGGCAGTGCGCGCACAACTTCCGGACAAGTGCGCCCTCGACGGCGAAGTCGTGGTGCGGGCAGGCGAAAAGGGCTCTGCGCGGCTCAATTTCGAGGCGCTGAGCCAGCGCATCCACCCCGCGGAGTCCCGGGTGCGGAAGCTGTCCGAGGAGACTCCCGCCGAGATCATCTTCTTCGATGCCCTCGTCGTCGACGGCGAGTCATTGCTCGAGCGTCCGTTCGCGGAGCGACGCACGGCGCTCGAAGCGGCACTGCACTCGGTCGATGCACCGTTCCACCTCACCCGGGTCACCGACGACCCCCAGGTAGCGCAGGACTGGTTCAACCGCTTCGAGGGCGCCGGCCTGGACGGAGTGGTCGCGAAGGCGAAACGGTCGCCATACCAGCCGGGCAAGCGCGCCATGCTGAAGATCAAGCATTCGCGCACGGCCGACGCCGTGCTCCTCGGCTACCGGATCCACAAGAGCGGCAACGGCGTTGGCTCCCTGCTCCTCGGCCTGTATGACGACGAGGGCAACCTGCGCAACGTCGGCGGCATCGTCTCGTTCACGGCGAAGCGGCGGCTGGAGTTGATCGACGAGCTCGCACCGCTCGTGGTGCGCGACGACGAGGGCGACGCGGTCCGCGGCGAGACCGACCGCTCCCGGTTCAGCGGCAACAAGGACGTGTCGTTCGTTCGGCTGCGTCCGGAGCGGGTGGCGGAGGTGAAGTTCGATCAGCTGGAGGGGCAGCGCTTCCGCCATGGTGTGGGCTTCCTGCGGTGGCGTCCGGACCGCGATCCCGAGTCCTGCCTCATGTCGCAGGTCGACCGGGCTCCGGCCTACGACCTGGATGAGGTGCTGGCCCCCACCGACTGATGTCCGGCATCTCACTGCGCGGACCGAAGTTGCTTCATTAGGTGATGGTTGAGTTAACGTCGCGTTATACCCATCCAGAGCGGCTGAGAGACCTGGCTCCGCGACGCCGCAGCAACCACCTTCACGGGCAGGTGCTCAGGCCAGGACCGATGGAGGCGAACCATGACCGGTCATTCCGCTGGCACCGACCTGCGGGCCGCATTCCGCGAAGCGGTCTCGAGCACGTGGGTGATCTGTGCTGCCGATGGGGACCGCCCGGTCGGATTCACAGCGATCTCAGTGGTTTCGGTGTCCCTGGCGCCGCCGCTGGTGTCCTTCAACCTGAGTAGGACGTCGTCGAGCAGAGCGACGATCGAGCGCACCGGACGGGTCTCCCTGCACCTGCTGGGCGCTCACCAGAGCCACCTCGCCCGGCGCTTCGCCGGAGACCGTCGGTCGCGGTTCGTGAGCGACTGGCACTGGCACGACGACGGGCTCCCTGCATTGACCGAGTTCAGCGCCCGACTGAGCGCCGACGTGGAAGCAACGTTCGACGCGGGCGACAGCCTGCTGGTGACCGCGCAGGTGACGAATCACCAGCAGGGACACGGGGATCCGCTCGTGCACCACCGGGGCGCCTACCACACTCTCGACCGCACACCATCTCTCGTTCTCCAGGAGGAGTCGGCATGACCGAGCTGAAGTTTGCGTACTGGGTCCCCAACGTGTCGGGCGGTCTGGTGGTGAGCAAGGTGCCGCAGCGGACCGATCACAGCCCGGCATACAACATCGATGCCGCGCAGGCGGCCGAGCGTTTCGGCTTCGACTACGCGCTGACGCAGGTGCGCTACCTCGCGTCGTATGGCGCCGACGCGCAGCACGAGTCCACGTCGTTCTCCCAGTTGCTGCTCGCCCACACCGAGCGACTGAAGGTCATTGCAGCGGTTCACCCGGGCTTCTGGCAACCCGCCGTACTGGCGAAACTGGCTGCTACTGCGCAGGATTGGAGCAACAACCGCTTTGCCCTGAACGTCGTGTCCGGTTGGTTCAAGAAGGAATTCACCAACCTCGGCGAGCTGTGGCTGGACCACGAGGAGCGCTACCGGCGGTCCGAGGAGTTCATCGAGGTGCTCAAGGGCGCCTGGGGCACCGACGACCTCACCTTCCGCGGTGACTTCTACCGGACCCGCGACCTGACCTTCCGACCACAGCCCGCCACTCCCCCGGAGATCTTCCAGGGCGGCAACTCCACCAGTGCGCGCCGGATGGGCGGGCGCCTGTCGGACTGGTACTTCATGAACGGTGGCTCGATCGACGCCATCGCGGAGCAGGTCGACGAGGTCGAGGGCTACGGCCGCGAGCACGGCCGGCGTCCCGGCTTCGGGCTCAACGGTTTCGTCGTCGTGCGCGACACCGAGGAGGAAGCCCGCCGCGTCGTGCAGGAGATCATCGACAATGCCGACGAGGAGAAGGTGCGCGACTTCGGCGAAGCGGTGAAGACGGCCGGGGCTTCGACCCGCGACGGCAAGGGCATGTGGGCCGGCTCCGACTTCAAGGACCTGGTGCAGTACAACGACGGTTTCAAGACCGGCTTGGTCGGCACTCCCGAGCAGGTCGCGCAACGCATCGTCGACTACAAGAAGGTCGGCGTCGACCTGATCCTGGCCGGCTTCCTGCACGTGCGCGAGGACATCGAGCGCTTCGGCACCCAGGTCATCCCGCTGGTGCGGGAGCTGGAGGCGCAGGAGACCGAGCGCAAGAGCGCATAGCGGTCACTCAATCCGGTTGCCGTCGGCGTCCCAGTGCTCGGCGACCTTCTTGCTGGGCTGCACCCGCGGCGGCTCGCCGGGCATCTTCGGGTAGTCGGGCGGGAAGTTCAGCTCGCCGCCGGGCAGCGTCTCCCACAGCTGCAGCAGCGGCTCCAGCGAATGGGCGGTGTCGTCCATGTCCGCCCAGGCGTCGCTGTCGGCCAGGAAGTCCGGGACGGTCACCAGGTTGAAGTCGCGCGGGTCGGTGACCTCCGCCAACTGCTCCCAGGTCATCGGCGTGCTGACCGGCGCGCCCGGCTTCGCGCGCAGGCTCCAGGCACTGGCGATCGTGCGGTCGCGGTTGTTCTGGTTGAAGTCGACGAAGATGCGTTCGCCGCGCTCCTCCTTCCACCAGCTCGTGGTCACGCCGTCGTCGCGACGCTCCAGCTCGCGGCCGAATCCGATTGCGGCGTGGCGCAATTCCTCGAAGGTCCACTTCGGCTGGATCCGCAGATAGATGTGTATGCCGCGGTTGCCGCTCGTCTTCGGATAGCCCCGCATCCCCAGCTCCTCCAGCAACTCGCGCGCCACGCCGGCGACCCGCTGCGTGTCGGCGAAGGTGGTGCCCGGCTGCGGGTCGAGGTCGATCCGCAACTCGTCCGGGTGGTCCACGTCCGGACGCCGAACCGGCCACGGGTGGAAGGTCAGGGTGCCCATGTGCGCGGCCCAGACCACTGACGCCGGCTCTGTCGGGCACAACTCCTGTGCAGTGCGCCCGCTCGGAAAGGTGACACCGACGGTTTCGACATACTCGGGGGCACCGCGCGGTAACCGCTTCTGATAGAAACCGTCGCCGTCATCGCCATACCCCGTGGACAGGCGCATGCCGTCCCGGTAGCCGTCGGGCCAGCGCTCCATGGCGGTCGGCCGCTCCCCCACGGCACGCATCAGCGCGTCGCCGACGGTCGCGAAGAACTCGCAGACCTGGAGCTTGCTGATCTCCGGCGTCCGGTCGGTGGCTTCGTAGATCACGCGGTCAGGGCTGGAGACGCGGACCTCGCGGTCCCCGACGGGGACGAGGGCGGCGGGAGTCTTGGCCATGGAGTCAGTCTGTCAGTCGTCCCAGACACTCGTGGCCAACTCGACGACCTCACGCACCTTGCCCCATTGCTCGTCCTCGGTGAGGATGTTGCCCTCTTCCGTCGACGCGAAACCACACTGCGTGGAGATCGCGATCTGTTGCAGGGGAACGTATTTCGCGGCTTCCGCGATGCGCGCGCGAACTTCGTCCGGATTCTCCAACTCACCTGTCTTGGAGGTGATCAGCCCGAGCACGACGGTCTGCTCACCCTTGGGGAAGAAGCGCAGCGGCTCGAAGCCGCCCGCCCTGTCGGAGTCGTACTCCAGGAAGAACCCGTCGTACGGGACCGCGAAGAGATCTTCGGCGACGGGCTCGTAGCCGCCGGAGGAGATCCAGGTCGAGCGGAAGTTTCCGCGGCATACGTGTGTCGTGACCACCAGGTCGTCGGGCTTGCCCTCGAGCACGCGGATCAGGATGTCGCGGTAGCGATGTCCGATGCCGTCGACGTCGATCTCCCGCTCGGTGCGAGCGCGCTCCAGCTCCGCATCACTGCACAGGTAGGCCCACACCGTGTCGTCCAGTTGCAGGTAGCGCGCTCCCTCGGCGTAGAAGGCAGCGATCGCGTCGCGGTAGGTCTGCACGAGATCGTCGACATACGCATCGCGGTCGGGGTAGTCCGGCGCGGCCAGGTTGGCCGGCTCGACCCGGAAGTCCAGCACCGTCGGCGACGGGATCGAGAACTTCGGCTGCACATGGTTCGCCTCCGCGACGGACTTCAGGTAGCGGAAGTGCTCCAGCATCGG
>NZ_DASZNO010000019.1:0-390784 GCF_035551235.1 Flexivirga sp. | reverse complement strand
GCGACCCGAACGAGCAGATCGTTCTGGAGTCGATGAGCTTCCCGGAGCCGGTCATCCACGTGGCGATCGAGCCCAAGACCAAGAGCGACCAGGAGAAGCTGGGCACCGCGATCCAGAAGCTGGCGCAGGAGGACCCGACCTTCACCGTCCGTCTGGACGAGGAGACCGGCCAGACCGTCATCGGCGGTATGGGCGAGCTGCACCTCGACATCATCGTCGACCGGATGAAGCGCGAGTTCAAGGTCGAGGCCAACGTCGGTGCGCCGCAGGTGGCCTACCGCGAGACGATCCGTCGCGCGGTCGAGAAGTACGACTACACCCACAAGAAGCAGACCGGTGGATCCGGTCAGTTCGCGAAGGTGCAGCTCACGCTCGAGCCGCTCAACACCGAGGACGGCGAGCTCTACGAGTTCGAGAACAAGGTCACCGGTGGACGCGTCCCGCGCGAGTACATCCCGTCGGTGGACCACGGCATCCAGGAGGCCATGCAGCTCGGCATCCTGGCCGGCTACCCGCTGGTCGGCGTGAAGGCCACCCTGCTGGACGGCGCCTACCACGACGTCGACTCCTCGGAGATGGCGTTCAAGATCGCCGGTTCGATGGCGCTGAAGGAGATGGCCCGCAAGGCCGACCCGGCGCTGCTCGAGCCGATGATGGCCGTCGAGGTTCGCACCCCGGAGGACTACATGGGCGATGTGATCGGCGACCTGAACTCTCGTCGCGGTCAGATCCAGGCCATGGAGGACATCAGCGGAGCCAAGGTCGTCAAGGCCGTCGTTCCGCTGTCGGAGATGTTCGGGTATGTCGGTGACCTGCGGTCCAAGACCCAGGGTCGTGCCAACTACACGATGCAGTTCGACTCGTACGCCGAGGTTCCCCGGAACGTCGCGGACGAGATCATCAAGAAGATCCGGGGCGAGTGACGCGTGGGCGCGGCGGCATACCGAATTGAACGTGGTATGCCGCAGCGCCTATCGTCAGCCCGGCTGTCAATAAAGAAACACAACACATCCGAAGGCGCCGCCCCGGCGTCAGCAACTGTCCTTGAAGGAGGACCCCACAGTGGCTAAGGCCAAGTTCGAGCGGACCAAGCCGCACGTCAACATCGGAACGATCGGTCACGTCGACCACGGCAAGACCACGTTGACGGCTGCTATCACCAAGGTGCTGGCGGACAAGTTCCCCGACCTCAACAAGGCGTCGGCGTTCGCGGACATCGACAACGCTCCCGAGGAGCGCCAGCGCGGTATCACCATCAACGTCTCGCACCAGGAGTACGAGACCGACAAGCGTCACTACGCGCACGTCGACGCTCCGGGTCACGCCGACTACGTCAAGAACATGATCACCGGTGCTGCTCAGATGGACGGCGCCATCCTGGTCGTCGCGGCCACTGACGGCCCGATGCCGCAGACCCGTGAGCACGTGCTGCTCGCGCGTCAGGTCGGCGTTCCCTACATCCTGGTGGCGCTGAACAAGGCCGACATGGTCGACGACGAGGAGATCCTCGAGCTCGTCGAGATGGAGGTCCGTGAGCTGCTGTCGAGCCAGGAGTTCGACGGCGACAACGCCCCGGTCGTGAAGGTCTCGGCGCTGAAGGCGCTCGAGGGCGACCCGGAGTGGACCCAGTCGGTCGAGGAGCTCATGGACGCGGTCGACGAGTCCATCCCGGACCCGGTCCGCGACATCGAGAAGCCCTTCCTGATGCCGATCGAGGACGTCTTCACGATCACCGGTCGTGGCACCGTCGTCACCGGTCGTATCGAGCGTGGCGTGCTGAACGTCAACGAAGAGGTCGAGATCGTCGGTATCAAGGAGGCTTCGCAGAAGACCACCGTCACCGGCATCGAGATGTTCCGCAAGCTGCTCGACGAGGGTCGCGCCGGTGAGAACGTCGGCCTGTTGCTCCGTGGCACCAAGCGCGAGGACGTCGAGCGCGGTCAGGTCGTCGTGAAGCCGGGTTCGATCACCCCGCACACCGAGTTCGAGGGTCAGGTCTACATCCTGGGCAAGGACGAGGGTGGCCGTCACACGCCGTTCTACGACAACTACCGTCCGCAGTTCTACTTCCGCACCACGGACGTCACCGGTGTCGTGACGCTGCCCGAGGGCACCGAGATGGTCATGCCCGGTGACAACACCGAGATGTCCGTCCAGCTCATCCAGCCGATCGCCATGGAGGAGGGCCTGCGCTTCGCCATCCGCGAGGGCGGCCGCACCGTCGGCGCCGGCCGGGTCACCAAGATCAACAAGTGACCTTGAGCTAGCTGCGCACTGAGGCGGCCCCGGAACTCACCACGAGTTCCGGGGCCGCTTCGCGTTGTCCGGCGTCGGTCGTCGCTAGAGCAGGCCTGCGTATGGCGCCCAACTGCCGCGACCCACGCCGAGGAGGCGGACGCCGCCCGGGCGCACGTTCCGGACGACATAGGCGCGCTGCACCTGCGGTTTGGCGTCGATGCCACGCAGGACTCCGTTGCCGTCGCTGGTGATCGCTCGGAACCTGTTCCAGAAACCGGTGCCGAACTCGGGGCCCTTGCTGTACGTGCCGTTCGCGTGGGCGTAGAACGCGGTGAGCCGGCCGGTCGCCCTGCGGACAGCAACGAGGTCCGACAGCCCGTCGCCGTTGAGGTCGCGCACCGGCAGCGGCTGCTTGTAGATGGTCAGCGGGATCAGGTTGCGGGTCGTGACCGTGCGGGAGCCGAAGTAGGTCACGTTGCCACTGGTGGTGATGCCGACGCGGCGTTGCGCCGCGCGCCGCCCCAGGTCGTTGACGACGACGAACTGACTGTATGCCGCCCATCCGCTGCTGCCGGCCACCCGCGTACCGGCCCCGAGCGTGCCGTTCCGGCCGATGGCGTAGCGGACCAGATGCCCGTCCGCGGCCACACCCAGGAGCTCGGCGGACCCGTTGCCGTCGAAGTCTCCGCGCAGCAGGGCGCGGTACTGGTTCAGGCCGGAGCCGAGCGTGATGCCGGTGGTCCAGCCGCGGTACAACCGGATACTGCCGCCCCGCAGGTCGCTGCGGTAGGCGATGCGGTCCAGGACCCGGTCGCCGGTGACATCACCGAAGCCGGCGAGGCTGGCCGGCGGCTTGGCCGGGCCCGGGGCCGGCGCGGCGACCGGCAGCGGCCACAGAACGTTCAACAGTGCGTCGGCGGAGGTCTGCGCCAGGGCATATTCGCCGCGGTATGCCGCAGCCGGACGCTGCACGTCGGCGGCGACCTGCCCCGCGGATGCCTTCAGCCACCCGTTGCGTGGATAGAACTGCTGCATCACGCTCAGGAACTTCGCGGTCGCGGACTCCGGCCTGATGCGCTGGGCGTAGCTGCCCCAGGAGTTGCGCTGCTGGAACAGGCCGACACTGTCCAGGTCGCCGCCGGTGTAGTTGCGCAACGTCGTCTCGACGATCGCGGTCATCAGCGCGATCTCGGCGGCCTTGCGGTCCAGGCCGCTGGCACGTGAGGCCGCGACGATGCGACGGGCGCAGCCGGCCTGCTCGGCGCTCAGGCGCCGCCCCATCCGCGAGTAGGTCATGGCTCCGGCGAGCTTCACGGCGATCGCGGCATCCGTGCCGGTCGCTCCGCACGACACCCAGGTGAGTGCCGCGCCGAGGCGCTGGGTCGATGGGCGCGCCCACACCGGATTCCCGGCCGGGCCCGGGATGGTCGGCCCGGCATACGCGCTCGTTCCTGGTGTCGGCTCGGTGTCCGCCTGCGCGGGCGCAACGGCGATGGTGCCGACGGCTGCGACGGCGGTGATCGTGACGGTGAGAAGGCGAGGGATACCCATGTGACGTCCTCGTGGCTCGGGTGGAGTGGCTGCCGAACGGCGTGCTCACCTCGGCCGCGATGGCGTCACGAGGGTGTGCGGAGAATATTGTGACAGTTGTGGCGGAGGTGCGTGTCGCAAACAGAAAATAGTGATGCGACGTGGTAACGCGATCCTGGCCGGTGCGGGCGCGTCGCTGGTGATGACAGCGGTCGGGTTGCGGGCGACGACGAATCTCCGGCGAGTTATACAAGGGCTCTTGTGTATGCCGTGAGCGCATTCCACCCTTGAGGCATGCCACGCAGGATCGCCGCCGAGCGGCATACCGACTCCGCACCGCCGGACGGCCTTCCCGAACTGCCCGAGGGTGCCGCACTGATCGATGCACTGCTCGCACTGCATCACCCGGTGCGACGCCGCATCTTCGAGATCCTGACCAACGACGGGTCCGCCACGGTGGGTCAGCTCGCCGCCCGGCTCGGCATCGCCGTGGGTTCGGTCAGCCATCACCTGAAGCCGATGCACAAGGTGGGCTTCATCGAACCCGCGCCGGAGCTGGCCCGGGACACCCGTGAGTCGTGGTGGCGCGGCAACAAGCGCCGGCTCTCCTGGAGCGCGGACGACTACGCGGACGGCAGCTTCGCCCGGCAGGTCGCGGACGCCGCCGAGCGGGCGAACCTCGAATACCTCAATGCCGCAACGGTGCAGTGGATGCGCACCCGCGACGAACTGCCACGGCAGTGGCGTGAGGGGCTCGCCCACGACAATTTCGTCGCGGCGACGCCGGCGCAGATGGACGACCTGAAGAACCGGATCGTCGCCCTGACCGACGAGTGGACCCGTGAGGTCCGCGCCGACGCCGTGGAACATCCCGACGAGGAACGTCGCCCGGTGCGCTTCATCGCGCGTGTCTTCCCCAGCGAGCCGGGTGCGGTATGACGACTCCCGCCCTCGACCAGCCCGTGCTCATCACCGCGACACCTCCACCGGTCCGGCGCGACCGGATGGTGCAGGTCTACCTGCTGGCCGTGATCGTCTCCGCGGCCGGCGACACCGTCTTCGCGATCGGTCTCGCGTGGACCGCGGTGCACCTGTTCTCCCCGGGGCTGGCCGGTTTCGTCCTCGGCGTGGAGATGCTGCCGCAGGCCATCTGCACACTCTTCGGCGGCGTGATCGCCGACCGCTACGACACCCGACGCGTGATGATCCTCGGTGAGTTCGCCCGTGTCGTCGTGCTGGGGATCGCCGCCGTGTGCTGGCAGGCCGGATTGCACGCAGGCGCAGTGCTTTTCGCGGTTGCCATCTGCTTCGGCACGGTCAGCGGCCTGAGCGGACCGGCGGCCAGAACTCTGGTGCGGCAACTCGTCGACACCGACGACCTGGTGACCGTCAGCGGTTGGGCACAGACCGGCTCGCGGCTCGCGCGGCTGCTCGGGGCGCCGCTGGGCGCGGTCGTCATCCACTGGGGCTTCGGCTTCTCGATGATCGCGGACGGGCTGACCTTTCTCGGCGTGCTGGTCGTGCTGCGTCTGGTGGTGCGCACCCGATACCGGCTGCCGCGCGCACCCGAGGAGCCGGTCTCCCGGTCGCTTCGGTCCGGGTGGGACTACATCCGCGGGTCCGAGGTCGCCCGGATCTTCCTGCTCGGGCTGGCAGCGCTGAACGTCTTCGTCACGCCGGTCATGTCGGTCGGTGTCGCGTTGCGGGTGTCCCAATCCCATTGGGGCTCAGGCTGGTTGGGCGCTTCGGAGGCGACCTTCGCGGTGGGGGCGATCGTCGGATCCGTGGCGGGCACGCGCTGGCAGGGTGACTACCTGCCGCGCCGATCCTTCCGCCTGCTGGTGCTGCAGGGATTCGGGCTGGCCGCGGTCGGCCTGCCGACCCGGGTCGGGCTGGTCCTGGGTATGACGATCGTCGGCGTCACCGCCGGGCTCGCCTCGGTGTGGCTGAGCGGGTCGTTCCAGCGCATCATCGCGGCCAGTCACCTGGGCCGGGTGTCCTCGGTCAGCAACCTCGGCGACCTGGTGCTGACACCGGCGACCACCCCGATCTTCGGACTCCTCGTCGGTGCGTCGTCGGTGGTCGTGACCACCACGTTCTTCGGTATGGCGATGAGCCTGCTCTGTGCGGTGTTCGCGCTCAATCCGTCGATCCGCCGGTTGCGCTGAAACCACCCGCGAGAGGAGGCCGGTGGTTACGCCTCGCGCAGCTTCACGCCGAGGTTCATGTGCCCGATGGTCACCGCGTCGAAGTCCAGATCCGGCCGGGCCTGCAGGAACTCGGTGAAGGCGCGATGCTCGTGCTGCCGCCACCCGTGGTAGCCGAAGTACTCGTCGAAGACGATGACGGTGCCCGGGACGAAGCGGTCGCCGAGCCCGTCGAAGACCGTCTTCGTCGAGCTGTAGAGGTCGGCGTCGAGGTGCACGAAGCGGAACGGCTCGGTGGTGGTGGCGGCGAACTTCGGGACCGTCTCGTCGAACCAGCCGACGTGGAACTCGGTGTTGGTGACGCCCAGCTTCGGCGGCTTGCCGCCGATGTCGAAGGCCCCGGCGTCCTCCCGGCTGCCCGTCCATGCCTCGGGCAGGCCCTCGAACGAGTCGAAGCCGTGCACCGTCGCGTCGGGGAAGGCATCGGCGATCAGGGTCAGGCCACGCCCGGTGTGCACGCCGAACTCGGCGACGAGCCCGGGCCACTCCGGCACGTGCGGTATGGCGTGCCGCAGCGCATCGGGGTTGTGCTGGTGCACCTGGGCTGCGGCGAAGCGCGCGTCGGAACGGATGTGATCGACCGAGTCCTGGACCGCTGCCTGGCGCAGCCCGAGCGCCGTCGACGGGATCTCGCGGGTCGTGCGCACCTGCTTCAGGATCTGCTGCAGCAGCTCCTGAGTCCCTGACTCATCGACCACGTTCTCCACCTCTCGACAGCACCGCAAGGTTGCAGCCCGCCCATCATGTGTGGAGCCGGACGACCTGGAAATGGACGGCAGGTGGACGGCGGGTGACCAGTGGTCGTCCGCTTCCCCGGGCGTCCGTTCGGGTGCGATTTCCGCCGAATCCGTGGGGTAATCTCCCCGGAGACTCGATGCGAACTGGCCGCGAAAACCAATGTGAAAGCAGCAATTCCGGACGTGACTTCTCCCGCACCCGTTCCAGATCTGACCGCAATCATCCCGATGTGCAATGCGGCCGCGACCGTCGGCAAGGTCGTCGATTCGTTCCTGCAGGTGCCCGGCAAGCGGGTGGAGGTCATCGTCGTCGACGACGGCTCGACCGACGACTCGGTGGAGGTGGTCCGAGCGCTGGCGCAGGAGGATGTCCGACTCGTCACGCTGGGCAGCAACCACGGTGCCGGGCATGCCCGCAACGTGGGTTTCGAGCTGGCCCGTGGCCGCTACTCGATCTTCTTCGACGCCGATGATGAGCTGGACGCCGACGTGGTGGCGCGCGCCATCGGCGCATTGGACTCGACCGACACCGACGTCGCGATGATGCCCTACATCTACCGGCGCGGCTGGACCACCGACTACACGGGGATGAACTCGTTCGACCAGATCGTCTGGGAACGGTATGTCGGCGACGACGCCCGCCGCCTGGTGCGACTGTCGGAGGTGCCGCGCCTGCTGGGTTTCTCTAATTACCCCTGGAACAAGCTGTTGCGCACGGAGCACTTCCGCCGAACCGGGTTGCGGTTCAGCGCAACTCACGTGCACAACGACATTCTCGGGCACTGGATGACGCTGCTCGGTGCGCGCTCGATCCTGCTGCTCAACGAGCCCGTCTGCACGCACATCGTCGGCGACGGTGGCGGCAACCTGTCGCACCGGATGGGTCGGGAGCGCCTGGCGCTCTTCGACGCGCTCGACGAGACGTATGACGAACTGCAGCGGCGCCCCGACCTGCGCAACCGCTACTCCCATCACTACTGGGACTTCGCGCTGCGCTCCTCGGCGTGGGCGCTCGATCGGCTCGCGCCCGAGGTGGTCGATGACGGCCGGCAACGGCTGCAACAGCACCTGCTACGCATCAACCTGGCCGACTTCATGCGCATCCGGGAACGACGGGATCCGTCCCTCGCCGACCGCATCGTCCGCCGCTCGCTCGTCTGATCCTGGAGCCGATCACTCATGCCCGCAGTCAGCATCATCGTCACGTCATACAACATCGAGGCGTACATCGAGGAGTGTCTGCGCAGCGTCGCGGCGCAGACGATCGAGGACATCGAGGTCCTGGTCGTCGACGACGGTTCCAGTGACGCCACGCCGGACAAGATCCGCGAATTCGCCTCACACGACTCGCGATTCATCCCCGTCCTGCTCGGTGTGAACAGCCCCGGCGGTGTCGCGACCGCGGCGAACGCGGGTCTGGACCGGGCCACCGGCGACTGGGTCGGCTTCGTCGACGGCGACGACTTCGTCGAGCCGGAGATGTTCGAGCAACTGGTGCGGGCGGCCGACGCCGCGGGCGCCGAACTCGCCATGTGCAAGTACCTCGAGGTCGAGGATTCGAGCGGTGCGCGCAACGAGCCGGCCGATGCGCACCGCTGGGCCGCACTCGAGCAGTCGAGCTACGACCTCGACCCGACGACCCGCCACCAGTTCCTGCGGTTCATCGCAGTGCCCTGGCGCAAGCTCTACCGGCGTTCGCTGCTGGAGGACGAGGGCATCCGATTCCCCGTCGGGGACCACTTCTTCGAGGACAACCCGTTCCACTGGTTCTCGATCGTGAGCGCTCGCTCGATCGCGATCGTGCCCACCGTGCTCGCGTATCACCGGGTCGCCCGGTCCGGGCAGACGATGGCGACCGCCGACGAGCGGCTCTTCCGCATCTTCCAGCACCACGACACCATCCACGAGTGGCTGCAGCAGCGCGGCGTGCTGGAGATCTACCAGGTCACCTTGCTGACCTGGGTCATCTCGCAGCTGGAGTGGATCTCCCGCCGTACGCCGGAGGAACTGCGCGACACGCTCTTCGGCATCGTGCGGCCGATCTTCGCGCAGTACTCGACGCCGCTGGTCATCCGGGCGCTCAACGAGGGCAACAAGGGCGAGCACACGCGGCGCCTGTCGCTCGCGATCGCGAAGGGCAACCAGCAGGCCTGGGGCAAGGCGCTCGCCGGACGCCCCGCCACGGACAACAAGGTGCTCGTCGGGTGGCATCACCTGCGTTACTCGGGCGTGCGTCGTACGGCGTCGATGACGCGGAAGTACGCGCAGCAGCAGTTGGCCGACAACAGCCGGCTCGCGTCGATGATCCCGACACGCTCGTCGCGGACCGAGGTCAGCAACGGGGATCTCCTCTACGCACTGGCGGTGCTGCAGCAACAGGTGAGCGACCTGCAGCAGCAGGTCGCCCACCTGGAGTCCGACGGTGCCCGGGCCGGGATCAGCCCTGCAGCAGCGCGGGAATCGGCCGCCCCGCGCTGATCGCCTCCTTCATCGCGTCGGCCGCTGCCAGCGCGTCCGCGATCGTGACGTCCATGTCGAGGTAGCGGTAAGTGCCCAGTCGGCCGGCGAAGGTCACACCCGGCTCCTTCCGCGCCGCGTCGAGGTACTGCTCCAGCAGGACCTTGTCCTTGGCCATCCGGATCGGGTAGTAGGGGATGTCGTCCTCGCCGGCGAGGCGGGAGAACTCGCGGAAGCAGATGGTGTCCTCATGCTGCTCCCACGGCGCGAAGTGCTTGTGCTCGGAGATGCGGGTGTACGGCACGTCGACGTCGCCGTAGTTCATGACGGCGCAGCCCTGGAAGTCGCCCGTGGCGCGGATCTCCTCGAAGTCCAGGGTGCGGTAGCCGAGCCGGCCGAGCCGGTGACCGAACCACGCATCGAGCGGGCCGGTCCAGATCGAGTGGTCGAAATGCTCCCGGTCCGCCGCGCTGTATGGCGTGCTCAGCCGGACCTCGATGCCCGGATGGTCCAGGATCCGCTCGATGATCGCGGTGTAGCCGTCGCGGGGGATCGCCTGGTAGGGATGCGCGAAATAGGAACTCTCGTAGTTGAACCGCAGCGGCAGGCGGCGCAGCACTGAAGCCGGGATCTCGGTCGGTTCCAATCCCCATTGTTTCCAGGTGTATCCGTGGAAGAACGCTTCGTAGAGCTTGCGCCCCATCATCTTCAGCGCCTGCTCCTCGAAGTTGGCCGGCTCGTCGATCGACTGGTCCGACTGCTCCCGGATGAAGGCCTCCGCGCCCGCTGGATCCAGTGTTGTGTCGAACAACTGGTTGATCGTGAGCAGGTTGACCGGCAGCGAGTAGACCCGGCTGCCGACCGTGCTCAACACGCGGTGGTTGTAGGGCTGCATGTCGCCGAAACCGTTGATGTAGGCCCAGACTCGCTCGTCGCCGGTGTGGAAGATGTGCGGGCCGTAACGGTGCACCATGATGCCGGTCTCGGCGTCGCGCTCGGTGTGGCAGTTGCCGGCGACGTGATCACGTGTCTCGTGCACAACGACATCGTGTCCGGCCTCGGCCAGCTCGCGTCCCATCACCGCTCCGGAGAAACCCGCTCCTGCTATTCCGATCCGCATGTACTGTCGCTCCCGTGTCGAGTTTCGCCCCGTCCGGAATGGCCGGATACGCTTGTTTCACAAGGGAATTCCGACGCTAGTCACCAGGCGAGACAGAGGGGGAACGCAGTGAGTACAACACCTGAACGGACGACGACCATCCGGTGGTCGGTGGTCGTTCCGGCGTACAACTGTGCGCACTTCCTGCCCGAGACGCTGGGGGAGGTCGTCACCCAACTGGGCGATCGGGAGGACGCCGAGATCATCGTGGTGGACGATGCTTCGACCGACGACCCGGAGGCCGTCGTCCGTGCGGTCGGCAGGGGCCGGGTCCGGTATGAACGAAACCCGCACAACCTCGGGGCGATCGGCACGTTCAACCGGTGCGTCGAGCTCGCGCAGGGGGAGCTGGTGCATCTGCTGCACGGGGACGACATCGTGCTGGCGGGCTTCTATCGGGCGATGGAGGCGGCCTTCGGGGCGGGCGCCTCGCCACTGTCCGCGATGTGCCGGACGGTCGACATCGACGATGCGGGTGCGCGACTGCACGAGAGTCGCCGCTACCGGACCGGCACCGGTGTGTGGGACGGCGCGTTCGACGCGTTCGTCGTGTCCAACCGGGTGCGCACACCGGGCATCGTGGTGCGACGCTCGGCATACCAGGACGTCGGTGGGTTCCGTGCCGACCTGCCGCACGCCGCGGACTGGGAGATGTGGACCCGGCTGGCTGCCGCCGGTCCGGTCGTCTTCGTCGACGAGATCCTGGCCGGCTACCGCAAGCACGGCGAATCCGACTCGTCGCACCGGATGCGGACCGGGCTCAACATCCGGGAGCGGGTGACCGCGATCGGCATGATCGGTCGCCACGTGCCGCCCGCGCGCCGGTCGGCCACCACGAGAAGGGCGTTGCTCTACTCGGTCGCCTACGCCGGGCGCAGTTCGTGGCAACAGGCCAGGCAGCAGCAGTGGCGGGTGGCCGCCGTGCAAGCCCGGGAGGGCGTGCGCTGCCTGCTGCAGCTTCCGCGGGCCGTCGCGCACACCACCGGGGCGCAGGAGCGCTGACGATCCGCTGACCGTCCGTCATACGGTCCGGTGCGCGGGAGGGCGAGGGACCTTTGAGAGACTGGGGCGACCGCTTCGGAAGTCCCCAGGAGAACCACGCTGTGTCCAACGCGCAACCACTGACCGAGCTTTCCGCCGACGAGATCGCCGCTTTCCGCCAGGAGCAGCAGACGGCATACGAGACGTTGAAGTCCAGCGGCCTCAAGCTCGATCTCACGCGTGGTAAGCCGTCGGCCCAGCAGCTGGATCTGTCGAACGACCTCCTCAAGCTGCCCACGACGTATGTCGATGAGGCCGGCGTCGACACCCGCAACTACGGCGGGCTGCAGGGCCTGGCCAAGCTGCGGGAGATCTTTGCCGAGCTGCTCTGGGTCGAGCCGGAGCAGCTCGTCGCCGGTGGCAACTCGAGCCTGACGATGATGCGCGACACCCTCTACTGGCTGACGCTCTTCGGCGGCGTCGACTCCCCGCGCCCCTGGTCGCAGGAGGAGAAGGTCCGCTTCATCACCCCGGTGCCCGGTTACGACCGCCACCACACGCTGCTGGAGTCGCTCGGCATCGAGATGGTCTCCGTGCCGATGACGCCGGACGGCCCGGACGCGGCCGCAGTCGCGGAGCTCGTCGCGAACGACCCGACCATCAAGGGCATCTGGGTCGTGCCGACCTACTCCAACCCGGCGGGTGCCGTGTGCACCCAGGAGGTTGCGGCGCAGCTGGCCTCGATGCCGACCGCGGCACCGGACTTCAAGATCTTCTGGGACAACGCCTACGCGTTCCACCACCTGACCAAGGACGAGGCCAAGAGCGCCGACATCCTGTCGCTCGCCAGTGCCGCGGGCAACCCGAACCGGCCGATCATCTTCGCGTCGACGTCCAAGATCACCTTCGCCGGAGCCGGTGTCGGCTTCCTCGCGGCCTCCGCCCCGCAGGTGAAGTGGTGGCTCGGGCACCTCGCCAACGGGTCGATCGGTCCGGACAAGCTCAACCACCTGCGGCACGCGGAGTTCTTCGGCGATGCCGAGGGCGTGCGCCGGCACATGCGCGGGCACCGCGACATCATCGCGCCGAAGTTCGCCGAGGTGCAGCGCATCCTGCGCGAGAAGCTCGGTGGCAAGGGCATCGCCTCCTGGACCGACCCGATCGGCGGTTACTTCGTCAGCCTCGACGTGCTTCCGGGCACCGCGACCCGGGTCGTGCAGCTGGCGAAGGAAGCCGGCATCGCGTTGACGCCCGCCGGTGCGTCATACCCCTACGGCACGGACCCGGACGACACCAACATCCGCCTGGCGCCGACCTTCCCGGTGCCCGAGGAAGTCACGGCTGCCATGGAAGGCGTCGTGACCTGCGTGCTGCTGGCCGCCGCCGAGAAGCTCGCGGGATAACGGCGCCGGGTTCCCGGGTCGACTGGTCCTTCATGAGTGCAGCAGCGGCCCGGGCACCCCGTCAGTTGTTCGAGGGTTCATATGGCAGAGTTCGGCCTGTGGATTTCCCGGCCGAGACGCCTGCGACCCCGGTCTTTTTCGTGGCCGGCGGGACGGGGATCTCTGCCGAGACGCTCGGCAACATGATGCTGCAGCAGTTTCCCAGCGTGCGGTTCGTGCGCGAGAAGCTGCCGTTCATCAAGACCCCGGAGCAGGCGCACGAGGCCGTGGCGCAGATGGACGCCGTCAAGACCGACGTCGTGACCCCGCTGGTCTTCTCCACGGTCGCCGTGGAGGAGATCCGCGAGATCCTGTCCGGCACCGAGTGCGCCTTCATCGACCTCTTCGGCTCGCACCTGGACATGGTCGAGCGGGTGCTGCACGTCAACGCCGCACACAACGCCAGCAGCGCCCACGGCATGCGCGATGTCGGCGAGTACGACAACCGGATGAAGGCCGTCGAGTTCGCGATCGAGCACGACGACGGTCAGAGCCTGCGGCAGCTCGAGCGGGCCGACCTGATCCTCACGGCGCCCTCGCGCTGCGGCAAGACGCCGACCACCATGTACCTCGCCCTGCAGTACGGGTTGCGTGTCGCGAACTACCCGCTCGTCGAAGAGGACTTCGAGACCGGCGGGCTGCCGAAGCCGATCGCCCCGTATGCCGACAAGTGCTACGGCCTGTTGTCGACCGCGCAACGGCTCAGTCAGGTGCGGTCCGAGCGGCGACCGGGCTCGGCATACGCGACCCTTGCGCAGTGCACCTACGAGTTGCGGCGTGCCGAGGCGATGTTTCGCACGCACCGCATCCCTTACATCAACTCCGCCCGGATGTCCGTGGAGGAGATGGCAGCCACGATCATGCAGACGCGCAAATTGAGTGCCGGACGAGCTTCCGGCGCCCGAGGTAGATGACGCGAACGTCGCGTCATACGAAAGGAATCCCGACATGACGAACATCGAGTGGTTCGCCGATCTCGGCATGAACGACGTCGAGACCGTGGGTGGCAAGAATGCCTCGCTCGGTGAGATGGTGCAGCACCTGTCCAAGGCCGGCGTGAGCGTGCCGACCGGGTTCGCGACCACTGCGGACGCCTACCGGCGGTTCCTCGAAGAGACCGGCCTGAAGGCCGAGATCGACGGGCTGCTGGACGGCCTCGACGTGGACGACGTGCGGGAACTGGCGAAGGTCGGTGCGAAGATCCGCGGCGACATCGAGCGGCAGGAATTCCCGGCCGACCTCGGGGCCGACATTCGCTCGGCATACGAGAAGCTCACCGGTGAGCAGGGCAAGGACGCGACCTTCGCGGTGCGCTCCAGCGCCACCGCCGAGGACCTGCCGGACGCGTCGTTCGCCGGCCAGCAGGAGACCTTCCTCAACATCAGCGGCATCGACAACATCCTGCACGCGATCAAGCTGGTCTTCGCCTCGCTCTACAACGACCGTGCCATCGCCTACCGCGTGCACGCCGGCTACGACCACTCGCTGGTGGCGCTGTCCGCCGGCGTCCAGCGGATGGTGCGCTCGGACATCGGGTCCTCCGGCGTGATGTTCACGATGGACACCGAGTCCGGCTTCCGCGACGCGGTCTTCATCACCTCCAGCTACGGCCTCGGCGAGGCCGTCGTCCAGGGCGCCGTCAACCCCGACGAGTTCTACGTCTACAAGCCGGCGCTGAAGGCCGATCGTCCCGCGATCCTCAAGCGCGGCGTCGGGACCAAGGCGACCAAGATGGTCTACACCGACGACCCGACCGTGGGGGAGACCATCCACTTCGTGCCGGTCGACGAGGCCGACCAGGGCAAGCTGTCGCTCACCGACGACGAGGTCACCGAGTTGGCCAAGCACGCGGTCGCCATCGAGGAGCACTACGGCCGGCCGATGGACATCGAGTGGGGCAAGGACGGTGTCGACGGCAAGCTCTACATCCTGCAGGCCCGTCCCGAGACCGTGCAGTCGCGTGCCAACGCCTCGACGCTGCAGCGGTTCGTGCTCAAGGAGCGCGGCCCGATCGTGGCCGAGGGTCGCGCCATCGGCCAGAAGATCGGTGCGGGCGCGGTGCGCAGGCTCGGCTCGATCGACTCGATGCACGAGTTCCAGCCCGGCGAGGTGCTCGTCGCGGACATGACCGACCCCGACTGGGAGCCGATCATGAAGCGCGCGTCGGCGATCATCACCAACCGCGGTGGCCGCACCTGCCACGCAGCGATCATCGCGCGTGAGCTCGGCATTCCCGCCGTCGTCGGAACCGGCTCTGCGACAAAGGATTTGGCGGATGGCCAGGAGGTCACCGTCTCCTGCGCCGAGGGCGACACCGGCTTCGTCTATGACGGCGCGCGCGACTTCGACGTCAACGAGACCGCTCTGGACGAGATGCCCGAGGTCCCGGTCAAGATCATGATGAACGTCGGCACCCCGGACCAGGCGTTCGAGTTCAGCCGGCTGCCCAACAAGGGGATCGGCCTGGCCCGGCTCGAATTCATCATCAACCGCCAGATCGGGATCCACCCGCGCGCCCTGCTCGAGCTGGACCAGCAGGAGCCGGAGCTTCGCGCGGACATCGAGGCGCTGATCTCGGCATACGACAGCCCGCGCGAGTTCTTCGTCAAGCGGGTGGCCGAGGGTGTCTCGATGCTGGCCGCGGCGTTCGCGCCCGAGCCGGTCATCGTGCGTATGTCGGACTTCAAGTCCAACGAATACGCGGGCATGCTCGGTGGTGAGGGATTCGAGCCCGACGAAGAGAACCCGATGATCGGGTACCGCGGCGCATCGCGTTACCTGTCAAAGGATTTCGAGGACTGCTTCGCCATGGAGTGCGAGGCGCTGCGTCACGTCCGCGAGGACATGGGGCTCACCAATGTGAAGGTGATGATCCCGTTCGTGCGCACTCTCGAGGAAGCCGAAGGTGTCATCGACCTGCTGGCCAAGAACGGCCTGAAGCGCGGTGAGAACGACCTGCAGGTCATCATGATGTGCGAGGTGCCGAGCAACGCGGTCATCGCCGACCAGTTCCTCGATCACTTCGACGGCTTCTCGATCGGCTCCAACGACATGACGCAGCTGACCCTGGGCCTGGACCGCGACTCCGGCCTGGTCGCCGCCGGCTTCGACGAGCGCAACCCCGCCGTCAAGGCGATGCTGTCCATGGCGATCAAGGCCTGCAAGGCCCGTGGCAAGTACGTCGGCATCTGCGGGCAGGGGCCCTCGGACCACCCGGACCTGGCCGACTGGCTGCTGGACCAGGGCATCGAGTCGATGTCGCTCAACCCCGACACCGTCGTCGAGACCTGGCTGCGGCTGGCCAAGCGCAGCGAGGCGAGCGCGTAGCCGCCTGACAGCCTCGGTTCATCGCAGGGCGCCCTTCCCGGCATACGGGAAGGGCGCCTGTGTCATTCTCGGCTCATGGAGCTGGGAGTCATCGGAAGGTGGCTGCGAGTTCCGCTGCGGCAGTGATGAATTCGCTTCGCATGCCTTCTTCGGCGGGTGTCAGTCGGCGGTCCGCCAAGCGCGCCAGCATGATGCGACGGACGGGTGCGCCGGGGGAGACATCGATCACCCGCACGTCTTCGCGCAGGTTGGTGAGGGCGGTTCGGGGAGCGAGTGCGACGCCGAGACCGACTGCGACCATCGCCTGCACCTCGTGGTAGTCGTGTGCCTCGAAGGTGATCTGGGGCTCCGCGCCGGCCCGAGCGGTCACGCGGCGCAGCACGTCGCCCAGCGGGTGGTCATCGGCTCGAGTCACCCATTGTTCCCGCGCGAGCTCTTCCAACGGCACAGCGGACCGGTCGGCGAGCCGATGACCGGCGGAGACCAGCAGCGCTGTGGGGTCGTCGATCAGCGGCAGGAGCTCCAGCGAGCTGTCCTCGATCCGGTCCCAGTCGTAGTCCCACAGCAGCGCGAGCTCGACGTCGCGAACGTGCAGCATCTCCAGCAACTCCGCGCGCAGGGCGCTGCGGACCGACACCGTGATGTCCGGATGCTGCAACCCGAACCCCTTGACGGCGAGTGGGAGCAGGGACGCGCTCGCAGTCGGGAACGACCCCAGCCGCACCGACCCTGAGCGAAGCCCGGCGATCTCGTCCAGCTCGGCCCGAGCAGCGCGAATCTCGTTGGCAATACGGCCTGCTCGGCCAACGAGAGCCCGGCCACCGTCCGTCAGGGAGATGCCCCGGGCGTGTCGTTCGAGGAGTGGCTGGCCGGCCTCGCGCTCCAGTTTGGCGATCTGCTGAGACACGGCCGACGGCGTGTAACCCGCTGCCTTCGCTGCCGCTGAGATCGAGCCCTCGCCGGCCACCTCCGCCAGAAGAGCAAGCCGTCGCACGTCGAGTTCAGCCATGGGCTGATGTTAGCTCAACTTAATGGCATCTCTGATATTGGAGATTGTGCTGATGTGTTTCAGGTCTCATCGTGGTTTCCGGAAACCACGAAGGGAATGACGTGAAACTGCACGGAACATTGGTTCGCGGCGGCACCAGCAAGTGCTGGATCTTCGATGCCGCACAGATCGACGGACTCGGCATCGATCGCGATCGGGCGCTGCTCATCGCGTTCGGAGCCGAGGACCGGCGTCAACTCGACGGCGTCGGCGGCGCGACCTCCACCACCTCCAAGGCCGCGATCGTGGGGCCGTCGGTCCGCGCTGACTGCGACGTCGATTACACCTTCGCCCAGGTCGGCATCGGCGAGCCGAGCGTCGAGTGGGGCAGCAACTGCGGCAACTGCGCCACGGCGGTCGGGCTGTATGCCGTGCAGACCGGGGTGGTGGCCGCGATGGATCCGGTGACGACCGTTCGCATCCACAACACCAATACCGGCACGGTCGCCGAGACGGTGGTCGCGACGCCCGGGGGCGCGGTGCCGATCTCCGGTGCCGCGCGAGTGCCCGGGGTGGTACAGCCCGGTGTCCCGGTGGATCTCACCTTCGTCGACCCGGCCGGTGGCTCCACCGGAACCCTGCTGCCCACCGGACACCCCGTGGACCTGCTGCCGTCCGGATCCGGGGCCGTGCGGGCGACGTTGGCCGACGCGGGCGCACCGTCGGTGCTCGTGGCCGCGGACGACCTGGGCCTGATCGGGACCGAGTCGCCGCGGGTTCTCGGACCGGAGGCCGAACGACTCGTCGCACTCCGTCGCGCCGCAGCCCTCGCGATGGGTCTGGTCGACGAGCACGATCCCCTGCCGCAAGCGATTCCGAAGGTCGGCATCGTCGGGCCGCCTGCGGCATACCGCACCACCGACGGGAGCGCGGTGGACGCCGCGGACTACGACCTCAGTGTCCGCATGCTCTCGATGGGCGGGCCGCACCCCGCCATCGGCCTCACCGCGGCTGTGGCGGTGCTCAGCGCAGCCACCGTCCCCGCAACGCTGCCGGCGTTGTTCGGCCGGCAGTTGGCGGGCACCGGATCGCTGCGGATCGGCACTGCGGCGGGCGTGGTCGTGGCGCGCATCGACCGGTCCGATGACTCCGGTCCCCGCCGGGTGACGCTCAGCCGCGCGGCCCGATGCATTGCCACCGCCGAGCTCTTCCTGCCCGGCCCGCAACTCACGCCGGTCGGCTCGGCCGACCACATCCACAGCGCATGACCGTCAACAAAGGAGAAACGCACGTGTCCGACATCTACGACGTCGTCGTCATCGGCAGCGGAAACGCAGGATTCTGTGCCGCGCACGCCGCCCGGGAATCGGGGGCGGAGGTGCTGTTGCTGGAGAAGGCACCCCGGGAATGGGCCGGCGGCAACACCTACTTCACCGCCGGTGCGATGCGGATCGCGCACCACGGTTTGGCGGACCTCGCCGAGGTGATCGAACCCCTGCCGGCGGACAAGGAGGGCCGCATCACGCTCGACCCCTACACCACGGCGGACTTCGCGGCCGATCTGCAGCGGATCACGAAGGGTCGCACCGACCGCGAGCTCTCCGAAGTCCTGGTTGGCGAGTCCCGCGACGTGATCAGTTGGTTGCACGGCAAGGGCCTTCGGTTCGAGCTGATGTTCCACCGCCAGGCGTATGCCGTCGACGGGCAGTGGCGTTTCTGGGGCGGGCTGTCGCTCGGCGCCGTCGACGGTGGCAAGGGCATGTTTGCGCAGCACCTGCGGGCGGCGGAACAGGCCGGCATCGAGGTGCGGTTCGGCGCGCACGTGACGGATCTGCTCGAAAAGGGTGGCGAAGTCACCGGCGTTGTCGTCAGCGGTGATGACGGGGTCCACGAGGTGCATGCCTCCGCCGTGGTCGTCGCCAGTGGCGGGTTCGAGGCCAACCCGCAGATGCGGGCCGAGAACCTGGGCCCCGGATGGGATCTGGCGTTGGTGCGGGGCACGCCATACAACACGGGGGACGGGTTGCGCATGGCGCTGGCCCACGGCGCGCAACCCTACGGCCAGTGGAGCGGATGTCACTCGGTCGCGTGGGACGCCGGCGCATCACCGACCGGCGATCGCGAGCTCACCAATCAGCTGACCAGGGGCGGCTACCCCTTCGGCATCGTCGTCAACAGCGACGGTGAGCGGTTCGTCGACGAGGGTGCCGACTACCGCAACTACACCTATGCGAAGTACGGAGCGGCAGTCCTCCAGCAGCCGGACGGGTATGCCGTGCAGATCTTCGACGCCAAGGCCGCCGACCTGCTACGTCCGGAGGAATATCAGGCGCCCGGCGCGACACGCGTCGAGGCGCAGACCCTCGAGGAACTCGCCGCACGACTGGGGATCGACGCGAGCGCGCTGACGCGGACGGTCTCCACCTTCAATGCGGACATCACCGACCATCCGTTCGATCCGACGATCAAGGACGGCAAGTGCGCCCCCAGCGTCAATCCGCCGAAGTCCAACTGGGCCCAACCGATCGACGAGGCACCCTTCGTGGCCTACCCCGTCACCTGCGGCATCACGTTCACCTTCGGTGGGCTTCGCACCGACACGCACGGCCGGGTGCTCGATACGGCGGGCCAGACCATCCCCGGACTGTATGCCGCGGGTGAGGCCCTCGGCGGTCTGTTCTGGTTCAACTACCCGGGTGGATCCGGGCTCACCGCGGGGTCGGTCTTCGGCCGTCGCGCGGGTTTCGCAGCAACGTCCGACATGATGCACACCGAGCGTGTGCTGGCTGAAGGAGCATGACCATGCTTGACACGATCCTGGCTGAACGACTGGACCGCCTGCCGATCGGGCGTTTCCATCGACGGGTGCTGCTGGCGCTGGCGGTGGCCTTCCTCTTCGAGTTCGGCGACCTCAACACGTTCGCGTACGTCGCGCCCGCGCTCAAGGACAACCTGGGTCTCAGCGTCCACGCGATCGCAGTCGTGACCTCGGCATCCTTCGTGGGCATGTTCATCGGGGCGACCTTCGGTGGGCGTTTTGCGGATGCTGTCGGACGCCGGCGCGCACTGCTCGGTTCAGTGACGTTCTTCTCCACGAGCTCGCTGTTGAACGCCTTCATGTCCAGCACCGTCAGTCTCGGTATCGCGCGGGTCCTCACCGGTGCCGGGCTGTCGGCGATGACTGTCGCGGGCACGACCTACGTGTGCGAGATCATGCCTGCGGCCAACCGGGGACGCATGCAGTCCGGGGTGATGGCCATCGGCCTCGTCGGCATACCCGCCATGTCGTTCGCGGCACGCGCGATCATCCCGCTGGGCCACGACAGCTGGCGCTTCGTCTTCGTCTTCGGAGCGCTCGGCGCGCTGGCGCTGCCGCTCATTGCGAGGCTGCCGGAGAGTCCGCGCTGGCTGCTGCAGCACGGGATGAGCGACCGCGCCCATGAGGTCGTCGCGGCGATCGAGAGCGAGACCGGTCGACCCTCGTCGGAGTCGGAGCCCATCGTCGTGTGGTCGGAGCAGCAGCCCGAGCGTGGGACCTACGTGATGCTCTTCCGGGGCGCAGTCGGCCGGCGCACCCTGATGCTCTCCGTCGTGTGGATCTTCCAGACCCTCGGCTTCTACGGCTTCGTCGCCTGGGTGCCGACGCTGTTGCAGGCCCACGGCTTCGACCTGGTGCACAGCCTGACGTTCTCGGCACTCACCACGCTGGGTGCGGTTCCCGGAGCGTTGCTTGCCTGGCCGCTGTCGGACCGGTTCGGGCGCAAGGTGCCGATCGCCATCGTCGCCGCTTCCATCGCGGCGTGCGGCCTGGCGTACGGGCTCACCTTCAACCCGATCGCGATCGTGGTCTTCGGGTTCTGCGTCAACGCCCTGATCCAGACCTTCGCAGCGTTGCTCTATGCCTACACCCCGGAGCTGTTCCCGACGGCCTACCGCAACTCCGGCAATGGATTCGTCTATGGCGTGGGTCGACTCGCAAACATCATGGGTCCGCTGCTGGTGGCCTCGATCTTCGGCAGTTACGGCTACAGCCCGGTGTTCGTCTACATCGCTGCGTGTTGGGTCATCGTGGCAGTGACGATCGCAGTCTTCGGCCCCCGCACCGGCAAGGAGCATCTGGAGAACCTGCAGGAGCCGGAGTCCGGATCGAGGCGGGTCGGGAGGGTTGCGGTCACACTGCCCCGGTCCGTCTGACCGCACCCGATTCATCGCAGGCGCCCTTCCCGGCATACGGGAAGGGCGCCTGTGTCGTATGGCGCGTGGTGGTCCGGCAATCTCACCCCGCGGCGGGCTTGGTCACTCCGTCGATCACGAGCCCGAGTCCGATGCCGAACATCCAGATGTCCTTGGAGATCGCGGTCCCCTGCGGTGTCGGCCACGGGCTGCCGGGCTCGTGCATGCCCTCGGTTCGCAGGTACATCGTCACGAGCGCGCCCGAGAACCCGGTGAGGGCGGCACCTGCGATCGCCGGCGGCACGACCGGCGTGAGGAGCGCCGTACCGAGTGCCATCTCGCCGACCGAGAGCATCTTGAGGAAGTGCGGTGCCTTCATCGACCTGAAGACGGGGAACGCACCCGACGCCATTGCGTGTATGCCGGTTGCCTGCTCCTCGTTGCCGTGCCACTTCGCCCAGCCGGAGTGAAGGATGTAGGCACCGGTGGCCAGACGGGTGGGCAGGTTGTGCAGTCTCATGGTGACTCCTGTGTCCGAGGCTCGTTGTCCGTTCAACGATACGCGCGCGGCGGGAAAAACGGACCGTAGTCCGCTCCCCATTTCGGTGAGGTCTGCGCGTCGTGGGCGGCTCGCTCCCAGCGGCCGCGCGATGCCGGTCTCGGCATACGAATGCCGGGTCGGGCACGAAACATCCCACGTTAGGCTGTTTCGAGTGTCGGACCTCATCGCATCACCGAAACGCACCAGCGAGCTCGTCGTCGAGCGCATGGAGCAGTTGATCCGCAGTGGAGCGTGGCCGGTCGGGGAGCGCATCCCCGCTGAGCCGGAGCTGGTGCGCAGCTTCGGTGTCGGCCGGAACACGATCCGGGAGGCGGTCCGCGCGCTGGAGCACGCCGGACTGCTGGCGCCGCGCCGTGGTGACGGCACCTACGTGAAGAGCGACAATCCGTTCGCCGCGGTGCTGGGCCGCACCGAGCACCGTGAACTGTTCGACCTGCTCCAGGTGCGGCGAGCCCTCGAATCGGAGGCGGCGGCGTCCGCCGCGCGCTCGGCGACAGTCGACGCCACAAAGCAGATGAGACGTCTCCTCGAAGCAGCCGAAAAGGCCTTTGCCACAGGCGAACTCGAAGCCTACGACCGGGCGGACATCGCCTTCCACGCCGGCGTCGTCAACGGCTGCGGCAACGCACTGCTCGTCCAGATCTACGCCGGCGTGGTGGAAGCGATGCACAAGTCGCATGCGGAGGTCACCCGAGCACTGCACTCGACACAGGTCCACCCGCCCGGCCACCGCGCTCTCGTCGAGGCGATCGAGCACCGTGACCCCGACGCGGCCCGCGCCGCCGTCGACGCCTACCTCACCGACGCCGAGGAGGGTGCCCGCCGATGAGCTGCGCCGAGATGGACACCCAAGAGACCCACGACGGCTCGTCGCTCAGTGGGCGTGCCGCGATCGCGGCGGCAGTCGGCATCATGCTGGTCGCGGCGAACCTGCGCCCCGCGGTCGTCTCGGTGTCGCCACTGCTCGACACGATCTCCGACTCCTTCGGGTTCAGCAGTTCGACCGCCGGTCTGCTGACCGCGCTGCCGGTGCTCTTCTTCGGGCTCAGCGCGCCGGTCGCGCCGCGGATGGCGCATCGCTATGGCATCGAGCAGACCATCTTCGGTGCGCTCGCCGTGCTGGTGGCTGGCATCGCCCTGCGACTGATCGCTTCTCCCGCAGCGCTTTTCGGCGGATCCGTGCTCATCGGGATCGGGATCGGCGTGTGCAATGTCGTCCTGCCCGCACTGATCAAGCGCGACTTCGCACACCGGTCGGGCCTGATGACCGGTCTCTATTCCATGACGCTGTCCGGCGGTGCCGCCGTCGCCGCGGGGCTGACCGTGCCGATCGACGATGCGGTCGGCGGCAGGTGGCGGCTGACCCTGGCGGCATGGGGCCTGCTCGTCGTCATCGCGATGGTGCAGTGGCTGCCGCAGTTGCGGCGCCGGCACGTCGCGTCGGCGACGCGCCCGTCCAGCAATCTCTGGCGCGACCGCACCGCGTGGGCGATCACGGTCTACATGGGCGCGCAGTCGCTGATCTTCTACACGTTCGGAGCCTGGCTGCCGACGTTCCTCATGGACGAAGCGGGTATGTCGAGCGGCGCCGCCGGTGGGGTGCTCGCACTCGGCCAGACAGTGGGCCTCACCTGCTCGCTGCTGGCGCCGATCATCGCCGGCCGCTTCGCCGACCAGCGAGCAATCACGTTGGCAGCATTGGGAATCTGCGTCCTGGGCTTCGTCGGCCTGCTGACCGTCCACGGCTGGTGGGTGCTGTGGGCCGGCATGATCATGGTCGGCCCCGGCTGCGGCATCGGCCTCGCGCTGCTCTTCATGGTGTTGCGCAGCAACTCCACCGCACAGGCCGGACAGGTCTCGGGTATGGCGCAGGCCGTCGGCTACGGGCTGGCCGCGATCGGGCCGATCCTGATCGGTGCCGTCCATGACACCAGCGGGTCCTGGACGCTCGCGATGGCCGTGCTCGCGTGTGGCGCCATACCGCAGGGGATCGCGGCGCTGCGCGCGGCGCGGGCCGGCAAGATGACTCCCGACAGGGGCTGAGCGACCGGGCAACGACGATCAAGCCGGACCGAGCGACGTGCGCCATGCTGCAGACATGAGCAGCAACGCCGACACCTTCGGCCGGTATGTCGGGATCCTCGCCGAGACCCTCGACGATCACTCGACGTCCCCGACCCGGTTGGCGGCGCGGCTCTACACGTCACGGTTTCACCTGGACCGCATCGTGTCGTCGGTCGGCGGTGAACCGCCCGCGACGCTCCGCAGGAGGCTTCTGCTGGAGCGCGCGGCATACCGGCTCATCACCAGTGAGCGCCGGATCCTCGACGTGGGGGTCGAAGCCGGCTACGCCTCACACGAGGCCTTCACGCGTGCCTTCGCCCGCCTCTTCGGTATGGCGCCACGCGATTTCCGTTGTCACCCGGGCGACTTCAAGATCCCGTCGAACAACGGCGTCCACTTTCAACCACCGGGAGGGCTACGGCTGCCCGGCCGAGGAGGCTTCACCGCCATGGATCTACTGACCCGAATGATCGATCATCACATCTGGCTGACCGGCGAATTCATCGACCGGGCAACGCGATTGACCGATGAGCAACTGGACGAACCCATCGAGTACGGCCTCGACGACGACCCGGACGTGATGACGTTGCGCCGGTTGCTGTCCCGCCTGGTCGGCCAGATGGGGATGTGGAACGCCGTGCTGGCGAACCGCGAATACGACTGGAGCGTCGAGGAACACGAGTCGGTGCTCTCGCTGCGATCCCGGCTGACGGTCGACGGACCACGCTTCGCCGAGAACGTCCGCGCCGCCATCCAGCACGGCGAGCTCGACGACACGTTCGTCGACGCGTGCGGCGAGCGGGCCGAGGTCTTCACCTACGGCGGCATGATCGCGCACGTGCTGACCTTCGCCGCGCACCGTCGGACCCTGGTGGCGTTGTCGCTGGACAAGCACGGTGTGACGGACCTCGGGTGGGGTGACCCGATGAGGTGGGTCGGTTGAGCGCCGACCGACGTGAGGATCGCAGCGAGGCACGAGCGAGGACCGGAGCCGAGGAAGAGGCGCGACACCCAGGTGGCGAACCAGCCTGAGTGTCAACGCCTTTCGCCATACACCCTGAGTCAGCCGTGGAAGATCGGAGTGCCTCCAGGGGTGACCGAGATCGTGTTGCCCGCAGTCTTGGGCGCGAAGTCACCGAGGGACCAGATCCCGTAGAACTGCGCGCCGAGGGTGTTACCGGTCACGGTGGTGGCGACGTTACGCGGCGCGGTGGTGCCCGGTGGGATGGGCGCCGGGTTGGCGTAGACGAGGACGCCGGCCATCTGCGGTGCTTCCAGGTGGCCCCAGTTGTTCGCGGTGACCGTGTTGGCCGACACCGTGACGCGGTTGGTGGAGGAGTTGAAGGCCTCGGCGTTGACGATGATGCCGCCCTCGAATGACTGCGACACCGAATTGCCCATCACATTGACGTTGTCGACGCGCGACTCGGGCGGGTCCGCGGCGACGACGATGCCACCGATGTCCGGGCCGTTCGCCGTGAATTGGCCGATGGTCCCGGTGATGGTGTTGTTCATGATCTGCAGATTGCTCAGTCGGCCGCCGAAGTTCTGCGTCGCTGTCACGATCCCGCAGCCGCTGTAGTTGGACCACGTGTGGTTGCCGGCGATCACGTCATACGTCGACGGGACCAGCGGTGCGTCGGGGTTCTGCTTCTGCATCAGCCAGCCGGGATCGTTGGCACCGTTGTCCATCACGCCGATACCGCCACGGCCGTTGTCGTGGACCGAGTTCCCGACGACTGCCGAGTGGGAGACGCCGAAGAGACTGATCGCGAATGCCTGGCCGACATACGACTTGACGCCGCTGCCCTCGAGCGGGGGAGCGGACGGGTCGGTGGTGTGGAAACCGTTGCCGGTGAGCGTGGACCCGGCGACCCGCAGATGCGAGGTCCGCTCGGCGAAGATGCCTTGGAAGTTCGCGTTCTCGACGGTGACACCGGAGATCGTCACATGCGTGGCGCCCGGACCGACATAGATTCCGATGTCGCATCCGGTGGCATCGATCGTCCGATCGGCGATCGTCCGGTGTGGCTGCGCGACCACAGCCGCGCTGAGCCCTGAGCCGCCCGCGTCGGGTGTGCAGGAGACACCGTCGGCATGTGCCGGTGGCGCGTAGGTGAGGCCCAGGAGGGCGGTGGACACAGCGGCCACACCGACGACGGCTGGCCTCCACTGGTGCATGGACATGGATCGAGTCCTTTCGAGGTGGGAGCAGGCCGTCGCCCCCCGCAAGCTCCGCGGCCCGCATCCCACGTTGTCCCTGCCGCTGCGCACCGGCAATAGACCTGGGTCCCGTCTTCCGCTGCCCTCACCGGCCGGCCGGCTACTCCTCGGAGATCGTCATCGACGCGAGACGTTGCCCGGCGAGCGCGATGCCGGCGGCGAGGGCGACGAACGCGGCGATCACGGCATACGCGAGTGGCACGCCTGGCTTGCCGTCGTCGGGCGCGCTCGCGATGTGCTGGATCACGGCGTTGCCCCAGGCGCGGGCGGACAGCCACTTGACCGGTGCGAAGAGCGAGGAGATCGTCGACTCCCAGATCAGCCAGAAGAGCAGGCAGCCGACCACGCTGCGCTTCATCGTCGTGGCCAGGGCGGTGAAGATCCCGACATACGCGATGGTCGACACGGCGCCGCCGGCCAGCGCCGCGATCGCGACCCGGTCACTGCCACCGACCATCAGCAGGCCGGCGACGAACATCATCAACGCCCCGAAGATCACGCCGGCACCGAGCACGATGACCGCCTTGCTGGCGATGATCGCCACTCGGGAGATCGGCTTGGTCAGCAGATAGATGATCGAGCCGTCGTCGAACTCGGAGTTGATCAGCGTCGTGGTGGCGATCAGGGCGACGACGGGCACGACGATGCCGACGCCGAAGACGCGCAGGAAGTTCTCCGCCGCGTAGGTGTCGTCGCCGCCGTTCGAGGCGGCGCGGATGACGACCGCGAGGATCACCAGGATCACCGGCATCGCGATCATCAGCCAGACGCGGGCACGACCGAAGAGGGAGCGCAATCCGAGGCGCAGGATGGTGCTATTCATGAGTTCACCAAATAGGAGAAGACGCTCTCGAGCGACTCGTCGGTCGGGTTGAGCTCGAAGATCCGAATCCCGTTGTCCCGCGCCAGTTTCGGGACGATCTGCGCGAAGCCGCCGAAGTCATCGGCCTCCACCTCCAAGGCGTTCGCCCCGCGGAGCCGGGCGCCGCGCACCGATGGCTCGGCGAGCAGCAGGGAAGCCAGCTTCCGGTCGTCGGAGCTGCGGACGATGTACTGGTTCGGGCGGTCGGTCATCAAGCGGCGGATGGCCGCGAAGTCACCACTGGCAGCGTGTCGGCCGGCCACGACGACCTCGACGTGGCGGGCGATCTGCTCGACCTCCTCCAGAATGTGCGAGCTGAAGACGATCGTGCGGCCCTGCTCGGCGAACTGCGTCAGCAGCCCCATCATGTGCCGGCGCTGGATCGGGTCCATGCCGTTGAACGGCTCGTCCAGCAGGAGCACCGCCGGGTCGTGCACCAGCGCCGACGCGACCTTGATGCGCTGCTTCATGCCCTTGCTGTATGTCGAGATCCTGCGGTCGGCCGCCTCGGTCATGTCCAGCAGTCCGATGGCGTGCTTCGCCGCGAGCTCGGGTTGTGGGATCTTCTGCAGCTCGGCGTTGAGCCGGACGAACTGCTCGCCGGTGAGGAAGTCGTAGAGCGACTCCTGCACCGGCACGAGTCCGATCCGCCGGTACATCTGGACGTGCCCGCGGGTGGGTTGCCCGTCCAGGGTCACGGTGCCGGCCGACGGCGGCAACAGGCCGGCCATCATCGACAGCAGCGTCGACTTGCCGGCTCCGTTCGGGCCGAGGAGGCCCGTGATGCCGGGGCCGATGTGCATGTTGACGTCGTTGACCGCGACCACGTTGCCGTACCAGCGGGAGACCTCGGTCAGCTGGAGCTCGCTCATAGGGATGCTGCCTTCCGAGTGCGGTGCAGCAGGACCGCGGCGGCGCCGAGTGTCCAGCAGATGGCGGCGACTACGAAGCCGATCGTCCAGCCCGCGCCGGGGTGGAGGACTGTGCTGTCCGGCGTCGGCTGGTCGAACAGCCCGCTGATCAACTCCGCCACCACCGTGAACGGATTGAAGAGCGACCCGACGAAGCTCATCGTCCGGTGGTCGCCGGCGTATGCCGCGGACTGCACCGCCTTCACGACGCCGGAGCTGAGCATCAGCCCGACGATCACCGCGGTCACCGCCAGGCCCGACCGGGTCGTGACCGCCGAGACCATCGCGGAGAAGGTCGCCAGCAGCAACGCCAGGATCGCGACTCCGAGGACCGCGGCGAGGTAGTTCCGGGTGTGCTCGCCGCGGTCGACATCGGCGCTGAGCGCTGCGCCATACCAAATGGTCAGCGGTATGACGACAACCGCGAACAGCGCTGTCGTCAGCGCCGCGAGTCGCATCAGGATGTAGAGGCTGCGCGACAACGGGCGGGCGAAATAGAGCACGATCGTGCGGTAGCGCAGGTCGCGTGCGAAGAGGACCGGCGCCTGCGCGGCGGCGAAGATAGTGATGAGCAGCTGGGTCCAGTAGGGGAAGCCGAAGTAGTTGGCCAGCGGCGCGAACAGGTTCGCCTGACTGGACAGCGACATCTTGTTCAGCTGCAGGAGCAGTCCGGCCAGGACCAACGCGGGGATGAGCAGCAGGAACGCCATCAACCAGGGCATGACCTTCGACCTGCCGGACCGGCCGAGCCCGAAGCAGTGTCGCAACGACGTGAGGTAGAGGGAGCAGGCCACGGCACCGGTGCTCTGGCGCCGGCCGGTGAAGGGTCGATAACCGATGTCGTGGATGACCCCGCGCCGGGCGGGCGTGTGTTGTTCGCTCATACGGAACCCCCTTGCTGCGCGAAGACCTCTTCCAGGCTGTGGTGGACCTCCTGCAGCCGCACCAGTCCGAGTCCCGCGTCGGCGACCACGTCACGGATCAGGTCGAGGGTCTCGGGTCGCTCGACCCGGACCTCGATGCGGTCACCGACCGGCCAGGCCTGCACGCCGCGGTCGAGCAGTGCCTGTCCGACCTGCCGATCGCTGCCGGGCGGACCGAGCACCTCGACCATGACGCTCCCGGTGGTGTGGGTCAGGTCCTGGGTTCGCTCCGCGCGCAGCAGCCGCCCGCCGTCGATCACGAGCACGTAGTCGACGGTCCGCTCGAGTTCTCCGAGCAGGTGGCTGGTGACCATCACCGAGATCCCGAAGTCGTGGCCGATGCGCCCGATCAGCTCGAGCATGTCGTCGCGGGCACGCGGGTCCAGGCCGTTGGTGGGCTCGTCGAGGAGCACGAGCTGGGGACTGTGCACGATCGCCTGGGCGAGCTTGGCGCGTTGCTTCATGCCGGTGGAGTAGCCGCCCATCGCGCGGTGTCGCTCCTCGGCCAGCCCGACGTGGCGCAGCACGTCCGAGGTGCGCTCGCGGGCGGCGTTGCGCGGCAGGCCGGACATCATCGCCATGTGCATGACGAATTCGGCGGCGGACACGTCGCCGGGCAATACATCGTGCTCGGGCATGTAGCCGACGAGGGCGCGGACACTCGACCCCTGCACCGTCGGATCCATCCCGAGCACACGAACCCTGCCGCCGGTCGGTTGCAACAGGCCGAGCATGATCTTGATCAGCGTCGATTTGCCGGCGCCGTTGACGCCCACGACGCCGGTGATGCCTTCCGGGACCGTGAGCGTCAGGTTGTCGAGGGCGCGCACCCGCGGGTACTGCATCGTCAGGCCCTCAGCTGCGGCGACTGCCATGCACGCGAGCCTAACCGGCGGTCGGTGTATGGCGCCCCACGCCGACCAGTGCGCCGGAGAGGGACTGGCGGTTGAGGGTGCCGATTCGGCCGATTCGGTTGCGCGCGCGGGGGAACTCTGGCATTCCTTGGTGATGGGGAGTATCGCGTCGCAGGAATGCCGCCGGCTGGCGAAGGGCGCAAACGTCAAGTTGCGAGATCTGGACGCCGAACTCGGCGTCGTCACGGTCGTACTCGAGACGGGCGACACCGTGACTGCCGAAGCCATCGATGCCGACGTCAGCGTGTTCCTGCTGGGCCACGACCGACGCGTTCGTTCCAACGACGACTTCGTCTTCTACAACCAGCCCATCTCTCCGGACGGCGCGGTTCACCTGCGCGACAAGATCCGCCGAGAGGCCACTTCCGCGGCGGTGGTGACCCTCAATCTGGATGCGGTTCCTGACGACGTCGAGCGGGTTCTGCTGGTCGCGAGCCTCGACGCGACGATCGGCCCGGGGTTCGCCGATGCCACGGCCCTCCGCCTGACCGTCCAACGGTCCGATGACGGCTCTGCCCTCGTGACGTTCGACATCGTGGATGCGACCACCGAGCGGGCGTTGCTGTTCGGCGAGTTCTATCGGCGTGAGGGCATGTGGCGATTCCGCGCAATCGGCCAGGGGTATGCCGGCGGCCTGGACGTTGCCGCTGCCGAATACGGGATCGAAGTTGCCGACGAAGCGGCGGATGCCGAGCAGGGCGAGGCTGTTCGTGGCACTTCCGACGCCGCCCCGGAAGTGGACCGGATCGTCGCGTCCGACAACGAGGACCGGGTTTCCGTCCGACGGCGAGTCCGCCCGCCGCGAATGCCTGACGACTGGAACCGGACGCTGCCGTCGTCCAAGGGCGGCGACCTGATCCCGGCCAGGTTGTTCCCCATCGCCGGGATCGGGGGAGGAGATGAGCAGGAGGGACGTGCCACCTCAGCCCTGCTCGCGGTGATGGCACTGGTACGCCCGTTCGGTCGGGCACTGCTGACGCCGCTCGGGGCTCCGGCCGGCAATCTGGAGGCGTTCACGGAGGTGCCGTTCGCGCTGGACGAGAAGCCATATCGTCCGGACGGATACCTCAGAGTCACTCGCGGGCAGCGAACCTGGACCTGCCTGGTCGAGGTGAAGACCGCCGGTAATCCATTGGATGCGCAGCAGATTCAGACGTATGTCGAGATCGCTCGCCGCAAGGGGATCGATGCGGTCCTGACGATCACCAATCAAGTGTGTGGGATCGACGGGCGCCACCCTGTCGACATCGATGGTCGAAAGCTGCGGAAGGTCGCACTGCACCACCTCTCCTGGGACGAGATCAGCACGGCAGCCGTCCTACTCGCCGATCACCGTCCCATTCCGGATGCGACACAGGCGACGGTGTTGGAGGAGTTCCTCCGGTACATGCGCAGTTCGCGGTCCGGTCTGCACGGCTTCACGGACATGGGCCCCGCGTGGACGCAAGTCAGGGACGGTGCGCGTCGACAAACCCTCAATCCGAGTGATCGCGAGGTGGCCGACGTCTGTGCGCAGTTCGAACAGTTGATGCGCCACATCGCCCTGCGACTGACAGGTCTGCTCGGGGTGGAGGTCAAGTCCGCCATACCGGCTGAGGCGCCGGATCACCTCAGCCAGGTGGAGCAATTGGCGAGTGCAGGGGTGCTCTTCGGGTGTGTGAAGGTGCCCGGAACCGTCGGCCCGCTGATCGTCCGCGTGGATCTGCGGGCCGAACGGGTGACCGTCTCGATACGGCTGCCCGCACCACGGGAGGGTCGGCCGGCAACTCGGGTCAAGTGGTTGGTGCGCCAATTGGGTGATGCGCGACCGGACACCCGGATCGATGCGTACACCGCGACCTCGCGAACAGCCACCTCGCGCGTCCTGAGTGTCGTGCGTGAGGACCCGAACTCACTGATCGACGATCCCACTCGTGAGCTCCGCAGCTTCCAGGTCTCCTTCGATCTCCCGACGGGCAGCAAGAGGGGTGCCGGCCGAGGCAGCCTGATCGACTCGGTACAGAGCGCGGTCGACGACTTCTACGTCATGGTCGTCCAGAACCTACGGGCGTGGGTCGGCAAGCCACCGAAGATGGAAAGCCCGGGTGGGCGACTCGCCGCAATCGAGGCGGCAGAGTTGACCGGCTGAGGTCGGCGAACCGCCGCCGGGCCGTGGTGGACCTCACGCGGCTCGATTTGGACTGCGTGGAGGTCTCTGGCAGACTGTTCAAGTTGCTTGACGTGCAGTGATCACGTGCGTCGCCGAGCGATCCGGAGTAATCCGGATTTGGCGAGACACGTTGCTGCCGCCCCGAAAGTGCCCAGTCCACCAGCAGGCGGACCATGCGGGTGAGGTCGGGAAGCGCAAGCCACAGGCGCGAAATCGTTGGGTTTCGCCGGCCTGCCACGCCAGAGTTGTCTGCGCCGTGCTGCGAAGCACACGCGACACACCCGAGCGCGGGGGTCGGATGGAAACCTTCGTGTCGCACCGAACAGACCTAGTAAGTAATTGAAGTACGGCGAGAGAGAGACACGGGCGAATGGCGGGACAAAAGATCCGCATCCGACTGAAGTCGTATGACCACGAAGTCATCGACAGCTCGGCGCGCAAGATTGTCGACACGGTGACTCGTGCCGGTGCAACGGTGGTCGGCCCTGTGCCGCTCCCGACGGAGAAGAACGTTTACTGCGTCATCCGTTCACCGCACAAGTACAAGGACAGCCGCGAGCACTTCGAGATGCGTACCCACAAGCGATTGATCGACATCGTTGACCCGACTCCGAAGGCCGTCGACTCGCTCATGCGTCTCGACCTGCCGGCGGACGTCAACATCGAGATCAAGCTCTGACCTGGGAGGAATGACTCGATATGACACACACCACTGAGCGTTCCGTGAAGGGCGTCCTGGGCGAGAAGCTCGGGATGACCCAGGTCTGGGACGAGAACGGCCGGCTCATCCCGGTCACCGTCGTGCAGGCCGGCCCCTGCGTCGTCACCGCTGTTCGCGGTGAGAGCGAGGGCTACCACGCGGTCCAGATCGGCTTCGGCGCGATCGACCCGCGCAAGGTCAACAAGCCGCTGACCGGCCACTTCGAGAAGGCCGGCGTCACGCCGCGTCGTCACCTCGCAGAGATCCGCACCGCTGACGCTGCCGAGTACCAGCTCGGCCAGGAAGTCACCGTGGAGACCTTCGAGACCGGCCAGGTCATCGACGCAGTCGGCACCACCAAGGGCAAGGGCTTCGCCGGCGTCATGAAGCGTCACGGCTTCCACGGCGTCAGCTCCTCGCACGGTGCACACAAGAACCACCGCAAGCCGGGTTCGATCGGTGGCTGCGCCACCCCGGGCCGCGTCTTCAAGGGCATGCGTATGGCGGGCCGCATGGGCGGCGAGCGCCAGACCACCCAGAACCTCACGATTCACGCGATCGACGCCGACAAGGGTCTGTTGCTGATCAAGGGTGCCGTTCCCGGCCCCCGCGGCGGCATCGTCCTGGTGAAGACCGCGGCGAAGTCGTCCGTCAAGGAGGCCTGAGCCAGATGACGACCGTTGACATCAAGAGCGCCACTGGCGCCAAGGCGGGCACCATCGAGCTGCCGGCCGAGATCTTCGACGTGCAGACCAACGTCCCGCTGATCCACCAGGTCGTGGTGGCGCAGCTGGCGGCGGCACGTCAGGGCACGCACTCCACCAAGACCCGCGGCGAGGTCCGCGGTGGTGGTCGCAAGCCCTACCGCCAGAAGGGCACCGGCCGCGCCCGTCAGGGTTCGACCCGCGCCCCGCAGTTCGCCGGTGGTGGCACCGTGCACGGCCCGAAGCCGCGTGATTACGCGCAGCGGACCCCCAAGAAGATGAAGGCCGCCGCGCTGCGTGGCGCCCTCTCCGACCGGGCTCGTCACGACCGCATTCACGTGCTGACCTCCCTGGTCGAGGGCAACACGCCCTCCACCAAGACGGCTGCCGCGGTGCTGGGTGAGCTCACCGAGCGCAAGAACCTCCTCGTGGTGCTGAGCCGCGACGAGCAGGCGGCGCTGCTGTCGGTGCGCAACCTCGCCGACGTGCACATCCTGTTCGCCGACCAGCTCAACACCTACGACGTGTTGTGCGCGGACGACGTGGTCTTCTCCCAGGCCGCGCTGGAGCGCTTCCTGGCCGGCCCGGCCGCCGCGGTCAAGGCAGCGGCGGTCACGGAATCGGCCGCTCCGGTCGAGACCGCCACGTCCGAGGTCGCCGACGGTGGCTTCGGTGCCGACTCGGCAGCCCCGCTCGCCGACGGCGCGTCGCCCGACCCCCAGACCTTCACGGTCAAGGGCAACAAGGACTCGATGAAGTACCACGTCGCCGGTTCCCGTTGGTATGACGCCACGGTCGCCGAGGTGTGGTTCAAGACTGCCGATGCCGCGGCCGCCGCTGGGTTCGCCCCGGCCGGTGGTGCTGCCGCGCAGCAGACCGATAAGGACAAGTGATTCTCGCCATGACGCAACTGGGTAAGAACCCGCGCGACATCTTGATCGCGCCGGTCGTCTCGGAGAAGTCCTACGCGCTGCTCGACGAGGGCAAGTACACCTTCATCGTCGACCCGCGCGCGAACAAGACCGAGATCAAGATCGCCGTCGAAGAGATCTTCGACGTCAAGGTCGACTCGGTCCACACGTTGAATCGTCAGGGCAAGACGCGCCGGACCCGCTTCGGCACCGGCAAGCGCAAGGACACCAAGCGCGCCATCGTCTCGCTCAAGGAAGGCGCGATCGACATCTTCGGCTCGCAGGCCTAAGACGATCGCCCCAAGACAAGACTCCTAAGGACAGACAATGGCTATCCGCAAGTACAAGCCGACGACGCCGGGGCGTCGTGGCTCGAGCGTGGCCGACTTCGCTGAGGTCACCCGCTCGACGCCCGAGAAGTCGCTGGTGCGTCCGCTGCCCAAGACGGGCGGCCGCAACGCGTCCGGTCGCATCACGACTCGTCACATCGGTGGCGGTCACAAGCGTGCCTACCGCGTCATCGACTTCCGTCGCCTCGACAAGGACGGCATCCCGGCGAAGGTCGCTCACATCGAGTACGACCCCAACCGCACGGCCCGCATCGCACTGCTGCACTACGCCGACGGGGAGAAGCGCTACATCATCGCGCCGAACCGCCTCCGTCAGGGTGACGCGATCGAGAACGGCCCGGGCGCTGACATCAAGCCCGGCAACAACCTGCCGCTGCGCAACATCCCGACCGGTACGGTCATCCACTGCATCGAGCTGCGGCCCGGTGGCGGTGCGAAGATCGCCCGTTCGGCCGGCGCGCGCGTTCAGCTCGTCGCCAAGGACGGCCCCTACGCCCAGCTGCGTATGCCGTCCGGCGAGATCCGCAACGTCGACGTGCGCTGCCGCGCAACGGTCGGCGAGGTGGGCAACTCCGAGCAGAGCAACATCAACTGGGGTAAGGCCGGCCGCATGCGCTGGAAGGGCAAGCGCCCGACCGTGCGTGGTGTCGCGATGAACCCGGTGGACCACCCGCACGGTGGTGGTGAGGGCAAGACCTCCGGTGGTCGCCACCCGGTCAGCCCGTGGGGTCAGGCCGAGGGCCGCACCCGTCGCCCGAAGAAGGAGAGCGACAAGCTCATCGTGCGTCGCCGTCGTACTGGAAAGAAGCGGTAAGAAATGCCCCGTTCATTGAAGAAGGGCCCCTTCGTCGACGACCACCTCCAGAAGAAGGTGGATGCACAGAACGAAGCCGGCACCAAGAACGTCATCAAGACCTGGTCCCGCCGGTCGATGATCACTCCCGACATGCTCGGCCACACGCTGGCCGTGCACGACGGTCGCAAGCACGTCCCGGTCTTCGTGACCGAGGCGATGGTCGGCCACAAGCTCGGCGAGTTCGCACCGACCCGGACCTTCAAGGGTCACGAGAAGGACGACCGGAAGGGACGGCGTCGCTGATATGTCCACGACTGAGAACACCACCCCGACCGTGGGAGCCAAGGCGCAGGCGCGGTTCGTCCGCATCACGCCGATGAAGGCCCGTCGCGTCGTCGACATGGTCCGTGGCAAGAACGTCCAAGAGGCGATCCACATCCTCACCTTCGCGCCGCAGGGTGCGAGCGAGCAGGTCCTCAAGACCCTCAACAGCGCAGTCGCCAACGCCCGCCAGAAGGCGGACCAGGCGTCGGTCGCGTTCGACGAGCGTCTGCTGGTCGTCACCGAGGCGTATGTCGATGAGGGCCCGACCATGAAGCGATTCCGTCCTCGTGCGCAGGGTCGCGCGAGCCGGATCCTGAAGCGGTCCAGCCACATCACGTTGCACGTTGCACAGCCCGAGCGAAAGGACGGTGGCCGGTAATGGGTCAGAAGGTCAACCCGAACGGTTTCCGTCTCGGCATCACGACGGACCACAAGAGCCGTTGGTTCGCCGACTCGGCCAAGCCGGGTCAGCGTTACCGCGACTACGTCAAGGAAGACGTCGCGATCCGTGGTCTGATGTCGACCGGCATGGAGCGCGCCGGCATCAGCAAGGTCGAGATCGAGCGCACCCGTGACCGCGTGCGGGTGGACATCCACACCGCTCGCCCGGGCATCGTCATCGGTCGCCGCGGCGCCGAGGCCGACCGCCTGCGCGGTGCGCTGGAGAAGCTCACCGGCAAGCAGGTTCAGCTGAACATCCTCGAGGTCAAGAACCCCGAGGTCGACGCCCAGCTCGTCGCGCAGGGCATTGCCGAGCAGCTGTCTGCTCGCGTGAACTTCCGTCGCGCGATGCGCAAGGGCATGCAGACGGCCGAGCGCGCGGGTGCCAAGGGCATCCGAGTGATGGTCTCCGGCCGCCTGAACGGCGCTGAGATGAGTCGCACCGAGTTCTACCGCGAGGGTCGTGTGCCGCTGCACACGCTGCGCGCGAACATCGACTACGGCTTCTACGAGGCCCGCACCACCTTCGGCCGCATCGGCGTGAAGGTCTGGATCTACAAGGGTGACCTGACCGCCAAGGAGTTGGCGCGTGAGCAGGCTGCCGCACCGAGCCGCCCGGCACGTGGTCGTCGTGACGACCGTCGTGGTGGTGGCCCGCGTGGTGGCCGTCGCGATGCGGCTCCTCGCTCCACCGACGCTCCGGTGGAGGCACCGGTCGCCCAGGACGCCGTCGCTGCCGCCCCCGCGGGTGAAGCGACCAACCAGGGAGAGCAAGCCTGATGTTGATTCCCCGTCGTGTGAAGCACCGCAAGCAGCACCACCCCAAGCGCGGTGGAGCCGCCAAGGGTGGCACCGCTGTGTCGTTCGGTGACTACGGCATCCAGGCGCTGGAGCCGGCATACGTCACCAACCGGCAGATCGAGTCCGCTCGTATTGCCATGACTCGCTACATGAAGCGTGGCGGAAAGGTCTGGATCAACATCTATCCGGACCGTCCGCTGACCAAGAAGCCGGCCGAGACCCGCATGGGTTCCGGTAAGGGCTCGCCCGAGTGGTGGGTCGCCAACGTCAAGCCGGGTCGGATCATGTTCGAACTGTCCGGTGTGTCCGAGGAAGTTGCTCGCGAGGCGTTGCGCCTGGCGATGCACAAGCTGCCGATGAAGTGCCGCTTCGTCGCGCGTGAAGGTGGTGACCTCTGATGGCAGTGGGTTCGAAGGACCTGACCGCAGCCAAGCTGCGCGAGATGGACGACCAGGCGCTCGCCGACGAGCTCGGCAAGAGCAAGCAGGAGCTGTTCAACCTGCGCTTCCAGTCGGCCACCGGCCAGCTGGAGAACAACTCGCGGTTGCGCGCCGTCCGCAAGGACATCGCTCGCATCTACACCGAGTTGCGTGAGCGTGAGCTCGGCATCGGTCGTGCCGCGCAGGAGTCCGACGACGAGAAGGTCGGGTCATGAGCGAAGAGATCAAGGAAGCAACCGTGACGCAGGAGCAGGCCGGCAAGGCCCCGGGCGAGCGCAACGACCGCAAGACCCGCCAGGGTTACGTGGTGAGCGACAAGATGACCAAGACCGTGGTCGTCGAGGTCGAGGACCGCGTCAAGCACGCGCTCTACGGCAAGGTCCAGCGCAAGACCGCTCGCGTCAAGGCGCACGACGAGCAGGAGACCTGCGGCGTCGGCGACCGTGTCCTGATCATGGAGACCCGTCCGCTGTCGGCGCAGAAGCGCTGGCGCGTCGTCGAGATCCTCGAGAAGGCCAAGTAATCGTTCGCGGGGCTCGGGCGACTTTCGTCCGGGCGCTGCGCACCACCGTGGTGACACCGTCACCGCACTGAAACCACATCCGTTCCGCAAGGCTCGTCATGGGCGAGAACCAGTGAGACGACAGGAGAAGAAACGTGATCCAGCAGGAGTCGCGACTGCGCGTCGCCGACAACACCGGTGCCAAGGAAATCTTGTGCATCCGTGTGCTCGGTGGCTCGGGACGTCGCTACGCCGGCATCGGTGACACCATCGTGGCGACCGTCAAGGACGCTATCCCGGGCGGCAACGTCAAAAAGGGCGATGTCGTCAAGGCCGTTGTCGTGCGCACCCGCAAGGAGAAGCGCCGTCCGGACGGCAGCTACATCAAGTTCGACGAGAACGCTGCCGTCATCCTCAAGACCGACGGTGATCCTCGTGGCACGCGCATCTTCGGCCCGGTGGGCCGCGAGCTGCGTGACAAGAAGTTCATGAAGATCATCTCGCTCGCGCCGGAGGTGCTCTGAACATGGCAGGCAAGCCGAAGATGAAGATCAAGAAGAACGACCTGGTCCAGGTCATGTCCGGCAAGGACAAGGGCCTGCAGGGCAAGGTCATCTCGGTCGACCCCGAGCGCCAGCGTGTGCTGGTCGAGGGTGTCAACCGGATCACCAAGCACGTGAAGGCCGGCCAGCCGGGCGGCGGCGCGGGTGGCATCGAGGTGACCGAGGCCCCGATCCACGTGAGCAACGTGATGATTGTGGACCCCGAGACCAACAAGCCGACCCGGATCCGCATCCGCGAGGAGCAGGTGGAGCGCGACGGTCGGACCAAGACCGTTCGCACTCGCGTGTCGGTCCGATCCGGAAAGGACCTCTGAGATGACTGCTACCTCAACCGAGAAGGTGGCGCCCCGTCTCAAGGAGCGCTACCAGTCCGAGATCAAGAGCAAGCTGCAGGACGAGTTCAAGTTCGCCAATGTGATGCAGGTGCCGACGGTGACCAAGGTCGTCGTCAACATGGGTGTCGGCGACGCCGCCCGTGACTCCAAGCTGATCGACGGCGCCATCAAGGACCTGGCTGCGATCACCGGCCAGAAGCCGGCAGTGACCAAGGCCCGCAAGTCCATCGCGCAGTTCAAGCTGCGCGAGGGTATGCCGATCGGCGCGCACACCACGCTGCGCGGCGACCGCATGTGGGAATTCCTGGACCGTCTGGTGTCCATCGCGCTGCCGCGTATCCGCGACTTCCGCGGCCTGTCGCCGAAGCAGTTCGACGGCAACGGCAACTACACGTTCGGTCTGACCGAGCAGTCGGTCTTCTACGAGATCGACCAGGACAAGATCGACCGCGTCCGGGGTATGGACATCACGGTCGTGACCACCGCGAGCACCGATGACGAGGGCCGCGCCCTGCTGCGCCACCTCGGATTCCCCTTCAAGGAGAACTGATGGCCAAGAAGTCCCTGGTCAACAAGGCCAACAAGAAGCCGAAGTTCGCGGTGCGCGGTTACACCCGCTGCCAGCGCTGCGGACGTCCGCACTCGGTCTACCGCAAGTTCGGCCTGTGCCGGATCTGCCTGCGCGAGATGGCGCACCGCGGCGAACTGCCCGGTGTCACCAAGTCCAGCTGGTGAACCCGGTATGGCGTGGGTCCTCCTTCGCCATACCAGCGCCTCCAGCGCACCCTGCATAAACCACGTAACAACTACACCGAAGGTCCGCATCCGGTCTCGGAGCAGAAACCACGGTGAGAAGGGCAAGTGCCCACCATGACCATGACCGACCCGATCGCGGACATGCTGACCCGCGTGCGGAACGCCAACTCGGCGCACCACGACGCGGCGACCATGCCGCACAGCAAGCTCAAGGCGCACATCGCCGAGATCCTCCAGGCGGAGGGTTACATCTCCGGTTTCCGCGTCGAGGGCGAGGGCGTCGACAAGACGCTCACCATCGATCTGAAGTACGGCCCCAACCGGGAGCGCTCCATCGCCGGCGTCCGCCGCGTGAGCAAGCCCGGCCTGCGGGTCTACGCCAAGTCCACCAACCTGCCGAAGGTTCTCGGCGGTCTCGGCGTTGCCATCCTTTCCACATCGTCCGGCCTGCTGACTGACAGGCAAGCGGCGAGCAAGGGCGTTGGCGGGGAAGTCCTCGCCTACGTCTGGTGACCCGGAACAGATAAGGAGATATACAGATGTCGCGTATTGGACGTCTTCCCGTTCCGGTGCCCAGCGGTGTCGAGGTGACCATCAACGGCCAGGCCGTTGCGGTCAAGGGCCCCAAGGGTCAGCTCGAGCTCACTGTGCCGGAGCCGATCACCGTCGCCAAGGGCGAGGACGGTGTGATCGACGTATCGCGCCCCAACGATGAGCGCGACGCGCGGTCCCGCCACGGCCTGACCCGCAGCCTCATCAACAACATGGTCATCGGTGTGACCGATGGCTTCACCAAGAAGCTGGAGATCCACGGCACCGGTTATCGCGTGACCGCCAAGGGTTCGGACCTCGAGTTCGCTCTCGGCTACAGCCACTCGATCCTGGTCAAGGCTCCCCAGGGCATCACCTTCGCGGTCGAGAACCCCACCCGGTTCTCGGTCAGCGGTGTCGACAAGCAGCAGGTCGGTGAGGTCGCCGCCAACATCCGCAAGCTGCGCAAGCCCGACCCGTACAAGGCAAAGGGTGTTCGTTACGAAGGCGAGCACATCCGCCGCAAGGTCGGAAAGGCTGGTAAGTAAGCCATGGCAAAGATTGTGAAGCGTTCCACGAGCAAGGCTGCGGCCCGCGCTCGGCGCCACTTCCGGCTGCGCAAGCGCGTGTCCGGTACGGCGCAGCGCCCGCGCCTGGTTGTCAACCGTTCCTCGCGTCACGTGTTCGTGCAGGTCGTCGACGACACCGTCGGCAAGACCGTTGCGTCCGCGTCGACGATGGAGGCGGACCTGCGCGCCCTCGACGGTGACAAGACCGCCAAGGCCCGCAAGGTCGGCGAGCTGGTCGCGGAGCGTGCGAAGGCAGCCGGTGTCGAGGCAGTCGTCTTCGACCGTGGCGGTAACAAGTACGCCGGTCGGGTCGCCGCCATCGCGGACGGTGCCCGGGAAGGTGGACTGACTCTCTGATGACCACGTTCAACGTCGAAATGAGGAAGCACTGATGCCTGGACCCCAGCGTCGAGGCGCTGCCGGAGCCGGCAGCAGCTCGAATAACAACGACAACAACAACCGTCGCGGCGGTCGGGACAACGACCGCGGCGGGCGTCGCGGAGGCGACGACCGCAACCAGTACCTGGAGCGCGTCGTCACCATCAACCGTGTTTCGAAGGTTGTGCAGGGTGGTCGTCGCTTCAGCTTCACCGCGCTCGTGGTCGTCGGTGACGGCCAGGGGAGTGTCGGGGTCGGCTACGGCAAGGCCAAGGAAGTGCCGTCCGCCATCGCCAAGGGTGTCGAGGAGGCGAAGAAGTCCTTCTTCCGCGTCCCGATGATCGGCGGCACCATTCCTCACCCGGTGCAGGGCGAGGAAGCAGCCGGCGTCGTCCTGCTGCGTCCGGCCAGCCCCGGTACCGGTGTCATCGCCGGTGGTCCGGTGCGCGCCGTGTTGGAGTGCGCGGGCATCCACGACGTGCTGTCCAAGTCGCTCGGCTCGGACAACGCGATCAACATCGTGCACGCAACCGTCACCGCGCTGAAGGGCCTGGAGCGCCCCGAGGCCGTCGCCGCTCGCCGCGGGTTGCCGCTGGACCAGGTCGCGCCGGCGCGGATGCGTTACGCGATGGCCGAGGCCACCGCCGCCGCGCAGAGTGACAAGGCAGGTGCCTGATGGCAAACACGTTGGTTGTGACGCAGATCCGTTCGGAGATCGGTGGCAAGCCGCAGCACCGGGAGACCTTGCGGTCGCTTGGCCTGAAGCGGATCGGTCACACGGTCGAGAAGCCGGACAGCCCGGAGTTCCGTGGCATGGTTCGCGCGGTCGCCCACCTGGTGACCGTTGAGGAGAAGTGATGGCTGAAGAGAAGACGCACGCACTGAAGGTGCACCACCTGCGTCCTGCTCCCGGTGCCAAGACCGCCAAGACCCGCGTGGGTCGCGGTGAGGGCTCCAAGGGCAAGACCGCCGGTCGCGGCACCAAGGGTACGAAGGCGCGCTACCAGGTGCCCGAGGGCTTCGAGGGTGGCCAGACGCCGATCCACATGCGACTGCCGAAGATGCGGGGCTTCAAGAACCCGTTCAAGGTCACGTACCAGGTTGTCAACCTGGACAAGATCTCGGCACTGTTCCCCGAGGGTGGCGACATCACCGTCGAGGACCTGGTCGCCAAGGGCGCGGTCCGCAAGGGCCAGCCCGTCAAGGTGCTCGGCACCGGCGAGATCACCGTCAAGGTGAACCTCTCCGTGCAGAAGTTCTCCGATTCGGCCAAGGACAAGGTCGAAGCGGCGGGCGGCACCCTGACCAGTGTCTGATCCGCACGAGTAAGCGCTCCGCGGGAACGACGGGACATCACGTCTCGTTGTTCCCGCGGAGCGCTTATTGCACTCCCCACCGGCTCATCCGATGAGCTCGCCAGGTAATCTCTGGCACCGAGGAGTGTTTCCCGAACAACCTCACAGCCAGCTCAACACGTGCCTCCACCGACCGGTGTGGGCTCGGCCGGCTCGATGGTCCCCACCGGACCTGTCGGCACTTGTCACGGCCTACCTTCTTCCGCGGAGGTTCGCCCAGGAGGACTCACGTTGCTCAACGTCTTCGGCCGCGCGTTTCGCACGCCCGAGCTGCGGAACAAGATCTTGTTCACGCTGGCTATCGTCGCGGTGTTCCGGCTGGGTTCGCACGTCCCAGCACCCGGTATCAACTACACCCAGGTTCAGGCCTGCCAGAAGGGCGCAGGACAGCAGTCGCTGCTCGGCCTGGCCAACCTATTCTCCGGTGGCGCGCTGTTGCAGCTGTCGATCTTCGCGCTGGGCATCATGCCCTACATCACCGCGACGATCATCGTGCAGCTGCTCACGGTCGTCATCCCGAAGTTCGAGCAGCTGAAGAAGGAGGGACAGTCCGGTCAGACGAAGATGACGCAGTACACGCGTTATCTGACCATCGGACTGGCCATCCTCCAGTCCTCGACACTGGTCACCGCGGTGCACAACAACCCGCAGTCGATCCTGGGCTCGGGTCCGTCCTGCGCGAACATCATGACCGACGGCGCGATGCCGACGCTGATCATCATGGTGCTGACCTTCACCGCCGGCACCGGTCTGATCATGTGGCTCGGTGAGCAGGTCACCGAGAAGGGCGTCGGCCAGGGTATGTCGATCCTGATCCTCGTGTCCGTCGCGGCCCGGGTGCCGTCGGAGATCTGGTCGATCCGCAACCAGGGCTGGGGCAAGTTCTTCGTCGTCGTGCTGATGGGCCTGGTCATCCTGACCATCGTGGTCTACGTCGAGAACTCCATCCGGCGCCTGCCGGTGCAGTACGCCAAGCGGATGATCGGCCGGCGGATGTATGGCGGCACGTCGACCTACATCCCGCTCAAGGTCAACATGGCCAACGTGATCCCGATCATCTTCGCCAGCTCGCTGCTGTCGCTGCCGGTGATGGTCGCGCAGTTCACCAATCCGCAGGGCGGCACGAAGGCGCCGTCCGGCTGGGCCGAGTGGATCTTCAACAACCTCGGCAAGAGCGATCACCCGTCTTACATGATCGTCTACACGCTGCTCAACCTCTTCTTCACGTTCTTCTACGTGTCGATCACGTACCAGCCCGACGAGGTCGCGGACGGCTTGAAGCAGTCCGGCTCGTTCATCCCGGGCGTGCGTGCGGGCAAGGCGACCTCGAAGTACATCAACTATGTGCTGACGCGCATCACTGTCGGCGGCGCGATCTACCTGGCGATCATCGCCCTGATCCCGCTGATCGCGCTGGCCCTGGTGGGGACCAACCAGAACTTCCCGTTCGGTGGAGCCTCCATCATCATCCTCGTAGGTGTCGGTCTCGATACCGTCAAGCAGATCAACTCCAAGCTGCAGCAGCATCACTACGAAGGGTTCCTGAGATAAATGCGCCTCATCATTCTTGGTCCGCCTGGTGCGGGCAAGGGCACGCAAGCCGAGCGGATCTCCGAGTCCCGGGGCGTACCCCACATCTCGACCGGAGACATCTTCCGGGACAACATCCGGCGGGAGACGCCGCTCGGTAAGCAGGTCAAGGGAATCCTCGACGCCGGCGGTTACGTCACGGACGAGATCACCAACCAGATCGTGGCCGACCGGCTGGCCGAGGACGACGCGCAGCACGGTTTCCTCCTCGACGGCTACCCGCGCACGGTCCCGCAGGTCGAGGCCCTCGACAAGCTGCTCTCCGGCTGGGGGCACCAGCTCGACGCCGTCCTGGAGTTGCAGGTCGACGAGCAGGAGCTCGTCACCCGGTTGGTGAAGCGTGCCGAGACCAGCGGCCGAACGGACGACACCGAGGACGTCATCCGTGAGCGGCAGCGCATCTACCGTGAGGAGACCGCGCCGCTGGTGCGCATCTACTCCGAGCGCAACATCGTCGTTCCGATCGATGGCGTCGGTGAGCTCGACGAGGTGACGGCGCGGATCACCGCCGCGCTGGACGGACTCGCGACCGCGTGATCTTCGGCCGGGAGAGATTGCCGGTCAAGACCCCGGAGCAGATCGTGCTCATGCGACGGGCCGGTCTGGTCGTCGGCGAGTGCCTGGAGCTGCTGGCCGGATCGACCCGTGCCGGAATGACCACCGGTGACCTAGACGGCATTGCCGAGGAGTTCATCCGCGGCCAGGGCGGGACCCCGAGCTTCCTCGGCTACTACGGCTTCCCCGCCACGTTGTGCGTCTCGGTCAACGATGAGGTCGTGCACGGGATCCCGGGTGACCGGGTGCTGCACGACGGCGATCTGGTGTCGATCGACTGCGGTGCGATCGTCGCCGGCTGGCACGGCGACGCGGCGATCACGCTGGTCGTGGGCGGGGACGACGCTGCCGACGACGCCGACCTGCAGCTGTCCGCCGCGACGCGGCGTGCGCTGTGGGCCGGCATCGCCGGACTGCGCCCCGGCATCGGGATCTACGACATCGGCGGCGTGATCGAGGATTCGGTGCGCAGCAGTGCCCGCGCCGACGGCCGGGACTACGGCATCCTGGACGGCTACACCGGCCACGGCATCGGCACCGAGATGCACATGGAGCCGACCGTCTACAACGAGCGGGTGCGTCCGCATGGTCCCCAGGTCCGCGCCGGGGCGACGGTCGCGGTCGAGCCGATGTTGACGCTCGGCAGCCATGAATCCCATGAACTCGCCGACGAATGGACCGTTGTCACGAATGACGGTGCACGCGCTGCGCATTGGGAGCACACCGTGGCAGTGACCGATGGCGGGCTCTGGGTGCTGACCGCAGTGGACGGGGGAGCCGCTGAGCTCGGGTCGGTCGGCGCGACATACGCCCCGATCGACTAGCCAGGCGCCGATTTGGGGGCCTGCGGGTCGACGGGTAGACTGACCTGTCGGGTCTGGAGTGTCTGCTTGCCAGGACACGGTCCACCGCCATCCGCTTCGGGGGTATTCCACCACTGAGTGTGGTCGGCGTGTGTCCGGACATGGGCAGTTCGCGCGCCATACCCGATGCCAGCAGGGACATTCTCAACCGGAGAGTGTCTCGCCGAGAAATCAGTTAGGAAGGCATGGCCAAGAAGGACGGTGTCATCGAGATCGAGGGCACGATCGTCGAGGCCCTCCCGAACGCAATGTTCCGGGTGGAGCTGACCAACGGTCACAAAGTGCTCGCGCACATCTCCGGCAAGATGCGGCAGCACTACATCCGGATCCTCCCCGAGGACCGTGTAGTGGTGGAGCTGAGCCCGTATGACCTGACCCGTGGCCGGATCGTCTTCCGCTACCGCTGATCCATCGGCACGTTCGCACCGTCACCGCACTCCGCGGTGGCCCGACTTCAAGACAGTAGGCAGATGAAGGTCCAGCCGAGCGTCAAGAAGATTTGCGACAAGTGCAAGGTGATCCGCCGCAACGGCCGGGTCATGGTGATCTGTGAGAACGCTCGCCACAAGCAGCGTCAGGGCTGACCACCTGCACGACTCGCGTCTTCCAACCGGACGCAAGAAGTGAACAACTGAAAATCCATTCGATTCGCGTGATCCTTACTCCAGATCAGACCCCTGACCTGGACGTCACCCCGGGCGCAGAGGCCCGGGACCCAGCAATCCAGCCACTCCGGCTGACGCGGGACCGGTCACGCACCAGACCTCTGCGAGACAACAGGAGAACTGCCTGATGGCACGCTTGATTGGTGTCGACCTGCCGCGCGAGAAGCGCGTCGAGGTTGCACTCACTTACATTTTCGGCGTCGGGAAGACCCGCGCCGCCGCGGCGCTGGAATCCACCGGCGTCAGCCCGGACACTCGTGTCCGCGACCTCTCCGAAGACGAAGTCGTCAAGCTGCGTGACTACCTCGAGGGCAACTACCGCCTCGAAGGTGACCTGCGGCGTGAGATCGCCTCTGACATTCGCCGCAAGGTCGAAATCGGTTCCTACCAGGGCCTGCGCCACCGCCGGGGTCTGCCCGTGCACGGCCAGCGCACCAAGACCAACGCCCGCACCCGCAAGGGTCCGAAGCGCACGGTCGCCGGTAAGAAGAAGGCCAAGTAATCCCCTCGCGTTCCACGCGACCGGGACACCTCACACCACATCGTCTTTAGTTTTCAGGAGAATTCATGCCTCCCAAGAGCCGTCAGGCTTCCGGCGCCAAGAAGGTGCGCCGCAAGGAGAAGAAGAACGTTGCTGCGGGCCACGCCTACATCCGCAGCACCTTCAACAACACGATCGTCTCGATCACCGACCCGACCGGTGCGGTGATCTCCTGGGCGTCGGCCGGACAGGTCGGCTTCAAGGGTTCGCGCAAGTCGACCCCGTATGCCGCGCAGATGGCCGCTGAGGCCGCCGCGCGTCGTGCGATGGACCACGGCATGCGCAAGGTCGACGTCTTCGTCAAGGGTCCGGGCTCGGGCCGCGAGACCGCCATCCGTTCGCTGGCCGCTGCCGGCCTCGAGGTCGGTGCGATCTCCGACGTCACCCCGCAGCCCCACAACGGCGTCCGCCAGCCCAAGCGTCGCAGCTGAGCGACCGACCAGACTTTCCCTTAGGAGATTTGACTCATGGCCCGTTACACCGGCCCGATCACCAAGAAGTCGCGTCGTCTCAAGACCGACCTCGTCGGTGGCGACAAGAACTTCGAAATGCGTCCGTTCCCTCCCGGCCAGCACGGCCGTGGCCGGGTGCAGGAGAAGGAATACCTGACGCAGCTGCAGGAGAAGCAGAAGGCTCGCTTCACCTACGGCGTGATGGAGAAGCAGTTCGTCCGCTACTACAAGGAAGCAGCTCGTCGTCCCGGCAAGACCGGTGAGATCCTGCTGACCATCCTGGAGTCGCGCCTGGACAGCGTCATCTACCGCGCCGGCCTGGCTCGCACCCGCCGCGCCGCCCGCCAGATGGTGACCCACGGTCACTTCGAGGTCAACGGCAAGCGCGTCGACGTCCCGTCATACCGCGTCGAGCAGTACGACATCATCACCGTCCGCAAGCAGTCCCGGGAGAAGTTCCCGGTGCAGCTGGCCCGCGAGACCTTCGGTGAGCGTCAGGCGCCGGCGTGGATGCACGTTTCCCCGGAGACGCTGCAGATCCTGATCCACTCGCTGCCGACCCGTGAGCAGATCGACATCGCGCTGACGGAACAGCTCATCGTCGAGCTTTACTCCAAGAACTGAGTTTTCTGCCACGGCTCCTCGCAGGTCAGGCAGCGGTGCGGCTCGCAAGCTCGCGTGCACCGCTGTCTGACCTGGTCGTCGCCTCCGCGCCGGCCGGCTTGTCGTTCAGGCAAGCTGGTTTTGGGCGGTCGCTGTTGACCGCGAGTGACGGCTCTCTCGGCGAGTGACGGTCAAATTGGGCCGTCACTCGGCGAAGAAGCCGTCAGTCGGCATGGAGACCGACAACTGAATAAACGAACAGCGAATACAGAGTCGCTGCTCGGTTCTCACCGGGCCTCATATAGCGGTGGTCCGTGGAAAGGAAATGAAAAGTGCTTATCGCACAGCGCCCCTCTCTGAGCGAAGACGTTGTCTCCGACAACCGCTCGCGTTTCGTCATCGAGCCGCTGGAGCCGGGCTTCGGCTACACGCTCGGCAACTCGCTTCGTCGCACCCTGCTCTCGAGCATTCCGGGTGCCGCGGTCACCAGCCTGCGCATCGACGGTGTGCAGCACGAGTTCTCCACGATCCCCGGGGTCAAGGAGGACGTCACCGAGATCATCCTGAACGTCAAGGGCCTGGTCGTCTCCTCGGAGCACGACGAGCCGGTCGTCATGTACCTGCGCAAGCAGGGCACCGGTGTTGTCACCGCCGCGGACATCGCGCCGCCGGCCGGTGTCGAGGTGCACAACCCCGACCTGCACATCGCGACCCTGAACGACAAGGGCAAGATCGAGATGGAGCTGACCGTCGAGCGCGGTCGCGGCTACGTCTCGGCGCAGCAGAACAAGTCCGCCGACCACGAGATCGGCCGTATCCCGGTCGACTCGATCTACTCGCCGGTGCTTGCCGTGACCTACAAGGTCGAGGCGACCCGTGTCGAGCAGCGCACCGACTTCGACAAGCTCATCGTCGACGTGGAGACCAAGAACGCCATCGCCCCGCGCGACGCCATGGCCTCCGCCGGTAAGACCCTCGTCGAGTTGTTCGGCCTGGCCCGTGAGCTGAACGTCGAGGCCGAGGGCATCGACATGGGCCCGAGCCCGACCGACGCCGCGCTGGCCGCCGACCTGGCCCTGCCGATCGAGGACCTGGACCTGACGGTTCGCTCCTACAACTGCCTCAAGCGCGAGGGCATCCACACCGTGGGTGAGCTCGTCGGACGCAGCGAGGCCGACCTGCTGGACATCCGCAACTTCGGTGCGAAGTCCATCGACGAGGTCAAGGACAAGCTGGTCGAGATGGGCCTGCAGCTCAAGGACAGCCCTCCCGGGTTCGACGCGAGCGCCATTGCGGACCGTTACGACGACGAGGACGCCGACGGCAGCTTCGCCGAAGACGAGCAGTACTGAGCAAGCCGCTGAGATAGCTCCAGTCTCGTTGCAGCGCAACGTGATTCGACATACCAAGGAGAAGTAATGCCTACCCCAACAAAGGGTCCCCGTCTCGGTGGCGGCCCCGCGCACGAGCGGCTGATCCTGGCCAACCTGGCGCAGGCACTGTTCGAGCACGACCGGATCACCACGACCGAGGCCAAGGCCAAGCGCCTGCGTCCGCTCGCGGAGCGTCTGGTGACCTTCGCCAAGCGCGGTGACCTGCACGCGCGTCGCCGGGTGATGACCGTCATCCGTGACAAGGGCGTCGTGCACCGTCTCTTCACCGAGATCGCGCCGGACATGACCGACCGCCAGGGCGGCTACACCCGCATCACCAAGATCGGTCCCCGCAAGGGCGACAACGCGCCGATGGCCGTCATCGAGCTCGTCCGCGAGCCGGTCAACGCCAAGCCGAAGCGCGCCGTCGTCGCCGAGGCCGAGGCTGCCACGAAGCGTTCGGTCAAAGAAGCTGCAGCGGACGCGTCCGCTGAAGTAGCCGAGGGCAAGTTCGGGCCCGAGTCGGCTGCTCCCCTCGAGGGTGGCGCGTCGCCGGACGCCGAGAAGTTCACGGTGAAGGGCAACGAGGACTCGATGAAGTACCACGTGGCCGGTTCGCGCTGGTACGACTCGACGGTCGCCGAGGTCTGGTTCACGACGGCCGAGGCCGCTGTTGCCGCAGGCTTCGAGCCGGCCGGTGGCGAGAAGGCTCAGCAGGTCGACGGCGCTGACGCCGAGGCTGCCGACGCCGAGGGCTCCGAGCAGGAGTAGTTCGTCATACGACACCGAAGTGGCCCGGTCCCGCATTGTGCGGGGCCGGGCCACTTTCACGTACGGAGGACGGCGACACTCCCTCGCCGAGAGGACACCCTCTGACCGAGAGGACACCCGATTCGGGGATTCAGGGGGCCAAATTCGGTGACCTCTCGATCATCGGGTGTCCTCTCGGCAAGGGGCCGGGGGGGTGTGCGCCGGGCTTTTTCGTGTGTATGGCGGGAGCTCAGCCCGCCGCTGCTACCGCCAGTCGCGCCCGGTCGAAGACCTTGGCCAGTGGGAACAGCGCGAGCAGCAGGACGACCGGCACGGCATACCCGAGGCGCAAGGACCCGGTGCCGATGGCGCCGGTGAGGACCGAGCCGACCAGGGCGCCGACGTAATTGAACTGGTTGAACCGCGCGATGACTGCGTCCGTGCGGGCCCGCGCCGTCTCGGGATCGAGGGTGCCGTTGCCACGGGCCAGGGTCGCGGCGGCGGAGTAGGACAGTGGTGCGACGACGGCGATGCCGGCGCCCAGCACGAGGAAGCCGATGATCCCGATCGGCCAGGAGGGCGCCGCGACCACGACGACGAGCCCGACGATGGCGACAGCGGCGCCACTGCCGAGCAGGCGGGTGGCGCCGATGCTGTCGGTGAGGCGGTCACCGGCCATCCGGGCACCGAGCGACGCCGCCAGGTAGGGGAGCGTGGCCAGCGCCACCAAGCCGTCGGGTGCATGCAGGGTGTGGTCGAAGTAGACCGATCCCCACGTGGTGGAGGCCGTGTCGACGGTGTAGAAGATCACGCATGCCGCGCCGACGAGCAGGATCGGGCGCCACGGAATGCCTTCTGCCGCTGCGGGATCGGGCGCCACGCCCGAGCCCGGCAGGAAGCGCGCGAAGCCCACGACGAGCGGTAGCACCGCGAGCCCGCTCGACAGCGCCGCGATGGACGCATGCGGCAGCGCGAGCGTGAGCAGCGTGCCGGCGATCCCGCCTGCGGTCCAAGCGCCGTGGAACGACGGCAGGACGGTCCGCTTGAGCTGATGCTCGAGCGACACGGCCTGCATGTTGGTCGTCGCGTCCACCATGCCCAGGCACACGCCGTAGACCGCCAGCCCGGCGACGAGCGCCGGGATGTTCGGTGCGTTGCTGCTGACGACAAGGGCGACGACGATCCCGAGCAGGCCGGCGCGCAGCACGATCGCACTCCCGCGACGCGGCGCGACCTTCTCCGAGAGGAGCGACCCGCAGCCGGCGAGCAGCACGATCATCAACATGATCAGGGTGAGGCCCAATTGTGAGATGCCCCAATGGTCTTCGAACTTCGGCAGGCGTGTCGTCAGCGACAGGAAGACGCAGCCCTGTGCGAAGTAGGCCGCCGCGATGGCGGCGCGGGGTGAGTAGCTCACGTTCGGCATCCTGGCACGTGCAGCGCTCCGGTGGGCCGAATTGGACGATTGACCATGTCGGCCGCGGATAGGCTTCCCGTATGCGGTTGCGGATCGACTTCGGGTATGACGGCACCGACTTCTCGGGCTGGGCCGCGCAACCCGGCCGGCGCACCGTGGAGCAGACACTGTCCGAAGCCCTCGGCACGATCCTGCGCTGCGACCCACCGAAGCTGACCGTTGCCGGCCGCACCGATGCCGGCGTCCACGCGCGCGGATCCGTCTGCCACGTCGACATCGATGAGACCTTGTATGACGCCCTTCCCGGCAGATCGAGTCGCAGCCCGGCGGAAGCGGCAGTCACCCGCCTCGGCGGGGTCATGCCCGCCGACGTGGTGGTCCACCGGGTCGCGCCGGCCGCACCCGGATTCGACGCGCGCTTCTCGGCGCTGTCCCGTCGCTACAGCTACCGGTTGCTCGACGACCCGGCCGCCGCCGATCCGGTCCGCCGCCGCGACACCGTCGTCGTCCGCGGTCCGCTGGACCTGGATGCGATGAATGCTGCCGCGCGAAAACTGGTGGGGCTGCAGGACTTTGCGGCATTCTGCAAGAAGCGTGAGGGCGCGACGACCGTGCGCACGCTGCTGGACTACCGCTGGGAGCGCGATGCCGATGGTGTTCTGATCGGCACTGTCGTGGCCGATGCCTTCTGTCACTCGATGGTCCGGTCGCTCGTCGGCGCCGTGGTCCCGGTCGGGCTCGGGCGTCATACCGAGCAGTGGCCTGCGGAGGTGTTGACCGCCCGGCAGCGTGACCCCGGCGTGCGAGTGATGCCGCCGCACGGGCTGTGCCTGGAGGAGGTCAGTTACCCGGCGGACGACGAGCTGGCGGCGCGGGCAGAGGAGTCGCGCGCGACCCGCGAGCTGCCCGAGGGCTGACCGGCCGGCAGGTTGCTGCGCACGAACCGGCCGAGCTCGCGCATGGCCGCGGCGGCTTCGGGCACCCACGACGCGGCGGCCTGGAAGACGTGCACCTGGCCGGTCCAGATCTGCAGTTGGGTCGGCACACCGGCCGCGGCGAGCCGATCGGCCATCACTTCGGCGTCCGGGCGCAGGATCTCGCGGGAGCCCATCTGGATCAGGACCGGCGGCAGCCCGTGCAGGTCGGCGTCGATCGGGCAGACCCGCTCGCCCTGCGCCTCGTGCAGGTCGTCGACGTGTGAGACCAGCTGCTGCAGCGCGCGACAGGCGCGGACCGTGAACAGGTCGCACTTCTCGCTGTGCGGGCTGGCCTTCTTGCGCTCGACATCGAGGTCGAGCAGCGGCGACATACCGGTGATCGATGCCGGCATCGGCAGGTGCTCATCGCGCAGCGCGAGCGCGACGGCGAAGGCGAGGTAACCGCCCGCCGAGTCCCCGACGATGCTGATCCGGTCGTGCGCATAGCCCTGGTCGAGCAGCCATCGGTAACCGGCCAGGCAGTCGCCGACCATGCCTTCGATGGTGACCTCGGGCAGCATGCGGAAATCGACGTTGAGGACGGGCAGCCGAGACGTGCGGGACGTGGCGGCGACCAGCCGGCGGTGCGAGGCCAGACTGCAGACGATGAAGGCGCCACCGTGCAAGTAGAGGACCGCGCCGTCGTCGCGCGCCCGCGGCGCACGCACCCATTCCGCATCACAGGGCCCGAGCTGGACGGTCTCGACGGTGGTGCCGTTGGGCAGGGTCAGCCGGTCGGCGGTCCGATCCATGACACGGGACAATTTGGACAGCACGGGCGCATAACTCCACGCGTTGAGTGCGGGCTTGGCCACCGAGCGCATCCCACCGGCGAGCGCCGCCGAACGCCGACTGGTGCGCGGGAATTTCGTGCGCAACGCCGTCGTGTCCGCGCAGCGGGACCGAGCGGGGGACGTCATGGCGGAACCTCCGTCGTTTCCGAGTTGTCCAGCAGGTGAAGAGCCGCTGTCCGGAGACCTACCCTAGGCCTACGCTGGCGTAACCTGTGTGATCCCGAGCGGAGAGGCGGAGAACGCATGCCAGGAATGGGACCGGTGGATTCGGGCTTCCTGCTGATCGAGTCGCGCGAGCATCCGATGCATGTGGGCGGCCTCCAGCTCTTCACCGTGCCCGACGGTGAGCCGGCGACCTGGGTGCGTGATCAGTTGACGGCGATCTACCCCGACCGCATCAGCCCACGCTTCCGGCTGAAGCCCAAGGACCCCGTGGGACTGCTCGGCAACTTCCGGTGGTCGGTCGACTCCAACCTCGACCTCGACCACCACATCCGGCGCTCCGCGGTGCCCGGCCCGGCGCGGCTGCGCGAGCTCTTCGAGCTGACCTCCCGCTGGCAGGGTTCGCTGCTGGACCGGCACCGTCCGTTGTGGGAGGTGCACACGATCGAGGGCCTCGAGGACGGGCGCGTCGCGGTGTTCACCAAGGTGCACCACGCGCTGGTCGACGGCGTGTCGGCGCTCCACCTGATGCAACAGTCCTGCAGCCCCGACCCCGACGCCCGGGACTGCCTGCCGCCCTACGCCCTGCCCGAAGCACACGTCGAGGGCACCGTTGCCAGCAAGAGTCCGGGACTGGGTATGCCGAACCCCGTGACCCTGCTGCGCAATGGTCTCGACTTCGCGGGAGAGCTCGCCAGCATCGGGCCCAACTCGCTCAAGGTCGCCTACCGCTCGCTGCGTGACACCGGGCTGACGACGCCGTTCGACGCACCACGCACGATCCTCAACGGCCGGATCGGCGGCGCTCGTCGATTCGTCGCCCAGACGTTCGACCTCGAGCGGTTCCGGGCCGTGGCCTCCGCCTGTGACGTGTCGCTGAACGACTGCGTGCTCGCGGTCTGCGGCGGTGCCCTGCGACGCTACATGGGTGAGCTGGACGAGCTGCCGGACCGGTCGATGACGGCGATGTGCCCGGTCAATCTCCGCGATGAGAAGAGCGAGGTCGGCGGCAATGAGATCGGCGCGATGATCGCAACCCTCGGCACCGATCTCGAGGACCCGGTGGAACGCATCGAGGCGGTCCACGAGTCGACGACGGCGGCGAAACGGACCATGGGCGAGCTCACGCCCCTGCAGCTGCTGCTGATGTCCGGTTACAACGTCGCGGGCCTCGGTCTGTCGATGCTGCCGACATACAGCATGGGCGGCCGGCCGCCGTTCAACGTCATCATCTCCAATGTGCCGGGACCGCGAAAACCGATGTATTTCAACGGTGCTCACCTTGACGGCACCTACCCGGCATCGATCCCGGTCGACGGTATGGCGATGAACATCACTCTGGTCACGTATGACGGCCAGGTCGACTTCGGCATCACCGCCTGCCGGCGCAGCGCGCCGTCGGTGCAACGGATGATCCACCACCTCGAGGACTCGCTCGCTGAGCTGGAGAAGGCCACCGCGGCCTGAGGCGTGGTCACCCGACGCGGATCGTCGCGTCCTGGGTGACTCCGTTGACGGTGACCCGCAGCGTCGCCGTGCCCCGCCGTAGGCCGGTCAGGGTGCCGGTCGACGGGTCGAAGGACACGACCGCCGGTCCGTGCGCGGTGCCGATGCGCACACCGTCGCCGCCCCACTCGGCACTGACCGGCCAGGCGACCGGGACCTTGCGGGTCTCATCCTGGTCGATGGTTGCAGTCGCCGTCCCTGTCCCGCCGACGGCGAGCGTCGCGGGTGCCGAGAGGGTCAGCGCGTCGACGCGGGCGTGGGTCTGGACGCGCAACCAGTGCAGCCGGGCGCCCGTCGCCGGCACGGTGCCGACGTCACCGGCAGCCGGGTCGATACCGAGCATCGTCCAGCCGGTGAAGCCGCCCTGCTCCGGTGTGCCGCTCGGCGTCTTGCCGGAGTTGCCGTTGGTCACGCGGGTCACCCCGCCGGCGGAGTCGGTGTAGAAGATGCCGATGTGGCCGTTGACCTGGGCGATCGACTTGCCGCTCGTGGCGGTGAAGCGCGCGAGGGTCCGCTTCAGGGCTGCCGCCTCGTAGCGGTCGCCGAGTTGCGATGCCTTGTCCGGCTGCGGGTCATCGACCGGGTGGTGGTTGAAGACCAGCACGCCGGTGATCAGCGGGTTCTTCGCGGCGTCGGCGAGCTGCTTCTCCAGCATCTGCAGCTGGGTGGTCGAACCGCCCGGGTGCAGCGTGCCCGACGACGAGTCGAGCGTGATGACCCTCGTCCGGCCGAGATCGCGATGACCCGACGTCGCGCCGAAGACCTTCTCGAAGTTGCTGATCGGGCCGCCCATCACCTCGTGGTTGCCCGGCACGTAGATGTACGGCAGTTTCGTGCCGACCTCCTCGTCGAGGACCTTCTTGGCGAACTCGATGTCGGCCGGCGAGGCCTCGTCGACGAAGTCGCCGTCGATGACGAGCAGATCCGGCTTGGCGGCGAGGATCTCGCGCAGGGCGCGGCGGCCGGCCCTCACGATCGGCGAGTCCGGATCGCGCGCGACGAACTGCGTGTCGCTCAGCACCGCGATCCGTTGCGGGCTGTCGTCGGTGGTGCCGTTCGTGACGACGGCCGGGTCGGCCGGCCACGGCGCGTCGGGCAGGGTGGTCTCGGGCGGGACCTGCGCGGTCAGGCCGGCGATTGCCAACCGGTCGGTGTAGCTCGCGTCCGACCGGGTCTCCATGAAGCGGATCTTGGTCAACGTCAGCGGGTATGGCGTCCCCGCCGGCACCGGGAAGCGCACCTGCTTCCAGCCGTTCCAGGTGACGACCGGATTGCTGCCGCCCTGCTCTGGATCCAGGTTCGTCGTCGTGCCGTCGCCCTTGGTGACCATCAGGCGCGGCCACTCGCCCTTGCCGGTGCCCTTGATCCACAGCGAGAGTGCCTGCGGCTGGCCCGGGACCGCGATCGGCGCGGGCGGCACGGCATACGCACCCCGGGTGGCGGTGGTGGTGCCGAAGTCGAAGTCGAGGGCGAGGCCCCTGCTGCCGTCCGGGCCGTCGGTGGGAGACACCGAGCCGGTGGCGCGGTCCGCGGCGAACCTCCACGATGATGCGTCGGCGAAGTCGGCCAGTGTCTTCTCGTCATACCCGACGGTGACCGGGACGGTCACGTCGTGGCCCGCGACGGTGAACGTGATCGACGTCGAGACCTTGTCGCTGCGTGGAGTGACTGTGAACCCGTCCACTCCGTCCGCGGTGACGGTGACGCCGTCGCCGGCGCGCACCCGGACGTCGCGCGTCTCGACCGGGACGCTGAATCCGTCGGTGTCGGCCGCGGTCAGGGTGAGCGTGCCGGTGTCGTCCGCGGACGGTATCGACACCACGGACTCGGAGGGGATGAGGCGAGATACCTTGCCGTGCACCGTCATCGGGATGGAGCCGGCGTCGTGACCGGAGCGGAAGGTGACGTTCGCCGAGCCGGTGGCGCGGCCGCGTACGACGGTCTGCCCGGAGTCGCCGGCGATCTGCTCGAGGACACGTCCCGGGGTGGCGGTGAAGTGACCGCCGCCGGCGGCCGGGCCGAGGTCGGCCGCGAGTCGCGTCCCGTGCACCGTGCGGCTCAGGCCGATCAGTGTGTCGTTCGCCCCGTCGGCGGTGAGGCCGGCGGCGGGTTGCAGCTCGGGGCGTACTGCGACACCGGCGGAGGGCCCTGTTGCGGTGGAGCGGAAGACCAGGGCGTTGGAGACGCGACGCTCGGAGCCGTCCGACGGACGGCCGACGACGATCCGGTCCTTCGTCCCGGCGGGGCGGGCGACCATGTCGGTCGACCCGCCACCGTCCAGGTTGACGGCGTTCCAGGCACCGAGGTCGTCCATGAACGCAGCCAGCTCCTGGATCGTCATACCGTGGCTGTCGCCCTGGCGACCGTCGAGACTGACGACCCACAGGCGGCTGCCGTCCTTGCTGATGCCGATCGCCGTGCGTGCTGCGGTGACCTCGTCATCGGTTGTCCGCTGACCGTTCGCGAGCAGGCGCTGGCTGCCGCCGACGGCGAGATCGACGGACGCGTTGGCCTTGACCGTGACGGACGCCTTGTCGCCGACTGCGAGCGATGCGAGCGCGCTCGTCGCACTGCCGCGCGCCACGAGCACGGAGCTGCCGGACGGTATGTCGGCAGGCTTGTCGAGTGCGGACCGGTCGTCGCTGACGGCGGTGACGACCCCGTTCTCGACCGTGACGACACGGACCGTCTCGGACGCGCCGATGAGGCGGCCGATCGGGTACTTGCCCCACAACGACGTGAAGAGTCCGACCGAATCTGCTGTGAACGTAGGCGAATTCACCGCAGCCACCTTGGTGGTGTCGCCGTCGGCGGTGAGCGTCGCTGCTGACATCAGCTCGCGTATGGCGGCCCTGCCGTCGGTCAGGGTGAACGCCTGGCGCGGCGTCGACCCGGCGTTGTGGACCCGGCCGTCGGCGATATCGGTGCCGACGGGCGCGTCGGACGCGTTCATGTCGTAGTAATCGCCGTTGACCGCGGCGACCACATCGGGCTGGTCCGCGAACTCACTCACCGGTGCGTTGGCACCCGAGACGGCACCGCCGTCGGACAGCCCCAGCGAGAGGGACGGAGTGGTCAGGTCGGCCGTCATGACCCTGCCGGTGACCCAGCCGCCGGGCTGCATCCGCTGGAACGACGTCAGGTCCAAGCCGGGCGCGACCGCGGTGCTGTGCTGCCGCAGGTAGACCGAGGCGGCGCCGTCCAGCCCGACCAGGTCGTCGGTGCGGGTGGGGGAGGCGTGGGCAGAGAGGTGGTTCGCCGCCGCGGCGACCGGTGCTGTGGCCGGTGCCGCAGCGGCCGTGCCGGCCGGCGCCACCAGCGAGCCCGTGACAAGGGCTGCGGTGACGATCCCGACCAGCGCGCGGAAGGGGCGGGTGGGCTTCTGGGTGGGTACAGCGAACCTGTGACGAGGTGATTGCACCACCACACCCTGGCGGGTATCTGTCAGCGTGGCAAGAGTTTAGGCGTAAAGGTCATGCGATGTTTGTTTTTATCGCGAGGTGTTCGTGCGTTCAGTAGATGGGTGCCGGGCGCACGGCGAACCGGACCTGCGTGCCCGGAGCGCATTGCGCCAACTGGTCGAGGTCGTCGGCGTCGACCACTCCGATCACCGGATAACCGCCCGTCGTCGGGTGGTCGGCCAGGAAGACGACGAGCTCGCCGCTGGGCGGCGCCTGGATCGCGCCGAGCGGGATCGCCTCGCTCGGCCGACTCCCGGCGGTCGCCGAGAGCCGAAAACCGTTCAGCCGCACGCCTATCCGGTCGCTGTCGCTGGAGACGGTGCCGACCGATCCGGTCAGGACCCGCCGGTCAGCCGCCGTCAGGGATTCGGCGCGTGGGGCGAGCGTGATGCCCAGTTCCACCGCGCTGCCCTGTATGGCGGGCGGTATGGCGGCGACCAGCGGCGGACCGACGACGTTGCGCCCGACGGGGAGGCGGGTGCCGGTGGTGACCGGGGCAGGACCGATGCCGCTGGAGGTGTCGGTGCTCCAGGAGCCGGCGAAATCGCCTGCCGGAGTCAGGCCGCCCCGCACGGTCAGGTAGCTGCGCAGCCCGTAGTGCGTTCTGCCGAGCTGCAACGTCGCGCCGGCCGGCACGAGGACGGGTGTGCCGAACTGCGCGGTCGCTCCGTCGACGGTGACCGGACACCACGCGCCGGTCACCGCGATCAGCACGGGTGCGTCCGGGCGCAGGCGCAGTCCGCCGAGCAGCACCTCGAGGCCGGCGGCCTGGGATGTGTTGCCCAGCAGGCGGTTTCCCCGGACGAGCGAGCCTCGGTCGACGGCGCCGGACACCGTCACCCCTTGCCCGGCGAGACCCGGACGCCCGAGGTCCTGGACCAGGCAGAGCGGCCCGGTGCCGACGATCTCCAACTGTGTCATCGGAGTGGATCTCATCGGACCGGCCGGAACTGGACGCGGTCATTCGGCGCCAGCGCGGCACCACCGGCGTCGAGGTCGAACATTCTCTGCTCGGTGTGCCCGACCAGCTGCCAACCACCGGGGGAGGACCCCGGATAGATCGCGCTGTAGCGGCCCGCGAACCCGACGGAACCCGCCGGGATCGCGGAGCGCGGTGAGTGGCGGCGCGCCACCTCCTGGACGTGGTCGTCGCGAGTCAGGTAGCCGAATCCCGGCATGAAACCGAGGAATTCGACGGTCCAGGGCGCGTCGGTGTGCCACCGGATCAACGTGTCAGTGGACATTGCGAGTTGCTGTGCCACCGTGTCCAGGTCGGGTCCGTCATACCGGACGTCGATGGTGTGCAGCCGGGTGTCGGACGCTTCCGCGGCCGGCAGTGCGGAGAGGTCGAGGTCGGCCAGCTCCCGGGTGACGCGGCGCAGCCGCTGCTGCGCATCGGACTCGTCGATCGTCAGATCCGAAACATCAAGGAGCACAGTCAATTCCGCGGGTATGACGGAAACCCCCGCATGATCGGTGGAGTCCAACCACCGGGTCAGCGCCCGCCGGCTCATCGCATCCGGCAACTCGACGAGGACCGCGCGTGCGCCATACGGCCGAAGCGTGAGGGTGTCAGTCATGATCGACGAAGGGCGCGAGGTCGATCCCCGCATCGACCAACGCATCACGGACCGCGGTCGCCATCGCGACCGCATCGGGCGAGTCCCCGTGCACGCAGATCGACTCGGCATCGGTCGGCACGATCGACCCGTCGATCGTCTCCACCTGGTGGGTGAGAACCATGTGCGCCGCACGCTGCGCGATCTCAGCCGGGTCGGTGAGCACTGCTCCGGGCGATGTCCGAGGTACCAGGGTGCCCTCCGCGGTGTAGGCGCGATCGGCGAAAGCCTCTGGCACCGCACGTATTCCGGCGGACGATGCCGCGGCGAGGACCGCCGAACCCGGAAGGCCCAGGATGGGAATCTCGCCCGCCGCGGCGACCGCCCGGACGACGGCTGCCGCCTGCTCCTCGTGGTGCACGACGGTGTTGTAGAGCGCGCCGTGCGGCTTGACGTAGCTGACGCGGCTGCCGACGCTGCGCGCGATGCCGTCGAGTGCGCCGATCTGGTAGAGCACATCGGCATACAGATCCTCGGCCGATACGTCGATGAAGCGGCGCCCGAATCCGGCGAGGTCGCGGTAGGCGACCTGTGCGCCGATCCGCACGCCGCGCTCGGCGGCCGCCGCACAGGTCCGCACGAGGGTTGCCGGGTCGCCGGCGTGGAAGCCGCACGCGACGTTCGCCGACGTCACGACCTGCAGCAACGCCTCGTCATCACCGAGTCGCCACCGGCCGAAGGACTCGCCGAGGTCTGCGTTCAGATCGATGCGCATGGCATCAGGCTAGTGCCGAGGGTGTCTCCCAACCGGCCGGCTGCGTACGGATGACGTGGGTCAGTTGATCGGGGGGAAGCCGCCCGATCCCCCAGTGGCGCGTCGCGACTCGGCCCTCGCAGTGCCGTTCTGCAATGCATTGTGGTTGTCGACGCCGCTGCCCAAACCGCTGCCGCCGCCGCGGCTGCGGACGATAAGGGCCATTGCGGTGCACAGTGCGAGAAAGATGACCAGGCAGATGATCCAGAACATGATGTCCTCCCTGATGGATCGGTGAAAACCCCTGACGGTCAGTAGAGCACGTTGCCGAGCCGTTCGGTTGTCCCGAGACCGGATCGAAACCTTGAGGTAGAGCAGTGCTGAGGCACGAGCCACGTGTCGAAACCCATGTGACGCGCCCCGGGTGCATACGTGATGCTTGACGGTCGTGGGTCATATTGATGTTGCCGGTGTGCACTACTTCCTGCCCGACGGGCGGCCGCTGCTCGGCGGCGTGAGCCTGCGGGTGGGCGATGGCGCCAAGGTCGGACTGGTCGGTCCCAACGGCACGGGCAAGACCACTCTGCTGCGGATCATCTCCGGCGAGCTCGATGCCCACGAGGGCGCGATCACCCGCTCCGGCGGTCTCGCGGTGATGCCGCAGTTCATCGGTCGCGCTCGCGAGGAGGGTGAGGAGTTCAGCGTCCGCGACCTGCTGCTCACCGTCGCACCGGAGCGGATCCGCAAGGTTGCCAAGGCCGTTGACGTCTCCGAGCTGGCGATCATGGAGCGCGACGACGAGCCGGCCCAACTGGCCTACGCGCAGGCGCTCGCGGACTGGGCCGAGGTCGGCGGCTACGACTGGGAGACACAGTGCGACGTCTGCACGGTGGCGGCGATCGGCATACCGTTCGACAAGGCCCAGTTCCGTGATGTGTCAACGCTTTCCGGTGGTGAGCAGAAGCGCATCGTCCTCGAGTCGCTACTGCGTGGACACGAGGAGGTGCTGCTGCTCGATGAGCCGGACAACTCGCTCGACGTCCCGACCAAGCGCTGGCTCGAGGAGCAACTCGTCGCGTCGCCCAAGACCGTGCTCTTCATCAGCCACGACCGCGAGATGCTCGCCAACGTCGCAACCCGCATCGCGACGCTGGAGCCGGCCGCGGCAGGTGCCAACGCCTGGGTGCATCCGGGCAGCTTCACGACATACCACCAGGCACGGATCGACCGGATCAACAAGCTGGAGGAGTCGCGGCGGCGCTGGGACGAGGAGCAGCTGAAGCTCAAGCAGCTCGTCCAGATGTACAAGATCAAGGCGGCATACAACTCCGACATGGCGGCGCGCTATCGCGCGGCGCAGACCCGGCTGGCGAAGTTCGAGGAGGCCGGCCCTCCCGAGGTCGTGCCGTTCGAGCAGAACGTCAACATGCGGTTGTCCGGCGGCCGCACGGCCAAGCGCGCCGTCATCTGTGAGGGGTTGGAGCTCACCGGGCTGATGAAGCCGTTCAACCTCGAGATCTGGTATGGCGAGCGCGTCGCCGTGCTCGGGTCCAACGGCTCGGGCAAGTCGCACTTCCTGCGGCTGCTCGCGGCCGGCGGATCCGACCCGGACATCGAGCACCGGCCGGTGGGGGACAACCCGCCGAAACCGGTGCAGCACAGCGGAATCGCCCGCCTCGGGTCGCGTGTGCGACCAGGATGGTTCGCGCAGTCGGCGCAGGCGGGCAGCACCGGTGCGTGGCAGAAGCGGACCCTGCTGGAAATACTGCATCGCGGCGACGAGCACCGGGACGGCATGCCCCGCGAGCAGGCGTCCCGCGCGCTGGACCGCTACGAGCTGGCGCGTGCCGCCGAACAGACCTACGGGTCGTTGTCCGGCGGTCAGCAGGCGCGCTTCCAGATCCTGTTGCTCGAGCTGTCGGGCGCGACGTTGTTGTTGCTCGACGAGCCCACCGACAACCTCGACCTGCACTCGGCCGAGGCGTTGGAGGCGGGTCTCGACGCCTTCGACGGGACGGTTGTGGCCGTCACCCACGACCGTTGGTTCGCAAGGGGATTCGACCGTTTCCTGGTGTTCGGAGCCGACGGCAAGGTGCGTGAGGCGCCCGAGCCGGTCTGGGACGAGAAGCGGGTCGAGCGCGCCCGCTGACGCGGCACCCACCATCCCGAATGACGGCTTCCTCGTCGACTGACGGCCCAATTGGACCTTCGCTCGCCGAGGAAGCCGTCACTCGGCGGTGGTCTGGACGTTCCGGATGGACGGTTTCAGCTCGTGGGGCGGCAGAACCTCATCGATGCCCTCGCCGATGCCGAAGCTGATGATGCGCCGTGGGTGGATGCGGATCAGCGCATCGTCGCCGGAGCCGATGGTCTCGGCGGTGCCACGGATCTCGATGCACCGCACGCGCCAGGGATCGGTCGACGGGACATCGTCGACCACGAACGCGACCCTGCCGTTGTCCTGGACGTTGCGGAACTTCCGGCTGGCCGCCATCCGGTAGCCGTGTATGTCGATCGTCCCGGTTGCGGCAGCGACCCTGAAACCGACCGGGCTCACCTGCAGCGTGCCGTTCGGCTGGACGGTCGCCATCCGTCCAAGGTGCTGGGAACGCAGGTAATCGAGCTCCTCGGCGGTGAATATCTCGCGCATCACACCGCCTCTCGCTGGGCGGTCATGAAGTCCGTCGCATGCGCACGCGCCCAGTCCTCGAAGGTCAGCGGTGCTCGGCCGGTCAGGCGCTCGACGACATCGTTGACCGGTTCGGGCGTATGGCGCATGGCGTCCCAGGCGTCGAGCATGGAGCCCGGCACGCCGAGCTCGTCCCGTGCCTGTTCCACGCTGATCTCGTCCCAGCGCAGCGGCCTTCCGATCGCGGAGCCGATCGCGGACACCTGGTCGCGCTGGGTGATCAGGGACGGTCCGGTGATCACGTAGCGCTGTCCGTGGTGGCCATCTCGGGTCAGCGCAGCGGCGGCCACGGCGGCGATGTCCGACTCGTGGATCAGCGGTCTGGCCAGATCGCCCAACGGCCATCGGACGACGTCACCGTCGCGGATCTGACCGGCCCACTGTCGCGCGTTGGCTGCGAAGCCGGTCGGTCGCAGGATGGTCCATTCGGCGACGTGGTCGCTGATCGCGTCCTCGACCACATGCCAGAAGCTCTGCGGGTCGTCGGCAGCAGCGAGTGCCGACACATAGACGACGCGGCGCGCACGCTCGCCGAGCAGCCGGGCTATCGGGGCGATCCTGCGCCGGGTGTCGGCCCCGGACTCGAAGAACGGCCAGATCAGATGGACCGCATCGACGCCCTGCAACACGTGCTCGAGCGTTCGTGGATCTGCCAGGTCTACCAGCACCCGTTTCACCCCTGGGGGCAATGCGGCGTGTTCGTCGCGGGATGCCGCCAGCACCTCGACCTCAGGGCGCGTCGCCAGGTGTCGGACCAGGGCGCCACCCACGCTCCCGGAGGCTCCGAGCACCAGTACTCGTTGTATGTCGTTCGTCGTCATACGAGTGACGGTATGAGTTGAAGTTGACTTGAAGGCAAGGTGTCGTCGGCGGCGGATGACGCGACGGCGTCCACCCTTCGTTCCCAAGCGGCAACCCGTACGGTCAGGTCCGTGGCTTCTCCTCAAACGCTCAGCGAAGCGGATCGCCGGCTGGCCGCCGCGTGGGCAGCGGACTGCGCCGAGCGGGTTCTGGCGGTCTTCGAGGCCGAGGCTCCCGGCGATGACCGGCCGCGGGCACTCATCGCCCGGACCCGAGCGTTCGCACGAGGAGAGCTGGACACGGCGGCGGAGATCCGCGGTCGGTTCGCCGGTGGGGTGGGCGCTCGCGACGTGAGCGCCCCGGCTGCGATGCTGCCGCACGTGCTGCCGGTCAAGCAGTTGCCGTCAGTCACATGGGCGCACACGCACTCGGTGCTGCCGCGTATGCCGCACGCGCCGCGGCTCTTGCTCAGCCGGACCGGCCAGAGGTCGTTCAGGAGGAGATCCGCTGGCAGCTGCAGCACACCTCTCCAGAGCTGCGCCGCGCGCTGGTGTCGCTGCCGCCTGCCGGTCAGGACAGGTCGGGACCGCTGGGGCCGGGGCTGCTGTCCTCGGGCGAGATCGGCGCGATCATTCGCGAATTGCAGTACCAGCTCAGCAAATTCGAGGACTGACTGCCTGGGTTCGACCGGGAGCACGGCGGGCGGGACCACACTCCCACGCCCGCCGTGACCGGTGCCCGCCCTACGGTTGCTGCTGCACCGCGAACTGTCAGCTGAACTGGATGCCACCGTCGACGAGCACGGTCTGGCCGGTGACGTAGTCCGAGTCCTCACCCGACAGGTATGACACCAGTTGGGCGACGTCATTCGGCGTCGACACCCGACCCAGCTGGATCGAGCGGGCGTTCTCGGAGATGGCCTCACCCTGCTGCTGGCCGTTCTTCGCCGCGAGCTTCTCGTCGATCAGGTCCCACATCGCGGTGCCGACGATGCCGGGGCCGTAGGCGTTCACCGTGATGCCGTGCTCGGCCCATTCCATCGCCGCGGCCTGGGTCAGTCCGCGCACCGCCCACTTCGTGGCCGAATACGGTCCCAGCAGGGCGAACGGGCGGAACGCGACGATGGACGCTGCACCGATGATCTTGCCGCCGTGCCCCTGAGCCACCATCTGCTTGGCGGCCTGCCGATAGCTGTTGAAGACGCCGGTCAGGTTCACCGAGACGATCTTCTCGAAGTCCGCAGCGTCGTAGTCGAGCAGTTCCTCGACCTGCGCGATACCGGCATTCGCGATGAAGACGTCGAGGTGCCCGCCCGCCGTGACCGCGGTCTGCACCAATGCCTCGACCGACGACTCGTCCGCCACGTCGACCTCGGCGGCCGTCGCAGTGCCACCGGCTGCGGTGATGGTCGCGACGGTCTTGTCCGACTCCGCGCGCATCGAGGGAAGGTCGGCGACGATGACGTGCAGGCCGTCACGACCGAGACGTTCGGCAATTGCTTCACCGATTCCGCGGGCAGCTCCGGTCACGACGGCCACGCGCTGACCCGAGGGTGCCTTGGCCTTCGCCGCCTCGACGGTCGAGGTGGTCGCGAGGTCTGTGGTGCTGGTCATGTGCGTTCTCCCTGCTGGCTGGGTTCTTGCGACCGGGGGCCCGATCGCTCCAGCAGGAAACCAGCGCCGGTTCCGACGCCACAAAGGTGATTCTCGTCACGCGATAACGCGGTGTCACCCTGTGTTGCCGCGGCGGCACCGATCGCACGCGGTGCCGGTCTCAGCGATTCGGCGGAGCATCCACCGGCAGCAGGGCGGTGTATGCCGCGACGCGGCGCGCGCCGGGCGTTCCCGCGCCGGCACGTCGGTAGCGCTCCATCACCTCGGTCATCTCGGCGGCGAGTGCGGTGAGTTGCTCGGTGGTCACCAGCACGGCATGGTCGTTGAGGCCGCAGTGCTCCTGCCAGGTGGCCGGCCAGTTGGCGGTGTCGTCGATCCACGCCGCGGCGCGCTCGGCGAAGTGCTCGACGTAGTCACGCTGCAGCCATTGCTCGGCCGCGAGGTCGTCCTCGTCGAGTGGCTCGGGGTCGGTGCGACCGGCCGGCTCGGCAGCGGCCCACATGCGTCGGCGCCCTGCGCCGGTGCCGGTGTCCTCGATCAGCCCCGCCTCGGCGAGGCGCCGCAGGTGGTAGCTGGTGGCGCCGGTGTGGGTGTCGAGCGCCCGCGCGAGATCGGTCGCGGTCGCCTCGCCGTGCACGCGCAGCTGGGCCAGCAGCCGGGAGCGTAGCGGGTGTGCGAGGGCGCGGAGCTGGTCCGACGCGGAGCTGCGGGCGGTCGGCATACATGCACAATAGTTGTGCACAGAAGGTGTGTAAACCCTCTCGTCATACGCTGTATGGCGGTGAAAATCCTTCGCGGGTAAGGGGATCCGCTCGATTTGGGGCGCCCGCGGCGTCCCCGTAGAATTGGTGACTGTTGTGCATTGCGCGCAACCACCGATCTCCAGGGCGACCGCCGGTTGCCCCGAGTCCACGAACAACAAGTAAAGGCAGACTCGTGCGTACCTTCACGCCCAAGCCGGCGCAGGTCCAGCAGGACCGCGTGTGGCACGTCATCGACGCCTCCGACGTCGTCCTCGGCCGCCTGGCCACCCAGGCCGCGATCCTGCTGCGCGGGAAGCACAAGCCGACCTTCGCGCCGAACGCCGACACCGGTGACTTCGTCATCATCATCAACGCCGACAAGGTTGCCCTCACCGGCGCCAAGCTCCAGAAGAAGAAGGCGTACACCCACTCCGGTTTCCCGGGTGGACTCAAGACCACCTCCTACACCGAGCTGATGGCGAAGAACCCGGCCAAGGCCGTCGAGAAGGCGATCCGCGGCATGCTGCCGCACAACTCGCTCGCTCGCCAGCAGCTGAGCAAGCTGAAGGTCTACGCAGGCCCGGAGCACCCGCACGCCGCGCAGCAGCCCCAGCCGTTCGAGATCACCCAGGTCGCGCAGTAAGCGCCCGCCGGACTTCCTAGGAGAATTGACAGATGACCGACCAGACCCAGGTCGACGTCCTGGAGGACGACGAGCCGCAGCTGACCAACTACACCTCCGAGTCGTCCACGGACGTCGCCGGCGACGAGCCCAAGGCTCGCCGCAGCGCCTCGGCACCGGGCTCCGGCACCGGCCGACGCAAGCAGGCCATCGCCCGCGTGCGCATCGTCCCCGGCACCGGTGAGTGGAAGATCAACGGCCGCACCCTCGAGGAGTACTTCCCGAACAAGGTGCACCAGCAGATCGTCAACGACCCGCTCAAGGTGCTCGAGCTCGATGGCGCGTATGACGTCCTCGTGCGCGTGCACGGCGGCGGTCCCTCCGGCCAGGCCGGCGCGGTCCGCCTCGGCGTCGCCCGTTCGCTGAACGGCGTGGACGAGGAGCTGAACCGCCCGACGCTGAAGAAGGCAGGCTTCCTGACCCGTGACGCTCGCGTCCCGGAGCGCAAGAAGGCCGGTCTCAAGAAGGCCCGCAAGGCCCCTCAGTACAGCAAGCGCTGATCTGGCTTATCGCCATACAAGAACGGCCCCGAGCGACGTGTTCGCCCGGGGCCGTTCTGCGTATGGCGTGTGGCGTGGGACGGGTGTGCCGCGAAAGGCGTCCCGAAGTGCCGACGGTCGGCACAACGGGACGGGTGTGGCGCGAAATGGCGTCCCGAAGTGACAACGGTTGCCGGAACGGGACGGGTGTGCCGCGAAATGGTGTCCCGAAGTGACAACGGTTGCCGGAACGGGGCGGGTGTGCCGCGAAACGGCGTCCCGAAGTGACAACGGTCGCCGGAACGGGACCGCCGCAACGTGCCGCCATACAACCCAAGTGGCGGGTGGGGCGTCATACCTGATGTGACTGGGTGCGCGGCACACCGAGCGATTTACCGACCGGACGTGCTGTCGCTTAGGCTGCTGGGGGTCGTTCTGCGGCCGCCGGTGCACTTGCGCGCCGGAGTCTTCGAGAGTTTGAGGTGATCCATGGGGCGCTTGTTCGGCACCGACGGTGTGCGCGGCTTGGCCAATCGGGACATCACGGCGGAGCTGGCACTGGACCTGTCCGTGGCAGCGGTGCGGGTGCTGGCCGAGGAGGGCGAGTTCGCCGGACACCGGCCCACCGCCGTCGTCGGGCGGGACCCGCGGGCGTCCGGTGAGTTCCTCGCAGCGGCGACCATCGCCGGCCTGGCATCGGCCGGGGTGGACGTCTACGACGCCGGCGTGCTGCCCACACCCGCCATCGCGTTCCTGACCGCAGCTGCCGGCGCCGACCTGGGCGCGATGCTGTCCGCGTCGCACAACCCCATGCCCGACAACGGCATCAAGTTCTTCTCGCACGGCGGGCACAAGCTGCCCGACGCGACCGAGGACGCGATCGAGGCGCGACTGCGCAGCGACTGGGAGCGCCCGATCGGCGATCAGGTCGGCCGCGTCAAGCCCTTCCCCGAGGGTGCCGAACGCTATGTCGAGCACCTGCTGGGCGCCATACCGCATCGCCTGGACGGGCTGCACATCGTGCTCGACACCGCCAACGGCGCCGCCAGCACCATCGCGCGGAAGGCGTTCGAGCAGGCCGGCGCGCGGGTCACCCTGGTGGGTGACACACCCAACGGCCTCAACATCAATGACGGCGTGGGCTCGACGCACCTGGAACACCTGCAGGTGCTGGTCCCGCAGATCGGTGCCGACTTCGGCCTCGCGTTCGATGGCGATGCCGATCGCTGCCTCGCGGTCGACTCGGCCGGCACCGAGGTCGACGGCGACCAGATCATGGCGATCCTGGCCCTCGACCTGCACGAGCGCCACGCGCTCGCCGGCGACACCCTGGTCGCGACCGTCATGAGCAACGAGGGCCTGATGCAGGCGATGACCAGTGCCGGCATCAACGTCATGCGCACCGACGTCGGCGACCGCTACGTCCTCGCGGAGATGCGTCGCGGCGGCTTCTCGCTCGGCGGTGAGCAGTCCGGCCACGTCATTCTGCTCGAGCACGGCACGACCGGGGACGGTGTGCTCACCGGGCTGATGCTCGCTGCGCGGGTTGCGTCGACCGGCAACTCGCTGGCCCAGCTCGCGGCCTGTATGACGCGGCTGCCGCAATGCCTGGTCAACGTCCCCGGCGTCGACAAGCACGCTGTCGACGGCCACCCGGTGGTGCAGGCCGCTGTCGCCGACGCCGAGCGTGACCTCGGTGGTCTCGGTCGGGTGCTGCTGCGCAAGTCCGGCACCGAGCCGGTCGTGCGGGTGATGGTCGAAGCCGCATCCGCCGAGCGCGCGCAGCAGATCGCGCAGCACCTGGCGACGATCGTCGCGAGTGAGCTGGCGTTGACCCCGGCCTGAGCGAGGCCTTGCGTCATACGACGTAAAGGGGTGTGCGGAGCAATCGCTCCGCACACCCCTTCTTCGTATGACGAGAAGTGTTGCGCCTCAGGCGGCTTCGGCCTGAACCGCGGCCTGCACCAGCGCCTCGACGGTGGCGCGCAGGGCGGCGCTGACCGGCTCGTGGGTGCTGAGGTCGACGTCGTTCAGCTCGGCCAGCGCGAACGTGGCGCTCGCATCGGTGAGCGGCTGGCCGCCGGCGATCGTCACGGCCAGGTGCGTGTGGTCGACCACGGTCGAGGTGTTGTGCGCGGCCGAGGAGACGGCGACCGGCTTGCCGCTGAGTGAGGACTGGCCGTAGGGGCGCGACGCCCAGTCGATGGCGTTCTTCAGCACCGCGGACAGCGTGCCGTTGTTGGCCGGCGAAAGCAGGAGCGCGGCGTCGGCGTTGCCGAGCTGGGTGCGCAGGCGGCTCACGGCCTCCGGCGCGACCTCGGTGTCATGGTCCTCGTTGTAGAACGGCAGGGTGTCGAGGTAGTCGACGATCTCGACCTCGGTCCCTTCGGGCGCGACGCCGGCGACGACGTCGGCGAGCTGGCGGTGGATCGAAGCGGAGCGGGGGCTGCCGACGAGGACGGCGAGCTTGGTGGTCATGTGATGCCTCTCGAGGCTGGGGGATGATCTGTCGATTTGGCTAAACGGACCATAGTCCGGTTTTCTTCCCGAGTGCAACCCTATCGCGTTCGGGATGTGAGAATGTGGCCATGCCCACACCGCGACCGCTGCCCATGGCGACCCCGCCACCGCGGGTTCGGCGCGACGCGGCCGCCAACTCCGATCGGATCCTCGCGGCGGCGCGCGACGTCATCCGGTGTGAGGGTGTGGAGTCCCTGACGATGGACCTCCTCGCCGCGCGCGCGGGTGTCGGCAAGGGCACCATCTTCCGCGCGTTCGGCAACCGCTCCGGCCTGTTCGCCGCGCTGACCGACGAGTCGGAACGCTCCTTCCAACAGGAGTTCCTCTCCGGGCCGCCACCGCTCGGTCCCGGGGCACCCCCACTGGAGCGGCTGCTCGCGTATGGCGAGGGGCGCCTGCGCCTCTACGCCATACACGGGCCACTGATGGCCATGTCTCGCGACGCGGACCGTTTCGTGGTCCCGGCCCGGCAGCTGTCGGCGGCGCACGTGCGCATGCTGTTGCAGCAGTGCGGTGTCCACGACCATCTGGACGTCATCGTCGAGGCGCTGCTCGCGCCACTGGATGCGGAGACGACCTATCACCTGACGGCCACGCGCGACCTCACCGCGCAGGACCTGCTCGCCGGATGGCAGCAGCTCGTGCGGTCGGTCGTTGCAGCCGCCTGACCCCGTCACACGCCCGAGCGGCCGGACTCGGTTCACGCGAGCTGACGGAACGCACTGCCGTGGTAGACCAGCGGCGTCGTCGACTCGTCGACGTCCAGGTCCCGCACGCGCAGCACCACGATGTCGTGGTCACCGGCCCGGAAGACGTCGTGCAGGGTCGTTTCGAACCACGCGCTTGCGTTGTCCAACAGGATTGCGCCCGTGGGTGATTCGCGCCAATCGAGCGCGGTGAAGCGCTCGCTCGCGTGGCCGCTGAGTGCTCGCCCTGCATGCTGTTGCTGCGACGAGAGCAGGCTGAGACCGAGATGGGACGCTTTCCGCAGTGTCGGCCACGTCGTCGACGAGTGCGCGATGCACACGGACACGAGCGCGGGTTCCAGGGACACTGCGGTGAAGGTGCTGGCGATCATGCCGACCGGTGTCTCGTCGACTGTTGCCGCCAGCGCGGTGACCCCGCTCGGGTGTGCGGCGAAAACCCTTCGCAGCCGGGCGCTTTCGATGATCGAGGGTGCGGTGATGCTCATCGCTGTTGCCACTCCTTCGCCAGAAGCTGGAACGACCGGACCCGGTCGTCGTGGTCGTGGGTGATGGTCGTGACCAGCAATTCATCGGCGCCGGTCGCTTCCTGGAGAACCTGTAGCTGGTCGGCGACTCGGGTGGCGGTGCCGACGAACTGGGTGGCCAACCGGTCGGACACCAGCGAGCTGTCCGAGTCAGACCACGGAAGCGCGCGGGCCTCCTGCGGTGTCGGATACGGTATGGCGCCCTCGCCGGTCCGGATGCTCCGGACCCACGGGCCGTAGCCGGACGCGAGTTCCCTTGCTGCGTCGTCAGTTTCGGCGACCACGACATCGGCGGAGACGATCACGTGCGGGCTGGTGAGACGCGCGCTGGGGCGGAAGTGCGTCCGGTAGGCGTCGATCGCCTCGAGGACGTTGGCCGGAGCCACGTGGTAGTTCGCGCCGAATCGCAGGCCGTGACGTCCCGCGACGGCGGCGCTCTCCCCGGCGCTGCTGCCGTGGATCCAGATCTGCAGGTCGGCGCCTTCACCCGTCACGTGCGCCTCCTCGCCGTTGGGGTGCCGGTACGAGCCGTCCAGCAGCGCGAGCAGGTCGTCCACCTGTTCGCCATATGGCTGCGGGGTGGGGTCGGTTCCGAGCAGCAGGTCGCGCTGGAGCGCGAACCGGGGCGACTGCGCGAGTCGCGCGAAGGAGAACGGCGGCGGCAGGACCAGTCCACCGGGGAGCACCTCGGTGTGTGCCCGTGCCGGTCCCTGCGTTGCCGGCGGACGACCGCCCGAGCGCCCGAGTCCGAGGTCGATCCGTCCCGGGTGTGCAGCATCCAGCAGTCCGAACTCCTCGGCCGTCGACAACGCCGACCGATGGCCCATCTGCACCGCGGCGGCACCGATCCGGATCTCGTCGGTCGCAGCTGCGGCCAGCGCGATCGTCAGTGCGGGGGAGACCCCGGCCACTCCTGGGTTGAGGTGATGCTCGGCGAACCAGTAACGGACATAACCGAATTCCTCTGCACGCCGGGCGAGGTCAACGCTGTGACGCACCGCTTCGCGTGGGTTGGATCCGGATGAAACGTGCACCAGGTCCAGCACCGACAACGGGACGGCGGTCACGATGCCACGTCCCGGGAGGTCCGTTCGGTGCGTACTCCCGGCAGGCCCAGGTTGTCCCGCAGCGTCGAATCGTCGTACTCCGTGCGATAGACGCCGAGCTCCTGCAACAACGGCACCACGCGATCCACGAACGGGTCGAGCCCGCCGGGTGTCAGGTGGGGAACCAGGATGAAGCCGTCACAGGCATCGTGCTGCACGAAGTGGTTCAGCTGGGTGGCGACGGTCAGCGGGGAGCCGACGAAGCTCTGGCGCCCGGTCACCTCGATGACCAGCTCACGGATGGACAGGTGCTGCGCCGCGGCACGCTCCCGCCACTCCTTCGCGGTCGCCAGCACGTCCTCGTGCCGGCGGACACTCGCCCGGCCCTGGGCAAGCGTGTTCTCCCCTGGCACGGGGTCGATCTCGGGCAGGGCGCCGTCCGGGTCGTATGACGACAGGTCCCGGTTCCACAGCTGCTCGAGAACGTTGATCGCGGTCTGCCCACTCACCTGCTGTCGGCGTATGACGTGTGCCAGTTCCTGGGCGTCGTGGTCGGTGTCACCGACCACGAACGTCGCTCCCGGCAGGATCAGCAGGTCGTCTGCCGAGCGTCCGTGCCGCGGCAGGCGGCGTTTCACATCGGCGTAGAACTCCCGGCCGGCGTCGAACGTGCTGTGCCGGCTGAAGATGGCGTCCGCGTTCCCGGCGGCGAACTCCCGCCCCTCGTCGGAGTCGCCGGCCTGGAAGACGACCGGCTGGCCCTGCGGCGACCGCGGGACGTTGAAGCGTCCGCGGATGTCGAAGTGCCGGTCGGTGAATTCGTACGATCCCGAATCGTCGTTCGTCACGAACCGTCCCGATGAGGTGTCGGGCGCGAGGTCGTCGTCCGCCCACGAGTCCCACAGCCGTCGGGCTGCGGTCACGAACGATTCTGCCCGTGTGTAGCGGTCCTCCTTTGCCAGGAAGCCGCCCCGGCGGAAGTTCTCTCCGGTGAACGCATCCGACGATGTGACGACGTTCCAACCGGCGCGACCGTCGGACAGGTGGTCCAGGGTGGCGAACTCCCGTGCCACGTCATACGGCTCGTTGAAGGTGGCGTTGATCGTGCCGACCAGGCCCAGATGGTCGGTGACCGCCGCGAGCGCCGCGAGAACGGCGAACGTGTCCGGCCGGCCGACCACATCGAGGTCGTAGATGCGGCCGCGCTGCTCGCGCAGGCGCAGTCCTTCGGCAAGGAAGAGGAAGTCGAACCTGCCCTGCTCGGCAGTGCGGGCGAAACGTCGGAAGGACTCGAACTCGATGTGACTTCCCGCGGCGGGGTCGCTCCACACCGTGGTGTTGTTCACGCCCGGGAAGTGGGCGCCGAGGCGAATCTGCTTCTGGTTGCTCATGATGGAGGTCGTCCTTTCACGCCGCGGCGTAGCGGCTGGTCGGCCGGGGAAGACCGAAATGCTCGCGCAGCGTGCTCGTCGTGTAATGGGGGCGGAACGCCTCGCGGCGTTGCAGGACTGGAACGAGGTCTCGGGTGATGTGCGCGAGGTCCTCGTGCAAGATCGCCGGCCGCAGCCGGAAGCCGTCGAGGCCTGCGGCCGACCACTCCAGCAACAGGTCGGCCAGATCCTCGGAGGTGCCGACGAAGGTTGCGGCGTCGCTGCTGGAGCCGGTGGCCGAAAGCCCGTCGAGCCGTTCGCGGCGCGCCTCGGCCGCAGCCGTCGTCGAGTCCAGGAGGACCACGAGGTCCGCGAGCACCTTGACGTCCTGCGCAGCCCGGCCGGAGGACACCGCAGTTCCGCGGATCGATGTCGTGGTGGCCGCCACGTCGGCGGCATCGCGCGGTGTGATCAACCCGATGTCCGCGTCGCGACCGATCAGGGCGTGCCCGCGCTCGTCGTGGCCCAGGAGTACGACGGGAGGCTGTCCCTGCGGGGGGCGGGGCGTGATGGACGGTCCACGCACCGAGAAGCTGGGACCCTCGAAGTCGATGTAGTGCAGTCGTTCGCGGTCGATGAAGCGACCGGTATCGATATCGCGGATCTCCGCGCCGTCCTCCCAGCTGTCCCAGAGCCGCCGGACCACCTCGACGTAGTCGGAGACCTCGCGGAAGGCCTCGGTCACGAAGTCGGCGGACGGTTGCCCGGCATGCAGCTCCGGGGCGCTTCGCCGCCCGATGTTCGCGAATTCGCGAGGGTCTGCGCTGGTGCGGACCCGTAGCCCGGCGCGTCCGGTGCTGACGTAGTCCAGTGTCGCGACCGATTTGGAGATGTGGAACGGCTCGGTGTGCGGTGCGACGGCCGTGGGCACCAGACCGATCAGGTCGGTGAGGGGTGCGACGTGGGACGCGATCAGTGCGGAGTCCAGCGATCCGTGGACCACAGCGGACCGGTCGCCGTCGGGGAATCTGGTTGCTGCGAACCGGTCCTCGATCGACACGAAGTCCAGCAGGCCGTGTTCGGCCTCCTGGACGAGCCCGGCCCAATACTGCGGCCGGAAGAGATCAGCGGGAGCAGCCGTGCTCAGGCGCCAGGCAGCCGGGTGCCACCCGGCGCCGTCCAGGGCGACGGCGAGGTGAATCGGGTAGTCGTTGGACATCGGCATCACTTTCAGGTCAGATGCGGCGTCGCGAAGAGGTCACCACCGGGATTCCGAAGAAGGAGACCGGGATTCGCGCTTGCGGCACCGGCGGTGCCGCCGGGTCATCACCTGGGGCACCCCACCGCGGCGGAGGGTTGCCGGACAGCCAGCCAGGGCTTCACGCTGTCTCTCGTGACCTGATGGCGAGCCTAGCCCGATCTTTCCGATTCTGTCCAATGCATACCGGAAAAGTAGAAATTGAGGGACGCGTGCGCGCGTGCCATCCGCTTGATCAGCGGGGTAGCCAGGCGTCGTCGACGTCGTTCAGCCGGCGGACCTTGGCCGGCAGTCGGCCGGCGACCAGCTGGGCCAGGCTCACGGTGTCCAGCACTGTCCGCATGCTGGCTCGCAGGGCAACCCACAGCTCGGGCAGATGCGTTGCCACGCCGTCATATTCGAGCTCGTGCGGGCGCACGCCGTGCACCTCGGCCAAGGGTCCGTCGACGCTGCGGATGACCTCGCCGACGTAGATCTTCGCGGGGTCCCGGGAGAGTGTGTAGCCGCCTGCGCAGCCCCGCTGGGTCTGCACGAGACCGCTGCGCCGGAGCTGGCTGAGGATGGCCTCCACGAACTTGCGCGGCATGTCCTGGTCGCTGACGATCTGGTCGATCGTCAGCAGGCTGGGGTAGGCCGCGGCGAGCTCGAGGGCACTGCGCACCGCGTAGTCACTGCGGGCGGTGATCTGCACGGGGCACCTCTCTGGTCGGACGGGGAGCTCCACGATAGCCCGCCGGCCGGCCACGCTTTCGGGTCGCATATCCCACCAATTGGATAGAGCATCACAAAAACTTGCCCAACGGAGAAGGTCGGATTATGTTTCGGTTCAGGTGATGAGCGACAGCGTCAAGCCCTGGCTGGCTGTCCGGCAACCCTCCATCCGCGGCGGGGTGCTCCAGGTGACCACCCGATGGGACCGCGGGCTTCGCGGCTCCCATAAGCGCGACGGTGCACGGACCCGCGGCGGTCTCTTCCCACGAACTGCCGGCCGGTGCTCGGTGACCATCACGTGGATCCACCGAAACGATTGCAACGTGAGGAAATTCGTCATATGTCGCACGTATTGGCCGACCCGTTGCCGGCACCCCCGAAAGCGCCCCTCGCGGACGAGACGGTCGACGACCTCGCCGGCGCCAAGCTGGTCTCCCGACGGAAGCCCGCACGGTGGGCGGCAGCCGCAGTGGCACTCGTCCTCGCGGCGATGCTGCTCAACACGCTGTTCACCAATCCACGTTTCGAGTGGGCGGTGGTGGGCGACTACTTCGGAAGTTCCGCGATCCTGCGCGGCTTGGTGCTCTCGCTGTGGTTGACCGCCGCGGTGATGGTGACCGGCTATGTGCTCGGCATCGGGCTGGCAGCGCTGCGACTGTCGGACAATCCGGTGCTGCGGACGGCATCCTTCGGCTTCGTCTGGTTGGTGCGCTCGGTGCCGCCGCTGGTGCAGCTGCTCTTCTGGTTCGAGATCGCGTCGCTGTATCCGCGGCTGTCGCTCGGCATACCGTTCGGGCCCGAGTTCGTGTCCTTCCAGACCGCGCATCTCTTCTCGGCGGTCGCTGCGGCATACGTCGCGCTGTCGATCGACGCGGCTGCATTCGCCTCCGAGATCGTGCGTGGTGGCCTGCTCTCGGTCGACCACGGGCAGACCGAGGCGGCATCCTCGATCGGGCTGTCCCGGTGGCGGACGTTCCGGCGGGTGGTGCTGCCGCAGGCGATGCCGTCGATCATTCCGGCCTCGGGCAACATGCTCATCGGCATGCTCAAGGCGACCTCACTCGTCAGTGTCATCGCCGTGCAGGACCTGCTCGGCGCGAGCGAGCTGATCTACAACGACAACTTCAAGATCATCCCGCTGCTGCTGGTCGCCACCATCTGGTACCTCGTGCTGACGACGATCCTGTCGATCGGGCAGTTCCTGCTCGAACGCCACTTCGCACGGGGCAAGCGCACGAGCAGGCCGGCCCGCTCGCTGTCGCAGGTATGGCGGGAAGGCCTCCCGCGCTTCACGCACCGCGGGTTCGCGAAGGGTGGTGCAGCATGAGCATCGCCACCCTCCGGAGTGCGAGCGTCGACGTGCGAATCCGTAACCTGCACAAGTCGTTCGGCGGCCACGATGTGCTCGGCGGGGTCGATCTCGACATACCGGCCGGCAGCGTCACGGCCATCATCGGACCATCGGGCTCCGGCAAGTCGACCCTGCTGCGGTGCATCAACCATCTGGAGCGGCCGGACGCCGGTTACGTGGAGGTCGGCGGCGAAGTCATCGGCTACCGACCGGAGAAGGGGCGTCTGCGCGAACGCTCATCGCGGGACGTGGCCCGGCAGCGCGCTGCCATCGGGATGGTCTTCCAGCAGTTCAATCTCTTCGGCCACCGCACGGCGGCCCAGAACATCGCCGAGGGCCAGCTGGCGGCCGGGGTCGCACCGGCTGCGGCACGCGAACGGGCTCGTGAGCTGCTGGAGCAGGTCGGGCTGGCCGGCCGGGAGGACACCTATCCGAGCCGGCTGTCCGGTGGGCAGCAGCAGCGTGTCGCGATCGCCCGTGCGATGGCCCGGGATCCCAAGCTGATCCTCTTCGACGAACCCACCAGCGCGCTGGACCCCGAACTCGTCGGGGAGGTGCTCGCGGTCATCAAGCAACTCGCCACGACCGGCATCACGATGGCGATCGTCACGCACGAGATCGGCTTCGCCCGGGAGGTCGCCGATCAGCTCGTCTTCCTCGACGGCGGGCGCATCGTCGCGCGCGGCACACCCACCGAGGTCCTCGAGAACACCGACAACGACCGACTCCGCGGCTTCGTCGCCGCGGTCCTTTGAGCACAGACCTGGAGACATCGATCATGGACACGACAACCACCCGAAACACCCGACGACAGCTGCTCGGCGTCGCCACCGCGCTGGGTGTCGCAGCGACCCTCGCGGCGTGCGGCAGCTCATCCGGAGGCGCTGCGGCATCCGGCGGGGGAGCTGCGGGCGCCGGCGGAGCGAAGGCGGCTCCGGCCGACTTCACCGGCAAGATCTCGGTCGACTCGGCAGCGCGCAAGCTGCTGCCGCAGAGCGTCCGGAAGTCCGGCAAGCTGATTCTCGGCACGACACAGGTAACCGGCACCGCCGGTCTGCCGCACGCGGGCATCGTCGACGGCAAGGAAGCCGGACTCGACCTCGACATCCGAGCGGCCGTCGCGAAGAAGCTCGGCATCAGCTGGCAGGTCGAGACCGGCACCTTCCAGACCATCATCCCCGGTGTACAGAGCGGCAAATACCAAGTGGGACAAGGCAATTTCGGCGTCACGAAGGAGCGCGAGAAGGTCGTCGACTTCGCGACCTACCTCAATGACGGCCAGGCATTCGTCGGCAGCAAGGACGTGCAGGTCAAGCGGGTGAAGTCACTGCTCGACATCTGCGGACTGAAGGTTGCGACGACCAGCGGAACGACCTTCCAGAAGCTGCTGACGAGCTTCGCTCCGAAGTGCGCTGCCGCCGGAAAGAAGCCGTATCACGTGCAGTACTTCTCCGACACCGCGCCGATCTACCTCGGCCTGCAGAACGGCAAGGTCGACGTGTTCTTCGGCCCGACCCTGAGTCAGAAGGTCGTCACGCAGAAGATCCCGGGAACCCGGTTCCTGGGCCAGATCACCCAAACGCCGGTCGGCTTCGTGACGGCGCGCAAGTCGCCGGTCGCGTCCGCCATACAGGCGGCGGTCAACGACCTGATCAAGGACGGCACCTACGGCAAGATCTTCGCCAAGTGGAAGGTCGCCTCGTCCGTCATCAAGCAGTCGCAGCTCAACCCACCCGCGACATTCTGACACCAGGAGAGGTTTCACCATGACAATCCAACTTCCCGCAAGCGCGAGCATCGAGCAATACCAGCGTGATTGGCAGGACTGGCACGAGGCGAAGGACCGAGCGCTGGCTACCCCGCACGGATTTCTGGCGGTCACCGGACTGCACTTCCTGAACGCCGAACCGACCTGTTTCCCGGGCGTTCCCGGTGTGTGGCACAGCGACGACCGCGGCGTGCACGTCGAGCTGGAGACCTCGGAGATCCTGCTGCTCGACGACCGGCCGATCTCCGGCGACTACGACTTCGGCGTCATCGCCGAGCGCGACGGACTCACGGTGGCGAGCGGCGATGTCCGGATCGAGGTCGCCAAGCGCGGCGGCTTCGACATACTCCGGCCGCGTAACCCGGCGAACCCCCGACGGACGTCGTTCGAGGGCACCGCGGCATACCGCCCGGACCCGGCCTGGGTGCTCACGGGCCTCTTCGCGCCCTTCGTGAAGCCACGACCCACGACGGTCGGTGCAGCGGTGGAGGGCCTCGAGCACGTGTATGACGCAGTCGGCGAGATCACCTTCACGCGTGACGGTGAGCCACTGTCGCTCATTGCGTTCCCCGGACACGGCGACGGGGAGCTGCTGGTGCTGTTCACCGATGAGACGGCCGGCGACACGACGTATCCCGCGGTCCGCTCGCTGTCCGTGAGCGCTCCTGATGCGGGTGGTGAGGTGGTCCTCGACTTCAACCGCGCGGTGAACCTGCCGTGCGCGTACACGCCGCACGCCACCTGCCCGCTGCCGCCGATCGAGAACCGCCTGCCGATCGCGGTCACGGCCGGTGAGCTGGACCCGTCCCTCGATGCAGCGGCTGCGGAGCGAGTTGCGGGATGAAGGTCATCGCCATCTCGTTGATCGTGCATTCGCCCGATCCGCTGACGGGAGAGCAGGTTTCGACCCATGAGCGCTTCGCGCAGGTGGTCCGCGCCGCGGAGTTCGCCGAGCAGATCGGTCTCGACGGGTTCGGTGTGGGGGAGCGCCACGAGCGGCCGTTCATCTCCTCCGCGCCGACCGTCGTCCTCTCGCATCTCGCGGCGAGGACCCGGCGCATCCGGTTGTTCACCGCTGTCACCACGCTCAGCCTGCTCGACCCGGTGCGTGCGTATGAGGACTACGCGACCCTCGACCACTTGTCGGAGGGGCGGCTGGAACTCATCATCGGCAAGGGCAACGGGAGCGCACAACGTGACCTGTTCGCCGTCACCGAGGAGGACCAGTGGGATCGCAATGCGGAGTCCTACGAGGTGTTCCGAGCACTCTGGCGCCAGGAGAAGGTCACGGCCGACACGCGATTCCGTCCCGCGCTGCGTGACGCCGAAGCATGGCCACGGCCCTACCAACAGCCGGTGCGTGTCTGGCACGGCAGCGCGACCAGCCGGGCATCCGTCGACCTGGCCGCGCGCTACGGCGAGCCGCTCTTCTCGGCGAACGTCACTCATTCGATCGAGCCGTATGCCGAACTCATCGACCACTACCGCGAGCGGTGGGACCACTACGGCCACGATCCCGCGGCGCTCACGGTCGGTGCCGGCAGTGCCGGGCTGTCCGTGGCACGAACGTCCCAGGAGGCGCGGGCGACGTTCGAGCCGGCATTCGCCGGATACCTCGCCGCACAGCGTCGACTCGGCGTGGAGCCGGCATTCGCGACGCTCGATGAATACATCGAGCGCAGCTCGGCACTGATCGGCAGCCCGGCGCAGGTGCTCGACAAGGTCCAGCGCTATCACGACCGGTTCGGGCACACGGTGCTGCATGTCGGAGCCGATGCCCAGGGGGTGTCGGAGTCCGACCACCGGCGCAGTCTGGAGGTCTTCGCCGACGAGGTCGTGCCGAGCCTGCGCCAGGACCTGCCGGACCCGTCGGTGTGGGGTGCGGGACCGCTCACCGACGACGCGCTCCGGGGTGACGAGCAGGGCGTCATACCGCGCGGTGAGACCTTCCTCGCGACGGGCTGACCCGGAGGGATGCCGACGGGTGGACGCCCCTTGGGATCGTCTCAGCGCGCGTCGTACTGTGAAGGACCGCGGGGCGTGTGAGCTGATCAGCACGACGCGCGCCGCACCAGCACCTTGCGATCATCGAATCGAGAAAGGCACACACCAATGTCCGAGAAAGTCACTGAGGTTCTCTACACGACGGCGGCAACGGCCAAGGGCGGCCGCGAAGGCAACGTCAAGAGTGCCGACGGCGTGGTCGACCTGCCGTTGGGCAAGCCCGGCAGCCAGGCCAACCCGAAGGCGAACCCCGAAACCCTTTTCGCCGCAGGCTATTCCGCGTGCTTCTCCGGAGCGCTCAATGCGATGGCGCAGCAGGATGGCGTGGACGCCAGCGAGTCGACGGTCACCGCTGACGTGACGTTCGGCAAGACCGACACCGGCTTCGGCATCGCCGTCGCGCTGACCGCCAAGATCCCCGGCGTCGACGCCGCCAAGGCGCAGGAGCTGGCCGACAAGGCACACGGCTTCTGCCCCTACTCCAAGGCGACCCGCGGCAACATCGAGGTCACCGTCGTCGGCGAACCCGCCTGACCCCTCGCCGAGAGGACACCTAACGCATCGAGAGGACACCCGATTCGGCCGTTTTCGGCCGGATTCGGGTGTCCTCTCGGTATTTGCGGGGCCTCTCGGTGAAGAGGGGCGGCGTCAGTCGCTGGTCGCGATCACCTGGTCGCCGATGCTGATCGCCCCTTCGGTGTCGGGGATCAGGTGATGACAGAACCACGTCTTGCCGTCCCACTTGCGATGCCGGCTGAGGGTGCGGATCGGCTCCTTGCCCTTGGCCAGAGTGGTCGGCTCGACCAGCGTCATCACGCATCGGTCCACCGGCTTGGCCGCCCGGAACCGCACCCCGCCGATCTGCACCGACGTCCAGTCGTCCTCGGCGAACGGGATCTCGCCGTCGATGACGACATTCGGCCGGAAGCGGTCGATCGTGACCGCGTCGCCGCCGGCTTCCTCGATCCACTCGTTCAACTGCCGCAGCGACGCCAGCGACGCGATGGTGACCGGATAACCGTCCTGGAACGCCGCCCGGTCGTCGGGCCGCGAGAACTCCGGATTCAGCGTGCGTTCCGCCGGATTCGCGCACCACACGACATCCAGCCCGGCCCGCCCCGTCACCTGCTCGAGCCACTCCGAGGCCGACTCGGCCGCAGCCTCGACCCGCATCGGCGGACGCGTGAACATCGTCGCCTCGACCGCACGACCACCCGCTCGCACGATGTATGACGAACCCCCGGCGGACAACCTGACCGCGGGGGAGTCGCCGCCCTCCGGCGACCCGACCGGCTCGGCCCGTATGCCGAAAAGCGACGGCAACTCCCGCGCGCTGACCATCGCCCGCGACTCGTCGACGATCATCCATTCGCGGTCGCCGCGCAGGCCGGCGAAGCCGACATACGCGTTCGAAACCTGCGTGATTGCAGTGCTTTTCACCGGATGAATGCGCAGCGAGACGACCTGCATGGTCAGTCGTTCGCGGAGCGGATCGCCGGCGTCGTCGTCAGGACGGACGCCGTGCCGTCATTGAGGGCGTAGGTCGCGCCCACGATGCCGAGGTCGCCCCGGTCGACCGCGTCACGGACGATGCGTGAGCGGTCCACCAGCAGGTCGGCCGTGGCGCGCACGTGCAGCGCGCCGACCTCCGCGGGCGTCGCGGAGCCGGTGGATTGTGCCCGCGCAACGCTGGGCATGACCTGCACGGCGATGTCCCGGACGTAGCCGGGAGGCATCTGACCGGTCTCGGCGGCGTCGATCGCAGCGGCCACCGCACCGCAGGACTGGTGACCGAGGATGACGATGAGCGGGACGTCGAGCAGTTCGACCCCGAACTCGATCGACCCGAGCACGGCGTCGTCGATGATGTGACCGGCCGTACGCACCACGAACAAGTCACCCAGACCCTGGTCGAAGATGATCTCGGACGCGACCCGGCTGTCGCCGCAGCCGAACAGCACCGCCGTCGGACGCTGGCCCGACTCGAGCACGTGCCGTCGTTCCAGGTCCTGGTTGGGGTGCTGCGTCGCCCCCGAGACGAACCGTGCGTTGCCCTCGACCAGTTGATCCCACGCCTGCTGCGGGGTCAGTCGCGCGGTCACAGCCCGGGCCTCGTGGTGATGGTGAAGGCGGTCGGCTTGGCGGTGGCCGCGAAGAAGTCCTCACCCTTGTCGTCGACGACGATGAAGGCCGGGAAGTCCTCGACCTCGATCTTCCACACTGCTTCCATTCCCAACTCCGGATACTCGAGCACGTCGACCTGCTTGATGCAGTCCTTCGCCAGCCGGGCCGCGGGACCGCCGATGGAGCCGAGGTAGAACCCACCGTGCGCGTTGCATGCGTCGGTCACCTGCTTGCTGCGGTTGCCCTTGGCCAGCATCACCATCGACCCGCCGGCAGCCTGGAACTGCTCGACATACGAGTCCATCCGTCCGGCGGTGGTCGGCCCGAACGATCCGGACGCGTAACCGTCGGGCGTCTTGGCCGGGCCGGCGTAGTAGACGGCGTGGTCCTTGAGGTACTGCGGCATCTCCTCGCCGGCGTCGAGGCGCTCCTTGATCTTGGCGTGCGCGATGTCGCGCGCGACGACGAGCGGGCCGGTCAGCGAAAGGCGAGTCTTGACAGGGTGTTTCGTGAGTTCGGCGCGGATCTCGTCCATCGGCCGGTTGAGGTCGATCTGCACGACATCGGTCGCGTCGAGATCCTGGTCGGTGGTGTCCGGCAGGAAGCGTGCAGGGTCGGTCTCCAACTGCTCGATGAAGACGCCCTCGGGGGTGATCTTGCCCAGGCACTGCCGGTCGGCCGAGCAGCTGACCGCGATCGCCACCGGCAGCGACGCGCCGTGCCGGGGGAGGCGCACCACGCGGACGTCGTGGCAGAAGTACTTGCCGCCGAACTGCGCGCCGATGCCGAAGTTGCGAGTCAGCTCCAGCACCTGCTCCTCCAGCTCAACGTCGCGGAACCCGTGCGCGGTCGCCGCGTCGCCGGACGTCGGCAGCTCGTCGAGATACTTCGCACTGGCGTACTTCGCTGTCTTCAGAGCGAATTCGGCGCTCGTGCCGCCGATCACGATCGCAAGGTGGTATGGCGGGCAGGCCGATGTGCCCAGCGACCGGAGCTTCTCGTCGAGGAACTTCATCATCGAGTCGGGGTTCAGGATCGCCTTCGTCTCCTGGTAGAGGAAGGACTTGTTGGCCGAGCCGCCGCCCTTGGCCATGAACAGGAACTTGTAGGAGTTCTCGTGGCCGGCGGCCGTGTCGGCATACAGCTCGATCTGGGCGGGCAGGTTGGAGCCGGTGTTCTTCTCCTCCCACATGGTGACCGGTGCCATCTGCGAGTAGCGCAGGTTGAGCCGCGTGTAGGCGTCATACACACCACGCGCGATGGACTGCTCGTCCGGGCCGTCGCCGCCGACGAGGACCTGGGAGCCCTTCTTGCCCATGACGATCGCGGTGCCGGTGTCCTGGCACATGGGCAGGACACCGGCCGCGGCGATGCCGGCGTTCTTCAGCAGGTCCATGGCGACGAACTTGTCGTTGTTGCTCGCCTGGTCGTCGTCCAGGATCCTGCGCAGGAACGCCAGGTGCGCCGGACGCAGGTAATGGGCGATGTCGTGCATCGCGGTCTCGGTCAGCAGCCGCAGCGCCTCGGGATCCACCTCGAGGAACGTCCGCCCGCCCGGGCCTTCGACGGTGCGTATGCCGGTGTCGGACAACTTGCGGTATGTCGTCGCGTCGTCTCCGAGCGGCAGCAGGTCTTCGTAGGCGAAATCGGCCATGACTCTTGGTGATCTCCTTGCTGGATGAGCGGTCCGTCCAGAGTAATGGGGTACCCATCCACGACCGCGCGGGAGTGCTGCGCCGTGCTGACTTGGCAACGGTTTGCGAACTCAATGGGCTGTCCACGAGACAGCGGCGATGGAAAGGTGTAGACCGTGGGGAACGTGTTGTAGCTCACACCCCCTGGATGGAGCGGATGCATATGAAACGGCTCAGGCCACCTCGACGTGGCATCGCGATAGGCGCAGCGGCGCTGATGGCAACGACCGGCCTCGCTGCCTGCGGCGGAAGCAGCGGCAGCGGTTCCGGACCGGCCCACCTCACCTGGTACATCAACCCCGACGTAGGCAACGCCGACGCGAGCAAGGGCGGGCAGGCCACGCTGGCGAAGGAGTGCTCGGACGCCTCCGGCGGCAAATACCGGATCAAGGTCCAGTTGCTGCCGAACTCCGCGAGCGACCAGCGGATCCAGTTGCTGCGACGACTGGCCGGTGGTGACAAGACGATGGACCTGATGAGTGTCGACCCGGCCTTCGTCAGCGAGTTCGCCGCCGCGGGCTATTTCGCGCCCATGCCCAAGAACATGATCGACGACTTCAAGGCCGACCGGGTGCAGTCGTCGATCGATGCGTCGACCTACGCCGGCAAGCTGATGTCGGTGCCGTTCTGGTCCAACACCCAGCTGCTCTGGTACAAGAAGTCGGTCGCCAAGCAGGCCGGCATCGACATGACCAAGCCGGTCACCTGGGACCAGCTGATCAAGGCGTCCCAGAAGACCAAGATGCAGATCGGCGTCCAGGCGAAGCTCTACGAGGGCTACTCGGTCTGGATCAACGCACTGGTCGCGGGCGCCGGCGGGGAGATCGTCAAGAACCCCAACGCCACCTACGAGAACATCAAGTTCGGCCTGGACTCCCAGGCCGGCAAGGACGCCGCCCGGATCATCCACGAGGTCTCCTCGACCGGAGCCGGCGGGCCGGCGATGGGCAACTCGACCGAGACCGAGTCGCTCAACCTCTTCAGCAGCAAGAAGGGTGGGTTCCTGGTCAACTGGCCCTACACCTACGGCGCGTATGCCGGCAAGGACAAGTCCGACGTGGCCGCGACCATGTACCCGGAGACGGTGCAGGGCAAGAAGGCCGCGCCGCCATACGGCGGTATCCAGCTGGCGGTCGGCAAGAACAGCCAGCACACGGCGCTCGCCTATCAGGCGGCCGCCTGCATCACCAACCAGAAGCACCAGGCGGACTACATGGCGAAATCGGGCAACCCGGCCAGCCGCAAGGGCGCCTACGAGACCGCCGAGGTCAAGAAAGCGTTCCCGAACGGCATCGCGGCCGAGATCCGCAAGTCGCTGGATGTCGCGGCGGCGCGACCGCTGACGCCCTACTGGGGTGACATCTCGACGGCGCTGCAGCAGAAGTTCAGCCCGCCGAGCTCCGTCAATCAGCAGACGCCCGGCAAGACACAGTCCTTCATCATCAAGGTCTTGAACGGGAAGGCCCTGCTATGAGCGAGCGAAGCGAGCGAACCATTGCGACCGGGGCGCATGACAGCGCCCGAGGGACGAGGGTGGCGTCATGAGTACCGTCGCGGAAACCTCCAAGGGCGAACTCACCTCCGAGGAACAGGCGCACCTGTCCGATCGGGCCAAGGGCGAGCGCAACCTCGGCTGGCGGCTCGCCGGGCCGGCGTTCGTCGTCATGCTGCTGGTCACCCTGTATCCGATCGCCTACGCGGTCTACCTGTCCCTCTTCAACTACCGGTTGACCGACCCGGCCGGCAAGAAGCTGGTGTGGCTGCAGAACTACATCACCGCGTTGTCGGACTCGCTCTTCTGGCAGGCGTTCGTCACCACGCTGGTGATCGTGGTCGTGACGCTCGTCTTCGAGCTGATCCTCGGTATGGCGATCGCAATGGTCATGCACCGGGTCGTCTGGCCGCGGCGCACGCTGCGAACCGTGGTGCTGATTCCGTATGCGATCGTCACCGTCGTGTCGGGTTTCTCGTGGCTGTATGCCGCGCAGATCGACACCGGCTTCTTCAACCACTGGCTGCACTTCATCACCTTCGGTGGGTTCAGTGAGAGCTACAACTGGTTCGGTGGGCGCTGGTCCTCGCTGGCGATCATCTGCCTGTCGGAGATCTGGAAGACCACGCCGTTCATGTCGTTGCTGCTGCTGGCCGGCCTGGCACAGGTCGACTCGGCGCAGGAGGAAGCCGCCAAGGTCGACGGTGCCACCTGGATGCAGCGCTTCACCAAGGTGATCCTGCCCAACATGAAGGCTGCGCTGATGGTGGCGTTGCTCTTCCGCACGCTGGACGCCGTTCGTATCTATGACAATCCGTATGTCATGACCGGTGGCGCCAACAAGACGAACACGTTGTCGATGCTGGTCGGCACCGAGACGGTGAGCCGGGTGGAGATCGGGATGGGCTCGGCGCTCGCCGTGATCCTCTTCCTGATCGTGCTGATCATCGCCTTCATCTTCGTCAAGCTCTTCAAGGTCGATCTCACCACGAGCGGGAGGAGTTGAGCCGTGGAGACCAATATCAGTAACAAGGCCAAGAACGGCCTTGGTGTCGTCTCGATCGTCATCATGATCTGGACCGTCATACCACTGCTGTGGATCCTTGCGACATCGTTGAAATCCGATGCGGCACTGGGTGATTCGAGTCAGAACATCCTCGGCAACTTCTGGCCGAAGGACATCAGCTGGGACAACTACAAGCTGATCTTCTCCGGCGGAGCCTCCGACCTGTTCGTGCCGGCGTTGTGGCACTCGATCATCGTCTGTGTGGTGTCGACCGTGATCAGCGTCGTGCTCGCGACGTTCTGTGCCTACGCGATCTCCCGGCTGGACTTCCCGGGCAAGAAGCTGATCCTGACGACTGCCCTTGCCGTGTCGTTCTTCCCGGTGATCGCGATGGTCACGCCGCTGTTCAACCTCTGGCGGCAGATCGGGCTCTTCGACACACTGCCCGGGCTGATCATCCCCTACCTGGCGCTCACGCTGCCGTTGTCGATCTGGATCCTGTCCGCCTTCTTCCAGCAGATCCCGTGGGAGATGGAACAGGCCGCCCAGGTCGACGGTGCGACGAGCTGGCAGGCCTTCGTGAAGGTGGTCGCGCCGCTCGCGGCACCCGGCGTCTTCACGACGGCGATCATCGCCTTCTTCACCGCCTGGAACGACTTCGTCTTCAGTTCCAACCTGACTGCGCAACATGCGCAGACGGTGCCTGCAGCGCTGAGCTTCTTCACCGGAGCCAGCCAGTTCGTTCAACCGACCGGCGCCATCTGCGCCGCTGCGGTCGTTGTCACCATTCCCGTCGTGATCCTCGTGCTGGTCTTCCAGAAGCGGATCGTTGCCGGACTCACGTCCGGCGCAGTCAAGGGTTGAAAGACCCTTCCAAGGAGAGAGCAATGTCGAGCATCGAACTCAAGCACATTGTCAAGAAGTACGGCGACGGCTTCCCGGCCGTCAATGACGTCAACCTGGACATCAAGGACGGCGAGTTCGTCATCCTGGTGGGGCCGTCGGGCTGCGGTAAGTCCACGCTGCTGCGGATGATCGTCGGCCTGGAGGACATCACCTCCGGAGAGATGGAGATCGACGGCAAGCGGGTCAACGACCTGGCGCCGCGCGATCGCAACCTGGCGATGGTCTTCCAGAACTACGCGCTCTATCCGCACCTGACCGTCTTCGAGAACATCGCGTTCCCGCTGCGGTTGCAGAAGGGCAAGCACAGCAACGAGGAGATCGAGAAGAAGGTCCGCGACGCCTCCGCGATGCTGGAGCTGGACGAGCACCTGGAGCGCAAGCCGGGCAACCTGTCCGGTGGCCAGCGGCAGCGCGTCGCGATGGGGCGCGCGATCGTCCGCGAGGCGGACGCCTTCCTCTTCGACGAGCCGCTGTCGAACCTCGACGCCAAGCTGCGCGGCCAGATGCGCACCGAGATCGCGCGCATGCAGCGCCGGCTCGGCATCACCACGGTCTACGTCACGCACGACCAGACCGAGGCGATGACGCTGGGTGACCGGGTCTGCGTGCTCAAGCGGGGCATCCTGCAGCAGGTCGCGTCTCCTCGTGAGCTGTACGAACAGCCGATGAATCTCTTCGTCGCCGGCTTCATCGGCTCGCCGCCGATGAACTTCCTGCCGGCGAAGGTCGAGGGCAACTCGCTGAAGCTGCCGTTCGTCGACGTGCCGCTCGACGGCCCGCTCGCCGAGAAGGTCAAGGGCAAGGACATCGTCATCGTCGGCCTGCGTCCCGAGCACCTCAAGGACACGACCGTCGAGCCGGGACCGGAGCACTCGGTGAAGTTCACCGCGGTCGTCGACCAGACCGAGTGGCTGGGCAACGAGCAGTACGCCTACATTCCCTACGAAGCCGACGGCGCCGTTCGTGACCAGCTCGAGGAGCTCGACCGCGACCTGGATGGCGAAGGTCTGCGGACGCAGATGATCGTCAACCTGGATCCGCGCTCGCGGGTGCTCGAGGGAGACGAGGCGCAGCTGGCCTTCAACCCGGCGTCGATGCACGTCTTCGATCCGCAGAGCGGCGACAACCTCACGCGTGACGACGCGAGGGCGGCCGAGATCGCGGCTGATTCGGAGAAGATGCGCAGGGCCGCGCTCGAGCGTGCCCGCAAGCGCGACGCAGAGCAGGCGGAGAAATCGGCGTAGACGGCCAGGGGGCGGCACCGCCCCCTCCTCGCCGAGAGGACACCCCTTGACCGAGAGGACAGGGGAATCGCGGTCCAAATGACCCGATTTCCCTGTCCTCTCGGTCATTTGCTGTCCTCTCGGCATTCGCGGGTCGAGTAGCGACCGAGGAACGAGGGACCGTATCGAGACCGCGACTCGAGCCCATACGGTGGGTCCATGACTGTTGAGACTCGCCCTGTCGTGCTGATCACCGGTGCCACGCGTGGCATCGGTCGTGCGGTGGTCGACGCGTTGGCCGATGACCACGACCTCCTGATCGGTGGCCGTGACGAAGCCGCGGTCCGGTCCGTGTGTGGTGTGCTGCCGCATGCGACGCCGTTCGTCGCGGACCTCACTGATCCTGATTCGGTTGCTGCTGCGATTGATTCGCTCGATGAAACCATGCAACTGGCCGGCGTCGTCCATTCAGCGGGAGTGCTGGGCAGTGGTGCGGTCGCCGATCTCGGCCGCGACGCCTGGCGCCATACGCTCGAGGTGAACGTGGTGGCGGTCGCCGACTTGACCCGATCGTTGCTGCCGAAGCTGCGCGCCGGCCGGGGCACCGTCGTGGTCGTAAACTCCGGGGCCGGACTGCGCTCCAACGCGCAGGGCAGCCTCTACTCGGCGTCGAAGTTCGCGGTCCGCGCGTTCGCCGACGGGCTGCGCGAGGAGGAGCGTGACAACGGCGTGCGGGTGTCGACCGTCTACCCCGGCCGGGTCGCCACTGACATGCAGCGCGAACTGCGCGACTTCGAGGGCGGGGAGTATGACGAGAGCGACTACCTGCGCCCCGAATCCGTCGCGTCCGCAGTGCGTTTCGCACTGACCGCGCCGCCGGAGGCTTCGGTCGAGGACCTGTCGATCCGGCCCCGCTGAGCCGACGGCCTCAGCGCAACTCGTCGCGCGTCGGCGGGTTGGCGCCGGCGCGGGAGACGGTGATGGCAGAAGTAGCGATCGCTCGGTCGACGGCAGGTCGCAGGTCGGCTGCGGTGGCGCGGCGGAGCCGGTCGCGGGCATCCGCCGAGCCGAGCAAGCCCGCGTCGAGCAGGCCGGACAGGAGACCGGACTGGAACGAGTCCCCGGCGCCGACCGTGTCAGCGACGGAAACGCTTCTGCCGGCTACGGATTGGGTCTCACCGGTGGTAGTCACATGGAAGAGCGCTCCATCCCCACCGCGGGTCATGACCACCAGGGACGGGCCAAGCTTCCCCCACAATGCGAGCACTTCGCTGGGGTCGGCGCCCTCGCCATACAGCCAGGCGATGTCCTCGTCACTGGCCTTGACCACGTCGGAGTAGCCGATCAGCTGCTCCAGTTGCGCACGCACGTCGTGCGGCTCGCCGATGAGTGTCGGGCGCGGGTTGGGGTCGAAGGACACCGTCGCGTAGTCACGTGCGGCGAGCATGGCCCCGGCGACCTTCTCCGCGCCGGGTTGCAGCGCGGCCGCGATCGAGCCGGTGTGCAGGTGCCCGATGTCGGTCGGTAAGGGATGGGGGAGGTCCCAGGCGAGGTCGAACTCGTATGTCGCAGAACCGGTTTCGTCCAGGGTCGCGATGGCGGTGGGCGTCCGGTCGGCGCTCAGGCTGCCCTCGACGAGGCTGACGTCGTCGGCCGCGAGGTGGTCGCGGATCTGCCGACCGTACGCATCGTCCGCGAGGTATGCCGCCAACCGCGCGGGGTGTTGCAGGCGCGCCAGGCCGATGGCGACGTTGAGCGGACTGCCCCCGACATACTCCTGCGCCGGCCCGTCGACCGGGCGCACGATGTCGATGAGGGCTTCACCGATGACCAGGGTGTCAACCATGCGAGGCCCCTCAGCCGTTCAGGAGGCCGCCGCTGAGCTGCTCCAGCTTGGCCATGGGGTGGACGGCTTCGATGGAGCGGATCGTGCCGCTCTTGGAGCGCATGACGAGGGAGTGCGTGGTGCAACCGCCACCGCGGTAGCGGATGCCGCGCAGCAACTCGCCGTCGGTGATGCCGGTCGCGACGAAGAAACAGTTGTCGCTCGTCACCAACTCGTCGGTGGTCAGCACGGCGTCCAGGTCGTGTCCGGCATCGATCGCGCGCTGTCGCTCGTCGTCGTCCTTGGGCCACAGCCGCCCCTGCAGCACGCCACCGGTGCACTTCATCGCGCACGCGCTGATGATGCCCTCCGGGGTGCCGCCGATGCCGAGCAGCAGGTCGATGCCGGTGTCGGGTCGGGCCGCCATGATCGAGCCGGCGACGTCACCGTCGGAGATGTAGCGGATGCGTGCCCCGGCAGTGCGGATCTCCTCGGCGAGCTTCTGGTGGCGCGGACGATCCAGCAGGACGACGGTCACGTCCGAGACCGAGCCGTGCTTCGCCTTGGCGACGCGGCGGATGTTCTCGGCGACGGGCAGGCGGATGTCGACGACGTCGGCGGCTTCCGGGCCGGTCGCGAGCTTGTCCATGTAGAAGACGGCACTGGGGTCGTACATGGAGCCGCGCTCACTGACCGCCATGACGGAGACCGCGTTGGTCATGCCCTTGGCCGTCAGGGTGGTGCCGTCGATCGGGTCGACGGCGACATCGACGTGCGGTCCGGTGCCGTCGCCGACGTGCTCGCCGTTGAAAAGCATCGGAGCGTGGTCCTTCTCGCCCTCGCCGATGACGACGACGCCGCTCATCGAGACGGATGAGATCAGGTGCCGCATCGCCGCGACCGCGGCGCCGTCGGCGGCGTTCTTGTCACCGCGGCCGACCCACCGGCCACCGGCCATCGCCGCCGCTTCGGTGACACGCACGAGTTCGAGTGCGAGGTTGCGGTCCGGGACCTCCGGGTGGACTTCCGGGGGGACAACGTCTGACGGCATGAAATCTCCTCGGAGAACTCGGGCGGGTTCGGCCACGACTCTATCGGGCGCGAGGTGTGGGCCGGGGCGCGACGTACCAGCTTGCGTTTGGGACGATGAGAGGCGTGAGTGAAAGTGATACCCCGGCCGGCGGCGCTCGTACGTCGCCGCAGCCGCCGGCGGACGGTCGGGCAACCGTCGATCAGCCCGTGCCGCGCCGCCGCGGCCTCGGGTCGGCGCGCAGCATGATCATCTCGATGGTCCTGGTCATGCTGGCGGTGCTCGTCTGGTGGGCCTGGGTGCCGCGGGCCAGCAACACGACGCAGCCAACGGCTGACGTCGCCGGGATCGCGCGAGAGGTCGGGTTGAGCAAGCACTGGGACCCGGCCGTGGCCGTGGGGCTGCCGAAGGGTTGGCAGGCGGTCAACGTGCGGCTCGTGTCGGTCGACAAGCAGCCCGACACCTGGCAGGCGGGGTATGACGCACCCGGTGGCAGCTACGCGCGAGTCGTGCAGACCGAGAACGGCGCAGCAACGTGGGTGCAGGAGCAGACCGGCGAGAGCACGCCGGCCGGCTCGGTCACGGTGCACGGTGTGCGCTGGTCGAAGCTGCAACGTTCCGATGGCGGAGAGCGCAGCCTGGTCCGCTCCAAGGACCTGGCCGGGCTGACCACCATCGTGACCGGCACCGGGGGCTGGGATCAGCTGCAGGCGTTCGCGACGTCGCTGAAACCGCTGAGCACGAGCCAGCTCGCCAAGGCCGGACCGACGACGGTCGCCACGCCCTGACCCCGGCTCACTCGCCGGTGTCGGCCTCGTCGGCGCTGCGCTCGGTGTCCGTCATCGCCGTGATGGTGCGCTGCGCGCCGTCCAACCAGCGCTCGCAGTGCGCGGCAAGCGCCTCACCGCGCTCCCACAACCGCATCGACTCCTCGAGCGTCTCGGTGCCGCCCTCCAACCGGCTCACGATCGACGCGAGTTCGTCGCGCGCCTGCTCGTAACCGAGCTCGGCGACGTCCGCATTGGCGCCCGCCGTGTCGTCGGCGGTCGTCTCGTCAGGTCCGGCGTTCTTCGGCATACGGGGCAGCGTAGTCAATCGTGGTGGTTCGGCCTCCTCGCTCCGGACCGCTCCCTCACCCCTGCAGTTCTGCGAGCGTGAGGACACAGCATCCGGGGTAGGGCGGCACAGGAGGTGGAACCGTGGGCACCAGGTCCCGTCGTGACGAGCCGTTGACGACATACCGCGAGAAGCGGAAGTTCGACCGCACCCCGGAACCGTCGGGGGAGCAGACGTCCGCCGATCGGCCGGCCGGCGAGCGCCGTTTCGTCGTGCAGCGCCACCGCGCCCGGCGACTGCACTACGACCTGCGCTTCGAGATCGACGGTGTGCTGGTGAGCTGGGCCGTGCCCAAGGGCCCGACGCTCGACCCCGACGTGCGCCGGATGGCGGTGCATGTCGAGGACCACCCGCTGGAGTACCAGGACTTCGAGGGCGTCATACCGCGCGGTGAGTATGGCGGGGGAGACGTCATCGTGTGGGATCGCGGCACGTGGGAGCCGCACGCCACCGACGACCCGGCCCAGGCGGTCGCCGACGGCGACTTCCACGCGGACCTGTATGGCGAGAAGCTGCGCGGCCGCTTCGTCCTGGTGCGCCGGGGCGAGCAGTCCGATCGCGAGCAGTGGTTGCTCCTGCACAAGCACGACGACGACGCGGTGCGCGGCTGGGACCCGGAGGACCATCCGCTGTCGGTGCTCAGCGGCCGCACCAACGAGGAGGTCAAGGCCGATCCCGATCGGCTGTGGCGCTCGGATCTGCCGGCCGCCGCCGCGTCGGTCGAGCTGGACAGCGATGCCGTGGCCGGGCCCGACCAGGAGGCGCTCGAGGCGCTGGACGAGATGGGCGACCACGGCACCTGGGAGGTGTTCGGGCGATCGCTGAAGGTCACGAACCTGGACAAGGTCCTGTTCCCCGGCACGGAGGAGGCCGACCCGGTCACCAAGCGCGAGCTGCTGCGGTATGCCGCCACCATCGCCCCGACGGTGTTGCCCTACCTGGCCGGTCGCGCGCTCAACATGCACCGCTACCCGGACGGCGCGGACCACAAGGGTTTCTGGCACAAGTCGGTGCCGGACCGTGCGCCGAAGTGGTTGCCGCGGTGGGACAACGAGGCCGCGGAGGACGACGAGGCGCACACCTACCTCGTCGTGAACGAGCCGGCCGCGCTGGTCTGGGCCGCGAATTACGGTGCGCTGGAATGGCATCCGTGGACTTCGCGCACCGACGAGCCGGAGCGGCCGACCTATGCGCTGTTCGATCTCGACCCGGGGGAGAAGACGTCCTGGGAGGAGGTCCTCCAGTTGGCGAGACTGCACCGGACGGCGTTCGAGCACTTGGACGTGACGGCGTTCCCCAAGCTGACCGGCCGCCGCGGCATCCACATCTGGGTGCCGATCGCGCGTGGGCCGAGCTTCGAGCAGACCCGCGCGTGGGTCGAGCAGGTGTCCCGGACCGTGGGTGCGGTCATGCCGGAGCTGGTGAGCTGGAAGTGGGTCAAGAACGAGCGTCGTGGGCGGGCTCGCCTGGACTACACGCAGAACGCGATCAACAAGACGCTGGTTGCGCCATACAGCCCGCGCCCGGCGGCGGGAGCGCCGGTGTCGGCACCGATCAGCTGGGACGAGCTCGACGATCCGGAGCTGCGGCCGGACCGCTTCACGATCCGGACGATCGGGGACCGCCTCGCCGAGCACGGAGACCTCTTCCGCGGTGTGCTGTATGGCGAACAGCGCCTGCCGCGCCTGCACTGAATTCCCCTAATTCAGGAGACTGGGCGCACCGCGAAATCGCCCGATGCCACGGTCACCCGCAACAGTTCGTCACTCTCGACCGTCGCGACGTCGGTGACGACCTCGCCGCCGGCGTGCCGCACGACGGCATACCCACGCTCCAGGGTCTGCAAAGGCGAGAGCGCCCGCAGCTGACCACGCAGGTGGCCGACCTGGTCGTGGGCACGATCGAGCCGGTGCGTCATCCGGGCGCGTGCTCGGTCGCGCAGCGCCTCGACGGTGGCGCGGCGGGTGGCGACCATCGTCTCCGGAGCGACCAGGACGGGCCGGCTGCGCAACTGGTCGAGGTGGCGTCGTTCGGCGGCGAGCCGGTGCTGCAACGCCCGGGCGCCGGCGCCCCGCAGTTGGGCCAGGCCGCGCAGCTCGTCCTGCAGGTCGGGTACCACCCGTTTGGCCGCGTCGGTGGGGGTGGAGGCGCGGACATCGGCGACGAAATCCAGCAGGGGCGTGTCCTCGTCATGGCCGATCGCACTGATGACAGGGGTACGTGTCGCGGAGACGGCGCGCACGAGGGCCTCGTTGCTGAAGGGCAGCAGGTCCTCGAATCCGCCGCCACCGCGGGAGACCACGATGACCTGCACGTGCGGCGCGGCGTCCAGCTCGGCGAGCGCGGCGGTCACTTCAGGGACCGTGTTGGGACCCTGCACGGCGACCTGGCGGATCTCGAATTGTGTTGCCGGCCAACGGCGTCGGGCGTTCTCGACGACGTCCTTCTCGGCAGCGCTCGCACGCCCGCAGATGAGACCGACGGTGTGCGGAAGGAACGGCAGCGGCTTCTTGCGGGAGGCGTCGAAGATGCCCTCGCTGCGCAGCAATTGCTTCAGGTGCTCCAGCCGGGCGAGCAGCTCGCCGACACCCACGGGGCGCATCTGCCGGGCATTCAGGTGCAGCGAGCCGCGCTTGGTCCAGAACTGCGGCTTGGCCTGCACGACGACACGCGCGCCCTGCTGCAGGCCCGGGCCCATGGCGTCGAGCGTGTTGACGTGGACGGTGACCGATAGGGACATGTCGACCTCGGGGTCGCGCAATGTCACGTATGCCGTGGGCGCTCCCGGACGTCGGTTGAGCTGGACGATCTGCCCCTCGACCCACAGCGCCGACATCTTGTCGACGTAGTCGCTGATCTTCACCGAGAGCTTGCGCACCGGCCATGGTTGCTCGGCCGTGGTGTCGGCGGCCTTCTCCGGCAGGGGTGTGCTCACCCCGGCCACTCTAGACGTGGCCGCCCACAACGGCAGTGCGCGAACTAGCCTCAGGGGTATGACGATCCGCATCCCCGGTCTCGCGCTGACCGACCACACGCTCCAGGTGCCGCTCGACCACTCCGATCCGAGCGGTGCGTCCATCGAGGTGTTCGCGCGCGAGGCGGTGGCCGTCGACAAGGCCGAGCAGGACCTGCCCTGGCTGGTCTTCCTGCAGGGCGGCCCGGGCGGTGAGAGCCCGCGCCCGCTGCGCGCCGACGGCTGGCTCGGTCACGTCACCAAAACACACCGGGTGCTGCTGCTGGACCAGCGTGGTTGCGGTCGCTCCACCCCGTTGACCGCCCGCTCGACCGAGGGGATGTCCGCGGCGGAGATCGCGTCATACCTGCGGCACTTCCGGGCCGACAGCATCGTGGCCGACGCCGAGCTCTTCCGGAAGCAGGTCGCCGGCGGCAAGCCCTGGACCTCGCTCGGGCAGAGCTATGGCGGGTTCATCACCCTCACCTACCTGTCACAGGCGCCCGAGGGACTTGCCGGGTGCATGGTCACCGGCGGGCTGTCCGGTCTGCAGGCGGACGCCACGGAGGTCTACGCACGCACGTTCCCGCGGATCGCCCGCAAGAACGCCGCCTACTACGAGCGCTACCCGGACGATGTGGTCACGGTGCGCGCCATCGCCGATCACCTCGCCGCGCATGAGGTCCTCCTACCGGACGGTTCGCGGTTCACACCGGAGCGCTTCCGGCTGATCGGCAGCATCTTCGGGATGAGCTACGGCTACGAGCACGTGCACTGGCTGCTCGACACCGCCTGGGACGGCGACCGCCTGGCCGACCGGTTCCTGCAGTCGGTGATGGCCGAGACGTCCTACGCGAACGGGCCGATCTACGCGCTGCAGGAGTACTGCTACGGCCTGCCGGGCAGGCCGACCGGCTGGGCGGCCGACGCGGAACTCGCACGGCGCCCGGAGTTCGCGGCCGACGCGGACCCGCTGCTCTTCACCGGTGAGACGATGTTCCGCTGGATGTTCGACCAGATCCCGCTGCTGCAGCCCTTCGCCGAGGCCGCCGACATCCTCGCGGCCATCGACGACTGGCCGGCGCTGTATGACGAGGAACGCCTCGCGGGCAACACCGTCCCGGTCGTGGCGGCGGTCTACTTCGACGACATGTATGTCGACGCCGACCTCTCGCTGGACACCGCACGACGCGTCGGCAACGTGCGGCCGTGGGTCACCAATGAGTACGAACACGACGGGCTGCGCACCGGCTCGGTGGTCGAGCGGCTGATGGACATGCTTGCCGGGAAGGTCTGACGCGAGGATTCAGCCGGGACGCCGACCGCTACCGGTCGGTTTCGTCCACTGGTGGGCGCGCACCTAGCATGGGGACATGACTTCGCCAGCAGCGACCGACATGGACCAGGCCGCCGGCGAGCAGACCAAGCGCGTGCTGCTCGCGGCGCCGCGGGGCTATTGCGCGGGCGTCGACCGCGCGGTGGTGACGGTGGAGAAGTCGCTCGACCTCTACGGCCCGCCGGTCTACGTACGCAAGCAGATCGTGCACAACAAGCACGTGGTCGCCACGCTGGAGAAGCGCGGAGCGATCTTCGTCGACGAGACCGACGAGGTGCCCGAGGGTGCCACCGTGGTGTTCTCGGCGCACGGCATCGCGCCGGAGGTGCGGGAGCAGGCCAAGGCGCTGTCCCTGAAGACCATCGACGCCACATGCCCGCTGGTCACCAAGGTCCACCGCGAGGCGACCCGGTTCGCGTCCGACGAATACGACATCCTGCTGATCGGGCACGAGGGCCACGAAGAGGTCGTCGGCACCGCGGGTGAGGCGCCCGACAACATCGTGCTGGTGCAGTCCCCGGAGCATGCGGACACCGTCGAGGTGCGCCATCCGGACAAGTTGGTCTGGTTGTCGCAGACCACGCTGTCGGTCGACGAGACGATGGAGACGGTGCGTCGGTTGAAGCAGCGCTTCCCGAATCTGGAGGACCCGCCGTCCGACGACATCTGTTACGCGACCCAGAACCGCCAGCACGCCGTCAAGCAGATGGCGGCCCGTGCCGATCTGATGCTCGTCGTCGGCAGCCGCAACTCGTCCAACTCGGTCCGGCTGGTCGAGGTGGCACTCGAGCACGGCTCCCGTGACGGCCACCTGGTCGACTACGCCGACGAGATCGAGGACAGCTGGCTCGACGGTGTGGCCACCGTCGGGGTGACCTCCGGGGCCTCGGTGCCCGAGATTCTCGTGCGCGACGTGCTCGCCTACCTCGCCGAGCGCGGGTATGCCGACGTCGAGACGATCACCGCCGCGGAGGAGAGCCTGCTCTTCGCACTGCCGACGGAGCTGCGCCGCGACCTGAAGGCACGCGGCCAGGAGGACTCGGCGCAGGTCCGGCACGACGCCGGCTCGCTGCACTGACCTCAGCCGGCGTCGCGAGTCCCCGACTCCGCGTCACGAGGTGACGCGGCCGCGAAAGGCGACTCGAGATCCAGAGTCGGCCGTGCCACGTCCTCGTCGAGCGCGTCGATGAGCTCGTGGGCGGTCAGCGGACGGGCGGCAGTCTCGATCACGCTGAGCTCGGCGGGCGGTGCGTCCTGGGCCAGGCCGAGTGCGTGCATCTGCCGGGCGGTGACGAGCACCCGCGACTCCAGGGTGCCGACCATCGCGTTGTAGGCCTCGACCGACTTCGTCAGGGACTGGCCGACGCGGGACGTGTGCCGGCTCATCGTGCCCAACCGGTCATAGAGCGTCTGGCCGAGCACCAGCAACTCGCGGGCACCACGCGCCAGGCTGTCCTGTTGCCAGGCGGCGGCACTGGTCCGCAGCAGCGCGAGCAGGGTGCTCGGGGAGGCCGGGACGACGTTGCGCGCCATGGCGCGGTCGAGGAGTGAGGGGTCCTGACGGAGGGCGGCGGCAAGCATCGCGTCGGCCGGCACGAAACACACGACGAGCTGCGGCGACTGCTCGAATGCACTCCAATAGGCCTTGGCAGCAAGGGAATCCACGTGCCGCACGAGGGCCTTGGCGTGCTGAGCCAGCAGCCGATCGCGATCCTGCGGCGTGACGCCTTCGGCCTGCGCATCGAGGAACGAGCGCGTCGGCGCCTTGCTGTCGATGACCAGCACCCGGTCGCCGGGCAGCCGCACCACGACATCCGGGCGGATGCGTGCGTCGTGGCGGCTGACCGCGGTCACCTGCTCCTCGAAGTCGCAGTGCGCGAGCATGCCGGAGTGCTCCAACACCCGCCGCAACTGCACCTCGCCCCAGGTGCCTCCGGTCGACGTCGCCCGCAACGCGCCCGCCAATTGCGTTGTCTCCTGGTGCAATGCGCCGGTGACCCGACCGACCTCGGCCAGTCGCTCGCCGAGCTCGCCGAACTGCTCGACGCGGTCGCGCTCCAAGGTTGCGACCTGCTGCTCCACCCGGCCCAGGGTCGCGCTCAGCGGACCGAGCACCGCCGCCGTCTGCTGGTCGTCGGCGACCGTCGACTCCAGGTCGATCACCCGCTCGCGCAGTAGATCGCGCTCGGTGGCCAGCGAAGCGCGCCGGGCGGCATACGACTGACGCAGCAGGCCCCAGGTGAGCCCGGCGGCGAGCACGATGCCGACGAGAACGCCGATCACGAATCCGGTCATGAGTTCAGCAAACCAGTCGCCTGTGACAGCCGCCCGCAGGGACACCCTTGCGGTGCTGTGGAAAGGGGCAGCACAAATAATGCCGATGACCACACACGCGCAACGTCCCGAACTACGATTGAGTCCCGTGCCCACCCACCGACGGATGACTCCCGAGCAGCGCCGCGCGCAATTGCTCGACGTCGGTGAGGCGATCTTCGAGGACTGCCGGTTCGAAGAGTTGTCGATGGACGAGATCGCCGGACGCGCCGGCGTGACCAGGGCCCTGCTCTACCACTACTACACCTCCAAGGCCGACTACTTCGCGGCGATCTGGGAGCGTGCGCATGAGCACCTCGGCGCCGCCCCGGACCCGTCCACGGCGGGCACCGTGCGGGAGTGGGTCGAGGAGCAACTGGCGGAGTACCTCGACTTCTACACGGTGCATCCGCACCTCGTGCTCATCGCCAACCGGAGCTCGGTCGCCGCCGATCCGGCCGTCCGAGAACCGGTTTCGAATCACTTTCGGATGATGGGCCAAGTCCTGCTGGACGCCGCGGGCTGCACGGGTGCCGCACGTCCGATCGCCGAAGTGGCGTTCGACGGATGGATCGCGTTGGTGCGCGAAACCACCCTCGCGGCTCTCGTGGGTCAGGCCATCACGCCCGCCGAGAACCTGGCTCTGGCGCTCGCGGCCCTCGACGCGACGGTTGGCCGCTATGCCGACCTGACTTCCCCGGCCGCGGCCTCCACCACTAGGGCAGTCGCCCGAAGAGCAGTTGTGCTGCGTGCGTCACGTGCTGCCAGAGCAGGCGCTGAATCGCCAGCGTGACGATCCCGGCCAGCACCAGGCCGGCCAGATTGATGCCGAGCTGGCTTGCGGATCCGGTGATCTCGGATTGTTGCCAGGTGGCCAGTCCGAGGGCGAGGTTCCCGGCGGCAGGCACTGTCGTCACCGAGATGAAGACACCGACCATGGCGGCGGTCTTGTCGGTGGACATCGCGAGGACACCGACGGCACCGGCGATGAGCGCCACGATGAAGGACCAATGGTCCGGGTGCCAGATGAACGCGGTCTGCGGGCGGGGGCGGGTGACGTCGGCGGCGTTGATCAAGTGCGTGCCGTCCGCGATCACACCGAGCACTGCCACCACGGCGATGGCGAAGACGAACGATGCCACCAGCAGGATGGCGCTGCGCCATACGACACCGAGACGGCCGAAGACGACCCCGGTGCACAGCGCCGCGACCGGCGCGAAGTCCGGGCTGACGACCATCGCGCCGACGACGAGGACCGAGGAGTCGGTGATCACCGCGATCGCCGCGAGCACCGTCGCCAGCACGAGGAAGACGTGGTACGAGATCGTCGGTGTGCTCGCGGACTCGGCGGAGGCGAGCACTTCGTCCCAGATCACCGCGTCGTCGGGTTCGCCCGGTGCCGCGTCCTCCAGCTCCCCGGCGCGACGGAACGGCGTGCCGGTCGGTCGGCTGATCACGATGCCGCCGCGGTCGGCGAGTCCGAGATCGCGGAGCGCGTCGACGAGTTCGCCGGCCGACTCCCGCGCGGTGTCGCACTCGACGAGATCGCCGCGCGGGTCCCGGCATACACCCGGTTGTATGACGAGGTTGGTCACCCGCGACCGTGCCTCCAGCAGCCGGACGACGTCATCGGTCAGGTCCTCGGGGACGGTGAGCCGTAGGTGCACCAGCATGGGTCGCACTCTATGGGCAGCGGGACGGCGGGCTCATGGTGTGCTCATGGTCAGTGGCTCAGTTTCAACCCGATCACGCAACCGACGATGCCGAGCAGGAAGACGATCTTGAGCGCTGACACCGACTCCCCGCCGGTGGCCATGGCGTAGACGACGGTGAGCACGGCGCCGATGCCGACCCAGACGGCATACGCGGTGCCGACGGGCAGGCTGCGCATCGCGATCGCGAGGCCGGTCATGCTGGCGGCCAGCGCGGCGAGGAAGACGGTCGCCGGTATGACGCGGGAGAGCCCCTGCGACTTGTCGAGCGCCGTGGCCCAGACTGCTTCCAGCATTCCGGAGATGACGAGAACGGCCCATGCCATGGGAAACACCCCTTCGAGTGGCCGTCTTGTCGCTGTCCGGGTACGGCGCCCTCGTCCGGGGGCCGCACGATCCGGGCCCGATCCCACGGTGCCACGGGCGTGGTCGGCCGACAAATTCGCGTACGCCGGCCGCGCTTCGGCCCGCCCGGAGCCGCGCGTGGACCGAACCACTCCACCCGACCACTAGACTCCTGATCCCGTGGCACTCACTATCGGAATCGTCGGTCTTCCCAACGTCGGCAAGTCGACCATGTTCAACGCCCTGACCAAGAACAACGTGCTCGCAGCGAACTACCCGTTCGCGACGATCGAGCCCAACATCGGGGTGGTGCCGCTGCCGGACGAGCGGCTCGACCAGCTCGCCGGCGTCTTCAAGTCCGAGAAGATCGTCCCGGCCACGGTGTCCTTCGTCGACATCGCCGGCATCGTGCGCGGTGCCTCCGAGGGTGAGGGCCTGGGCAACAAGTTCCTGGCCAACATCCGCGAGGCGGACGCGATCTGCCAGGTCATCCGCGTCTTCAACGACGACGACGTCGTGCACGTCGACGGCAAGGTCTCGCCCGAGTCGGACATGGAGACGATCAACACCGAGCTGATCCTCGCCGACATGCAGACGCTGGAGAAGGCGCTGCCGCGCCTCGACAAAGAGGTGAAGGGCAAGAAGACCGACAAGTCCGTGCTGGATGGCGCCAAGGAGGCTCAGGCGATCCTCGAAGCCGGAGACACGTTGTTCTCCAAGGGTTTTGACGTCACTCCGATCAAGGAGCTCGGGCTGCTCACCGGCAAACCGTTCCTCTACGTCTTCAATGTGGACGAGGACCAGCTGACCGATTCCGAGCTGCAGGACTCGCTGCAGAAGCTCGTCGAGCCGGCCGAGGCGATCTTCCTCAACGCCAAGCTCGAGATGGACCTCACCGAGATGTCCGACGAGGAAGCTCTGGAGATGCTGCAGGGCTTCGGCGCCACCGAGTCCGGTCTGGCGCAGCTGGCGCACAAGGGCTTCAACACGCTCGGCCTGCAGACCTACCTGACGGCCGGCCCCAAGGAGTCACGGGCGTGGACCATCCGGCGGGGCTGGACCGCGCCGCAGGCGGCCGGCGTCATACACACCGACTTCCAGAAGGGCTTCATCAAGGCCGAGGTCATCTCGTTCGAGGACCTGCTCGAGCTCGGTTCGGTCGCCGAGGCCCGTGCACACGGCAAGGCGCGCATGGAGGGCAAGGACTACGTGATGGCCGACGGCGACGTGGTGGAGTTCCGCTTCAACGTCTGACGACCCCCGTCGCCATCCGATCTACCACGGAACCGTCTGGCCCGAGTGGTCGAGGAACTGCAGGCCGCCCCGTCCGGCCTGCGCCTCGATGACGTCGGCGAGACCGGCAGTGCTTTGCTCGACACTCAGACTGGCCTCGGGCCCTCCGAGTTCGGTCCGCACCCAGCCAGGGGCCAGCAGCAGCAGAGTGTGCGGGTCCTGGGGGTGGCGGGCGGCGTAGCTGCGCATCAGTTGGTTCAGTGCCGACTTGCTGGCCCGGTAGACCTCCCAGCCGGTCACTCGGGTGTTGTTGGTGATGCTTCCCTGTCCGGAGGACGTCACGGCCAGGGTGCCCGTCGAGGTTGCGCGGTCCTGGAAGCGTTCGATGAATCGCATCGGGCTGAGCGCGTTGGTGAGCATCAGCCGCTGGAAGGTCTCGGTGCTGACCTCGGCCAACGTCTCCCACCGGTCGTGTGTCACGCCGGCGTTGACCAGAATCAGGTCGAAGGCCGACCCTGTCAGCCTCTGGTGCAGGGCCGCGACCTGATCCTCGAGGTCGATGTCGACCCGCTCCTGGTGCAAGCGTCCTTCGAACCGCCCGGACAATTCGGCCAGGCCGCTGTCGTCAACGCGTCGGCTCGTGGCGGTGACCTGCCACTTTCGTTCGAGCAGCCGCTCGACGAGGCCGAAGCCGATCCCTCGGGACGCTCCGATGATCAACGCGTGTCGTGTGGTCATGCTGCTCCTCCTGTCAGCCGCCGGACAGCAGATTACGCTCCTCCAAGCAGAACTCGAGACGTTGGTCTGCGCCTGAATGCGGTGGAGTGCCGGTTCGACTGGTGGACGCGCGGCCGGTCAGTCCGCGCGCGGCGGCTTGCGATTCTGCTTGACCTCGGAGCGCTCCCGCTTCGCGTCGAGCCGGCGACGCTGCGAGCCGCGGGTGGGACGGGTCGGGCGTCGGGTCGGCGCGGGGACCACAGCCTCCCGCAGCAGTATGGCGAGCCGCTCCCGCGCCGCGGTTCGATTGCGTCGTTGGGAGCGGTGTTCGGCGGCGCTGATCGTGAGGACCGTGCCTGCCAGTCGCGTGGCGAGGCGCTCGAGCACCAGTGCGCGTTGGGCCTCGGTCAGTGCCGTCGTGGTCCCGATGTCGAGGCTCAGTTGCACGCGTGAGTCCGCGGTGTTGACGCCCTGGCCGCCCGGTCCGGAGGCGTGCGAGAACTGCTCGACGAGCTCGCCGGCCGGCACCGTCATACCGCGCGGGGCACCCGGTCCCGGCGGTATCTGCAGGTCGTCCATAACGGCCAGTCTGCCCGCATCCCTTGACGCAACAACCTCTGTGTCGGAATCCTGCTGCGGGGGAGTGATTCGCATGACAACGCAAACTGCTGCATCTGCCGTGGTGCTGGTCCACGGCGCCTGGCACGCACCGTGGCACTGGCACGAGGTCGCGGCGCGACTGACGGCGCGGCGGCTGATCGTCGAAACGGTCGACCTGCCCAGCTGCCGGCCCGAACGCGGTGACCTGTATGACGACTCGGCCGCCATACGTTCCGCGCTCGATCGATATGACGACGCGGTGCTGGTCGCGCATTCGTATGGCGGGATCCCCGCGACCGACGCGGCGGCCGATCATCCGGCCGTGCGGCGGATCGTCTACCTGTCGGCATACATGGCCGACGTGGGCGAGAGTCTCGGCGGTTTCGAGCCACCCGCGGACGAGCCGAACATCCACCCGCAGACCGACCTCGAGATGGTCGACGAGCAGACCATGGTGATGAAGCCGGACCGGGCTGCCGAGGTGCTGTTCCACGACTGCCCGGACCCCGAGGCGGCGGTGGAACACCTACGTGGCATGAACCCCGCAGTGCTTGCACAATCGCCGAAATCCGTTGGATGGCAAGGGAAACCGTCGACCTACGTGATGACGACCGACGACCGCGCGACAGCGGTGAGCGTGCAGCGCGGGCTCAGCCGACGTGCCGATGACGTCTACGAGATCACGTCCGGCCACTCGTCCTTCCTGGCCAGACCCGACGAGGTGAGCGAGATCGTCCTCGGCGCCGCCGGGATGCCAGCGGATCGCGTTCGGTAGCAACAGGTTTCAGGACGGTCGGCGCGAAACCATCAGCCCGATGTTGCCGTGCTGGACGACGGTGCCGTCCTGGTTGGTGAGGGTGAATTCGCGCTCGAGGATGCCGGCTTTGCCGTTGCTCGTGGCGCGGGCGCCGGTGATGCGGATCGCGCAGCGGACGGTGTCACCGGCCAGGACCGGGTGCTCGAAGCGCCAGCCGTCGATACCCAGGAGTGCGATCGAGCAACTCTCGAAAACGCCGAGACGCGAGGCGAGCCCCAGGGTCACCGACAGGCCGAGCAGTCCGTGCGCGATCGGCTGTCCGAAGCGGCCGGCGGCACTGTGCACCGCGTCGGTGTGGACCGGGTTGGTGTCCCAGCTCCAACCGGCGAAGGACACGATGTCCGCTTCGGTGATGGTCCGGCCCTGCGTGTGGAAGACCTGGCCGACGGCGAAGTCCTCGAAGTACCAGTCGGCCGGAGAGTCCATGTGCTGCGTCATGGGTGATATCGTAGTTGATATCACTTGAGGGAGGTGGTTCCGATGGCGTCAATCGTTGTCCGTGGACTCGATGACTCCGTGAAGCAGCAACTTGTCGCGCAGGCGGAGGAGCACGGGCGGTCGATGGAAGCCGAGGTGCGCGACATCCTGACGAAGGCCACTCGTCGGCCACATATCGGACTAGCGCTCCTCCGGGCGGCTCAGGAAACAGGCGGCGTCGAGGACCTTCCACTGCCGGAACGCACCGATGTGGCGCGAGTGGCGGACCTCGGGTGATCGTCCTCGACACGAACGTGATCTCCGAGATCTTCCGACCGCGGCCGAACACTCGCGTTGTCGCGTGGTTGGAGGGCATTACTGGCGACGTGGCCATCACTGCAGTCACCCTCGCCGAGTTGCTGGCGGGCGTGCGACGCCTGCCGGACGGCAAGCGCAGCTCGGCGTTGGCCGTGAAGATCGATGCTGCGCTGGAGCCCTACCGCGAGACCAGCTCGATCCTGCCGTTCGATGTCAAGGCCGCCGAACACTACGCCGATGTCCTCGTCGCGCGCGAGAAGGCCGGCTTGCCGATCCACACCGCCGATGCTCAGATCGCCGCCATCTGTCGGGCGTATGGCGCGACGTGCGCGACGCGAAACGTCAAGGATTTCAATGGGACTGGGGTGCAGGTCATAGATCCGTGGGCGGCTTGAGCAGGCAATTCGGAGGTCGGATTGTCATGGGGCGCCGTCAGTCCGTTGAGCGCGGAAGCTGGGGATAGTCCGGGATCGGGTAGACGCCGATCGCGAAGCCGTGCACGACGTCACCGCTGCGGGGGAGCGCGTCGAACTCCTCCACGAGTGCCGCCATACGCCGCCAGAACTCCTCCTTCTGCTGCTCGTCGATCCTGGCGTGCCGGATGAACCCCCACAGTTTCCCTTCGGCGTATGCCGGCCCCGACTCGCGCGCAGCGACCTCGAAGTCGTTGAAGTCCAGCGGCTGTTCGGCGCCGTCATCCGACCCCTCGAGCGACACGAAGAAGAGCCGTGCCGTCCGGCCGTAGAACGCCTCCTCGATCGCCCGCACTCGACGGGTCCTGACCACCTGCACCAGCCCGGCCTCGGTGAGCACCTTGACGTGGTGGGCGACGGTGCTCTTCGGCCGGTCGACCGCGGTGCTGAGCTCGGTCACGGTCGCGGCGCGTTCGTGCAGGAGACCGAGGATGGTGTTGCGCAGGGGGTTGCCGAGTGCGCGGACCTGGGCGGGGCTGGTCAGCGCCAGCCGGTCCGCGAGCTCGTAGTCGGGGGGCTTGCCTTCCATGGCAGAACATACTAGCGTTTTCGAACGTTCGATATTTATGGATCATTAGACGGAGAAGCTCATGTCCGAGGTCATCCTGTTCCACCATGCGCAAGGGCTCACCGACGGAGTGCACGCATTTGCCGACGAGTTGCGCGCCGCAGGGCACACCGTGCACACGCCGGACCTCTTCGACGGTCGCACGTTCGAGGACGTCGAGTCCGGCGTCGACCACGCTCGGACGATCGGGTTCGACAATGTGCTCGCGCGAGGCGTCGCAGCGGCCGACGCGCTGCCGAATAACGTTGTGTATGCAGGGTTTTCGATGGGTGTGATGCCCGCCCAGAAGCTCGCACAGACCCGTTCGGAGGCCCTCGGTGGGCTCTTTTTCGATTCCTGCCTGCCGGTCTCGGAGTTCGGCTCGTGGCCCGACGGTCTGCCGGCCCAGATCCACGGCGGTCCGGACGACGAGTGGTTCGCCGAGGACCTGGAGTTCGCTCGGGAGCTCGCGGACTCGGTGCCGACGGCCGAACTCTTCCTCTACCCCGGCGTGGCGCACCTCTTCGCGGATTCGTCCCTGAAGGCGTATGACGCCGAGGCGGCCGGCCTCGTCCTGGAGCGCACGAAGGCGTTTCTCGCCGCCCTGTCCTGACGGCCGCCCTCACCGCAACTGCTGGAGCGAACGCTCAGCTGACAGTGGCAAGGCGGGTGACCATGTCACGCCACTCGTCGTTGTCCATCGCAGCCGGAACCAGCTTGGCCGGATCGTCGGGGGACCGCACGAAGGCGTGACAACGATCGCCGTCCTGCGCGAGCACGATGTCGTGTGTCTCGCGGTTGCCCGCGTCGTCCCAGGTGCTGACGCTCACCAGCGCCGTCTGCGGGCTGGCCGCCAGCACCGTGTCGGCATCGGCGTCCTCGGGGCCGGGGTCACCGGAGGGCAGCCGTTCCCACAACCGGTCGCGCGCGTCGTCGCTCTTGCGCAATGAGTAGAAGTGGATCCCGAGGGCGTCGATCAGCACCTCGAGCGTCACGTCCTCCGGCTGCGGCATCAGGATGAACCGCCAGGGGTGGTCCGGCTCCGTGCCGGTGACGCGGGCGTCGATCACGGTGCGTGCCCGATGCTGCAGGGCCGTGGCAATGCCCAGGTCGCCGCGGATCTCCAACTCGTCCGAGCCGGCCTCGGTCGTGATCAGATTGCGCGCTGCGAGCGAACGCACCGCCTCGGCGACGATCTCCGGTGCCGGCTCCTCCTCCTGCAGATGCGCGATCCCGCCCACGGCGTAGATCTCGGCGAGAGTGTAGCCGCCCAACGGCACCGGTCCGGTCTCGACCACCTGCACCAGGGCGTTCAGCGAATCTTGTGGGATGCCAGCCTCTTTCGGCTGCGCGCTCATAGGGTCACCTTCTCGTTGCTGACGGGTGCGCGGCGTGCCGCGCTGCGGATCTCGCGGTCGCCACCACGCAGCGTCGTGGGAGCGGATTGTTCCACCCGAGGCAGCGACCAGCTGGGCGTGAACTTCCCGGCTTCATCCAGCACGGCACGGGCCGAGTCGGCCGGTGCCGCATCGACATACACGTCGGATGCACCGAACAGCCCGCGTCCGTTGCGTGATCTCGGGTGGTAGACGAGTTCGGCGAGGGTGTTCGTCCGGTCGGGAGGCGGGAACCGCCGCGCCAGGTCCGGTGATGCCGAGGTGATGTCGTCCTGGTCCTCGATCCGCTCGAGGTTCCTCGTCAGCTCGGTGGCAGCGGCCGCGGGCATCGACGCGGTGGCGCTCAGCGCAGGGGAGAGATAGACCGGACGGCGCTCGGTCTGCTTGGACAGGCCCCACGGGCCGACATTGCTCTTGGTGAACCGGTAGACGACGTAGTCCCACAGGTGCCGTATGTCGTTCATCGTCGGCAGGTGGAAACCCGGCCCCATGGCGGCGGGAGTCTTCTCCAATTGCACCCAGGTTCCGTTCGCGGTGCGCCCGTGGAGCTTCTCGCGGACCAGCGGACCCCTGAGCCCCAGATCCGGGTAGCGCTCCTTGTCGATATCCGGGTGGTGGCTCGACATCCGCTGGTGGGTCTTCTCGAAGCGCCAGCGTTCGTAGAGCTCCGGGTCGTCCACGAGCACGTGGCCGCCCCACAGGACTTCCCGCAGCTGTGGCACGTCGAGCCCGTGTCGTTCCAGGTCGGCGATGATGGTCGCTTCCGAACGAGTGAGCCGGTCTCCGGCAAGCGCGAGACCATCGCGGAAATCTCCGGCGCGCGACGTGATCTCGACCAGGAGCCGCACGCGGGTGCGTACTCGTTCGGCGTCCGCCCCGCTGAGGATCGGGGCCGTTCGGGTTCCGGCGGCTTGCTCATCAGTCATTGCAGCCACCGTAACGCTGCGGCTTGTTCGGTGCCGAGCAGAGCGTCAGCAAGCTGCCGCCATACCAACGCAGCCGAGCCTTGCTGTGCTTGTTCAGAACCGACTTCCTCAACCCTTCTTGTTCCAGAGCTGGTGAGTGAGACCGCTGGACGAGCTGACCGACTCGATCTCGAAACGGTCCTCGATCCCGTCCAGTTCACCGAAGAGGCTGGTGCCGCGCCCGAGCGTGATCGGCACGATGGCGAGGTGCATGAAGTCGATGAGGTCGGCTTCGAGGAATTGCCGGACGGTCGTCGGGCCGCCGCCGATCCGGACGTCCTGGCCCGCAGCCGCGTCCCGGGCGAGCTGCAGCACCTCTGCCGGCGATCCCTCGACGAAGTGGAAGCTGGTGCCGTTGGCGAATTCGATCGTGTCCCGGCGGTGGTGCGTCAGCACGAAAACCGGTGTGCGGAAAGGAGGCTCGTCGTCCCACCAGCCCTGCCAGCCGTCGTCCGCCCACTCGCCGGTCTGCGGCCCGAATTTCCGGCGGCCCATGATCTCGGCCCCGATGCCCTGCCCCCACAGCGTGGTGAGCGCGCGGTCGACGGTGATCGGAGCATCGACTCCGTCGACGCCATGTATGGCGCGTCCGTCGAATCGGCCGAAGAGGCGCCCGGCACCACCGATCGGCTCGTCGAACGTCACGTGCTCGCCGGCGGCATAGCCGTCCAGTGACACGAAGAGGTTGTGAACTCGCGTGCGGGACATGATGCCTCCAAGGTGGTCGCGGAGCGGGAGCCACTGGAAAGCCTAAGGTGCTGCTGGACCAGCTTGACGAGAACGAGGTGAACCATGAGCGAGGTCGGCCGAACACGGCCGCTGGCAGAGCACGGCGGCCTGCGCTTCCGGATGGCGGAGGCCGCCGACATACCGGCGATCGTCGCCCTGGTGGAGTCGGCATACCGCGGCGACTCCAGCCGTACCGGCTGGACGACCGAGGCGGACCTGCTGCACGGTCAGCGCACCGACCCCGAGCAGATCACTGCGCTGCTGGACGCGCCGGACGACGTGCTCTTCGTCGCGGTGCGTGGCGATGAGGTCATCGCGTGCTGTCAGCTCCAGAACCGTGGTCCGAGAGCGTATTTCGGGCTCTTCGCGGTGTCTCCGCAGGCACAGGGCAGCGGGCTCGGCAAGCAGGTCATCGCGTATGCCGAGAGGTATGCCGCAACGACGTGGTCGAGCAGGCACATGGAGATGACCGTCATCCGGCAGCGCGCGGACCTGATCGCCTTCTACGAGCGCCGCGGCTACCGCGACACCGGCATCCGGTCGCCGTTCCCGTATGGCGACGAGCGGTTCGGCATACCACAGCGTGACGACCTCGAATTCACCCTGCTGGAAAAGGATCTGGCGGATAACAGGTAGGCGTCAGCGTTGCCTGTTGGTGGCGCCGAAGAGCACGGGTGCGTCGTCGGCGAGAGCCATGGCCAGCTGCTTCTCGAAGCGCGGCAGGAGAGGTGGCAGGTCGTCGACATCGAACCAGCGAACGTCCGAGGACTCCTCGTCGCCGACGCGCGCCTCACCGGAGACCCAGCTGCAGCGGAACGCGTGGTCGAGGTATTGGCAACGGTCGCCGTTGTCGTAGGCGATCGGCCGGAGCGCCGTGACGGCGAGGAGGCGATCCACCGTGATCTCGACGAGAGCCTCCTCGAGTGCCTCGCGCTGTGCCGTGATGTCCGGCTCCTCGCCCGGGTCGCAGACACCGGTGATCGGCGTCCATCGGCCGTTGTCCGAGCGGCGAACGAGCAGTACCTGCGGTCCGTTCGCACCGTCGCGCAGGATGTATGCCGACGCACCCGGCATCCACAGCAGGTCGGTCCCGATCTTCTCGCGAAGTCCGATCACGTACTCAGGGGTCGGCATGCCCCGAGTGTAGGTAGCCCGTGTCGGCGGCGCGCCCTGGGCGCCGCGTCGTCAGTGACCGGCGGTCGCACACGCCCACCCCTCCGGCATACGGCCCGCGTGCAGGAAGTCCGCCAGGTCGTCGTGGACGTCCTCGCCCAGATCGAGGTCGGCCCGCGGGTAGATCACCGGCTCCTCCTTGCTGTTGTGCTGGTCGAGCAGTGTCAGCAACGCACGGCATTGGTCGAGCACCGCTGTGCGATCGGCCGTCGTGGTGTCGAGGGCTGCGTCGATGCCGTCCATCGCGTTCCAGAGCGCTCCGTGCTCGCGCAGCATGACCATTATCGGCATCATCAGGCCGGCGGCACGCAGCGGTGGGAAGAGGAACGTCTCCTCGAGATAGATGTGTCGCCGCAGTGCCGACATGGCGGTGCGCAAGGGTTCATCCCGCACGTCGCCGACATCCGCGCCAGCGACGAATTCCTCGATGCCGGAGTCGATTTCGCGGTGCTCTCTGGTCAGTGCGGCGGCAAGGCCGTCTGCGTCGGACATGGGAACTCCTCGAGTCGGTGGTCAGCCGGCCATGAAGCAGCCGAGCACGACCAGGATCAGGCTCAGCACGCCGAGGACGGCGCGCAGGCCGGCGGCCGAACGCCGCCCGTTTCGGATCGCGGGAAGCGTCGCCGGGTCCTCGCCGGACTCCAGCGCGTTGTGGCGCAATCGGGTCATCCGCCTCGCCTGCCGGACCGCGACGGCGAGGAGTATGACGAGCAGCGCTGCGACGGTCGCGCTGGTGATCAGCGCCGCGTCCCACGCGTGGTCGCGGGCGAGCAGGGCACCGCTCGCCAGTGCGATGACCAGCGCAGGAGTGCCGACCCAGAGGTAGGCGCGGCCGAGGGCACGGAAGAAGGCCACGCGCTGGGCAGGTGCAAGAGTCGCGGTGGTGCTGCGCGCGACAACGCCGATCGCGACGTACCCGCCCATCCAGATGCTGGTGCTGAGGACGAGGACCGTCACCAGGAGGCCGTGCCCGAGGTTCGCCATATTTGTCACAATAGAGTGTTGTGAAAAATCGGCCACGTCGCCCCTGGGTCAAGGACGCAGACTCGGCCGGTGTGACTGGCCCGATGCTCGGTCAGCTGGTCCGGGTGGGCGCTCGGTCCGACCGGCTACGCCGGTGTGCTGAACGGCACGCCACCCTGGCAGATGACATTCGCGTAGAACGTCGCCTCGCCGGTCCGTATGGCGAACTTCGCGTCCAACGCCAGTCGCTTGAACTGCTCATGGTCGATCGGTTCGGGGGAGAGGCCGACCGCAGTCAGGGCGCCCAGGCAAGTGGGGTTGGTGTCCACCATGTCCCGCGAGATCCAGCTCCGTTCGAGAGTGAGCTGGGGGACCACGGTCCGCACGACATCCTCGAAACTCGCTGCACCGTAACGGTATCCGAGGTCCACAGTCGGCACGTCACCCAACGGCAGCCCGCTGTCGCAAACGACGAACCGTTCGGTGTGCCGCAGTCCAGCGAGATGCCGCGCCAGCTCTGTATGGATGATGCCGCGGGTGATCATCTGTTCGGCCTCGTGGTGATCTCGGGTGTGTCGTGGATGAGGGTTGCCAGGGTCGCGAATCCGTCATAACCGCCCTGTGCACCTGGATGGCGTACGGCGAGTGAGCCCGCGGTGACCCCGGCGCGCAGTGCTGCGCCCAGCGACTCGCCGAGGGCGATCCGGCCGGCGAAGACCCCGCAGAACGCGTCTCCCGCTCCGGTGCTGTCAACGACGTCAGGCGTCGGAGGCGCCGTCGCGACCAGGGTCGACTCGTTGGTGCACAGGATGGCGCCCCTCGAGCCGAGTGTGGTTGCCACCGCGGTGGTTCCGCGCTCGATGAGTGACCTGCTGGCGGCGATCTGTCCGCCCGTGTCGGAAGCGTCGATGTCGGTGTGGCCGCTCACTTCGGCGAGCTCGTGCTCGTTGACGATCAACACGTCACACCTGCGCAGCACGTCGTCGCTGAGCGGCCGCGCCGGGGCTGCGTTCAGAATGAAGGTGCCCACGGTCGTGGCGGCGACGGATTCGACGACGGACAGGGGTATCTCGAGCTGGCACAGCACCACTGCCGACGCGTCGAACCGCGGAACTCGTTCCGGCCACACCGAATTCGCGCCGGGAACCACGAGGATCGTGTTCTCGGTCGCAGAGACCGTGATCCACGCGGTCCCGGTCGGAGCGTCGGCGACCCGCTCCGCAGCGTCGACGTCCACGCCAGCACGCTGCAACGTCTCCAATGCTCGGGATCCCTCGGAGTCCGTGCCGATCCGCGCGATCATGGAGGTGCGGGCACCGGAATTCGCCGCGGCGACAGCCTGATTGGCGCCCTTGCCGCCCATCGAGCTGCGGAGCGAGGAGGCGAGCAGGGTTTCGCCGGGGCGGGGAAAGCGCTCCACCTCGACGGTGTGGTCGACGTTGACCGACCCGACGACGACGACCCGATCATTCACGGCCGTCTCCTGGCTGTGCGCCCGTGATCAATGAGACCAGGTCGTCGGGCGACACCGAGGCGACCTCGCGGCGCGCGACCGTCGCACCACGGCGCAGGACCACGGCGGTGTCCGCGAGGCGCTTGACCTGCGACATGTCGTGGCTGATCAGCAGGACCGTCACACCACGCTGCCGCAATCCGCGCACGAGGGCTTCGACGGCTGCCGTCTCCCGCACCCCGAGAGCCGCGGTCGGCTCGTCCATCACGACGAGTTGCTTGCCCCAGTGCGCGGCACGGGCGATGGCGATGCTCTGCCGCTGGCCGCCGGACATCCGGCGAACAGTGCTGGAAACACTGGGGATGTTGACATCCAGCTCAGTGAGGATCTCGGTCGCATTGGCCCGCATCGCCGACTTGTCCAGCACGCGGAGCGGTCCGAAACCGCGGGTGAGTTCGCGTCGTAGGTAGAGGTTCTGCCAGACCGGGAGATCGTCGATGAGGGACAGGTTCTGATAGACGGTCTCGATGCCGGCACGGCGACTCTCGTCAGGCGTCGCGAAGGTCACCTCGGTGCCATTGATGGTGACGGTCCCGGTGTCGGGCGGGTGGACGCCGGTGAGACAGCGGACCAGCGTCGATTTCCCCGCGCCGTTGTCACCGAGCAGCGCAGTGACCTTGCCGCGCTCGAGCACGAGGTCCGCGTGCCGAAGAGCCTGGACGGCGTCGAACGCCTTGCTGAGGTTCGTGGCCCGGAGCAACACATCGCCGGTGACCGGCTTGTGAAGAGAAACTTGGGTGTTCACGGTCTCGGTCCTAACGCTGGAAGCGGGAGATGAAGGCGGCGCCGAGTACGACGACACCGACCGCGATGGGTTGGTAGTACTGGGAGATGTCCAACAGGGTGAAACCGTTGAGCAGCGTCTGCAGCAGGACGGCACCTGCCGCGGCGCCCAGCACGGACGCGCGGCCACCGCTCAGGCTCGAACCGCCGAGCACCACCGCGGCGATGGAGCTCAGCAGCAGGTTCGTCTGCATGCTCGGATCCGACCCGCCGTTGTTCGACACGAAGAGCACACCCGCGACGCCGCAGGCGAGGCCGGACGCTGCGTACGCGAGCAGTCGGACCCGGTTGACCGGGATGCCGACATCCCGCGCCGCATCCAGGTTGCCGCCCGTGCTGAGCAGGTAGGTGCCGGTTCGGGTCCAGAAGAGCACGAACGCGGTGAGCAGCGCGACGATCACACCGGCCAGCCAGAACCACCGGATCGGCCCCAGGCCGTTGAGCGCCAGGCCCTGCAGGAAACCCGAGGACACCGCGATCTGATTTCCGCTGGTGAGCAGCAGCGTCAGGCCGCTGACGACGGAGAGCGAGCCGAGCGTCACGATGAAATCGGCCATCTTGAGCCGGGCGACCAGCAGTCCGTTGACGATGCCGACGATCGTGCCGGCCAGGATGCCGGCGACGATGGCGGCCGGAGTGCCCCATCCGTGCGATGACGTCCAGGCGAGGACTGTCGCCGCCCACGGCAGGTTGGAGCCCACGGACAGGTCGATCCCGGCGACGGTGATGACGAGTTGCTGGCCCATCGACAGGACCACCAGGATCGCGGCCGACACGAAGAGCGCCGTCATGTTGCTCGACGTCAGGAACTTCGGCGTCGCGATGAAGAAGATGATGAACAGCGCGACGAGCGCGATCGGGGCGGCATACCGGGCGATCAGCTCGCCCGTGTTGCGCCCCGACCGAGGCGTCTCCTCGACGGGCGCGGCTGCACGGTCTGCGGTCATGACTGCATCTCTCGATTCGGGTGGAAGAAGGCGCGCACTCACTTGCTCGACTTCGGCGTCCCGAACGGGTCGTCGAAGGGCCCGAACGGCTTGGGGAAGCTGCTGGTCGCCTTGGCGACGTTCGAGGAATCGATGTACGCGATCGGCGCGACGACGCGGCTCGGGATCTTCTTGCCCTGGACCTTGGCGATGCACGCCTGGACCGCCATCTGGCCCTCGGCATACGGGTATTGGGTGATCGTGCCGGTGTTCTTGCCGGTCTTGACGGACTTCAGCATCGCCTTGATGCCGTCGACCGAGATGATCTTGACCTTGCCCTCCTTGCCGGCGTTCTTGACCGCCTGAGCGGCACCGAGACCCATGGTGTCGTTGGCCGCGAAGATGCCGGTGATCGACGGATGGGCCTGCAACATGGCCGTGGCGACGGTCAGGCCCTTGTTCTGGTCGTAGTCGGCCGGCTGGGACGAGACGACCTTGAGCTTGCCCTTCGTGACCTTCTTGAAGCCGGTCTCCCGGTTGATGCCGTTCTTCTCGCCGGCAATGCCCTGCAGGATGCCGACGTCGCTCTTGCCGCCGAGCGCCTTCAGCAACTGCTTGCCGGCCTGCTCCCCGGCCGACAGATTGTCCGAGCCGATGAACGACGCATACGAAACTCCGGCCTTCTTGGAGGCTGCGGGGTCGATCTGGGTGTCGAGGTTGAGGATCGGGATCTTCTTGCGGGCGACGGGTACCAACGGCGTGATGACATTGGTCGCGTTGACCGGGACCACTCCGAAGCAGTTGTAGTCCTGTCCTGCCAATGTCTGGATCTCGGCGTTCTCACCCTGCGAATCCGTTTCGTTGGAGCCCGCTTTCACGGTCACCTTGACGCCCTGTGCCTTGCCCTCGGCGATCGCACCATCGCGCAGGGCCGCCCAGTACGGGTTCGAGAAGTCGCGGGTCACGATGGCGATCTTCGCCGCGGCGCCGGAGTTAGACGATTTACCGCCGTCGGAGCCGCCTCGGCCGCACGCTGCGACGCTCGTCAGGGTCAGCCCGCCGATGGCGACGGCGACGACGGTGGACTTCAGTTGTGTTCGCATTTCGACTCTCTCCGTGGTTGTTTCGGTTATGTATGCCGTGCTCGGTGCGCGCCCGACGCGCTATTCGGTGGGGACGCCGCAGGACGACCGCCGGATGAATCTGGATTCGGGATGGGCCGCGGGCAGGCCCGCCGTCGACGCGCCACGCAGGATTGCGAGGATCGTCGCGACAGCCGATTTCGCGAGTTCTTCGATCGGCTGGGCGATCGTGGTCAGCGGTGGGTCGAACAGGTCGAACCACGGTGCGTCGTCGAAGCAGATGAGCGACATGTCGTGCGGCACCCGCAGGCCGCGCGCTCGCAGCGCCTTGAGAGCACCCACCCCCATCGGCCCGTCGGCCGCGATGATCGCGGTCTGTCGTCGCCGTTCGAGGAGCCTGTTGGTTGCTCGGTAGCCGCTGTCCAGCCGGAAGTCACCCTCCTCCACGACGATGTCGCGGCTGCGCACCCCGGCGTCGACCAGCGCGTCCCGGATCTGCTTGCGGCGTGCCCGACCGAGTGGCGTGTCCAACGGGGGTGCGACGACACCGATCCGCCGGTGCCCGAGAGTCGTGAGCAACTCGGCGGCCTCCGCGAGTGCTCGCCTGGAGTCGCTGCTCACGGAAGGTAGTGCACGCAAGCTGTCGGCCGCGGATCCCTTGCCGGACACGGTGATCGGACGGTCGAGCAGGACGACCTTGGCGCCGGACGCCGCCACGGCGCGCAGCCCGGGAGTGGTGGACGACGTCGGCACGAGCAGCACTCCGTCGACCTGGCTGCCGGCCAGCATGTTGAGCAGGTAGTCGTCCTGGCGGGCGGCGTCCTCGTCGGAATTGCAGAGGATGACCGAGTACCCCTCGCGCGCGGCCTGGCGTTCAACGGCGCCGGCGAGTTCCCCGAAGAAGGGGTTGGCGACATCGCTCACGATGAGGCCGAGGCTGCGCGTGGATTCGGTGCGTAACGCGCGTGCGGCCGAATTGGGCCGGTAGCCGAGTTCGTTGGCGACGGCGATGACGCGCTGCGCCGTCGCTGCGGAGATGCGCGGGTTGCCGGCCAGCGCCAGCGAGACCGTCGCATCGCTGACGCCCGCCGCTGCGGCGACGTCGCGCAGTCGGACCACCATCTGGACTCCTGCTTAAATCGATTAACTGAACTATGGCAGAGCGTGGCGTGGATCACAACAGTGTTCTGCGAGCCAGTGGAGCCCGTCGTGTGGCAGGGATGCGCACGGTCCTTGCCGTCCTCTCGGCCGGCCGATGTGCTGAAGTGGGGGTATGACGAACCAGACCTTCTCCCTTGCCGGGCACGACGTGCATCGCGTCGGCTTCGGTGCGATGCAGCTCCCCGGACCGGGTGTGATGGGTCCGCCCCGCGACCACGACGAGGCCATCGCAGTGCTGCGCCGCGCGGTCGAGTTGGGTGTGAATCACATTGATACTGCTGCGTTCTACGGCCCCAACGTCTCGAACGAGCTGATCCGTGAAGCCCTGCACCCCTATACCGACGACCTCGTGCTGGTGTCGAAGGTCGGCGCCCACCGCGATGACGCCGGTGGTTGGCTGCCGGCGCAGCGACCGGAGCAGCTGAAGGAGGACGTGCGGACCAACCTGGACCAGCTCGGTGTGGACCGGCTGCCGGTGGTCAACCTCCGGGTGATGCCCAAGGACGAGATCGGTGAGGAGAACCACCACCCGTTCGAGGAGCAGCTCGGCGCCATGCAGGAACTCGTCTCGGACGGCCTGCTCGAAGCCTTCGGCGTGAGCAATGTGTCGCAGGCACAGGCCCGGACAGCGATCGACGCCGGTGCCGTGTGCGTGCAGAACGCCTACAACCTCCTGCAGCGCGACGACGAGGCGACGCTGCGGTTGTGTGCCGAGCGTGGTGTTGCCTACGTGCCGTTCTTCCCACTCGGCTCGGCATTCCCAGGGATGCCGAAGGTGACCGACGACGCGCGAGTCCATTCGCTGGCCGAACAACTCGGAGCCACCCCGTCACAGATCGGCCTCGCCTGGCTGCTGCGCCAGTCGGATGCCGTCCTGCTCATTCCGGGGACCTCATCGGTCGCACACCTGGAGGAGAACATCGCCGCCGGCCGGGTCGTCATGTCCGACACCGAAAGCGCCGAGCTGGAAGGCCCGCTCGCCTCGGAGTGAGACACCGGTGATCCACCCGGGTTATCGCGTGCGTGGTGGCCAGGGGACGAACATGCTTGTCCTTGACCGGTATTCGTCAACTCCTGGTCTGCCGTCCATTGCTCGCTCCGTCAGCCGTGCACCGCTGCCCCAGACCAGCAGACCGGTCATGAGCACCGGTGAAGCGAAGGTCAGTGGTCCGGGCCAGGTCGAACACGCGATCACGTAGACACCGATCCAGACGCACGCGTCGCCGAAATAGTTCGGGTGTCGCGACCAACCCCACAGACCGCGATCCATGATCCGCGGACGCGGGTCGAGTTGCTTGTACTGCTCGAGCTGGCGGTCGGCCACGGCCTCGAACACCAGCCCGCCAGCTGTGACGACAGCGCCGAGAATCGTGAGGGGCCAGGTGATTCCGTGGGGATCCGCGCTCACGGCCGCCACTTGGAGCGGCAGTGACACGATCCACTGGGTCACAGCCTGTATGCCGAAGACACGCAGCATCATCGTCGCGGTGGACCGGCCGTCGGCCATCCGCACATACCGTGGGTCGTCCTCGTCGTGGGCGCGCAGTCTGCGCCATACGTGGAAGCCGAGCCGGGCGCCCCAGGCGCAGACGAGCACGGCCAGCACGAACCCGCGGGCGATGCCGCCGTGGCCGGTCAGCAGACCGAGCAGGGCAACGGCAGCAAGGCCCGGGCCCCACACCACGTCCGCAACCGCCCACCGGCTCGCGCGCCGGGACCATCGCGCGGCAGCGCATTGGATGAACGCCAACAGCACGGCACTCGCGAGTGCCATCCGGGCGAAGTCACCCACGTGGGTCGCTCCACGTCGTCGGACGAACCGGGGGTAGCGCGCTCGGCCCCCTCCGGCGTCGGACCGCGACGATCTGATCGACGCCCATCCGGCCCTCCTCGAAGGCGAGCAGGCCACCGGCCAGATAGAGCTCCCAGACCCGCAACGTTTCCGGCGGCACGAGTCGCTCGATCTCGTGGCGGTGCTGGTCGAACCGTCGTTGCCAGGCACGCACTGTCCATACATAGTGCTCCCGGAGGGCGTGGACATCGCGCACCTCCAGGTCGGCCTGCTCCAGCAACCCGATCGTCTCGCCGACGGGGCGCATCGTCATGTCGGGAGCGATGAACGCCTCGATGAACGGGCCACCGCCGGGGTGGCGACCGCGACGACTCATCTGCTGGACGAGAATGCGCGCGTCATCCGTGGCTGCGTCATGCAGTACGCGGGCGTAGTCGGGATATCCCTTGTCGCCGGCGTGCTCGCCCATCTCCAACGAGGCGACCGCGTCATACCGGCCGGTCACGTCGCGATAGTCCCGCAGCTCGATGGTGACCCGGTCCCGCAGTCCGCGAGCGTGAATTCGCTTGTCGATGAACGCTTTCTGTTCGGTCGAGATGGTGACGCCGGTGACCGTCGCCCCGTAGTGCTCGGCCGCATGGAGGCTGAGCGAACCCCAGCCGCAACCGACGTCGAGCAGCCGCATCCCGGACCGCTGGTCCAGCCCGACCTTCCGGCACACCAGGTCGAGCTTGTCGCGCTGGGCGTCCTCGAGCGAGTAGTCGGCGGTCTCCGTTCCGGCGAGGTCTCCGCTCGTGACATACGCGCACGAGTAGGCCATCCGGTCGTCGAGGATCAGTTCGTAGAAGTCACTGTCGACGTCGTAGTGGCCGTGTATGACGTCGCGGTCGCGCGAACGGGAGTGCAGCTTGCCGGCGACCTTGATCTGCGCCGCCGGGTCCGTCGGTCGACGACCGAGGATGCCGCCGACGGTGAGGACTCCGCGCAGTGCCGCGGCGACATCGCGCACACGCGGCCCTCTGTCGGCCAGGCCGCGGTCCGTACCGACCCTACGAACGTGCTGCAGGACCTCCGCGAGCGGTGCGGAGAGCTCGAGATCACCTGCGACATACGCTTGCGCGGCACCGAGTTCGCCCGGATGCCAAAGCAATCGGCGCAGCGCGTCCGGACCGTTCAACCGCACCTGCGGGGCGTCGGGGTCACCCGCGACGCTGCCGTCCCACGCGCTCAGCTGCACCGGTAGTGGACCCCTGAGTACCGGACGCAGGGCGTCTTGGATGGACTCGGCGACGCTCGTCACGCGCACTGGTTTCATGCGGTCTCTCCGTCTCGCACAAGAGTGATCTGGTGCACATCGAGGTAGCCGGCGCGGAAGCCGCCCTCGGAGTACCGCAGGTAGAAGTCCCACATCCGACGGAACGTCTCATCGAAGCCGAGATCGTCCACATGCGAGGCCTGTTCGGCGAAGCGATCAGCCCAGGTGTCGAGCGTGCGAACGTAGGACTCCCCGAGGGCGAGGTCGCCCGTGACACGAAGTCCTGCCTTTGCGGCCGACTCCGTGATGAGTCGCACCGACGGGAGAGCGCCGCCCGGGAAGATGTACTTGTGGATCCAGGTGTACGTGTGTTGAGTAGTCAGCGCACGGTGGTGGGGGATCACGATGGCCTGGATGGCAGCGCGTCCACCGGGACGCAGAGCGTCCGCGATCTTCGCGAAGTAGGTGTCCAGGAAGTCGAGACCGACGGCCTCGATCATCTCGACCGACACGACCGCGTCATACCTGCCCTCGACGTCCCGGTAATCGCGCAGGTCGACGTGCGCAGTGGAGGAGGCGCCCTCTGTGGCGAGCATCGCGTTGGCCCACTCCTGCTGCTGTTCGGAGAGCGTGATGCTGCGCACCGTGGCTCCGCGCCGGGCCGCGCGAAGAGCGGATCCGCCCCAACCAGAACCGATCTCGAGCAGCGCGGTGCCGCTCGTCACACCGGCCTCGTCGAGCAGACGGTCCATTTTGCGGCGTTGTGCGGTGACCAGGTCGTCACCCGGGCCGAACAGGGCACTCGAGTAGGACATGGTCTCGTCGAGGAAGGAGGCGAAGAGTTCGTTGGAGAGGTCGTAGTGCCGTTCAACGTTGCTGCGCGAGTGTGCGCGGTCGGGCCGATCGGCGGACGGTTGCCGTTGCAGCACGAGGCCTCGGAGCGCGTGCAGCGGTCGCGGCACCAGGATCTCGACACCGCGCGCGAACTGCTCGATCAACAGGGCAAGTTCGTCACTGTCCCACTCGCCGGCGAGGTAGGACTCCCCGAAGCCGATCATTCCCGCGGTGCCGATGCGGCGCATCATCGCCGTCGGATCGTGGATCGTCATCGTCGGTGCGCAGGCTCGTCGGTCACCACCGAGCACGCGCCCGTCGGGGAGCAGCACCCGGATCTGCAGGCGGGAGACGGCATACCGGAAGACGCGGGCGGCGATCGCGCCGGAGGCGACGGCGAGGCGGCCGCGCGGGGTCCGCGCGACGTCCGGCCAGCGTGTCGGGTCGATCGATGGCGACGAGCCGTCGCGCCGCGCCGTCCGGGAATGCAGCGGACGCATCCGAGGCGTGGCGGCTCGGGGCGCTGTGCGGTAGAAGGTCATCTCAGCTCCTCGGGCTGTTCGGGTCGGGGTTGTATCGGCAGTCGGCGGGCCCACAGTCGGATGCCCTGCAGGCGGATCCGGACCGTGACGACCTGTGCTGCGAACGGCGTGTGCAGCGCGAGCCGAAGCCGCTCGCCGGCGGATTGCGGTCGTGCACCGCTCCAGGTGGCCACGAACGGCCGCTCGCCGGGTCGGTGCAGGATGACCCGGACGTCGAAACCCGACTCATCCGGAGGGGGAACCGACATGGTGTAGCTGCCGCTGACATCGTTGAAGGGCGAGACGTAGAGCCGCTTTTCGGCCCGTGCGACCGCACGCTCGTCCGGCTGAACGAGGTAGGCGTGTCGCTCGCCATACGTGTTGCGGACCTCGGCGATGACAGCGGCCGGTTCTCCAGTGGGCTCGGTGCACCAGTAGAGGGTGAGCGGGTCGAACGCGTAGCCGGCGGTCGCCGCTCCGCTCAACGCGACGATGCGCCAGGACGATGCGTCGAGGCCGTACGTGCCGACGAACCCGACGATGTTGTCGCGCCAGCTGCCGGAGTCGCCGAGATGGTCCGAGGCGCGAAATCGGACGAATGCCCGCTGCCACCAGTGCAGCTCGTGATTGGGGTCGGTGCCGTCGAGCGGAACGACCCACGTACTGGTGCGGTAGGTGAAGTCGTGCCGCAGCGGAGTCGTCCGAACGTGTCGGACGGTCGCGAGGTATGCCGTGGGCCTCACCAGTGGCCTCCGAGAGCCTCCGCAGCACGCCGGCCCGAGAGCGCACCGTCCTCATGGAATCCCCATCCGTGGTAGGCGCCCGCGAACGCGATGCGGCTCTCATTGATCTCCGGAAGGCGCGCTTGGGCACGCAGGAACGTCGCTGTGTAGAGCGGGTGTTCGTAGGTCATGTCCGCCACGACCGAGTCCGGGGCGACCCGGTCGGCACCGCCGAGGGTGACGATGAAACGCCGGCCGTCGGTCATCGGCAGGCGCATCAAGCGCGTCATGTCGTAGGAGACCAGGACGCCTTCGTGTGGGTCGATCGGCAGGCGGTAGTTCCACGATGCGCGTGCTCGACGGAATGGCGGTAGCAACGACGAATCTGTATGCAGTTGAGCCGGATTGGGCGAGTAGTGCAGCGCTGCGAGCACGTCCGCCTGGGCGGACGTAGGCGACTTCAGCATGTCGAGCGCTGCACGCGGATGGGCCGCGATCACGACCCCCGCGAAGTCGTGCTCGTCGTGGTCGGTCCGCACGGTCACGGCATTCTTTCGGGCGACGACGGCGCGAACCGGTGTCTCGCAACGCAGTTCGATCCGCGGGTTCGCGAGAAGCCTGTCGACATACGTGCGGGATCCGCCGACCACGGTGCGCCACGACGGTGACCCGGAGACCGACAACATGCCGTGGTGGTCCAGGAAGGTGAGCAGGCTGCGTGCCGGGTACGACATGGCATCCGTCGGCGAGCAGGACCAGACGGCAGCGACGAGGGGCCTGGCGAAATGCTCCAGGAACGCCGCCGAGAAGCCGCGGTCCGTCAACCAGTCACCGATGGTGGTCAGCGTGGCGACATCCGCCCCGTCGAGGAAATCCCTTGCCATGGAGTGGAATCGGCGTACTTCCCAAATCATGCGCACGAACGCGGGTCGTGCCACGGTGCGCGGGTCCGCGAGTATTCCGCCGATGCCCTTGCCGCCGGCATACTGCCAACGAGTCCGTTCGGAGTAGACCGACATACTCATGTCGGTCGGCCTGGTCGGGATGTCGAGCTCGTCGAACAACCGGCACAGGGTGGGGTAGGTGCGGTCGTTGTGGACGATGAAGCCGCTGTCCACTCGCGTCGTGCTGCCGTCGTGCAGCGCGACCTCGTGGGTGTGCGCATGCCCGCCGGGCCTGTTGTCGGCCTCGAAGAGCGTCACCGTGCCGGAGCCGGCCAGCACGTGTGCGGCCATCAGCCCAGCGACGCCACTGCCGATGACGGCGAAGTGTTCGACCACCGCGTTCCCTTTCGACGGGATTGTCCTTGCGGTGGTGGTTCGTCGTCGTGCGACGAACGGATGGGTCGGCCGGTCAGGTCAACGAGACGGACACGATCGGCTTCGTCGTCGGCTGGCGGGAGCCGCCGGCGGGCTCGACCGTGACGGCCGCTGCCTGCGCGCCGGTGATGGTCCCCTTGAGCACCGTGGGCTTGCCCGGCTGGAGGAGCCCGGCGCTGACCGGACCGTTGGGCGTGAGGAACCACGCCTGGTAGACCTTGCCGCTCGCCGCTGCCGGCACATCGCGGAGGGTCGCGACGGCCTTGCCCTGTTTCGCGGACATGACCATGACCAGTGATCCCTGGCGGGCGGGTGCCGTGGCGTGCTGGGCGTCCGGGGCGCGTTCGACCCGCTCGACGGCTGAGACCGTTGTCGGGCTGTTGCTCCATGGGTGGGTGGCCACCGTGACGCCGCCACCGACCACGACCACCGCAGCAGCTGCCGCGAGCAGCCAGCGGCCGGTCCGACGTCGGCTCGGTGCGGACGACTTCGCCTGGCCGCCGGATGCGGGGGCGATGTCGTCCTGCGGCACGCGCTTGGCGCCGGACAGCACCGCGTCACGGAGCGTGGGTGGTGGGCTGACCGGCTCGACGGATGCGCCGAATCCCGCTGTGGCCTCTCGCCATTCGGCGACCTCTGCGCGGCACTGTGCGCAGTGCGCAAGGTGCTGGTCGGCGCGGCGGCGGCTCATCTCGTCGAGCGCGTCCATCGCGTAGTCGATCGTGTCGATGTGATCGTCGGTCATGATTCACCTCCCAGTGTCGCTCGTAGTCTGAGTAATCCGTCGCGGATGCGCGACTTGGCGGTCCCGAGGGGGATGCCCAGCCGCTGCGCGACCTCAGCCTGTGACATGCCCTGGAAGTACGCGAGCTCGACCGCCTCGCGCTGCACCGGAGACAATTGTGCGATCGCGGCACGGACCTCGCCCGCTTGCAGTGATCCATCGACGAACTCGGCCGTTGAATCGTATTCGGGTTCGTTCTGCGTGACGACGTATGCCGTGTCGCGGTGACGTGCCGCCTCGCTCGATCGGACCCGATCGACCGCCTTGCGGTGCGCGATCGTGAACAACCACGACAACGCGGAACCGCGGGTCGGGTCGAACCGCGGGCTGGTCCGCCAGATCTCGAGGAAGACCTCCTGGGTGACCTCTTCGCTCATCGCGCGATCGACCAGGATGCGCACGACGAGACCATGGACCCGGGCGGCCGTTGCGTCATACAACTGCGCGAAGGCCACATCGTCGCCCTGGCCGACCTGCAGCAGCAGGTCGGCCAGCGCAGGAACATTGCGGACGGCCACGTCGCCCATTCTTACCTGCAGGTCCTCCGCGACGAGTATCGACATGGCTCAAGTCCGCACGATCGGTCCTACTTGCCCATCAACACGGTGTCGACGATGTACACCGTGGCATTGGACGTCTGCACGTTGCCGCACACGACCTTGGAGTTGCCGTCGACGGTGAACTTGTCACCGGAGCCGGACACCTTGATGGTGGTGCCGGCGAGCGACTTGTGGTCGCCGGACAGCTGCTTCGGTGTCAGCCGGCCCTTGACGACGTGACCGGTGAGCAGCGTGGACAGCTTCGCCTTGTCGGCGAGGACCGCGTTCAGCTGCGCCTTGGGCAGTTTGGCGAACGCCGAGTTGGCCGGTGCGAAGACCGTCAGGGCCGGTGCACTGTTGAGGGTGTCGACCAGGCCCGCCTTCTTGACCGCAGTGACGAGCGTCGACAGGGCCGGGTTGTTCGACGCTGCAGTCGCCACCGGGTCCTGCGCCATACCGCTGAATGAGCCCTTGCCGCTCTTGGGAACCGTCGAGCACGCGGGGCCGAACGGCTTCGACGCGTTGGCGGCGCCGCCGCCCATGCTCGAGTCTCCTCCGCTCGACTTCATGGCCGATGAGCTCGCCATCGAACTCGCCATCGAGCTGCCGGCGGCGCTGCTGCCACCGGCGCCGCTCGAACCGGACGAGCCACATGCGCTGAGGGAAGCGGCCAGTACGGCGGCGGTGCCCAGCGAGAGGGTGAGACGGGACTTCATGGGAATTCAACTCCTACGAGTGGTGTGTGTGCCTGAGAACACTGGTGATTCGGAGTCGATGGTCGGTTGGATGGGTCGCTGCGCAAGAACCTCCGTGAAGCTTCAGTGGACGACGAAACTTCTCTCCTCGATGCCGCTGGAGCCGTTCGGGAATACCCCTGCACGCTTGGCGGTCTGCACCTGGCCGTCGCCGTAGACGACCCGGGCGCGGACACTGTGGGTGCCCTTCTGCGAGGTGTTCCATGCGAAGTACCACTGGCGCCAGTAGTCGACATTGACGTCCGGACCCATCGTCGCTTCATGCCACGCGCCAGCGTCGATGCTGACCTGCACTCGTGCCACGCCGCGACGCTGGGCCCAGGCCGTGCCGCCGACCATGACGCGCCCCGCCTTCACGGAGGCGAACGACTGGGGGACGTCGATGCGTGCGGTGGGCTTGATCTCACCGCTGGTCGTCCAGCCGCGTTCGGTCCAATACGCCTTCTTGTCCGCGTAGGTCGTCACCGTCAGCCGCGTGACCCATTTGGTGCAGCCGAGCATCCCGTAGAGGCCCGGTGTCACGAGCCGCGCCGGAAAGCCGTGTGTGCGGGGGAGCGGTGCGCCATTCATGGCCACCGCGAGCATGGCGTCGCGATCATCGGTCAGCGCGCCGAGCGGGGTGCTGATGGTGAAACCGTTGAACGAGGTGCTGAGGACCTGCAGATCGGGTCGGTCCGGGTTCTTGATCCGGGCTTCTTTCAGCAGGTCGCGTGTCAGCACGCCGCGCCAGGTTGCGCCTCCGGCATACCCGCCACCGACCGGGTTGCTCACGCAGGTGATGGTGATGTTTCGCTCGACGAGGGGCCGTCTCAGGAGTTCCGAATAGCTTATTTCATAGGGGTTTTCGACATCTCCATCGATCTGGAGTGACCAGTGCTCAGGGTCCAGGGTCGGCACGGACAGCTCCGTGTCGACGCGGTAGAACTTCGTGTTGGGCGTGCGCAGTGGAGTCACGCCGGGGACCGTGCTGTCCAGGCCGCGGGGTAACGACGGAGCGCGTTCGGCGGGTGCAGGAATGTGCACGTTGACGCCCGATCGGGAGTCGGCGAGTCCCTTGGCGCCGAGAAATCCGACAACAGCCGCCGTGGTGCCGACTCCCGTCGCGACGACGAACGCGCGTCGACTGGCGCCGATGGTGTTCGTGCCGGACGTGCGCGGCGTTGGGCCGATCAGCCTGCGCAGGGTCGGATGCTGGTCCAACCAGAGCAGCACCAGCAGGACCATCAGGGATACGAGCCCGGCGACGATGGTCGGCAGGAGGTCCGAGAGCTGGGTGAACGGCCGGTCCAACACGGCGTAGCCCGCAACCACCAACATCGCGACCTGTATGGCGGCACCGCCGACAACCCTTCTGCGTGCAACCACCCCGGAAACCAGCGCGCCGATCAGTACGGCGGCAACGACCGAGGACAGCAACACGAGCTTGTCGTGGGTGCCGAACTGGCGAATCACCCAGTCCTTCAACGAAGTCGGCGTGCGGTCGATGACCGCGGAGCCTACGGCCAGGACCGGTGAGGTGGCCGGGTCACGAGCTGCGGCAACCAACTGGCCGGCGGCGAGTCCGACAGCGACCGAGATCAATCCGGACAGCGCGGCCCGGACTCGTGCGAAGAGCGCATCCGTCATGCAGGTGGTTCGGCGCGCTCAGTGACCCGGATGGGTCGGGGCGCCTCACGGACCGGGAGTGGACACGCCTGGGGTCACCCGAGCGCGGACTTGATCGCTTCGAGCACGCGCGGGTCGTCCGGGGTGACCTGCGGGCTGAATCGCTGGACCACCGCACCGTCGGCGTCGATCACGAACTTCTCGAAGTTCCACTGGATGTCGCCGTTGCGACCGTCCTCGTCGGCGGCCTGGATCAGCTCCTGGTAGATGGGGTGCCGGCCCTCGCCGTTCACTTCGACCTTCTCGGTCAACGGGAACGTCACGCCGTACGTCGCGCTGCAGAACTCCTGGATCTCCTCGGCCGATCCGGGCTCCTGGCCCGCGAACTGGTTGCACGGGAAGCCGATCACGGTGAATTGCTGTGATTCGTAATCCTTCTGGAGTTGTTCCAGCGCGGTGTACTGCGGGGTGAGCCCGCACTTGCTGGCGACGTTCACCAGCAGTGCGGGACGCTTCCCGGTGAGGTCGGCAAGGGTGCCGGCGGTGCCGTCGAGGCGGGCGATGGTCGCGTCGAGAATCGTCATACAGGAAGCGTATGCCGGGTCGGCGACACGTCGTCCGCGACCTCCTGAGCGGAGGGACGTGCAGCAGGCCGGATGAGCGCTCCCGCAACCAGACCTCCGACTACTCCGAGCACCCCGGCGACCAGAGCGGTCAGCTGGAGGCCGTCGACGGAGGTCAGGTGGATGAGGTGCTCCGTCGTTGCCCGGGCGTCGATCGGGGCCTGCGCCAGCACGGCGTGCGCCTGTCCGCCGGCGATCTCGTTGGAGGCATCGGATGCGCGCGGGAATGAGTGCGCGGTCAGCGACGACTGGATGCGGGCTGCGAAAAGCGTTCCCAGTGCGGCGATCCCGAGAGCGAAGCCCAACTGGCGTGCGGTGTTCACCGCACCTGCCGCCATACCGCCGCGCTCGAGGGGTACGACGGACATTGCGGTCGAGCTCAGGGTCGGCGCGGCGAGCCCGGTTCCGACGCCGGTCACGGTCAGGCCCGCGATCAATGCGGTCCAGGTGACATCCGCACCGCTCAGCTGTGCAGCGACCACCAGACCGCCGAGACCGGTCAGTCCGATGCCGAGACCGATGGCCAGCCAACTGCGGTCGCCGTGCAACAGTCGGCCAACCGTGGCACTGGTCACGAAGGCGGCAACTGCCAACGGCAGCGTCACGAGTCCGGCCTCCACCGGCGACATGTCCCGTACCGACTGCAGCCAGATCGAGGCGTACGTCAGATACGCGAAAGCCGCTGCAGAAAGGACGAATCCGGCGATCAAACATCCCGCGAAAACCCGGTTGCGCAGCAGGGCCAGGTCGAACATTGGGTGCTCGACCCGCGACTCGCATGCCAGGAACGCGACGAGCATGACCAGCGAGCCGGCGAAGGACGCCAGGACGACGCCGTCACCCCAGCCGGCTTCGTTGGACCGGATCAGGCCGTAGGTGAGGGCTGCCGCGAACACGGTGAAGGTGACCATGCCGACCGGGTCCAGCGGGGCGCGATGGCGGCTGCCGGTGCCGAGGACGAGGAAGCAGAGTGCGATGGCGGCGATGGCGAAGGGCAGGTTGACGAAGAAGATCCACCGCCAGGACAGGTGCTCGGTGAGCAGTCCGCCGGCGATCGGACCGATCGCGGCGGCAGCGCCCGACACGGCGCCCCACACGCCGTATGCCGTGCCGCGATCGCGGCCGGTGTAGCTGCTGTTGAGCAGTGCGAAGGTCGTCGCGAACATGGCAGCGCCGCCCAGGCCCTGCACGCCGCGCGCGACGATCAGCACGGTGGCGTCGTTCGCGAATCCTGATGCGGCTGAGGCGATTGCGAACAGGGATAGACCCGCGACATACATCGATCGATGGCCGACCCGGTCGGCGAAGGAGCCGATGCCGAGCAGGAACGCGGCGAGCACGAGGGCGTAGATGTCGACGACCCACTGCAACGAGCTGAAGCTCGTGTGCAGGTTGACAGCCATGTCGGGGAGGGCGACGTTGACGATGGTCACGTCGACCAGCAGCATCAGTGTGCCGATGCAGATCGTGGTGAGCGGTAGCCATTTGCGCATGAGGTATCGGTCCTGTCGGTTGGGCATGGTGCGTTCTGGGGAGATGACGGGCGAGCGGCCCGGAGATCGACACGAGCCGTCGAGGACCAGACTCCGGCACCGTCGAGGGGTATGCCAGCCAGGATGACGTTGGCGTAGATTTCCGACATGAAACGCGAGCCAACATCGAAATCCGTCACTGCGGATGCGTTGGACGTGAAGATCACGCATTGTCTGCAGGTCGCGCCGCGCGCTTCCTTCGCGGTGATCGGATCGGTGCTCGACGTCTCGGAGCAGACGGTGGCGCGTCGCTACCGGCGGTTGCGTGCCGCGGGTGCCGTGCGGGTGATCGGTTTCGCCGACCCGACCCCGTTCGGCCGGCAGAATTGGATGCTGCGACTCTTCTGTCGCCCGGATGCCGCCGTCAACGTGGGTCGAGCGCTCGCGGCACGCGATGACACGCAGTGGGTCGCCGTGATGGGCGGTGGGACCGAGGTCTACTGCGTGCTGCGGCCGCGGACTTTGGGCGATCAGGATCAGCTGCTGCTGCGGCAACTGCCCCGGACAGTGCCGGTCACCGGGATCGAAGCGGCCATGGTGCTGCATGTGTTCCGAGGTTCCACGACGCGTGACTGGCGGATCGGTGAGACCTTTCTGACCGCGGCTGACGAAGCGCGGCTCGGAGCAGCGCCGGCGCGCACCGATCGCAGGGTCGAGCTGACCTCGGCTGACGAGTCACTGTTGAGTGTCCTGATGGCCGACGGGCGAGCGACGTATGCCGAGCTGCGCGCCGCCGTGGGCGGCGACTGGACAGAGGCTCGGATTCGTAGGCGGGTCAACGAATTGCGCGAAGCGAGTGTGCTCTACTTCGACGTCGATATCGACGAGGTCGCCTTCGGTATGCCGTTGTCGACCCGCATCATGCTCACGGTCGCGCCGGCTCAGTTGCACTCAGTCGGTGAGGCGCTGGGAGCGCATCCGGCGGTTCGGTTCTGCGGCGCCACGACCGGTGCCACCAGCCTCATCGCCACGGTTGCGTTCGCCGACAGCGACGGCCTGTATCGCTTCATTTCCGAGGATGTCGGTCGGCTGGACGGAGTGGCGCAGGTGCAGGCGGAGCCGGTCACTCGGATCCTCAAGCGGGCCGGGTCGGCTGTCGATCGTGATCGGGTCGGCGGTTAAACGCAGGCGTTTCCGGGGTGATCGAGGAGTCGGACGAGCGAAGCGGGGGGAGGCGTCTCGAGGTTCCGCTTCGTGTGCTCACCTTGATGGCGCCGGCTACGCCGCCGTGCCGGTCTCACTCCGTTCGCTGTGCCCTTGACTTGGCTCCTCGCCTGACTGTCGATTCGACCGGCTCGCAAGCTCGCTCGGTCGTCTCGTCAGTCAAGGTCGTCGCCTCGCGCGCTGGCGCTCCGCTGTCTGCATTGGCCCGGCCCGACGACGCACCCGACGCCCGTTGGGCGTCGCCTGTTCGGGTTCGCTGTCAAGGCCGCGGTGGCCGAGGCCCGGAAGGGCGCAGCCGCGCAGGCGTTTCAGAGGTGGCCGAGGAGGGCGGAGGAGCGAAGCGGGGGAAGCCCGTTTCGAGGCCCCGCATCTTGAGGTCCCGCCCGTGGATCGTGCTCAGGCTGCGGTGTTGTGGTGGCCGGGCATGCGGCCGGGGGTCAGGTCCCATTCGACCCGGTCGGGGAGAACTTGGGCGGTGTAGCCCTGCCGGTGCACGGTGTGATGGTGGCGGCCGCATAGGAGTGCGGAATCGGCGAGGGAGGTGTCGCCGCCGGCCCACCAGGGTGTGATGTGGTGGATTTCGCAGAATCCTGGTGGTCGGTCGCAGCCTGGGAAGGTGCAGCCGCCGTCGCGCAGGATCACCGCGGCCCTAATGGCTTTGGTGGCCAGGCGTTCTCGCCGGCCGACGTCGAGGGGTTGGCTGGGTCCGCCGAGGACGGCGGGGATGAGGTCGGCGGTGCACGCGAATCGGCGTGCGGCGCCGGCGTCGATCAGGTCGCCGGTGGCGGTGGTGGCGCCGTGGCCGTTCAGCAGGTCCTGCAGGCTCATCGTCAAGAGGATGGTGGCGGCGCTGGCTTGGGTGCCTTCACCGGTCGCGGCCCGGGCGCCGGCACCGACCAGTTCCATGAGCGCGTCGGCCCGGCGCTTACCGGGCGACCGCTCGTCACGCACCGACTCACCGTTAGCTTTGGGAGCATCGTCGGAACCCTGCTCCGTGCCGTCGGGGCGGAGCCCGAACGCGGCACCGGTCCCGCCGGTCCGACCAGCCGGAGACACACCGTCGCCGTGATCGGTCTTGTCGGTTCCGTCCGCGTCCGCGGGCGCGGCCTTCTCGGTCGACCTGGCAGGTCTGGGTGCGGATTTGGCGGTGATCGCTTCTTTCAGGATCGCGGCGTTCGCCGGGGACAACTCCGCCACGAGTCGGGTCATGCCGGTGGCGGTGGTGGACCAGGTCAACGATTCGGTGTTCTCGAGTTTCTCGTCCTTGTTCGAGAGTTCGTCGGGGGCGAATTTGGCGATGATCCGCCGGGTCAGCTGGGTCAGGCCGGCGGCACCGAGTGCGGGGTCGAGTTGCAGGAACCACCCGAGGATCTCGTCCCGGTCCGCGGTCGGGATCACAGGTGCGACCTTGTCCGCCTGGGTCAGGGCGGTGCGTGCGGATTCCACCGAACACGCACCGTCCCGCAACGCCCGTGCGATCACCGAGTTCTTCCGGACCCGGCACGCATCGGCCACCGAGGCCATCGCCCGCACCGTTTTCGGTTCGACCGGCACACCACCAGCCAAGTGCCCCATCAGCCACTGGCTCGTCGTCGCAGCAGGAGCCTTCTCGACCGTGCCCCGCCCCACCGCATCGGAGGTGACGATGGTGGCGACCTGCGCGGACCGGCCGTGTAACCGCAACAGGAGCGACACCAGTTCGTTCTCCTGGTCCTCGCCCAGCTGGTGCATCGCACCTGGGACCTCGTCCACCACCCGCGCGGCAGCTCGCAGGATGGCCAGCACCTCTGGCCCGCGACCCGGCTCCGCGGCCGGGAACTCCTCCGGGTCACCAGCACCGCAAGCAGGGACAGGATCGCGCATCATCGAATTGATGTTCATCGCCGAATTCCCTTCCCCCACTTGCGTTTTCGCGTACCTAAAGGATACCAAAAGCATCTGCTGTCGTACAGGGGTAATCGAACAAATTTATGCATTCTTCATAGCGTTGGTGTAGCGCGCAATGCACACGGGCCGCCCGTTAGATGCAATGCGGATGCACCCGATGGGTCCCGGCGGGCAGCCGCGGGCTCGTTGTCACTTGGAAGTGCTGTCGCGTTGGTTCAGTAGCGCGTGCAGCGCGTCGATCTTCGCGTTGAGTTCGGCGATATCTCGGCGGGTCGCGGCATCGGCGTCTGTGTCAATCTCACGCACTTTGTCGATGAACCACGTTGCTACGGAAGCCGTCACGACACCGAGAAGCGCTATGCCGGCGACCATTAACCCCGCACCGACCAACCGGCCGGTGGTGGTGACCGGGTAGAAGTCGCCGTACCCGACGGTGCTGACGGTGACGAGCGACCACCACAGAGCTTCGCCGAAGGACTGGATGCTGGAGCCGGGCGCCGTTCGTTCGGCATCCAATACCGCAAGCGCGCCGACGAACAAGAGCAGGGTCATCGAGCCCGTGACATAGAAGCCGACCCGACCGCGCAACGAGCTTCCGGTTCGGCGGCTGAGAATATTGACCAGTGTGGAGCACCCGCAGTAGACGAAGCGGTCTCAACATTGGCAATACCACCGCCACGAGATCAATCAGGTTGCCTTTGACAAACGCGAAGCGTCGACGAGCCAGACCCAGTCGGACGACGTAGTCCATGGCAAAAGCCGTCCACGACGCCCACGTGACGACGTCGTAGAAACGATTCCAGCGATGCGACAGGTGAGTGTTCAGGATCGGCATGGCATATGCGACCAGGAACAGCAGCGCGATCCCGGTCAGCGGCCAGTCGGCCCATGCCTCCCATCGACGCACGCGAGCTTCCTCGTTAATCATGCCCTAGAGGTACAGCATGGTCGATCAGTGTGGAGCGACATTCGGCCGAACCTCGGCGCGTGCGCGCACGCATCGACAACTCAACTGACACGGTCAGGGAGGCCCGACCAACCGGTAATCAGACCGCGGTGCCGACAAGACTTCCGACGCCATACGTGATCGCCATGGCGAGCATGCCGCCGAGCACGTTGCGTATGACGGCGGGGCGTGTCGGCGCCTCACCCAGCCGGGCGCTCACGGCACCGGTGATCACGAGCGCTATCGCCACGGCCACAAAACAGATCGGCACGCGCAGGGCGGGGCCCGGCAGGAGGATCGCGATCAACGGGATCAGCGCACCGACGGTGAACGCGAGGAATGACGCCCCCGCGGCGTGCCACGGATTGGTCAGGTCGTCGGGGTCGATGCCCAACTCGGCCTCGGCATGCGCACCCAGTGCGTCGTGCGCCGTGAGTTCCTCGGCGACCTGCGCTGCGAGCTCGCGCCGCAAGCCCTTCGCCTGGTAGATCTGCGTCAACTCCTCGAGCTCCTCCTCGGGGAGTTCGTGCAGCTCCTGCTTCTCCTTGCGCAGCATCGCGCGCTCGCTGTCGCGCTGAGTGCTCACCGAGACGTATTCGCCTGCCGCCATTGACAATGCGCCCGCAACGAGACCGGCGATACCCGCGATCGCGATGTTGTTGCGACTGGTCGTGGCACCGGCGACACCGGCGACGATCCCCGCCACACTGACGATGCCGTCATTGGCACCGAGGACACCGGCACGCAGCCAGTTGAGGCGGCTGTTGAGCCCCTCGTCCTGCAACTCGCCCTCGTGCGGTTCGACCGATGACGTCACTCGGCCACCTGCGCGCCGGTCTGCTGCGCCGCCTCGATGATCCGATGCGCCAACTCGATGTCGAGCTGCGTGATGCCCCCCTCGCTGTGTGTGGACAATGCCCAGCGAACGGTGGTGTATGAGATCTCGATGTCCGGGTGGTGGTCCATGTGATCGGCGTCCGCCGCAACCAGGTGCACGAACTCGATCGCACGAGCGAATGACGTTGCTTTGTACACGGACCGGATCGTGTCACCGTCACGCGACCAGCCGTCGAGTTCAGCCAGCTGTCGCGTGATCTCCTCGTCGGTCAATAGTCTGCTCATACAGACGACTCTGCCCCGATCTGCTGCTCCTGTCCACGCAGGAAAGGCTGTGATTAGTCAGCCGTTGAGGTAAGCGAGGACGGCCAGTACGCGGCGGTTGTCGTCGCTGGAGACCGGCAGGTCGAGCTTGGTGAAGATCGCGTTGGTGTGCTTGCTGATGGCCTTCTCGGTGACGAAGAGCGCGCCGGCGATCGCAGCATTGGAGCGCCCTTCCGCCATCTGGCCGAGCACCTCGCGTTCGCGGTCGGTGAGCCGGTCCATCTTGCTGCCCTGCGGGCGTCGCGCGATCAGCTGGCGTACGACGGTCGGGTCCAGCACGGTCCCGCCGCCGGCGACCTGATGCACCGCCTCGATGAAGGCGCCGACGTCCGAGACGCGGTCCTTCAACAGGTAGCCGACGCCACCGTCCCCATCCTCGAGAAGCTCTCGGGCGTAAAGGTTCTCGACATACTGCGACAACACGAGGACGGGCAGGCCGGGTTGTTCCTGGCGCGCCTCGATCGCGACGCGCAGTCCTTCGTCGGTGAGCGTCGGCGGCATACGCACGTCGACGATGGCGATGTCGGGGGAGTGCTCGCGCAGCGCCCGGACCAGGCTCGGCGCGTTGTCGGCAGTGGCCACGACTTCGATGTCGTGGGCGCTCAGGATGCGCTCCAGGCCGTCACGCAGCAGCGCGTGGTCCTCCCCGATCACTGCGCGCACGGCACCTCCATGGTCACGATGGTCGGCCCACCGGGCGGGCTCGACACCACCATCGTGCCGTCGAACACCGCGAGCCGTCCGGCAACCCCCTGTATGCCGCTGCCGCGCGGGTCGGCACCGCCGACGCCGTTGTCGCCGATCTCGACGTACAGCAGACCGGCGCGGGGCGCCATACGGACCCAGCCGGCGGTGGCGCGCGCGTGCTTGCCCATGTTGGCCAGGCACTCGGCGATGCCGAAGTAGACGGCCGACTCCAGCGGCAGGGACAGCGGTGGCGGCCGCAGGTCGAGATCGAAATCGATCGGCAGGTCGACGGCAACAGCGCGTATGGCGTCGGCCAGCCCACGGTCGGCCAGCACCGGCGGGTGGATTCCGCGCACCACCGACCGGATGTCCTGCAACGCGACCCCGGAGTTGTCCCGCGCCTCCAGCAGCAGTTGACGCGCGGCGTCCGGGTCCTTCTCGATGAGTTCGGCGGCGAGCCCGAGGTTCATCCCGAGCGCGACCAACCGCGCCTGGGCGCCGTCGTGCAGGTCACGCTCGACACGGCGCAACTCGGCGGCAGCCGCGTCCGCGCCCTGCGCACGGGACGTGGTGACCTCCTGGACGCGACGAGCGAGCACCTCCTTTCGGGACAACCCGAGCAGGTACGCGTCCAGGCCGAAACGCCACCGGGCGATCGGCTTTGCGGTGAACCACCACAGCAGTGCACCGATCACGACGCCGCCGGCTGAGACACCGACCGCTTGCGGCGTCGTCGTGATCTGCATGCCGTACGGCTGGTCGAAGACGTCCGGAAGCCCCTTCCACAGCCCGAACCACACGATCGACCAGATCGGGTAGAGGAACAGCGCGATGCTCAGCACCGACAACGTGAAGCCGATCGTCACCGACGCCAGCTCCCAGAGGAGATCCCGCCACCGGGCCGGGTCACGTGCCCACTGCTGGATCCGATTGATCAGCCCGAGGCCACTGGTGTCGCGGTACTCCCTCGTGATGGGTTCCTGCAGTGCCACCTCGGCGATGCCGCGTTGGCCGGTCGCGAGCAGTCGGGTCGTGGGGACCGCGACGGACAGCAGCAGGAGGCCGACCCCCAGCGGCGCGGTGACCGTGCCGACCAGGGTCAGCACCATCATCGCGAGCGTCGGAGCGGCGAGAAGTATGGCGACGAAGTGGGCCAGCATGAGCTGCGGGCGGCCGGCGGTTGATTGCACGCCCCCATCCTGACCTGTCACGGGCCCTGGCACAGGCGTCCCAGTCCCACTTCCGATGGTGGTGCTAGCCCTACCCCAAGTGTGGTGCTGCCGTCACTGACTTCAGCGCGTGAGCCGACAAGTGTTGACCACGGTCGGGATTCGCCCGGCCGCTGCTCATCGAAGAAGGGGGACCACAGCCGTGAAGAAGGCCGGGTTCACACTCAGAATTGCTCGCTGGAGCGTGCGCCACCCGTGGCGTGCCGTCGGCACCTGGATGCTTCTGGTGGTCGCGGCCGTCGCGTGCGGCGCCGCAGTCTCCATGAACACCACCACCGCTGCCGACTACCGCATCGGCCAGTCCGGCACCGCCGCCGCACAGATCGAGAAGGCCGGGCTCGATGCGCCGGACTCCGAGTTCATCGTGCTGTCCCGTGCATCCGGTGGCGAGGTCGGGGCCGGCGCCCGTGTCGCCGCGAACCGGATCGCTGCGGACATCCGCACTGACAGTCACGTCCAGCAGGTCGCGCCGCCGGCGGTCTCACCGGACAAGAAGCTGATGATCGTTCCGATCACGATGAAAACCGTTGCGGATGACAAGGATCCGGATATCAGCGGCATCACCCGCGCCGTCAACGACGCCCAACCGCGGGCGCCCGGGTTGCGGATCGTGCAGACCGGTGACACCTCCATGAACGAAGCGATCAACACCCGCGTCGGGAACGACCTCGGGTCCGCCGAGTCCAAGAGCATGCCGATCACGATCGTGCTGATGCTGCTCGTCTTCGCCGCGCTCATCGCGGCCGGCATACCCGTACTGCTCGCAATTGCAAGCGTTTTCGCGACCATGGGCCTGATGGGGCCGGTGTCCCTGCTGCTGCCGATGGAGGACTCCGTCACCAGCGTCATCCTGTTGATCGGTATGGCGGTCGGTGTCGACTACTCACTGTTCTACCTCAAGCGTGAGCGCCAGGAGAGGCAACGCGGTGCGAGCGCGGCGGACGCCGTCGAGATCGCCGCCGAGACCTCCGGGCACTCGATCGTGGTGTCGGGCATCGCCGTCATCGTCAGCATGGGCGGCCTGTATGCCGTCGGCGACGTGACCTTCTCGTCCATCGCGACCGGTTCGCTCATCGTGGTTGCCTTCGCGGTCTTCGGCTCCCTGACCGTGCTTCCTGCCCTGCTGTCCCTGCTAGGTCCGAAGGTGGACCGTCCGCGGATCCCGCTGCTGTGGCGGGTGTCCTCTCGGATGCAGCCGGGCACGGTCAGCAAGCGGGTCCTCGGTCCGGTGCTGCGTCGCCCGGTGGCTTCGCTGATCACCGGCCTGGTCATCCTCGGAGCGATCGCCATACCAGCGCTCGGGATGAAGCAGCAGACCAGCAGCCTGGACTCGCTGCCGCGCGACATTCCCGCGGTGCGTGCGTTGCAGCAGATCGGTGAGGCGTTCCCCGGTGACGGTCCGACCGCTGCCGTGGTGCTGCAGGGGGACAACGCGGCAGAGTTGAAGCATGACGCGAAGATCGTTGCGAACAATGCGATTTCGACCGGTGACTGGAAGGCCGTGGCTGATCCGGTCAAGGTCTCCTCGGACGGTCACACCGCAGTGCTCACGCTGGGCAGCAAGGCCGGTGAGGGATCCTTCGCCGCCGGTGACGCAGTGCGTGACCTGCGCGCCACGGTGATCCCGCAGGCGCTGTCGTCATCCGACACGACGTGGGCGGTGGGCGGCGGTGTCGCCGAGGGCTACGACCAGATGGAACACCAGTCGGCGGGCCTGCCGAAGGTACTCATCGTCGTGCTCGGCCTGACCCTGGTGATGATGATGGTGACCTTCCGCAGCATCGTGGTGGCGCTGCTCACGATGGCGCTCAACCTGCTGTCGGTCGGTGCCGCATTCGGTGTGCTGACAGCGGTATTCCAGCACACCTGGGCGGAGTCGATGCTGAACTTCCACTCCACCGGTGGGCTGATCTCGTGGATCCCGATCTTCCTCTTCGCGGTGCTGGTCGGGTTGTCGATGGACTATCACGTCTTCGTCCTCAGCCGGATCAAGGAGAAGGTCGACGCGGGACTGCCGCCGAAGCTCGCGGTGCGCGAGGGCGTGCAGGAGACCGCCGGTGTGGTCACCAGCGCGGCCGTGGTCATGATCTCGGTCTTCGCCCTCTTCGCGACGTTGTCGATGGTCGAGATGAAGGAGATCGGAGTCGGCCTGTCCATCGCAATCCTGTTGGATGCCACCGTTGTTCGGCTCGTGCTGTTGCCGTCGGCCCTGGCGTTGCTGGGCCGGTGGGCCTGGTGGCCGTCACGTGGACGAAAGGGCTCGGCTGCGCGCCCGGTCGACCCTGCGCCATACAGCGTCCGTGAGCCGGTCGGGATGGGCTGACCGAGTCCCCACAACACAGAGCCGCCGTCGGACCCTCGGGGGATCCGGCGGCGGCTTCTGCGTGGGTGCTCAGGGGGTGGAGAAGGGTTGCCCGCCGACGTTCTCCTGGGTGTTGACCGCCGGTCCGCCCTCGACTGCGGCAGGGTCGACAGCCATGGCGTCGACCTCGTGGCGCTCGATCTCGCCGGACTGGATCTGCTCGGCGTAATGGCATGCCACTCGGTGGTCAGCTGGCACGCCGTCGATCTCCACGACGCGCAGCTGCGGCCGCTCGGTGTCGCAGCGCTCCTCCTGCCGCCACGGGCAGCGGGTGTGGAAACGGCAGCCGGTCGGCGGATTGGCGGGGGAGGGCAGGTCGCCGGCCAGGATGATCTGCTCGCGTCGGTCCTCGACCAGCGGGTCGGGGATCGGCACGGCCGACATCAACGCGCGGGTGTAGGGGTGCAGTGGCGTGGCGTAGAGCCCGTCGGCGTCGGCCTCCTCGACCAGCGAACCGAGATACATCACACCGACCCGGTCGCTGATGTGCCGGACAACCGCCAGGTCGTGCGCGATCACCAGGTAGGTGAGGCCGAACTGTTCCTGCACGTCCTCCAGCAGGTTGATCACCTGCGCCTGCACCGACACGTCGAGGGCACTCACCGGCTCGTCGGCCACGATCAGTTGCGGGTCGACCGACAGCGCCCGGGCGATGCCGATCCGCTGGCGCTGGCCACCGGAGAACTCGTGGGGGTACTTACGCAATGCGGCAGCGGGCAGTCCGACCGCCTGGAGCAACTCGCGCAGCCGTGCGCCGGCAGCCTCCTTGTCCTTGGTCAGCCCGTGCGCGTGCATGCCCTCCAGCAGCAGCGCCTCGACAGTCTGGCGCGGGTCGAGGCTGGACAGCGGGTCCTGGAAGACCATCTGCATGTCGCGGCGCTTGGTGCGCAGGGCCTCGCCCTTGAGCGTCGACAGGTCGGTGCCGGCGAACGTCACCGTGCCGTTCGTCGGCTCCTCGAGCCGGAGCAGGGCGCGGCCGAATGTCGACTTGCCGCAACCGGATTCGCCGACCAGGCCGTAGGTCTCGCCCTTGCGGATCTGCAGCGTCATACCGTCGACGGCGTAGACGTAGCCGACCGTCTTGTCGAAGATCACCCCGCGCTTGATGGGGAAGTGGACCTCCACGTCACGCGCGTCCAGCAGCACCTCGTGCTCGGCCGCCGGGTCCTTCTTGTCGAGGATGGACGTTGTCTCGCTCATGCTTCATCTCCCGTCGGCCACGGGTTGTGACACCGCAGCGCGTGGTCCTCGATGGACTGCTCGTCCTGTTCCAGGGCCGGTGTCTCGGCGCGGCACACGTCGATCGCCCGGGAGCACCGCGGCGCGAAGGCGCAGCCGGACGTCCACGGGATGTTGTCCGCGACGGACCCGGGTATGGCGGCCAGTTGTTCGCTGCGCGATCCGTCCAACCGCGGGATCGAGCCGAGCAGCCCGTTGGTGTAGGGGTGCCGTGGACGGGCGAATGTCTCGTGCCGAGAGGCGGTTTCGACGATCCGGCCGCCATACAGGACGTTGACCTCGTCGCACAGTCCGGCGACGACACCCAGGTCGTGCGTGATCATGATCAGCGACGTCCCCGAGTCGACGACCAACTCCTTGAGCAGGTTGAGGATCTGCGCCTGGATGGTGACGTCGAGTGCGGTGGTCGGCTCGTCGGCGATCAGCAGGCGCGGCTTGCAGGCCAGCGCCATGGCGATCAGCGCCCGTTGGCGCATGCCGCCGGACAGCTGGTGCGCGTATTCCTTGAGCCGCCGGTTCGGGTCGGGGATGCCGACCTTGTCCAACAGGTCCCGCGACTCGGCCATGGCGGCGGCCTTCTTCATCCCGCGGTGCCGTTGCAACACCTCGGCCACCTGGACGCCGATCGAGATGACGGGGTTCAGCGAGGACAGCGGGTCCTGGAAGATCATCGCGATGTCCCGGCCACGCCGGTCGCGCATCTCGCGATCGTCGAGCGTCAGCAGGTCGGTGCCGTCATAGGTCGCCGACCCGGCAACCTTGTTGCCGCGCTTCGGCAACAGGCCCATGATCGCCAGCGACGTCACCGACTTGCCGCAACCGGACTCGCCGACCAGGCCGATGGTCTGTCCGGGGCGGACGTCGAAGGAGACCCCATCGACGGCGCGGAACCGCTGCTGTCCCTTGATGCCGAACTCGACGGTCAGGTCACGCACCGACAGCAGCGTGTCGGTCTTGCTTGGAGCGGGTGCTGCGGCGGTCATGCCGGTCACCTCCGGTTTCTGGGGTCGAGGGCTTCTCGCAACGACTCGCCCATCAGGGTGAAGCCGAAGGCCACCACGACGATGCAGCCGGCCGGCCAGAAGGCCACGTGCGGGGAGATGTCGAAGAGCTGCTGTGCCTTGCCGAGCATCTGCCCCCACTCGGGGGAGGAGTCGTCCGGGTTGCCCAGGCCGAGGAAGCTCAGTGCGGCCGCCTCGATGATCGCGGTTGCCAGCACCAGCGTGGCCTGCACCAGGACCGGTCCGAGCGAGTTGGGCAGCATGTGGCGGAAGGTGATCGCCGAGGGCTTGACGCCGAGCGCGCGCGCCGCAAGGACGTGATCACTGGAGCGTTGCGTCAGCATCGAGCCACGCAGCAGCCGGGCGAAGATCGGCACCTGCACGATCGAGATCGCGATGATCAGCGTCCACTGGGATGGCTTGCCGAACAGTGTGGCGACGGCGAGCGCGAGGACCAGCGACGGCAGCGAGAGCATGACGTCGACGATGCGCATGACCACCGAATCGATCCACCCGCCGAGTGATCCGGCGATGGTGCCGAGCACCAGACCGCCGGTGAGCCCGGCCAGGGTCGCCAGCACACCGACGATCAGCGTCTGCCGGGAGCCGAGGATGAGCCGGGACAGGAAGTCGCGGCCCTGATCGTCGCCGCCCAGCGGGAAGCCGTTCTGTGACGGCGGGATGGGCGTGGACGGCGTGACCTGGTTGATGAGGTACTTCGTGGTGCCGTTGTGCGGAGCGATCAGCGGCGCGAAGATCGCGAGCAGGATGAACAGCACCGTGACGGCGGCGCCGACCAGGAAGACGGGGTTGCGGCGCAGCCGCAGCCACGCGCTGCCGATCAGGCTCAACCCGCCGGACTCGCTGACGTGGCCGGCATCGGGTATGTCGGCCGCGGTGCCGGCAGTGGCGGCGAGCGCGTCGATGCGGTCCTTCTTGCGTTGCATGGGACTCATCGCATTCACCTCGTCCGAATCCGGGGATCGATGACGGCATACGCGATGTCGACGAGCAGGTTGACCAGCACATAGCCGATCGCCGCCATCGTGATCAGCACTTGCAGCACGGCGTAGTCCCGCTGGCTGAACGCCTGGGCCAGGGCGTCACCGACACCGGGATAGGCGAAGACCGTCTCGGTGAGCACCGCGCCGGTGAGCAGGCCACCCACCTGGAGACCGATGGTCGTGACCACCGGTAGCAACGCGTTGCGCAGCACGTGCCGGCCGCGGATGATCCGTGCCGACAGGCCCTTCGACTCGGCGGTGCGCACGTAGTCCTCGTTGAGCACCTCCAGCACCGAGGCGCGGGTGATCCGGAAGATCACCGCGAACGGGATGGACGCCAGCGCGATCGCCGGCAGGATCAGGTGCTTGATGGCGTCCCATGAGGCGTCGAACTCGCGGGTCAGCAGGCCGTCGAGCACGTAGAAGTTGGTGATGCGGGTGGCATCCAGGTCGGGACTCTGGCGACCGGCGACCGGCAGCCAGTTCAGCTCGATCGCGAAGACGTACTTCAGCACGAAGGCCAGGAAGAAGACGGGGACCGCAACGCCGACCAGTGAGAGCACGACCGAGCCGGTGTCCAGCAGTCCACCGTGCCGCTTGGCGGCGAAGTAACCCAGGGGTATGGCGGTCACCAGCGCGAGGATGATCGCGAAGAACGACAGCTCGACGGTTGCGGGAAGCCGCTGCAGGAAGAGGTGCATCGCGTCGGTGCCCGACTGCACCTGGGTGGAGGTGCCGAAGTTGCCGTGCAGGATGTTGTTGAGGAAGTGCCCGTACTGCACGGGCAGCGGCTGGTCGAGGCCGAGCGTCTTGCTCAGCGCCGCACGGGTCGCGGGTGTCGCGCGTTCGCCGAGGATCGAGTCGACCGGGCCGCCGGGCAGGGACCGCAGCCAGGCGAAGAGCAGGACGGAGACGATGAACATGACCAGTACGGCCTGTAACAGTCGTCGCACGATGAATCTGAGCACGAGGGAAGGCTCCTACGAAGAAGTAACGTGCGCCGGTGGCCGGTGCCGCGGACGAACCACGGCACCGGCCACCGGGCGGACGAGTGCTACTTGCTGACCTTGGCGGTCCACAGGTGCTCGTCGGTCAGCGGGCTCGGGGTGACCCCGGTGACCTTCTTGCTGAAGACGATCGCGGGCGGCGAGCTCGAGATCGGCAGGCCCGGGAGGTAGTCCTCCATGATCTGCTTGTTCAGCTTCTCGTAGGCGGCGGCGCGCTGCGACTCGTCGACGATCGAGTCGTCGTTCGCCAGGGCCTTGTGGAACGCGCTGCCCCACGGGTAGGCACCGACGGTCATCTGACCCTTCGGGTCGGAGAAGAAGCTGCCCAGGAAGTTGTCCGGGGTGTTGTAGTCACCCGTCCAACCCATCAGGTATGCCGCCGCGTTGCCGTTCTGGGTGCCGGTCACGTAGCCGCCGGCCCAGGGCATCGGCTTCGGGGTGACCTTGACGCCGACCGCGGCCCAGTCGGACTTGATCGCGTTGAAGATCTTGTCCGGCGCCGGCATGTAGGGACGGGTGACCTCGGTGGGGTACCAGAGAGTGATCTTCAGGTTGCTCTTGCCGGCGGCCTTGAGCAGTGACTTGGCCTTGGCCGGGTCGTACTTGTACGGCTTCAGTGACTTGTTGTAGCCCGCGACGGTGTTGGGCATGAACTGCGTCGCGACCGAGGCGCCGGCCGGCAACTGGGACTTGACCAGCTGATCGCGGTTGATGGCGTAGTAGAGCGCCTGACGGACGCGGATGTCCTTCAGGTCGGGGTCGACCTTGGCGTTGAGGCCCAGGTAGAGGATGTTGAAGGCCGGACGGATCTCGAGGTTGTCGTCCTTCTTCAGCGACGGCCAGTCGACCGGGTTCGGCAGGTCGTAACCGTCGATCTGTCCGGAGGCGAGCGCCTGCTTGCGCGCAGTCTCGTCGGGGATGATCGAGAAGACGATCTTCTTGACGGTCGCCTTGTCGTCGCCGGCGTAGTTGTCGTTGCGGACCAGAGTGACCGTCTTGTTGGTCTTGTCGTACTTCTGGAACTTCATCGGGCCGGTGCCCACCGGGTGGGCGTTGGCGTATGCCGGATAGACGAAACCCTGGCCCTGCGCCTTGATGTCGTTCGCCTTGTACTTGTCCATTGCGGTCGGGGACTGCATCGAGAACGCCGGCAGGCCCAGCAACGCCGGGAACTTCGAGGTGGCCCGGGCGATCTTGATGACGACGGTCGAGGCGTCCTTGGCGGTGCAGCCCTGGTAGAGGTCGCCCGCGGCGCCGTTGTAGGCACCCATGTTCGTCAGCCAGTACTCGGAGGCGGTCTGGCCGGCCTTGTTCTGGCTGTCCATCCGCTTGAAGTTCTTGCAGACGGCGTCGGCGTTGAACGGTGTCCCGTCGGTGAACTTCACGCCGGTCTTCAGCTTGAAGGTCCAGGTCTTGCCGTCGGCCGACGGCTTCCAGCTCGTGGCCAGGCGCGGAGCGACCTCGGCGGTGCCGGGCTTGAAGCCGACCAGACCTTCGAAGATCTGCCGGCTGACCCGGAAGGTCTCGCCGTCGCTGGCGTAATAGGGATCGAAGGTGGCGGGCGCGCCGGCCGCGCCGAAGTTCAGGGTTGCGTTGCTGTTGCTCGCGCCGCTGCCGGACTTCTTGGAGGAGTCATCGCGCTTGGAACTGGCGCACGAGCTGAGCGCCAGGGTGGACGCGGCCAACAGCGCGATCGCGGCTGTGGTCTTGGTGACGGCCATGGTGATGGGACCTTCCGGTGGAGAAGACGGTTCTGCGAACGTTACCCAGTCGCCGGACCTCCTGCGCGATTTCGGGCACACCGTCATCATCTCGATATATGACACGGTGTTATCCCCGGTTGGCCCCGGATTTTTCCCGGGTTCGTGGCTCAGGCCGGCTTGTGCGGCCGCCGCAGCAGAGGGGGCAGGAACGCGGCGCCGGGAGCGGTCGGCCCGTCGGCGGCTGCGTCATACGGGTTGGAGATCGCGCAGCGCCGCAACGACAGGCAGCCGCAGCCGATGCACGAGTCGAGCCCGTCCCGCAGCCGTTCCAGGGCTGCGATCTGCTCGTCGAGGCGTCCCTTCCAGTGGGTGGTGATGCGTTGCCAGTCGGACTTGTTGGGGGTGCGGCCATCGGGTAGGCGGTCGAGCTCGTCGCGGATCTCCTCCAGGGTCAGGCCGACGTTGGACGCGGCGCGGATGAACGCGAGCCGGCGCAGCACGCTGCGCTCGAAGCGGCGCTGGCCGCCGGAGTTGCGGTGGGCGTGGATCAGCCCCTGTGTCTCGTAGTAGCGCAACGCGGATGCCGCGAAGCCGCTGCGCTTGGCGACGGTGCCCACCGGCAGGAGGTCGTGGGTGTCCATGGAAACCTTTCGGGTTCAGGTCTTGACTTCAAGTTAACTTGAACTTAAAGGATGGCATCAATCAACCTGATCAACAAGGAGATTCGATGTCCGACACGAAAGTTGCATTGATCACCGGGGGTTCGTCCGGACTCGGCAGGGAACTGGTTCGAGCGCTGTCCGGCGACGGCTGGCACGTGATCACCGATGCCCGCAACGGCGACGCCCTGGCCCGGGAGACACGCGGTCTGTACGGCGTCGAGGCGATAACGGGGGACGTCACCGACGCCGACCACAAGGAAGCCCTGGTTGCCGCCGTGCGTCGCCACGGGCGGCTCGACCTGCTCGTGCACAACGCGAGCACGCTCGGCCCCACACCGCTTCCTGCCCTTGCCACTGTCACGGTCGCCGACCTGAAGGACGTATGGCGTACCAACGTCGGCGCGCCACTCGTCCTCACCGGGGCCCTGCTGCCCGACCTGCTCGCGAGCGACGGCGTGCTGCTGTCCATCTCCTCCGATGCGGCGATCGAGCACTACGAGGGCTGGGGCCTGTATGGCGCCTCGAAGGCGGGCCTCGACCACGTGACGCTCACCTATGCGGCGGAGAACCCGGGACTGCACGCCTATGCCGTCGATCCGGGGGACATGCGCACGCCGATGCACCAGGCGGCCTTCCCAGGGGAGGACATCTCGGACCGGCCGGAACCGGCCTCCGTCATACCTCACCTGCGGCACCTGTGGGAGCAGCGTCCCGAGTCCGGCCGGTACAGGGCCGCCGATCTGCCGCTCCCCGAGACCGCAGGAGCACGCTCATGACCGCCCTCGCGGTGCACCCGCGCACCACGTTCGAGGCGCCCGCCGAGCGCACCGCACCGTCGCCGGCCGAACGCCGGGGTCTCGAGCGGGACCAGGTGCGGCTGCTCGTCGCCTCCCGGGACGGCATCGAACACACCCGGTTCCGCTCGCTGCCGGACTACCTGAACGCCGGTGACCTGGTCGTCGTCAACAACTCGGCCACCGTCGCCGGTCAGATCGACGCCCGGCGCGCCGACGGCAGCTCGATCGTCCTGCACGCCGCCACTCCACTGGATGACGGGACCTGGGTCGTGGAGCTGCGATCCGCGCCCGACGCGGCCCGCGCCATCCTCGATGCACAGGTGGGGGAGCACCTCGAGGTCGGCTCGCTGGTGCTGCGGCTGCAGGCGCCATACCCCTTCACCTCCTCGCCGACCGGGTCCGGCAACCGGCTCTGGCGGGCCGAGGTCGACGGCGATCTGGGCGAGCAGTTGTGGCACCACGGGCGCCCGATCAGTTACGGCTACCTCGACCGGGCCTACCCCCTCGCGGACTATCAGACGGTCTTCGCGACGGTGCCCGGAAGTGCCGAGATGCCTTCTGCCGCACGGCCGTTCACCGCTGAAGTGGTCACCCAGCTGGTCGCCGCCGGGGTCGGCGTCGCTCCGATCACGCTGCACACCGGGGTCTCCTCGCAGGAGGCGGGAGAGGGGCCGCAGGTCGAGCGGTTCGAGGTGCCCGACGTCACCGCGCGACAGGTCAACGCCACCCGACAGGCGGGTGGGCGCATCGTCGCCGTCGGCACCACGGTGGCCCGGGCGCTGGAATCGGCGGTCACGTGCGAGGGCTTCGTGACCGGGGCGGCCGGGTGGACCGACCGGGTCATCACCCGTGACGAGCCGCCCCGCGTCGTCGACGGGCTGATCACCGGTTGGCACGACCCGCACGCGTCGCACCTGCTGCTGGTCGAGGCCGTCGCGGGCGAGGAGTTGACCCAGGCGGCATACGACGCCGCAGTGCGCGAGCGATACCGCTGGCACGAATTCGGCGATTCCGCGTTGTTGTTGCCGTAGCAGGGGCGTGGTCAGAACCACGACAAAACCCTGAGACACTGGTAGGGATCCGATACACGTCGTCAGAAAGGACGAAGCCTGTCGGTGCCCCACGCCCTCGCGGCGCAGCGGGTGCACGCAGCTTTGACAACTCCATGCCCATGAAGTCACGCAGCGACGTTCGCAACGTCGCCATCGTTGCCCACGTCGACCACGGGAAGACCACTCTCGTCGACAAGATGCTCTGGCAGACGGGCGCCTTCAGCGAACGTTCGACCGTTGAATCCACCGGCGAGCGGGTCATGGACACCGGCGACCTGGAGCGCGAGAAGGGCATCACGATCCTGGCCAAGAACACGGCCATCTCGTATGACGGGCCCTCCTCGAACGGTGAATCGGTCACCATCAACATCATCGACACCCCCGGTCACGCCGACTTCGGCGGCGAGGTCGAGCGCGGCCTGTCGATGGTCGACGGCGTCGTCCTGTTGGTGGACGCCAGTGAGGGACCGCTGCCGCAGACCCGTTTCGTGCTGCGCAAGGCGCTCGCGGCCAAGATGCCGGTCATCCTGTGCATCAACAAGGTCGACCGCCCCGACTCCCGGATCGAGGCGGTGGAGGAGGAGACCTACGAGCTGTTCATGGACCTGCTCGAGGACGCCGACGCCGATGCCGACCAGCTCGACTTCCCGGTCGTCTACGCCTCCGCCAAGGCGGGCATCGCCTCCACCACCCGTCCGGGCGACGGTGGACTGCCCGAGGGCAGCGACCTGGAGCCGCTCTTCAAGACGATCCTGGACACCATCCCCGCGCCGGTCTACGACGACGAGGCGCCGCTGCAGGCACACGTCACCAACCTCGACTCCAGCAACTTCCTGGGCCGGCTCGCGCTGCTGCGCGTGCGCAACGGCCAGATCAAGAAGGGCCAGCAGGTCGCCTGGTGCCGTCACGACGGTTCGCAGCAGACGGTGAAGATCACCGAGCTGCTGATGACCAAGGGCCTGGACCGTGAGCCGGCCGAGAGCGCCGGCCCCGGCGACATCATCGCCGTCGCGGGCATCCCCGAGATCACCATCGGTGAGACCCTCGCGGACCCGGAGAACCCGATCCCGTTGCCGCTCATCACCGTTGACGAGCCGGCGATCTCGATGACGATCGGCACCAACACTTCTCCGCTCGTGGGCAAGGTCCGCGGTTCCAAGGTCACCGCACGCATGGTCAAGGACCGTCTCGACCGCGAGCTGATCGGCAACGTGTCGCTGCGCGTGTTGCCGACCGAGCGTCCCGACGCCTGGGAGGTGCAGGGCCGCGGCGAGCTGGCGCTGGCGATCCTCGTGGAGCAGATGCGCCGCGAGGGCTACGAGCTGACCGTGGGCAAGCCGCAGGTCGTCACCAAGGAGGTCGACGGCAAGCTGCACGAGCCGGTCGAGCACCTGACGATCGACACCCCCGAGGAATACCTCGGCACGATCACCCAGATCATGGCCGCCCGCAAGGCACGCATGGAGCAGATGACCAACCACGGAACCGGTTGGGTCCGTATGGAATTCGTCGTTCCGTCGCGTGGCCTTATCGGCTTCCGCACCGAGTTCCTCACCGAGACGCGCGGAACCGGCATCGCCAACCACGTCTTCTCCGGCTACGAGCCCTGGCACGGGACGATCACGACACGCCTGTCCGGCTCGCTGGTCTCGGACCGCTCGGGCGCGGTGACGTCATACGCCATGGTCAACCTGCAGGAGCGCGGCGTGCTCTTCGTCGAGCCCACCACCGAGGTCTACGAGGGCATGATCGTCGGCGAGAACTCCCGCGCCGACGACATGGACGTCAACATCACCAAGGAGAAGAAGCTCACGAACGTTCGCGCATCCAGCGCGGACAACTTCGAGAAGATCTTCCCGCCGCGCAAGCTGTCGCTCGAGCAGAGCCTGGAGTTCTGCCGCGAGGACGAATGCGTCGAGGTGACACCGGAAACCGTGCGGATCCGCAAGCTGGTCCTCAACGCCGGTGAGCGTGCGCGCGCTGCGTCGCGAGCACGGAGCGCCGCGAAGCAGTAATCATGCGGCTGGTCTTCGTTCACGCCCACCCCGACGACGAGTCGTTGTGGACCGGGCTCGCGATCGCGCACCACGCGGCGCGCGGCGATGACGTGCACGTGCTCACCTGCACCCTCGGCGAGGAGGGCGAGGTCATCCCGGAGGGGCTGCGCCACCTGCAGCTGCCGGCTGACCGGCCCCGCGCCGCGGATGCCGCTGACCCGCTGGCAGATCTTCGCCGGGACGAATTGCATTCTGCGGTCAAGGAACTCGGCGCCAGCACGGTCACCGTGCTGGCCGACGGTGCCTACCGCGACTCCGGTATGGCGGGCACGCCGTCCGCGGCACACCCGCGGGCCTTCACAGGTGCGGACCTGGCCGCGACCAGCGGCAGCGTCGCGTCATACCTGCGGGAGGTGCGCCCGGACATCGTCGTGACGTATGACGCGCACGGCGGCTATGGCCACCCGGACCACATTCGCACGCACGAGGCGACGCGGGCCGCGGTGGCGAGCCTGTCGGAGCAGCCGGCGTTCTACACGGTGGTCACCCCACGCAGCTGGGCGGTCGAGGACCGCGAGTGGCTCGCCGAACACGTGACCCGCGACGGCGTGATCGTGCCGGCCCCGGACGAGACGTTCCTGCCGAGCGTGGTCGACGACAAATCCGTCACGCACACCGTTGTCGACGAGGCGGCGCTGGAGGCACAGATCGCCGCCCTGCAGCGGCATCGCACCCAGGTCACCGTCCACGACGGCTACTACACGCTGTCCAACGACGTCGCGACCCGGCTGGCGGCGCGCGAAGCGTTCCAGCGGCTGGATCCGGCCACCGGACGCGCGTTGCCGGCGCTGACCGAGGGGCTGCGCCATACGGGACTGGTCCCGAATGAGTGAACAGCGCCGCGAGGACGTGGGGCCCTCCGAGGTCGACCCCGACGCCTATCGCCAGGTGATGGGGCGCTTCGCGACCGGCGTGTCGGTGGTGACGACGCGGATCGGCGACATCGACCACGCGATGACCGCCAACGCGATCATGTCGGTGTCGCTGGAGCCGGTGCTGATGGTGATCAGTGTGGAGCGCGAGGCACGCTTCCACGACGCGGTCATCGAGGCCGGCGCCTGGGGCGTGAGTCTGTTGCCGGAGTCCGAGCGGGCGACCGCTGCCTGGCTGTCGACTCGCGGGCGTCCACTGCACGGCCAGCTCGAGCGGGTGAAGTTCCACCGCGGCGAGCACACCGGTATGGCGCTGCTGGACAACGCGCTGGGCACGCTGGAATGTCACACCTACGACACGGTGCGAGCGGGTGACCATACTCTCGTCATCGGCGACGTACGCTCTGTCTCGATCACTGACAGGCCAGGGGATGCCCTGATCTATTACCGGGGCGCGTTCGGAGTACAACGTTGAGCACAGACACATCGGACGGGGGCCGCGAGAGCGGCGATGAGAAGTCGGGGCGCCTGCGCAAGGGCCTGCTGATCGGCGGCCCGACGGCCGTGGTGGTCCTCGCGGGCGCGTATGTCGGGCTGGCCGCCTGGCAGGCGGGGAAGATCCAGGACGGCACGACAGTCGCCGGCCAGGACGTCGGCGGCATGAGCCCGTCCGACGCGAAGGCCGAGATCGAGGCGGCCGCGAACAAGCAGGTCAAGCAACCGGTCCTGATCACGTCCGAGGGCAGGAAGCTGACCCTGCAGCCGGCCTCGTCGGGCCTGTCGATCGACACCGACGGCACCGTCGACGGGCTGAGCGGCTTCTCGCTCAACCCCTCGACCATGTGGCACCGCCTGACCGGTGACGGCCCGCACCGCAACGTCACCCCGCGGGTGGATCACAAGAAGTTGCAGCACGCCGTCGACACGGTCTCCCAGACGCTGGAGGGGTCCCCGAAGAACGGCTCGGTCAAGTTCGTCGACGGCAAGGTGGTCACCGCCAGGTCGATCCCCGGCAAGGGGGTCGACGCGAGGGCGATCGCCCGGAAGATCGCCGCGGGCTGGCCGAAGAACAAGCACTACACGGCGCCCATCTCGAAGCAGCCCGCGTCGCTGACCGACGCCGAGGTCGCGCGCTACGTCAAGGAGTTCGCCGACCCGGCGATGTCCGAGCCGGTCACCGTGCAGGTCGGCAGCAAGAAGGCGGAGCTCGAACCCACGGACATCTCCGGCGTCCTGAGCACCACCTTCGACGGCACCAGCCTGAAACCGAAGGTCGACGAGGCGGCGCTCGCTGCGCTGCTGGACAAGCGGGCGGCCGACCTGACGACCCCTGCGGTCAACGCGAAGCTGCGGGTCACGGGCGACACGAACAGCGTGGTGCCCGCCAAGGACGGCACCGCACCGGACACCAAGGGGGCCGGCAAGCTGCTCATCGCCGCGCTGACCGCGCCCGATCACACGATGTCGCTGCCGACCAAGCCGGTCAAGCCGACGGTCACGGCCGCACAGCTGAAGAAGACCAAGGTCGGGGACCAGAAGATCTCGGAGTTCGTCTCCGTGTTCCCGACCGGGCCGGAGAATGCCGCCCGCACCCGGAACATCCGCGTCGGGCTGTCCAAGCTCAACGGCCTGGTCGTGCAACCCGGCGAGACCTTCTCGCTGCTCAACACGCTGCGCCCGTTCGACGCGGCCCACGGCTACGTCAACGCACCCGTCCTCGTCGGCGGCCGGGACGTCCCCGGCATGGGCGGGGGCATCTCGCAGGTGTCCACGACGCTCTACAACGCCACGTTCTTCGCGGGCGTCAAGCTGGTCGAGCACACCGCGCACTCCTATTGGATCCCGCGTTATCCCATGGGCCGCGAAGCCACCATGTGGGACCCGAGCATCGACAACAAGTGGACCAATGACACCGGTCACCCGATCCGGATCCAGGCGGGCATCGAGGGCAACGCCTCCGTCATACGCCTGTATGGCGTGAAGACGTTCTCGGTGTCGACCACCACGAGCGGCAAGTTCGACATCGAGAAGCCCGGCCCGGCCAAGCATCTCAAGGGTGACAAGTGCATCCCGCAGGATCCGCAGGACGGCTTCAAGGTCACGGTCACGCGGGTCGTGAAGGACCTCGCCGGCAAGGTCGTCAAGAACGAGAGCCTGACCACCCACTACATACCCGCCGTGCGCATCACCTGCGACTGACCCCTCCACTCACTCACTCACTCACTCACCCACCCACTCTTTGCCGAATGACGGCTTCTTCGGCGAGTGACGGTCTGATCGGGGCGTCGCTCGCCGAAGAAGCCGTCATTCGCCGGGTGTGTGGCACGGTCTGCTCGGCGGCTGTGGATAACTCCTGAGTCCGCCGACTCGGTCGTGCCACGATGCGGCGATGTCAGAAGTGAAGCTGGATCCGGAGGAGATCTTTTCGGCGGGACTCCTCCTGCGCACGGGCACCGACCCGACTCGCGAGATCTGCGGTTCTCCGCCCCGGCTTATACGGGTGCGCATGGGTGAATACGTCGAGACGCACCGGTGGGCGGAATTGTCGGCGGGGGAGCGTCATCGTGCGCTGGTGCTGGCAACCGTCCGACGCATGCGCGGCGCGGACCAGATCGTGTCCCATCTGTCGGCGGCTGCGGTCTGGCAGATGCCGATCATCGGCGCGTGGCCCGCTCGGGTTCACGTCACCATGGATGCACTCGCGGCGGGTTCGAGTGCGCTCATCAGTCGACATCGGATCAGTCGGATGCCGGAGGGCGTCGAGCGGCACGGGATCGTGGTGACGTCACCGGCTCGAACGGTGGTCGACATCGCGCGGACGTCCTGCCTGGCCAGTGCGTTGACCGCGGCGGACTGGACTGTCCGAAACCGTCTGTGCACACTGGCCGAGATCGATTGCGAGGTCGACGCGATCGAGCCGGGCCGGCGTGGGCGAGTGGGGGCGCAGGCGCTGCAGTTGCTGGTGGATCCGCGCTCACAGTCGCCCGGTGAGTCCCTGAGCAGGGCACGGATGTACGAACTCGGCTTCGCGCAACCGTCGCTGCAGGTCCCGCTGGAGGACGGCCGCGGAGAGTTCGGTGCCGCTGACTTCGGCTGGCCGGGTGTGATCGGGGAGTTCGACGGCGAGCGGAAGTACCGGGCCACCGGCGACGCCGGTGACACGGCGAGCGAGGACGTCGTGATCAAGGAGAAGAAGCGGGAGGACCGGATTCGGCGCACCCGGGTGCAGGTTGCGCGGTGGTGTTGGTCCGACGCGCTCCCACCAGGTGCGGAGGGCATGGTTGCGGCGCTGCAGGCAGTCGGACTGTCTCCGCAAGGGTCACCCTGGTCGCCATACCCTCGCGACTGACGGCTTCGTCGGCGAGCGACGGCGCTATCTGGCCGTCATTCGCCGAGAAAGCCGTCACTCGGCATGGGGTGTCGCGTAGTGGTACTCGTGGTGGACCTGCCAGCCGAGCGACCGGTAGAGCCCGACCGCGGCCACGTTGTCGGCGCTGACTTGCAGGTATTGCAAGGAGATTCGCTGTTCGTCGGCTGCTTGGGTCGCCGCAGCCATGAGCGCGGTCGCGATGCCGCGACGGCGCACCGCCGGATCGGTGTGTATGTCGAAAATGCCGCTCCAACCATCGGTGAACGCCAGTCGCGCGTGCCCGACCGGGCGGTCATCGAGGTATGCCGTGAGGTATGCCGGGTGTTGCACATGTGTCAGCAGATCCGCGAGCGTCGACCGGTGCTCGAGCGCGCGCGGTGAACCAGTCGTCCACCAGTCGTCCGTCGGCGCGGTCGCCACTTCGACCCGCACCCGGTCCCGAGTGACGGCTTCTTCGCCGAGCGACGGCGAGATAGGACCGTCACTCGGCGAAGAAGCCGTCACTCGCGGAGGAAGTGTCATGACGAGGGTGGACTGGAAGAAGCGCCAATCGCGTTGAGCCAGAAGCGCTCCCAGATCAGAGGTGCGTGGGTCCGCACCGGTCTCGTGCGGCAGTTGCACGAGCGCGGGCTGGTCGCGTTCGGCATACCAGGCGATGACCTGATCGACGGCGGACTCGAGTGGCATACCCGGATCGCCAAGCGGCAGAACGGAGTTCGCCCGCCCCGTGTAGCCGTTCGCCGCACGCAGCAGCCAGTCGCCGATGCGCACGGACTCCAGCGGCGGCATGCCGCCGACCATCAATGCCTCAAGTTCTTCCCGAGTGACGGCTTCTTCGCCGACCGACGGCGAGATCGGACCGTCACCCGCCGAGGAAGCCGTCACTCGGGATGGGGTGGGCCGGCGGGGTGCGCGGCGGGGCGGTGGGGGCGGGACGCGCTTGGCCAGCACGATGCTCGAGCGGTCGACGGTCACCGGACCGTTGCGGGTGTCGACGACGACCTCGGAGTCGGTGACCGACACCACATCGCCGAGCGTGTCGGTGAGGGTCGGGCCGCCTGGCACCGAGTCGCCCGGAGCCAGGCGGGAACGCAGCACGACGCGCCTCCCGACGACCAGGAGATCGGTGAGGTGAGACTGACTGACCGACTCGGAAGGCACGTCGGCATAATAGATGTCGGATATCGACTCAACCATTGACCCAACGGCCGTCGACGTACGGCCGCGCATGCTTTCCAGCAGGAGGACCTTTTCGTATGACCTACGTCATTGCACAGCCGTGCGTCGACCTCAAGGACAAGGCCTGCATCGAGGAATGCCCGGTCGACTGCATCTACGAGGGCAAGCGCAGTCTCTACATCCAGCCCGACGAGTGCGTCGACTGCGGTGCATGCGAGCCGGTCTGCCCGGTCGAGGCCATCTACTACGAGGACGACACTCCTGAGCAGTGGGCCGACTACTACAAGGCCAACGTCGAGTTCTTCGACGAGATCGGCAGCCCGGGTGGCGCCGCGAAGATGGGCGTCATCGACTACGACCACCCGCTGATCGCCGCGCTGCCGCCGCAAGAGCACGACGAGTGATCGGCGCCGCGAACTCCCATGCCCGTCGCTGACCTGCCCGACTTCCCCTGGGACTCGCTGGCGGAAGCCAAGAAGAGGGCCGCGGCCCATCCGGACGGCATCGTCGACCTGTCGGTCGGCACGCCCGTCGACCCGACCCCGCGCGTGCTGCAGGACGCCCTCGTGGCGGCCGCCGACGCACCCGGATATCCGCAGGTGTGGGGCACGCCCGACCTGCGTGAAGCCATCGCCGGCTGGTTCGCCCGCCGCCGCAACGCCTCGGGCGTCGATCCCAACTCGGTCATGCCGGTCATCGGCACCAAGGAGCTCGTCGCGTGGCTGCCGACCCTGATCGGTCTCGGCGCGGGCACGACGGTCGGCATACCCGAGATCGCCTACCCGACGTATGACGTGGGCGCCCGCCTCGCCGGCGCGACCCCGCGTGCCGCGGCAAGCCTGCTGCAGTTCGGCCCGACGGCGCCGAAACTGTTGTGGATCAACACCCCTGCCAACCCGCACGGGCAGGTGCTGCCGGTCGATCACCTGAAGAAGGTGGTCGCCTGGGCGCGCCAGCGCGGCGTGATCGTGGCCAGCGACGAGTGCTACGCGGAGCTCGACTGGAGGGACGAACCGGACGGCCTGACGACCCCGAGCATCCTGGACGACCGGGTCTGTGGCGGAAGTCACGAAGGCCTTTTGTCGGTCTATTCGCTGTCGAAGCAGAGCAACCTGGCCGGTTATCGCGCCGGTTTCGTCGCCGGCGACCCGCAGCTGGTCCAGCGCCTGGTGCAGGTGCGCAAGCACGCCGGGATGATCGTGCCGTGGCCGGTGCAGCGCGTCATACACGCTGCGGTGCAGGACGACGAGCACGTCGCCGTCCAGAAACAGATCTACGCCGCGCGACGCGAAGAGCTGAAAGCCGCTCTGCTGCAAGCAAATTGGCAGATCGACTACTCCGACGCGGGGCTCTACCTCTGGGCCACGCAGGGCAAGCCCTGTCGCGAGAGCATCGACGATCTCGCGGGCCGAGGCATCCTGGCCGCACCCGGCGACTTCTACGGAGCGGCCGGAGCGCAGCACGTGCGCATTGCACTCACCGCAACCGATGAGCGAATTTCCGCTGCGGCAAAGAGACTGATTTCTTGACACGGGGTCGCAGGTGGCTGCGCCCAGACCCTGAGGTACCGTCGATTTCGCTGACTTTCCCGGCATTGCCGCCGGTTGACGCATAAGGACGGAAAGCAAATATGACTGACCAGGCACCCGCCACATTCCAGGCGGGGGACAAGACCCTCGAGTTCGGGGTCGTCCCCGCAACCGAGGGCAACGACGGTTACGACATCTCGAAGCTGTTGGGGGAAACCGGCAACGTCACCCTCGACGTCGGCTTCGTCAATACCGCCTCCTGCAAGTCGGCGATCACCTACATCGACGGCGGCGCCGGCATCCTGCGTTACCGCGGGTACCCGATCGAGCAGCTGGCGGAGAAGTCGACCTTCATCGAGGTCTCCTACCTGCTGATCTACGGTGAGCTGCCGACTCCGAGCCAGTTGGAGGAGTTCACCGAGCGCATTCGTCGCCACACGATGCTGCACGAGGACCTGAAGGACCTGCTCGCCGCATTCCCGCGCGACGCGCACCCGATGTCGGTGCTCTCCGCCGCCGTGTCCGCACTCGGCACCTTCTACCAGGACTCGTTGTCGATCACCGATCGCGACCAGATCGAGCTGTCGACCGTGCGTCTGCTGGCCAAGCTGCCGACGATCGCGGCCTACGCCCACAAGAAGAGCCAGGGCCAGCCCACGCTCTACCCGGACAACAAGCTGAGCCTCGTCGAGAACTTCCTGCGGATGACGTTCGGGTTCCCGTCCGAGGACTACGACATCGACCCGGTCGTCGCGCGGGCGTTGGACCAGCTGTTCATCCTGCACGCGGACCACGAGCAGAACTGCTCGACCTCCACGGTGCGCCTGGTGGGCTCCGGCCACGCCAACCTGTTCGGCTCGATCTCGGCCGGCATCCACGCACTGTCCGGCCCGCTGCACGGTGGCGCCAACGCGGCCGTGCTCGAGATGCTGGACAGCATCGAGAGCGAATTCGGCGGCGACGTCGACAAGTTCGTCGAGAAGGTCAAGAACAAGGAAACCGGTGTGAAGCTGATGGGCTTCGGGCACCGCGTCTACAAGAACTACGACCCGCGCGCCGCCATCGTCAAGAAGTCGGCCGACGAGATCCTCACGAAGATGGGCGTCAACGACCCGCAGCTCGAGATGGCGATGCGCCTGGAGGAGATCGCGCTCAAGGACGACTACTTCGTCTCGCGCAAGCTCTACCCGAACGTCGACTTCTACACCGGCCTGATCTACAAGGCCATGGGCTTCCCGACCGAGATGTTCACCGTGCTCTTCGCCATCGGTCGCCTGCCGGGCTGGATCGCCCAGTGGCGCGAGATGATGGAGGACCCGGCCACCAAGATCGGCCGCCCGCGGCAGATCTACACCGGTGAGGGCGCACGCGACTACCCGCAGAGCTGAGCTTTCTGCTTCGACTCCTCGCACGGCGAAGGCCGGGCTGCACGAACAAGTTCGTCGCAGCCCGGCCTTTGCCGTGGTCGTCGTCTCGCGGGCGTCCGCTGGTCGTGCCCTGGCCTCAGCGGTGCCCGTCACCGGTGGTCTAGACCGCCGGGCCGTAGTCGGTGCAGGAGGGCTTGAAGTCGGCCGGTCCGCCGCCGAGGGCATTCATCGTCAGCTGCAGCGTCGGGCTGTCGAGGAACAGGCCGACGTGGCCGACCTGATCGCTCGGGCACAGGTTCTGCAGCACGATGTTCTGCGCTCCCGGCAGCGACTGGGTGGCGTACGGCGTCACCACTTCGTCGCGCGTGGTCTGGATGGTGACGTACTTCGGACCCTGCGGAAGCGGGATGGCCGCCGTCTGCTTGTTGTATGCCGAGCCGACCTGCTGATCGCGCAGGCCGGGCGCGCCGAGTGCTGCGAAACCGACGTTGAAGATGCCGAGGACGCCGAGGGCCTGGCCACCGGTCACGATGCCGGACAGCGTCGTGCCGTTCGAGCTCTGCCCCCAGCCGACATACGTGCCGACCTTGTTGCCGCCGTCGTGCAGCTTCAGGTAGTTGATGCCCATCGAACCGCCCTGGCTGTGCCCGACGATGTCGACCTTCTGCGCACCGGTGGAGGACAGCACCTTGTTGATGAACGCCGAGACCTGGTTGCCCGAGGTGGTTTCGGTGTCGAGCCCGCCGACCCGCCCGTCCATGGAGAGCCACGTCATACCGAAGTTGGTGCCGTAGACGCAGTAGCCGGCGTTCTTCAGCATGGGTGCCAGCGCGACGAAGTTGGCGCCGATGTTGGCGAAGGTGCCCGGCAGCAACACGACGGGGTTGGGGTGGGCGGCGCTCGGCGTGCAGGTCCAGTCGTTCATGCCGGGGGATGAGTCCGGGTGGAACGTGTAGCCGATGGCCGCGTCGCCCAGCCCGCCGATGGGCAGGGCCGATTCCGCACGCGCGGAGGGTGCCGCCGCGGTGGCGAACAGAACCGCCGCGGTGCCGGCGCAGGCGAGGGACAGCGACGTCGTGCGGGAGAGACGCATGGGTGATCCTCCGAGGGAGTGAGGTGAGTCACACCAGCGTATCTACTGAACGGTAGGTAATGGGAACTTTCGGGCCAGGATGGGTTGCCCGAGCGCTACTTGCCGGTCTCCACATCGATGCGCACCGCCGTGGGGCCGCCCGCCGACTGCTTGGCGGGATGCCAGCTCCAGCCGTCCCGCCCACGGTGGCGCTCCCACGCACGGTCGCCGACGGTGACCGCAGTGATGTTGTCGGCGTCGGCGTGGGCGATGGCCCAGGAGGCGACCGCGAAGGCGCCGTCGACCGACTTCGCCTGGTAGTCAACGGATTTCGCGTTCGCTGTCGCGCGCAGGCCGCTCTCGGTGGACAGTTGCTGGGCGATCTGGGCGGCGGAGCCGTTCTTCTTCGGCGGATCGAGGCGACAGCCGATGCCTTCGTGGACCGCTCCGGTCATCACCGAAGTGATCACGTCGCCCTGGGACTCGTGCTGCGCGTAGGCGTCCGGGAAGCCACTGTGCTGAACGGCCTGGGCGGCCTCCCCGATCGGCATGGTCTCCCAGTTCGGGACCTTCAGCAGCGCGTTGTAGAACGAGCCGCTGGAGAAGACCGGGTCCTGGATCTGCTCGGCGCTGCCCCAGCCCTGGCTCTTGCGCTGCTGGAAGAGGCCGAGGGAGTCCAGGTCGCCATACGCGAGGTTGCGCAGCTTCGACTCCTGTATGGCGGTCGTGGTCGCCACGATCGCCGCACGCGTCGGCACGCCCTTCTTGTAGACGCCGACCGCGACGATCGTGGACGCGGACTGCGTTTGGTCCGGATCCCACTGGTAGTCATAGCTTTTCGCGACCAGCTTGCATGACGGCGAACCGAAGTTGTCGACCAGGTGCTGATAGGCGAGGTAGCCGCCGCCGGCGATGCCCGCGACCAGCGCGATCGGGATCAGGCAGCCCAGCGTGCGACGGATCGGACCGCGCGGTCGGTGCTCCTCCTCGAAGAAGCCGTCCTCACCGAAAGCGGCCCAGTCCGACTCGTCCTCGGGGTCATGGTCGAGGCCGTCGACCGGTCCTTCGTCGTACTCCTCCGGGTCGTGCGCCAGCCGCTCGCTGTGCTGGGCGTAGCGCGCCGGCCGCGCGTCCTCCTCGTACTCGTCCTGGAGGTCGTCCCGGATCCCGCCGCCCGCGTCGGCGGATGCGCCATACAACCGATGGACCTCGCGGTCACCGGGATTGTTGGCGCGATTGCGGCGTAGGGGCATAGGGTGCGCTGCTTCTGTCGAGGGTGATCAGTTGGCGTGCAGCGCGTCGTTGAGGACGATGCCGTGCCCCTTGCGCGGGCGGCACTCCACCACGCCGGTCGTGGAGTTGCGGATGAACAGCAACCCGTCCTGACCGGACAGCTCCAGCGCCTTGACGACCGTGCCGTCCGGGAGCGTCACCTTCGTGCCCGCGGTGACGTAGAGGCCGGCCTCGACCACGCAGTCGTCACCGAGCGCGATGCCGATGCCCGCCTCGGCACCGATCAGGCAGCGCTTGCCGATCGACACGCGAGTCGTGCCGCCACCGGAGAGCGTGCCCATGATCGACGCGCCACCGCCGATGTCGGAGCCGTCGCCGACGACGACGCCCTGCACGATGCGGCCCTCGACCATCGAGGTGCCCAGCGTGCCGGCGTTGTAGTTGCAGAAGCCCTCATGCATGACGGTGGTGCCCTCGGCGAGGTGGGCGCCCAGGCGCACCCGGTCGGCGTCGGCGATGCGGACTCCGGACGGGACGACGTAGTCGGTCATCCGCGGGAACTTGTCGACGCCGTACACCTGCACCGGCCCGTCGAGGCGGAGCTTGATCCGCACGCGCTCGAAATCGGCGACCGCACACGGGCCGTGGTTGGTCCACACCACGTTGTTCAGGACCCCGAAGAGACCGTCGAGGTTGATCGAGTTGGGCAGCACCAGCCGGTGGCTGAGCAGGTGCAGCCGCAGGTAGGCGTCGGAGGCGTCCGCCGGCGGTGTGTCGAGGTCGATCACGACCCGCGCGACGCGGGTGCGCACGCCCCGGCGCGGGTAGTCGCGCGCGAGGGAGGCCAGCTCGGTGGGTTCGGCATACGGGTCGTCGGCGGGTGCCTGGCCGAGTCGGGGTTGCGGGAACCAGGTGTCGAGGATGTCTCCGTCGAAAGTCTCGGTGACGAGGCCATAGCCCCAAGCGGCGCGCGGGGATTCAGTCATGGGCCAAGCGTAGGTGACGGGGCGTGATGGTTTCGTGACCCGGTCGGTGGATGGGCATCGCACCGGCGGGGCGACATACGGGAGGATTGCCGGTATGGCGGAACTGGATCTGACCCGAGATGTCGTCGACCTCACAGCGGACCTGGTCGACATACCGTCGGTGAGTCGTGACGAGCAGGAGATCGCCGATGCGGTCGAGCGGGCGCTGCGCAAGCTGCCCCACCTGCGGGTCGACCGCGACGGCAACACGATCGTCGCGCGGACCGACCTCGGGCGCGACGAGCGCGTCGTGCTCGCCGGTCACCTGGACACCGTGCCGCTGACCGACCCGCCCAACCTGCCGACCCGGCGGGTCGACGGTCTGCTGGTCGGTCGCGGCACCACCGACATGAAGGGCGGCGTCGCCGTCCAGCTCGCGGTCGCGCAGGCGATCACCGAGCCGACCCGCGACGTGACCTTCGTCTTCTACGACTGCGAGGAGATCGAGGAGGAGTTCAACGGCCTGCGCCGGATCGCCGCGCAGCACCCCGAGTGGCTGGCGGCCGACTTCGCCGTGCTGCTCGAGCCGACCAACGGCGGCATCGAGGGCGGCTGCAAGGGCACGCTGCGGGTCGACGTCGCCACCAAGGGCATCAGCGCGCACTCCGCGCGGCCGTGGAACGGCCACAATGCGATCCACGACGCCGGGGAAGTGCTGGCGCGGCTGGCGGCATACGAACCGGCGACCGTGAACGTCGACGGCCTCGACTACCACGAGGCGCTCAACGCGGTCGGCATCAGTGGAGGCATCGCCGGCAACGTCATACCCGACCGGTGCACGGTGACGGTCAACTACCGCTTCGCCCCGGACAAGTCCGCGGAGGAGGCCGTGGCCCACGTGCGCGCGATCTTCAGCGGGTATGACGTCACGCTCGGCGACTGTGCGGCGGGCGCCCGGCCCGGCCTGGACACGGCGGCGGCGGCGTCGTTCGTGGCCGCGCTCGGCCTGCCCGTCACGGCCAAGGAGGGCTGGACCGATGTGGCGCGCTTCTCGGCCCTGGGCGTGCCAGCGGTCAACTTCGGCCCCGGCGATCCGAACCTCGCGCACACCGACGACGAGCGTTGCCCCGAGCAGCAGGTCACCGACGCCTTCGCTGCACTTCGCCGGTGGTTGTCCTGACCCGCTGATCGAGTGCTCCTTTTTTGCGAATGACGGCTTCTTCGGCGAGTGACGGTCGGATCGGACCGTCACTCGCCGACGAAGCCGTCATTCGCCGCGGGAGTCACCGTGAGAGATTGGGCTCGTGACCAACGAGCCAGAGGCATACCGGAAGGGTGCGACCACATTGCGCGGCCGCCACGTCCCGTCGACCACGACCGACCAGCGACTGCTCGACCAGTCGCAGGACACCAACTGGGTGCACACCGACCCGTGGCGGGTGATGCGTATCCAGGCCGAGTTCGTCGAGGGTTTCGGCACGCTCGCGGAGGTCGGCCCTGCCGTCAGCGTCTTCGGCTCGGCACGGATCAAGCCGGACAGTGACCATTACGCCAAGGGCGTCGAGCTCGGGCGGCTGCTGGCCGACGCCGGGTACGCGGTCATCACCGGTGGCGGCCCGGGCGCCATGGAGGCGGCCAACAAGGGCGCGCACGAGGCGGGCGGCACCAGCGTCGGGCTCGGCATCGAACTGCCCTTCGAGGCCGGGCTCAACCCGTATGTCGACCTCGGCGTCAACTTCCGCTACTTCTTCGCGCGCAAGACGATGTTCGTGAAATACGCGCAGGGGTATGTCGTGCTGCCCGGTGGTTTCGGCACGCTCGACGAGCTCTTCGAGGCCGTCACGCTGGTGCAGACCCAGAAGGTCACCAGCTTCCCGATCGTGCTGCTGGGCACGAAGTTCTGGGAGCCGATGCTGGGCTTCATCCGCGACACCCTGTATGCCGAGGGCATGGTCGGTGAGCAGGACCTGCACCGGCTGCAGATCGTGGACGATCCGGCGGAGGCGGTGCGGATCATCACCTCCGACGGCGAGAACCTCGGCGCAGCTCGACCCGAGTGACGCCTCGTGGCGTGCGTCCGGGACGAGCGGTGACCTGACGGTGCTGCGGGTTACCCTGAGCGGGTGCTGGTCTTCCTCATAGCCCTCCTGGTCGTCGTGATCGGCCTGGTCGTCTTCGCGATCCTCGGCCACTTCGGCACGCACCTGGAGGATCCGACGGGGACGTCGCCCTTCGAGTCGCTGCCGCGCGGCCTGGTCACGGCGGAGGATGTCGAGCAGGTGCGCTTCGACCAGACGCTGCGCGGCTACCGCATGGGCCAGGTCGACGAGGTGCTCGACCGACTGCGCGCCGAGCTCCAGGCGCGCGACGACGAGATCGCGATGCTGCGTGGCGACGCGCGGCCCGTGCGCGACTGACTCCGCGTGTTCGACGTAGTGGTCTCGCAGGAGTCGACCGTGCCGGTCGCCCGGCTCTGGCAGGTGGCGACCGACTGGTCCGGTCACGGCCGGTTCTTCCCGCTGACGACCGTGCGCGTCGAGTCAGGGGACCCCGGGGTCGGCCAACGCCTTTGCGCCACAACACGATTCGGCCCACTGCGGTTGCACGATGGCATGGTCGTCACGCGCTGGGAGCCACCGGGGGAGCGCGGCTCCTGCGAGCTGCGCAAGTTCGGCCGGTTGCTCGGCGGCCGGGCCCTGCTCGAGGTCGAACCGGCCGGCACCGGGTCGCGGCTGCGCTGGACCACGGACGTCGGTCCCGCATCCGACCGGCTGCGACGGCTGGTCGCGCCGGTGGCGAAGCTGAGCGCCATACCCCTGTATCGGCGTGTGGTGCGCGGCATGGTCCGGGAGGCCGAGCATGGCTGAGCGCGGTGACCTGGCCATCGGGCCGGACGGTATGGCGCGCTGCGGCTGGGCCGACGGCAGCGACGACTACCGGACCTATCACGACACGGAGTGGGGTGTGCCGGTGCGCGGCGAGCGGGCGCTCTACGAACGCATCACACTCGAGGCGTTCCAGTCCGGTCTCGCATGGATCACCATCCTGCGCAAGCGTCCGGCGTTCCGCGCGGCCTTCGCCGACTTCGACGCGGAGGTCGTTGCGTCATACGGGCCGGACGACGTGGCCCGGCTGATGCAGGACGCCGCGATCGTCCGCAACCGCCGCAAGATCGACGCGGCGATCACCAACGCGCAGGCCGTGCTGCGGTTGCGCGAGGCGGGCGGACTCGACGAGCTCGTCTGGTCGCACGTGCCGGTCGATCACCGGCGACCGGCCAGCCTCGGTGACACCCCGGCGCAGACCCCCGAATCCGTAGCGTTGGCAAAGGCTTTGAAGAAGGCCGGCTTCGCGCACGTCGGCCCCACGACCATGTATGCCGCAATGCAGGCGTGCGGTCTGGTCGACGATCACGTCGTCGGTTGTTTCCGGGGAACATCATGACGACACTCACGAATTCGACTGGTACGACACAGAATCGGCAACCCGTCGGCGTCGCAGGTCGCCTGCAGGTATGGCGGTCGCGCGGGCTGGACCTGCTGGATCGCCGGCTCCTGGTCTGCGTCGTTGCGGCATACCTGGTGCTGCGGTTGTTCTCGGCGGTCGTCATGCAGCTCGTCTCCTCACAGCAGGATCCGGGCTTCATCTTCTACTCCGACGGGCATCGGGACTACTGGCAGATGACCCACGTGTGGGACGGCCGCTGGTACCAAACGATCGTCGAGGAGGGTTACCCCTCGAAGCTGCCCGAGGACGGCGGCGTGGTCCAGCAGAACCAGTGGGCGTTCTACCCGATGTACCCCGGCATGGTCCGGCTGCTGATGACGCTCACCGGCGGTTCGTTCGCGGTGGTCGGGTCGTTGCTGTCACTGGCGCTGGGCGCGCTCGCGGTCGGGATGATGGCCGTACTGGTGCGCGACAAGGTCGGTCCGGTGGTCGCGTTCTGCGTGGTCTGTGTCTTCGCCGCGTCACCGCCGTCTCCGGTGTTGCAGATGACCTACACCGAGTCGCTCGCGCTCGTGTTGCTGATCGGTGCGCTGCTCGCTCTGCAGCGCGAGCAGTGGTGGCTGGCGGCGCTCGCGGCGGTGGCGACGGGGCTCGCCCGCCCGGTGGCAGTGCCGCTGGGGGTGGTTGCACTGGTCGCGGTCTGGTTGCGGTGGAGGGCGCGTGAGGACCGGCCGATCGGGCGGCCTGAGTGGATCGCGATGGCCGCCACCCTGGCGGCCTGCGGTATCGCGGGCGGCCTGTGGCCGGCGATCGCAGCGTGGCGGACCGGCGTTCCCTCGGCATACACCGACACGATGGCGACCTGGCGCAGCGACGGCAACATCGTCTACTTCCAGCCGTGGGTCGCCAACTTCGACCAGCTCCTCGGCAACGGCCTCATGGCGGTGCTGTTGCTGATGACCCTGATCCTGGGCTTCCTGCTGATCACCGTCGGCCCGTGGGCCGACGCGATGGGCCCGATCATGCGGACCTGGCTGCTCGCCTACGCGTTCTACCTGCTCGCCGTGCTGGACGCCTGGACCAGCACCTACCGCTATCTGCTCTTCATGTTCCCGATCCTGATCGTCTTCGTCGGGGCCGGCTGGAAGGACCGTGCGATGCGGCTGCTCGTCGGCTGGCGGACGTTCATCTGGGTCGGGCTGGGTCTCGGCTGGCAGGTCTGGTGGTGCTGGACCTTGCTGGTGTTGCGGCATTCGAGCGGCGACCCCATCTGACGCGGGTATGACGAAGAGGGCGTGGATCCGGTGGATCCACGCCCTCTTCAGGTCACTGCCTACTGCTGCGGGTGGTTCGGGCCCTGCGGTCCCGGCTGGCCGGGCGGCGGGGGCTGCGGAGCGGCCTGCGGCTGGTGGCCGGGCAACTGCACACCCTGCGGCGGGTAGCCCGGCGGCGGGCCGGAGATCTGCTGGTGCTCGCTCTGGCCCGGCACCTGCGGGTGGGCCTGCGTCGCGCCCGCGTCGGGCGCCGGCTCGGCATCGTCCGGCTCCGGCACCGAGGTGGACGGTGCGGGCGTCGGGGGCGTCGGGGGAGTCGGCGTCGACGAGAGGCTGGACCGTCCGAGCCGGGCAGCATCCATGTCCGTGGTCTGCCGGGCGACCGCTTCCGCGTCGGCGACCGCCTGGGCCACGGCGGGGTCGCGCTCCAAGGTGAACCACTCGGCGACGTCGTCGTCCTCGACGGGTGCGCGCTCCTCGGCGGCCGGTGCCTCGTAACGGAACGTGCCGTCGTCGCCCTGCGCACCGAACGACTTGGCGAATCCCTGCAGTGCGGAACCGAAGTCGCTGGGCACGACCCAGACCTTGCTCGCCTCGCCCTTGGCCATCTCCGGCAGCATGCGCAGGTATTCGTAGGCGAGGAGTTCGGGCGTGGGCTGACTGGACTTGATGGCGTTGAAGGTCTTCTCGATCGCCTTGGCCTCGCCCTGTGCGTGCAGGTAGCGGGCGGCCCGCTCACCCTCGGCACGGAGCACCTGCGATTTCCGGTCACCCTCGGCGGCCAGGATCGCGGCCTGCTTGGCACCCTCGGCGGCCAGGATCTGACCCTGCTTGTCACCCTCGGCCGACTTGATCGCAGCCTCCCGGTGACCCTCGGCCGCCAGGATGGTCGCCCGCTTCTCACGGTCGGCCTTCATCTGCTTCTCCATCGACTCCTGGATCGACGGCGGCGGGAAGATCGACTTCAACTCCACCCGCGCGACACGCAGGCCCCAGCGGCCGGTGGCCTCATCCAGCACCCCGCGCAACTGCGCGTTGATGGTCTCGCGGGAGGTCAGTGTCTCCTCCAGCGTCATACCGCCGACGACGTTGCGCAGGGTGGTCGTGGTCAGTTGCTCGACACCGACGATGTAGTCGTTGATCTCGTAGACGGCGGCGCGCGGCTCGGTCACCTGGAAGTAGACGACGGTGTCGATGTTGACCGTCAGGTTGTCCTCGGTGATCACCGGCTGCGGCGGGAACGACACGACCCGCTCACGCAGATCGACCCGGGCGCGGACGCGGTCCACGAACGGCGCCAACAAGGTCAGCTGGCCCGACACCGTCTTGGTGTATCGACCCAGGCGCTCGATGACCGCGGCTTCCGCCTGCGGTATCAGCGCCACCGACTTCGCGACGATCGCGATCACCAGGATCACGATCACTGCAACAACTATCAGGACTGCCATGAGTCATCTCCCCGTTTCACGACGGCCGTTGCGCCGTCGATGTCTTGGACGATCACGCTCTCGCCGGTGCGGAACGTGTCGTTCTCGTCGGCCGGCCGAGCCGTCCAGACCTCGCCGCCGATGCGTACCCGGCCCCCGTCGTTGCCGAAGGCCTGCAGCACCGTGGCCTCCTGGCCGCGCAGTGCGTCGATGCCGGTGGGTGTCTCCGGTGTGCTGAGCAGGTGCCGCTTGAGCACCGGGCGCAGCCCGAACACCAGCCCGATCGAGACCACTGCGAAGACGATCGTCGCCAGCCACAGTGGTGCGCCCAGGAACGACGCGAGTGCGGCGGCCAGCGCCCCACCACCGATCATCAGCAGCACGAAGTCGCCGCTGAGCGCCTCGGCGGCGGCCAGCAACACCCCTCCCGCGAACCAGATCAACGCCGCCATGGCGGCAGTCTTTCATGTATGGCGCGGCCACGCGTGACCACTCTCACAAGGTTGCGCGTTCGTGATGGGAGGGCCGGTCAGCGGCCCTCGAAGATCGGCTTCTCCTTGGCGAGGAACGCGTCGACCGCGGCGCGGTGGTCCTGCGTCGAGCCGGTCGAGGTCATCAGCTCGGCCTCGTGTGCGAGCGACTCGGCCAGCGTGTGCGTCGCCGAGAACTCCACGGCGCGTCGGATGGCGCCATACGCCTTGGTGGGGCCGGCGGCCAGCCGGGTGGCGATCTCCTGCACCGCGGCCTCGAAACCGTCGGCCGGCACCACCTGGGTGGCCAGCCCGAGCTCCATCGCCTCGTCGGCGCGCACCGTCCGCGGCATCAGCAGCAGTTCCTTGGCCTTGGCGACGCCGACCAGCCGCGGCAACCAGAACGAGGACCCGGAGTCGCTGGACAGGGCGATGCCGGTGAAGGCCAGGTTGAAACCGGCCGTGTCCGCGACGATGCGCAGGTCGGCCGCGAACGCGAACGCCGCGCCCGCCCCGGCAGCGACGCCGTTGACCGCCGCGATGACCGGCTTGTCCATCGTGGACAGCAGCGTGACGATCGGGTTGTAGTGCTCGGGCACCGTGGTGAACAACGCGTCGGCGCCGTCGGCGAGCAACCCGACGTGCTCCTTCAGGTCCTGCCCGACGCAGAACGCGCGGCCCGTGCCGGTCAGCACCACGCAGCGCACCGAGTCGTCGGCCGCGACGTCCTGCAACGCGGCCAGCAGTGCCTCCTTGGTCGCGATGTCCAAGGAGTTCATCGCCTCGGGTCGGTCCAGGCGCACCGTGGCGACACCACCCGTCCGGTCGGTGACGACGGGTGCGGCAACTGCGGAATCGCTCATGTGGGTGGTCTCCTTCGAGATGCTGACGGGCGCGTCGCCCGGTCACGATCGGCGCGCCGGGGGACTGCCTGCAGGGTATCCGGGGGCGAGGATTTCCCTCTGCGCCGCGGAAACTGAAATAATGCGCAGGACTGTTGGTCGCACCCGCCGGAAGACCGGCGTCGCAAGCACCGCGTGGCATTGGTGCGGCCGAGGATTTGAGCCACGCGGACGGAAGGGGAAAGCCGATGGCGGCAATGAAGCCGAGGACCGGAGACGGGCCTCTCGAGGTCACCAAGGAAGGCCGCAGCATTCTCCTGCGTATGCCGCTCGAGGGTGGTGGCCGCCTGGTCGTCGAGATGAACGCCGAGGAGGCCGCGGCCCTCGGTGAGGCCATCGACGGCTGCATCGGCTGACACCACGCCCTACTGCTCCACTGCACGAGAACGGCCGCCCACACGAGTTGTGGGCGGCCGTTCTCGTGCAGTGGAGCGTTGTTCGTACGGCCTTGCTCGTATGGCGTCGTCCGGACGAGGTCGGCTCAATGCTTCACGGCGCCGAACAGCCCATCGCCGACCGGAAGCATCGTGGTCGTCCAGTCCGGGTCGTCCCGCAGTTGCTTGCCCAGATTGCGAAGCAGCACGGTCGTCTCGTCACGGACCGCGGGGTCGGCGACCCGGTCGTGCCACAGCATGTTGTCGATGAGCAGCAGACCGCCGGCGCGCAGCAGCCGGGCCGCCGCCTCGACGTAGGCGGGGTAGTCGGGCTTGTGCGCGTCGACGAAGACGATGTCGTAGCTGCGGTCGGCCAGCCGGCTCATGACCTGCAGCGCGTTGCCGGTGATGATGCGCGTGCGCGCCGAGGCGATGCCTGCGTCGGCGAAGGCCCGCCGAGCGGCGCTCTGGTGCTCGGCCTTGATGTCGATGGTGGTGAGCACGCCGTCGGCCGGCATACCGGCCAGCAACCACAGGCCGGACGAACCCGCGCCGGTGCCGACCTCGACGACCGCCTTGGCATGCGTCGCAGCGGTGAGCAGCCGCAGCGCCGGTCCGGTGCCCGCGCCGATGGGGGTGCAGCCGAGCTGCTCGCCGCGCACCCGGGCTCGTTCGACGACCTCGGGCTCGGGCACGAATTCCTCGGCATACCCCCAGCTGGCCGCACGCTGTGAAGACATGCTCCGAACCTAGTCGAACGCACCGGATATCAGTTAGTCCGGTGTGGCGGTAACGAATCCGGGCCGCCGGTCGTTGAGGAATTCACGAGACGGTGCAGTGTCCCGCATGACAGAAATGCCACAGCAGGGCCACAGGTTCATCCGGCAGGATGGACCACCAGAAGCACAGTCGATGACACGAGATGGAATGCCGAGAGCGATGACCGACCAACTGCTGCGGGGTGCAGTCAAGACCGAGGTGCCCGACGTGGCGCCACCGGGATGGGAGCCGCCGACCTGGGAGGAGATCGTCACCGAGCACTCGGCGCGCGTCTACCGCCTGTCCTACCGGCTGACCGGCAATGTGCACGACGCCGAGGACCTGACGCACGACGTCTTCGTGCGTGTCTTCCGCTCGTTGCACTCCTACCGTCCGGGCACGTTCGAGGGGTGGCTGCACCGCATCACCACCAACGTCTTCCTGGACAAGATGCGACGCAAGCAGCGCATCCGCTTCGACGCGCTCGCGGACGACGCCGCTGCGCGCCTGCCCAGCCGGGACGGCAGTCCCGAGCAGCTGTATGCCGATGCGCATTTCGACGACGACGTCCAGCACGCGCTCGACGCGCTGGCGCCGGACTTCCGCGCTGCCGTGGTGCTCTGCGACATCGAGGGCCTGTCCTACGAGGAGATCGCCGCAACGCTCGGCATCAAGCTGGGCACCGTGCGTTCGCGCATCCACCGCGGGCGAGCGCAATTGCGCGAGGCCCTGGCCCACCGCGCACCGGAGAACCGCCCGGCCGGCCGCACCCGGCCGAGCCTGCCGACCCTGGCCCCGGCCGGAGCAGCACGGTGATGCTGTTCGCGCGCGATCAGTTCGCGCGTGCCGAGCAGGACCACTTGGGAGAGCGGGTGGCCGACTACGTCGACGGCATGCTCTCCCCGCAGGACGAGTACCGCGCCGACATACACCTGACGGTGTGCCAGCACTGCCGCTACGCCGTGCAGCAGGAGCGCGCGATCATCGAGCAGCTGCGCACGGTCAGCTTCGACTCCGGCGGCCACCAGCAACTCATGGCCGGGCTGCTGTCGCTCGCCACCACGAACCCGGAGACGCCGCTCGGGCGGCCGGCGCCCGGTCCTGCTGCCGCTCGGCGTCCCTCACCCGCCGTGGTGACGTGCAGTGCGCCACCGCAGTACCAATCCGCGCGCAAGTCGATGGCCTTCGCGCTCTTCGCCGTGGCCGGCTGTGTGGGTGTCGCGCTCGTGGCGTCGACCGCGACCGGCGTCGCGCAGGGACCCGACAACCCGCGACCGGCGTCCCCGGGGCGGGCGGCCCTCGTGCGCAACGTGTCGGTGCCCAAGACCACCGAGGCGACCACCGATGCTTCGGGATCGCGGTCGAAGGTCAGCGGAACCCTCACCCACGAGATGCCGATGTTCGCCCAGGTCGCAGCCCGTCAGACTCCCTGACCGGTCGGCCGGCAGAGCCCATCCACCGGTCGCCGCAACCCGCATTCAGCTCGGGTGCAAGAATCATCCGGCCCTGAAGTTTATTCTGAACAAGCCTCCATGGCTGCAGCGGGAAAGGTATTGAGGCGACATGTTTGGCATCAGCGGATGGGAGTTCCTGATTCTCATCGCGCTCGCCGCTGCCCTGATCGGCCCCGACCGGCTGCCGGAGTATGTCGGCAAGCTGCGCGGCTACATCCGCCAGCTGCGCGACATGGCTGATGGTGCCAAGTCCCAGCTGAGGGACCAGATGGGTCCGGAGTTCGACGACATCAACTGGCGCGCGTACGACCCCCGCCAGTACGACCCGCGCAAGATCGTCCGGGACGCGCTCTTCGACCCCGACCCGGACCCGGCTGCCGACGATGCCGCCGCGGACGACGTGCCGCAGCTGGCCACCGGCCCGTCATACGACCCGCACAAGTTCGACCCCGACCGCGCCACGCCGTTCGACTACGACGCGACCTAGCCCTTCTTGCTGCCGCTCCTCGCGAAATGATGGGTGGGGTGCAGCGAACAAGTTCGCTGCACCCCACCCATCATTTCGGTTGTCGCGTCCGCGGCCGTCGGCCCGTCGTTCGCTCGCCGGTTCCGGGCTGTTGCGTGCCAGCGACTGCGTGCCAGCGACGATCGCTACTTCCGGTACGCCTCAGCGGCCGGTGGGAGTGAGGCCCAGCGAGCGGCCGGCGAGACCGCGGGAGCGAGTGGCCAGACCCTTGGCGATGCCGCGCAGGGCGACGGCTGCGGGGGAGTCCGGGTTGCCGAGCACGACGGGCGTGCCCTGATCGGCGCCCTCGCGCAGGGTGACGTCCAGGGGGATCTGGCCGAGCAGCTCGACCGGAGCCCCGATCGACCGGGTCAGCGACTCGGCGACCTGCTGGCCGCCGCCGCTGCCGAAGATCTCCTGGCGGGTGCCATCGGGCAGCTCCATCCAGGACATGTTCTCGATGACGCCGGCGACCCGCTGCTTGGTCTGCAACGCGATCGCACCGGCGCGCTCGGCGACCTCGGCGGCTGCCTGCTGCGGGGTGGTGACGACCAGGACCTCGGCGTTCGGGATCAACTGGGCGACCGAGATGGCGATGTCGCCGGTGCCGGGCGGCAGGTCGAGCAGCAGCACGTCGAGGTCACCCCAGAAGACATCGCCCAGGAACTGCTGGAGCGCACGGTGCAGCATCGGGCCGCGCCATACGACGGGCTGGTTGCCGGGCACGAACATGCCGATCGAGATGACCTTCACGCCGTTGCTGTCGGGGGGCAGGATCATGTCGTCGACCTGCGTCGGGCGGTTCTCGACGCCGAGCATGCGAGGCACCGAGAAGCCGTAGATGTCGGCGTCGACGACACCGACGCGAAGACCCGAATCGGCAAGCGCCGCAGCGAGATTGACGGTGACGGACGACTTGCCGACGCCGCCCTTGCCGGAGGCGACCGCGTAGACGCGCGTCAGCGAGCCCGGCTTGGCGAAGGGGATCTCCTTCTCGGCCTGACCGCCGCGCAACTGGTCCTTCAGGGCCGCGCGCTGCTCGTCGGACATGACACCGAGACGGACGTCGACGGCGGTGACGCCCTCGACCTTGCTCACCGCTGCGGTGGTGTCGGTCTGGAGGCGCGTCTTCATCGGACAGCCGGCGATGGTCAACAGAATCGTCACGGTGACCTTGCCGTCGTCGGCGATGTCGACGGACTCGACCATGTTGAGTTCGGTGATGGGCCGGTGGATCTCCGGGTCCTGCACATCAGCCAGTGCAGCGCGAATGGCGTCCAGCGAGGGGGTGGGCATGTCATCCATGGTAGGTCGTGCTCCCAGCGGGGCACGGGGCGGCCAAGGCGGTGTGACCCGCGCCATACCCGGCGCGCACTAGGCCGAGGACGCCTCGTCATCGGTGTCGTCGGTCGGCTCCGGGGTGCGCAGGTAGCCGCGCTCCTCCATCTCCTCCAGCAGCGAGCGCAACTCCGAGCGCACGAAGTCGCGGGTGGCGTTGTCCCGGGTCGCCAGTCGCAGCGACGCCACCTCGCGGGTCAGGAACTCGGTGTCGGCGAGGTTGCGCTCGTCGCGGGCGCGGTCGGACTCGATCGCCACCCGGTCGCGGTTGTCCTGCCGGTTCTGGGCGAGCAGGATCAGCGGCGCGGCATACGACGCCTGCAGGCTGAGGATGAGGGTCAGCAGCGTGTAGTTCTGGGCGCGCGGGTCGAACTGCGCGCTCGGCGGCAGGAAGGTGTTCCAGGCCAGCCAGAGGCCGACGAAAACCGTCATCAGCACGAGGAACTGGGCGGTGCCCATCCAGCGGGCGAACGCTTCGCTCAGGACCCCGAAGGTCTCCTTGTCGACGGTCGGGCGTGGCAGCCACCGGCGCACGGCCTCCCGCGGCTGGTCGAGGCGTGCGGTCTCGTGGCGCCGCCGGCCACCGCCACGGCGCTCGGTGTCGCGGTCCGCCATCAGACGACCTCCTCGTCGGTGGCGGGTGCGTCGGACGGCCGCGGCTCATGGCGCGCCTCGCGCCAGTCGTCGGGCAGGATGTGGTCGAGCACGTCGTCGACCGTGACCGCGCCGAGCAGCCGCCCGGCCTCGTCCACCACCGGCATGCTCACCAGGTTGTATGTCGCGAGCTGCCGCGTCACCTCGCCCAGGGGCGCCTCGACGCCCACCGGCTCGATCGTCACGTCCACGATCGTGCCGAGCGCGGTCTGCGGTGGCTCGCGCAGCAGCTTCTGGGTGTGCACGAGCCCGATGAAGCGGCCGGTCGGGGTCTCCAGTGGCGGACGACTGACGAAGACCGCGGACGCCAGCGCGGGTGCCAGCTCCTCGCGGCGCACCACCGCGAGCGCCTCGGCGATGGTGGCCTCCGGCCCCAGCACCACGGGTTCGGTGGTCATCAGGCCGCCGGCGGTGTTCTCGTCATACGACAGCAGGCGCCGCAGTGGCGCCGCCTCGTCCGGCTCCATCAGTTGCAGCAGTTGCTCGGCCTGCTCCGACGGCAGATCCGACAGCAGATCGGCCGCGTCGTCGGGCTCCATCGCCTCCAGCACGTCGGCGGCCCGCTCGGTGTCCAGCCCGGCGATGATCTCGATCTGGTCGTCCTCGGGCAACTCCTCGAGGACGTCGGCCAGCTTGTGGTCGTCCATCGCGGCGGCGACCTCGGCGCGGCGCTTGGGATTGAGGTCGTGGATGACCTCGGCCAGGTCGGCCACGCGCAGATCCTCGTACTCCTCGAGCAACCGCTCGGCGCTCTGGGCGCTGGCCTGCTGATGCAGCCCGGTGACATCGCGCGCATCGACCAGCATGGTCTTGCCGCTGCGACGGCGAGTGAGCCGCGACATGGCCTTCGAGGCCGAGGAGACACCGTCGACCTGCCGGACGAACACCTTGACCAGGACCCAGTCCCGCCGCAGGTTCTGCTCGATCGCGATGTCCTCGACCAGTCCCGTGACGGTCTCGCCGTCGTGCCGGACCTGCACTCGACGGTCGAAAAGCTCTGCCAACACGAGGGTTTCACCGGTGCGCTGCTCGAAACGGCGCATGTTGACCAGACCGGTGGTGATGACCGCGCCCGCATCGACGCTGGTGACGCGGGTCATCGGCACGAATACCCGGCGCTTGCCCGGCACCTCGGTGACCAGGCCGATCGCACGTGGCTCGGTGCCTCCGAAACTCATGACGACGTCCCGGACCCTCCCCACGCGGTCCCCGAGGGGGTCCAGCACGGTGAGTCCGGCGATCCGGGCTACGAAGACTCGGCTGCTCACCCGTGAAAGGTTAGTCAGGTGTGACCGGTGAGGGTTGCGGCGGATCGGCGTGGTGTGCGGGCAGTTCCTCGTGGACACGCAGGGCCCACACCGTGCAGTGCTCCGCCCAGTGTTCCCGGAGCCCCTCGGGCGGGTTGCTCTGCCGAGCGCCGAGCAGGGCGGTCGTGGCCGCTGCCCAGTCCTGCGAGTCGGGTCCGATCCGTGTCGCGCTGGCCGGCACCGGGCCGATGGCCCGGCGGGTCTCCTTGTCCCGCAAGGTGATTCGCAGCTCGGCCGGCAACTCGGGGATCGGCTGCTCGCCGTCACCGCCGACGATGTATGCCGTCTCACCCGAGGCGGCATACCAGCAGGGGACGGTGCGGTCGGGTGGCAACAGCAGCCACGCGACCTTCGATTTGGCCAGGGCGGTAGTCACTTCCGACACGACGAGAGCGTATCCCGGGCCGGGCCGGAGAAATTGTCCGGACGAGTGGCCAACCTTTTTGTCGGTTCGCACGTCATACCCGACACACTGCGACGACAATCGTGTTGTCGAGGGGGATTCGACGGAGTCGCTCGTCCGGGCGACCGGGGAAAAGTGGGGGAGAAATGAATACATCGATCACACGGCGGCAGGCGCTGGGCGGGGCGGCGGCAGTCGGCGCCATCGGAGTCGTCGGCATCGCCCGGGCCGGCAGTGCCGAAGCGGCAACCCGACCGACCGTGCAATACGGCAGCCGCGGCTCGACGGTCACCTATCTGCAGCAGCGGCTCAACTACGTCGGCTACTGGTGCGGCACCGCCGACGGCGTCTTCGGCGGGCAGACCCAGCAGGCGGTCTTCGCACTGCAGAAGGCGTGGGGCCTGGCCAGGGACGGAGTCGTCGGTCCGCTCACCTGGTCCAAAGTCGCGTCCAACACCCGACGGCCGGCCCGCTATGGCTGGGGGTATCGCATCGAGATCGACAAGACACGGCAGCTCGCGCTGGTCGTGTGGGGGTCGACCGTTCGCTACACGCTCAACACCAGCACCGGGGCCAACAAGCCGTTCTACGCCTGGGGCCGGTGGTATGACGGCCGGACCCCGAGCGGGAAATTCAGCGTCTACAGCCACGCGAACGGCTGGCAGACCGGCGCACTCGGATCGATGTACAAGCCGTACTACTTCAACGGCGGGATCGCGTTGCACGGCTCGACCAGCGTGCCGACATACAACGCCTCGCACGGTTGCTGCCGCCTGTCGATCGCCGCGCAGGACATGCTGATCAGGGGTGGGTACGTCAAGAACGCCCGGCAGATCTACGTGTACTGAATCCTCTGGTTCGACTCCTCGCGGGTTGGGTGGAGCGACGGCTCGCACGCTCGCGTGTCGCTCCACCCAACCCGGTCGTCGTCTCCGCGGGCGTCCGCTCGTCGTTCGGTCGGGTGGTCCTTGCCTGTCGCCTTGGCCGGCTTCTCGTGCGGCGAAGATCACGAAAGGGACACGTCCTGGGAGGTGACGCAACGGATTCAGCTCCAGCGTCGTCTACTCGATATCAGCACCGCGGGGGACTCGCCTCCGGCCGGACACGGCCGGAGCCAATGGGGAGGAAAACGGCTGGTGCCGGCCACTATCGGGGAGTGCCGGCACCAGCCGTTCGCATGCCACCGCCGTTAGGTCGGCTGTCTCGGCGGACCATTGACCCTCACTGTCCGAAGCGGTATCTTCGCGACACCATAATTGGTGACTAGTCACCAATTTTTTCACCGCCGCGCCCCACGCAGCACTGGCCGCGTCGAGGCGCCCGCACCGCGCGAGGACCCTCCATGGCTCTGTCTCCACAGCTTTCCGAACAACCGCATCACGACGGATCGTCGCTCTACGTCTCGACGCCCGCGCCGCAGCTGGGCGAGGCGGTCGACGTCTGGCTGCGGATACCGAAGGAGGTGCGGGCGACCGCCGTACACGTCCGCAGCGCGCCGGACGGCGAGCCGGTCTTCGCCTCGGCACAGCTCGATCGCGAGCGGACCGGCCGGGCGATCGCCGGGTATGGCGCCGGTGATCAGTGGTGGCGTGCGCAGGTCGTCGTACGCAACCCGATCACCCATTACCGCTTCCTGGTCGAGAGCGACGCGGCCGAGAAGTTCTGGGTGACGGCGACCGGCGTGAGCACCGCGGACCTGCCCGACACCACGGATTTCCGGCTGGTGGCCGAGCAGGCGCCGCCGGCGTGGACCGACGAGGCGATCGTCTACGAGATCTTCCCCGACCGGTTCGCCCGGTCCGTCACCGCCGGACCGCTCGAGGCGGACGAACTGCCCGAGTGGGCGACGGCCTGCGAGTGGGACACCGACGAGGTGATCGGCCGTGGTGAGCGCACTCCGGGACAGATCTTCGGTGGCGATCTCGACGGCATCGCCGAACACCTCGACCACATCGCCGCGCTCGGGGCCGACACCATCTACGTGCGCCCGGTCTTCCCGGCCGGGTCCTGCCATCGGTATGACGCAGCCGGCTTCGACCGGGTCGACGACATCCTCGGCGGCGACATCGCGCTGGAACGGCTCGCCAAGGCGGTGCACGAGCGCGGGATGCGGCTGATCGGTGACATCACCACCAACCACTGCGGCGACCGGCACGAGTGGTTCCGCACCGCCCAGCAGGACCCGGCCGCGCCTGAGCGCGAGATGTTCTATTTCGACGACGACGGCAGCTACGAGAGCTGGTATGGCGTGCCGACCCTGCCGAAGCTGGACTGGCGGAGCCCGTTGGTTGTCGACCGGATGACCGCGACGGTCCGCCGCTGGCTGCAGTACTACGACGGCTGGCGGGTGGACGTCGCGAACATGACCGGCCGGTGCGGCGCCGTGGATGTCAACCATGACGTGGCGCGTCACCTGGCGGAGCAGATCCGGGCCGAGCGCCCGGACGCGATGCTGATCGGCGAGCACAATCACGACGCCGGTCCGGACCTGGACCGGGGCGGCTGGCAGGGCGCCATGAACTACGCCGGTTTCACCCGGCCGCTGTGGACCTGGTTGCGCGGTCCCGAGCTCGAATCCGCCGACTTCATGGGGGAGCCCGGCGGAGTGCCGCGCCGCGGCGGCGTCGACGTCGTGCGCGCCATACGGCAGTCCGCGGCGGGGATGTCGTGGCGCTCGCTGGTGCACTCCTGGCAGCTGCTGGACTCCTTCGACGTGGCCCGGATGCGCACCGTGACCGGCTCGCGGGAGGCGCACCTGGTGGCCGTCGGGTTGCAGGCGACGCTGCCCGGCACCCCGATGATCTGCGCGGGTTCGGAGTTCGGGCTCGAGGGCGGCTGGGGCGAGGACGCGCGGACGCCGATGCCGTGGAATCGCCCCGGCGATCGCGACCAGCCGACCTGGGACGCGCACCTGGAGTTGTTCGGCACGCGCCGGCGGGAGCCGGCGTTGCGGCACGGCGGCCTGCGCTGGCTGTATGTCGACGACGACACCCTGGTGTTCCTGCGCGAGACCGCCACCGAGGCGATCCTCGTGGCGGCCGGCCGGGACGCCGCACCGTCGATCGAGCTGAGCCTGGACGCCGATCTCGTGCCCGTCCACCAGGCCAGCGCGATCGATGCCGACGCCGGCCGGGTGCGGTTGCCCGCGACCGACGGTGCATTGCTGCGGATGTGGCGGGTCGGCGGGACCGCTCGCCACGACTGATCGTCGCACGCACAAGCGCCCCGGTCGCCCACAGCGTTGATGCTGCGGGCGGCCGGGGCGCTCGCCGTTGCGGTCAGTTCTGCCAGGCGACCGTGGTGGACCCGGTGCCGGATGTCGGAGCGGTGTAGCTGTGGTTGGACCCGCCCTCCCAGACGATGCTGCCGTCTGCCTTCTTGATGAAGAACTTGTACTGCACCGTCGCCCCGCCCGGGACACTCGCCATCGAGAACCAGCTCGGGTATGCCGGGTCCAGCAGCGGTCCGATCGCCTTGCTCGTGTCGGTGCTCCAGTTGCCGAGCTCGTCGTCGTTGCCGGTCAGGTAGATCTCGTCACCGGGCGAGGTCGACGTCCCGGTGACGGTGAAGGTCACGGGCACCTGCGGGCCGGACTCGACGTGGTAGGTCACGCCGCTGCCGACGTGTCCGGTGGCGGAGGTCAGGACGACCTTGTCGTCGCCGGCCGGCGCGCCCGCGGGCACGGACAGCTGGACCTCGGTAGGGGACCAGGACTGCACGGTCGCAGCGACGCCGCCGACGGTCGCGGTGCCCGTCGTGTCGCCGAAGCCCGTGCCGGCGACGGTGATGGCGTCACCCGCGTGCCCCATGGTCGGTGTCGTCGTACCAGCCGTCGGGGTGCTGGTGGTCGGGGCGACATACGACCAGACCGCGGCCTGTCCGGGCTGCAGGGTGTACGGCCCGGCGGGGTTGCTGCCGCCGGTGCCGGAGCCGACGGTCAGGGTGCCGCCGCCGAGCGCGCCGCCGAGCGAGTCGGCATACTGACCGGCCGGCAACGCGGTCTGCAGGCCGGACAGTGCGTAACTGTTCGTGGTGCTCTTGTTGACCGCGACGAGCACGACGTTGCCGGCGAACGTGCGCTCGTAGACATAGACGTCGTCGTTCATCCAGCGCTGCCCCGAGGCGCCGAAGCGCAGCGCGGGGTTCGCCCGGCGCAACGCGGACAGGTCGTGGATGATCGTGAACCCGCGGGTGGACTCCGAGAACGAGGTCATCATCGGCCGGTTGTAGGGATCGCCACCGACCTGGCCGGAGCCGTTCGTGGTGTCGTTGTGCAGGTACTGCTCGTCGCCGTAATAGACGGAAGGTATGCCGGGCACCGTCAGGTTCACGACTTCGGCCTGGTCCAGGCGTGTGGTGTTGTCGTACACGGACAACAGCCGTGACTCGTCCTGGTCGTCGACCAGGTTCACCAGCTGGTTCGGGTGCGCGAACTGGCTCTGCTGCCGGGTGAGGGCTGCGTCGATGTCCTTCATCGAGCCGCTGCCGGAGAAGGCGCTGCGTTCCGCGGCGTTCAGATCGATGTTCTCCAGGGACATCCCGTCGGTGTTGGCGAACTTCACCTCGTCCGGCCACATCGGGGCGGAGGAGGGGTCTGCCCATTCGCCGAAGGTGAAGACGCTGCGGGTGCTGTCGATGTGGTCGACATACCCCTTCAGCCAGCCGCCGGGCATGTGCTTGACCGCGTCCATCCGGATGCCGTCGACACCGTGCCCGAGCCAGGTGTCCACGGCGCCCTGCAGGTAGTTCGTGACCGACGGGTTCTCCTGAGCGAGGTCGGCCAGATTGAACAGGTTCTTGTATTCCGCCTGGTAGGGGTCCTGGTAGTCCTGCACACCGCCGTTGTGGTGGAACCAGCCCTGCGGGTCGTTGTCGTACTCCGACTGGGTGACGCCGTTCTTCTTCAGGGCGCCGTCCGCGGCGTAACCCGGGTCGTTGGTGTCCTCCGGGCTGGTGTGGTTCGGTGCCCAGTCCATGACGACCTTGATGCCCTGCGCGTGGGCCGCCGAGACCATGGCGTCGAAGGCCGACCAGTCGCCGAAGTGCGGCTCGGGAACGTAGTAGTCCATGCCCCAATACCCGTGGTATCCGGAGGATTTCGCGCTTCCGCTGCCGACCGGCACGTTGACGTTCTGGACCGGTGGGGAGATCCAGATGGCACCGATGCCGAGGTCCTTCAGGTACTGCATCTTCGCGGTGACTCCGGCGAAGTCGCCGCCCCAGTACAGCTGCCAGTTCTGGTGGCTGCCGTCATACAGACCGGAGCTGCTCGCCGGGTCGTCGTTGCCCGTGTCGCCGTCGTAGAAGCGGTCCGTCATCAGCTCGTAGATGACGTCGCCGGTCTCATCGGCCGACGTGCCGCCGGACGCCGCGGCGGCGGCCGTGGTCCGGCTGTGCGCCGGAGGTATGGCGTGGGCGGTGGCGGCCGGCACGAAGGTGGCCCCAGCTGTTGTCACGGAGAGCGCGGCGGCCACAGCGGTGAGATGGTGCAGCCGGCGGCGTCGCGGGGACGAGGTGGGCATGGGACCTCCTAGTTTGGTGACTAGTAACCAAACGGATCGTGCCACCGCCGCGGGTTAGTGTCTAGGGGTGTCGGTGAATTCCAGGAGCCAGCTGGTGCGGCAGCTGCAGCAGATCTTCGTGCTGCTCGACGACGGGGACCGGCGCGCGCTGCGCCGGATCGGGCTGACGCCGACGCAGTACGCCCTGCTGCGCGCGGTCGACGAGAGCCCCCTTCGGGAGCTGACCGTCAGCCGGCTCGCGGACGTGTTGCTGTGCACACGCGGCAACGCCGCGCGGCTGGTGCGCAGGCTGCAGGACGGCGGCCTGACGAGCACCCGCGAGGACGCCGACGATCAGCGGTTGCGGATCGTCACGCTGACCGCCGAGGGCCGCAGCCGGCTCAAGGCCGCGGCCGCGGCACTGCGGACGGCCGACGACCGCCGGCTCGACGCGCTGTCGGCGAAGGACCTGCGGGTGCTCTCGGAACTCACCGAACGACTGGCCGGTGAGCTCGGCCGGGACCTCGCCGAGCGCACCGACTGAGTCAGGCCTGCGCGCCCCCGCGGACGCGCGCGATCCAGGCCTCGACGTCCTCCAGCTTGCTCGGAATGTCCGCGGACAGCACGTCGTGGCCGTCCTCGGTCACCAGCACGTCGTCCTCGATGCGCACCCCGATGCCGCGAAGTTCGGCCGGCACCAGCTCGTCGTCGGCCTTGAAGTAGAGACCCGGCTCGACGGTCAGGATCATGCCGGGTTGTAGCTCGGCGTCCATGTAGTCCTCGCGCAATGCCAGCGCACAGTCGTGCACGTCGATGCCGAGGTGGTGGCTGGTGCCGTGCACCATCCAGCGGCGGTGGAACTGCCCCTTCTCCTTGTCGAGCGTGGCCTCGACGTCGACGCCGTCGGGCAACAGGCCCCACTCGTGCAGGTGCTCGGCGATCACCCGGATCGCCGCCGCGTGTATGTCGGAGAACTTGTTGCCCGGCTTCACTGCGGCGATGCCGGCCTGTTGGGCGGCATACACCGCTTCGTAGACCTTGCGCTGAGCCTCGTCGTAGGTGCCGTCGACCGGGAGAGTGCGGGTGATGTCGGCGGTGTAGAGCGAGTCGACCTCGACACCGGCGTCGAGCAGGACGAGGTCCTCCTCCTGGACGTCACCGGTGTTCTTGATCCAGTGCAGGGTGTTGGCGTGATCGCCTGCGGCGCAGATGGAGTCGTAACCGACGCCGTTGCCGCGGTGTCGTGCGTGCAGGCCGAAGATGCCCTCGACCCAGCGCTCGCCACGACCCCGGCGGACCGCTTCGGCCAACTCGGCGATGACCGCCTCGAAACCTTCCGCGGTCGCGTCGACCGCCTGGCGCATCTGCTCGATCTCGAAGGCGTCCTTGACCAGGCGCAGCGTGGACAACATGCGCCCGAGCTCGGCATCGGCTTCGACGCGCTCCTCGGACGCCGACTCCGTCTCCGCCTCGGCGGCACGGGCCTTGTCGACGGTCTCGGTGACCTCGGCGTCGGCGTCGCGCACCACCCGCACACCGATCTCACCGGCGTCCTTGGCGACCGCGTCGGTGAGCTCGTCGATGTGCCGGGCGATGACGCCCAGCTCGGCCTCGATGTCCTCGATCGTGGGACGGCTGCCGACCCAGAACTCGCCGTAGCGCGAGTCGGCGAAGAACTCCTCGGTGTCCCGCCCGGCCAGCGGCCGGAAGTAGAGCACCGCGTCGTGCCCGCCGCCGTCGCGCGGCTCGAGCACCAGCACGGCGTCCGGCTCGCGGTCCGCGCCGAGGCCGGTCAGATGGGCGAACGCCGAGTGCGGCCGGAAGACGTAGTCGGTGTCGTTGCTGCGGACCTTCAGGCCACCGGCAGGTATGACGAGACGCTCGCCCGGGAACACTGCCGACACGGCATCCCGGCGTTTCGCGGCGAAGTCGGCAACTGCTGCGCGGTCCGGTTTCGCGCCGCTGCGCGGCGTCCAGCCGGAGCTGATGAAGGACCGGAACGCCTCGGGCGACGGCTGGCTGCGGGACTGCGACTTCTGCTGCTTCTCACTCACACGTCCCATCGTCGCACGTCACCGTGGGATGCGTGATCAGCGAGAGCCGGCTCAGCGCGACGAAGGTCTCAGTGCTGTTTCCAGGCCCAGGTCGAGAAGATCCCGGTGAGGGCCTGCTCGGCACCGGCGGCGGCATCCGCCGACGAGGCGCTGGTCATCGTCATCGAGTAGACGTGGCTGCGAAAGACCACGAAGTACTGGGTCTGGGTGAAGCTCGCACCCTGCGCCTTGCGGTTGAACGTGTAACCGCGAGCGGGCAGTCCGCCGATCGTGCGGTCCGGCTTGTCCTTGATGTGCACGCCCTGCTGACGCCAGGCGATCTCGGCCTGTGTCACCACATCGTCGAGGGCCGGGACCGGCTGGGGGTTCTGCACGATCACGTTGAAATTCGTCGTCACCTTGTCCTGCGGGGACGGTGCCTTGACCGCCAGCGTCGCGGGCTTCTGCACGAGCTTCTTCCAGCCGGTCGGTGCGACGAGCGAGAAGGACGAATCGCTGCTGCGGATGCTGCCTGCCGCGGCCGACGTGCTCGGGGTCGGTGTCGGGGCCGCGGGCACCGTGGTGGGAACCGAGACATGGGTGGTGGGCTTCGGAGCGGCACCGCTGCCCGAGCCCGAGCATCCGGTGATCACCGCGACGAGCACGGCGGCCGTGGCGAGGGCGAGTGGGCGAGCGGGCGAGGCAGTCATGTCGGGCGATCTTAAATGAGGTACGAATCGCCGCAGCTGAGAAGGGGCCTCAACTCGTTCGTCGCCCGCGGCGGAGGGCGAGCAGCCGACTGACGCGATGGCGGGAGTGCGCGAGCTTGCCGCCCTTCCGGGGCGGGCGCGCCGCAGTGCCCTTCGCCGCGTCCGTGGCGGTGTCCTTAGCGGTGTCCTTGGCGGTGTCCTTCGCAGGGTCCTTCGCCACGCTGCGGGCATCCGTCCGCCGCCAGTACTTCGACTTGGTGATCGTCGACGCGTCCGGCTTGTAGAACGGCTCGGTGAGTCCGAGGTGGGGGCGTTCCCACGCGATGTCCGTACGTGTCACCTTCGCCGGTGAACCCACCGCGATGACGTTGTTCGGCACGCTGCGGGTGACGATGCTGTTCGCGCCGATCACGGTGCCCTCGCCGATCTCGACGCCGGCCAGCACGATCGCGCCGATCCCGACCCAGGTGTGCGCGCCGATCGAGATCGAGCCGGCGACGTTGACCCGCTTCCCGGTCTGCACGTCGAAGATCGGGTGACCGTCATCGGCACGGACCTGGTTGTTGCTGGCGAACATCGTGTCGTCACCGATGCTGACCGTCACGCCCTCGACCGCGGAGATGAGCACTCCGGAGGTCGACGAGACACCGTCGCCGATGCGGACGGAGGCGTCCTGTCCGACGCGCACGCTGGCGGAGAAGCCCCGCTTCTGCGGGTTGCTGCCGAGCTCGAACGTGCCGTTGTTGCCGTTGAAGTCGACGCTCAGCTTCCGCGCGACGGCATCGGGGTGGATGCGCGCCACGTTGTTCTTGCCCCGGAAGGTGATCTTGACGGACTCGGACGGGGGGCCGGTGAATTCGACGCGGTTGCCCGCATCGTCTACGTAGGGTGCGAGTGGGACGGTCTTCATGCGTTCACCTGACGGGTTGGTGGCGAAGGTCGTGTTGGCTGCGCGTGACGGCGCGTGTTCTGTTCTACTACTCCTGCTCATTCGGATGCGTGATCGGGGCCTGCATCGATCAAGCGGCAGGCCGGTCATCGACGGAGCACCACCCAGCGACGGTCCCAGCGTGGTGTCGTACGGTCGCCTGCGACAATCGCCCGCGGCGAACAACCGGGAGGAGCCACGTGAACGACCAGCATCGGCGACCGTCGAGCATGATCGCCATGGTGGCTCGGATCGCCCGGTCCGGCATGAGCGTGTGGGCGTTGGTCGCCCTTGCGGCGGCCACCGTCGCCCTTGCGGTGTGGCCGGTTGCCGGGTGGGTCATCGGCGTACTCGTGCTGGCGCAACAGGCCGCACTGATCGTCGTCGGCCGGCACCGTCCCGGCCCGGTGCTGGCGACCATCCCGCTGCTGACCGCGCTGTCCTGTGTGCTGAGCCTGCGGGCACACGGCGGAGCCACCGTGTGGGTCGCGCTGACCGCGGGTGTCGCGGCTGCCGTCTGCCTGGCCCAGGAGCCGTTGCACCAACGGGTCGTACCGCGGGTTCGAGCGGTGAACCTTCCCGGTGTCCCCAGTGACCCCCGAGCGCACGAGCCGGGCGCCCTCACACCGGTCGTGCCGCTCGCAGCAGCGCTGCTCGCCCTGCTGCTGCTCGCCGACTCCGGCGGGGACGTGCCGGATGTCGTGAGCGTGCTGGTGCTCGTGCTCGTCCTGGCCGCGGCGGCCGCCTGCGCCATACGGCTGCGTTCGGCGGTGCGGGCCCGCCGGGACGGGAGCGTCGACCGCGAGGTGACCCGCGCGCTGGAGCGGTATGCCCCGGAGTTCTTCGTCTACTTCAGCGGGCCGGTCGACGGCGACTACCAGGTGCGGATGTGGCTGCCGCAGCTGGAGCAGCTCGGCGTGCCGTTCGCGATCCTGGCGCGCAATCCCGAGATGTTGCCGCGGGCGGCCCGACTGACGAGTGCGCCGCTCATCGCCTGCCCACGCGTCACCGGTTTGGACGCCTGCATGGTGCCCAGCGTGCGAGCGGTGTTCTACGTCAACATCCACAGTGAGTGCACCGACGGCATCCGGTACATCGACCGTACACACGTGCAGCTGAATCATGGCGACTCCGACAAACCGTCCAGCTATCACCCCATGTTCGCGATGTTCGACCAGGACTTCGTGGCCGGTCGGGCCGCGATCGACAGGTTCGCCCGGCACGGCGTGTCCGTGCCCGAGGACAAGTTCGTGATCGTCGGCCGGCCACAGGTCGCGGCGGCCACCGAGCACAACATCGACCCGGTGCCCGGCCGGCGCACCGTGCTCTACGCGCCGACCTGGCAGTCCGGGATGCGGGAGATGAGCCTGAGTTCGATGGAGTATGGCGAGCAGATCGTGCGAGCGTTACTGGAAGGAGGAGCTCGCGTGGTGTTCCGACCGCACCCGCTGTCGCGGGGCCAGCGGCGCGCGGCAGCCATCATCGCCCGGATCGACGCACAGCTGGAAGCCGCAGCGAGTTCGGACAGCCCACACCTGACCAGTTCGCAGGCGCTCTCGGAGGGGATCATCGACAACTTCAACCGGTCCGACGCGATGATCTCCGACATCTCGAGCGTCGCCTCGGACTACCTCGCGTCGTGCAAGCCGCTGGCAGTGGTGCTCCCCACCGGAGCCGGCCAGTATCCGGGCGCCGACGACTACCCCGTGCTGGAAGCGGCATATCTGGTCGACGTGCGCGATGACCTCGCCGATGCGCTCCGCCCGGTGCTGGACGCCGACGCCGACCCGCTCAGGTCGGCGCGGCGAGACCTGCGGGCCCATTACCTCGGCAACGAGCGCGACAGCGTGCGCTTGTTCCAGGCCGCGGCGAGGTCGGTGCTGAACGGATGAGTCTTCCAGGTGAACAGCAAGCGACGAACAAGTCCGCAGCCTTGTTAAACTCGCCCGGCCCGACCGGGCGAACGGCGCCAGGGTGTCGACACAGGGAAAAGGTGAATGACCGCGTGAAGACGTACGGAGTGGTGCTGGCCGGTGGGGTCGGGGCTCGGCTCGGGCTCAGTGTGCCCAAGCAGATGGTGAAGGTTTCCGGCAAGACCATCCTCGAGCACACGGTCGCTGCGCTGCACGACTCCTCGGTCGTCGACGAGATGATCGTGATGGTCACCCCGGGCTGGTCGGAGAAGACCGCGACGATCCTGGCGGACAAGTACCCCAAGGTCTCGCGGATCCTGGAGGGCGGCGCCACCCGCAACGAGACCACCATGCGGGTGCTCAACGCGATCGAGGAGGACGAAGCCAAGATCCTGCTGCACGACGCGGTGCGGCCGCTGGTCGACGGGCGGATCCTGAAGGACTGCGCGGCGGCCCTCGACAGCTACAACGCCGTCGACGTCGTCATACCCTCGGCGGACACCATCGTCTCGGTGGACGAGGACGAGATCATCACGCACATCCCGGATCGCAGCTTCCTGCGGCGCGGGCAGACGCCGCAGGGTTTCAAGCTCTCCGTGCTGCGGTCGGCCTACGAACTGGCAGCGGACGACCCCTACTTCTCCGCGACCGACGACTGCGGTGTCGTGCTGAAGTACCTCCCGGACGTGCAGACCAAGACGATCCAGGGCTCCGACCGCAACATGAAGGTCACCTACCCGCTCGACATGTACATCGTCGACAAGTTCTTCCAGCTGGGCACCCAGGAGGCTCCACTGCCGGAGGGTGACCTGCGGGCGTTCTTCAAGGACAAGGTCATCGTCATCCTCGGCGGCAGCTACGGCATCGGTGCCGAGATCGACCGGCTGGCGCGGGGATTCGGCGCCACGGTCGTGGCGCACGGTCGGTCCACGACCGGTCTGCACGTGGAGGACGAGGACCAGATCGCCAAGGCGTTCAAGGAGACCGCGCTGCAGCACGGCCAGATCGACGCGGTCGTGCTCACCGCCGGCGTACTGCAGATGGGCAGGCTGGCCGAGGCGACCCAGGACGACGTCGCCAAGGTGATCGCCGTCAACTATCTCGCGCCGGTCAACGTCGCCCGCGCGGCGTACCCGTACCTGAAGAAGTCGGGCGGCCACCTGCTGAACTTCACCTCGTCGTCCTACACGCGTGGGCGGGAGAACTACGCGTTGTACTCCTCCACGAAGGCGGCCGTGGTCAACCTGACCCAGGCGCTCTCCGAGGAGTGGTCCGCCGACGACATCAAGGTCAATGTCATCAACCCCGAGCGGGCGGCCACGCCGATGCGGCTCGCGGCGTTCGGCGAGGAACCGCCGGGCACCCTGCTGTCGGCCGAGCAGGTCGCCGACGCCTCACTGGCGGTGCTGGCATCGGACCTGACCGGCGCCGTCATCGATGTCCGCCGTGAACTCCCCGGCCGGGAAGAGAGCGTCGGCTGACAGCACCCGCTGACACCATCCCGGCCATGATCCCCTGAGAGGCCCAGTAGTTGAGCGCCCCAACGCGTAGCACCACCAGCCGAACCGATTCCGAGAACACGACCATCGGAAGCTCCACCGGCTTCCGGGCGGACATCCAGGGCCTGCGGACCATCGCCGTGCTGCTGGTGGTGATCTACCACATCTGGCCGAACCGGCTGACCGGTGGATTCACCGGCGTCGACGTCTTCTTCGTCATCTCCGGCTTCCTGATGACCGCGGTCCTGCTGAAGAATCGGCCCACCTCCGCCCGGGGGTTCGCCGACTTCTGGGCCCGCCGCATCCGGCGCCTCGTGCCGGCCGCACTGGTGGTTCTGCTGGCGACGGGAGTGGCGACCTGGTGGGTCGCTCCGTCGACGATGTGGACGACGACCGCCCGGCAGATCCTGGCCAGCACGTTCTACGTCCAGAACTGGGTGCTTGCCGGGAACAGCGTCAACTACCTCGCCGAGGACGACGCGCCCAGTCCGTTGCAGCACTACTGGTCGTTGTCGGTGGAGGAGCAGTTCTACGTCGTCTGGCCGTTCCTCATGGCGCTGGCCATCTGGTGGGCCTACCGGCACGCCACCCGTCGTACACCGAGCACCGCGCAGGTGACGATGCGCCTGATGACCGTGATCGGGGTGGTGTTCGCGGCATCGCTCGTGGTGTCGGTCTGGTACACCTCGATCAACCCGGCCGGCGCATATTTCGTCACGCCGACCCGGATGTGGGAGCTCGCGCTAGGTGGCCTGGTCGCGGCACTGCCCGCCGCCAGTGTCAGGAGTATGACGGGACGAGCCCGTGCCCTCGTGTCCTGGCTGGGCATCATCGCCATCCTCGTCACGGGGTTCTGGTATGTCGGCAGCATGCCGTTCCCCGGCTACACCGCGCTGTTGCCGACGGTCGGCACGGCGCTGGTGCTGTGGGGCACACCGCCGGACTCCTCCGTGCTGGGGCGGGTGCTCGGACTGCGCCCGGTCCAATACCTCGGCGACATCTCCTACTCGCTCTACCTGGTGCACTGGCCACTCATCGCGCTGCTGCCATATGTCAGCGGACACCTCGGCCTGCTGGACCGGGTCTCGATCCTGGTCGTCTCCGTCATACTCGCCGGACTGTGCAAGAAGTATGTCGAGGACGTGTTCCGCCAGCGGCGTACCCACCGCGTGCTGTTCAACACCTACCGCTACGGAGTGGCCGCCATGGCCGCCCTGGCGCTCGCGGCCGGCGGCTGGTGGTGGGCGGGCAACGCGCACATCCAGGCGGAGCAACGCGCTGCCGAAGCCGCGGTCGCGGACGCCGGCCCGTGTTTCGGAGCCGCCTCGATGGCCAAGGGCTTCAAGGCCTGCCCGCAGGACCCGTCGGCGGCCCCGGTGCCGTCGCCGGATGCGGCGAAGGACGACAAGGAAGTGGCCTACGCCGACGGGTGCTGGGCCTATCGTCCCTTCACCAATCGGCCGGTATGCCACTACGGCAAGGGCTCCAAAAAGGTTGCCCTGGTGGGCAACTCGCACGCGGGGCACTGGCAGCCGGCGCTGATGGAGCTCGCCAAGAAGAACAACTGGTCGATCACGACCTACCTGATCTCGCAGTGCGCGCCGAGCGACACCCGGCAACAGTTCGACACCAAGGAGGTGTCCGACCGATGCCACGACTACGGCAAGTGGGTGCTGGACCACACCGCGCACGGGCAGTACGACCTGATCATCACGTCCAACCGCGAGTCGGTCCTGCCGGAGGGTCAGACGGACTGGACGAAGGGCGAGAAGATCGCCCGCGCCGGCTTCCGCTCCTACCTGAAGAAGTGGACCGCCGGCGGCACGCCGATCATCGTGCTGCACGACCTGCCCTACCCGGGCAACACCATGCAGAACGTTCCGGACTGCCTGGCGCAGAACTCCGGCAACAACGACAAGTGCGCCGGCACGCCCACCTCGTGGAAGTGGCACTACCCCTACGAGGCTGCTGCAGTCGGGATGAAGGGCGTGCACACGATCGACCTGACGAACCTCTTCTGCAATGAGAAGACCTGCCCGGCGGTCATCGGTGGCGTCACGGTCTACTTCGACGCCTCGCACATGACCGCGACCTACGCACGGACCCTGGCGCCATACCTGGAGAAGAAGCTGGACGCCCTCGGGTACGGCGTGTCCTGACCCCCGGGGCCCTGGCGACGGGCTCTGGCGACGGGGCCTGTTCGACGGACGACTCTCTGTTCGACGGGACCACCAACTGACGAGCGGCCCACGAAATGCCTGCATTTCGTGGGCCGCTCGGTCGGTTTCCCCGCCGCTCGGGCCGGCGGGGTCCGGATCAGTTGGTGCTGCTGGAGGACTGCACCGCGGCCTTCACCGCCTGGGGCAGGGTGTCCTCGAACGACGGAGTGCCGTTGCCGTACAACGCGATCACGTGTCGCAGGATCGGGAAGGACTGGTTGCCCGTCGACTGGGTGTAGACCGGCTCGACATACAGCAGGCGACCGGCGACCGGGATCGCCTCGAGGTCGCCCAGGACGACCTTCGACTGGCCACCACGCTGCAGGGTGAGTGCCTCGGTGATCCTGGTGTCGGACTCGATGTCGTTCTGCACCTGCGACGGTGACTCACCAGCGCCTTCCGACGGGAAGTCGAGCACCGTGAACTTCCCGTAATCGGGACCGGGTGAGGCGTCGACCGACATGAAGGCCGACAGGTCGCGTCCGTTGTAGGTGACCATCGGACTGGACAGGGCGTAGCGCGGACCACCGAACCCGTCGGCCGACATCGAGATGTACTCCGACGGCTGGGACGGCGTCGAGCTCGTCGAGGACGTGCCGTTGGCGTTGATCTTGTTGGCCGCGGCGACCGTCGGATCGTTCGGCACCGTCCAGAAGTCGTTGCCGCTGTAGAAGTCGGCCGGCTGCGTCACGTGGTAGTTGGCGAGCAGTTGCCGCTGAACGTTGAAAAGGTCTGTGGGATAACGCATTTCGGACAACAGCGCCGACGGGATGCTCGACTGGCTCTTCACCAGGCCGGGGAACGCGGACTCCCACGTCTTCAGCAACGGGTCGGGTTGCTGCTTCTGGTTCCACGAGTAGAGCGTCACCTTGCCGGTGTAGGCGTCGACGACGGCCTTCACCGAGTTGTGCATGTAGTTGACGCCCTGACCCGGCTGCGAGACCGATGAACCGTTCTGCGTCAGCGAGGTGCTGGTCGCGTTGTGCAGGTTCACCATCTGCGACTCGGGATATTTGTTGGACGTGGTGTACCCGTCGACGATCCACTTGATCTTCCCGTTGACGACCGCGGGGTAGACGTCGCCGTCGAGGGTCAGCCACGGCGCCACCTTCGCGACCCGGGCTCGCGGGTTGCGGAACTCGAGCAGTTGCGAGGCCGAGTTCATCTCGGAGCTGAACAGCACGTTCGGACTGTGCAACTGCACCGCGAAGAGGAGACGACGCAACGTCGACCCGACGGGTATGCCGCCCTTCCCGCTGTATGTCGTGTGCGCCGACTTCGCCGAGCCCTTCGCGCCCGGGTGGTCGAACTCGAGCTGCTGGTGGCTGCCGGTCGGCTGTCCCACGATCGCGTAGGAGCCCGTCGGGAACGACTGGCCGAAGTAGATCTGCGGCCGGTTGACCGGGATCTGCTGGGCCGGGGGTATGCCGCCGTCCAGGAATGCCGGACTCTCCGTGGCGGTGTCCATGCGCGACGTCGGTGCCGCCACGATGCCGTAGCCGTGGGTGTAGACGAGGTGACTGTTGACCCAGTTGTTCGACGGCACACCCGACAGGTTCAGTTCGCGCACGGCGAGTGCGACGTCGTTCTTGGCGTTGGAGGTGCCCGGCAGCCGGTAGTTGCCGATGTCCAGGGTCGACTTGAACTGGTAGTACGGCTGGATCTGCTGCTTGACGGTGAACGTCGGGGACAGCTTGTTGGGGTCGATCACCGGGATCTGCGCGTTCTGGCCGGCCAGCTTCGTCAGCGCCTTGCTGTTGGACTTCGCCTCCTGGTGGTAGGCGATGGTCTTCACGTTGCCGTCGAGACCGAATGCCGCCAGGGTCGCCTTCTGGTTGTGCGCGATCTCCGGCAGGTCGACCTGTGCGGCGCTGGGCGCCTCGCGCAGGCGATAGACCAGCTTCGGCCAGCCGACGCCGACCACGGCGGCGGCCACGGCCAGCGCCACGACGGAGGCGAGCAGCATCCGGGCGCGGCCGACCACGAAGGCGTTCACCAGCAGAGCGGCCGCGCACAGCGCGGTGATGACCACCATCGTGTCCTTGCTGGGCAGCAGTGCGTGAACGGCGGTGTAACCGGCACCGGTCACCGGGCCCTGGCCCGACGTGGTCACCGCGTAGCGGGACAGCCAGTAACCGACCGCCTTCAGCAGTGCGTACGCGCCGATCAGGGCGGAGAGTACGACGACCATGCCGCGCGTGACCTTCTGGCGGCCACCGCGCACCCGCCACCCGCCATACCAGTAGCCGGCGATCACGGCGATGTACAGGCCGTACCGGATGCTGCCCGAGAGCAACGTGACGACGGCGACGTGGAAGGGGTTGATCTCGATGAAGAACGAGATGTCCTTGTGGAACACCGGATCGGTCTTGTGCCACGGTGTCGCGTGGCTCCACAGCAGGTAGGTCTGCCACTGGGCGGCGGCGTGCTTGCCGGACGACACACCGGCGGCCACGGCGGTCGCCGCCACGATGAGCCAGCGGAACCGCGGCTCGTAGCGGCGGAAGCCTGCGCGGAACACATCGTCGCTCTCATTGATCGAGAGCCGCCTGCGGAAGTGGCTCACGGCATACATCGTCCCCCCGCCGACGGCGGCGCCGATCACCCCGAAGACGGCGAACAGCAGGACCTTCGCCCAGATCTCGGTGGAGTAGACCGACCCGTCGTGGACCGAGTCGAACCAGAGGTAGGTCGTCGCGATGTTGACGGCGACCTTGAACAGGACGAACGCCACGACCAGGACCGCGGCGACCACCGCCGACCGGATCGTCCATCGGCGAAGGGTTGCACCGAGACGCGCGCGCCGGTCGGGCTCGGTCAGCCGCTTGGTCGGCAACTGCAGGAGACTCACCGCCGACCACCTCGGCGGGAACTGTCGGCAGAGTGCTGTCGCATGAGGGCCTCCTGGGCGGGGCTGCCGGTTGCTACAGGCCAGCCCGTGACGTATGGGATGGGGAGCCGGGTCTTCGGGCCGGCCGCGGGGTCAGATCGGCGACAGAATAGGGACAGATTCCGAGTGCGACGTTCAGGAAACCGTCTCCTCGGTGTGACGTTGCTCATGTTCGTGCGCCCGGGCGGGCAGTACCGGGCGCACGAAGGGAACGATGGCGGGTGAACCCTGTGTATCGATCGGGTCCCGCGGGAGCGTGATGGCACGGAGTTGTGCCGCAGATGTCGTATCGTTGCGCGTTGTGACAGAGTCGGGACAGGCATACATGAAGCCGCCAGGAGAGGCCCCGGGGTCCAGTGAGGACGCCCAGGCCCTCGTGGCGCGCTATGGCCTGAAGCGTGCGGGAGCCCGGGCATCGCTGTCCGAATACACCCGTGAGTTGTGGCAGCGCCGGTACTTCATCGTCGAGTTCTCCCGGGCGACGAATGCGTCCGGGTACTCCCGCAGTTTCCTGGGGCAGGCCTGGCAGGTGCTGACCCCGCTGCTGAACGCCGCCGTCTACTACCTGATCTTCGGGCTCCTCATCGGCACCCGTCGCGGTGTCCCGAACTACCTCGGCTTCCTGGTCATCGGCATCTTCGTCTTCCAGTTCGTCCAGAGCTCGGTGACGAGCGGGGCCCGCTCCCTGCAGTCGAACCGTTCGCTGGCACGCACGCTGCGTTTCCCGCGGGCGGTGTTCCCGGTGTCCTCCACCACGATCGCCCTGCAGCATCTGCTGGCCTCGCTGGTGGTGCTGATCCCGATCGTGCTGCTGAGTGGCGAACCGGTGCGGGTGCAGTGGCTGTTGCTCATCCCTGCCGTGGCGCTGCAGACGATGTTCTGTGCGGGTCTGGCCTTCGCCTTCGCGCGGGTCGGGGCCAAGATCCCGGACGTGTCGCAGATGCTGCCGTTCGCGTTGCGGGTGTGGTTGTACGCCTCCGGAATCATGTTCAGCATCGACTCGTTCACCAAGTCCAAGCCGACCGCGGCCGCGATCCTGAACGCGAACCCGGTCACCACCTACGTCGAGCTCTACCGTGGTGCGTTCCTCGCGTCAGGGCCGGGCACGACGCCGAGCCAATGGCTCACCGCCCTGGCGTGGTCCGTCGGCGTGCTGGTCGTCGGATATGTGTACTTCTGGAAGGCAGAGGAGTCGTACGGTCGTGACTGAACCTGTCGAGGAGCGCAAGCCCACCGTCGTCGCAGACGACGTCCACCTGACCTACAAGATCTCCGGCCGCTACGCCAACCGCGGCGGTGCCCTCGCATTGGCGCGCACGGTGACCGGCGCGTCGAAACCCGGCATGCGCGAGGTGAAGGCGGTGCGTGGCGTCAGCTTCACCGCCTGGGAGGGCGAGGCGATCGGCCTCATCGGCCCCAACGGCTCCGGCAAGTCCACCCTGCTGCGCGGCATCGCCGGCCTGCTCACGCCCTCCTCGGGCGCGGTCTACACGCGTGGCGAGCCAGCCCTGCTCGGCGTCAACGCCGCCCTCATCTCGACGATGAGCGGTGAGCGCAACATCACCCTGGGCTGTCTGGCAATGGGTATGACGCCGCAGGATGTCGAGGAACGTTTCGACGACATCTGCGAGTTCTCCGGGATCGGCGACTTCATCTCGCTGCCGATGAACGCCTACTCCAGCGGTATGGGAGCGCGGTTGCGTTTCGCGATCGCGTCCAGCAAGTCACACGACATCCTGCTGATCGACGAGGCCCTGGCGACCGGCGATGCCGAGTTCCGTCGCCGCAGTGAGCGACGGATCCAGGAGCTGCGCAAGGAAGCCGGCACGGTGTTCCTGGTCAGCCACAGCCTCGGCGTCGTCCGCGAGACCTGCGACCGCGCGATCTGGCTGGAAGAGGGCCAGATCCTGATGGACGGTCCCACCGACGATGTGCTGGACGCCTATCAGGAGAAGCACGACCCGAAGAAGGCCGCCCAGCGCCGGGAGCAGCGGCGCGCGGCCGAGGAGGCGGCGGCCAAGAAGAAGGCGGACGACGAGAAAGCCATCCGCGCCGTCGGCTGACCGCCGCCCGCGGCTGCTCAGCTGAGCAGCTTGCGCTCGATCTCGTCGGTGATCCGCTGCGCCGCATGGCCATCGGTCAACGGCAGCGTGCGGCGGATCCGCTCCTCGTAATGGCCCGGCCAGTCAGCGCCCGTCCCGGTGAAGGCCAGGGCGGTTTGCGCCACCGCATCGTCCACCTCGGTCGTCACCGGCCCGAACCCGTGCTCCGTGTAGTCCCAGTAGCCCGGCACGTAGGTGTGGGCACCCTTCAGGAACTCGTCATGGTCGAACTGGAAGAACACGATCCGTGACTGCGCCAGCGCGGCGTCGAAGAAGATCGACGAGTAGTCGGTGATGGTGACCCGCGATCGGCTCATCAGCTCGTGGACGTTCGGCGAGGACTCGATGACCCGGACATGATCCGGGTAGGTGACGCCCTCCGCATTGCCACGCAGGTTGGGATGCGGCAGGTAGACCACTTCGGCATTGTGTTCGGCCGCCAACCGTGCGAGGTCGGGGTGCGACAGGAACTTCATCCAGTTCTGGCCGTATGCCGTCTCCAGGAAAGGCGCGCGCAACTTTCGCTGCGCGCCGAACGCCGCCTTCGGCAGGAAGAGGTTGTTCCGCCAGGTCGGCGCGACGAGGATGATCGACCGCTCCGCGAACGGGTGGCCCGCCGCTTCCTTGACGACGACATCGTGGCGCGGGAACCCGGTCAGCGTCACCGAATCCGACGTCAGCTTGTAGGCGCAGCCGTCGACGATCGACTCGTGCTCATCGACACTGGCGGTCGTGAGGAGATCGATGTCCTTGCTGTTGAACCAGTGCGCGAGGTTGTGCTGCAGCACTCCGTGCTGCAGGTAGACGAAGCGCCACGGACGCCGGGAGCGCGGGTAGAAGTTGGTGGGTACCGGGCGCTCCATCTCCAGGTCGAGTTGGGAGGAGGCGACCACGGATGCGCATTGCAGCGCCACCAGGTGTTCGAGGCTGCGGTAGGCGATCAGCCGGAAGCCACGACTCTTCAGCCGCTCCCACTCGGGATTGCCCTTCTTCAGCACGAACCAGGCGTTGATGTCCGGGCGTTCGCTGGTCACGTAGTCGTAGAGGTATTCGCCGTTGTCATTGGCAGCGCGCAGCTTGTCCATGATCAACCAGGCGTCGGAGTACTTCTTCTTGTAATGCGGTGTCTGCGCGAGGTTGCGGATGAACTGGCGGAATCGAGTGCCGCGGAGTGCATTGGCCTTGCGCGCGACACCCGACTTGCCGACCGGCGCCTTGGTCCAGCAGACCACCTCGGCGGCGCCGCGGATGGCCACCTGCTTCCACATGGGCGAGGCCTTGCCGCCGGTCTTCGCCGGCCGGTTCGCGTGCAGCGCGCGCGCTTCGCCGGAACCGAAGTAGTAGTTGCCGTAGGTCAGGATCTGGGGCTCGCCGTCCAGGCTCAAGGTGATCGACGGCAGGTCCGGAAGTCGGATGATGCGCTCGTGCAGCAGGTCCTGGCCGAAGTAATCGAGGCAGCGCGTCTTGGTCGTGAGCGGTTCGACCTCGTGGCCGTGGGACTCCACGCGCTCGACGGGGTGGTGCGCGCCCTGGAACAGATAGGCCATCTCGAACGAACCGGGCACGTTCTTGGAGAGCCGGACCGCGCCCCCGGCGGGGAGCGGCTTGTCGCCGAGCGTCAGCATCAGCGCGCGCACCTCCGGCGAGATGTTGGTGATGCGGTAGTTGATGATGGTCGGCCACTCGAGCGCCCGGCACACGGCCTTGAGCAGCTCGATGACGCGCTTGCGCTCATCGTCGCTGAGGTGGGTGGCCTTGCGCTCGATGTTGAGCTCGCGCGGGAACAGCCAGCTGAGGTCGTAGAGGATGACGTTCTGCAGCCACTCCGGCACCGGGTCGGCTGCCGAGAACCGACTGATCAGCGGGATGTAGCCGCGCTCGAACCTGCCGAAGTAGAAGTCCGGGTTCGTGCGGTATGAGTCGGCCGCGGAGTCCGCCGCCGCCCGGCGACGGTAGTAGTACTTGGACTCCTTCAGCGGGACGATGAGCGTCGTGGGAGCCGCCAGCAGGTAGGTGGAGGCGAAGAGGGCATCCTCCGCGACGCGCAGGCCCTCGATGAAACGGACCGAATGCTCGCGGATGACGTCCAGCCGGAAGAACGCCGATGCGCTCTGCGTCTGGATGAAGGTGGGACGCCGGGCGAGGTCCACCACATTGTGATTGGTCTGGCCGCCGACGAACTTGTGCCGCAGCGGGTGCTCGTCGGTCTTGCGACCGGTCTGCTCGGTGAAGCGGTGCACGTTGGCGCTGAGCAGGACGATGTCGTCGTCGGCGTTCTCCGCCAGAGCCTCGGCCGCACGGTGGAAGTACTCGTCGCTGACGAAATCGTCGGAGTCGGGAAAGGTGATCCAGTCACCGGTCGCGGCCTCGATACCTCGGTTGCGCGCTGCCGAGACTCCTGCGTTCTCCTGCCGGATGACCTCGCCCGTCGCGCCCGATGAGCTCAGCCAGCGGCCGGCGATATCGGCGGAGTCGTCGTCCGAGCCGTCATCGACGAACACGAACTGCAGGCTGTAATCACCGGATCGCTGGCGTTCGAAGGAGGCGAGCAGGTCGGGGAGATACCGCGCCGTGCGATACAACGGGACGACCACACTGAAACTGGGCTGCATGAGTGCCAACGGCACGTCATCCTTTCGAAAAGTCAGAAAACGTCGCTTGATCGTACTGTGAACAAGCAACGATGCAGCACGGGCATGCGGTCGGGCTCTGCTCCGTCGGTCATGCACGCCCTGCGGCCCGCAGTGCGGCGCAGCGTTCGAAGAAGGTCGTGCTGGGTGGTTGCCAGAGCAGCCAGGCGGCAGCGGCACCGACCAGCAGGGTCGGGATCTCGGCGATCGTGGCGGCGGTCGTGCCGCGCGTCGCCATACCGATGACGAGCAGCAGGTTCATGACGACGAGAACCGTCGCGACGATCCGCGCCCAGCCCAGTCCGCGACTGTTGGCGATCGCCATCACCAGCCAGACGACGGCTGCCGCGATCGACATGGCCAGGAACCCGTCGTAGGTCAGGTCGGCGGCGTGTTTCAGGTCGGTCGCGGTCAGCCGGTCCCCGGGTGACCGCGACTCGTTCGTGTGCTCTAGCGCGTGGGTGATCGCCCCGTGCGACAGTGCGTTGACCAGCACTCCGATCAGCGCGAGAACCAGCCCGGCATACATCAGCTGGGTGGCGGTCACGACCGACTTCGGACGCAGCGCGGCCAGGCGGGGTGGGGCGGGTGCGGGCCGGTCAGCTGGCATGGGTCCAGCTTGTCAGCCGGCGCACGGTCGCGGGGCGCAGTCGCGGATACGCGCCAGCGCCGAGTCCGGCCGGACGGTTACAGTCGGCGCATGAAGTTCATCGGATACAGGCATTGAAGGCTCGTGATGCGGCCGCGTTGCAGGGAGCTTGCGACTCGCGACGTGAACGCAGGGTGAGCTGCGATGCGCATTGACCTGCATAGCCACTCCACTCAGAGCGACGGCACCGAGACCCCCGCGGACGTCATGCGGTCGGCCGCGAAGGCCGGGCTCGACGTCGTCGCGCTGACCGACCACGACACGACCCGTGGCTGGGGTGAGGCGGCCAGGGCGGTCGCCGACACCGGCGTGACGCTGGTGCCGGGCATCGAGATCTCCTGCGCGTATGACGGCATCAGCATCCACCTGCTCGGCTACTTCATCGACCCGCTGGACGCCCCGTTGCTCGGGGAGCTGGAACGCGCCCGTTCGTCGCGGCGCACGCGTGCGCAGCGCATGGTCGAGCGGCTCGCGCCGGACACCGGCCTGCGCTGGGAGCAGGTGCAGGAGCAGTTCGGCGCCGACACCACGATCGGCCGGCCGCACATCGCCGACGCGCTGGTGGCCGCCGGTGTCGTCGCATCCCGGGACGAGGCCTTCGCGTCATACCTCGCCTCGGGGTCGAAGTACCACGTGTCGCACTACGCGCCGCACCCGGCGGTGGCGACGCGGCTCGTGCGCGGGGCCGGGGGAGTGCCGGTGATGGCGCACCCGTTCGCGGCCGCCCGCGGACGCACCGTCGGGTTCGACGTGATCGAGGGTATGGCGGACGCCGGCCTGGCCGGCCTCGAGGTCCATCACCGCGATCACACCGACGAGGCGATCGGGCAGGGCCTGCAGCTGGCCGACCGGCTCGGGCTGCTCGTCACCGGGTCGAGCGACTACCACGGCACGGGCAAGGAGAACCGGCTCGGCGAGAACACCACGTCCCCGGACGTGCTGGAGCAGCTGATCGAGCAGGCGACCTCCGGCAGTGGTCCGATCCGACCCTGAGGTGCAGGCAAACTGCAAATAGGTCTGGGGTGTAAAAGATCGCCGGCACATCCCCGAATGTGCCGGCGATCTCTCCCCTGGACTGTCGTTCGCTCCCCCCAGCCTGCGAACGAACTACGTCCATAATGTCGGGTTCAGCCAAGCCAAGCTATGCGACTCGGTATGAACTTTGCGCCGCACCGGCCTAGGCCCTAGGAGTAGGAATTACGCCTCGACGGCGGGCTGAGCACCAATTCGATGCCCGCGCGCTGGGCGACGCCGAGCTTGCGCAGCACGTTGCCGACGTGTGTCTTGACCGTCTTCTCCGAGATGTGCAGCTGCCGCGCGAGGTCTGCGTTGCTGACGCCGTCGCGTGCGATCAGCTCGGCGATCTCGCGCTCGCGGCTGGTCAGCTCGGCCGCCGGGTCGACCCCGTCATCGTCGTCCTGCGCGGCGTCGGCGAACGCGCCGAAGAGGTCGCCGATCTCCACCTGGGTCGCCTCGGACAGTTGCTGCAGCGCCTGTGCGGCCTCGGCGACCGCGCCGCCGAGCGGGGACGCCAGCTGGGCGAGATCGCGGATCTGCCGGTGCAGCCGGTTGACGTGTGCGCTCACCGCGTCGATCAGGTCCGTCTCGTCCTGCACACCGGAGGTGTCCAACTCGGGGTAGATCGTGTAGAGGTCGAGCTCGTCCTGGGCGGCGGTGTCCCGCGCGAAGGAGTGCATCAGGGCGCGGCCGAGCCATTCCAGTGCGCGCACGGCCTCGTCGTCATACACATGGGGGTGCAGGCTCTGCGCGCTCATCAATCCGCTGACCTCGCCGGTGACCGCGTCGATCAGCGGGACCGCCATGGCGTCCAGGGACACTTCGCTGGTGTCCCCGAACGGCATGGCGTTGGTGAGCCGCCGGCCGCCGTCGTCACGGTAGACGTAGGGCTGCTTGCTGCTGCGGATCCAGTTCGAGACGCCGTATTTGCTGTAGCGCCCGATGCTCGGGCGGAGAAATTGGTCGTGGTCGTAGATGTAGGGAATGAAGACGGTGTCCTCTTCCCGGAAGAACCCGATGTAGAAGCTGTCGACCCGGGTCAGCGCCGAGATCGTGGTCCGGCAGACGGCGTAGCGCGCCGCATGCGCATCGCGCTCCGACGCGCGCAGCCACCGGTCAGCCGCCCGCAGGCGATCGACGTATGGCGGACTGAACCGCGCCGTGGCCACGGGCCCGGCTCAGCCCTGCTCGGCGGAGGCCCGGCCGGCGGAGCCACCACGGGTGCGACGACGGCGACGCGGTGAGCTCTTGGCGCGGCTGCTCTCGCCGTCGGCGTCGCGGCCGGACGGCTTGCGCGACCGGCTGCTAGCCCGGCCACCGTCGTGGCCGCCGTGGTGCTTGCCGGTCTCGCCGAGGTCCTCGACCCGCTCGGCGCGCAGTCCGGCGCGGGTGCGCTGCGCGCGCGGCAACTCGCCGGTCGCCGAGGTCGGGATGTCGAGGTCGGTGAAGAGGTGGTCGGAGGAGGAGTAGGTCTCCGGCGGCTCCGGGATGCCCAGGTCGAGCGCCTTGTTGATCAGGCCCCAGCGACCCAGGTCGTCCCAGTCCACGAAGGTGACGGCGGTGCCGGTGTTGCCCGCACGACCGGTGCGGCCGATGCGGTGGACATAGGTCTTCTCGTCCTCCGGGCACTGGTAGTTGACCACGTGCGTGACGTTCTCGACATCGATGCCGCGCGCCGCCACGTCGGTGGCGACGAGGGTGTCGACCTTGCCGGTGCGGAAGGCACGCAGCGCCTGCTCACGGGCGCCCTGGCCCAGGTCGCCGTGCAGCGCAGCGGCGGCGAAACCGCGGGTCGTCAGCTCGTCGCTGACCTTCGCGGCAGTGCGCTTGGTGCGGGTGAAGACGACGGTCAGGCCGCGAGCCTCGGACTGCAGGATGCGCGCCAGCATCTCGACCTTGTCCATGGCGTGCGCACGGTAGACGAACTGCTCGGTCGCGGCGACCGTCTGGCGGTCGTCGCCGTCCTCGCTCATCGCGCGGATGTGCGTCGGCTGGGTCATGTAGCGGCGCGCCAGCGACACGACGGCGCCGGGCATGGTCGCCGAGAAGAGCATCGTCTGGCGTGATGCGGGTGTCATGGCGAGCAACTTCTCGACGTCGGGCAGGAAGCCCAGGTCGAGCATCTCGTCCGCCTCGTCGAGGACGACACTGCGCACGTAGCCGAGGTCCAGGTGGCCCTGGCCGGCCAGGTCGATCAGCCGGCCCGGGGTGCCGACGACGATCTCGACGCCCTTCTTCAGCTGGTCGATCTGCGGCTCGAACGCGCGCCCGCCGTAGATGGTCGCGACGCGGATGCCGCGGCGCTTGGCCGCGGTCTGCAGGTCACCGGCGACCTGGACGGCCAGCTCGCGGGTCGGTGCGACGGCCAGTGCCTGCGGCTTGCCGGGCGCGGCGAGCTGGTCGAAGCCGTCGTCGTTCGGGCCGACCGTCTGCTGCAGCATCGGCACGGCGAAGCCGAGCGTCTTGCCGGTCCCGGTCTTGGCCTGGCCGATGATGTCGTGACCGGACATGGCCACGGGCAGGGTCATGGCCTGGATCGGGAACGGGGTGGTGATGCCGGCCTCGGAGAGGGCAGCGACGATGTCGGGGTGCACGCCGAAGTCGGCGAAAGTCTGGGTGGGGGCGGCCTCGGCGGCCTCGGTGGTGGTGGTTTCGTCGGTCATGACGGGTGATGGAATCTTCCTGTGATCGGCTTGCGTCGCCTCCAGCGCCGCACGATGACCCTGGAGGGGATCGCGTCGGCGCGAGCATCGCATCGCGCGGTGTAGCGGAGCCGATCGGAATTTTTCGGGTAGCGGGCGAACCCCGCAGATGTGTCTTCGTGACCGACCGGGCACCTGGGTGAACCGGTTGTGCTCGTACGTGACGGGCGCGCAGGTGCGGCCCGTCCTGGGCAATTGTACCTTGCCGGGGCGCCATACCCCGCCAGCTACGATCTGGGCATGACCGATGACACCCGTAAGAGGCCTGTGCGGGCCGAGCAGGATCTCGCGGAGCCGGCCTACCGGCGCGGTGTCGTCGCCCTCCTCGGGGTGCTGGCGTATGGCGAGCTGGTCGGGTTCCTCACCATCGCCCAGGAGGCGGGTTTCGCGCCGTCGTCGCGCGACAAGGCGACCCTGGCGAAGGTCGCGACCCAGGAGTTCGCGCACTACGAGCGCCTTGCCGAGAGGCTCGAGGAGCTCGACGCCGACCCGCACCAGGCGATGGCGCCGTTCATCCGGGCGGTCGACGACTGGCACCGTCGCGCGACACCCACCGACTGGGTCGAGGCGTTGATGAAGGTCTACGCCGGCAACTCGATCGCGAACGACTTCTACCGCGAGGTGTCCGAGCTGGTCGACCCGCAGTCGCAGCACCTCATGCGTGAAGCTCTGGAGGACGCCGGTCAGGTGGAGTTCGCCGCAGGGGAGTTGCGGCGGGCGATCGCCGCCGACGACAAGGTCGCCGGGCGGCTGGCCCTTTTCGGCCGCCGGCTGATCGGCGAGGCACTGTCCCAGGCGCAGCGTGTCGCGGCCGACAACGACGACCTGATGGGTCTGCTCGTCGATGATGGTTCCGGTTACGGGCTCGACCTGGGGGACTGGATGCACATGTTCACCCGGCTGACCGACGCGCACACCGCGCGGATGGAAGCACTCGGCCTGTCCGCGTAGGGGCGCGGTGGCGTCATACACACGAAGTGCCCCGCAACCTGACCAGGTTGCGGGGCACTTGCCTTGGTGCGGATGAGCGTCAGCGGGCGAGCTGCTTCTTGCCCTGCATGTTGCCGTAGATCGTGATCGCGATGCAGGCCACGATGACGCCGACGATCAGCGGGATCCAGGCGATGCCGTCGTTGTTGTGGTAGCCGATCAAGCTGACGATCAGGCTGGCGATGAACGAAGACAGGATGCCGATCCCGATCGTCATCAACATGGACAGGTTCTGCTTGCCAGGCAGGATCAGCCGGGCGAGTACGCCGATGATGGCTCCGAGGATGATGGCCCCGATGATTGCGCCGATCATGTGCTTCACTCCTTCTGGTCGCGGTCCTGTCGGGAGACGGACCCTGAATGTTGACTGTGCTACACCCTGAGTGAAGCTGCAATGGTTCATGTGGGCGCGCCGTGTATCCGTTCGGTAAATGTCTGGTGGCCGTCGCCGGTGGGTGCAAGGCTCGTATGGCGGTGGGGTGACGTGGAAACCCGGTTGCCGCCGGGAGCCGTGATCGGTCAGGGTCTACCCGGGGCCGATCAGGGTTGAACCGCATAGCGGTCGGATCGTGCTCGGGGGAATAGTCGTTACCGGCACTGCAGTCGACACTGCAGCCACACTGCAGCACATTCAGGATCTCGGGAGGAACCACATGGCCAACCCAGCAGCCGCCCCAGAGGTGGCGCTCGAGGCGCAGGCGCCGCCGGCTGCGGCGGCATACAAGCTGGCGAAGACGTACGGCAAGGGCGAGACCGTCGTGCACGCGTTGCGTGAGGTCTCGGTCGAGTTCGCAGCGGGGGAGTTCACGGCGATCATGGGGCCGTCCGGCTCCGGCAAGTCGACGCTGATGCACTGCCTCGCCGGGCTCGACACGGCGAGTTCGGGCAACGTGCAGATCGGGCCGATCCCGCTGCACGGCCTGAACGACAAGCAGATGACCAAGCTGCGTCGTGACCTGGTCGGCTTCGTCTTCCAGTCGTTCAACCTGGTGCCGACGCTGACCGCGCGGGAGAACATCACGCTGCCCCTGGACATCGCGGGCAAGAAGGTCGACAAGGACTGGATGCAGGCGGTCGTCGAACGTCTCGGGCTCGCCGATCGGCTCGGCCACCGGCCCAGCGAGTTGTCCGGCGGTCAGGTGCAGCGTGTCGCCTGTGCGCGTGCCCTGGTCGCCCGCCCGCAGATCATCTTCGGCGACGAGCCGACCGGCAACCTGGACTCCCGCTCGTCGGCCGAGGTGCTGTCGATCCTGCGCGCGACGGTCGACGACTTCGGTCAGACCGTGGTCATCGTGACCCACGACCCGCGCGCTGCGTCATACGCCGACCGGGTGATCTTCCTGGCCGACGGCCAGATCGTGAACGACCAGCGCGGACTGTCGACCGACGACATCTACGAATACATGAAGCACCTCGACGAGCACGCCCCGGCCCGGTTGGCGGAGCAGTCGCCGGCGTCCGCAGCGGGCGCGCTGCCGGACGGGGAATGAGCGCGATGGCATCCACCATGCGCAAGGTCTCCTTGCGAAATCTCGCGGCGCACAAGTTGCGGCTCGCCCTCACGGTGCTGTCGGTCGTGCTCGGCACGTCGTTCATCGCCGGTGCGCTCATCTTCACCTCGACGATGAGCAACTCCTTCAACGGGATCTTCGACAAGGTCGCCATCGGCGTCGACACCCAGATCAGCCCCAAGACCACCGACACCAACGCGTATGGCGCCGTCGAGAGCCTGGGTGTGCCGGACTCCGTCGTCCAGCAGATCCAGCGCGACAAGGACACGCTCGGTGTCTCGCAGGTCGTGCCCGGCTACCAAGCGGTGATGACGATCGCCGGTTCCGACGGCAAGGCGCTGCCGACCGGTGGTGCTCCGTCGATGGGTTCCACCTGGGTGCCGAAGGACAAGGCGCTCGACCCGGACGGCGCGACGATCCTCCCCGGTGGGAGGGCGCCGCGCGGTCCGCACGAGGCGGTGCTCAACCAGAGCGCTGCCAAGCGCGGCCATCTGAAGGTCGGTGACACGACGCGGGTGCTGGTCTCCGCGGGCAACGCCAAGCCGTTCACCGTGAAGATCGTCGGCCTGGTGGACATGGCCGGTGACACGTCCGGCTACACGGAGATGGACTTCGACGCCGCGACGGCCAAGAAGCTCTTCACCGACGGTGCGCACGCGTCGTCCGTGCAGCTCGGCGCGGCCAAGGGGGTCTCCGCCGAAACCCTGAAACAGCGGATCACCAAGGCGTTCCCCGGTTACAAGGTGCAGACCGGTGACGAGGTCCGTCAGGAGAACAAGGACGCGATCAACTCGTTCCTGCAGATCTTCAACTACATCCTGCTGGCGTTCGCCGCGATCGGCCTGATCGTCGGGACGTTCATCATCTACAACACGTTCTCGATGATCGTCGCCCAGCGGGTGCGCGAGCTGGCGTTGCTTCGCGCGATCGGTGCCGGGCGCGGTCAGGTGATGCGTTCGGTGATGCTCGAAGCGGTCGTGGTCGGCTTCATCGGTTCCGTCATCGGTCTCGCAGTCGGGACCGGACTGGCAGCCGGGTTGCAGGCAGTGTTGTCCAGCACCGGCACCGGGCTGCCCAGTGGCTCGCTCGTGGTCGGCCCCGCTGCGATCATCGCCTGCCTGGTGGTGGGCGTGGTCGTCACGACGATCAGCGCGTTGGCGCCGGCACGTCGTGCGTCACGGGTCGCGCCGGTCGAGGCCATGCGGGAGAGCCAGACCGACGGGTCCGCGTCGCTGCGGGTGCGCACGTTGATCGCCGCGGTGCTCGCCGTCCTGGCGGTCGTCGCACTCGCGATCGGCGCCAGCGGCAAGGGTGGCAACGCGGCGCTGATGGTCGGCCTCGGTGCCGTCCTGACGATCGTCGCGGTCGTGTGCGGTGCGCCCGCGCTCGCGCGGCCGGTGGTCGGCGCACTCGGTGTGGTGCTCGCGAAGCCGTTCGGCAAGCTCGGACAGCTGGCGCGCACCAACGCCATACGAAACCCGCGCCGGACGGCCGCGACGGCCTTCGCGTTGACCCTCGGCCTGATGCTGGTGGCGATCATCGGCACGCTCGGCGCGTCGTTCAAGGGCACTATCGACCGCGCGGTCAACGACGAGGTGAAGGCACCGCTCCTGGCGATCGGCACCGGCAACACCGGCGCCCTGCCACCGACGGTCAGCGACGAGATCCGCAAGGTCGACGGGGTGGCGAGTGTCGTGGCGATCCACGGCGTCAGCGCGACCCTGAACGGCAAGGAGGTCGGCGGCAACTCGCCCGGTGGCGACATGACCAAGGCCGCACACTTCAAGATGATCAAGGGCACCGCGAACCTGCCGCCCAACGGCCTGGTCGCCTCCGACAAGGCGGCCAAGAAGTACCACTGGTCCGTCGGGGACAAGGTCACCTTCAACGGGCGCTTCGGCAAGGACGCCACCGTGCAGGTCGTCGGCATCTACAAGAGTTCGGCTCTGCTGGACCCGTGGCAGATGGGCAGCGCGGCATACAAGAAACTGACGCCGCCCAGCATGCGGGCCGACTTCGTCGACCTCATCCTGCTCAAGGACGGTGCCGACCGCTCGGCCGTGCAGCAGAAGCTCGAGGACATCACGGGCAGCTACCTGACCGTCAAGGTGCAGACCAAGGAAGAGTTCGCCAACTCCTCCGCGCAGCAGATCAACCAGATGCTCGTGGTGCTCTACGGCATGCTCGGCCTGGCCCTGATCATCGCCGTCCTCGGCATCATCAACACGCTGGCGCTGTCCGTCGTCGAACGCAAGCGGGAGATCGGGATGCTCCGTGCGGTCGGGATGCTGCGCAAGCAGGTCCGGCGCACGATCTACCTCGAGTCGGTGCTGATCTCGATCTTCGGGGCGCTGCTCGGCATGGTGCTCGGCGTGATCATCGGCTGGTGCCTCGTGCGGACCTTCCGCGAATGGCTCACCGGCATCGAGCCGGTCGTGCCCTGGGGCACGGTGCTGTTCACGCTGGTCGCCGCCGGTGTCTGCGGTGTGCTGGCCGCCCTGTGGCCGGCCGTCCGTGCAGCGCGCACCAAACCGCTGGAGGCCATCGCGGACGTCTGATTCGCGAGCTGCAGCACAAGCAACGGGCCGGTCATCCCAGTGGATGACCGGCCCGTCCTGCACGAACAATCTCTGCGCTGCGCGCTTCGCGTCGCGACGACGTCCGGATCGGACTCAGCCGACAGCGAGCTCGCGAGCGGCGGCTGAGGCCCGGTCCGTGAGGAGTGCGACCAAAGATTCAGCCTCCGAATTTGATTGTCGGCTTCCTCGCGCTCCGCTCCGGCCGGCGACTTCGCTCGTACCTCGCTGCGCCGCCAACCTGCGCTGCGCGCTTCGTCAGCCTCCGAAACCGACGCGGCCGCGCGTCTCGCTGCCGATGTCGATGTAGCCCAGGGCATTTCCCGGCACGACCACGTGGTGGCCACGCTCATCGGTCAGGACCAGCGGGGTGCCCTTCTCGAGAGCAGTCTCCACCAGCTTCTGGACCTCGTCCGGCGTCTGCTCGGACTCCAGGACGACCTCGCGTGCGACGTGCTGCACACCGATCCGGATCTCCACGTTCAGGCTCCTTGTAGTAGACATCGAGTGGGGCGGTTCACCAATTGGCGTCACTCTACGTCGGACGCCCGACCGCACTGCGACGGGCCGTGGAGCTCAGAGTGTCAGTCGACCTCGGACGCCTCGGGGTGCAGCGGGAAGCCGGCCAGGCCACGCCATACGAGACTCGCGACCAGGCCCTCGGCCTCCTCGCGCGGCACCGTCTGCTGGTGCATCCACGAGCGCGCGACGGTCTGCGACATACCGACGGTTGCCACGCCGAGCAGCAGCGACTTCTCCGGGGGCAGGTCGGTGTCCTCCTGGATGACCTTGGCAACGGCATCGGCGCACTCGGCGCTCATCCTGTCGACACGGCCGGCGACCTCGGGCTCGCCGAGCAGGTCGGATTCGAAGACCAGCCGGAACGCGGCATCCTCGCGCTCGACGAACGAGAAGAAGGTGCGCACGGCGGCGGCGACGCGTTCCTGGTTGTCCTGGGTCGACGCCATCGCGGCGCGCACCAACTCGGGCAGCTCCGCGGTGTGTTGCTCGATCAGTGCGAGGTAGAGGTCGAGCTTGCCCGGAAAGTGTTGGTAGAGAACAGGTTTGCTGACGTGTGCCCGATCGGCGATCTCATCCATCGCAGCCGCGTGGTAGCCGGACTCGGCGAAAACAGACTGCGCAGCCTCCAGCAGTTGTGCTCGTCGAGCCGAGCGTGGCAGTCGTCCTCCGCGGGCTCCCGCGTCCGCAACACTCACTCCAGGTTCCTTTCTGATCAGCGAGGCTCATTCTGCGCCGGCAAGAGCGGCAGCAAGCTGCCGCCATGTCAACGCAGTCCAAGCTCGCTGTGCTTGTTCAGAATCAACTTCATCGCCCGCCAAGACGCTTCCGCTCGGCATACTAGATCGAGACTAGGCTTGGCAACGTGACTTGCCCACAAAGGTTACGCGCCAGTACGCCGAGCAACAGCAACCAGGCCGAGCGATATTCGCGGCATACCTTGCTGCCCGAGGTCGGTGTGGCCGGTCAGCGCAAGCTGGCCGCCGCCCGCGTCCTCGTGGTCGGCGCAGGAGGTTTGGCCGCCCCGGTCGTCTCCTATCTCGCCGGTGCGGGCATCGGCCGGCTGACCGTCATCGACGACGACACCGTCGAGCTGAGCAACCTGCACCGGCAGGTGATCCACCGCACCGCGGACGTCGGTGTGGCCAAGGTCGACTCGGCGGTTCGTGCGGCCGGCGAGCTCAATCCGGACATCGAGGTCGTCGGCGTCGAGCAGCGGTTGACGGCGGACAACGCACTCGAGCTCTTCGCCGATCACGACGTGATCGTCGACGCGACCGACAACTTCGCCACGCGATACCTGGTCAACGACGCCTGCGTGCTGCTCGGACTGCCGCTGGTGTGGTCGTCGATCAACCGGTTCGACGGGCAGGTCACCGTCTGGGGGTATGACGAATCCCCTTGCTACCGCTGCATTTTCCCCACCGCACCACCGCCCGGGATGATCCCTTCGTGTGCCGAGGCGGGCGTCGTGGGGTCGCTTCCCGGCGTCATGGGATCGATCCAGGCCACCGAGACGGTCAAGCTCATCCTCGGCGTCGGCGAGCCGCTGGCCGGCCGGATCCAGGTGCACGACGCACTGGCCGGGACCTGGGCGACCGTGCCGGTCGTGCGTGACCCGGAGTGCGCGGTCTGCGGCGACCATCCGAGCATCACCGTGCTGCGTGACGAAGACGTGTCCTGCGGTCTTCCCGTCCCGGAGCCGGTGCCGACGATCGGTGCGCGCGAGCTGGCCGACCTGATCGAGGCGGGCCGGGCACCGCTGCTGGTCGACGTGCGTAGTTCGGCCGAACGCGACATCGTGACGCTGCCCGGCGGCGACATACATGTGCAGGTGGAGGGTCTGCGCGACGGCAGTGCGCTGGACGCCGTCGCCGACCTTGACGAGGACGCGATCTTCTACTGCCTCAGCGGTATTCGCTCGGCGGAAGCCGTGCGACTGGTCGCCGCTGCCACCGGTGTGCGAGCACGCTCGCTGGCCGGCGGCCTCCATGCCTGGATCGACGAGGTCGACCCGTCCCTGCCTCGCTACTGAGATGACCGTCCACGAACTCCCGGACCTCGCCGACGCGGTGCTCGAAGTGGTCGACGACATCCCGGTGGGAAAGGTCGTCACGTATGGCGACATCGGCAAGGTCGTCGGCGCCGGCCCGCGGCAGGTCGGTGCGGTGATGTCGGAGTACGGCTCGATGGTCCCGTGGTGGCGGGTGCTGCGCGCCGACGGTCGCCCACCGCAGGGGCACGAGGACGAGGCGCTCGCGCGCTACCGCGAGGAGGGCACGCCGCTCAAGGGCACCTTCCTGGACCGGGTCGACCTGCGCCGCGCGCGTTTCACCCTGGACCGACCCCGCCCCTGATCGAGCGGCACACCAACGCATTGAGAGGCACACGAAAACGGGTCAATCACGTGTGCCGCTCGATCCGGATGTGTGCCGGTCAATCGTGGTGGGGTCGCCGGTATGTCGGTCGCGCGTGATGGGATGAGTCGCGTGCTGGAGCTACGACGATCGCCGGACCTGGCGGTGCGACCGCCGGTGCTGGACGATGTGCAACAGGCGGTGTGCGACAGCACCGAGCGAGCGCAGGTCGTGCTGGGTGCGCCCGGCACCGGCAAGACGACTCTCGCGGTCGAGTGTGTCGTGGCGGCGGTGGAGCGCGGCATACGCCCGGACGCGTGCCTGCTGCTGGCGCCGACCCGGCTCGCGGCCGCTGACCTGCGCGACCGGGTGACCGCGCGCCTGCAGCGCACGTCCACCGAGCCGCTGGCCAGGACACATCAGGCACTCGGATTCGGCATCCTGCGCCAGGCTGCGGCGCTGCAGGGTGAGCCCGCGCCGCGGTTGCTCAGCGGCCCGGAGCAGGACGTCGTGCTGCGTGAGTTGCTGGCCGGGCACGAGGCCGGCGACGGCATACCGCCGCAGTGGCCGGAGTTCGTCCATAATGCGTTGCCCACCAGGGGTTTTCGCAACGAACTGCGTGACCTGCTGATGCGCGCCGTGGAGTGGGGACTGACCGCCGACGAGCTGGCCGAGCTCGGCCGTCGGCACGACCATCCCGAGTGGGGGGCGGCCGCGCGGGTGCTCGACGAATACGACCAGGTGACCGCGCTGTCGCGCCCCGGTGCCTTCGACCCGGCGTGGATCCTCAGCGCCGCCGCCGACCTGCTGGAGGCCGACCTCGACGCGCGTGACCGGGTCCAGCGCGCCATCCGGCTGGTGGTGGTCGACGACGCGCAGGAGATCACCCGAGCCGCCGCGCGGCTGCTGCGGCTGGTCGTCGCACCGGACACCCGGGTGGTCCTGATCGGCGACCCCGACGCCGCCGTGCAGAGCTTCCGCGGCGCCGACCCGCTGATGTTCGGGGCGCTCGGTGACCACTTCGGCACGGTCGACCACACGATCCTGTCGGCCGGCCATCGGCAACCCGCCGTGCTGCGGGAGGCCGCCGAGCGGGTGGCCGAGCGCATCGGCGCGGTCGCCGGCGCCGAGCACCGCAGGGTGACCTCGCGACCGGGTGGACGACTCGATGTCGCATTGCTGCGATCGGCGCCGCAGGAGGCCGCGCACATCGCGGCACAGTTGCGCCGGGCACACCTGCTCGACGGGCTGGCGTGGTCGCAGATGGCGGTCATCGTGCGTGGGCAGGGCCGGGCCGGGTCGCTGCGCCGGGCACTCGGCACCGCCGGCGTGCCGGTCAATTCGCCGCCGACCGTGGTGCCGCTGCGTGACGAGCCCGCGGTGCGACCGTTCCTGGCGTTGCTGGAGACCGTCGGCAAGCTGCTGGCCGGCGACCCCGATCCGATCAGTCCGGAGCTCGCGGCCGATGTGCTGACCTCCCCGCTGGGCGGCGCGGACGCGGTCGCGCTGCGGCGGCTGCGTCGCGCGCTGCGCGCCGAGGAGCTGGGCTCGGACGGTTCGCGATCGTCCGACGAATTGCTCGCGGCGTCGGTCGTCGGGTTGCCGTGGCTGGAGTTGCTGGGTCCGGTCGCGGCTCCGGCGGTGCGGGTCGCGGGCGTCATACGAGCGGGGCGGGAGGCGGCGGTCGCTGCCGGGGCGACCGCCGAGACGGTGCTGTGGGCGATGTGGGAGGCAGCCGGCCTGGCAGCCGAGTGGCAGGCCAAGGCGCTCGCCGGCGGCCGCGAGGGGGGCCGGGCCGACAGCCGCCTGGATGCGATCGTCGCGCTCTTCTCCGATGCCGCCGCGTATGTCGACCGTCTCCCCGGCGCCGCGCCGCTGGACTTCCTGGAGCACGTGCGCGGGCAGGACGTGCCGGGTGACCGGCTGGTTGCCTCGGCGCCGACCGACGAGACCGTCGCGCTGCTGACCCCGCAGGCCGCCGCGGGCCGCGAGTGGCAGTTCGTCGTGGTCGCCGGCGTGCAGGAGGGCGTCTGGCCGGACCTGCGACTGCGTGGATCGTTGCTCGGCTCCGAGCGGCTGGTCGATGTGCTCGCCGCACGCGGCGACTCGTGGCGGGCCGCCCAGACGGCCGTGCGGTATGACGAGACCCGGCAGTTCCTGGTCGCGGTCACTCGTGCCGGCGAGCGCCTGCTGGTGACCGCGGTGCGCAACGAGGACGAACAACCCTCGGCATACCTGGACGTCGTGGACCCGCTCGACGTCGCCGATGATCCCGACGCGCTGCGCGACTTCACCGAGGTCGCCCGACCGACGACGCTGTCGGCGGTGGTGGCCGAGCTGCGCCGCGAGCTCGCGGTCGGTGACGACGACATCCGCTCCCGGGCGGCCGGGCAACTCGCCAAGCTCGCCGGGGCCGGGGTCCGCGGTGCCGACCCGCGCGAGTGGTGGGCGTTGCGCGAGCTCACCGACGACCGTCCGCTGCGCGCGCCCGACCAGCTGGTGCAGGTGTCGCCGTCACGGGTCGAGAGCTTCGGCAACTGCTCGCTCAATTGGCTGCTGACGACCGCGGGTGGGGACGGCCCGGACGTCGGCGCGGCGGCGCTCGGCACGCTGGTGCACGAGGTCGCCCAGGAGTTCGGCGACTCCGACCCTGACGCCATGGCCGCAGCACTCGACGAGCGGTGGGCCCGCCTCGGGCTCGGCGACACCTGGGTCTCGGCGCAGAAGCGCGTGACGGCGCACCAGATGCTGCAGCGACTGGTCGGCTACCTCGACGAGGCGAAGGCGCAGGGCTGGGAGCCGGTGGGCGTCGAGATCGACTTCTCGGTGCTCGTCGGCCGGGCCCGCCTGGCCGGGCGGGTCGACCGGCTCGAGCGACGTGCGGGGGAGCTGCGGATCATCGACCTCAAGACGGGCGCATCGAAGCCGTCTGCCGCCGATCTGCCGGCGAACCCGCAGTTGGGCGCCTACCAGGTGGCGGTCGCCGAAGGTGGCTTCAAGGAAGGCAATATCTCCGGCGGCGCCGCGTTGGTGCAGGTCGGCAAGGCGGGCGGCAAGAGCGCGGACACGCAGGTGCAGGCGCCGCTGGCCGAGCAGGAGGACCCGCGCTGGGCCTACGACCTGCTCGCCGAGACCGCCGACGGGATGTCGGGCGCGACGTTCAACGCGCAGGTCAACAAGCGGTGCCGGACGTGTCCGGTGCTGAACAGCTGCCCCTTGCAGCCCGAGGGAGGCCGGCTGTGACCGCCGAAAAGCGTTATTCCGCAATCGGTCTCGCTCAGTCATTGGGCCTTCCGCCGCCCACCGAGGAGCAGGTCGCGGTGACCGAGGCGCCGCCGGACGCACCGTTGCTCGTGGTGGCCGGCGCGGGTTCGGGCAAGACCGAGACGATGGCGGCGCGCGTCGTGTGGCTGGTCGCCAACGGCCACGTCGAGCCCGATCAGGTGCTCGGCCTGACCTTCACCCGTAAGGCCGCCGGGCAGCTGGCCGAGCGCATCGGCCTGCGACTGCGGCGACTGCGTCGCGAGGGCATTTGGCTGCCGACCACCGACGACGGCACGCAGGCGCTGGCCGAGCTGCCGACCGTGCAGACCTACCACTCCTACGCGGGACGGTTGGTCGGCGAGCACGGACTTCGGCTGGGCATCGAGCCGGAGTCACGCCTGCTGTCCGAGGCAGCCGCCTGGCAGCTCGCCTCCGAGGCGGTGCTCGGTTACGACGGGCCGATGGACGAGGTGACCTTCACCGAGGGCAACGTCACCACGGCCGTCGTCAGCCTCGCCGGGGAGCTCGCGGAGCACCTCGTCGGTGTCGATGACCTCATCGCCTACCTCGACCAATACCTCACCGACACAGCGCAATTGCCGGCCGTCGGCACCACGAAGGTGACCGGAGGCGACATGAAGAAGGTCGCTGCCGCGCTGACCGCCCGTCGGCAGGTGGTGCCGATCGTGCAGCGCTACCTGCAACTCAAACGACAGCGGTCGGCGCTCGACTTCGCCGACCAGATGGCGCTCGCCGCCGAGCTGGCGCGCACCTTCCCGGCGCTCAGCGCACTGGAGCGCGGGCGCTTCCGTGCCGTGTTGCTGGACGAGTTCCAGGACACCAGCGAGGCGCAGATGGTGCTGCTCCGGTCGCTGTATGCCGGCATCGATGACGCACCCGGGGAGGACGTGCGGGTGACCGCCGTCGGCGACCCGCACCAGTCGATCTACGGGTGGCGCGGTGCCAGCGCGACGACCCTCGGTTCGTTCCCGCAGCTGTTCGCCGACACCAGTGGACCGGCGAAAGTCCTTCAGTTGTCACGTAGTTGGCGCAACGACAGCAGCATCCTCGCCGCTGCGAACCGCGCCGCATCGCCCCTGCGCGAGGCCAGTGCCGTGCCGGTGGCGACCCTGCAACCCCGGCCCGGTGCCGGAGACGGCGCAGTCACCGCAGCCCGCTTGATCGACCAGGAGGCGGAGGCGGCATACATCGCGGAGTGGATCGACGAGCGGCACACCCGACCCGACGGGGAGTGGACCAAACGCACGGCGGCGGTGCTGTGTCGCAAGCGCTCGCAGTTCACCGCGGTGGTCGAGGCGCTGCGCGACCGCAACCTTCCGGTCGAGGTCGTCGGTGTCGGTGGCCTGCTGACCACACCCGAGGTCGCCGACATCGTGAGTTTGCTGTGGGCAGTACAGGATCCGACGCGCGGTGACCAGTTGATGCGCTTGTTGACAGGTCCCTTGATGCGCCTCGGTGCGGCCGATCTCGACGGCTTGGGGGAGTGGGCGCGCACGCTGGAACGCCGCGACCGTCCGAAACCGGCGGAGGACGCCGGCGACGGACGGACCCGGCAGGACATCTCCGCCGAGACCCGTGACCGGCCCTCGATCATCGAAGCCCTCGACGAGTTGCCCGACCCCGACTGGCAGGGCCCCGCCGGCCAACGGCTCAGCCTGCTCGCACTGGAGCGGCTCGCCGGCCTGCGTGACGAGATCCGGCGGTTGCGATCGATGACCGGGTTGCCGCTGAGCGAGCTGGTGGTGGAAGCCGAGCGAGCGCTCGCGCTCGACATCGAAGTGCTCGCACGGCCCGGTCAGACCCCCGACACCGCGCGGGTGCACCTCGACGGATTTGCAGAAGTGGCAGCGGGATTCGCTGCATCCTCGGATCGTCCGACACTGGGTGGATTCCTGGCCTGGCTGGCTGCCGCCGAGCGTGAGGAGCGCGGCCTCGACCGGCCCTACCTCGAGGCGGAGCCACGTGCGGTGCAGGTGCTGACCGTCCACGCGGCCAAGGGCCTGGAGTGGGACATCGTCGCGGTGCCGGGCCTGGTCGAGGGCACCTTCCCGGCCCATTCGGGTGTGGTGGGGTGGAGCGCCGACTACGGCGGCTGGAAGATCAGCGCGAAGGGTGTCCCCGGTGATCCGGCGACCTGGGCCATCAACGCCTCGGAGTGGATCGGCGGGCTCGACGGACTGCCGTTCGACCTGCGCGGCGATGCCGACGGCCTGCCGCAGCTGCGCTGGGCGGAGGCGACCGACGCGCGGGAGCTGCGGGACGCGATCAACGAATTCAAAGCGGCTGCAGGCGAACACAGCCTCGACGAGGAACGCCGCCTCGCCTACGTCGCCTTCACGCGGGCCCGCTCCGAGCTGCTGCTGACTGCCTCGGTGTGGGCAGCGGCAAGCACACCGCGGATCACCTCGCGCTACCTGAGTGAGCTCGTCGACGCGGGGCTCGTGCAGCAACAGGCATGGGAGCCGATGCCCGAGCCGAGGCCGGGGGAGACCAAGGTCGCGGACCCCCGCGGCGACGCGGACTCAGCCCTCAGCTGGCCGACCGACCCGATGGCCGCCAGACGGGCGGACCTGGCCGATGGCGTGGCACGGGTCTCGGACGCGCTGAGCGCGGGAGTGACCCAGGAACTGCTCCCGCTGGACGACCGGGAGCAGGAGATCGAGCTCCTGCTGCGGGAGCGCGACCGCTCCCGCACACGCGGCATCGGAGCGGTCCTGCTGCCGCGGCACCTGTCGGCGTCCGCCGTCGTGTCCCTGGCCGACGATCCCGAGGAGTTCACCCGTCGGCTCCGGCGCCCGATGCCGTCGCCGCCGGCACTGGCAGCGCGTCGTGGCACGGCGTTCCACGCCTGGATCGAGCAGCACTACGCACAGGCGGCGCTGGTCGATGTCCTGGCGCTGCCCGGTGCCGCCGATGAGGATGCCGACGACGGCGCCGACCTGGAGGTGCTCAAGGAACGATTCCTGGCCTCGGATTGGGCGGCCCGCTCCCCGGAGGAGATCGAGGTCTCCGTCGAGACGTGGATCGACGGCATCTCGGTGCGCGGCCGCATCGACGCGGTCTTCGCCCGTGATGGCGGCGGTTACGTCATCGTCGACTGGAAGACCGGCGCCCGGCCGTCCGGGGCCGCCATGCGCGCGCGGGTGTTGCAGCTCGCGGCATACCGGCTGGCGTTCGCACGACTCCGTGACGTGTCGACAGACCAGGTCGACGCGGCGTTCTACTACGCCGCGACCGGTGACACGGTGTGGCCGGAGCTGCCCGATGACGACGCGATCTCCGCTCTGCTGCAACAGATCCCGGGCTGATGCTCGGTCAGGAGGACGAGGGCTTCCCGTCATCCTCCCCGGCCGCGGCATCCGTGGTTGACTCCGCATCCGCGTCGATCGGATAACTCGACGGCTCGGGCTCCTCGTCGGCCGGAACCTCGGCCGGTTCGTCGGCCGGTTTGTCGGCTGCATCGTCCGCTACCGGCTCCTCGGCAACCTTCTCGCGCGGGGCGACCGGGATCTCGACCGTCTCGTCGTCGGACCCGGCGTCCTCGAACTCGACGACCTCGATGTCGTCGGGGTCGACGGCGGGGACCGGCGACTGCGCGGCCGGCTCCGGTAGCTTGCGGCGGCCGGGTGCAGGCGGCAGCAGCGAGTCGTCATCGCGCATCGCCTCGTCCAGTCGGCTCAGTGCGGCCGTGCGCCGCGCGATCAGGTCGCCGTCGTTGCTGGTGACGGCGTCCATGAGCGCGTTGACCCGCTGCAACTCCGCCGCCAGGTGCACGCGGCGTTCGAGGTGGGGATCGATCGAGTCGCGCCGGGCACCGGCGTAGGCCTCGAGCACGGTGTCGAACGCGGCGGGTTCGGCCAGCACCGACAGGACCGCGAAATCGGCGGCGGGGTCGGACACACCCGCCTGCTCCCAGCCGGTCATCGCCACGACCCTGCCGTCATCGACCAGCACATGGGATCCCTCGAGCGGTCCGTGCACTGTGCATGTCGCGAACTTCCACAGCCCGATCTCCTCGAGCGCGCGCTCCCACCGGGACAGCAGCCCGGAGGGCACGTACCCGGTGGCCGCGGCCCGGTCGAGGGTCGCCAGCCGCCGGGCGCGATAGGCATCGGCGTCGTATGTCGGCAACCCCGCCTCCTCCACGGCGCGCGGATCGGTGTCGTGGAGCGCGGCCAGCGCCTGGCCGATGCTGCGTGCCATGGCCGAGCCGGGTTGCAGCTCCCGCCATACCAGCGGATTGCCGGGCAGGCGGGTCTGGACGGACACGACCGTGCCGTCGTCGGAGGTGGCAACGCCCTCGATCCGTGGCACCGCGAAGGGCACCCGGGTGGCCAACAGGCGCAGCAGGCCGTCGGACTGCTCCATCTGGGCACCGGCCGCGGTGCTCCGCCCGGCGCGCACGACCCACTCCGCGCCGTCGGCAGTGGTCACATACGCGACCTGGAAGCGATCGTCCTGTGCGGTCGCGGTCCCTTGGACCGTCACCGGGCGGAAATGTGGGACGGCGGCGGTGGCGAGGGCGGCGAGGGTCAACGGACTGCGGAGCACGGCCCCACGGTAAGCCGAAGCGAGCGCATAACCTGGATGGCGTGCCCGCAGCTTCGCAAACTGGTTTCGATCTGGTCCTCGACAGTTCCGCCCTCGACCGCCGCTCCGCGCGGCGTCGCGACCCCGCACTGATCTCCTCACTCCTGAGCCGGCCGTCCACCGCCGTCCTGGATGTGTATGGCGACAGGCTGCCCAACACCGGTGACGGCAACCGGCTCCACTACCGCGCCCCGGAGCCGGCAGACGTCGACGAACTCGTGGTCTACCTCGGCCAGATCGGCGATCGCGAGGTGCTGGCCGTGCTGCGGGACGACGACGACGAGGTCCCGGCGGAGGGCCTGCGGCATCTCGGTATGCGGCTGCACACGGACGACATACCGATCGCGTTGACCGCCACCGGCATCGGCCGCTGGCACGCGGTGCACGGCTTCTGCCCCAAATGCGGCAGTGCGACGCGCGTCACCGAGGCCGGTTGGGCCCGGCACTGCGATGGCTGCGGCCGCGACCACTATCCGCGCACCGACCCGGCGGTGATCATGTCGGTGATCGACGCCGACGACCGGCTCCTGCTGGCACGGGGCCGGAACTTCGCCGGCAACGGTATGTCGGTGCTGGCTGGTTTCGTGGAGCCCGGCGAGTCGCTCGAGACCGCCGTCGCTCGCGAAGTCATGGAGGAGGTCGGGGTGTCCGTCGTCGACGCGCAGTTCCTCGGCGATCAGTCATGGCCGTTCCCGGCCTCGCTGATGGTCGGTTACACCTGCCGCGCGACGAGCACCGAGCTCACGCTCGACCCGGAGGAGATCGCCGCCGCCCGGTGGTTCACCCGTCCGGAGCTGGCCGCCGCCGTCGCCGGCGGTGAGGTGCGCCTGTCTGCGCGGCTGTCGATCGCACGGCACCTGATCGAGCACTGGTATGGCGGGCCGATCGACCAGCCCGATGACGGCTCCCTGTTGCGGCAGCGGTCGTCATGACGATCGCCGACGACGTCCTGGACGGCCTCGACCCCGAGCAACGACAGGTCGCGAGCAACCCGCTCGGGCCCATGTGTGTGCTCGCCGGTGCCGGCACCGGCAAGACCCGGGCGATCACCCACCGCATCGCCTATGGCGCGCACTCCGGCGCCTACCGGCCCGACCGGGTGCTCGCCGTGACGTTCACGGCGCGGGCTGCGGGGGAGATGCGCACCCGGCTGCGCGGCCTCGGCCTGCCGACGGTCCAGGCGCGCACCTTCCACGCGGCGGCGCTGCGTCAGCTGCGGTATTTCTGGCCGCAGGCGATCGGCGGTCCGCTGCCACAGATCCTGAAGCACAAGGCCCCCGTGGTCGGCGAGGCCGGCGCGCGACTGCGCCTGCAGCTGGACCGCGTCGTGATCCGCGACCTCGCCGCCGAGATCGAGTGGGCCAAGGTCTCGATGCTGACGCCGGAGACCTACCGCGCCGCGGCGGCAAAGGCCGGCCGGTCCCCGGCGGAGCTCGACCTCACCGCGATGGCGCGTCTCTGGGAGACCTACGAGGAGGTCAAGTCCGCACGCGACGTCATCGACTTCGAGGACGTGATCCTGCTGATGGCCGGCGTGCTGGCCGAGCGTGACGACATCGCGGCGACCGTGCGCGGCCAATACCGCCACTTCGTGGTCGACGAATACCAGGACGTCAACGCCGCGCAGCAGGCGCTGCTGGACCTGTGGGTGGGCGACCGTCCGGACCTGTGTGTCGTCGGTGACCCGGCGCAGACCATCTATTCGTTCACCGGTGCCTCGCCGCGTCACCTGCTCGACTTCGCGAGCCGCCGGCCCGGCACGCAGACGGTTCGGCTGGTTCGCAACTACCGCTCCACACCGCAGGTCGTCGACCTCGCCAACCTCGTCCTGCAGGCCGGCACGCGGCACGCGGAGACGGTGCGGTTGCAGGCCCAGCGCGACGGTGGTCCGGCGCCGGTGCTCAGCCAGTTGTCCGACGACGACGCCGAGGCGGCATACGTCGCCCAGGAGATCGGCAAGCTGCTGAAGCAGGGCGTGCCGGCCAGCGAGATCGCCGTCCTCTATCGCATCAACGCCCAGAGCGAGGCCGTGGAGCAGGCGCTGTCCGCTGCCGGCATCCCCTACCTCGTGCGCGGCGGCGAACGCTTCTTCCAGCGCGACGAAGTCCGAAAAGCGTTGGTGTTGCTGCGCGGTGCGGTGCGCAGCGATGACGCGAGCGTCGCGCTGAGCAAGCTGGTCAGCGACATCGTGACCGGCGCCGGCTGGTCCCCGCAGCGACCGTCCGGTGGTGCGGTCCTCGAGCGCTGGCAGTCCCTCAACGCGCTCGTCGAGCTGGCCGACGACATGGGCAGTGCCGACGAGAGCTTCCGGCTGCGTGAGCTGGTCGACGAGCTCGATCGGCGCGCGGCCGAGCAGCATGCGCCGACCGTCGAGGGCGTCACGCTCGCCTCGTTGCACGCCGCCAAGGGCCTGGAGTGGGACGCCGTGCTGCTCATCGGGTGTTCGGACGGCCTGCTGCCGATCTCCATGGCCGAGGGCCCGCAGGCGATCGAGGAGGAGCGCCGTCTGCTGTATGTCGGGCTGACCCGCGCGCGCAAGCACCTCCTGCTCAGCTGGGCCGCGGCGCGCAACCCCGGCGGCCGCGCATCCCGGCGCCCGTCACGTTTCCTCGACGCCGCGGCCGCGGTGCTCGGTCCGGGCGCACGCAGCGCGCCGAAGACCCGCTCCGGCGCCGTCCCGAAGAAGCCCGCCAAGCCCAAGACCTGCCGCACCTGTGGCGCGACCCTGGACACCGCCTCCGAGCGCAAGATCGGCCGGTGTGCGGACTGTCCGGCGACCTATGACGAGGCGCAGTTCGAGGCCCTGCGGGCGTGGCGACTCGAAGTCGCCACCCGCGCCAAGGTGCCGGCGTTCGTCGTCTTCACCGACGCGACCCTGATCGCCATCGCCGAGAGCCGGCCGAGCGACATCGCCGGGCTGGCCGGCGTCTCCGGCGTGGGCAAGCACAAGCGCGACACCTACGGCGACGCCGTGCTCTCCGTCCTCGACGGTGCAGACCCGGTCGCGGCGGCCGCGGAGTGTGTCGCGGCGCAGGGCAGCGCCTGAGCACCCGGCGCGAGCACCCCGTCTGAGCACCTGGCCCGGGCCTGCCCAGCCGGCCGCGGGCTGGCGCCATACAAATTTCTGTGGCCGAATCTCGTTGTGGTGCAAGCTTTTTCGTTGATGGAGAGAATCCTGCAAAGAATTCTCGTTAATTCAGTTGCGGGGTGCATATGCACCCCGTAACCTGTTGGATGTTCAGCTCGCGCGCCCAGGCGGCGCGACGAGGTCCGCGAAAGCGAGAGGAGGGGTTCGACGTGGGAAACATTCAGATGACGCAGCCGTGTGACGAGCACGCCGCGATGACGTCTGCCCTTCCGATGGTGACCAGTGTTCACCTCGCTGCCTCCCGCGGTCGGGTCCAGGGGATCAGTGCGTTCGCCGCCGGCAGCATCAATGGCATCAATGGCCTGGTCGTGCGCGAGCGCTCCGTCGACGGCTCCGCCGTCAGCGCGATTGACGCCACCGATCTCGGCCTCATGCGCGATGTCCAGACCTACAACTCCAAGTTTGCCGGCGGTGTCCGGCGTTCCGTCCTTGCAAGGCCACCCGTCTGATTCAGACGACAAGGTCCTCATCGAAGGCCGCGGAACCCGACACCAGGGTCCGCGGCCTTTTTGTGTCGCGGGCTTCCATCACCAGCAGGAAGACCGAGCTCCATGCCGAACAACACCAGGGAACGAACGGCCGGCGCGAACCACGCGCCGACCGAGCAGGAGGGGCCCCGCACCCGGGGTCACCGCGACAAGGAGGTGCCACCGATGATGTTGACCGATCTCATAGACGCGACTGGCCTGGCCGCAGAATGCGGCGAGCAGTTGCCCTGCCACCAGAACGACCCCGAGCTGTGGTTCGCCGAGCGCCCGGAGGACGTCGAGTTCGCCAAGGCGCTGTGCGGCAGCTGCCCGCTGCGGGCCGAGTGCCTCGCCGGAGCGAAGGACCGCTCCGAGCCGTGGGGAGTCTGGGGCGGCGAGCTGTTCGCCCAGGGCGTCGTCATTCCGCGGAAGCGGCCGCGTGGCCGTCCGCGCAAGCAGACCGTGGCCGCGTGACGACCATGCGCACCACATTCCGACTTCATGACACCGGTATGCCGCATGACCGGTGTGTCCCTTCCGGGCAACACCGGTCATGTCGGGATGCCCATCCCGAAAGAGCTTCCATCATGTTTCAGTTGCTGCGGGTCGAACCGACCCGACCGCGCCCACCGACGGGGCAGATGGCGGTAAGGCGAAGCAAACACGTGACGCGTGTGCTTCCCCCGCCAACCACACCACGTCGATGAACGTCAGTCAGCCGCCCCTCAGTGGCGGTCCGATCGCAAAGCCGGTCGCGGCTTACCGCGGCCGGCTTTGCCATGTCCGGCAGCGTGTGTCCCGCAAGGACCGTGCGCGCCCCTGTCATTGACCGATGCTCGCACTCTGAGCCGGGCGCGATATTTCGCTGCACCGGCGTCGCGGATGGCAGACGATCAGAGGATCACAGTTCTGCCGGCCGCCTCGACGTCCGCTCGTGCACGCCCAGGCGAACCGGCCCGTCTTCCGGAGGGTCTCCGATGGCTGACCGCACCACCCTGGGCACAATCGTCGAACGGCTGGGACTGACCCTGTTGACGACGCATGCCGGAGTCCTCGATCGTGAGCGGCGCACCTCCGGCGTCGTCCTGTTCGATCCGACGGATCCTCCTGACATCCCTCAAGATTCGGTGGTTCTCGGCGTCGGGGTGCAGGGCGCGGACGCGATCGAGGAGCTACTGTCACTGCTGATGGACCATCGGGCGTCCGCGCTCGTGGTCCGGGAGCCGGTGCACCTCACCGAGCGGATCGTCGAGCGCGCGACGGCCGGCGAGGTCGCGTTGCTCGGCCTTGTTCGGGGCGCTTCGTGGATCCAGGTCGCCGGCATTCTGGACGGCAGCCGGCACGAGGGCGACGGGGTGATGGCGCCGGCGAACGACGGCCTGGACCTCTTCGAGGTGGCCAACGCACTGTCGGAGCTGCTCAATGCACCCGTGACGGTCGAGGACATCGGTTCGCACATCCTCGCCTTCTCCGCCGACCAGGGCGACGCCGACGAGGCACGCAAGGCGAGCGTGTTGGGTCACCAGGTCCCGCGCCGCTACAACGACCGCTTGATCGAACGAGGTGCCTTCCGTCGTCTCTACGCTTCGAGGGAGCCGATCTACATCACGTCGATCGGCGATGGCATCCGACCGCGCTCGGCTGTCCGGATCTGCGCCGGCGACGAGGTGCTCGGATCGATCTGGGCCGTGGTCGATGCCCCGCTGTCGGCCCGCAGGGCGGCCGCGATGAGCGAAGCGGCGAGCACGGCCGCGATCGCGATGTTGCGCAACCGGATGGCGGCGGACGCGTCGAGCCGTTGGCGGGCGGCAGCCGTCAGCGCCCTGATCGAGGGCGGCGCGGCCGCACAGGAGGCGGTCGCCAAGATGCGCAACGCCGTGACGGGTGGCTGCGTCCTCGCCGTCGGTTTGCGGGAAGAGACCATGGACGACGCGGCCGCCTCCGCGGAGTTGGAGCGGCTTGCCGGGGCATTGCGCATGTTGCTCCACTCGGAGATCCCCACGGCCCTGGCCGCCGTGCTCGGGGACACCGTCTACGCCGTGGTGCCGGCGCACGAGCACCGCCCGGTCGACGTCGGCCAGCTTCGTCGGCTCGCCACGGAGTTCGCGCGCCGGTCGGGCCGGGGCTGCGAGCGGGTGGTGGTGAGCATCGGCACGACCGTCGCAGCTGCCGCCGCACTCGACCGGTCCCGCCGGGACGCCGACCTCGCGTTGCGCGTGCTGCGGGCGACCAACGATGTGCCGGACCAGGTCGTGCTGGCCGCCGACGTACAGGTGCAGGGTCTGCTGATGCGGATGTCGGATCTGCTGATTCGGGAGGAAGCCACCCTGTCCGGGCCGATCGCCGCACTACGTTCGTATGACGAACGGCACCAGTCCGCCCTCGAGGAGACACTGCGCGCGTGGCTCGATCATTTCGGTGATGTGGGAACGGCGGCCACCACCCTGCACGTGCACAAGAACACCTTCCGGTACCGCTTGGGCCGGGTCGTCGAGCTGACGGGGGTGGACCTGACCGATCCGGAGGTCAGATTCCGGCTGATGTTGCAGTTCCGACTCACGGCGTGACGCACGCTGCGCGGAGCGCTCCGCCGTTCGTGCGACCGGACAAGCGCTGCCGCGAAGTTCGTCCGTTCGGATGAGGAAGCGGGCGGGCACATGTCGGATGCTGGGCGACGTGACCTCGACCGACAGGTCCCTGGCGGACCGCATGGACGCCGCACGGCGTATCGCGGTGGCTCACGCCGACTCCAGTCAGGTGGTGGTGCGTCGGCTGCAGGTGGAAGAGACACCGGCTGCGTGTGCGCTGCTGACCGAGATCTGGGCGCCCGGCAAGGGGCGTCCGCCGCTGGAGGCGAGTCTGCTGATCGCGCTCCTGCATTCCGACAACTACGTCGCGGGCGCGTTCGCGCGGCAGCACCTGGTCGGCGTATGCGTCGGCTTCTGCACGTCGCCGGCGGCGTCGGGACTCCACTCGCACATCGCCGGGGTGCGGACGGCACACAGCGGACACGGCGTCGGACTGGCGCTCAAGCTGCACCAGCGCGCCTGGGCGCTGGGTCGGGGGATCTCCACCGTCTCGTGGACCTATGACCCCCTCGTGGCCCGCAATGCGTATTTCAACCTACGGCGCCTCGGTGCCGACGCCGTCGATTACATCCCGGACTTCTACGGTGCGATGAGCGACGGACTCAACAAGGGCCAGCACAGTGATCGCATGGTGGTCCAGTGGGACATCGCCCGGTGGCCGCCACCTGAACCTGCCGAAAACCTCGAGGTACCACCGGTTCTCGAGGTCGGTCGAGCACGCCAACCGGTCCTCGTGGACCTGCCGGATACCGCGTCGGTATGTCGGCTCGCCATACCCGATGACATTTCGGCACTGCGCACGTATGACGTCGAACTGGCCGAGTCGTGGCGGCACGCGACACGTGACGCCTTTCTCGGGCTGATCCAAAACGGCTGGCAGGTCACCGGATTCGACCGTGCGGGCTTCTATCTGCTCGAGATGGCGCTCGTCTGACGTTCGCGCGGCGGCGTCAGCCCAGCTCGACCCGCACGTTGCGCACCGGCGAGAAGGCGCTGTCGCCCAGATGCGCCCGCCGCGGCGAGATGTCCACCGGCGCGGCCGCCCGTGGCCGGCCCGTGGGAACCGCCCGGATCACGAACTCCTGGATCTGCGCGGGCTCCACCGGTGTCAGGTGGATCATGCAGATCAGCTCGCCGCGCGCGCCGGGAATCGACCAGGTGACGTCGGCAGCCGTGACGGCCGACACGACGTCCTCCCGCGGCCGGGGTGCTGCCAGTGGACCGACCTGTGCGACGAGTTCGTCGATCTCGGCGCGACGTTCGGTCAGCGGGCGGTCGAAGTCGACGTTCGGTGCGAAGATCTCCGCCGCCACGTCGTCGTTCCAGGCACGCACCAATTGCTCGGCCGACTCGCGCAATTGCGTTGTCTCCGGCCACAATCGGACGGTTTCCGCAGGCGTGTCGTCATACGACAACAGCCGGGCCAGGGCGGCCGAGCACAGCGTGCCCGCGCTGCCTCGGTGACTGTTGGTGAGCGCGACGACGCCGTGGCCGGAGTCGGGATGCCAGCACATGAAGAGGCTGAAACCCGGCAGCCCGCCACCGTGTGCGACGACGGTCCCGTGACGGAGGTCGACGTCGATGCGCAAACCCAGTCCGTAGCCGGTGACCGTCGGGCGGAGCGACCCGTCCGATGCCAAGGACAGCGACGGCGCGTCCAGGATGTGCAGACGCTGCAGTTCCCGTCGGGACGATCGGCTGAGGACGGGTGTGTCGCGCTCGTCGGGTGAGCGGAATGCCGCGCCGAGCCAGGTGATCCACCGGGACAGGTCCCGGACCGTGCTCATGATGCCGCCGGCCGCGGCGAACGCGACGGATGCCACGTAGGGATAACCGATCCAGTCCCCGTCGGGGTTGAGGTGGTAGCCCGTGGCGCGAGTGATGTCGGCCGGCGCCGCGCTGTCGAAACAGGTGGAGGAGAGCCCGAGTGGCACGAAGATCTCGTCTCGGACGAAGTGCTCTATCCGCCGGCCCACGGCCCTACCGACGGCGAGACCGGCGAGCGTGTACCCGAGATTCGAATACTCGTAGACCGTGCCCGGGACATGGCTGTATCGAAGGCCCTTGCTGATGTGGTCCAGCAGCACCTCCTCGGTGGCATCGATGAACGGGTCGACCCACGAGTTGTCCTCGGTCAGTCCGCCCGACATCGACAACAGCATCCCCAGCGTCGGCGGATCGCACGGATCCTCGACGGTGCCTGACGCGATGAACTGCGGGAAGAACTTCGTGATCGGATCGTCGAGGGAGAGTTGTCCCCGGTCGCGCGCGATGAGCGCGGCGCAGGCGATGAAACTCTTGGACATCGACGCGATCGGGAAGACCGTGTCGGCATCGGGCACGAGCCCGTCGTCGGTGACGACGCCGAAGCCTGCGGCATGGCGCAGGCCGTCCGGCCCGGTGATGCCGTAGGTGAGTCCCTTGTACATGTCGGCCGTGACGTGCTGCGCGAAGAACGCGTCGAGCTCCGTCTCGATCGGGATCCGGATCGTCTCGTTCGACATCGTGACTGAGCACTCCTTCGGGTTCACGGGACCCGAGGGCAATGAGGGTGCCGGCACGGGACGTCCACAAGGTAGCTGCTGGCCCCGCGGCGAAAACCGTTCGACCGCACCAAGTTCGGGCGGAACTTTCGTTCTGATGACCAGTCCTGGCACTACCGACTCGCACCTACTCTGACGGTCATGACACGCAGGAAGACCCTGAGCAGCGTGGTGGTCGTGGCGGCCGCTGCATCGATGGCGGCGTGCTCGTCCGGATCGTCGGGCGCAGGCACCGGTGCCGGGAAGCCGACCTCCGGCGGAAATCTGGTGATGGCGCGCGCCGACGAGGCAACCAGCCTGTTGCCCTCGGTCCCGACGGACAACTCGTCGATCTGGATCATCGAGGAGATCTACGACACGCTCACGGTGCCCGCTCCGGACGGCAAGGGGGTGCAGCCGTCGCTCGCCTCCTCATGGAAGCAGTCCGCCGACAAGCTCAGCTGGACGTTCCACCTGCGCAAGGACGCCAAGTTCACCAACGGCCGGCCGGTGACCTCGGCCGATGTGAAGTTCTCCATCGAGCAGAACCAGAAGAAGGACGCGCCGTTCTCCTTCATCGACTCCATCATCACCCGGATGGACGTCCCCGACGCCCACACGATCGTCTTCCACACGGCCAAAGCATGGGCGCCGCTGCCCTCCGACATGGCGCTCTACGCGAACTCCATCGTGCCCAAGGACTACGGCGGCAAGTCGGCACAAGCGTTCGCCAAGCACCCGATCGGCTCCGGGCCGTTCAAGTTCAAGAGCTGGACCAAGGGCAGCAGTCTCAAGATCGTCAAGAACGCCGGCTACTGGCGCAAGGGGACACCGCGACTGGACTCGGTGAACTTCACGGTGGTACCCGACAGCAACACCCGAAGCACCCAGCTGGCCAGCGGCCAGATCCAGATCAACGAATATCCGCCGAGCTCCAGCATCAAGTCGTTGCAGAAACAGCCGACGCTGAAGGTCAGCACGTTCCCCTCCAGCGAGGTCGACTACCTCGGTATGAACACCAAGCACGCTCCGCTGAACGACCTCAACGTGCGCAAGGCGATCCGGCTCGCGATCGACAAGGACGCGATCCTGAAGTCGGTCTACAACGGGCACGGCACCGTCGCGGGTTCCTATCTGTCGCCGACCAGTTGGGCACACAACGCATCGATCAAGCCGACGCCCTTCGACCTGAAGGCGGCGAAAGCCGCGCTCGCGAAGTCGAGCAAGCCCAACGGTTTCACCACCACGATCACCATCGCCTCGGGTGATCAGGACGCCTCGAGCGAGGCCCAACTCGTGCAGAGCAACCTCGCCAAGATCGGCATCAAGCTCAAGATCAAGCCCCTCGATCCGTCGGCCATCGTGACAGCGAAGCATGCCGGGAACTACGACATGGCATTTGGTCTCTATACGACCGACATCGTCGACCCCGACGAAATCGCACGGTTCGCAGGCACATTCACCGGTGGTGTGCACACGGTCTACACCTGGTTCAACAATCCGCAGATGAACAAGCTGGCCGCATCGGCGAGCAGCGCCTCCGATCAGGCAACGCGGAAGAAGGCCTACGACCAGATGCAGCAGATCATCGACCAGAACGTGCCGTACATCCCGCTCTTCTATGTCCCCGGCACCTACTCCTACTCCACGAAGGTCGGCGGGTTCCATCCCGGCGCGACCGGCAACTACTTCCTCGAGAAGGTCTGGCTGTCCAAGTAGCGCCCCGGTCACCGAGCGAAAGGAGTCCTCCGTGTTGCGGTGGCTCGTCCGGCGGTTGCTGCTCGCCATACCCGTGGTGTGGGGAGTGGTCACGATCTCCTTCATCCTGATGCATCTGGCGCCGGGCGACCCGGCGCGAACAGCGTTGGGGGAGAAGGCCGATGCCGCATCGGTCGCCGCCCTTCGGCACCAGTGGGGCCTCGACCAGAGCCTGCCGATGCAATACCTCTCGTACCTGGGCAACCTGGCGCGTGGCGATCTCGGGACGTCGTTCTACTACCACTCCTCGATCACCTCGCTGATGGCGCAGCGGCTGCCGGTCACCCTGATCCTGATCGTGCTCAGTGCGATCCTCGCGGCGCTCATCTCGGTCCCGCTCGCGTCCCGCAGCGCGACCAGGCCGAACGGATGGGCGGCATTCGTGGTCCGGATCTTCAACGCCGTCATGCAGGGCTCGCCGACGTTCTTCATCGGGAGCATGCTCATCCTCTTCCTCGGTGTCCGGGTCGCGATCTTTCCGGCCGGCGGTTATCCCAGCGGATTCGGCCATCGGGCCTGGGCGCTCGTGCTCCCGGCCGTCACGATCGCGTTGAGCATCGTGCCCCTTCTCGTGCGCGGTCTGCGCGCCGCGATGATCGAGTCGTACGGCAGCGAGTACGTCACCTTCGCTCAGTCGAAAGGCTTGGGAGTCGGGCCTATTCGGCGTCGGTACGTGCTGCGGAACGCAGCGACATCGGGCGTCAGCATTCTCGGCATCCAGGTCGGTGCGCTGGCCAGTGGCGCCCTGGTGATCGAGCAGGTTTTCGCCATACCCGGAATGGGTTCGATGCTGATGACCGGAATCCTCAACCGCGACTACGCGCTCGTGCAGGCCTGCACGCTGGTGTTCGGTCTGCTGGTGGTCGTCGTCTACCTCGCCACTGATCTCGTCTACGCACGACTCGACCCGAGGGCGAGGCTTTCATGACCACGAGCGAAACCACCGTGCTGACCCCACCGGTCGTCGAGCCGATCGGTCGGAGTGCCGGCTGGGCGCCCGCCTGGCTGCGGCGCCACAACCTGCAACTCTGGATCGGCGGCGCGATGCTCGGACTGCTGGCGCTGGCAGCCGTGTTCGCCCCGCTCATCACCCAGCACAGTCCGACCGAGCCGGATGCGCTCCACACGCTGCTGGGGCCGTCCGGCAGCCACTGGTTCGGGACCGACAATCTCGGCCGGGACGTCTTCTCCCGTGTCGTGTACGGCGCCCGCAGCGACCTGACGATCGCCGTCGTGGCGGTCATCGCACCGTTCCTACTGGGCCTCGTATTCGGAATAGTTGCAGGCTATTTCGGCGGCTGGGTCGACATGATCATGATGCGCCTGGCCGACATCGTGACTGCCTTCCCGTTCTTCATCCTGGTCATCGCCCTGGTCTTCGTGCTCGGCAACGGGGCCTGGAGCATCTTCGTGGCCATCACCTGCGTCTCGTGGGTCGCCTACGCCCGGTTGGTGCGCGGTGAGGCGATGGTCCTGCGCAACAAGGAGTTCGTGTCCGCCTGCGAAGCGGGCGGCATCTCGACCGGCCGGATCCTGTGGCGGCACATCGCCCCGAACGTCGCGACGCAGGCGATCGTCTATGCGATGAGCGACATCGTCATGAATGTCGGGGTCATCGTGACGCTGAGCTACTTCGGCCTCGGCATCGTCCCGCCGACACCCGACTGGGGCTCGATGATGGCCGACGGGCAGCAGTTCCTCGCGGGCGGTTACTACGGCGTGACCCTGTTCCCTGCTGCAGCAGTGATCTGGACGAGCCTCGCGCTGTCCTTCATCGGCGACGGTCTGGCCCATGCCCTGCGGATCGACCGATGAGGAGCACCATGGACGACAGCGGTCCGCTGCTGACGATGGACGACCTGACGGTGAACCTGCAGGTCGCGGGGGCGCAGCACACCGTTCTGGAGCACGTGTCGTTCGAGTTGCGACCCGGCGAGGCACGCGGGCTCGTCGGTGAGTCGGGTTCGGGCAAGAGCCTCACCTTGCGGGCGATGCTCGGCCTGCTGCCACCGAACGCGACGGTCGTGTCCGGGCTGATGGAGTTCGACGGTCAGGCCTTCGACCTGTCCCAGCGATCGAAGAGCGCCCGACGGCAACTGGAACGCGTTCGCGGAGCTGGCATCTCGATGATCTTCCAGGAGCCGTCCGTCGCACTGAACCCCGTCATACCGGTCGGCGAGCAGATCGTGGACGCCGTGATGCGTCGTGATCGCATGCGTCGGGCTGAAGCGCGTGACTACGCCATACACCTCATGCGACTGGTGGGGATCCACGACGCCGAGCACACCGTCGACGCCTACGCGTTCGAGCTCTCCGGGGGCCTGAAACAACGGGTGATGATCGCGGCCGCAGTGGCGGGCAGGCCCAAGCTGATCCTGTGTGACGAACCCACGACGGCGCTGGATGTGACTGTGCAGCAACAGATCCTGAGCCTCTTCACGCATCTGCGGGACGAGCTGGGTGCGGGTGTCCTCTACGTGACCCACGACCTTGCGGTGGTCGCGCAGCTGTGTGACTCGGTGACGGTGCTGTATTCGGGGAACGTCATGGAGGCATCGAGCGACCTGCGTGCGGTGTTCGAGAAGCCGGCCCACCCCTACACGGAGGCGTTGCTGCGGTCGACACCGGACGTCGATCGGATCGGCCGCCGCCTCTATTCGATACCGGGCAGCGCACCGGCGCTGGGGGACCGCCCTCCCGGGTGCCCGTTCGCGCCCCGCTGCGAGTATCGCGAGGACGACTGCGAGCACGAACGCGTGCCCGACACCTCCCCGATCGACGGCCGTGAAGTCCATTGCCTGCACCCGGTACGGCAGGATGCCTCGTCGGTCCGGCTCGCCAAGGAGTCGCGATGACGACCGACCTTCCGCAGCTGCGCTGCTCCGACGTGGTCGTGACCTTCCGGCAGAAGCAGGCACGGACCGTCATACACGCGGTCAAGTCGGCGTCGCTGGATGTCGGTGCCGGCGAAATCGTCGGACTGGTCGGCGAATCCGGCTCCGGGAAGTCGACTCTCGCGCGAGCGGTGGTCGGCCTGCAACGGATCGACTCCGGCACCATCACCTTCGAGGGCAAGGCCTTCGGCGCTCGGCGCAGCCGGGCGGACCGGCGCGGCATACAGATGGTCTTCCAGGATCCGTACGGCTCGCTCGATCCCCGTATGACGATCCGCGGCACCCTGGCGGAGATGCTTCGCCGGCACACCGCGTTGCGTGGCGAGGCGATCGAGACGCGCTGCCGCGAACTGATGGACATGGTCCGACTGCCCTCGTCGCTGCTCGGGTCGCGCCCGGCCGGGATGTCGGGAGGGCAGCGGCAACGGGTGGCCATCGCACGCGCGCTGTCCATCGAGCCGCGGCTGCTCGTGGCCGACGAACCGGTGGCTGCGCTCGACGTCTCGGTGCAGGCAGGAATCGTCAACCTGTTGTCCGACCTGCGCGACGAGGTCGGCCTGTCCATCCTGTTCATCTCGCACGACCTGTCGATCGTGCGGACGCTGTGCGACCGCGTGAACGTCATCTACCGCGGTGAGATCGTGGAGGAGAGACCCTGCGCGGAGCTGTTCGCGGACCCACGGGACGACTACACGAGGACGTTACTCAGCGCCATACCCCGACTCGGCGGGCCACGCACCGAGGGGCTTCGTGACGGACAGTCACTGTCGCGATAGCGGTGGCAGGTCTGCGCCCGGGACCCAGCGGTCGAAGACCTCCCGGGCCGGCACGGTGCCGCCGATCTGGCACAGCACCGCGATGCCACCGAGCCAGGCGCGGTGGATCATCACGTAGTTCGGCGGCAGGTTGAGTCGCAGGCCGACGGTGAACGTCGCGTTGCGCGGGTCGTTGAGGTAGTTGAAGATGCCGCGCAACCAGTCGCGATCGAATCGAAACTCGTTGCTGCGCAACGGTTTCAGGAACACGCCGAGATAATCGAGCACGTCCTGGGCGTCGACGTCGATCGAGCGTTTGACGAAGCCCTCCTCGCGCAGGCCGTCCAGCAGCGTCAGCTCGTCGCCGTGCAGCGCTGCGGTGATCAGCTCGCCCATGGCCGACGGCAGGCCGTCGGGAAGTCGGTTGACGGCCCCGAAGTCGAGCACGCCGAACCGTCCGTCGGGCAGCAGCCGGAAGTTGCCCGGGTGCGGGTCGGCGTGCAGCAGGCCGGCTCGCTCGGGTCCGCTCACCAGGAATTCGAAATAGCGCGCCGCGGCCAGGTCGCGCTCCTCCTGGGTACCGGACTCGATGATTCGGGACAGCGGCACCCCGTCCAGCCAGTCACTGACGATGACCTGCTCGGTCGCGAAGACCATCTCCGGCAGCAGGAAATCGGGGTCGTCGGCAAACGCCTCGGCGAACTGCTCGTGCATCGCCGCCTCGAGGCTGTAGTCGGTCTCCTCGGCCATCCGGCCCTTCAGCTCGCGCAGGATCGGCACGACGTCGAGCCCGGGCACCCAGCTGGTGCTCATCCGGGCCACCCGGGACAGTTGGTTGAGGTCGGACATCAGTGCCTCGGCCGCTCCGGGGTACTGCACCTTGACGGCGACCTCACGCCCGTCCCGCCATACGGCGTGGTGGACCTGGCCGATCGATGCGGCCGCTCGTGGTTTGTCGTCGAACTCACGGAACTTCGACCGCCAGCGCACCCCCATCTGGTCGGCCAGCACCGCGTGCAGCGACGTGGTCGACATCGCCGGAGCGGTGTCCTGCAGCTTGGTCAGCGTCGCCCTGTATGGCGCGGCCAGTTCTTCCGGCAACGCCGCCTCGAACATCGACATCGACTGACCGAACTTCATGGCGCCGCCCTTGAGGCCGCCCAGGACCTTGAAGAGTTGCTCGGCGGTCTGCGCCTGCAACTCGGCCGTGACCGCCTCGGCCGGGCGTCCACCGACGCGCTTGCCCAGACCGACCGCAGCACGTGCGCCGATGCCGAGGGGAAGCGTCGCCAGTCGCGCAGCGCGCGTCACCGACTTTCGCGGCAACTCACTCATGACGGGCTCACCGTGCGACGGCGTTGCGAGTCGCGAGCTCCTTGCAACGCCAACGCATTGCGAGCATCCCTGCACTCGTGCTGAATCAACTTCATGCGTCCATTGTCACCCGCGTGTCTGCGACAGCGCAGCAGGATGGGTGCGGAGTCCACAAGTGGTGATGGACGCGAGGCTGCGGGCGCTCCAGGCTGAGACCGACGCCGGTCGGCAGGGGCTGGTCGTCCAACAGCCCGCGGGCCACCAAAGCCGCGAGTGCGGCTGCTGCGACACGTAATTCGGGCAATGCGTCGAGTTCGTCGTCGACGTCGGACCGGAGGGCACGTGAGGCCATCCACGGGGCCCAGCCCGGGTCGCGTGCGCCACGGTGCAGGTCCAGACAGGTCAGGCACGGGCCCGACCCGGGGCGGATGAGTGGACCGACGCTGAGGCGGCCGCCCGAGACGACGACCGGCAGCTGCGGCACACCACGCCCGTGCCAGGCGCGTCCGGCGAGCGGGATGACGGCGTCGACCGCGGGCAGGATCACCAGGTCCGGGGTGTGTATGGCGGGATCGAACTCGGGGGCGAGCATCGCCTCGGGCTCGGTGATGACCCGAGCGACGATCGGGTCCAGGGCCCGGCGGATCTCATCCGGCAGCGGCCCCTCGCCGAGGACGACGACCTGCCCGGTGGCCGAACCGACCGGTGCCAGCAGTGCGGCCGCCTCGTGGACGAAGTGCAACACCTGGGACCAGCGCACCGACGGCGCGGCACGGTGGTCGACCGCCCCGTGTGCCCGCTGTGCGGCGGTCAGCCCGACCACCGCGGTCGTCTCGGCCTCGGTGAGGCCGTTCAGCACGAGCGAGCCGGCGCCGGGACCCCGCACGAGCACGGCGCCGGTGCTCCGACGGTGCAGCGCGAGCTCCGGCGGCAGTTCCGGACGGGTCACCACCTGCGGTCGAGCACTCGAGCGGGGTCCCTGCGACGTATCGGCGGAGCGCAGCGGGGGAGAACTTCGCGGGATGGTCATGACACGTCCTCCTTCGATCGCCGCTGTCGGCGAAAGGAGACACCGTGTCACCGGACGACTGTCTCGCGCAGAACTTGTCCACAGGCCCGCCGGGCCGCGTCACTCCGCGGTCGTGCTCAGCGGCGAATCATCCGCAGGTGCCAGGCTTCCGGGCCCTCGACCAGGTAACTGACGGCGATGGCGCCGTCCGTGCCCTCGGCGATCTGGGCGACCAGAGGCTTGGGGTCGTGCGAGGCGATCAGCACCAGGCCCTGCCCCGGGCGCAGCGTGGCGAGGGCGCCGAAGACGGCTCCGTGCCGCAGCGCGTGCGGGATGGTGCGAGTGTCGAGTTCGGGCAGGTCGGCGTTGTCGGAGCAGCCGCAGCGGCAGCTGTGGACCTCGGTGATCGGCAGTTCAGTCATCGCGATGTCTCTCGTACGTGGTCCCGACTTAATACACTGACAGTGTGAAAAATACAGCCGACGGTCTCCCGAAGGCAATCGTTGCCGGTCACGGACCGTCACCCGTCCTGCCCGAGGACGACCTCAGCGATCCCCAGATCCGTTGTCTGCGAGCGCTCGACGAGGGGCCACTGGATGTTGCGCGGGTCGCCGGTCAGGTCGAGCTGCACGCGAACATGACGCGCCGGCACCTGAAGGCGCTCGCGGAGCGCGGGCTGGTGACGGAGTCGACCAGGCAGTCGGGGCGCGGCCGGCCGGCGGTGGAATACACGCTGAACGAGGCGGGTCGCAGCGCGCTCGCCGGTGCGGTCGGCGAGCTGGCCGACGATTACCGAACACTCGCAACGGTATTCGCGACACACCTGGCTGCGCACAGCGAGAACGCATCGGATGATGCGCGCCGGGTCGGCCGCGCCTGGGGCGCCGAGCTGGCCACCGGACCGCAGCGCTCGCGTGCCCGTCGCCGGGCGGAGTTGCTGGCGCTGCTGACCCGGCTGGGCTTCTCACCGGCCGAGCGGGACGGTGGCGAGGTGATCCTGCGGACCTGTCCGCTGCTGGACGCGGCCCGCGCCCGCCCGGAGGTCATCTGCCAGGTGCACCTCGGCATGGTGCAGGGCGCGGCCGAGGCGCTCGGCGGCACCGCCGACGACGGTCGCATCGAGCCGTTCTCCGAGCCCGGCGGCTGTGTGCTGCGCCTGCCCGGGTGAGAGGAGGCACCCAGCGGGTGTGGCGGCGGCTGAAATGGTCGCCATTGTCGGCACCATCGCTTAGGTTCGACGTATGACGTCGGCGACACCCGAAGTGGAAGTGCGGCGCTCCGCGCGCCGGCGTCGCACTGTGTCGGCATACCGTGACGGCAATCGCATCGTCGTGATGGTGCCCGCCCGACTGTCCAAGAAGGACGAGGAGCGCCTCGTCGCCGACATGGTCCGCAAGGTCCAGGCTGCCGCGGATCGGGGTCGCAGCACCGACTCCGAGCTGATGCAGCGCGCGGTGCAGCTGTCGACCCGCTACCTCGGCGGCCTCGCCCACCCGGTGTCGGTGCGCTGGGTCACCAACCAGCAGGCGCGCTGGGGCTCCTGCACGCCGGCCAACGGCACCATCCGGCTCTCCGACCGCCTGCAGGGGATGCCCGAATACGTCAGTGACTACGTGCTGTTGCACGAGCTGGCCCACCTGCTGCAACCCGACCACGGCAAGAGTTTCTGGTCACTGCTGGAGGCCTACCCGCGGCTGGAGCGGGCTCGCGGATATCTCGACGGTGTGGCCTTCGGCGCCGGCCTCGACACATCGCGCGAGGACGACTCGGACGTGCTGCCGGCGGGCTCCGAGGGCGAGTCAGGCTGAGACGAGCTGCTCCCGCAGCGCCACGATGCAGTCGGCCAGGTCCGGGTCGGTCGGCTCGGGCAACGAGTCCACCGGCCACCAGCGCACGTCGTCGGACTCGTCGGAGACGACGACCGCGGCGCCCTCCGGGGCGACTGCGGCGATCCGCAGGTCCCAGTGCGCGGTGCAGCGCCCGAATGCCGCGGCCAGGTCGTGCCGGTGCAGGAACAGCGCACCGGGCACCGGTGTCAGCCCGTCGATGCCGGACTCCTCGGCCGCCTCACGCAGCGCGGCGCCGGCAACCGTCCGGTCGCCCCGCTCGAAGTGCCCGCCCGGCTGCAGCCACAGCCTCGCCTTCTTGTGCAGCACCAGCAGCACCTGGCTCCCGTCGGCGGAGAAGACCACGGCGCTGGCGGTGAAATGCTCCGGCGGGCCGTCACGCCACAGCCCGTCCTCGTATGCCGCCAGGTGTGCCTCGAATGCGTCCCGCGCCGGCCCCGGCGCGGCCGCGCGCAACAGCGCGAACGCGTCGGACCGCAGGGCCTGACGCGGGTCGGCTGAGGTCACGCGTCGTCCTTGCCGGGGCCGTGCTGGCTGTCATCGCCGGTGTCATCGTCGGTGTCGTCGTCGGTGTCGTCGTTCCCGTCCCGGTGGTCCCTGGTGTCGCCGCGCTCGGCATCCAACTCCGCGGTGCCCTGGGCCAGCAGCGCCTCGAGGGCGGTGTCGACCTCGTCGGGCTGCGCGGCGGGTGCGTCGGGGGACTGGCGGCGCCGGACGTATCCGCTCGGGTCGTCCAGATCCGCGGTGGCCGGCGCGAAGTCGGGGTGCTTCCACGCGCCATCCCGCTCGACCGCGCCCAGGGCCTTCTCCAACTCGGTGAATACCGCTGCGGCATCACGCAATCGACGCGGGCGCAGCTCCAGACCCACCAGGGAGGCGAAGACGCGCTCGGCCGGACCGCCGGACGCACGACGGCGGCGCACGGCCTCGGACAACTGCACGGTGTGCGGCAGGTGTTTGCCGGCGGCTTCATTGGTGACGACCTCCACCCAGCCCTCGACGAGGGCCAGCAGGGTCTCCAGGTGGGCGAGCGCGCGCTGTTGCGCCTCGGAGGGTTCGGGGCTGAACAGCGATCCCTGCAGGGCCTCCTGCATCGCTGCCGGATCCGAGGTGTCGGCGTCGGCGACGGCGCGTTCGATGCCCTCGCTGTCGATCGAGATGTCCCCGGCATACGACTGCACGGCGGCGATCAGGGCCGGGCCGAGCCACGGCACCGCGGCGAACAGCCGGGCACGCGCCGCCTCGCGGACCGCGAGGTAGAGGTGGACCTCTCCGCCGTCGACCTCGAGGCCCTCGGCGAAGTCCTTGACGTTTGCCGGAAGCATCGCGATGCCGTCGGTGAGGGGGAGCCCGACCTCGGTGCCGCTGACCAGCTCGCCGGCGAGTGCACCCACGGCCTGGCCGATCTGCGCGCCGAACATGCCTGCGCTCATCCGCGCCATCATCGGCTGCATCTGGCCCATCATCGCGGAGGGGTCGATGCCCGGCGGCAGGCCCATCTGCTCCGCGTCGTGCGGGTCCAGCCGGCGCAACTGCTCGCCCATCGCACGCTCGATCGCGCTGTTGACACCGCCCGCGACCGGCTCGACCAGCTGACGCCACATCGGCATCGTCTGCTCCACCCATTCGGCGCGGCTGAGCGCCTTGGCGGGCCCGACCGCCGCGAACTCGGTGACCTCGTCGAGCCACAGGTTGGCGACCTGGACGACCTGCTCCACATCGCGCACGGTCGCCGCGCCGACGCTGGAGTCACCGGCGGCGGAGACGGTCTTGCGGGCAACGTCGGTCGCCAGCTCCAGATTGACGGGGCCGTCGACGGGACCGGACATCATCGCCTGCAGCTGGTTCTGCAGTGCTTCCATCATCTGTGGGTTCATGCCCTGCACACCCATCTGTTCCAGGGCACCGGCGAGCTGGTCGTTGTCGGAGTCGCCGCCGAGGATCGACCGCAACAGTTCGGACAGGTCCGGCTGCTGGTCGTCGTCGCCGGACTGGTCATCAGGGAGCTCGGGTGGGTTGTTCGACATCGTCTTCTCCGTCCTGCCGATGCCCGGATGCGGCACGCGGCGTGTGCGCGCCGGAAGCGGTGAATAGGCTCTGCACTAGACAACCACGAAGCGGCCGGCGTGGTTCCGCCGCCCGGCACGTGTTCGCTCGAAGCAGAATCAGGAGACGACGTATGACGGTGCCAGACCCACGGGTGCGTCTCGTCGACCTGCGCGACACCGCGCTGTCGGTGGACGAAGCGCTGTCCGCCGTCAGCGACCCGGCGGCCGGCGGCGTCGCGTTGTTCGTGGGCACGGTCCGCCAGCAGGACCACGCCAAAGCCGTTGAGCTGCTGGACTACTCGGCACATCCGAGCGCGGTCGACACGCTGCGCGACGTCGCCGAATCGGTGCTGACCGACGAGATCACCGCGCTGGCGGCGGTCCATCGCGTCGGGCGCCTGGCGATCGGCGACACCGCGGTCGTGGTTGCGGTCAGTGCCCCGCACCGCGGTGCGGCGCTCACAGTTTGTAAGGAGATGATCGACACCCTCAAAGCACAGGTGCCGATCTGGAAGCACCAGGTGTTCCGCGACGGAAGTGACGAATGGGTCGGGCTGTAGATCGATGACAGATGCGAATGAATCGGGGGCGAACGGTCCGGGAGCGGGGCCGGCCCCCGCAGCCGACGTGCAGGGCGGCAACCCGATCGGGACCAAGAAGTCGTTGAGCGGCCGCAACATCGGGTTGCTGGTCGTCGGAGCGGTGCTGGTGGTCGCGATCGCGGCGCTCAACCTGATCCACGTGCCCAAGGTCATCATGCGTCCCGGCCCGGTCACCAACACCCTGGGCAAGGCGGGCGACAAGCCGGTGATCGAGGTCAAGGGTGCCAAGACCTACCCGACGTCGGGCACCCTCGACTTCACGACGGTGTCGATGGCCGGCGGCCCGCAGTACCCCGTCAGTGTCATGGAGTGGTTGCGCGCCAAGTACCTCGACGACGATGCCGAGATCTACCCCGAGGAGATGTGGTTCCCCAAGGGAGTGACCTCCAAGCAGGTCGAGCAGCAGAGCACCGCGGAGATGACCAACTCGCAGCAGACCGCCGAGGTCGTGGCGATGCGGGCAGCGGGTGTCACCGTGCCGGAGTCGGTCAAGGTCGTGCAGCTGCAGGCAGGTGCCGCGGCCGAGGGCAAGCTGAAGGCCAAGGACGTACTGGTCGAGCTGGACGGGCACAAGGTGACCAGCCTGAAGTCCGTCTCGACCGTGATGGCAAAAGTGAAGGCCGGCGACACCGTGCCGGTCACCGTCAAGCGTGGCTCGAAGACACTGCACCTGAAGGTGCCGACGAGCGCGGGGGACGACGGTCACGCGGTCTTCGGCATCGCCATCTCACCGTCATACAAGTTCCCGTATGACGTGAAGGTCAACGCCGGCAACGTCGGCGGTCCCTCGGCGGGCACGATGTTCACCCTGGCGATCTACGACCTGCTCACGCCCGGCGCGCTGACCGGCGGCCACCAGGTGGCCGGCACGGGCACGATGAGCGAGGACGGCTCGGTCGGCCCGATCGGCGGGATCCGGCAGAAGATGCTGGGCGCCAAGCGGGCCGGCGCGAAGTTCTTCCTGGCCCCCAACAGCGACTGCACCGAGGCCAAGGGTCATGTCCCGTCGGGCCTGACGGTGATCAAGATCGACAACCTCAAGGACGCGCTCGCCGCGCTGAAGAAGATCGCTGCGGGCAAGACCTCGGGCTTCCCCGGCTGCTGACGCGCGGCGCCTACTCCTCCAGGGTGACCTGCAGTGCGTGGACGAGGCCGGGAGCGATGTCCCGTCCGACGGCGACCTGGTCGTCGGCGTCATGAGAACGCTGCCGCAGCAAGCAGATCGACTCGCCGTCGCGCAGCACCGCCACCAGCAACCGCACGTCGGCGCGGTCGGGGTGGGCCGCCAGCGCCTCGGCCGCGGCCTCGGGGTTCTGCGGTAGGTCCTGCTCCGCCTCCGGCGGGACGACGATCCGCTCCAGGGCCAGCGCCACACCGTCGACCTCGGCCGGCCAGGCGAGTTGCCGCAGCAGGCTCTCGATGTTCGAGGTCTGCGGCAGCCCCTCCTGCTCGATGGTGCTGTATGCCGAGGGGTCGGCGCCGTGCAACTGGCCGGCCAGGCCCGGCTCGCGAGCCAGCAGATCACCGTTGCGTGCGATCGCGAAGAGCCTCGGGGGTTGATCCCATCCGGCCGACGCGACGTGTCGCTCGGTGTCGATCGCGCATTCGCCCAGCGGGCTGAGGACGTGCTTGGCCTTGGGTGCGGACTCGTCGGACGGCATGCCTCTCATGGTGTCATCACGGTGACGATCTGCCGTATCTGCCCGGCGGACAGTTCGGTTCATAAGTCCGCGGGTTAAGTTGTCCTTTCAACCCAGCATCACCCCAGCACCCTTGGACACGAGGCCCACGTTGACTTCTTCGGACGAGCCGGCCGACAGCGGCGAGCGCGACCAGCACGCGGGCATGATGGTGCGCCGCTTCGGACCCGTCGGAGCGCGACGGGTGATCATCCTCGCCGCGGCGGTGATCGCCGTCCTCGTGCTCGCGCAGGTCTGGGCCAACGTGTGGACCAACCAGCTGTGGTTCAAGAGCATCGGCTATTCGTCGGTGTTCCGGACCGAATACCTCACCAAGACAACGATGTTCATCGTCGGCGCCGCCCTGACCGGCGGGCTGATCTGGGTCAGCATGTGGCTGGCCTACCGGCAGCGGCCGATCTATGCACCCGTCACCGCCGAGCTGGACAGCATGGACCGTTACCGCGAGGCGATCGAGCCCTTCCGCAAGGCGGCGTTCTGGCTGGTGCCGCTGGTCTTCGCGCTGTTCACCGGATCCGCGGCGATCGGCCAGTGGAAGACGGCGCTGCTCTGGCTCAACCGGCAGAGTTTCGGCAGCAAGGACCCGGAGTTCCACAAGGACATCGGCTTCTACGTCTTCACCCTGCCGTGGCTGCAGGTGGTGATCGGCTTCGTCACCATGGCACTGATCCTGTCGCTCATCGCAGCGGTCGTCATGCATTACCTGTATGGCGGGATCGCGTTGCGCGACAAGGGAGTTCGCACCACAGGGTCAGCACGGATCCACCTGTCACTGCTCCTGGCGGTGCTGGTGCTCGTGCGTGCGGTCGCCTACTGGCTGGGCCGCTACAACCTGACGACGACGGACAACTCACTCTTCACCGGTATCGACTACACCGCCCAGAACGCCGTGCTCCCGGCCAAGGCGATGCTCGCCGGTGCGGCGGTGATCTGCGCGGCGTTGTTCGTCGCGACGATCTGGACGCGGACCTGGCGGTTGCCGGTCGTCGGGCTGGTGCTGCTGATCGTGTGCGCGATCGTGCTGGGCGCCATCTACCCGGCACTGGTGCAGCGCTTCAAGGTGCGCCCGACGGAGCAGTCGCTGCAGTCGCCATACATCGCCCAGAACATCGAGGCGACCAAGAAGGCCTACGGCCTCGACAAGGTGAAGGTCACGTCCTACACGCCGACCAAGAAGACCAGTGCCGGGCAGCTCGCGCAGGATGCCGAGACGGTGCCGGGCATCCGGCTGGTGGACCCCTCGATCGTGTCACCGACGTTCCGGCAGCTGCAGGGGCAGCGCAACTACTACCAGTTCGGCAACACGCTGGATGTCGACCGCTACAAGGTCGACGGACAGATCGACGACGCGGTCGTCGGCGTGCGCGAGCTCGACCTCGACGGTGTGCCCGCCTCGCAACGAAACTGGGTCAACGACCACACGGTCTACACGCACGGGTTCGGCGTCGTGGCGGCATACGGCAACGAACGCACGGACGACGGCCAGCCGGTCTTCATGGAGTCCGACATCCCGCCGGTCGGCAAGCTGGGCGACTTCGAGCCGCGCATCTATTTCGGTGAGTCGTCGCCGCGCTTCTCGATCGTCGGCGGGCCCGCGGGCGGGCCCAAGCGGGAGCTGGACTACCCGCGCACCTCCTCGGGCGGGGAGCAGCGCACGACCTACACCGGCGACGGCGGTGTCGGCGTCGGTTCGTGGAACCGCAAGCTGGCGTATGCCGTGAAGTTCCACGACCTGAACTTCCTCTTCTCCGGCGGGATCAATTCCGAGTCGCGGGTGCTGGACACCCGCAACCCGGTGGACCGGGTGAAGAAGGTCGCCCCGTGGCTGACGGTCGACGGGGACCCCTACCCGGTCGTCGAGGGCGGTCACGTGCAGTGGGTGGTCGACGGCTACACGACCTCCGCGCACTACCCCAACTCGCAACTGCAGTCGCTCGGCAACGCGACCACCGACGCGCTCACCTCGTCCTCGGACAACCTGCGCAGGCTGGCCGGCGGTCGCGTCAACTACATTCGCAACTCGGTCAAGGCGACGGTCGACGCCTACACCGGCAAGGTGACGATGTATGCCTGGGACAAGAAGGACCCGGTGCTGAAGGCGTGGATGAGCGCGTTCCCCGGCACGGTGAAGTCGATGTCGAAGATCCCGGCGGGGCTGATGTCGCACCTGCGCTACCCGGAGGATCTCTTCAAGGTGCAGCGGGAGCTGCTGACGAAGTACCACGTGACCGATGCCGGGCAGTTCTTCCAGGGCAACGACCAGTGGCAGATCCCGACCGACCCGGCGCGCGGCAACCGCGAACAGCAGCCGCCCTACTACCTGTCGGTGGCGATGCCGGACCAGAAGTCGCCGACGTTCTCGCTGACCTCGACCTTCATCCCGACCGGTGACCGGCAGAACCTCGCGGCGTTCATGACGGTCGACGCGGATGCCGGATCCACACCGGGCAAGAAGAGCGCTGGTTACGGCACGTTCCGCATCCTGGAGATGCCCCGCAACGTCACGGTGAAGGGCCCGGGGCAGTTCCAGAACGACATCAACTCCTCGCAGGCCGTCTCACCGACCACCAAGCAGACCCTGGCGCAGTTCCTGACCTACAACAAGCAGGTCGGTTCCGAGGTGCAGGAGGGCAACCTGCTCACCCTGCCGGTCGGCGGTGGGCTGCTGTATGTCGAGCCGATCTACGTCCGTGCGGCGGGCAACACGTCGTTCCCGCTGTTGAAGGCCGTCGTCGTCGGCTTCGGCGACAAGCTGGCCTGGGACACGACGCTGGACGGGGCACTGAACGAACTGTTCGGCGGGGATTCCGGTGCCAGTGCGGGGGATTCGGGGCAGTCGTCGACTCCGTCGAAGAAGCCGTCGCCGTCACCGTCGAGCTCGCCGTCCTCGAAACCGTCGAAGTCTTCCAAGACCGACAACCCCGAGCTCAAGAGTGCGCTCGCAGCTGCGAACAAGTGGTATTCGCAGGGTGAGAAGGACCTCAAGAACGGCGACTTCGCGGCATACGGCGAGGACCAGAAGAAGCTGAAGGCGGCCATCGAGCGCGCCATCGAGGCACAGGGCGGCGCGGCACCATCGAGTTCGCCCGCGCCCAAGTCGACCGACGGCAAGTAGGGAGTTCCGCCATGCCGATCGGGCTGTATGGCGCACGTTCGGCCCGGCGCAAGCCCGCCGAGCGGCCCGCCGAGTCCTCGATTTGGCGCTCCGGCCGCGGTCGCGTAGTGTTGTGTTCACCGACGCGGGGTGGAGCAGCTCGGTAGCTCGCCGGGCTCATAACCCGGAGGTCGCAGGTTCAAATCCTGCCCCCGCTACAAAATGAAAGTCCCTGACCGGCAGGAATGCCGGTCAGGGACTTTTTCCATGCGACCACCTGCGGCCGACCCTGCAACGCACTACGTTTTTTCTGCATGACCACCGAGTCGTCATACCGCATCGAGCCGCTGAGCCCTGAGACGTGGCCGGCCTTCGAAGCGCTGGTGGAGCGGCACAACGGCATCTTCGGCGGATGCTGGTGCACGTGGTTCCACGGCGGTCACCCGAGCTGCGAGGGCAGGGGCGAGACCTACGAGGGGAACCGGGCGATCAAGAAACGCCTGGTCGACGAGGGCGTGGCGCACGCCGCGCTGGTGATGGACGGCGACGAGGCGATCGCGTGGGCCGAATTCGGCACACCCGTCGAGTTGCCCGCGATGAAGCACAATAAGGAATACGAAGCGACCACGACGGTCGACCCGGATTACCGCATCGACTGTGTCTTCGTCGACAAGCGCTATCGACGAAAAGGTATGTCGGAGCTGGTGATCCAAGGCGCACTCGACCTGATCGCGCAGGCCGGCGGCGGGCGGGTCGAAAGTTACCCGCACGACCTGACGAACCAGACCAAGAAGATGTCGTCGTCGTTCCTCTACAGCGGGACCCGTCGGCTCTACGAACGACTCGGCTTCACCTACGACCGGCCCAAGGGGCTGAAGAACTGCGTGATGGTGAAGACGGTCGAGCCCACCTGACCGGGGCTGCGGGCGCCTCGGCGGAATATACCCCCATGGGGTATGCGTTGTCCGTTGTTGTCATGCAGTCGCAGGCGGAGGAGACACCGATGAGTGAGCAGCACCAGCATGATCACCACCCCGCAGACAGCCACGGGCATCACCCGAGCGCGAGCCTGTCGATGGCGGTAGCGGCGACGCTGCACTGCCTGACGGGGTGCGCCATCGGGGAGATCGCCGGAATGATGATCGCCCAGGCAGCGGGCCTGGGCAACGGCTGGTCGGTCGCGATCTCGATCGGGCTGGCGTTCGTCTTCGGGTACTCGCTCTCCACACTGCCGTTGCTCAAGGTCGGCGTTGCGCCGCTCGCCGCGCTGAGCGTCGTCCTGGCTGCCGACACGCTGTCCATCGCCGCGATGGAGGTGACCGACAACCTGGTCATGGTGTTGTTGCCCGGAGCGATGAACGCCGGGTTGGTGAACGTCGTCTTCTGGGTCGGCATGATGATCTCGCTGACCGCAGCGTTCTTCGTCGCCGTGCCGGTGAACCAGTGGCTGCTCAGCCGAGGCAAGGGGCATGCGCTCACCCACGAATTCCACGGTATGACGGCAGCGGCCACCGGCTGGCGGCGGTGGCTGCCGGCGCTCCCCACCGGAGCGCTCGTCGCCGTACTCATCGCCTTCATGCTCGGGGGTTTGGTCGTCTCGACCGCGGACGAGGCGGGCTGGCAGCACAGCTCGGTCGCGACGGCCACAGCGAGCCACCGAGTCTGACCACCTCGCGTGCTGGCGAGGAGCCGGTGGAGCGTAGCGGGGAGGAGCGCCGCCCAGGTGCGGCGGTGCCCTGAACGGCTGGAATGCTGAGGGCAGGACGTGCACCCGCAGCGTGAAAGGCCTTGGCATGGACCGACCAACGATGACCCAGCGGTATGACGTGACGGCGGTGCGCGAACGCTTCCCGTCGCTGCGCAGCGGGCGCGCGCACTTCGATGCGCCCGGCGGCACCCAGACTCCCGAACCGGTCGCCCGGGCCATGTATGACGCACTGACCTCTCCGCTGTCCAACCGTGGCAGCCGCACTCCGGCCGAGCGCAACGCGGACGACATCGTGCGGGGCGCCCGCGCCGCGATGGGCGACCTGCTCGGCGTCGATCCGGACACGGTTGCGTTCGGGCGCAGCGCGACGGCGTTGACCTTCGAGATGTCTCGCACCCTGTCGGCGCAGTGGGGCTCCGGCGACGAGATCATCGTCAGCCGGCTGGACCACGACGCCAACGTCGGCCCGTGGCTGCTCGCGGCCGAACGTGCCGGGGTGCAGGTGCGGTGGGCCGACTTCGACCCGGCCACCGGGGAGCTCGACCTCGCGTCGATCACCGGTCAGCTGTCGCAACGGACCCGGCTGGTCGCGGTCACCGCAGCGTCGAATCTCATTGGTACGCAACCGGATATCGCCGCGATCGCGCAGGCCGTCCACCGCACACCCGCACTCCTGTATGTCGACGGGGTCCACCACACCGCGCACGACTTCGTCGACGTTCCGGCGCTCGGCGCGGACCTCTACGTCTGTTCGCCGTACAAGTTCCTCGGGCCGCACTGTGGGGTGCTGACCGGCCGGGCCGACCTGCTGCGCGATCTCGCGCCCGACAAGCTGCGCCCGTCGACCGATGACGTGCCCGAGCGCTTCGAATTGGGCACTCTCCCTTACGAATTGCTCGCCGGAACCACCGCAGCGGTCGATTTCCTCGCCGGTCTCGTCCCCGGCGACGGAGGCCGGCGCGACCGGCTGCGGGCCTCGTTGGGTGCCCTGCACGAGCACGAGGACGCACTGCGCCAGCGACTGGAGGCGGGTCTGGCGCAGCTGCCGCAGGTGACGGTGCACTCCCGTGCCGGCCGGCGCACGCCGACGCTCTTCATGACATTCGAAAACCGTTCTGCCACCGAAGTTTCCGACTATCTCGAGGTCGACGGGATCGACGCGCCCGCGGGCACCTTCTACGCCTACGAGCCGGCCCGTCGGATGGGGATCGACAGCGGCCTGCGGATCGGCCTGGCGCCATACAGCACCGAGGACGATGTGGACCGGTTCATCGTGTCACTGGGCAACTGCCTGCGCGGCGACAAGCTGTAACGCAGCTCAGACGAATCGCGCCGGATCGGTGAACGCGGGCGCGCTCCTCGGGTTGCCGGTGAGCGCGAGGTCGGCGGCGATTGCGCCGTACCCGCTAGCCATCTTGAACCCCGCACCGCTGAAACCCGTTGCCAGCACTATGCGTTCGGATCCCGGAGCGAAGCCCAGCAGCGGAGCGCTGTCCGTGGTGTAGAGATCGGGATAGGTGTCGGCCCGCACGACATACGGGATGAGGCCCGGGAAGTAGCTCGCGGCCGCGTGTCGTACCTCCTCCATCTCCGCTGCCTTCGGCACCCGCAGCAGGCGGTCCGGGTCCTCGGTCCGGGTCGCGCGGCCGTCGAGGCTCGCCTTGACCGTCGTCCCGTCCAGTGAGGGTGCGCCATACATCGAGGTGCCGCGGGCGATCCGGATGAAGATCGGGAAGACCTCGGGAGCGAAGTCCGCCGCATCACGGGCTTCGAACCAGGTGAGCAGGATCCGCGTCGGGTAGACGCTGTCGGCCAGGGCGGAGGGGAGCAGCGATCCGGCCCACGCACCGCCGGTGACGATCACCCGGTCGACGGTCCAGACCCGGTCGCCGGCGGTGATGCGGACGTGGTCGTCGACCTCGGTCACCGAGGTGATCTCGGTGTCGGTCAGGATCGTCGCGCCGCGATCGCCCGCGCACTCCAGCGCCGACAGCACCGCCGTGTCGGTCTTGAGGTAGCCGGCGTGCGGGTCGAACACCGCGACCTCATCCGCGTCCAGGTCGTGCTGCGGATAGCGGTCGGCCATCTCGTCCCGGCTCAACACGCGATGCTCCGCGCCGCAGGCGTTGATCGAGTCCAGCAATGCCGGGATGTAATCGCCGTCGCGGTGTCCGATCGACAGTCCACCGCAGCGACCGAGCACCGAGCGGCCCGACTGCTCCTCGAGCTCGCCCCACAACTGCCGGGAGCGTTCCAGGATCGGGTAATAGGGGTCGGTGCCGCGATAGGTCATCCGGAACAGGCGGGAGTCGCCGCCGACAGCACTGCGGGGATGCGCGGGGGTTTTCGCCTCGAAGCCGAGCACCGAGGAGTCGCGCAGGGCGGTCTGCCACAGCGCCATACTGCCGATGCTGCCGGTGCCGATCACGCCGATGTGTGCGTCGGTCACGGTCACAGGACCTTCTTCAGGAATTGTTGGGTGCGTGGCTCGCGCGGGTTGGCGAGGACCTCTCGCGGATCGCCGCGCTCGACGATGTAGCCGTCGGCCATGAACAGCAGGCTGTTGGCGACCTCGCGGGCGAAGCCCATCTCGTGAGTGGTGACGAGCATCGTCATACCGTCGTCGGCCAGTTGCTTGATGACGTCGAGCACATCACCGACCAGCTCGGGGTCGAGTGCCGAGGTCGGCTCGTCGAACAGCATCACCTGGGGATCCATGGCCAGCGATCGGGCGATGGCGACGCGCTGCTGCTGGCCGCCGGACAACTGGGACGGGTAGTGCGCATCGTGGCCCTCGAGCCCGACCCGTGCGAGCAGCTCCTGTGCGTGTTTCTTGGCCTCACTCTTGGACGTCCGCTTGATGAGCGTCTGGCCGACGGTGATGTTCTCCAGTGCCGTCATGTTCGGGAAGAGATTGAACGACTGGAAGACCATGCCGATCTGCGTCCGCTGCCGGCGCAGCTCCGCACGGGGGAGCGGCCGGTAGTGGGTCGCCTCCTCGACATACCCGAGGTGTTCGCCGTTGACCTTCAGCACACCGGAGTCGATCTGCTCGAGCCCGTCGATGCAGCGCAGCAGGGTGGACTTGCCGGACCCGCTCGGACCGATCAGCACGCACACCTCACCGGAGGCGATGTCGATGTTGATGTCCCGAAGGACCGTGTGCGGCCCGAACGACTTCACCAGCTTGCGGATGTGCACCGTGCCGGGGCCGTCGGCCTCGCCCAGTCCGGCAGGGCGGAACGGCTCGGCGGATGTGGCTGCGTTGCTGTTGCTCATGCGGGCACCTCCGTCAGGACTTTCTTGCGGCTGATGGCACGAGTCGACTTGCCGTAGTGGGCCTCGATCTTCGACTGTGGGTAGTTCAGCAGGAGGGACACGACGAGGTACCAGATGCAGGCGACCAGCAGCATCGGGATCGTCTCGTAGGTCCGGGCGTAGATCAGTTGCACGCTCTGCAGGAGGTCGGCGACGCCGAGCACGCTGACCAGGGAGGTCTCCTTCAACATGCTGATCAGTTGGTTGCCGGTCGCCGGTATGACGCTCGGCATGGCTTGCGGAATGATGATCTTGCGCATCTTCATCCCCTCGCTCATGCCGAGCGTGTCGGCCGCCTCGAGTTGTCCCTTGGGCACGGAGTTGAAGCCGCCGCGGATGATTTCGGCCATGTAGGCCGCTTCGTTCAGGGACAGTCCGATGATCGCCGCCGTGGTCGCGCTGATCAGCGCGTTGGTGTTCAACTGACCACCGATCGGCGTCAGGGGTATGCCGATCCGGATGTTCGGGTAGAGCGCGGCGATGTTGAACCAGAGGATGAGCTGGACGAGCACCGGTGTTCCGCGGAACAGATTGATGTAACACATCGCGAGGATGCGGACCGGCAGGATCTTCGAGGCGCGCATGACCGCGATGAGCAGCCCGAGGACGGTGGAGATCACCATCACCAGCACGGTCAGCCAGATCGTCAACCACAACCCACTGAGCACGGATCCGGCGGTGAGGTAGTGCCCGATCGTGTGCCATTGGTAGCGCGGGTTGGTGATCAGTGTGTAGGCGATGCCGGCCGTGATGAGCAGGCACACGGCCCACATCGCGTATTCATATGGTCCGCGGCGATGGACTCGGGGCTTGTCGGTGGCGTCCATGCTCGATCAACTCGCCGGGGACTTGGCGATGCTCGCGGTCTTGATGGCGCCGGCTCCCAGGCCCCAGTTGTTCAGAGCCTCCTTGTACGACGGGCTGTCCATGACGGATTGCATCGCCTTCTGCATGGCCTTGGTCAGCGGTGAGTGCTTCGCCAGGCCGATGGCCACGAGGTCGGTGCCGAGCGACGCGGGCTTGTCGTACTGCTGGGGAGCGACGTCGAAGGTGGTGCCGTGCTGCTGGACGGCGTAGGCGAGTGACGGGGTGTCGTAGAAGATTCCGTCGATCCGGCCGGAGGCCAGCTGGGTCAGCGCCGCGTTGACGTTGGGCAGCACCACTGAGGTGACTGCGGTCTTGCCGGCGGCCGTGCACTTCTTGGACAGTGCCGGCAGGTAGGTCTGTTCCTGGGTCGTGCCCTTCATCACGGCGATGCTCTTGCCGCAGATGGACCTGTTGTTGATCGACAGGTGCAACGGGTTACCGGCCTTCGTGGCGAGGGACGACCCGTCCTTCCAGTAGTTGATCATGTCCAGGACCTTCACCCGGTCCGCGCTGGCGGACATGTTCGTGGTGGTGAAGTCGAAGCGCCCGCCGGTCAGTCCCGGGATGATCGTGTCGAAGGAGATGTTCTTGATCTTCAGCTTGAGCCCGAGCTTCGCGGCGATGAGCCGCGCGATGTCGACGTTGTAGCCCTCCGGCTGGTTGTCGGTGGACAGGAACGAGGTCGGCGGATACTGCAGATCCATGGCGACCGAGATCGATCCCTTCGACTTCACCGCCGCAGGCAGCAGCTTCACCGCGGCCGGATCGGGCTTCACGCCCTTCGAGATGTCGCCGATCGTCCCCTTCGCGGTGGTTGTGGCCCCGCCGGGGGCTCCGGCCGAGGAGCCCGCTGCCGAGGTTCCGCTCGAGCTGGAGCAGGCGGCCGTGCCGAGCGCCATACACGTCACGGCAACAAGTGAGATGACTCGATTCTTCATGGGATCTCCTGATCAGCTGTGCGGCCCGACGGCCGGATTGGTGATGGCTCGCTCGGCCGGTGTGCTGGCCGCGAGGTTCGAATTCGCCCGCGACAGGTGCTGGGCGATGATTGCGGTGATCTTCTTCGGATCGTGCGCACGGAGTGCGTCGATGAAGTCGCGGTGGTCCTGCATCAATTCGTCGCCCGAGGGGCGGACGTTCTCCAGCCACGCCATGCACGTGACCGTTTCGGCCGACAAGAGGTCGTATGCCGCCATGAGGCGGGAGTTGCCGCCGCATTTCACCAGTGCCTGGTGGAAACCGAGGTCAGCCTGCGCCACTGCCAGCCGATCGCCGTCATCGAGCTGGTCCCGAAGGGCATGCAGTGATTCCTCCAGCTTCTCGATGGTGCGGTCGATGTGCTCCTGGCCGGCGGCGATGATCCTACGGGCTGCATGGCTCTCGATGGCGATCCGGGCGTCGTAGATCTCACGGATGTCGGCATCGGTGAACTCCTTGACGGTCATGCTCTTGTTGCGCTCGGCGAGCAGCAACCGCTCCGTCACCAGCCGCTGGAACGCTTCGCGCACGGGGGACCGGGACACGCCGAGCTGGTCTGCGACCGCCTTCTCGTTGAGCGCCTGACCCGGCGCGAGCAGCCCGGAAATGATCAGCCGCCGCAACTCGGTGTAGACGCGCTCGGTGGTCGAGGTGAATTGCAACGGCGCGAGCCGGAGTTCTGAGTCCACAGTTCCTGCTCCTCATCGGTGGATTCCGAGAAATGTAGTGATGTCGGCTGCATGCTGTCAACGGTATGCTGAATATTGTCGACAATGACGAAAAATCCCGCTAGTGTCTCCATCGCGCCACGCAGCACTGCGTCGGCATACCCAGAACGCACTCACCAACGGAACTGAGAACAGGGAGCGCTCACCGTGATCAACTACCGCCCGAAGTACGTGTCCTTCGACTGCTACGGCACGCTCATCAACTACCAGATCGACGCCACGACGAAGAAGATCGTCGGCGACCGGATCAGTGACGCCGACTGGCCGGCGTTCCGGCACACGTTCAGCAAGTACCGCTACGACCAGGTGATGGACGCCTACCACCCCTACCGCGAGGTGTTGCAGGAGTCCTTCGATCGTGCCTGCCGCAAGTGGAAGCTGGAGTCCGACCCGAACGCCGGCGACCTGTTCGGCGACGCCGTCATGTCGTGGGAGGCCCACGACGACGTGCCGACACCGCTGGCGAAGATGGCGGAGAAGTACCCGTTGGTGATCCTGTCCAACGCGGACACCGCATTTCTCGATGCGTCGGTGCCGAAGCTGGGCGCGCCGTTCCACGCGGTCTTCACCGCCGAACAGGCCGGCTACTACAAGCCGCGGTACCAGGCGTTCGAGTACATGGTCGACCAGCTGGACGCGAAGCCGGAGGACTTCCTGCACGTGTCCTCGCACACGCGCTACGACATCATGCCGATGCGCGACCTGGGCTTCCCCAACCTGGTGATGCTGCGCCGCGGTTACGACCCCGCCGCCCACTCCTACGAGTACGTCGACGTCGACTCGCTCGACGAGCTGAACCAGATGCTCGGGATCGACTGACGACGATGAAGCTCGTCTCGTACTGGCAGGACACGGCCACGCCGCCCGGCGACTTCCGGCATACAGCCGTCCCCGAGCAGGTTGACGTCGCGGTGATCGGTGCCGGCCTCACCGGCCTCTCGGCCGCACTCGAACTTGCCCGCGGTGGCGCACGGGTCGCCGTGCTGGAGTCCCATCACGTCGGCTGGGGAGCCTCCAACCGCAACGCGGGTATGGCGACGACCGGGCTCGCCATCGGCTTCGGGCAAGCGGTTTCGCGCTACGGGCGCGCAAGGGCGGTGGAGTACTACCTCGAATACGACAAGGCCATCAGCACCGTCGAGGCACTGGTGCGAGAGCACTCGATCGACTGTGACTTCTCCCGCTGCGGGAAGCTGTCCCTCGCGCTCACCCCGCGTGATGTGGAGGGGATGCGCGCCACCCAGCGGGAGGTTGCCGCCATCGGCGACCTGCCGGAACTGCAGGTGCTCGGGCCGGATGACATCCGCAAGGAGATCGGCTCCGACTTCTATCACGGTGGCATGGTCGATCCGCTCGGAGCAGGGCTGCACATCGGCAAGTTCGTGAGCGGACTCGCGTCGGCCGCGCTGGCGGCGGGCGCCACCATCTGTGAGAACGCCCCGGTTCTGTCCCTCGAGCGCGACGGCGGGCGCCACCTGGTGCAGACGTCTCGTGGCCCGGTCCTGGCCGACGACGTGCTCGTCGCGACCAGTGGTTACACGTCGGCGCTCACACCCTGGATGCAGCGGCGCGTCATACCGGTCGGCAGTTTCATCATCTGCACCGAGCCGCTCGGTGCGGCTCGGGCGGCCGAGCTGCTGCCGCACGACCGGATGGCGTCCGACGCCAAGATGCTGACGTACTACTTCCGGCGCACCCCGGACAACCGGATGCTGTTCGGCGGTCGTGCCCGGTTCGCGTTGTCCAGTCCGGATTCGGACCTGCGCAGTGCCCGCATCCTGCGCAAGGCGATGACGGAGATCTTCCCGCAGTTGTCCGAGGTGGAGATCGACTACACGTGGGGCGGCCTGGTCGACATCAGCCGGGACCAGATGGTCCACGTCGGCGAACACGACGGTGTCCACTACAGCCTCGGCTACAGCGGCCACGGAGTGCAGATGGCGACCCACTCGGGACAGCAGGTTGCCCGCAAGTTGCTCGGCAAACGCTCCGACCTGCCGTTCGAGAAGGTCGGATTCCGTGCAGTACCAGGGCATGTCGGACCTCCGTGGTTCCTGCCGCTCATCGGTGCGGGTGCCCACGTCAGGGACAAGTGGAACCTGGTGCGTGGAGGCAAAGGATGACCGTGGTCGGCGAGCAGACGCCTGCGATGCACACGGCTCCGCTCGGAGGCGCCCTGATCGCAGGTGTATGGCGCAGTGCGCCCCTCGACCTGCCGGTGCACGATCCGCAGGACGGGCGAATGGTCGGACGGGTGGCGCGGTGCTCGGCGCAGGACGTCGATGCTGCGGTGCGCGCAGCAGCCGAATCTATGTGCCATGACTGGCCGTTGCACGCCCGGACGGCCACACTCGCGCGAGCGGCCGACGCCGTACTCGAGCGCAGCGAGTTCTTCGCGGCGATCATCGGTGCCGAGGGCGTCAAGACACTCGCCGAGGCACGTGCCGAAGTGGCCCGGTGTGTCGAGACGCTGCGGACAGCTGCCGCATCGGGTGATGTGCTGACCGGTGAGGTGCTGCAGCTCGACGCGAGCGCGCGGGGCGCCGGCCGGACCGGCTGGTTCACCCGTGAGCCCCTCGGGGTCGTCGGCGCGATCAGCAGTTTCAACGATCCGCTGAATCTGGTGGCGCACAAGCTGGCTCCGGTCGTGCTCGCCGGCGCGGCCGTGGTGCTGAAGCCCTCCGACCAGACGCCGCTGACAGCACTGCACCTGGCGGAGGTCCTGCTGGAGGCGGGTATGCCGCCCGCGCGACTGTCGGTGGTGTGCGGCGGCCCGGAGGTTGGCGAGGCGCTGGTGGCCCATCCCGATGTCGCCGTCGTCTCCTTCACCGGTGGCACCCGCACGGGTGAAGCGATCACCCGCAGCGCGGGTGTGAAGAAGCTGCTGATGGAGCTGGGCGGCAACAACGCGACGATCGTCTGCGCGGACGCGGATCTGGATCTGGCCGTGAAGCGGATCGTGTCCGGCGCCTTCGGTGTGGCCGGTCAGAACTGTCTGTCGGTCCAGCGTGTCCTCGTGGAGCAACCGGCCTTCGAGCAGGTGCTGCGCGGGGTCGTCTCGGGTGCGCGGTCGCTGCGGGTCGGCTCCAAGCTCGACGCCACGACCGACGTCGGACCCCTGGTCAGTGCGCAAGCCACCCGACGGGTTGCGGGCCTGGTTGACGACGCGGTCGAGCACGGAGCCCGGCTCCTCACCGGCGGGCACGCGGACGGCAACTTCTACCGGCCGACCGTGCTGACCGGCGTCGCGCCCGACGCACCGATCCTACGGGAAGAGGTCTTCGGGCCGGTCGTGATCGTGGAGCCGGTCGCGTCGGCGGCGGAAGCCGTACGTCGTGCCAATGACTCCCAATTCGCTTTGCAGGCAGGCGTTTTCACCAAGTCCCTGGAGAACGCGACGCGCATCTCCGCGGGGATCATCGCTGGTGCGGTGCTCGTCAACGACACGAGCGACTTCCGCCTCGACAGCATGCCGTTCGGCGGATTCGGGCACTCCGGGATCGGTCGCGAAGGCATCCGCTCGGCAACTCTCGAGCTGACGGCACCGAAGTGCGTCCTGCTGTCCACGGCGGACTGAACCGACCACGACCGACCGTCGTACGCAGGCGGCCCTGAAGCAACCACGACACCTGGAGACCTGATGCAACTGGCTGCCGAGCCCGAGTTCGTGACCTTCGACATGAACGGGACGCTGATCAATTTCCGGATCAACGATGCCATCCGAGAAGTGATGGCCGACCGGATTCCCCAGGAGGTGGAGCGCGCGTTCCTCCGCCTCACCGGACAGCTCCGGATCGACGAGTGCATGGGCGAATGGAAGCCGTTCCACCAGATAGTGGAGCAGTCATTGCGCCGGTCCACCCGCATCTTCGGTCTCGACTATCGGCCGGGTGACGGCGGTGCGGTCTACGAGCAGCTTCCGTCCCGGGGACCGCACCCGGGCGTGCCGGCCGCTCTACAGCGCCTGGCGAAAGCCTTCCGGCTGGTCATCATCACCAACACCGACGACGCACACGTCCACCAGTTGGTCGAGCACCTGGATGCACCGTTCGAGGTCGTCATCACGGCGGAGGAGATGGGTGTCTACAAGCCGAGGTTGCGGGCCTTCGAGTATCTGCTGGACCGGCTCGGCGTAGAGCGGGACCAGATCGTGCACGTGTCGTCCAGCCCGCAGTACGACCTTCGACCCGCTCATGACATGGGGATCTCCCAGAAGATCTTCGTCGATCGTGGATTCGAACCGGACCAGCCCTGGCTGGGATACGAACGCATCACCGATATAGCCGACCTGCCTCGGGTGCTCGGCGCGTGAGGCACGAGCAGCAGTTGCTCATGGCGCGCAGTGCGCCACCGATGCGGACAACAGGGAAAGGAGCAGGAGTATGACGGACGCACGCACCTACACGGTCGACCTCATCGCGGGCGACGGGATCGGCCAGGAGGTCGTCCCCGCCGCCACCCGCGTCGTCGACGCCCTCGCCGACCGGCACGGTTTCGACGTCACCTGGCGGGATCGCGACTGGGGCTCGGCATACTTCTTCGAACACGGCCGGATGATGCCGGTCGACGGGATCGAGCAGCTCTCGGACGGCGACGCCATCCTGCTGGGCGCGGTCGGACATCCGGAGCTGCCGGACCACGAAACGCTGTGGGGACTGCTGATCCCGATCCGGCGCGAGTTCCTGCAGTACATCAACCTGCGACCGGTCCGGGTGCTGCCCGGAGTCGTCTCACCGTTGCGCGATGTCGAGGACCTGGACATCGTCGTCGTGCGGGAGAACGTCGAGGGGGAGTACTCCGCGATCGGTGGCCGCGCCTATCGCGGTGCGACCGAGGAGTTCGCCCTGCAGGAAGCGGTGTTCACCCGCACGGGCGTGACCCGCGTGGCGCGCTACGCGGCCGAGCTCGCCGCGTCGCGGAACGGATCACTAACGTCCGCAACGAAATCCAACGGCATCATCCACTCGATGCCGTTCTGGGACGAGGTGGTCACCTCGGTGGTCGCGGACTTCGACGGGGTGGAACTCACCAGTGTCCTCATCGACGCGTTGACCGCGGCGCTGGTGCTGCGGCCACACGATTTCGATGTGATCGTCGCGTCCAATCTCTTCGGCGACATCCTCTCGGATCTGATCGCCGCGCTCGCCGGTTCGATCGGCATCGCGCCCAGCGCGAACATCAACCCGCCTCGCGAGCACCCGTCGATGTTCGAGCCGATCCACGGCTCCGCGCCGGACATCGCCGGCAAGGGCATCGCCAATCCCACCGGCCAGCTGTGGTCGGCGTCGATGATGCTGGACCACCTCGGCGAGCGCACCGCGGCGACCGGCCTGATGACGGCGATCGACGAGGTCATGGCAGCCGGGATCCGCACGGCCGACCTCGGCGGCTCGGCCGGCACCGAGGAGTTCACCGCTGCCGTGCTGCGGGCCATCGCCTCCTCCTGACCTCTTCCACCGCTGACCCTCTTCTTCCGGAACCTACGAAGGAATCCCATGGCATCGCTGAGTCCCCTTCTGAAACAAGCAACCCCGGTCGTCGTCGAGCATGCCTCCGGCAGCTGGATCCACGGCACCGACGATCGTGACTACCTCGACTTCACCACCGGCATCGGTGTCACCAGCACCGGCCACTGCCACCCGCGAGTCGTCGAGGCGGCGCGCGAACAGACCGGCAAGGTGATCCACGCGCAGTACACGACCGTGATGCACAAGCCGCTGCTCGAGCTGACCGACAAGCTCGGCGAGGTGCTGCCGCCGGCGCTCGACTCGGTGTTCTACGCCAACTCCGGATCCGAGGCGGTCGAGGCCGCGATCCGACTCGCGCGGATGGCGACCGGGCGCCCGAACATCGTTGTCTTCCAAGGTGGTTTCCACGGGCGGACCGTGGCGGCAGCCTCGCTCACGACGGCGGGGACGCGCTTCTCGGCGGGCTTCGCACCGTTGATGTCGGGCGTTCACATGGCCCCGTTCCCGTATGCGTTGCGCTACGGGTGGAACGAGGCCGAGGCCGTCGAGTTCGCGTTGCGCGAACTGGACTACCTGCTGCTGAGCCGCACCGCGCCGAACGACACCGCTGCCTTCCTGATCGAGCCGGTGCTCGGCGACGGCGGCTACATCCCGACGCCACCGGCCTTCCTCGAGGGCCTGCGCGAGCGCGCCGACCGGCACGGCATCGTGCTCATTCTCGACGAGGTGCAGGCCGGCTGCGGACGCACCGGGAAGTTCTGGGGACACCAGTACTCCTCCGGCGATCCCGACATCGTCATCACTGCCAAGGGAATCGCGTCCGGCTTCCCGATCAGCGCGATCGCGGCATCGACGGAGCTCATGTCGAAGGGTTGGCCCGGATCGCAGGGAGGAACGTATGGCGGCAACGCGGTGGCCGCAGCCGCGGGCTGCGCGACGCTGGACGTCATACGCGATGAAGGACTGGTCGAGAACGCACGCGTGCGTGGCGAGCAACTGCAGGACGGCCTGACCGTGCTGCAGGCGAAGTACGACGCCATCGCTGACGTTCGGGGGCTCGGGCTCATGCAGGGCATCGAGTTCACCGACGCATCGGGCGAGCCGGACCCCGCGACGGCGGCGGCCGTGCAGCAGGCCACCACCACGCACGGGCTGCTGACCCTGACCTGCGGGCCCGCCGGCAACGTCGTACGCCTGATCCCGGCCCTCGTGGTGACCGCGCAGGAGATCGACCTCGGACTCGAGCGGTTCGCGCTCGCACTCGCCGACGCGGTGACCCGATGACCACCCGCACGACCGCAGGGACGACCGCACCAGGAGCCCGCATGACCGTCACCAGCGAGGTCCACGACCTCGTCCAGTCCGTCCCGACCGGTCTGTTCATCGACGGCCAATGGGTCGACGCCGCGTCCGGAAAGCGTTGCGACGTGGTCAATCCCAGCACGGAGGAGATCATCGCCACGATCGCGGACGGCGGCCCGGAGGATGCCGACCGGGCGCTCGACGTGGCGGCGCGGACCCAGCACACGTGGGCGCGCACGGCGCCGCGAGCGCGCAGCGAGATCCTGCGCAGGGCGTACGACTTGATGATGCAGCGGCAGGACGAGCTCGCCACGATCATCACCACCGAGATGGGCAAGCCGTTCGCCGAGGCGCGCGGCGAGGTCGCGTATGCCGCGGAGTTCTTCCGCTGGTTCTCCGAGGAAGCCGTGCGGATCGGCGGCGATGCCACGGTCAGCGGTGACGGCCGCACCCGGATCATCGTGACCAAGGCACCGGTCGGCCCGTGCGTGCTGGTGACGCCGTGGAACTTCCCGCTGGCGATGGGGACGCGCAAGATCGGCCCGGCCATCGCGGCGGGGTGCACCATGGTCTTCAAGCCGGCACACCTGACGCCGCTGAGTTCCTTTGCGCTGGTGGAGATTCTGCAGGAGGCCGGCCTGCCGTCCGGCGTGCTGAATGTCGTGTGCTCGTCGGATCCGGGTTCGGTGGTCGAGCCGTGGCTGCGCAGCGGCAAGGCACGCAAGGTGTCCTTCACCGGGTCCACCGCAGTCGGTGTGCGGCTGTTGGAGCAGGCGAGCGAGCACGTCATGCGCTCCTCGATGGAGCTGGGCGGCAACGCGCCGTTCATCGTCTTCGACGACGCTGACCTCGATGCCGCGGTCGAGGGCGCGATGGTCGCCAAGCTGCGCAACATGGGTGAGGCGTGCACCGCGGCGAACCGCTTCTTCGTGCACCGCGGCGTGATGGACGAGTTCGCGCGCCGGCTCGCCGAGCGGATGGGCGCACTGACCGTGGGCGACGGTATGACGGACGGCACCGACGTCGGACCGCTCATCGAACCCAAGGCGGTCGAGAAGGTCGCGTCGCTGGTGACCGACGCCGTGGACCGCGGCGCGCGAGTCGTCTGTGGCGGCGCGCCGCTCGAAGGTGACGGATTCTTCTACGCACCAACGGTTCTGGCGGATGTCGAACCCACTTCGGACCTGATGTCGCAGGAGATCTTCGGTCCGGTAGCTGCGCTCATCCCGTTCGAGGACGAGGACCAGGTCGTGCAACTGGCCAACGACACGGACTGGGGTCTGGTCGGCTACGCCTTCACTCGCGACATCGATCGGGCCTTCCGGTTGCAGGAGTCGATCGAGGTCGGCATGCTCGGCATCAACACCGGCCTGGTCTCGAACCCTGCCGCTCCTTTCGGTGGTGTCAAGGAGTCCGGGCTCGGTCGCGAAGGTGGTCGCACCGGCATCGAGGAATTCCTCGAGACCCGCTATCTGGCGATGCCTCGATCGATCGGTGGGTGACGCGAGGTGGAACGGTTCTCGGCAGTTCTCGATGCGCTGGGCGACCGGGTGAGCACGCCCGCGCCCGTCGTCCTGCTCGATGTGGTGGAGGAGAACATCCGCCGGATGCAGGAGTGGGCCGACAGCCACGGGAAGCGGCTCCGCCCACATGTGAAGACGCACAAGTGTGTGGAGATCGGCCGGATGCAGCTGGCGGCCGGTGCCTCCGGCCTGACCGCCGGCAATCTCAGCGAGGCGGAGATCTTCGCGCGCGCCGGGTGCGAGGACATCTTCCTGGCGTATCCACTCTGGGCGGCGGGTGCCAAAGCCGAGCGGCTACGCACCCTCGCGGACCGGACCCGGCTCAGCGTCGGAGTCGAAAGCGTCGGGGCGATCGAGCAGCTCGCGGCAGCGATGGGTGACCGGGCGGGCCGGCTCGGTGTCGTTGTCGAAATCGATTGCGGTGCACGGAGATCGGGCGTGCCGCCACATGATGCGGGCCGTCTTGCGGCGCTGGCGCGCGAGCGCGGCCTCGCGGTGTTGGGCGTCTTCACTTATCCCGGCCACGGCGGAACGGTCGGCGCGCGCGAAGGAGCAGCACGGGACCAGGCCGACGCGCTGCGCACGGCGGTGGGGTCGCTCGCCGAGCGCGGTATCGAGGCCACCGTCGTGAGTGCCGGCTCGACGCCCACCGCCGAGTTCTGCACCGACGAGGTCATCACCGAGATCAGGCCGGGCGAGTATGTGTTCAACGACCACGACAACGTCCGACTGGGGGATTGCGGACCCGAGGACATCGGCCTGTTCGTCGCGAGCACCGTCGTGAGCGACCAGGGCCACTCAGATGTCATCGTCGACGCCGGGACCAAAGCCCTGGCGCGAGAAGGCAATCCGGAGCGCGGCTACGGGCAGGTGCCCGCGTATGACGGATACCTCAGGCTGCTGAACGAGTACCACGGGTTCCTGCAGTTGCCCGAGACCGGATCGCGGCCGGCCGTCGGTGAACGGATCCCGGTCGTGCCGCATCACGTCTGCCCGGTGGTCAACAGCTTCGAGGAACTGATCATCTCGAACACGGCCGGTGAGCTGCTTGGTCGCTGGACCGTGGACGCGCAAGGCCAGCTGAACTGATCCCGCATCCCGTCCGTCCGAAGAGAGACTCGACATGACTGTGCACTCGCTGTCCGATACCGAAACAGATCCGGCGGCCGCCCTCGCGGCGCTGGGCCTGACCTTGCCCGAGGTCGTGGAGGACCCGAAATACCTCGACTGGCGAGCATCCGCCGACGGCCGGATCCACCTCTCCGGCCAGCTCCCCTACGTCGACGGGAAACTACCCGTCACCGGGGCCGTAGGAGACACGGTCGACGTGGACACGGCTCGCGCGATGATGGTGCGAGCGACCTTGAACGCCCTGGCTGTCGGGGCCGACGCGGCGGGCGCCCTCGAGCGGCTCCGGATCGTGCACATGTTGGCGTTCGTCCTGAGCGCTCCGGGCTTTGCTGACCAGTCGAGGGTCGCCGATGCCGGGAGCGAGCTGTTGGTCCAGGTGTTGGGTGAGCACGGGCGCCACGCACGTACGGCGATCGGCGTCGCCGGGTTACCCAGGAACAGTCCCGTTGAGGTGCAGCTGGTGTGCGAGGTGCGCCGATGAGCGGGACGGAACGGGATCGCGAGCGTGTCGATCCGGCTGCGGCAGAGCATGATTCGGCAGGTCGAGTGTTGAACGTGTTGATCACCGGTGCGTCCAGCGGGATCGGCGAGGCCGTGGCCGAGCGATTCCGGGCGTCCGGTGCGAAGCTGTTCCTCACCGGCCGGCGCGCCGAACCCCCGTCGACGTTGCGGCCGGTGGAGCGGTACCTCGCCGGTGACCTCAATGACGAGACGTTCGTCGCCCAGGTCATGGACGAGGCAGTTGCGGAGCTCGGCCCGATCGATTCGGTCATTGCCTGTCACGGCCTGCAGGCCGATGGCGCACTCACCGAGATGGAGGTGGGGAAGGCACTCGAGTTGCTCGAAGCGAATGTCCTCAGCGTCTTCTCCGTGCTCAAGCACGCAGTGCCGCGGATCCGCGAGGGCGGCGGGCAGATCGTGCTCGTCAGCTCCCGGCTCGGTCTGGTCGGGATCCCCGGCCAAGCCATGTACACCGCTGCCAAGGGCGGACTCGTCATGCTGGGCAAAGGCGCCGCCGTCGAGCTCGCGCCTCGGAACATCCGGGTGAACATCGCGGCTCCGGGGCTCACCGAGACCCCGATCATCGAGGCGGGCATCCAGCGACACTCGGACCCGGAGGCCTATCGGGCCCAGCGCGCAGCGACGATCCCGATGCAACGACTGGCGCAACCCTCGGAAGTGGCCGAAGCGATCTTCTTCCTGGGCTCGCCGGCGTCGTCATACATCACGGGTGCGGTGCTGCCGGTCGACGGCGGTTACACCGCGGCCTGAACGGGTCCCGTTGTCAGGCGGGCACAACACCGGTCCGGTTCGACGAAGGGGTCCAGTCGCTCGACGGTTGTTCCGGAGCCGTCGAGCACGCCCTGCATCAACCCCAGATGTATGGCGCACACGAGCCCGCCGTCGGGCGTGGTCAGCTCCAGGAACGGGCAGTGCCGCAGGCTGATCTCGTCGGGTGTGTCCTGCTCGGGCGCGAAGCCCAGCTCATCAAGGGCGTCGAGCAATCCCGTGACGGGAGAGGACTTTTCGGCATACTCCTGACCGGAGGCGAGGCGCGAACCCCAGGCGCGTCCGGCACGACGCGCGTGCTCGGCCGGGCTGCGGCGGGACCTGATGTCCAGCAGCAGCGCTTCGGCCAGGGACTCGTAGCCACGTGGCCCGCCGCGGTCCATCGCAGCGACGGCACGCACTCGGGTCGCCGGCCGGCCACGGCCCGAGGGCGGGATGACGACGTGCTCGACCTGATGTGCTTCGAGCAGCGAATCCAGGTGGAATCGCACGGTATTGGCGTGCACGCCGGTCTGCCGTGCCACGTCCGCGATGGTGAGCGGCTCAGAGCTCGCACGCAGTACGCGCAGGATCTGCGCACGCGTGGAACTCATGACGTCCCTTTCGAGATCGTCAGCAGCGCCACCGAGTCGGCGAGTGCGACGACACCGTGCCGGCGCTGGGGTATGGCGATCATGTCACCTTCGCCGAGCTCCCACTGCGCGTCACCGGCGGTGAGTCGCACGCGCCCCCGGATCACCTGCAGGAACGCCTCGCCCGGGTTCTCGTGCTCGGACAGTTGTTGTCCGGCAAGCAGTGCGAGCGCGACGGTCGTCAGCACCCCGCCGTCCGGAGCGGCGGGGATCGCCTGCGTCGCGCGACCACTGCTGGCCTCGCCCGCGCGGGCGAGGAGTTGATCGGCGAGCGCACCGAGGGCGAGGGCGGAATCTGTCATGCCTAGAATTTACACAACCTCCTGTTGTGAAAAACCTCGAACCGAAAGTAGCGCGATGTCCGACCAAGCCGCGACCACCCAGACCCTCGACGTGCGCGGTATGCGCAAGCCGGACAAGCACCCGACGATCTTCGCGACGTTCAAGGACCTCGCAGTCGGCGATGCCTTCGTGCTGGTCAACGACCACGACCCGAAGCACCTGCACGAGGAGTTCGAGGCGGAGTGGCCGGGCGGCTACGACTGGGAATACCTCAATCAGGAGATGCGTGACTGGCAGATCCGCATCACCCGGCGCGCGAGTGCGCCGACGCCCCGCCTGCTCGGGCGGGCCGATGAGCTGGGCGGCGAGCCCGGCGTCGACGGTGCCGTATGGCGCCTCGGCGCGCGCGACCGCGACCTGGACGCGAGCGTGCTCGAGGTGCAGCCCGGCGTGGCGCTGGAGCCCCACCGCGGCCCGGGCACGGACGTGCTGGTGCACGTGCTCTCCGGCGATGGCGCGCTGGTCACCGAGGTCGGCCAAATCCCTTTGCAGCCAGGCGCTCTCGTGCACATACCGGCCGGCGCGACCCGCGGCTTCAGCGCCGGTGACGCCGGGCTGCGCGCGTTGCTGGTGCAGCAGCGCCGTCAGGAGCTCAAGCTCGGACTGTGACCCCCATTGCCGTCACTCGGCCAGGTTAGGCCGCAACCTGGATCGGCACGGCCCGACTGCGTATGACGAGAGAGCCACGTCCCGGCGCCGGGCGACCGGCCGGCCCGAGGGTCGCGCCGAGCAGGTCACCGTCGCGGCGGCCCGGCTGCAGGATCACGCCGGTCTGCTTGCGGCGCAGCTCGGCGACCGCGCCCCGGTAGGCATTGGCGAGGGTGTCGGACCGCCCACTGGCACAGACGATCCCGCCGTACCGCCGGCCGTGTTGCAGGTAGTCGGTCAGCAGGTCGTCGACGGGTGACCCGATCAGCTCATCGACGTCATCGACGAGCACCGCACCGCCCGGATGCTGGTTGAGCCATGCCGCGAACGCGTTCGGGTCGGTCAGGTCGAGGACGTCGGTGCCCGGCGGCAGCGGCGGTGGAGTGCCATGGCCCGAGATCCAGCACACCGGCCGGTCGGAGAGCTGGTGCGCGATCGTCACCAGCGCGGTGCTCCGCCCACTGCGCGGCGGACCCGCTATGAGGGCGGCCAGCTCCCGGAAGCTGCCGAGCGGCAGCCCCACCGGTCCGATCTCGGTGCCGCCGACGCCGAGCATCAGCTGGCCATCGGTTCGCGGTAGCTCGTCGCGACCACACTGCTCCGGCATGGCCGCGAATCGTCGCACGCCGCTGGCGTCCATCTGCTTGCTCAGCGACGAAATGTGTTGTGCGACAGCTGCTCCCGCGAGGTTCGCAATGGGGGTCGCCACCTGTAGCTCGAGCTTGTCCGGACAGACCAGCGCGCGTCCCGGTGGCATCGACTCGGGGAAATCCGTCTCCCGCATGCCGAGCAGGACTGCATCGCCGGAGTCTGCCAACCGCAGCACGAGCTTGCGGGGGAAGCTGCTCACCACGCGGCCGGTCGCCAGGGCGCGCCCGCCGGTCGCGGCGGCATACAACCCGACGGCGGAGCCGTCCCGCAGGAGCTGGAGCAGCTCGTCGGTCAGCCGGCCCAGGGTCGTCTCCTCGCTGATCTCGGTCAGCGTCTCCCAGCCGTCGATGAGCAACAGGATGCGTGGCAGCGTGCCGCCGGCCCGCACGTGCTCGGAGAATCCACTGGCCTCGTCGCGGGCGAATTGCTGCTGACGAGAGCGTATTTCGCCGATGAGCCACTGGACCAACTGGTTGATCCGGCCGGCGTCGTCACGTTCGATGACCGCACCCACCTGCGGCAGCGCGTTCAAGGCGCCGAGGTTCGATCCCGTGTCGACCACGTAGACCGCCAGACCTCCGTGCGGCCAGCGCTGCGCCGCCGACACGGCGATGGTCCGCAGCAGGGAAGTCCGGCCACTGCGCGGGCCACCGACGATCGCCAGATGTCCGTCGGCATCGAGATCCCATGCGATCGGCCGGGTGAGCTGCTCCTGCGGAACATCCATCAGCCCGAACGCAATCGCCTCGGCCCCACAGGGCTCGCCGCCGACCCTGTATGGCGCTCCGCGCAGGTCGTCGATGGTGACCGCCGCCGGCAGGGGCGGCAGCCACGGTGAGTCGGGCACGGCGACGGCGAGCTCTTGCGTCGCCTCGGTGATCGCCGCGACGACGCGACGGAGGTCGGTCGGACCGTCCGGCTCGGCCGTCGCGGTACGTCGCATCGGCGCGCCGCCGCCGGTGTCGGCGACGGACACCTCGATCTCGGCCCCGTCGCCGGAACTACGACCGCCGATCCGCGCCGTCTGGAAGGTGACCGGTCGCCCGCCACCGGTGCGCACGATCGCGCGTCCGGGCAGGGCGGCCGGGAGCTGCGCTGCATCAGCGGCATCGATCACGTCCTGCGAGTCGGCGCCGTCACGCACGCGCAGCGCGATCCGCAGATTGACGTTGGCGCGTATGTCGGCCGACACCACACCGGCCGGCCGCTGCGTCGCCAGCACGAGGTGTATGCCGAGCGAGCGACCCACTGCGGCGAGACGGACCAGCCCGGAGATGAAGTCGGGCATCTCCTCGGCCAGGACCCTGAACTCGTCGATGACGAGCACCAGTCGAGGAAGCGGCGCGACGCTCGGGATGCGTTGATAATCCTCGATGTCCTTGGCGCCGACGCGGGCGAGCAGTTGCTCCCGCCGACGTACTTCCGCGCCCAGTGACGTCAGCGCCCGCGCAGTCAGGTGGACGTCCAGATCGGTGACCAGCCCGACCGTGTGCGGCAGTCCCGCGCAGTCCTGGAACGCGGCGCCGCCCTTGTAGTCGACCAACACGAAGACCATCTCGTCCGGCCGGTTGGCCAGCGCCAGCGACGTGACGAGGCTCTGCAGCAACTCCGACTTGCCCGCACCGGTGGTGCCCGCGATCAGGCCGTGCGGGCCGTCGGTGGCCAGGTCGATCCGCAGCACGCCGTCGCCGCTGAGTCCCAGCGGAGCGACGGTCGATCGTGGCGCCATACGCCAGTGCTCGGCGACGCTGCGTGCTTCGGTCGCGTCGCAGCCGCCGGCGCGCCATACGTCCAGCAACGCGGCGCGGTCCGGGATCGAGCCGGAATCGACGTCGGGGGTGGCATCGCGGATGCCGGCCAGTTTCGTCGCGACGGCACGCGTGACGGTGAGCTCGGGCAGGTCCGGGCAACCCTCGGCATTGACTGCTCCGGCGACCGTGACGGCAGTGCTGCTGGTGACATGGATCGAGACGTCGCACTCCGCGGGGAGGTCGGCGGCGTCGCCGACCGCGATCAGTGCGACGCCCGCGCGTTCGGCGTCGCGAAGCAGGGCAGTCACCTCCGGCCGGTTGCCGAGTCGCGCGCAGTCATCGAGTATGACGAGAGTGCCGACCGGCGGGTCCTCGTTGCGCACCGAGATCCGGTCGTCCTTCGCTGGGAGCAGCTCGGAAAGCATGCGGGTGCAGGCACTTTCGTCGGTCTCGACGTCGACGATGGTGCTCGCGGCATGGGGCGCACCGGTCACGTGCGGCAGCGCCGCCGCCCAGGACCACCGGTTCCGTGTCGCGGCGGTGTCACACACGACCACGATGCGCACGAAGTGCGGCGACTGCCAGGTCGCCACTTGCAGCAGCAGCCCATGCACCATCCTGGCCCGCTCACCTGCCGGCCCACTCACGCCGATCACGCGGGAGTGGTTGAGGGAGAACGTGATCGGCGCATCCATCAACGACAACGTCTCGACGCTGCGGCCGTCCCCGGAAACCTGCACCTTGCTCGGGATGCGACCGGTGCCCACCCGGCAGTGCAGGTAGTCGTGGTGCGACGGCGAGCGTGACCAGAGCCGGCCATCACGTGCTGTCGCAGCGCGGAGAGTGTCACTGATCGGGGGCGCCAGGCGGCGCCGGAGGCCGAGCTCGGTCTCGACGGCGGAGGCCTTGTCCTCCTGCAGGCGGCGCAGCTTCTCGGCATACTCCGCCCGTTGCGCCTTGGCCTTGCTGGAGCCGCCCTGCCGGTCCGAGATGTGCTGGCCGATCATCATCACGGGGCCGAGGAACGCGAACATCAGGAACATCGCGTTGTGCATGACCAGGACCATGGCGATCGCGAGTACGGCGGGCAGGACGATGACCGGCCACGGCAGCTTGTGTCGCTCGGGAGGAGTCGGCTTGGTCGGCCGCTCGAGCGTTGTTTCGTTTATCTGCAACGGGATTCGCGGAGCGCGCTGGAAGGGCACGCGGCAGGATTCGTCCGTCTCAACCGTGTCATCGGCACTGAGGGAGCGTTCCAGCGCGAATGTCGTGGAGCCGGCGCGCAGGCGTTGCCCGGCCCGCAGCTCGGTCGGCTCCGCGGCGACGAGCGACCGGCCGTCGATGTGGCTGCCGTTGGTCGAGCCGGCGTCGGAGACCATCGCGCGGCCCTGGTCCAGCCCGACGATCAGGTGGGTGCGCGACAGGTCGGGGTCGTGCAGCGTCAGCGTGTTGGCCGGCGCTCGACCGATGCGCTGCACCTGGACGCCGAGGGCAGTGCGCGCGCCGACGTCCGGCCCCTCGGTGACGACCAGCTCGAGCAGGTGGCGGGACTCGGCGGCCGTCGGCCGTGAACCGAGCTGCACGCCGTTGAGCAGCGGCTGCCGGCCCAGCAGCGTGTCGTCGGTGAGGAGTCGGTTGCCGGCATACAGCTGATCGGGGACGGCGATGCCGCAACCGCGGATCGCGTCGCGCGCGGCCGACCAGGTGGTGCCTTCCGGGGCACGGACACAGACGATGACGGGCTCGGAGGCGACACTCACGAGGTGCAGGCGAAGTGCGCGGCTGGAAGCACGATGCGGTTCGGGTGTCGATGGCGGCATGAGTTGATTGTTTGCCGATTGCCGAGCAAACCGCTGTGGCAGAGGCGCGCCTTGTGGATAACGAACGTTCCGGACGTGCTCCCCTCGCCTGATCGCAAGCGCCGGGCGCATACCCGCTGTGCCGGCATTTCGGCCTGTGGATAACCTCCACGGGCCGCACGGATGGGACATGCTCAGGGGAGATCGACCGGCGCACAGTGCTGTGCAGGTGTCCAGGTGCTGGTCGTGAAGGTATGGCGTAGGTAAAGCTTTTTGCCGAAAACGCCATACGCGGCCGGTTCATGTGTTGTATATGCACGTTCACCGCGGACGTGGGCGCAAGTTTCAGGGGAGGAGTCCGATGGATGGCGCAGATGTCATCGAGGACGAGATTCGGGAGCTGATCCGTCGGCAGCGCCTCGATCCGGCTCGTGACCAGCAGGTGTTGCACGGCCTGGTCCGGGACGCGGTGCAGGACTACGAGGAGCGCAGCCTGCACGGCGGGCTGGTGCCCCTCGGCGACCGCGAGAAGGCGACCCAGCGCGTACTCGACGCCGTGCTCGGCTACGGGCCGCTGCAGCCCTACCTGGACGATCCGACGATCGAGGAGATCTGGATCAACGAGCCCGAGCGCGTTTTCGTGGCGCGGCACGGTGTCCCCGAGCTGACCGCCACGATCCTGACGTCCGAGCAGGTCCGCACGCTCGTGGAGCGGATGCTGAAGCCGAGTGGTCGGCGGATCGACCTCTCGTCGCCTTTCGTCGACGCCACCCTGCCGGACGGCAGCCGCCTGCACGTCGCGATCCCGGACATCACCCGCAGCCACTGGCTGATCAACATCCGCAAGTTCGTGGCACGTGCGCGCCACCTGGACGATCTGGTGCGGCTCGGCACCCTCACCGCGCCGGCCGCCCGCTTCCTGGGTGCGGCCGTCTCGTCCGGCCTCAACATCCTGGTCGCCGGAGGGACCCAGGCCGGCAAGACGACCACCCTCAACTGCCTGGCCAGCGCCATACCGTCGATGGAGCGGGTGGTGTCGTGCGAGGAGGTCTTCGAGCTGCAGCTGAGCCTGCGTGACTGGGCGGCATTGCAGTGTCGTCAGCCGAGCCTCGAGGGCACCGGCGAGATCCCGCTGCGCCGGCTGGTCAAGGAAGCGTTGCGCATGCGCCCCTCCCGCATCATCGTCGGCGAGGTTCGGCAGGAGGAGAGCCTGGATCTGCTCATCGCGCTCAACTCCGGGCTGCCGGGTATGGCGACCCTGCACGCCAACTCCGCGCGCGAGGCGATCGTCAAGATGTGCACGCTGCCGCTGCTGGCCGGGCCCAACGTCAGCTCGACCTTCGTCGTGCCGACCGTCGCAGCGTCGATCGACCTGGTGGTGCAGATCGCCCTGGACCGGGACGGCACGCGCCGGGTGCGTGAGATCGTCGCTGTGCCCGGACGGGTCGAAGGCGACGTCGTCGAACTGGCCGACATCTTCGTGCAGCGCGACGGGCGACTGGTGCGTGGCAGCGGATTCCCTACGCACGAGGAGCAGTTCCACCGTGCCGGGTATGACGTCGCCGAGCTGCTCGGGGACCGGTGAATCCGCAATGAACACAGTCTTTCCGCTCATGTTCGGCGCGGGGCTGCTGTGCATCTGGTGGTCGTTCTGGCCGCGTGACGAGACACCCACGAAACGGTCGCGCACCACGTTGCGCGAGCAGCTCGAGGACGAGGTCGTGCAGTCCGCCATCAACGGACTCACCCTGACGCGCTTGCTGTGGATGTCCGGTGCCCTCGGGGCAGTCGTGCTGATGATCGTGATGGCTGCGACCGCCGTGCCGGCCATTGCGGTGGCGTTCGCGGCGATTGCGGCATACGGACCGATCGCGGTGGTGCGCGGCAAGGCCCGCCGCCGGCGCAGTCAACTGCGCGACCTCTGGCCCGACGTCGTCGACCACATCGCGTCCGCGGTGCGTGCCGGCCTGGCCCTGCCGGAGTCGCTCTCGCAGTTGGCGATTCGTGGCCCGGAGGAGCTGCGTCCGGCGTTCGCCGAATTCGCCCACGACTACCGCGCGACCGGGCGATTCCACGAATGCCTCGACGCGTTGAAGGCCCGGCTCAGTGACCCGGTCGCGGACCGGCTGGTTGAGTCGTTGCGGATCGCCCGCGAGGTCGGCGGCACCGACCTGGGCAAGCTGTTGCGCACTCTGTCCACCTTCCTGCGCGAGGACGCACGCACGCGCGCCGAGCTCGAGGCCCGCCAGTCGTGGACGGTCAACGCGGCCCGGCTCGCTGTTGCGGCGCCGTGGATCGTGTTGGCAATGCTGGCAACTCGCGGTGACTCACTTGCGGCATACCGTCAGCCGAGCGGCGTCGTCGTGCTGATCATTGGCACCGCGGTCACCCTCGTCGCCTACCGCGTCATGCGGCGTATCGGGCGACTCCCGGTCGAAGCGCGGGTGCTGCGGTGATCGCCACCTACGCGTGGTTCGGCGCGCTGCTCGGCCTCGTCGCCGGTGTCGGACTCCTGCTGGTCTATGTCGGGCTGCCGATGCACCGCAAGCCCGACCTGCACTCCCGGATCGAGCCGTATGTCCGGGACACTCCGATGCCGTCGCGACTGCTGTCGACGCCGACCGACCGGTTGGACGTCAACCACGTCCTCGCACCGCTGCTACGGCGGTTGGGTGGCGTGGTCGACCAGGTCCTGGGTGGCGCGACGTCCGTCCGGGTCCGTCTCGAGCGGGCCGGCCAGCCGCCGGACCTCGAGGGGTTCCGTGCCCAGCAGGCGCTGTGGGGGATCGTGGCGATGGTGGTGGGCGGCTGTTATGTCTCGCTGACGTTCGTCGGCGGGGACGGCTCGCCGGTGCGCGCAATCATGATCCTGTTGATCGCATTCGCGGTCGGCGTCGTCGCGCGTGACCAGATGCTGACCCGTGCAGCAGAGCAGCGCGAGCAGCAGATTCTTGCCGAATTCCCTGCCGTTGCAGAGATGCTCGCGCTCGCAGTGACAGCCGGGGAGGGCGCTGCCGCTGCGCTGGAACGCGTCGCGAACCTCTCCTCCGGTGAGTTGTCCGGAGAGCTCGCCCGCTGCCTGGTCGACGCGCGGGCCGGCTCGTCACTGCCGCAAGCGCTGCAGGGCCTTGCCGACCGCTCGGGAGTGCCGAGCCTCGCGCGCTTCGTCGACGGTGTCGTGATCGCCGTCGAGCGCGGGACGCCCCTGGCCGACGTCATGCGCGCCCAAGCTCAGGATGCCCGTGACTCCAGCAAGCAGCAACTCATCGAACTCGGCGGTCGCCGCGAGCTGATGATGATGGTTCCGGTCGTCTTCCTCGTGCTGCCCGTGACCGTGCTGTTCGCGATCTTCCCCGGACTCGGGGTCCTCAACATGTCCATTTGACCCGTCACACAACAGAATTCAACCTCAGGAGGAACCATGACCGTCATCGCGAAACTGCAGATGCGGATCATCCGAGTGATGCAGTCACTCCAACAGCGGATCGACAGCGTGGAGAGCAGCGAGCGTGGTGACGTGCCGGGCTGGGTGCTGATCACCATCATGACCGCAGGTCTCGTCACCGTGCTCTGGGCGACCGCACAGGATGCCCTCACCTCGTTGTTCAGCAGCGCGGTCAACGGCGTCACCGGAAAGAAGTAGAGCGTGCGGGCAGACCGCCCGCGCGATGTTCGACACCAGCGGAAGGGCGATGAAAGCGGTTCAGCCACAGCTGAATTCGCGCTCGTCGGCGCTCTCGTGGTGATCTTCTTCCTCGCGGCGTTCCAAGTGGGCTTCTCGCTCTACGTCCGCAACACGCTGATCGAGAACGCCGCCGAGGGCGCACGCTACGGCGCGCGCGCCGATGCAACACCGGCCATGGGCGCCCAGCGCGCTGCCGAGCTGATCCGCGCGAGCCTCGCCGACAAGTACGCCTCGAACGTCTCGGCCACGACCGAGCTCGAAGGCGGCGCGCAGGTCGTCAAGGTCACCGTACGGGCACCGCTGCCGATCGTCGGACCCTTCGGCCCGTCGCAGTCGCTGACCGTGTCCGGGCGGGCGTATGCGGAGGCGCAATGAGGGGCTTTCGTCATACAGCTGTGGCCCGGCGGTTGCGGGAGCGACTGGGTGGTGCCGACGACCGGGGGAGCGCACTGATCGAATTCATCGTCATCGGGCTGCTGCTGACACTGCCCGTCTTCTACCTCGTCATCACGCTCGCCAGGCTGCAGGCCGGCACGTATGCCGTCGCGGCCGCCGCACGGGAGTCCTCCCGGATGTTCGTGACGGCTGACGGTGATGCAGCAGGGGAGACCCGATCGCAGGCGGCTGCGGCCATGGCCTTCGCGGACCAGGGTTTTCGCGGGGAAGGAAAGGTGCAGATGCGCTGCAGCAAGCACCCGTGCCTGAGCCCCGACTCGGTCATCGAGGGAGTCACCGACCTGGACGTCGAGCTGCCGTTGATCCCGGACTTCCTGCGCGGGGTGGTGCCGTCGAGCATCCACCTGCACTCCCGCCACGCCGAAGTCGTCGACCACTACCGGGCCCGCCGATGAGTTCGCTGCAGCGCCTGCGCGCCCGGCTTCCGGACCGCGATGACGAGCGCGGCCGGGTGGTCCTGCTGATCGCCGGGTTGTTCGGCATCCTCGCGGTCCTGATCGTCGGCGGGGTCAACGTCACCGCCATACAGCTCGCGCGGATGCAGGTGCTCGACGCGGCCGATGCCGCTGCGGCGAACGCCGCGGATGCGGTCGATGAGAGCAGTCTCTACAAGGGCGGACTCGGCTCCGACCTGACGCTTTCCGATCAGTCCGTGCAGCGTTCGGCCGGCGCCACGCTGGCCCGCGAGGACGTCCCCGCGCACGTCACGGGCTGGCGCATCTCCGACGGCACGGGTGCACAGGACTCGCGCACCGCAGTCGTGCGGGTGGCGGCAGTCGTCCATCCGCCGGTGCTCGGCGGCATCATGTCCGGCATGTTCGGCGACGTGCACATCACCGTGCAGTCACGCGCTCACGCCGACGTCGGGTGACCGCCTGCCACGACGGGCTGTGGTGGGCCACGCTCCCGGCATACGAGGGAAGGCTGGTGACGCCGTAGGCTGTGGCGTTGTGGCTACTGACTTTCCTGCCGAGATCAAGGCGTTGCGCACCACCATGGACACCGTCCGCGGGGTGACCGACCTCGACACACTGCGCGCTCAGATCACGGACCTGGAGCAGCAGTCTGGTGCGCCCGACCTCTGGGACGACCCCGAGCACGCCCAGCAGGTGACCAGCAAGCTGTCGCGCGCCAACGCCGAGCTCGAGCGCGTGGAGACCATGGACCAGCGCATCGACGACCTCGAAGTGCTGGTCGAGATGGCGCAGGAGGAGAACGACGCCGACACGCTCGCCGAGGCCGAGAAGGAGCTCACCGACCTGCACAAGGCTGTCGGGGAGCTCGAGGTCCGCACGCTGCTGGCCGGCGAATACGACCAGCGCGAGGCTGTCGTGACGATCCGCGCCGGCGCCGGCGGCGTCGACGCAGCCGACTTCGCCGAGATGCTGATGCGCATGTACCTGCGCTGGGCCGAGCGGCACGGCTACCCGACGAAGGTCATGGACACCTCGTATGCCGAGGAGGCCGGCCTGAAGTCCGCGACCTTCGAGGTCAACGTGCCCTACGCCTACGGCAACCTGTCGGTCGAGGCCGGCACCCACCGCCTCGTCCGGATCAGCCCGTTCGACAACCAGGGCCGCCGGCAGACCTCGTTCGCCGCCGTCGAGGTGGTGCCGCTGATCGAGCAGACCGACTCCATCGAGATCCCCGACAACGAGCTCAAGATCGACGTCTTCCGTTCCTCGGGGCCGGGCGGGCAGAGCGTCAACACCACCGACTCCGCGGTCCGTATGACGCACATCCCGACCGGCACCGTCGTCTCGATGCAGAACGAGAAGTCGCAGATCCAGAACCGCGCCGCCGCGCTGCGCGTCATGCAGTCCCGGCTGCTGCTGATCCGCCAGCAGCAGGAGGCCGCGGAGAAGAAGGAACTGGCCGGCGACATCAAGGCCAGCTGGGGTGATCAGATGCGCTCCTACGTGCTGCACCCTTACCAGATGGTCAAGGACCTGCGCACCGAGCACGAGGTCGGCAAGACCGACGCGGTCTTCGATGGCGACATCGACGACTTCATGGAGGCCGGCATCCGCTGGAAGCGCAACCAGGAGAAGGCGAACGCCGAAGGCTGACCCGGGGACGACCAACCGGTGTGCCGTTCTGGCGACCGTTGTCAGTTGTGCACGGGTCTCGGGTGTGATCGTGTGCCGTTCCGGCGACCGTTGTCAGTTGTGCACGGGGTTTGGGCGGTTTCGCGTCCCGAATCGGCGACCGTTGTCACTTGTGCACGCGTCTCGGGCGGTTTCGCGTCCCGAACCGGCGACCGTTGTCAGTTGTGCACGGGTATGACGCGAACCCTGTGACTCCTGGGGAATTTGTGACTTCCGGGCGCGCCTGACCCATCGATGACGGGCACCGACATACGGTGTTTCGGCCAGTCACCTGACCCCCGAAAAGGCCTCCCGTCTCACATGATTCGTTTCGAACACGTCACCAAGCGGTATGCCGCACGCGGTTCCGCCGCTCTCGACGACGTGAGCCTCGACATCGACCGGGGTGAATTCGTCTTCGTCGTCGGCGCTTCGGGATCGGGCAAGTCGACCCTGATGCGCCTGATCACCCGGGAGATCACTCCGAGCGCGGGTTCGGTCCTGGTCGCCGGGCGTGACCTGGTGCCGATGCCGGAGCGCAAGGTTCCGGCGCTGCGGCGCGACATCGGCGTCGTCTTCCAGGACTTCCGCCTGCTGGAGGGCAAGACCGTCTACCAGAACGTCGCCTTCGTGCTGCGCGTCCTGGGCAGCAAGCGTCACCAGATCAAGCAACTTGTCCCCGAGACCCTCGACCTCGTCGGCCTGGACGGTATGGCGGGGCGCTTGCCCCACGAACTGTCCGGCGGTGAGCAGCAACGGGTCGCGATCGCACGTGCCGTGGTGAAGAAGCCCCCGATCCTGCTGGCCGACGAGCCGACCGGCAACCTCGACCCGGAGACCAGCAACGAGATCGTCAGCGTCCTGGACCGCATCAACAAGACCGGCACGACCGTCGTCATGGCGACCCACGACCAGGGCATCGTCGATGTCTTCAAGAAGCGCGTGCTTGAGCTGAAGGACGGCGAACTCGTGCGCGACGAGGCCCGCGGCGGCTACGCGTCACACGTTTCCCGCGAGCGGGACAAGGACTGATCCGATGCGTTTGACATTCCTGCTCGGTGAGGTCGGCAACGGCATCCGCCGCAACGCCTCGATGATCGTCTCGGTCATCCTCGTGTCGATGGTCTCGCTCTTCTTCCTCGGCGCGGGCCTGCTCGCCCAGCGCGAGGTCAGCACGGCCAAGGGCTTCTGGTACGACAAGGTCCAGGTCTCGATCTTCTTCTGCACGCCGCAGTCGACGCAGGCCGAGTCCTGTGCCGACGGCGCAGCGACCCAGGCCCAGAAGGACCAGGTCAAGAGTCAGCTGGACGGCATGAAGCCGCTGGTGCAGCACGTCTACTACGAGAGCGCGCAGCAGGCCTACGACCGCTTCAAGAAACAGTTCCGGCACAGTCCCTACATGTCGGACATCAGCGCCGACTCGATGCCCTCGTCATACCGGGTGAAGCTCTCCGATCCCGACAAGTACAACGAGGTCGTGGCGTCCTTCGACGGCCAGCCGGGTGTCGAAGCGGTCAGCGATCAGAGCAACGTGCTCGGCACTTTCTTCAAGTTGCTGAAGGTGATCAGCGTGGGCGCGGTCGCGCTCGCGGTGGTGATGGTCATCTGCGCGATCCTGTTGATCACCACCACGATTCGTCAGGTCGCCTATACCCGGCGACGGCAGGTCAGCATCATGCGGCTGGTCGGGGCGTCGTCGACGGTGATCTATCTGCCGTTCGTCCTGGAGATCCTGCTGGCGACCCTCGTCGGCGCAGGACTCGCGGTCGGATTGCTCTGGGCCCTGGTGCATTACGGCGTGGAGGGCTTGTTCAACAGCAGCGGATCGACCAACGGTGAGCTGGTCAGCATGATCGGCACTGCAGACGTGTGGGACTTCGCTCCCTGGCTGTTTGCCGGCGCGATCGTGATCGCGTTGGCAACCGCGTGGTTCACCCTGCGTCGTTATCTGAGGGTCTGAGGAGTCGGTATGTCGTCGTACAACCACCATTCTCTCCGCCGCGGGCGGCTGATCGCCGGGGCATGCGCCGTCGCCGTGATGACCACCGCGATCGTCGCGCCCGCCTCGGCCGATGTCGACGACCAGAAGAAGAAGGCCGACGGCAAGGTCGCCGCCACCCAGCAGAACCTGGACGACACCTCGGCGCAGCTGGTGAAGGTCAACAACGCACTGGTGAGGACCGACAAGAAGGTCGCCGGCGCCCAGCAGAAACTGAAGTCCGCCAACACCCGGCTGACCAAGGCCAACAACCACCTGCGGGACATGCGCTCCGAGCTGGCGATCGCCAAGGCGGACGAGAGCAAGAACAAGAGCGCACTGGCCACCAACAAGGTCCAGCAGGCCAAGTCCAAGATCCTGGTCGGTGGCATCGCCCGCCAGAGCTACATGTCCGGCGGCCTCGGCAACCTGCAGCTGACCCTGAACATCCTGACCAGCCACGGTGACGTCACCTCGAAGCTGTCGGTCGCCGACATGGTGATGCGGCAACAGGGCGGGGTGCTCAGCAAGCTCGCCAGCGAGCGCGCCAACGGCACCGCGGCGGGCGACCGACTCAGCGCCGCACGCCGGCGCATCGCGACCCTGACCATCAAGGCGACCAATGCGCAGACCGCGGCGGAAACGGCGCAGCACTCGGCGACCACCGCTCGCAATTCGGTGGTCTCGCTGCAGAAGAAGCAGACCGAGCAGCGCAACGCGCTGAAGAAGCAGAAGAAGATCGAGCTCGCCAACCTCGCCAAGCAGAAGAAGGAATCCAACCGGCTGGCCGCCATCATCCGCAAGCGCAACATCGCGGCCGCGAAGGCGGCGAAGCGGGCGCGGGAGACGGCGCTGCGCAAGGCGACGCCGCCCGTCGCACGGTCGTCAGGTGGCAGTGCCTCGCGCGGTGGCGGCGGCGTCCTGGCCGCACCCGGCGCCATCGGATCCATCGTGTCCGGCTTCGGCATGCGGGTGAACCCGGTGCTCGGCATCAGCATGCTGCATGCCGGCGACGACTTCCCGTATGCGTGCGGCACCCCGGTCCACGCCGCGCGCGGCGGCACCGTCGCCAGCACCGGATGGGACAGCGCGGGCGGCAACTTCGTGCTGATCGACCACGGCTACATCGGGGGCGTCAACATCGCCAGCTACTACGCGCACTTCGAGCGATCCGCCATCGTCCGCACCGGCCAGCACGTGAGCAAGGGGCAACTGATCGGCTATTCGGGTTCGACCGGCCGCTCGACCGGCTGTCACATGCACTTCGGAGTGATGGCCAACGGCCGCTGGGTCAACCCCATCCCGTACATCTCGTGAGCCGCGGCGCTCGGCGGACGCACCGGGAAAACCGGTTTGCCCCCGCTCCGTAGACTGGTCCAATGGCCAAGAAAGCGAAGAAGTCCGCGAAGGACGAGCCGGCCAAGAAGGTCGTCGCCAGCAACCGCAAGGCGCGGCACGACTATCTGATCGAGGACACCGTCGAGGCCGGCCTCGTGCTGACCGGCACCGAAGTGAAGAGCCTGCGGATGGGGCGCGCCTCACTCGTCGACGGGTATGCCGACGAGCGGCACGGCGAGCTGTGGTTGGAGAACGTCCACATCCCCGAATACATCAACGGCAACTGGACCAATCACACGACCAAGCGACGTCGCAAGCTGCTGATGCACCGCCACGAGATCGACAAGCTGATCGGTAAGTCGCAGGAGGCCGGGCACACGCTGATCCCGTTGTCGCTGTACTTCCTGAACGGCCGGGTGAAGGTCGAGATCGCGCTCGCCAAGGGCAAGCGGCAGTACGACAAGCGCCAGGCGCTGCGCGAGCGGCAGGACAATCGCGAGGCCGAGCGCGCGATGTCCCGCGCCGTACGCCGCGCGCACAGTCAGGCGCGCTGATCAGCGGTCATCTGGTCAGCGGTCATCTGATCAGCGGTCATTGAGTCCGGCCAGCGTGTGCACCATGCGCCCGCGCACTCCCGGAAGGTGACCGACGCCGCCGAGGGCAAGGTTCCGAGCGGGTCGCAACCGTGGGTTGATGGTGGCCAGCCTGGTGAGCCGCTTGGTGAACCGCACCACCGATAGCGCTCGGGGCCGTCGCTGTGCGCCATACCGCTGCAGGGCGCGTGCGTCACCGCCGAGCGCCGCGACGAACGCGTCGGCGGCGCCGAGGGCGTCCCGCAGTCCGAGGTTCATACCCTGCCCTCCGGCCGGGCTGTGCACGTGCCCGGCGTCCCCGGCGAGCAGCACCCGCCCGACCGCGAACTCGTCCGCGACGCGGTGATGGATCCGGAAACGCGAGCCCCACAGCACCTCCTTGATCGTGACCTGCCGGGCCTGCGGGCCTCGCTCGGACAGGAGCGCCTGCAGGTATGCCGCGTCCGGCGACTCCGGCGCCTCGCCGACATCCGCGACCAGCCGGAACGCCCCGTTGGGCAGCGGAACGACCACGAGGACACCGGTGTTGCCGAAGTAGATGCACGCCTCCCGCTGGGGTAGCCCGCCGTCGATCCGGACGTCGCCGAGCGCGAACCCACTGGTCCCTGCAGCATCGTCGACGCCGAAGCCGACGCCGATCGCTTCACGTACGAGGCTGTGCATGCCGTCCGCGCCGAGTACGAAACGGGCGCGCAATGTCCGGCCCTCGTCGATGGTGAGGTCGACGCCGGAGTCGTCCTGAGTGAGGCCGGTGACCCGGTGCGGGCGCTGTATGACGCCGCCCAGTGCGGCGAAGCGATCGGTCAGGATCGCCTCGGTGCGGTCCTGCGGTATGGCGAGCGTGAACCGGAAGCTCGTGTCCAGCTCGGCGAAGCTCAGCGGCAGCAGGACCCGGTCGTGGTCGCGAACGCTGAAGTCGGGACAGCGCAGTCCCTCGTCGATCATCCTGCGGGCGACGTCGATGCGGGTCAGCACCTCCAGCGTCCGGGGGTGCACCAGCGTCGCGCGCGATGTGTCGCTGCCGGTGGCAGCGGCGTCGAGCACGGTGACGTCGACGCCGCGGCCGGCCAGGGCACAGGCAGCGGCGACGCCGACCGGGCCGGCTCCGACGATCGCGACGTCGGTCGTGGTGGGAATCATGCGGCTCCTCCGATAAGTCAACAGTTGTGGACTTATCGGTGTACCCCCGCTCGACAAACTTGTCAACGGTTGTTGATTTATCATCGGGTCATGACTCCCGAACACGGTCGCAAGCGCTCCGCCGAGGACGCGCGGGCGAGCATCCTCGCCGCGGCCAGGGCCCGATTCGGCCAGGCCGGGTTCGAGGGCGCGACCATCCGGGCCATCGCGGCCGACGCCGGCTACGACCCGGCGCTGGTGATGCGCTACTTCGGGTCGAAGGAACAACTCTTCGCCGTCTCGATCGACTACGACCTGGAGATCTTCGACCTCTCGGCGATGCCGCGAGAGCAGGTCGGCGAGGCGATCGTGCGCGGTTACCTGGGGCAGTGGGAGGGCCCGGACGGGGCCGACCGGCGCATCCTGCTGCGTGCCGCCGTGACCCACCCGGCGGCCAGGGCCCAGCTGGAGAAGCGCCTCACCGAGCAGGTCGTCGGTCCGCTGATCGGCGCCCTCAATCCCACCGAGAGCCACGAGCGTCACGAGCAACGGGCCGCGCTGCTCGCCACCCAGATGCTCGGGCTCGCGCTCTGTCGCTACATGTTGAAGCTCCCGAGCGTCACCGGCCTGTCGGTCGATCAGCTGGTGCGCTGGATCACCCCGACGGTTGACCGCTATCTCGTCGGGGAGTTGCCGGACGTCTGAGTCCCGACATATCCCTCTCAGGAGGGACGCTGTTCCCAGCCGCCCGGCCTACGATCGAAGGATGAACGCGCCATACAGCCGCCGCCCCTGGTTGCGCTGGGTTGCACCGGGGGCCGCGCTCGCCACGATCCTTGCCGGCTCGCAGGTCGCCGCCCACTGGCCCGCCGACGCCGCCACCAACCTGCCGCCGCGCACGGCGGCGCAGCTCCTCACCGGGCTGCAGCGTGCGAAACCGGTCGCCCTGTCGGGCACGGTCGCCGCGGAGATGTCGCTCGGCCTGCCGCAGCTTCCGGAAGGTATGGCGGGCGGTGACCCGACCGACCCGATCAGTCTGCTCAGCGGCACACATCAGGCGAAGGTCTGGTATGACGGCGCGCGGTCCTCCCGCATCGCGGTCATCGGCGACTCCGCCGAGACCGACGTGATCACCAACGACAAGGGCCTCTGGGTCTGGAAGAGCGCCGACAAGTCCGTGCTGCACCTCGATGCGCCGGCGGCGAAACCCGGACGTATGGCGCATGGTTCGCGGATGCGTCCCGGACGATCGGCGCCGGATGCCGCACAATTGCGCACGCCCGAGGGCGTCGCCGCCTGGGCGCTGAAGATGCTCGATCCGACCACCAAGGTCACGACGACCAGCAACGACCGGGTCGCCGGACGCGCGGCATACGAGCTCGTGCTGACGCCCAGGACCAACACGACGAAGATCGGTTCGATCCGACTCGCGATCGACGCGAAGCGTCATATCCCCTTGCGCGCAGAGGTTTTCGCGCGCGGCGCCGACAAGCCGGCCATCAATGTCGGCTTCAGTTCGATCAGCTTCACCAAGCCCCCGGCAAGCCGCTTCGACTTCTCCCCGCCACCCGGCTCGAAGGTCACCAACAAGCTGCCGAAGGCTGCTCACGGGGCGAGGCACACTCAGCGCTCGAGGGCGTCGGTCGCGGCACCGAAGGTCGTCGGCACCGCCTGGTCGTCGGTGCTCGTCGGGAAGATGCCGGCGAAATCGCCTGCGAACACGCCTGCGAACAGCAGGAATTCGCAGCTGCAGAGCGCGCTGAAGCTGCTGCCGAAGGTTTCCGGCAGCTGGGGCAGCGGCCACCTGCTCAACACGGCACTCTTCAGCGCGCTGATCACCGACGACGGCCGTTTCGCCGTCGGCGCCGTCCAGCCGACGACGCTGTATGCCGCCCTTGGCTGACTCCTCGCCGTACGCCGTCGAAACGCACGCTCTGGCAAAGGTTTTCGGATCCCAGCGCGCCGTCGACGGGATCGATCTGCAGGTGCCGACCGGCAGCGTCTACGGCTTCCTCGGCCCGAACGGCTCCGGCAAGACCACGACGATCAGGATGCTGCTCGGCCTGATCGCACCGACCGAGGGCGACCACCAGGTCCTCGGCCACCAGATGCCGCAGGAACTCACCACGGCATTGCATCGGGTCGGTTCACTGATCGAGGGCCCGGCCTTCCATTCGCACCTGTCCGGGCTGGCCAACCTGCGTCGCCTGGACTCCGCGGATGCGCGATCGGAGCCGTCCACCAGTGACCAGCGCATCCACGATGCACTCGATCGGGTGGGACTGAAACCTGCTGCGAACAAACGCTTCCGGGCCTACTCACTCGGCATGAAGCAGCGGCTCGCGATCGCCGCCGCACTGCTCGCGCCGCGTGATCTGCTGGTGCTGGACGAGCCGACGAACGGACTCGACCCGCAGGGCACTCGTGAGGTCCGGCACCTGGTCGCCACCCTGGCGGGCGAGGGCATCACCGTGCTCATCTCCAGTCACCTGCTCGCCGAGATCCAACAGATCTGCTCCCACATCGGCGTGATGCGCGCGGGGAAGCTGGTCGCCCAGGGGAGCATCGACGACCTGCGGTCCACCCAGACGGCACAGTTGGTCGTGCGCACACCCGACCCGGGGCGGGCCGCCCAGGTCCTCACCCGTCTCGGCGTCGGCCAGGTGCACTGCGATGGGGACCTCGTCACTGCAGACCCGGGCAACGAACCACCGGAACGCCTTTCGGGCGCACTCGCCGAAGCCGGTGTCCGTCTCCGGAGGTTCGCGATCGACCGGCCCAGCCTGGAGGATCTCTACGTCTCCCTCACCGGCGAGGGTTTCGAGGTTCGCTCATGAACCTCACCATCGGTCGCTTCTTCCGCTCGGAACTCGGCCTCATCATGGGCCGGCGCCGCAACCAGGCCGGCCTGCTGGTGCTCGCCGCCCTGCCGGTGTGCCTGGGCATCGCGGTCAAGCTGACCGAGAGCAACCCGCGCGGGAACGGCCCGCGGAGCTTCGTCGACGACATCGTCGGCAATGGCGTGTTCCTGGCGTTCGCCGCGCTGACCTTCGAGCTCACCCTGTTCTTCCCGCTGGCCATCGCGATGGTCTCGGGTGACGCGATCGCCGGGGAGGCACACGCCGGCACGCTTCGCTACCTGCTCACCGTTCCGGCCGGGCGTACCCGCGTGCTGGTCGTGAAATATCTTGGCATTGTTGCGGGTTCGTTCATCGCGGCACTCACTGTGACAGTGGTCAGCGCCCTGGTCGGCATACTCCTCTTCGGCACCGGACCGCTCACGACCCTGTCCGGAGACCAGATCCCACTCGGCACGGGACTGTGGCGGTTGCTGATCTCCACGGCATACGTCGCACTCGGGCTGTGTGCGCTGGGCGCACTCGGCCTGTTCATCTCCACGCTCACCGAGCAACCCATTGCGGCGACGGTCGCGGTGATGATCGTCACCGCGACGATGTGGGTGCTCGACGCGATCCCGCAGATCGCCTGGCTGCACCCGTGGCTGTTGGTGCACCGGTGGACGGCCTTCGCCGACCTGATGCGCAACCCACCCGATTTCAGCACCGTGCGCGCCGGGGTGCTCGTCGCACTCGGCTACATCGTGGTGTTCCTGCTCGCCGCCTGGGCCCGCTTCGACGGCAAGGACATCACCAGCTGAATCGTCTGGCTCGGCTCCTCGCGGCTCCGCTGCGGCGCTTGCTCGCAGGCTCGCGGCGCGCCGCAGCTGTGCCGGTCGTCGCCTCGTGAATCGTCTGACTCGGCTCCTCGCGGCGCGGGCGTGGACTACCGCCGGCTGCCCGCGATCGGATTGTCCAATGTGCCGGCCAGTTGCAGTGCACCGGACGGATCGGCCAAATCGACCATCTGCTGGTTGTCGCGCAGCTGCAGCCGGTTGAGACAGGAGAGCGCGAATTCCTCGGTGAACAGGTCGAATTGCTCGAACCTCGCCGCCAACTCCGGCTCCGAGCGCTGATAGTCGGTCGCCACCTCGGCCACCGTCGCCCAGAACATGCCGGGATCGAGCAGGCGCTCGTCGGCGAGGATCCCGCTCAGGTGCCGCAGGAAGCAGTCGAAGACGTCGGTGAAGATCGAGAGCAGCTGCAGGTCGTCCGGCACGTCGACGCGGATCCGCTCGACGTCTTCGGGCAGTGGGTCGGCGGACATCACCGCGATCTCCTCCGCCAGGTCCTTCAGGATGACGCGCTCGACCGCACCATCGTTCAGCACGAGGATGACGTTCTCGCCGTGCGGCATGAAGACCAGCCCGTAACGGTAGAAGCAGTGCAGCAGCGGCACGAGATAGGCATCGAGGTAGCCGCGCAACCACTGCGCCGGGGTGAGCCCGGACTGCTCGATCAGCTCACCGGCGATCGATCGGCCGTGCCGGTCGACATGCAGCAGAGCCGCCATCGTGGCCAGTTCGCGGCCCGGCTCGAGCTGGGTGACGGGACTCTCCCGCCACAGCGCGGCGAGCATCTTGCGGTAGGGGGAGTAGCGATCGGTCGCGTCCTCGAACTGTGTCGCGTGGTAGCCGATCGCTGCGCGCTCGCGGATGATGCCGACTCCGGTGCGTTTCAACGTGTCATCACCGGCGATCAGGTCGGCGAGCCAGTCGTTGATGGCCGGGGTCGCCTTCATGTATGCCGCGGAGAGACCTCGCATGAATCCCATGTTGATCACCGAGAGTGCCGTCTTCACATAGTGTTTCGTCGGATCCGTGACGTTCAGGAAGGTGCGCACCGACTGCTGCGCGCGATGGGCGTCGGTGCCCTCGCCGAGCAGCACCAGCCGTTGCTCGGCGACCTCCGCGGCGAAGGTGACCGACAGCTTGTTCCACCACTGCCAGGGGTGCACAGGGATCAGGACATAGTCGGCAGGACGAAGCCCGCGGTCCCGCAGCCGTTCATCGAAGTCATCGGCCCGCGCTCCGAGCTCGGCGTGGATGAACTCGTCATACGACGTGTCCCGGCAGCAGGTGAAGTTCGCGACATCACGTCGGGCAGCGAGCCACAGCAAGTGCACGTCCTGCGCGGACTCCGGTGCGAACGCTTGATATTCGTGTGATCCCCAGCCGACGCGACCACTGTTGGCGATGAAGCACGGATGTCCGCCGAGCATGCCGGCCTCGATGTCCTGGAACCCCGCGTCGATGAGTTCCCGACTGGTCGCCGTCGGCCCGGAGAGCTTGAACGCCACCGCGGACAGTGTCGATGCGATCTCCTCGAGGTAGACCGGCAGTATGTCATCGGACAGTCCCAGCTCGGTGCGGAAGTCGAGCACGAACTGCAACAGGTCGAGCGGGTGGTCGGCACCGGCGCGGTCGCAGCGGACCGAGCCGGCGTCGATCAGCCAATGGTCGAGTGGCAACAGCTGCGCGGCGAACCTGTAGGTGCTGTCACTGTCGCGGGACCGCAGTTCCCACGTCCCGGGGCCGAGTTCTGTTGGTGTCAGCAGTCGTTCGTGACTGAATTCGGACAGCGCCTTGGTGAGCAGGAGCCGGTTCGCCGCCGCCCAGTCGGTCGGATTGAGATGGGCACACGCCGTCTCGGCATCGGTGGGGTAGGGGTAGGTCGTCACGGGTCATTCCTTGCAGGTCGGGGCGGGTCGGAAGCCATCGCGGGTGCACGCGCTGAGCAGCGCGGTCTTGGCCGGCAGGGCGATCTCACCGAGCGGGGAGAAGCCGACCGCCGCGTTGAGCCGATGCACCGCGGTGTTGCGGACGTCGGGCTCGACGACGACGCGGCGCACGGAGTCGTCCGCGAAGATCGCGGTGAGCACGGCCGAGATGACCGACCGGGTGAACCCGTGTCGCGGTCTGGCGGTGGGTGCGACCAGGAAGTGCATGCCGGCATCACCCGGCTCGGCGTCGTGGACGCCGACGAGTTCCACGTGTGCCGGGTCGTATCGCTCCATCAGGAATGCCGGTGCGCCGTCCACGAAGCCGAGGAAGGCGTCATGATGCGGGTCGGCAGCGATGCGCCGATATTCGGTCACGACGTCCTCGAGCGAGGCGTCACCCATCATCCAGAAGGTCGCCTTCGGGTGCGTCACCCACGCATGCAGCATCGTGGCATCGAGCTCGGGATCGACCGGCCGGATGGCGAATTCGCCGTTCGCGTCGCGGTAGACGGGCCGGTGGGCGGCAGTCATGAGATCATCCCCGCGGGCGCGCCGAACTCCTGGAACGCGATGGACTTCTCGACCGGGTAGTGCTCTCGCCCGGTCAGCTCCCGCACGATGCACGAGTTGCGGTAGGCGCCCATCCCGAGGTCGGGCGAGGAGACACTGTGCACGTGCTCGCCGGCACTCTGCACGAAGACGCTGTTTCCGGCATCGTCCACCGAGTAGTTGCGGGCGATGTCGAACCGGCCTCTGCCGTCGAAGCGCAGGCGGTCGCGGATCGGCGCCAGGAAGTCCGGGATCGGGTGGTGGTAACCGGTGGCGAAGATCAGGCCCTCCGTCTCGAGGGAGAAAGCGCGGCCCTGCTCCCCGTGACGCAATCCCAAGACGTACGAACCCGATTCGACATCATGAGTAGCGTGCTCCAGCGTCGTGCCGGTGAGCAGCCGAGTCGTCGGTGCGGACAGCAGGCTCTGCGCGTAGAGCTCGTCGAAGATGTCGTTGATGAGGTCCGCGTTGATGCCCTTGGAGAGTGACTTCTGCTGCGTCGTCAACCGATAACGATCGTCCTCCGGTAGCGCGCTGAAGTAGTCGATGTAGTCGGGCGACGTCATCTCGAGGGTCAGCTTGGTGTATTCCAGCGGGAAGAACCGGGGCGATCGCGTCACCCAGTTCAGTTGGTATCCATGGGTTTCGCGTTCGCTCAGCAGGTCGGCGTAGACCTCGGCCGCGCTCTGCCCACTGCCGATCACCGTGATGCTGCGCTTGGCGTGGAGGGCACTTCGGTGGCGCAGGTAGTCGGCGTTGTGCACGGCGTCGCCCGCCAGCCCGTGCGCTGCGGGCGGTAGGTAGGGCGTGCTGCCGGTGCCGAGCACCAGCTTCCGGGCGCGGTGCTCCACGAGCTCGCCGGAGTCGGTGCGCCGCGACGTGACGACGTATGACGAATCCGTCTCGCCATACCGCACCGCCTGCACGTCGTGGCCGAAGCGGATCGATGTCAATCCGTCCGCGGCCCAACGGCAGTACTCGTTGTACTCGCGGCGCAACGGGAAGAACGACTCGCGGATGTAGAACGGATAGATCCGGCCGCGCTGTTTGAGGAAATTGAGGAAGCTGAACGGTGACGTGGGGTCCGCGAGGGTGACCAGGTCGGCCAGGAAGGGCACCTGCAGGGTGACGCCCGGCAGCATCATGCCCGGGTGCCAGTCGAACGAGGAGCCGCGCTCGAGGAAGACGCCGTCGAGATCGTCGAGCGGTTCGGTGAGGCAGGCCAGCCCGAGGTTGAACGGGCCCAGCCCGATGGCGATGAAATCGTGTGTGGTCATGACGTTCTCCGCTCCGTCAGGAAGCCAGCGACGGCTGGGCGGGCAGGTGGGCCGACGCGTACTCGGCGATGAGCCCGAGCACCTCGGCGATGTCGGCGGGCGTCGTGCGTGGATTGAGCAGCGTGAATTTCAGGAACGTGCGGCCGTCGACGGTCGTGCTGGCGATCATCGCCTCGGCGTTGGCCGCGAGTGCGGCGCGCGCTGCCAGGTTCGCCGCGTCGAGCAGTTCGGGCTCGAGCCGCTCGGCCGCGCTCGGGACGAAGCGGAAGACGACGGTGCTGAGGTCGGACGGGGCGATGGTCTCGAAATCCGGGTCTGATTGGAGCAATTCGTAAGCGGCGGAGGCGAGTTCGATGACGCGGTCGAAGAGCTCACCGACTGCATCGGCGCCCATCACGCGCAGCGTCAGCCACAACTTGAGGGCGTCGAAACGGCGGGTGGTCTGCAGGCTCTTGTCGACCTGGTTCGGGATGCCGGCGAGCGTCATACGAGCGGGATTCAGGTAGTCGGCGTGGTGCCGTCCCGGATCCATCCACTCGCCGCGACGGACGAGGATCGCGCTGGCGCTGACCGGCTGGAAGAACGACTTGTGGAAATCCACGGTCGTGGAGTGGGCGCGCTCGATGCCACGCAGCAGGTCGCGGCGCGTGGGGGAGACCAGCAGTCCTCCGCCGTATGCCGCATCGACGTGCAGCCACACGGGTTCCGGTTGCTCATGGACGATGTCCGAGATCGCGCGGAGCGGATCGATGACGCCGAAGTCGGTGGTGCCGGCCGTCGCCACGACAGCCATGGGGATCGAACCCTCAGCCCGCGCGGCGACGATCGCGGAGCGCAACTCGTGCGCGTTCATCCGCTGATGCGGATCGGTGGCGATCGTCACGACGGCATCCGGGTGCAGGCCGAGCAGCCGCGCGGCCGTGCGCACGCTGAAATGACCGTCGACAGAGGCGAATACGCGCAGTCTCGGCAACGCGTCGACGCGATCGATGCCGCATGCGGAGAGCGCATGCTCCCGGGCCAGGTAGAGCGCGTGCAGGTTGGATTGCGTTCCGCCGCTGGTGAAGATCCCGTCGGCACGGTCCGGATCGAACCCGAGACGTGAGCAGGTCCAGCCGATGAGGCGCTGCTCGATCAGGGTGCCGCCGGCACTCTGATCCCAGGTGTCCAGTGACGAATTGACAGCGCTCGCAACGGCATCCGCGGCGATTGCCGGGATCACCACCGGGCAATTCAGGTGGGCGAGGTAACGCGGGTGGTGGAAGTAGACCGCGTCGCGCAGGTAGAGGTCGTCCAGTTCGCGAAGCGCACTCGAGGTGTCGTCGAGCGGTTGGTCGAGATCGACCGCGTCGACCGTCGGCCGCAGGGCGCTGTGGTCGATTCCCGAGAACGGCGCGGCGCAGCTCGCGAGCCGCGTGGACACGGTGCCGACGGCACCGACGAGGTCGCGTTCGTAGCGTTCGGGGCTGTGTCCGTCGAGCAGAAAATCGGTCGGTTCCGGGGGCGGGGGCATCGCGTCCTCTCGTGGCTGACAAAGGCTAGGCTAACCTAACAAGAGATGCCGGTGCGGACGCAAGGTGGCGTACGCCACACTCGAATTCGACTGGGGCAGATGAAGATTGGGATATGTGCGTATGGCGGGCGTGACGGCGACACAACGCGAAGGCCCCGCGAACCATGGTTCACGGGGCCTGCGCGTCGGGATCGGTCAGTCGGTCACTTTGCGGCTGAGTCGCCACTGCGTGACCGCGGCATACACCGCGGCGAGTACGAGCAGCATGACGATCTCCAGCATGAAAACGCCGGCGGAGTGCTTCCACAACGGATCGGTCTGCGAGGCGAGGATGGAGCGCACGTCGGTCGTCGCGGCCGAGTCGGCATAACCCCAACGGGCCGGGGTCAGCCAGGAGAACTGCTCGAGTCCGAGCCGGCCGTTGACCGGGAAGAGCCCGCCGCACAGAGCCAGCTGCGCCATGATCGAGATGACCAGCGCCGGCATCGCCTGCTCGGAGGTCTTGACCACGCTGGACAGCAGCAGTCCGAGCGACGCGGCGGAGAACGCCGTCAGCCAGCAGGCGACGATGATCTCCAGCATGGGCGACCCGAGCAGGATCGCACTGTCGGGCATGGGCTTTCGGATGCTGACGAGCCCCACCATCAGGATCGACTGCAGCAGGGTCAGCACGCCGAAGATCGTCAGCTTGCCGGCCAGGTAGGCCAGTGGCGAGAGCCCGACGGCCTTCTCGCGCTGATAGATCGCGCGTTCGCCGACCAACTCGCGGATCGTCGCGGCGGTGCCCATGAACACGGCGCCGATGATCAGGAAGACCAGCAGCTGCAACGGCTCGGTGGTGTGGAACTTCACCTGGTCGGGCCCGCGCCCCAGCGGTGGCTGCTGTTTGAGGCCGTAGCTGCCCGGCACCAGCATGGCCACCAGGGCCAGCGCGATCGGCAGCACCAGCATGAAGACGGAGTAGCCGCGGTCGGCGAGTATGACGCGCACGTGGCGCCGGGCCAGCGTCGACAGCTGGGACGGGATGCTCTGCTGCCGCGGCGGCTTCTCCAGCGGCGGCGGCTCCCGGCGTGGGGCGCTCAGCGGGCCCTCGACCTGCTCGTCCTCCAGCGGTGACTCCTTGAACCGCCGCTGTGCGCCGTTCGGGTCGGCGACGACCGAGGTGAACACGTCGGCGAAGTCGACCGCGCCGAAGAAGGACAACAACTCGTTCGGCGGGCCGAAGTAGGCGACCTTGCCGCCCGGCGCCAGCAGCAGCACCTTGTCGCACACATTGAGGTTGGCGACGCTGTGCGTGATGACACCGACGGTGCGGCCACCGTCGGCCAGCTGTCGCAACGTCTGCATGACCTGCTTGTCCAGGCCCGGGTCGAGGCCCGAGGTGGGCTCGTCGAGGAACAGCAGCGACGGCTGGGTCAGCAGCTCCAGCGCGACCGAGGTGCGCTTGCGCTGGCCACCGGACAGCTTGTCGACGCGGGTGTGCGCATGCTCGGTGAGGCCGAGCTCGGCCATCACCTCGTCGACCCGCTTGTCCCGCAGCTCCGCGGGCAGGTCGTCCGGGAAGCGCAGCTCCGCGGCGAAACGCAGGGCCTGCTGGACGGTCAGCTGGCGGTGGACCACGTCGTCCTGCGGGACGACGCCGATGCGGTGCCGCAGGTCCTGGAAGTTCTGGTAGAGGTCTCGTCCGTCGTAGTAGACCTCGCCCTCGGTCGCCGGCTGTGAGCCGATGAGCGCCTTGAGCATGGTCGACTTGCCCGCTCCCGACGGGCCGATGATCGCCAGCAGGCTCGAGCCCTCCAGGGCGAAGGACACGTCGTCCAGCAGTTTCTTGCCGTCCGGCAGCGTGAAGCTGAGGTGATTGGCGACGAAGTTGACGTCACCTTCGTCGACGCTTGCGACGAGCTGACCGTGGCGGACGGTGAAGCGGGAGTGGCCGACGGCCAGCAGGTCGCCCTCGCCGAGATGGGCGCCGGTGATGCGTTGACCGTTGACGTAGGTGCCGTTGCGGCTGCCGAGGTCCTGCACGTCATACCCGCCGCGGGACGGGACCAGGCGAGCGTGCTGGCGGGAGGCGAGCAGGTCGTCGACGACGATCTGGTTCTCCAGGCCGCGCCCGATCGTGATCGCGCCACCGTGGCCGCCGGACGGGCCGGGGTCCACCGGCATGACCTGGGGCACCGAGCCGGTGACGGTCGCATGACCGGACCGGTTGACCGGTGCTCGCTGTTCCAACGGGCCGCTCGGCAGGGAATAGCGGTCGAAGACGACGCCGGTGTTGCTGGGCGCCGAGGGGAGCGCGACCCGCTGCTTCTTCGCCCGGGTCGGCAACGGCTGACTGGCTGCCCGCGAGTGCGCCGGCAGCGATACGCCGGCGGCGGGCGCGGCTGCCGCCTGGCGTTGCTCGGTGCGGACGGCCGATGCCTGCGGGGTGCGCACGGCAGCGCCGGCCGGTGCCGCCTCGAAGCGCACCTCCGGTCCGGCGGCTCCGCCGATCCGCAACGTGCTGCCCGGGCCGACCGGCATCGGCGCGGTGATCTTCGTGCCGTCCAGGAAGGTGCCGTTGGAACTGCCGAGATCGTTGACGGTGAGTTGCGTGCCCCGCAGGGCGAGTTCGGCGTGGCGACGCGACGCGAGCGCGTCCGTGATCACCAGATCGGAGTCGAGGCCGCGGCCGATGACGAGGGTCCGCCCGGACTCCAGCGAGACGGTGCGACCCTCGCAGCTGACCTTGACGGCGAAGTTGGTAGCGATGGCTGCTGCCCCCATGTGTGTCGATGCGGCGCAGCGTCGCTGCGACCCTTACCCGCGCACCCGACGTTCAGCTCGACCTCGGGTGCCTCTCCCAAATTTGACTGCACCCTATCGAGAACGGACTGCTCAGACGTTCAACAGCCACCCGTCACGTACCTCGAAGGTCGCCGCGCCGATCCCGATGCGGTCGCCCTCCGACAAGTGCGTGCGTTCGACGCGACGTCCATTGACATAGGTTCCGTTGCGGCTGCCCAGATCTTCCAGGATGAGACCGTCGGCGTCCGCGGTGATGCGCACGTGGTGCCGCGAGACGAGCATGTCGTCGAGCACGATGGAGTTCTCACGGCCGCGGCCGATGGTCAGCGCCTCCGGCTCCGGCTCCTGTTCGGCCACCGGGTCCTGTATGGCGGGGGTCGTGACCGTCGCCGCCTCGTTGAACGAGGTGTCCTGGTGCTGCGCCGGCGCGTCATACGACGGCCACTGCTGCTCGTGCTGCGGCGCCTGCTGGTGGTGCTGCGGCGGTGCCTGGTAGTCGGCGACCGGCGGCTGGTACTGCTCGGCCGGCGGCTGGTAGTGCTCGGCGACCGGTGCGGGCGAGGCCTGGAACGGCTGGGGCGCGGCCTGCTGCGCCTCCTGCGAGGACTGCCAGTGGTCGGCGACCTCCTGCGCGGTCTGCGCGGAGCCACCGGATACCCAGGGCTGGTCGTGACCGGCAGGGGGAGCGAACTGCTGGGGTTCGGGAGCGGGCGGCGCCGGCGGCGCGAAGGCGGCGGGGCCGCGCCAGGGAGCCTGATCTGCTTGTGGCGGTGCGGAGTTCCAGTCGATCCGAGTCGGCTGCGGGGGCTCCTGCTGCTGCCAGTTCCACTGCTGCGCGCCGCCCTGGGGCGCACCCCACTGCTGGTCCTGGCCGTATGGCGGGGGCTGTGGCGCACCGTGCGCGGTGCCCGCGTCATACCCCTGACCGGGCTGTTGCGGGTTCGGCGATTGACCCCATTGCTGCTGGTGGTCCGGCTGCGAGGGGTCGTACGGGTTGCTCATCGAAAGCCTCCGTTGGATCTGGCACGCACTGCTGACGGTGTGATGGTGGCCACGTGACCAGCGCACACAGTGCCCAAGCCTAACCCGCGACGGATGCCGGCCCGCCGCCTTCGACTAACCTGTGAGGCGCGAGCCAGCCACACAACCCGTCGTAGTTTTCGTCGACAAGAGGCAGGTGCCGATGACCGAGTCCAACCCTGGGTCCGCCCCGGAGTCCACCGCAGTGTCCACCGCAGAGTCCACCCGAGTGTCCACGCCCGCCCCTCAGGAACACCCGCTTCCGGCGCACGGGCACCTGCCCACCGACCGGCACCGGGTGGTGATCATCGGCTCGGGATTCGGAGGCCTGTTCGCAGCGCGCAAGTTCGCCGGCGAGGACGTCGACGTCACGCTGATCTCGGCCACGGCCTACCACCTGTTCCAGCCGCTGCTCTACCAGGTGGCGACCGGGATCCTGTCCGAGGGCCTGATCGCGCCAACCACCCGCGAGGTCCTCGCGAAGCAGAAGAACGTCGAGGTGGCGTTCGGCAAGGTCACGGACATCGACCTCGAGGCACAGACCGTCACGGCCAAGGCTCTCACCGTCCGGACGAGCTACGACTACGACTCGCTCATCGTGGCGGCCGGGTCGGGGCAGTCCTACTTCGGCAACGACCACTTCGCCGAATACGCACCGGGTATGAAGAGCATCGACGACGCCCTGGAGCTGCGAGCGCGCATCTTCGGTGCCTTCGAGATGGCCGAGCTGGCCGCAGCTTCCGGACGCGACGAGGACCTCGACCGGCTGATGACGTTCGTCGTCGTCGGTGCCGGACCCACCGGTGTCGAGATGGCCGGTCAGATCGCCGAGTTGTCCCGTCGCACCCTGCCGCACGACTTCCGGCACATCGCGGCGGAGAAGGCGCACGTCATCCTGCTGGACGGTGCCGACAAGGTGCTGGGCAGCTTCGGCTCCCGGCTGGGCAAGAAGGCCAAGAAGCGCCTGAACGAAATGGGTGTCGACGTCCGGCTCAATGCGATGGTCACCGACGTCGACGGGTCCGGCATCGAATACCGCAGTCCCTCAGGCGAAACCGAGCGCATTCCGGCACTGACCAAGGTCTGGGCCGCCGGTGTGCAGGCCAACAGCCTGGGCAAGACGCTCAGCGATCAGACCGGCGCCGAACTCGACCGGGCCGGCCGTATCTCGGTCAACCCGGACCTGACGCTGCCCGGCCATCCCGAGGTGTTCGTCGTCGGCGACATGATCTCGCTGGACAACCTGCCGGGTGTCGCCCAGGTCGCCATACAAGGTGGGAAGTTCGCGGCGAAGCAGATCGTGCATCGACTCAAGGACGAGCCGACCGACGCGAAGTTCCACTACTTCGACAAGGGGTCGATGGCGACCATCTCGCGGTTCAGCGCGGTGGCCAGCGTCGGCAAGCTGCGTATGTCGGGCTTCCTCGCCTGGTTGATGTGGCTGGCCGTGCACCTGTGGTACATCATCGGATTCAAGAGCCAGGTCGGCACGTTCTTCCACTGGGCCGTGTCGTTCCTCGGCCGCTCGCGCGGCGAGCGGACGGCGACCGAGCAGCAGATCTTCGCGCGCGGCGCATTGCAGCAGCTCGGCGACCAGTTCGACCCGAAGCTGCGGCTGGGTGCGGGACGTCCGATGCCGGAGCGCTCGCCCAAGACCGAGGACACCGCGTCCTGACCTGAGGTCGTGAAGGTGGGGTGCGCCGGTGGTTCCGGCGCACCCCACCATTTGTTGTCACGCGAAAACAGTTGTCCCAATTACGGTTTGGTCAGGAGGCAACCTTCGATGCTGAGGTCGAGGGTGCGATCGTCGGCCAGGCAGGTCGTGATCCAGTAGGTCTCCTGCGCGTAACCCTGACCTTCGGTGGCAGTCGTGGTGCCGTCCGCATTCACCTCGCACGGGTTGTTCATCGTGCACTGCTCACCGCTCTCGTTGATGGTGTTGTTCACCGCCACGACCTCGCCGGACGCATCGTCCAGGACCGGTGAGCCGGACGAGCCGCCGATGATGTCGCACCCGGGCATGCTGTAGCGGACCGAGTCGTGCATGGTCCAGTCCGCTTCCTTGAGCGTGTCGACGAATCCGTTGATGCCGCAGTGCCAGGTGCGTTGCCAGTAGCCCGACGCCACCGTGATCGAGGTCTTGTCGGCCGGCTTCGCGTCGGCCAGGGTCAGAGGTGCGATGCCCGTGTCGCTGGTGATCTCGTCATACGTCGCATCCAGTTCGTAGAGCGAGATGTCGGTGCCGGTCATCGTGGAGTAGAGCAGCCTGTCGGCGGCGACGGCGCCGACCGGGTCGCCGGCGGCGTTCAGCAGCTTGCCGGTCCGGCTGCTGGGCTGGTCGGTGATGACCTCGCCCGCGCCCGGCATACCGCCCTCGTAACAGTGGCCGTTGGTCAGCATCAGCGCGTGGTCGGTGCCGACGGACTGCGAGTAGCGCACGAACGACGCGGAGCAGTTGTCGAGGGCGATGGTGCCGGCGAGCGAATCTGAAGCGGCAGCAGTGGTTTCGGGCACGGTCTGTGCGGAAGCCGTTGTGCTGGTGGCGATTCCGGCGCAGCTGAGGATGGCGGTGGCCAGTGCTGCGTGGCGGAGAACCTTCATGAGGTGGTGCCTTTCACGTTCGGTATGACGGACGGTGAACGGTCCACGACTCTGGTGTGCGCGGTCGTTCCGCGTCACTGGAGTTGGCCGATGATTACCGGCTCTTGGGTAAGTTCTGCACGGCCGCTGACCGGGCGCAGACGTTCCGCAGGGGTGCGGCCGGTCCGGCATACACACGGGCACGGACGAAGCAGGAGGAGGCACCCGGTGTGATCACCGGATACCTCCTCAGCGGGTCGGGTCAGCCCTCGTGCTTCTCCAGAGCGACCAGCACGCCGGCCGCTGCGAAGTACTTGTTGGAGCCGAGGTCGCGCACGGTCTTGATGCCGAGCAGGTCCTTCAGCGCCTCGGTATGACGGGGCGTCAGGCCGGCCAGCGCATCGACCGGTGCGTCTAGGATCTCCTTCAGGCTCTTGTCCTCGTAGGCCTTGTCGAGCTTCTTGGCGAGATTGACCGAAACTGCCATGTCACGTCCTTCGAATCGTCTGATGCGTTGTCGCGGCCGGCCCACGCGGGTCGGGGCATTCGTGATCGTTCCGCGTGTGACGGTCCATGACAAGGGCTGGCGGGGGACTCCCAGGATGTGCACGGGTTGGCCGGGTCCGTAGGGTGCCAGCATGCGGCCTCACTACCCGATCGCCTCCCACCGCCTCGACAACGGCCTGCGGGTGGTCGTGTCGACCGACCACTCGGTGCCGACCGTCGCGGTCAACATCTGGGTCGGTGTCGGTTCCCGGCACGAGACTCCCGGCCGCACCGGACTGGCCCACCTGTTCGAGCACCTGATGTTCCAGGGGTCGCAGAACGTCGCCGAGGGGGAGCACTTCTCCGCGCTGCTCGCGCAGGGCGCGCAGATGAACGCGACGACGTGGGTGGACCGCACCAACTACTTCGAGGTCGTGCCCACCGGCGCGTTGGACCTGGCGTTGTGGCTGGAGGCCGACCGGCACGGGCGCCTGCTTCCCGCGCTCACCCAGGACAACCTCGACAACCAGCGCGACGTGGTCAAGGAGGAGAAGCGCCAGCGCTACGACAACGTGCCCTACGGCACCGCGTATGCCGAGCTGACCGGTCTCGTCTTCCCCGAGGGGCACCCGTACCACCACACGACGATCGGCTCGATGGACGACCTGGACGCCGCATCGCTGACCGACGTGCGCGACTTCTACAGCCGACACTACCGACCGAACAACACCGTCCTGACTCTGGTTGGTGACATCGAGCCGGATGACGGATTCGCTTTGGTCGCAAAGTATTTCGACGAGCTGACCAACCCGGAGGTGCCGGCCGACCGGCCGCTCGAGCAGTCGTTGCCGCCGTTGTCCGATCCGGGGCGGCTGGAGCGCACCTGCGACGTGCCGTCCGACCGGGTCTATCTCGGTTTCCGGCTGCCGGCCGGGGGGACCGACGATTTCATCTCGGCCGAGTTGGCCTTCGACGTGCTGGCCGGCCTCGCGACCTCACGGCTCTACCGGCGGTTGGTGCGACGGGACCAACTGGTCACCCATGTCTCGCGCAATGCCGGCGCACGCGTCGACGGGACCTCGATGGGCGCCCTGATCGTCGACGTGGCGGACGGTGCCACCGTTGAGCAGGTGGAGGAAGGCATCGGCGAGGAACTGCGTCGGCTGGCGACCGAGCCGCCGACCGACACGGAGTTGGCCGCGGCGGTCGCCGACGTCGAGCGCTGGTGGCTGCAGAGCCTCGCGCAACCGGACGAGCGAGCGGACGTGATCAGCGGCAACACGCTGTTGTATGACGACCCCGACCACCTCAACACCTATCTCGACCGGGTCATGGCAGTGACCGCCCAGGACATCGCGGCCAGCGCCGCAGCGTATGCACGGCCGGAGTCCGCCGCGGTCGTCGTCTATCGCAAGGCCAACGGCAAGGAGCAGAACTGATGGTGCAGCCCCGCCCCGTCGTGCCCGTCGCGCAGCCGTGGGAGTTCCCGGCCGGCACCCGGCATACGCTCAGCAACGGCATCGAAGTGCTGCTCTACAACCGTCCCGGTCAGCACATCACGTCCACCAGGGTGCTCATCCCGACACCGATCGCGGTCGAGCCGCGTGCCCTCGAGGGCGTTGCCACCATGGTGGCGCGCACCATGGACGAGGGCACCCGCAGTCACACCGCGGACGAGATGGCCGAGCTCTTCGATCTCAACGGCATCGCCTACGGCGCCGGGTATGGCGCACAGGGGCTGACCCTCGAGATCGATGCGACGGCAAGCAGATCCGCCAAAGGGTGGGCGCTGATGGCCGAGTGCCTGCAGGAGCCGGCGTTCCCCAGGACCGAGGTCTCACGGCACGTGAACCAGCGGCTGGCCGAGATCGAGCACGAGGCAGCCTCGCCGGATTCGCGAGCGGCCAAGGAGTGGGCGGCGAACTTCTACGACCAGGGATCGCGCGCGGCGCGGCCGGCCGGAGGGACGACCGAGACCGTCGGCGCGATCACCGCAGCGGACTGCGCGGCGTTCCACTCCCGATGGGTGCGTCCCGATGCTGCGACGGTCGTTGTTGCCGGTGAGTTCGATGAGGCCCGGACGCTGCGTGATCTCGACGCGACCCTCGGTGCATGGCAGGTCGACGGCGTTGCGCCACAGGATGATTCACCGATCGCGGTCGTTGCCGAAGGGCAGACGCGGGTGCGGTTCGTGCACCGGCCGGGTGCCGTGCAGACCGAGCTCTACCTGGGTTCCTTCGGGCCGGACCGGCGGGTGGCCGGAGGCTGGGCGCCATACCCCGCCCTGAGCTTTGTGCTCGGCGGGTCGCCGAATGCCCGGCTGGACGCGGTCCTGCGTGAGGACAAGGGCTACACCTACGGTTTCCGGGCAATGTTCCGGCCGCGCTCGGAAGGTGGGACGTTCCTGGTCTCCGGCTCGGTGCGCAGCGATGTGACGGTCGAGGCGACCCGGCTCACCCTGGAGATCCTCGATGCGGCGCGTGACGGCTTCACCGAGGAGGAGACTCGCGCGGCCACCGACTTCATCGGCAAGACCGCGCCGGCTCGCTACGCCACGGCCGACGCCGTTGCGGACGAGGCCGCGATGCTCCGATCCAACGGCCTGGGAACGGAATTCGTCTCGTCATACCTCGAGCAACTCGCGACGCTGGAGGCGGCCGACCTCGACACGGCCTGGCGCAAGTGGGCCGATCAGCCGCGCACCATCGTGCTGGTCGGTGACGCCGAGGCGCACGCTGCCGGCATACGAGACCTGGGCATCGGGGACGTCACCGTCATCTGACCGAGAGCTCCCCGAAGGATCACTCGCTCCGGCTGCCCTTGCGCCGCCGTACCGAGCGGACCGTGAGCGGGCCGACGAGCCGTGGTCCGGACAGCCTCTTCTCGAGCCGGCGGCCCTCCCGGCGCAGCGGCTGCGCGACGTACTCACCGAAGATCACGCCTGCCGCGAGCGCGAGGAGTACGACGGCCGCGTTGATCAGCTCGACGACGCCGTTGGGGTCGCCGGCGGTCAGGTGGGCCAGGCCCCGATAGACCGAGAGTCCGGGCAGCAGTGGCACCACACCGGCGACCACGAGGACCAGTGTCGGCACCTTGATCCGCGAGGCGATGGTGTAGCTGACCAGACCGACGATGATCGCCGCCGTCGCCGCGGGCCAGGAGACGCCCAGGTTGGCCTGGTAGCCGGCGATGAATGCAGTGGCCGAGACCATGCCGAGCAGTGCGGTCGGCAAGAGCGCACGTGCTGGGGCGTATGACGCGAACGCGAACGCCCCGGCACTGATCGCGCCCCCGAGCGCCATCTGGGGCCAGGGCGGATAGGCGCTCGCGCCAGGGGTCAGATTGACCAGCTTGACCCCCAGGGCCGTGGCGATGGTCAGGCCGCCACTGACACCGGCGATCGCGCCGGCGGTCGCGAGGGTCGCTTCCAGCGAGCGTGCCGCGGCGGTGAGCGGGAAGCCGGTCAGCGCATCCTGCACCGCTCCCATGTAACTCATGCCGGCCAGCAGCAGGATGATGCCCGCGCTGACGATCCGGCTCGGGTTGTCACTCAGTCCGGTGGCGATCACGACGACGGCCAGCATGGTGGCGAACAGGCCGCCGGCGACCTGCTGGTAGAACATCGGCAGCCGCTGGCGGCTCAGGTAGCGCTGGATGACGTCGATACCCATCGAACCGAAGAATGCCGCGGCGATGACGACGGGGCTGGCGCCCAGCAGCAGGCCGATGCCGAATCCCATCACACCCCAACCGAGGGTCACCACCCGCCGCGATCGCTCGTGGCCGGAGGAGACGATCTGCGCCAGGCGGGTGCGTGCCTCGTCCCGGTCGATGCGCCCCGACACCAGGTCGCGCACCAGCCAGTCGACCAGTGTCAGGTCCTCATAGTCGATCTCGCGTTGCGTGACGTTCCGCACCTGGATCATGCCCGGGTCCTCGGGCGACTGCTGGTGCGTCAGCTGCAGCTCGGTGAACGTCACACTGGCGCTGACACCGCGCAGGCCACACGCGATGCAGACGTTCTGCATCTGGACGCTCACGTCGGCCGCGCCGGCGCCGGAGGAGAGCAGCAGTTCCCCGACACGCAGTGCCAGATCGAGGGTCGGATAGGTGTCGTCGGTCGTCATCGTGGGTAAGTGTGATGGATTGCACGGAGCGTCACGTGTTCGCCCTGGGATAGCTGGGATCTGGCAGATTCTCGTGCGTCATCGTACGTGGCACGGGGCACCCGTGAGTTGACGGACCGGGTCAGGCTTGCAAATGTCGTAGGGCTGTCCCACCGTCCTCGACAAGGAGCTGAAGTCACTCGTGCAGACCCTGGAACCGACTGAGAAGCTGCAGGATTGGGAGGTCAGTGACGTTGTCGTCACTGAGCCCGGCATCATCCGAAGAGCCATCGGTGCGGCCGCGATCGGGAATGTCACCGAGTGGTACGACTTCGGCGTCTACGCCTACTTCGAGCCGACCATCAAAGAGGTCTTCTTCAATGGCCTGAGCGACGCCGCGGGCACGATCGCGACCTTCGGGCTCTTCGCCGTGGCGTTCCTGGTGCGGCCGTTCGGCGGGATGTTCTTCGGGCCGCTGGCGGACCGGATCGGGCGCAACAAGGTGCTCGCGATGACCATGGTGCTGATGGCACTGGGCACCTTCGCGATCGGCTGCATCCCCAGCCGCAGTGCCATCGGCTTCATGGCGCCGGTGCTGTTGCTGCTCGCCCGCCTGCTGCAGGGCTTCTCGACCGGTGGTGAGTACGGCAACGCGATGACCTTCATCGCCGAGTACGCGCCCGACCGCAAGCGCGGGTTCTGGGGCAGCTGGCTGGAGTTCGGCACGTTCACCGGTTACCTCTTCGGCGCGATCATGGTGACCGTCATGGACGCGTTGCTGACCCACGACCAGCTGATCTCGTGGGGCTGGCGCATCCCGTTCTTCATCGGGCTGCCGCTCGGCCTGGTCGGCGTCTACCTGCGGACCAAGCTGGCGGACACCCCGGCATACCTGCAGTTGGAGAAGGAGTCCGAGGAGCGCGAGAAGGAGAACAAGAAGGAGCAGTCGGGCAGCGAGCTCAAGGGCATCCTGCACCTGTGGCGCTACATGCTGGTCTGCATGGGCCTCGTGCTCGTCTGGAACGTCACGAACTACATGCTGACGTCGTACATGCCGACCTATGTCACCGACACGTTGCCGAGCGGCGGCGGCCAGGTCTCGGACAACACCTCGCAGGTCATCCAGATCGCCGTCATGGTGCTGGCGCTGGCCACGATCCCGTTGCTCGGGATGCTCTCGGATCGGGTCGGTCGCAAGCCGATCTCCTGGTTCGGTGCGATCGGGCTGATCGTGCTCGCCATACCGATGATCGCGCTGGTGCGCTCGCAGACGACCGCGGGTGTCTTCGCCGGCCTGTTGATCATGGCGTTGCTGCTCATCTGCTTCTCGTCCACGATGCCCTCGACGTTGCCGACCCTCTTCCCGACCAAGGTCCGTGGTGGCGCCCTGTCGATCGCGTTCAACGTCTCCATCTCGCTCTTCGCGGGGACGACGTCGGTCGTGGTCGGCGCGCTGGTGTCGCTGACCGGTGACCTCAACTGGCCGGCGTACTACCTGATCATCGCCGGCGTGATCGGTGCTGCGTCGCTGGTCTTCCTGGCCGAGCCGAACGGCCGCAAGATGTGGGGCTCGCCGCCCGCCGCGGCCACCCGCGAGGAAGCGCGTGAGGTGGTTCGGGTGCTGCGCAAGAAGTTCAACGATGCGCGCGATCGCGCGAAGACGTCCGGCAAGCCGATTCAGTCGCAGTAGCGCGCACCCCACCGAGAGGACACCAACGCACTGAGGGGACACGCAAATCGGGCCGCGACGCCCGGATTTGCGTGTCCCCTCGATGTTGTTCGTGTCCTCTCGATGAAGGAATAATGCAAAGAACTGTTTGCAAAGAACTCTTTGCGGTGTAGTTTCGTCGTATGGCGAAGCAGGAACGACGCGCGATCAACCGGGTGCGGCCGGACCTCGAGCAGCTCAAGGCGATGGCGCATCCGGTGCGGCTGGCGATGCTGGGCCGACTGCGTGCGGAGGGCCCGGCCACGGCCTCGTCCCTGGCGCTGCAGATGGGGCTCAACTCCGGAGCCACCAGTTACCACCTGCGGCAGTTGGCACAGGCCGGCCTCGTCGAGGACGACACGACGCGCGGCAACAAGCGCGACCGCTGGTGGAAGGCGACGCACGAGTCGACGGTGACCGAGCCGTCGCAGCTGTCCGACGTCGAGGGCAAGGCGGTGCTGGGGGCCTACCACGCGGTCGTCGCGCACCAGGCGGCGCAACAGATCGAGCAGGCCGCCGCCGAGATCGGTGACCTGCCGGAGGAGTGGTCGGACGTGGTCGGTGCAAGCGACTACAACGTCTATCTCACCCCTGCACAGGTCCGTCGGGTCAAGAACGCCGTCCACGAGGTCCTGCAGGAAGTGGCTGAGACCTCTCGCGACCCACAGGATGCCCCGGACGGCGCAGCCCCGGTCGTCTTCCAGTTCCACACCTTCCCGCGACCGGGTGCAATCGCCCATCGCGACGATGCGGAAGGCGCCGAATCATGAGAAACCGCAGGCCGTTTGCGGCGCTCGCCGTTGCCGAGGCGTTCTCCATCTCCGGCACCCGGCTGTCGCAGATCGCGGTGCCCTGGCTCGTGCTGACCACCACCGGTTCGGCGGTCTGGACCGGTGTCGTCGGCTTCGCGGAGATGCTCCCGTATGTCGTGGCCAAGGCACTCGGCGGCCCCATCGTCGATCGGATCGGTGCGAAAGTCGTTGCGGTCACTGCTGATTCGTGCAGCGTGTTGATCGTGGGACTGATCCCGCTGCTGCACGGGCTCGGCCTGCTGCATCTGGGGTGGCTGATCCCGATCGCCGCGCTGATGGGCGCCGTGCGTGGTCCGTCCGACGGTGCGAAGTCCGCGCTGGTGCCGGTGGTCGCCGAAGATGGTGCGATTCCGCTGGAGCGGATCACCGGGGTGATGGGCGCGATCGAGCGACTCGGAGGGACGGTCGGCGCGGCAGCAGCGGGTGCAGTCGTCGCCGTGATCGGTGCGCCGCAGGCGCTGCTGGTCAATGCGGTCACCTTCGCGGTCGCGGCGACCTGCATCTCACGCGGTGTTCCGGGTATGGAAGTCGTTGGATCGCAAGGTGATTCGCCGGATCGGGGTGAGGACGAGGCGTCATACGGGCAACGGCTGCTCGAGGGCTGGCGCTTCCTGCGTGGTGACTCGGTGCTGGTGGGCATCACAGTGATGGTGTCCGCCACCAACCTACTGGACCAGGCGTGGACCGCGGTGCTGCTGCCGGTGTGGGCGCACGACACCGGTCACGGCGCCGGCGCGGTCGGGCTCGTCCTCGCAGCGATGGCGGGGCCGTCGATCCTGGGTGCGCTGACCGCCGCGGCCGTGGGGGAGCGGCTGCCGCGATTGCCGATCTACACCTTGTGTTTCGTGCTGGGCGGCACACCGCGCTTCGCCATCTTCGCCTTCGACGCGCCGGTCTGGCTCATGATGGTCGTGCTCGCAACCGTGGGCTTCGTGTCGGGGTTCTGCAACCCGATCCTCGGCGCCGTGATCTTCGAGCGGATCCCGAAGCACCTCGTCGGACGCGTGAGCGCGCTGAACACCTCGCTGTGCTGGTCGCTCATCCCGTTCGGCGGCCTGCTCGGCGGCGGGCTGACTGCTCTCGTGGGACTCAGGGCCGCGACGCTCGGTGTCGGCGTTGCCTACTCCCTGGTCGCGCTGATGCCGTTGGTGCGCAAGAGCTTTCGCGAATTCAACAAGCCCCCCACGGACGAGCTCACCCCCGCGGACGAGCTCACCCCCGCGGCGGCGGGCACTCCGGCGGCACACACCACCGCCCCAGTCTGATTGCCGAGAGGACACCCAACGATCGAGAGGACACGAAAATCTGGCCAGAAGGGCCGATTCTTCGTGTCCTCTCGGTATGTTTTGTGTCCCCTCGGCGAAGAGGGGGCCGGTGGCCCCGGTGGCCGAGCTGAGCCATCGCGTCGCACTGCCGTCGTGTGATCGGAAGCGGCGACGGCCAAGATCAACTGAAGTGAACGAAAAGTCGACCGGTGCGGCGACGACCAAGCCGGCGCTGGGCGGCAACGAACGTGTGAGTTGCCGTCCAGCGCCGGCTTGCGAGGAGTCGGAGCAAGAGACTCAGGCGAGGTCGGCGAAGGCGTCGCCGAGGACCTGCAGGCCCTCGAGCAGCAACTCGTCGCTGATCACCAGCGGCGGCAGCAGCCGGATGACGTTGCCGAACGTGCCGCAGGTCAGGATGACGACACCCTGCTCGTGGCAGCGCTTGGCGACGGCCGCCGTGAGCGCGGCGTCCGGCTCCGTGGTGCCGGGCTTCACGATCTCGATCGCGAGCATGCCGCCGCGGCCCCGGATCTCACCGATGGCAGGGGTTTTCGCGGCGATGTCGCGCAGTGCGCCCGTCGCGAGCTCCTCGATGTGCTTGGCACGATCCAGCAGGCCGTCCTGTTCCATGGTCTCGATCGCGCCGAGCGCGGCGGCGCAGGCGACGGGGTTGCCGCCATACGTGCCGCCGAGTCCGCCGGGGTGCACCGAGTCCATCAGCTCCGCGCGACCTGTGACGGCCGACAGCGGCAGGCCGCCCGCGATGCCCTTGGCGGTGGTGACCAGGTCGGGCACGACGCCCTCGTGGTCGACCGCGAACCACTCGCCGGTGCGGGCGAAGCCGCTCTGCACCTCGTCGGCGATGAAGACGATGCCGTTGTCGGTGCACCACTTCGCGATCGCGGCCAGGAAGCCCGGGGCGGGCACGATGAAACCGCCCTCGCCCTGGATCGGCTCCATGATGAACGCGGCGATCTGATCGGCGCCAACGGCCTTCTCCGCCATGGTGATTGCGCGCTGCGCGGCCTCTTCGCCCGTCATACCTTCGGGGTCGCGGAAGGGGTATGACGTGGGGACGCGGTAGACGTCGGACGCGAACGGGCCGAAGCCCTTCTTGTAGGGCATCGCCTTCGCGGTCAGCGCCATCGTCAGGTTGGTACGGCCGTGGTAGGCGTGGTCGACCGCGACGACGGCCTGCCGGCCGGTGGCGTAGCGGGCGATCTTCACGGCGTTCTCGACGGCCTCGGCGCCGGAGTTGAAGAGCGCCGACTTCTTGGCGTGGTCCCCGGGTGTCAGCTCGGCGAGCTTCTCGGCGACAGCGACATACCCTTCGTACGGGCTGATCATGAAGCACGTGTGCGTGATGTCGGCGACCTGCTGCTGCACATTGGCGACCACGCGCGGGTCGGAGCTGCCGACGGTCGTGACCGCGATGCCGGAACCGAGGTCGATCAGCGTGTTGCCGTCGACGTCCTCGATCACGCCGCCGGCCGCGCGGGCGGCAAAGACGGGCATGGTCGACGAGACACCGGCAGCGACGACGGCGCTGCGTCGCTCGGCGAGCTCCTGCGAACGCGGACCGGGTATGGCGGTCCGCAGCTCACGACGCTGCGCGATGGCCGGTGTGGTGATGGTCATGAAGGGCTCCTTCTGCGTGTGACTGTGCTCTCAGTGTGGCACGGAAACGTTTCGAAATCGAAAGAGTATGCCGTAAGCGTCGATCAGCCGGCCGTTGTCACCCAGTCGCACAGGTAATGCCGAGTCGCACAGCTGCCGCTGTGCGACTCGGCCTTACCTGTGCGACTCGACGGTCAGTCACCCAACCGACGCAGCACCTCGTCGTGCAGTAGGCCATTGCTCGACAGGGCGTTCCCGCTCCACGGGCCGTCCTTGCCGTCGAGACCGGTGAATCGACCACCCGCCTCGGTGACGATCGGGGCGAGAGCGGCCATGTCGTGTACGGCGAGCTCCGGCTCGGGCGCGAAGTCGATGGCGCCCTCGGCGACCAGCATGTGTGCCCAGAAATCGCCGTAGCTGCGCACGCGCCATACCTCGTCCATCAGGTCGACGAGCGCGTCACGCCGGTCGATATCGGCCCACATACGCCACCCCGCGACCGAGGTGGAGGCATCGGAGATCTTCGAAACGCCTGACACGGCAATACGTTTCGCGCCCGACAACGAGCGCCCCGTCCACGCGCCGGTGCCGAGACCGGCCCACCAGCGCCGGCCCAGAGCCGGCGCGGACACGAGCCCGACCACCGGCACACCCTCGTCGACCAGCGCGATGAGCGTGGCCCAGACCGGCACGCCGCGCACGAAGTTCTTGGTGCCGTCGATCGGGTCGACGATCCAGCGCCGCGGTCCGTCGCCGTCCAGGCCCTGCTCCTCGCCCTGGATCGCGTCGCGGGGCCGGGCGCGCTTGAGCTGGGAGCGCAGAATCTCCTCGACGGCGATGTCCGCGTCGGTGACCGGGGTCAGGTCGGGCTTGGCAGTGACGTGCAGGTCTTCGGCACGGAAGCGTGAGGTGCTCGTCGGCTCGGCCGCGTCCGCGAGCACGTGGGCGAGGCGCAGGTCGTCGTCATACGTCGGCATGCCCCCGAACCTATCGGCCCGACGCTCAGACGAGTGGCCAGCCCTTCTTCGCGAGGCGCTTGCGCACGCGATCCAGGTCCGCCTCGATCGGCACGACGCCCGCGACGTGCCGCATCAGCTCCTGCGCCTCCTCCTCGGAGATTGGCGTCTTGGGCTCGCCGGGCACCTTGTTGGAGGCGATGAGCTCCTTGGCGACCTTCTTGATCTCCTTCTTGGTCAGCCGGCGCTGCAGCAGCGCGAACAACGGGGGCAGGTCCGAGGGCGGCACACCGTCCGGGTAGCCCGCACGCAGCCAGTCCAGGATGCGCTGGAAGAAGTTGACGCGCTCGGGGCTCTCGTCCTCCTCCTCGTCATCGTCGGCCTCCGAGTCGTCCTCGGGCATGGTGGCCGGCCAGCCGACGGCGGCCAGTCGGTCCGCAACCACCTGGACCTCAGCCTCACTGGGCGGCGCCGACTTGAGTTGCTCGACCGAGTCGGAGACGGTCTTCGCCGAGATCTCGCCGTCGGGGTTGTCGGCGATCAGCTGCGCACAGATCGCCTGGACGTCCTCGGGCTTCAGGGTCCGTTGCAGCAGGGCCAGCAGCGGCGGGAAGTCCTTCGGCGGTATGCCGTCCGGGTATCCCTTGCGCAACCAGTCCACGACGGAGGTCAGCAGGTTGGTAGCCATGGTCATCAGAACAACTCGATCCCGAGGTAGTGGTCGATGCTCTTCTGGGTGATGTAGAGGACGCCGATGACGATGGCGGCCACGACGACCGCGAAGACCGCGTATGCCGTCAGACGTGCCACCAGGTTGCCCGCGACGACGGTGCCGTCATCCTGCTCGTGCTCGCTTCCGGTGTCCCAGAGCCGCAGCCCCCAGGTGAACAACAGGGGGAGCCCGGCGCCGAAGAGCAGGCCGGCGACGAGCACCTTCGCCGTGCCGTCCACGATGCTTGTCCAGTCGATGTTCATGTCTCTATCCCTTTGTCCCTGACCGCCGCTCAGGCGGTCGGCACCTTCGACTTCTTGCCGGACGTCGTGCCCGCGGACCCGCTGTGCTTGGTGCTGTCGTCCCAGTCGGCGTTCACGTTGTCGGCACCCACCTTCTGCTGCTGCGCGCGATAGTAGATGTATGAGGCGAGGGCGACCAGCGCCAGGAAGATCACGATCGCCCCGGCGGCGCCGCCGATGAGGTGTCCGATGTAGAAGCTGATCGCACCACCGGCGGCCGCGCACGGGAGGGTGATCAGCCAGCCGGCAGCCATCCGCCCGGCGACACCCCAGCGCACGGTCGACCCGGGCTTGCCCACGCCGGTGCCGATGATCGAGCCGGTGGCGACGTGGGTGGTGGACAGCGCCATACCGAGGTTGCTGGAGGTCAGGATGATCGCGGCGGCGGATGCCTGTGCCGCCATACCCTGTGGCCCGTCGATCTCGACCAGACCCTTGCCGAGCGTGCGGATGATGCGCCAGCCGCCGATGTAGGTGCCCAGCGCGATGGCGCCGGCGCACAGGATGATGATCCAGACGGGCAGCCCGTGCGCTTCGATCTGTGCGTCGCTGAGGCTGCCGTGCGCGATGAGGGCGAGTGCGATGACGCCCATCGTCTTCTGGGCGTCACCGGTGCCGTGCGCGAGGGACACCAGCGAGGCGGTCGCGACCTGTCCCCAGCGGAAGCCCTTGTCCTGCTTGTCGGCGCTCACCTTCCGGCTCAGCGTGTAGATCCCGAGGGTGCCGATCGCCGCGACCGCTCCCGCGATCAGCGGTGACAACAGGGCGGGGATGATCACCTTGACGATGAGGCCGTCCCAGTTGATCCCGCTGGTGCCGATCGCTGCGAGCCCGGCGCCGATCAGCCCGCCGAAGAGTGCATGCGAGGAGCTGCTGGGCAGGCCGAGCAGCCAGGTCAACAGGTTCCAGAGGATGCCGCCGATGAGCCCGGCGAAGATGATGAACATCGCCTTCTCGGCATCGATGCCGCTGACCAGACCGCCGGATTTCTCCTGGATCTTCAGCACGGACGTCGTGACGGTGACCGCGACCTCGACGGACAGGAAGCCGCCGATGAGGTTCAGGACGGCCGAGAGTGCGACAGCGGTCTTGGGCTTCAACGCGCCGGTGGCGATGGACGTGGCCATCGCGTTGCCGGTGTCGTGGAAGCCGTTGGTGAAATCGAATCCCACGGCGGTGATCACCAGCAGGATCAGAATGAAGAGTTCGGCACTCACAGGTCACGAGTATGACGCTGCTCGCTGGGTGCGATGCAAATCGGCGCCGGACGGTCGCCGAATTGTTCACTGAGTGTTCAACTCCTTCCCGATGTCGAGCATGCGTTGCAGACCACCGGCGATGATCCGCGCATCGACCATCGTGGTGCCGACCGGCGGCAGCGCGGCGATCATCCGGGCCAGCACGCCGGCCATCTTCTCGGCGTCGATCGCGTGCGGCGGGTCGGTCGTCCAGCACGCCGCCAGTACGACGTATGACGCCTCGTTCAACGACGTCTCCAGCAGGTTCCAGTCGGCCAGGTCGCGCGGCAGGTCGGTCTGCGCGAGCTGCAGGATCCGGCCGCATTGCAACTGCTCGAAGGACAGGTCACGCCGGGCGGCGTAGCCCCGGGTGGTGCTCTGCTCACCGTCGGCGATCAGCAGCAGCAGCCGCTCCAGCGACCGCAGCGAGCGGCGGAACTGCCTACGCACGAGGGCGATCGGCGCTCGCCGACCCGTCATCCAGATCACCGCCACCGACGTCGCCGCTCCGACGACCGTCTCCAGCACCCGCTCGCCGGCGATCGAACCCACCGGCCGGTAGGTGCTGCCCGCGGTGCTGATCAGCAGCGCCATCGCCGTTGCGAAGATCACCGCGAGCGCGTAGTTGCGCACGGCGAGCATCTGGATGAAGAAGACCAGCACCAGCGCGGTGACCAGCAGCGCGAGCCCGCTCGGGTGGGTCGCGTGGATCGTGAAGAAGAGGCCGATGCCGACGACGGTCCCGGCGACACGGTGCAGCGCGCGATGCGTCAGCGCGAGCCGGTCGGCGGTCACCGACATGACCAGTGCCGTGGTCATCACCGCCCAGTAGGGGTGGCCGATGTGCGAGCCGTAGGAGATCGCGCAGGTGATGAGCACCGCTGCCGCCATACGGCGTGCTGCGAGCCAGGGCAGCGAGGAGCGCGACAGCCCCCAGCGCAACAGGTAGTCCCAGTCCGGGCGCCCGAGGTAGCGCCGTTGCTCCACTCCGCTGACGGCCACTTCCCGGCCGGGCAGGTGCACGCGCACGACCTGCTGGATGATCGCGAGGTGCATGCGTCGCAGCCGGGCGTTCATCCGGCGCCACTGACGCAGGCGCGGTTCGCGTCCGACCGCGTCCTCCAGGATCATCGACGCGCCGAAGACCGAGATGAAGGCCTGATCGCGCAGCCGCGCCAGCTGATGGCGCGGGATCGTCGCGCGGTCGGCGTCGAGGTATGCCGAGACGGCGGTCTGTGCGGTGTCCACGGCATCCTGCTCGGCATGGCGTGGCCGGGTCGCCAGCTGCAGCAGCAGCGACGTGGCCGAGGCGCTGACGCAGCCGATCGCACAGACCAGGATCACCTTGCCGGTCGGGATCCCCACGGTCGGCAGGTATGACGCAATGGCCGACCCCATGATCAGGAACATCGCCCCGGGTGGCTCGGCCACCAGCGAGTTGTAGCCGAACACCGTGACCATGGAGACGAGCGTCAGCACGAGGGTCAGCAGCACCGGGTCGGAGCCCACCAGCGCTCCGACGCTGACGCACAGGATGTAGGTGACGTCCAGGCCGGCCAGGATCACCAGCCGGGAGCGGACCGGGCGCGACTGGGCGATGAAACCGAGGAACGCGCCGGTGATGCCGACCAGGCCCATGCTCGGGCCGAGCAGCACGCTGATCAGGGTCACGGCGACGACCACGATGGTCAGTACGTGCAGTGCGAACTTCCAGCGCCCGGGCGCGGGCTTGATCTCAGCGAAGGTGAGCAGTTGCCGGTTGATCGCTTCGGTTCCCAGGCGCATCCGTCATTCCTGGTCGTGCGGCTGCTCGGTCTCTTGCGGATCCGATTCGCCGGTGCGGGTGCGCAGCAGGCGACGCAGGGACGCCAGTCGGGTGGCGCCACTGGTGCCGGCGTGGCCGTCGGCGACCCAGGCGTCCAGCGCGCATTCCTCCTCGTCGTGCGTGCAGCCGCGCGGGCACTCGGCGGTGCCACCGGCCAGGTCGGGGAACGCATTGATGATCCGGTCGGGTTCGATGTGGGCCAGCCCGAAGGACCGCACACCGGGGGTGTCGATGACCCAGCCCTCGGTGCCGCCCCGGACATCCGGCAGGGGCAGCGCGATCGCGGACGTCGACGTATGCCGCCCGCGGCCGGTCACCGCATTGACGTGGCCGATGGCACGACCGACTCCGGGCACGAGCTCGTTGACCAGGGTGGACTTGCCGACACCGGAGTGGCCGACGAGGACGGTCATCCGGCCCAGCAGCGCATCGCGCACCTGGTCGAGGCCCTCGATGCCGTCGGCGGTGGTTCGCGTCACGACGTGCGGGACGTCGAGGCCCGCGTAGCCCGCGAGGAATGGCGCCGGGTCGGCCAGGTCGGATTTGGTGAGGACGAGCAACGGCGTCATACCGGCGTCGTATGCCGCGACGAGGCACCGGTCGACCATCCGCGGGCGGGGTTCGGGGTCGGCGAGTGCCGTGACGATCGCGAGCTGGTCGGCGTTGGCCACGATGACGCGCTCGTAGGGATCGGTGTCGTCGGCGGTGCGGCGCAGCACGCTGGTACGCGGCTCGACCCGGACGATGCGGGCGAGGGTGCCAGGGTCGCCGGAGGTGTCGCCGACCAGCGCGACGCGGTCTCCGACGACGGTGCTGGTGCGACCGAGTTCGCGGGCGCGCATCGCGAGCACCGAGCGCCCGTCGACGAGGCAGGTCCATCGGCCGCGGTCGACGGTGGTGACCTGGCCGATGACGGCGTCGTCGTGCTTGGGACGCTCCTTGGTGCGTGGGCGGCTGCCGCGCTTGCCGGGGCGCACGCGCACGTCCGACTCGTCGTAGACGCGCCCGCGCGGAGACATCTCTCAGTCTCCGATCATGCGGGTCCAGCGAGCGGTGAAGTCCGGCATCGTCTTGGCGACCGTGGCGACGTCCTGGACGGTCAGGCTCGGCACACGCAGGCCCAGCACGGCGGCTGCCATCACCATGCGGTGATCGCCATACGTTCGAAATGCATTGCCACGCATGACTTTCGGGCGTATGACGAGGCCGTCCTCGGTCTCCGACACATCCGACCCGAGCGCGTTGAGCTCGGTGGCGAGAGCGGCGAGCCGGTCGGTCTCGTGGAAGCGGATGTGCCCGATGCCGCGCAGGTGACTCGGCCCGTCGGCGAAGGCTGCGATCGCGGCGACGACCGGTGACAGTTCGCTGGCGTCGTGCAGGTCGAGGTCGACGGCTTCGATGCGGCCGGTGCCGCGGACCGTGAGGCCCTCGCGCTTCAGCTGCACGTCGGCGCCGAACTGCTGGAGTATGTCGCGCGCGTGGTCGCCCGCCTGCGTGGTGACGACCGGCCAGTCGGGCACCGTGACCCGGCCGTCGGTGAGGAGCGCGGCCGCGAGGAACGGGAAGGCGTTGGACAGGTCGGGCTCGACCTCGACGTCCAGGGCGTGGATCTGGGACGGCTCGACCCGCCAGCGGTTGGCTTCGCTGTCATCGACCAGCACGCCGGCGTCGCGCAGCACCTCGACGGTCATCGCGATGTGCGGCAGCGACGGGACCTGCTTGCCCTCGTGGATCACGGTGATGCCGTCGTCATACCGCGCACCGGCCAGCAGCAGCCCGCTGACGAACTGTGAGGAGCCGGAGGCATCGATGTGGACGGTGCCGCCTGCGACCCGGCCGGCGCCGGTCAGCGTGAAGGGCAGGCCGTCGCCGTCGACGGTGATGCCCAGTGAGCGCAACGCCTCGAGCACCGGGCCGAGCGGCCGCACCCGGGCGGCCTCGTCGCCGTCGAAGCTGACCGTGCCGTCGGTGAGGGCGGCGACCGGGGGCAAAAAGCGCATGACGGTGCCGGCGAGTCCGCAGTCGATGTCGGCCGAGCCGCGCAGGGCCGCGGGCTCGATGAGCCATTCGGTGTCGTCGCTGCGGCTCTCGATGCGGGTGCCGAGGCTCTGCAGTGCTTCGCACATCAGCGTGCTGTCGCGCGAGCGCAGCGGCCGGGACAGTCGCGAGGTGTCCTGGGCGAGGGCGGCCAGCACGAGGAAGCGGTTGGTCAGCGACTTGCTGCCCGGCACCGGCACGACGGCGTCCACCGCTCGGTCGGCCGTCGGGGCGAGCCAGTCGCCCGCTGCGATGGTGGCGGTGGAGGTCGGATGCGGAGGTTCTGCGCTCATCGTGCCAAGGCTACCGAGCCAACGTGGCTCCGTGGTTCCGGTGGTACCGATCGCGCTGTGCGGAGCGAGTTCGGCCGGGCGCGCTCGGCAGGGCGGGAGCCAGGTGCGCGCGGATCGTCATACGCTGGCCTCATGTGTGGCCGGTATGCCGCGAGCTTCGCCCCCGATGATCTGCTGCAGGACTTCGACATCGAGCAGGACCGCTCCGACGAACGCAGCCGGTCGCTGCTCGTCAACCCGCAGGACCCGCCGGTCGGTGCTCCCGACTGGAACGTCGCGCCGTCCAAGCAGGCACCGGTGGTGCTGACCCGAGCGCCCCGCGACGACCCGGCGGCGACGCCACTACGCCAGTTGCGGATGCTGACCTGGGGGCTGGTCCCGAGTTGGGCCAAGGACGCCAGGATCGGCCTGCGGATGATCAACGCCCGCGCCGAGACGTTGCTCGACAAGGGCGCCTATCGCAACGCGGCGATCGCCCGGCGCTGCCTCGTGCCCGCTGATGGTTGGTACGAATGGCAGGCCAGTCCCACCGCGAAGGACCGCAAGGGGAAGCCGCGCAAACAGCCGTTCTTCATTCATCGCGGCGACGGCGAACCCATTGCATTCGCAGGGGTTTACGAATTCTGGCGGGACAAGTCCGCAGACGATCGTGCAGCCGACGACCCGAGCTCGTGGGTCGTCAGCTACACGATCGTCACGACGGAGGCCGAGCCCGGCATGGACCGGATCCACGACCGGCAGCCGGTGGTGCTCGACCACGACCAGTGGGCCAGCTGGCTGGACCCGACCCTGACCGATCCGGACGACATCCGCGCGCTGCTGGAGCCGCGCACGATGGGCCGCTTCGAGGCGTGGCCGGTCGGCAGGGCGGTCGGGTCCAGCCGCAACAACGGACCCGCCCTGCTCGAACCGGCGCCGCGCGCCGACCTCGAAGGCGTCGTCGATCCCATGACCGGAGAAGTAATCGGATGACCCTACGCACCAGGCTGATCGACACCCCGCCCGGCGCCGCGCGCGTCCACATCGAGCGCCCGAGCGCATCGAAACCCCACGCTCGCGGCAGCCTCGTCGTCAGCCACGGTGCAGGCGGCGGCATCGACGCAGCGGACCTGGTCGCGCTCCGTGCACTGGTCGACGACGGCTGGACCTACGTACGCGTCGAGCAGCCCTGGCGGGTTGCAGGCAAGAAGGTCGCAACACCGCCGAAAACCCTTGATGCTGCATGGGTTCCACTGCTCGACGCGTTGACCAGCGGTCGCTGGGCGTTGCCTCGTCCACTGGTCGTGGGCGGTCGCTCGGCCGGTGCACGGGTCGCCTGCCGAACCGCGACGGAGGTCGGCGCGGATGCGGTGCTGGCGCTGTCCTTCCCGCTGCACCCGCCGAACAACCCGGACCGCTCCAGAGCCTCCGAGGCGCAGCTCGTGCTGGACGCCGGGTTGCCGCTTGCCGTCATACAGGGGGAGCGCGATCCGTTCGGTCGGCCGGACGACGTCCGGTCGGCGCTCGGACCGGCGCCGACGATCACCGGAGTGCCCGGCGATCACAGCCTCGCGCGCGGCCGGGAGCAGGTCCTGACCGCCGCTCGCGACTGGCTTGCCTCGCTGGCTGATTAGCCGGCCACGCTGCTCGAGTGCAGGGGAGCGCAGCGGAGGAGGTGTATCGGGACCGGCGTAGCGTGGCCCCATGAGCCTGACGATCGGATACAAAGCATCCGCAGAGCAATTCGCGCCCCGTGAGCTGGTCGAGCTGGCCGTCGAGGCCGAACGTGCCGGCATGGACAGCGTTTTCGCGTCCGACCATTTCCAGCCGTGGCGTCACGAGGGTGGGCACGCGCCACACGCGCTGACCTGGCTCGCCGCGGCCGGCGCCCGCACCGATCGCATCGTGCTGGGCACCTCGGTGCTGACGCCGACCTTTCGCTACAACCCGGCCGTGCTCGCGCAGACGTTCGCGACGCTCGGCTGCCTCTACCCGGACCGGGTGATCCTCGGCGTCGGCTCCGGCGAGGCGCTCAACGAGATCGCGGTCGGGCAGGAGGGCTGGCCGGAGTTCAAGGAGCGTTTCGCGCGGCTGCGCGAATCGGTGCGGTTGATGCGCCAGCTGTGGACCAAGGAACGCGTCAGCTTCGACGGTGATTACTACCGGACCGTCGACGCGACGATCTACGACCGGCCGGAGCGGCCCATCCCGGTCTACGTCGCCGCCGGCGGCCCGACGGTCGCGAAGTACGCGGGCCGGATGGGTGACGGCGTGATCGTGACCTCCGGCAAGGGCATGGAGCTGTATGCCGACAAGCTGGTGCCCGCGATGCAGGAGGGCGAGCGGCTGGGCAAGCGGGAACCGGGTTCGGTCGAGCGCCTGCTCGAGGTGAAGATCTCCTACGATCGCGATCCCGAGCGCGCCCTGGAGAACACCCGGTTCTGGGCACCGCTGGCGCTGACGCCCGAGCAGAAGCACAGCATCGACGACCCGATCGAGATGGAGCGTGCGGCGGATGCGCTGCCGATCGAGCAGATCGCGTCACGGTGGATCGTCGCGTCGGATGTCGAGACGGTGATCGAGGGAGTGCGCCCGTATGTCGATCTGGGGTTCACACACTTGGTGGTCCACGCGCCCGGCAACGACCAGCGTCGCTTCCTGACGCAGTTCAGTGCGGACGTGCTTCCGGCGCTGCGCGAGCGATTCTGAGGTGACCGCGTCGGCGGCCGGCGTGTGTCAGGCGGTCTTGGCCACGTCGGCGTGAGCAGGCGGTTCGAGGGGCTGAGTGGGCGCCAGCTCGAGGACGGTCCGGGCCGTGCCGGTCGGCGTGCTGCGCTCCCGCAGCACAGTGCGGATGAAAAGGGCGATGACAAAACACAACGACGTTGCGTAGACAAACACCACGGTTGCGAAAAAGACCAGCACGATCAGCGAATTTAGTGCTCGACTGGTCGACCGTCAACCGATTCGGAAGTATTGGCATGACAGGGATCTGGCCGGTCATAGGCCCGTGCCGGTCGATGTTGACGTGATCCGTGCTATACCGCCACTTTTGACAATTTTTACTTCTGCTTTACCTGCAGAATTGCGTGCGGGGCGCTGTCGTGCTGCAGTCGGGATGCCGGTAGGCCTGCGGTCGGGGCGCTCGGCGAGGGCGCCGCGGCATAACGGGAATGCATCGATCGCCGGCGCCGTTGGAAGAGACAGTCCAGGATCATCTTCGCAGTGAGGAGTGCAGCTTGTTGCACGCGCCCTTGACGCTCTCGGAGCCGGGCGGCTCCGCAGGAGGCTCGACCCTCGTCAGCCCCGCCCCACAATCCACCGGAGGTCTAGGCTCGGTGTCGATGACCACTCAAGAAGGCAGTGATTTGCAGCCGACGTCTGCTGAGGATCCCAACCTCGATGTCGCGAGCGAGTCGGAAACCGACCGCATGGCGCGATTCGAGCGTGACGCCATGCCCTACCTCGACCAGCTCTACAGCGCTGCGCTGCGCACCACCCGCAACCCGGCCGACGCCGAGGACCTGGTCCAGGAGACGTTCGCCAAGGCGTTCTCCGCCTTCCACCAGTACAAGCCGGGCACCAATCTGAAGGCCTGGCTCTACCGGATCCTGACCAACAGCTACATCAACACCTATCGCAAGAAGCAGCGTCAGCCGCAGCAGTCCGACGCCGCCGAGATCGAGGACTACCAGCTGGCGCGTGCCGAGGCGCACACATCGCGCGGGCTGCGGTCCGCCGAAACCGAAGCCCTGGATCACCTGCCGGACAGCGATGTGAAGCGCGCCCTGCAGGAGGTTCCGGAGGACTTCCGGATGGCTGTCTACCTGGCCGATGTCGAGGGTTTCTCCTACAAGGAGATCGCCGAGATCATGGATACCCCCATCGGTACGGTGATGTCGCGGTTGCACCGCGGCAGGCGACAGCTTCGTGAGTTGCTGACCGACTACGCCGTCGAGCGTGGCTTCATCAAGGAAGGGGCGTCTTCCTGATGGGCGCCGAATGTGGCGACTACGTGTCGCGGATCTACGAACTCCTGGACGGCGAGCTGGACGACGCCGGCCGCGCGAAGCTGCAGGCTCACCTCGATGAGTGCCCGCCGTGCCTGGACGAATACGAGCTCGACCGGATCCTCAAGGCCCTGGTTCAGCGGTCGTGCGCCTGTGAACAGGCGCCGGACACGTTGCGGACGCAGATCCTGCACCGCATCACCAGCGTGCGGGTCACCCAGGTGACGCAGGTCAACGTCCAGGAGACCTGACACTCCGCGAGGCTGTATGACGAACGGCCCGGCGGCACGCAGTGCGCGTGCCGCCGGGCCGTTTCGCTTGCCTTCGGGATGTCGCCGATGGCGCAGTCTCAGGCGTTCGGCCGGAAGCCGATGAATGACGCAGTCAACGCTGAGGTGAAGACGAAGTACGAGTCTTCGCCTCGGGCGTTCGGCCGGAGGCCGATAAATGACCCAGTCAACGCTGAGGTGAAGACGAGGTACGAGTCTTCGCCTCAGGCGTTGGGCTTCTTGCCGTGGTTGGCGGCCTTGCCCTTGCGGCTGCGACGCTTGCGGGCGCGCTTGCTCATGGTGAACTCCTCGGATCGAGCGGAAGCTGATGGTAGCCGCGAACGCGGCCGAGTCATCATCTCACACGGGATGGACCTTAAAGATTTGGTCAAGAACTGAAGCTGCTCGCCGTCCGGGTTGCCAGATGTGGCCCACGTCATGGGACAATGGCGATCGATTGAGATACGTCCTTCACCCTGGAGGGCCGTACGTGAGATCTGCGCCCCGCCCTGGAAGGGGAGCGCGGAAAGGATCTGGACATGGATCATGCAGCACTCATCGCATTGCTCACGGGCTCCCTCTCGGGATCGGGTCAGATGAGCTCCAACACCGTCACATGGGAGCCGAGCTGACCCAGTCGCTGTAGTACTTCGGGGCGGGTCCGAGGGGGAAGAGCCGTCGGCGCGATCGTCAGCCGACGGGTAACGTAAGCAGGTGACCAGAGTTTCACCAGCGTGGCGTGTGTCAACAGCGCTCATCTTTGCGCTCGTGGCCACGGCGTCGGCGTATCAGTTGCTGGCCGACACGACGGAAGTGTCAGTACTGGCGGTCGTAGTTCTCGCCGCGTTAGCGCTGGTGGCGACCGTCGCCCAACTCCGAAGGCTTACTGCTGCAGACGCTGGAGTCTCTCTGACGTCGATTCTGCTTGGCGCCGCAATCCCGTTGACCGGTCCCCTGGGGGCTGCGGCCGTCGGCATCGTTTCACAACTCGCTTCGGCGCGCCGTCGGGCGAGGGTGGCGACAGTTTTCAACTTGTCCATGAATGGGCTTGTGGGTGTTCTTGGCGGCCTCGCCTACCTCCTGTTCGGCGGACACATCCGAGGCGGCGTCCTCAGTCCGCTGGACACCATTGAACGTGAACTTGTGCCGCTTGCAGGAGCGACCGTCGTGATGCTGCTCCTGAACACCGGATGCGTAAGTCTGATGATCGCTGTGAACGGCGGTCCGCCAGTCTTTGTAACGTGGCGCCGCTTGGTGCGCCAGGTGGGACGCACCTATCTAGGCTACGGAGTGGTCGGCTTCCTCTTCGCCGTGCTCTGGGACCAAGTCGGACTCGGACCGGCAACCGTTCTGGTGATGATGGCCCCCCTTCTTCTGGCGCAGTGGTCCTACTACCAACAGCATGCCGAGTCGGTTGCCCATGAACGCACCGTGTCCAGTCTGGTCGCGGCGGGCGAGGCTCGAGACCCGATCATGCGCGGCCGCAACGAGCGGGTCGCGAAGGTCAGCGAGCTGATCGGCAACGAGCTACGGCTCTCCCCACCGCAAGCGGACGCCCTGCATTTCGCCGCGTTGCTGCACGACGTCGGGATGGTGGCGCCGGTGGAGGGCCGGCACACCGCGGACGACGGCCGGCAGAAGGATCTCGATCGCATCCGACGTCATCCTCACCGAGGGGTCGAGATGTTGCGCTCCATCGAGTTCCTGGGTGACTCGATCACCGGGATTCGTCATCACCACGAGCGATGGGACGGCCGCGGTTACCCCGACGGCCTTGCAGGAGAAGCGATTCCGCTGCTGGCGCGGATCCTTGCCGTGGCGGACACCTTCTGTGCGCTGGTGCCCAGAGTGGGCGTGGAACCCACCGTCGAGGTGCTGCGCGCCAGATCGGCGACGCAGTTCGACCCCGAATGCGTCGACGCCCTGGTGGCCATCGCGGAGTCGGCGCACGGCTTCGCGACCGTCGACATCGGCCCGGGCGATGCGGCTGTGACCGAGCCCGCAGGATCCGGTCCGCGATGGCTGGATCACGACCTTCCCGAAGTCTCCGATCTGCTCGCCTTCGAAGCGGGCCGGCCGTGACACGTCCGGCCCGCATTCGCGGCCGACGATTCGCGGTCACCAGCTGGTCAGTGCTGCTGGTCGTGGCCAGCCTGGGCGCTGCGGTCCTGCAGAAGGAACTCACCTCGGGCGTCTGCCTGCTGGTGCTCGGCTGTTTCGCGCTGGCGATCGCCTCCGCATCCCTGCTGCACCTCTCGCTCTTTGGCGGCCGGCTCAGCACACCGGTGGCGACGGCCGTCGCGCTCAGTCTGGCGTTCGCCGGACCGCAGCCGTTCAGTGCGCAGGGACGGATACCCGACTCCACCTGGGAGGTGCTCGCCACCGCCATCGTCGGGCGCGTGCTCGGCGGCCTGTTGAGTTGGCGTTTCCTCGGCATACGACCGACCCCATCGGCGCGGATCGGGCCCCTGATAGGCATCGCTCTCGCGTCGGTGCTCTACCGGGACGTGCCGTTCTTCTCCGGGGTCTCCGCCATTGACATGTATGGCGAGTGGGGCTCGCACCGTTGGCGGTCGGCCGCCGCGATGGCGGTGGCCGGCATCGTCGCCGGTGCGGTGATGCTGATCGCATCCGTCTACCTGCACCGCGACGGCCGTTCGTTCCGGGCGGAGTTCCGCGATGTGGTCCAAATCCAGACCTCACTGAACGCAGCGGTCGTCTCGACATCGATCGCGATCGCCCTGGGCATGTCGGCGCTGGGGGTTCTCGCCATACCGCTGATGTCGGCACCGTTGGTGTTGTTGCGTTTTGCGCTGCAACAGCAGGCGTCCGTGATCGACACGCGGCGGCAGACCATCGCGGCGCTGTCGCAGCTGACCGACATCGCCGGTTATACCCCGGAGGGGCATTCGGCGCGGGTTGCGGCGTTGTCCCGCCGGATCGGTGCGGAGCTGCACATGAACGACCGCGAGCTCGACGAGTTGGAGGACGCCGCGCGCCTGCACGACATCGGCCAGGTGTCGCTCGCTGCACCGATCCCCGGCGGCGCGACCATCGATGTTGCACCGTCGGACCAGCGTGGGATCGCCGACGAGGGGGCCCGCATCGTCCGCCGTACGGAGGTGCTCGACGGCGTCGCCGACATCATCGAGGCGCAGGTCGTGCAGTTCCGCGAAGTCCAGGAGTATGGCGAGGCGGTCCCGATGAGTGCGCGAATCGTCAAGGTCTGCAACGCATTCGAGGACCTCACCAGGGGCGATGACGCGCTGCGCGACGCAGCGATCGAACGCCTCACCCTCGGCATCGGCTACGAATACGACCCGACCGTATTGGACCTGCTGATCAAGGTCACCGCGGGTCACCACGACCGCGCACGCTGACAGCCGGGACGGGCGAGCCGAGCATCGGACCGGAATAGGACGGCGCGGGTGGATCGTGGTGATCCACCCGCGCCGTCGGCGTTCCTGCTGTGTGTCCGATCAGGCAGGATCCGGCTTCGCCAATGTCGGGCCGGAGGACTCACCGGTGCCGAGGTCCGTCGGGTCGTAATCGTCGGAGATCCGCGGGTCGTCGGCTTCCACGAAGTAGTCGGCGACCACGGTCTCGTCGCTGCCGGCGGGCACCTTCAGTGCGTTGAAGATGAAGGTGAGCACAACGGCGATCACGACGTTGATGACGACCGCGGTGAACGCGATGTAACCGAGCTGACCGATGACCGGGATGTTCGACAGCGACCCACCGAAGTGCTTGGTGGCGGGGCTGGCGACCTCGTAGGCCTTCCACGTGCCGTAGACCATGGCGACGGCCCAACCGGCCAGTAGCGCCCAGCGGTGCATCCACCGGGTGTAGAGGCCGATCACGATCGCCGGGAAGGTCTGCAGGATCCAGATGCCGCCGAGCAACTGCAGGTTGATGGCGTTCTGCTTGTCCATCGCGAGCACGAAGACCAGGGCGAAGATCTTGACCACCAGCGACGTCAGCTTGGAGACCTTGGCCTCCTGCTGGACCGTCGCGTTCGGCCGGATCCACTCCTTGTAGATGTTGCGGGTGAACGTGTTGGACGCGGCGATCGACATGATCGCGGCCGGCACCAGGGCGCCGATCGCGATGGCTGCGAACGCCACTCCCGCGAACCAGCTCGGGAACTGATCCTCGAAGAGCTGCGGCACGACCAGCTGCGGGTTGGCCTTGCCGTTGAGGCCGATCGGCTTGGTGCCTGCCGCGATGGCCACCCAGCCGAGCAGCGCGAGCAGCGCGAGCACGAAGGAGTATGCCGGCAGCATCGACGCGTTCTTGCGGATCGTGTCGCGGCTCTTGGAGGAGAGCACGGCCGTGATGGAGTGGGGATACATGAAGAGCGCCATCGCGGAGCCGAACGCCAGTGTGACGTAAGCCCATTGGGCCTTCGGACCGACCGTGTCGGAGAACTTCGCGGCCTGGCCCGCAGGCGACTCCGCCTTGGCGTGGACCGCATCGAAGATGTGACTCCAGCCGCCGATCTTGGTGGGCAGGTAGATCACCGCGACGATGATCACCAGGTAGATCAGGATGTCCTTGACGAAGGCGATGATCGCCGGTGCCCGCAGGCCGCTGGTGTAGGTGTATGCCGCCAGCACGACGAACGCGACGAACAACGGCGCGTCATTGGCGAACCAGTTGCCCTTGCCGCCGATGCCCGCGACCTCCAGGACGGCCTGAATACCGACCAGTTGCAACGCGATGTAGGGAAGCGTTGCGACGAAGCCGGTGACCGAGATGGCCAGTGACAGCTCTCGCGAGCCGTAGCGGCCGCGGACGAAGTCTCCGGCGGTGACGTAGCCGTGCCGGTGACTGACCGACCACAGGCGCGACATGAAGAAGAAGATGATCGGGTAGAGCACGATCGTGTAGGGCACGGCGAAGAAGCCGCTGACCGCGCCGGCGCCGAACATCGCGGCCGGGACGGCGACGAACGTGTATGCCGTGTAGAGGTCGCCGCCCAGCAGGAACCAGGTGATCCAGGTGCCGAAGCTGCGGCCGCCGAGGCCCCATTCGTCCAACGACTCGAGTGTGTTGCCGCGGCGCCACCGGGAGGCCATGAAGCCCATGACGGTGACCAGCAGGAAGAGCAGGACCAGGACGACCGTTGCCGAGACGTTGAGACCACCGCCCGGATGCGATGGATTCGCTGCAGTGGGAAGGAGATTCGTCATACCTCACCGTCCTTGGCCAGGGGAGCGTCGGCGGGCTGGAAAGGCACGGCCGGCCGCGCCTTCTTGACCAGCGCGTAGGCGATCGAGGTGCAGATGACACAGAAGAAGACGAGCGCCATCTGGTACCAGATGAAGAAGGGGAACGCGCCCAGTTTCGGTGTCGTCCGGGCGTACCAGCCGACCGGGACGAGTGCGATCATCGGCAGCAGCAGGAAGATGCCCGCTATGACCTGCAGGCGACGGTCCGCAGGCGGGGCTTTGTCCGGGTATTTGTGTTGAGCCATGGGGTGCAACCTCTCGGGGTGACGTTGCTAACCGGAAAACGCTACCGCTGGGACGTCTGGTGCGGGTGGGATTTACCCGATCTGAGACGCGTCGGTGATCTACCTGCCCGTAGCGGGTGCTCGGGCGTCGTCCGAGCGTGGCGGAGCGAGCCGAGATCTCGACTCGCTCCTCCCCCACTCGGCCACCGGGGTCGCGCTCAGTCGATCTTGAACTCGCCCAGCTCGTCCCAGTGGTCGCCGTCCATCTGCACGTTGCGGACGCGCGGGGTCTCCTGGACGTACTGCGGCAGGTCGCGCTGCGCGGCCTTGAAGTGATCGGACGTCACGTGCGCCTCGGCGGCGTCGTCCTTGAACGCCTCGATCAGGACGTATTCGTTGGGGTCCTCGACGCTGCGGGACCAGTCGAAGAAGAGGTTGCCGGGTTCGGCGCGGGTGGCATCGGTGAAGCTCTTGGTCAACTCGATCCACTCGTCGGCGTGCTCCGGCTTCACCTTCCACTTGACGCAGATGAAGATCATTGTTGCTCTCCTTGACAGCTCGGGTACGGGGACGCGAGACGCCGGTGGCGGCGCCGCAACGCCCCACTCTGGCACGGTCCCGGCCGCCTGCGGGAGGCCGATTCTCACCGGGTGACAACCTCCGTCACTCGGCTCGGACTCCTGGGTGCGAGCCGGCTGTGGCGTCGTACAGTCGAAGGATGACCTCGGTGGATGACGGCGTCCCGGCCCGCGGCGGATCGGTGCGACGAACGCTGCAGATCCTGGAACTCGTGGCCGCCGGCGGAGGTGCCAGCGCAAAGGAGATCTCGGACGCGATCGGTCTGCCACTGCCGACCGTCTACCGGCTCGTACGCGAACTGCTGGACTCCGAATACCTGGTGCACATCCGCGAGGAGAAGCGCTTCGAACTGGGCTACAAACTGCACCAACTCGCCCTCAGCCTGCATCAGCAGATCGGCGTCCCGCGAGCGGTGCGCAGCGAGATCGTCGCGCTACATCAGCGGATGGGGATGGCTGCCTACTTCGCGATCCACCGAGGGGCGCAGATCGTCGTGGTGCAGACCGTGGACTCGCCGGCAGCGGCGCGGCTGAAGCCGATCGACTTCGGCTTCCACGAAGCCGCGCACGCCACCGCGCTGGGCAAGATCCTGCTCGCCGACATGGACGACGAGCAGCGCGAGCGGCACCTCGACCCCGACCCGATGCCGCGGTTCGGTCCGGGCACGTTGACGACACGGCGTGAACTCGCCGAACAGTTGGCTGACGTCGCCGATCGCGGGATCGCCTGGGAACTCGAGGAATTCCAGCCCGGCGCGACGTGCTGTGCAGCCGCGGTGCGCAGTGCGTCCGGAAGCATCGTGGGCTCGGTGGCGGTGTCGGCACCCAAGGAACTCTTCGTGCAGCGACGGGACGTGGTGGAGCGCGAGCTGCGCCGCACCGCCTCCGCGGTCAGCCGCTACTACCGTTCGGGGCACACGGCCTGAGGACGAGGATCGCGTCCGTGGGCGACGCGTTATCGCTTCGCGAGAACGACCCTTGGGCAGGACCCTCCCGCTGCCTACTGTGAGCGTCATCACAGTCACTTGCAGGAGGAAGCGATGGCAACGCAGCCGAACATCGACGAGACCGCGCTCGGCGCGGACGACCGCGCGAACCTGATCAAGCTGCTGCGCACGGCATACCCGCACGCGCAGTTTCCCGACGGGCCGTACGAGCGGACCGCCGACAAGATCCTCGATCAGGTGCACGAGTCCGTCTGGCACTGCACACTGCTCAGTCGCGGACTGCGCACCCTGGACGGTGCGGCGGGCGCCCCGTTCCGCGAGCTCGACGACGTCGCAGCGAGCAGGGTGCTCACCGACATCGCCGACGCGGAGTTCTTCGCCTTCATCCGTGGCGTCGCCGTCCCGATCCTGTATGACGACCACGAGGCCTGGGACGCGCTCGGTTACGAAGGCGAGTCCTTCTCCAAGGGTGGCTACCTGAACCGGGGTTTCAACGACCTCGACTGGCTGCCCGATCCACGCATCGAGGAATACGACGGCCCCGAGGAATTCGTCGAAGTGGCTGACCAGGACCAGCTGAAGGAGGCGTGAACATGAGCACTGACAATGGATCCCAAGGATTCCAGATCTCGCACGACGACGAGGCCGTCGTGATCATCGGCTCGGGCGCCGGCGGCGGCACGCTGGCCCACGAACTCACTGCGCGCGGCATACCGTGCGTCGTGCTGGAGGCCGGCACCTATCTGAAGCCAGAGGACTACGAGAACGACGAGTGGGCCGCCTTCAATCAGATGGCGTGGCTCGACAAGCGCACGACGTCCGGCTCCTGGCGGGTGGCACGCGACTTCCCCAACCTGCCGGCCTGGATCGTCAAGGCGGTCGGTGGCACGACGACGCACTGGTCGGGTGCGACACCACGCTTCAAGGACTACGAGTTCAAGGGCAAGAGCTACTACGGCGGCGTGCAGGGCGCGAACCTGCTGGACTGGCCGATCACGCTCGCCGACCTGGCCCCTTACTACGACGCCGCGGAGAAGGCGATCGGCTCCACGCACCGGCACGGCCGTCCGCCGCTTCCGGCCAACAACAACTACAAGGTCTTCGCCGGCGGTGCGGAAGAGGTCGGCTACAAGTTCTATGCCACCGGCCCCTACGGCACCAATGCCGAACCGTATGACGGCAGGCCCGCCTCGATCCAGGACGGCTTCAACTTCCAGGGCGACAAGAACGCCTCGAAGTGGTCCACTGCTGTCCGGGAGATTCCGCGGGCGCTCGCGACCGGGAAACTCGACCTGCGCACCCAGGCGCACGCGGTCCAGATCACGCACGACCCGTCCGGTCGTGCCGACGGTGTCCTCTACCTCGACAAGGACGGCAACCTGCACCGGCAGCGTGCGAAAGTCGTTTGTGTGGCGGGTAATTCGATCGAGACACCGCGTCTGCTGCTGATGAGCGCGTCCTCCCTGCACCCCAACGGCCTGGCCAACTCCTCGGGTCAGGTGGGCCGGAACTACATGCGGCATACGACCGGTTCGGTCTACGCAGCTTTCGACAAGCCGGTGCGGATGTACCGGGGAGAGACGATGGCCGGCGTCATCGCCGATGAGGCACGGCTGGACACCGGGCGCGGATTCGCCGGTGGCTACTACCTCGAGACGATCGCACTCGGGCCGGCGTTCATGGCCGCGTTCGTGGAGCCGGGTGCGTGGGGCAGTGACTTCACCGCGCTGATGGACACCTACCTCAACACCGCCGGCCTGTGGGTCGTGGGGGAGGACATGCCGCAGGAGACCAACCGGATCACGCTCAACACGGCCGAGCAGGACCAGTGGGGCCTGCCGGTGCCCGACGTGCACTACGACGATCACGCGAACGACGTCGCGATGCGCGAACACGCTTACTCCAGAGCGGATCTCGTCTATGAGGCGGTCGGCGCGCAGAGCACGCACCACACCCCGCCATATCCCTCGACGCACAATCTGGGCACCTGCCGGATGAGTGCCCGGCCGGAGGACGGAGTCGTCGACGCGCACGGCCAGGCGCACGACGTGCCCGGACTCTTCGTCTCCGACGGGTCGCAGATGACGACCGGCGCGGCCGCCAACCCGACACTGACGATCGTCGCGCTGGCGATCCGGCAGGCGGAGTACATCGCCGACGAGCTGGCCAAGGGTGCACTGTAAGCCACATGACGGATCTACCCGCCCGCCTCCGGACTGCCCTCGCCACGTCCGAGATCGACGTACTCGATCGCCCGCTCGACCTGCGGGCTCGAGCACACGACGCCTCGCACTACCTGCTCATCCCGTCCGCGGTCGCCGTACCGCGTGACGCCGGTCAGGTCGCCGAGGTGATGCGGGCGTGCGGCCGGCTCGGCATACCGATGACGTTCCGCAGTGGCGGCACGTCGTTGTCCGGGCAGGCGGTGACCGACCAGGTCCTGGTCGACACCCGGGCCGGGTTCAACGGAGTGGAAGTGCTGGACGGCGGCCGACGGGTGCGGGTGCAGCCGGGCGTGACCGTGCGATCGGTCAACGCCCGGCTCGCCCGCTACGGCCGACGGCTCGGTCCGGACCCGGCGAGCGAGGTCGCCTGCACGATCGGCGGCGTCGTCGCGGACAACTCCTCGGGCATGCAATGCGGCACGGAGTTCAACTCCTACCGCACGATCGAGTCGATGGTCTTCGTGCTGCCGTCCGGGACGGTCGTCGACACCTCCCGCGCGGACGCCGACCAGCTGCTGCGGGAGCGTGAACCTGTTCTGCACCAAGGGCTTTCAGCCCTGCGTGATCGGGTCCGTGCGAACTCGGAGTCAGTCGCGACCATCGAGCGACTCTTCTCGATCAAGAACACCATGGGGTATGGCGTCAACGCCTTCCTCGATCACGACGACCCCGCAGCGATCCTCAGCCATCTGCTGATCGGCAGTGAGGGAACGCTCGGGTTCGTCGCGTCGGTGGTGTTCCGGACCGTGCCGGTGCTGCCGAAGGTCGCCACCGGGCTGATGGTCTTCGACGACCTGGTCTCCGCGTCGGCGAGCGTTGATCAGATCGCGGCGGCGGGCGTGGCCACGGGCGAGCTGCTCGACGTCCGGTCGCTGCACGTCGCGCAGGACGACCCGGAATGTCCGGCCGAGATCGCCGGACTGCAGTTGGACAGGCAGGCAGCGGTGCTGGTGGAGTTCCAGGCGAGCACCGACGACGAGCTGTCCGCGCTGCGGGGCAGTGCGGAGCCGGCGCTTGCCGACCTGCCGCTGGAGGCGCCGCTGCGGCTCACGACCGACCCGGTCGCGCGCGCTGCCCTCTGGAAGACCCGCAAGGGCCTGTTCAGCGCGGTCGCCGGAGCGCGGCCGTCGGGCACCAACGCACTGCTGGAGGATGTGGCCGTGCCGGTGCCGCGGCTCGGCGAGTTGTGCACGAACTTGTCCGAACTGTTCACCAAGCACGCGTATGACGACTCGGTCGTCTTCGGCCACGCGCGCGACGGCAACCTGCACTTCCTGCTCGTCGAGCAGTTCGACGACGGCGCGAAGCTGCGGCGCTATGACCGGTTCACCGACGACCTGGTCGACCTGGTGCTCGGCCTGGGCGGCACGCTGAAGGCCGAGCACGGCACCGGCCGGATCATGGCGCCGTTCGTCGAAAGGCAATACGGCACAGAGCTCTTCGAGGTCATGCGCGAGGTGAAGCACCTCGCCGACCCCGGCGCCGTCCTCAACCCCGGGGCGGTGCTCACTGACGATCCGCGTGCGCACCTGAAGGACCTCAAGGTCGCACCGAAGGTGGAGCAGGAGGTCGACCGCTGCGTCGAGTGCGGATATTGCGAACCCGTCTGTCCATCAAGGTCGCTCACTCTGACACCCAGGCAGCGGATCGTCTTGCGTCGCGAGTTGGAGCAGGCCCGGCTCGACGGCGACGACGAGCTGGTGGCATCGCTGTCGCAGGACTATGAGTACGACGGTGTCGAGACCTGTGCGGCCGACGGCATGTGCGGCACGGCCTGTCCGGTGCACATCGACACCGGCGATCTGGTGCGACGCCTACGTGGGCAGGACGTGTCGCGGGTCGAGGAGCGCGCGTGGACCACGGCTGCGAAGCACTGGTCGGCCGCGACACGGGCCGGTGCAGTGGCGCTGACGGCAGCGTCCGCCGTACCGCCCGCGGTGCCGAGGGCGTTGACCCGTGGCGCCCGGGCCGTCGCGGGTGACGATCGGGTGCCGCTGTATGACGAGGGCCTGCCACGCGGTGGGAGGAAACGACCGCACATGTCGGATGACGTACCGCAGGCGGTGCTCTTCCCGGCGTGCATCGGGGCGATGTTCGGAGCAGCGTCCGGTGCGGGCACATCGGCGGCGATGGTCGAATTGTGCCGGGCCGCAGGCGTTTCGGTGCGAACGCCGGAGGGCATCGATGGACTCTGCTGCGGGACGCCGTGGTCGTCCAAGGGTTATCGGGACGGCCACGCGCAGATGCGGGAGCGGGCGCTGTCGTCCCTCGCCGACGCCACCGATGGTGGCCGCCTGCCGGTCGTGGTGGACGCGAGTTCCTGCGCCGAAGGACTGATCAAGCTGCTCAGGGATGCGACACCGGCCATCACGGTCGTCGACGCGCTGGAGTTCGTCGCTTCGACGGTGCTGCCCCAGCTGTCCGTGCGGTCACGTGTGCCGCGCGTGGTGGTGCATCCGACGTGCGCGACGACGGTGCTCGGCTCGACGCCGTCGCTGGTGCGGCTGGCCGAGGCCGTCGCGGATGAGGTCGTGGTCCCGACCGATTGGGGTTGTTGCGCCTTCGCCGGTGACCGCGGGTTGCTGCACTCCGAGCTGACAGCCAGCGCCACCCATCCGGAGGCCGCTCAAATCGCCGACCTGCCGGATGTCGCTGGCACTGAATATGTTTCGGCCAACCGCACCTGCGAGCTCGGTATGTCGCGCGCCACCGGACAGACCTACCGCCACATCCTCGAAGTCCTGGTCGACCACATCTAGGTGGCCGAGGAGCTGGTGAGGTACGAGCCAGCGTCTCGAGGCCCCGCACCCGAGGTGGCCGAGGAGCTGGTGAGGTACGAGCCAGCGTCTCGAGGCCCCGTCGTTCCACATCCCACGATGTAGCCGAACGTTGTCCACACCCCACAACTAGAGACGCGAATCGTGAGCGATATCCGTGCACGCTTCGAGCATGCCCTGGACCTATATTCTCCGCTGCGGCGACGGCACGTACTACGTCGGCAGCACGCGCGACCTCGAGCGCCGTATGTCGGAGCACTACGTGGGCCAGGGTTCTGTGTACACCAGCAAGCGTCTGCCGGTGGAACTCGTCTGGTGTTTCGAGACATCGGATGTTGGCACGGCGTGGGCCTTGGAGCGCAGGATCCACGGTTGGAGTCGGTCAAAGCGAGAGGCACTGATTACCGGGCGATTCGACCTACTGCCGTTCTTGTCGAGGAGGCGCACGAGCAGCGCGGACGATTGACGGGTGCATGCGGGGCCTCGAGACGTTCCCCCGCTGCGCTCCTCCACTCCTCGGCCACCACAGGTGGGGGCTAGCGCCAGGTCGCCTTGGCGCCGGCGTCGCCTGCTCGTAGGACTGCGATCGCCAGGCCGGCCGACACGATGACGGTGACGATCGGTATGACGCGCCGCAGCCAGCGCTGCAGGCGGGGATCGAGCGTGTCCTCATACCGCCGCCATACCCAGTTGCCCAACGCCGCGACGGTGAGCGCGATGCTCCAGGGCAGGATCTGCTCGGCGAGCTGCTCGTGCCGCCGCAGCAGTGGATTGCCCCCGGTGCCACCGAGCTGGGCCGCCAGCGCCTGGCCCGCGGCGACCGTGATGGGCACCAGCGCGGTCCCCACCGCGGCGAGCAGGGTCGGCACGATGCCCAGTCGGGCTCGCGCCGTGGGCCACAGGGCGTGGAGGATGGCGCAGAGAGCAGCGAGCGGCAACAGAACGACGACGGCGTGCACGAGCAGCGGGTGTGCGGGCAGGCCGTTGACCTCATAGGCGGTGTGCATGGCGGTGACACGGGGTGGACGGGCGCCGGGTTCGATTGAACCTTTTGCGGGTCGGTCTCGTGTCAGCGACGGAGGTGGTGATGGTCACGGACCCGGATGTGCTCGATCAGTTGCATCGTGATCACGCGAATGCGTTGTGGGCGTATGCCGTTCGGCTGACCGGCGACCGGGCGTTCGCCCAGGACGTCGTGCAGGAAACCATGCTGCGCGCTTGGCGCGAGGGCATCACCGACGACTCGCAGACGAGCGCCACCTCGGCCAGGGCATGGCTCTTCACCGTCGCTCGGCGACTGGTGATCGACGAGGCGCGCTCGGCCCGGTACCGCCGGGAAGTGGCCACCGAGGTCCTCCCGGAGGAACGCGCCGGTGACCAGGTCGACGCCGTCTTCGACGCCGCGCTGATCGTGGACGCTCTCGGTTCGCTCAGCGCGCAGCACCGCGAGGTGGTCGTGCGTGCGTATTACGGCCGGGCGACGGTGGCGGAGATCGCGGACGACATCGGCGTTCCACCGGGGACCGTCAAGTCGCGCATGCACTATGGGATGCGCGCGTTGCGACTGGCACTGCAGGAGAGAGGGGTGACGAGATGACCGACAGGCACGAGGAATTCGCCGAGTGGGACGCGGCCTACGTGCTCGGTGCGCTGTCGTCCGCCGAGCGCGCGGCATACGAGCAGCATCTCGCCGACTGCCCCGAGTGCTCCGAGTCGGTGCGCGGGCTGGCCGTCATACCCGGGCTGCTGGGGAAGGTGCCGGCCGAGGAAGTCTCCGGTGACGTCTCCGAGCCGCCGCCGGCGGACCTGCTGGCACGTACCCGGTCGATGGCGCAGGGCGAGGTGACAAGCATCCGGCGCCGTCGCCGGTGGGCGGTTTCCCTTGCGGCAGTTGCCGCTTCGGTGCTTCTCGTCATCGGCGGGGCGGTCTGGGTGCAGCAGCGCGACACCACGCCGCCGGGCGTCACCGTGGCGATGCAGCAAGTGCACACGAACCCGTTGAGCGCGACCCTCCGCCTGCACGACAAGGCGTGGGGGACCGAGGTCGACATGAAGTGCACGTATGCCGAGACGACGCAGTGGGGCGGCAAGGCCGTCTACGCGCTGTACGTCGTCGACGACGCCGGTCACGCGACGTCCATCTCGACCTGGTCGGCAGAGCCGGGTACGACCGCGAAGCTGACCGCGGCCACTGCTGTGCCGAAGTCGCAGATCGCGCATCTGCAGGTTCGCAATGCCGAGGGTTCCGTCCTGCTCTCGGCGAACCCGGATTGAACCATCTCCCAATCGTTTTCGTGTCTGCAGCACATTGATCCGATTCGAGAGAGGCAGAGATGATGCGTTCGACACGAGGCCTCGGCGCGCTCGGTGCGGTGGCCTTGGTGGCCACCCTTGCGGCATGCGGTTCGAGTGGTTCGTCGGGAGGCGGCACTTCCGCGGCGCCCGCCACGTCCTCCGGTATGACGAGCTCGGCCGCAGCCGGAGCGGCGGCCGGCAAGGCGACATTGAGTATCACCAAGACCTCGCTGGGGCCTGTGGTGACCGGGCCGGACGGCCGGACCGTGTACCAGTACGACAAGGACACGAAGGGCTCCGGCAAGACTGCCTGCTCCGGCCCGTGCGTCTCGAAGTGGCCGGCAGTGACCGTCGCCGGCACCCCGAAGGTGATGGGCATCACCGGCAAGGTCGGCACGATCAAGGGGATGAATGGTGAGAAGCAGGTGACCCTCGACGGCTGGCCGCTCTACTACTACGCGGGTGACGGGTCTGCCGGGGACGTGAACGGCCAAGGCTTCAAAGGCATCTGGTGGGCGCTGAACTCGAAGGGCGCCAAGGTCACCACGTCGCCTGCGAGCAGCACCGGCGGCGGCAAGGGCGGCTCCTCGTACTGACCGGGCGCCCCGCCATACGGAAAGGCGCCGGACCCCCAATGGGGGCCGGCGCCTTTCTCAAGCTGATGAAACGTCAGGCCTTCTTGGTCTCCCAGAAGATCTTGGCGATCTCGTCGATCTTGGCGAGCAGCTCGTCGGCGGTCTTGACCTCCCACGACGCCTTGGTGCCGCCGGCGCCGGCCAGCTTGGTGGCCTCGTTGACCAGCGTGTGCAGCTGCGGGTACTTCTCGAAGTGCGGCGGCTTGAAGTAGTCGGTCCACAGCACCCACAGGTGGTGCTTGACCAGCTCGGAGCGCTGCTCCTTGATGATCGCGGCACGGATCTTGAAGTCGATGTCGTCGGGCTTGTCAGCGACCTTCTCGCAGATGGCCTTGACCGACTCGGCCTCGATCCGCGCCTGGGCGGGGTCGTAGACGCCACACGGCAGATCGCAGTGTGCGCTGACCTCGATCGTGCGGGCGAAGATTCGGCGAAGCATGTGATGTCCTTCCGTCGGGTGCATCGGACGTATGGCGGGAGCGTGTCACTTCAAGTGGGCTTGAAGTCAACGGAAAGTCCGCCGCGCGGGCGTGATTTCCACTCCTTGCTACGAACCTACTCGGGACGTGGTCGCGGTCTGAACCCCCCTGAGCCATATGCGAATAAGTCGCATATGGCGGACTCAGCCTGCCTCGGAGACGCCGGGCACCACGATCCTGCCGATCTCGCCCGGGTTCCAGCAGATCTCCCAGCGGAAACCGTCCGGGTCGGCGAAATAGCCCGAGTAGCCACCCCATGCGCGGTCCTGTGCGGCACTCACCTCGGCACCGGCTGCTGCGGCATCGGCCAGCACCGAGTCGACCGTCGCCCGGTCGATGGTGTTGTGCGCCAAGGTCATCGGAGGTATGCCGGACGACGGCCGCCCACCGACCTCCGCCGCGAACGCATCGACCTGCCACAACGACAGCACGAGGTGTTCGGCGATCTGGATCATGATGACCTCCTCGCCGTCCTCGAAGACCGGCTGCCACCCGAGCCCGTCGACGTAGAACGCGCGGGTCCGAGCGAGGTCGGCAACGGCGAGGGTGATGAAACTGACTCTGGCTTCCATGCCGACCAGTCAAGCAGCGCCCACCGACGGTTCGTGACCGAGAGGAGTACCACATGACCGAGGGGCGTACGGAATTGGACCGAATCCGTAGTCCTCTCGGTCGTTCGGTACTCCTCTCGGCCAGCAGGGCACGGTGGGCGTGTCAAGGGGGCGACTGTCGTCCTTGAATCACGCGTGGGTGGGGTTGGGGCGTGTCGAGGGGTCGACTGTCGTCCTCTAATCCCGTCGCGCCCGCCGCATGCGCAGCAGCACCACGCCGAGCACATCGGACGTGGGGATCTCGCCGACCAGCCAGGAATCGACACCCTCGGCGGGGTTGTCGCGTTCCACCCACCAGCCGTCGCCGGCGGCCCGCGTGATCCGCTTGACCGCGATCGGGCGGGGACCATCCGGACCGTCCGGCAGCCGTATGACGTGCGCCCGGCCGATACGGGGGCGCACGCCATACAGGACGAGCAGGCGGTCGCCATCGACGTAGGTCGGCTCCATCGACCGACCCCGCACGACGACGAATCCGACTCTCACTCCAGCGGTTTCACGAGCTCTGCAGCAGCAGCGGCGTGCTGCTCCTGCTCGGCGATGATCCGGCTGAGGAACGTCTTGGTGCGCTCGTGCTGCGGGTTGCGTATGACGTCGGCCGGCTTGCCCTCCTCCACGACGACGCCACCGTCCATGAAGACGACGCGGTCGGCGACGTCCCGGGCGAACGCGATCTCGTGGGTGACGACGACCATCGTCATACCCTCGTCGGCGAGCTCGCGCATGACCGCGAGCACCTCGCCGACCAGCTCGGGGTCGAGCGCGGAGGTCGGCTCGTCGAAGAGCATCAGCTTGGGCTTCATCGCCAGTGCCCGCGCGATGGCGACCCGCTGCTGCTGGCCACCGGACAACTGCGCCGGGTAGTGGTCGGCGCGCTCGCTGAGCCCGACGCGCTCCAGCAACTCACCGGCCTCGATGCGCGCCTGCTTCTTGGACACGCCACCCACCTGGACCGGACCCTCGATGACGTTCTCCAGGGCGGTCTTGTGTGGGAAGAGGTTGAAGCGCTGGAAGACCATCCCGATCTGCCGTCGCTGCTGCGCGATGTGCTTCTCGGACAGCCGGTGCAGCGAGCCGCCGGACTCGCGCAGCCCGAGGAGATCGCCGTCGACATACAGCCGGCCGCCGTCGAAGATCTCCAGCTGGTTGATGCACCGCAGGAACGTCGTCTTGCCGGAGCCGGACGGCCCGAGCAGGCAGACGACCTCGCCCTCGGCGACAGTCATGTCGATGCCCTTGAGCACATCGACGCCATGGAAGTGCTTGTGCAGATTGACCGCTTCGACCAGCGGTCGACTGTGCTTGATGTCGCGCCTCTGTCCCTCGCTGCGGGCCTCGCTTCGCTCGTGTCCTCGCTCGGGTCGGCGCTCTACGGCGTTCACATGCCACCTCCACCGGCGCGCAGGGACAGCATCCGTCCGCGCCAACTCTGTTTGTTGCCACCGGTCTGACCACCGAAGCCGCGACCGAAGTAGCGCTCGAGCATGGTCTGGCCGACCATCAGGATAGAGCAGACGATGAGATACCAGATCACCGCGGCCACGAGGGCGGGCATCACCAGATACGTAGAGTTCGCAACGGCGTTCGCCTGGAAGAACAACTCCGTGGTGACGGGCACCGCCGACAACAGCGAGGTGTCCTTGACCATCGCGATCGTCTCGTTGCCGGTCGGCGGGACGATCACCCGCATGGCCTGCGGCAGGATGATCCGCCGCATCGCCTTGCCGCGGCTCATCCCGATGGCGCTGGCGGCCTCGTGCTGGCCGGTGTCGACCGACAACAGGCCGGCACGCGCGATCTCGGCCATGTATGCCGCCTCGGACAGCCCCAGGCCGATGATGCCGACGAGGATGCCGTTGCTGACCGATTTCACGTCCAGCGTGTAGAAGTGCACGTCGGTGAACGGGAGGCCGAAGTCGAGCTTCGGGTAGAGGTAGAGCACGCCCACGCCGAGCACGACAAGCAGCACGTAGCGCGGCACCGCGCGGAAGAACCAGGTGAAGACGAAGGCCACACCACGCAGTACCGGGTTGGTCGACAACCGCATCACCGCGAGGGTGATGCCGAGCACGATGCCCACGACCATCGCGCCGAGCGTGCAGATGATGGTGCCCTTGACCAGGCCCTCGAGCACCGGGCGGTACTCCATGACGCGCCAGACGAAGTGCCAGTCCCACTTGGAGTTGGTCACGAAGGAGTTGATCATCATCGCGACGAGGACCGCGATGACGACGACGCCGACCCACTGCCACGGGTGGCGGACCGGACGTGCGTCGACCTTGCCGGGGCGCTCCGCGGCGGCGGGCCTGTCGGGTGCGATCACGTCAGCCATTGGCCACCGCCGGGTTCGCTGCGAACATCTCCACTGCTCCGCTCTGCTGGCCCCACTTGGCCAGGATCTTCTGGTAGCTGCCGTTGGTCGCCATCTGCGCGAAGGCCTGCGCGATCGCGACGCCGAGCTTGTCGCTGCCCTTCGGCAGCACCACGCCGTATGGCGCAGAGCCGGTGATCTTCCCGGCCGCCTGCAGCTTGTCGCCGGTCTTCTTCACGGCATACAGGGCGACGGGGGAGTCGGCGGCCATCGCGTCGACCTTCCCGGCGAGCAGGTCCGTGGTGACCTTCGACTGCAGGTCCTCGACGACGGCCTTGATCGGCTTGCCCTTGCACTCGCCCTTGTTGAGCGCCTTGATCTCGTCGGCCTGGGTGGTGCCGGTCTGCACACCGACTGAATACCCGCACGGCTTGGCGGGATTCACCTTCTTGGGGTTGCCCTTGCGGACGACCCACTGCGTGCCGGCCGAGAAGTAGCTGATCATCGTCACCTGCTTGAGGCGGGCCGACGTGATGGTGAAGGACGAGACGCCCGCGTCGTACTTCCCGCCGACGATGCCGGGCAGGATGTTGTCGAACTTCGCGTTCTGGAACTTCGCCTTCAGCCCGAGGCACTGCAGTGCACCGCGCATGAGCTCGATGTCCATGCCGATGATCGTCTGTCCGTCGGCGGCCAGGAATTCGTTCGGCTCGTATGACGCGTCCGACGCCACCGTGAGCGTCGTGCCCGGCTTCACGTCGGAGGGGAGTGCGTTCTTCAGCCCACCGGAGGAGCAACCGGCGGTGGCGGTCTGTTGCTCGCTCGAGCCGAGCCCGAGAGATGTCGCGCCACACCCTGCGAGGAGTGATGCGACCAGGCCGCCGGCGAGCACCATCGGCCCGCCGCGTGACCATGCCGACATGGGGATCCTTTCGTCGGTGGAGAGTGTCCGAGCACCCTGCGGTGGTTCATCTTCGCAGCGTCACGTGATGTGTCGTGCATCACCACCGGTCGAATCCGTCTCGTATGCGAGACGTATTCTGGCGGGCTGGTCACTCACGGCGCGGGTACCGATGAGCCTCCGGCCGGCCGCTCCGGCGCGACTCAGCGTGCGGCGTAGTGCGCGGCGACCTGGCTCGCCGACAGCGCGGCCGGGAAAATGGCGGCGCCCTGCAGCGACCCGGAGAAGTGCGACCCCAGCGGTGCGCTCGGCCAGCCGGTGAGTGGGGTGTCACCGAAGCGCCAGTAGCCGGAGAAGTCCTGCGCCCCCTTGAGGCCGGCGTTGGCGACGACCGGCGCCCCATCGACATACAGGGTGAGGCCGGTGGTGGGGGAGAGTGTGACGTCGGCGAGGTGCCAGGCGCCGTCGTTGTAACTCGCACTGCTGGTGATGGTCTGGTTGGAGGTGCGCGGGTGCACACCGGCGACGAGTTTCCCGCTGGCGGTCAGGTAGAGCTGCCGGTCGAAGTCGAGTCCCAACCCGGAGGCCGAGGAGGCGAAGCCGATCAGGGAACCGCCGAGGGAGCTGGTGGTTCGGAACCAGATCTCCTGCGTGTACTGCTGCGGGCCGCTGATCGGGCCGGGTGTCGACACCGCGCCGGTCGTCCCGTCGAGCGTCACGCCCGTGGCGTTGTCCCGCGCGCACGGGCCCGCAGCGCCGTACGACACCCCGAGGCTGGAGTAGGCGCCGTTGCGGGCGTTGCCGGAGGCGTCGGCCGCGGTGGTCCCGGACTTCTCACTGAGCGGGTAGTAGAGGTATGGCGCGTCCGCCTTCACCGCCGCCGAGCAGCTGAAATAGCCCGCGGTCCAGGAGGACGTGGGGTTCGCGACGGTCGCCCGGAAAGCGGTCGCCGCCTGCGCGGGTGCGTTCGTCGCGACCGTCGCGGCTGTCAGCGCAACCGTCGTGAGTACGACGAGGGTCTTGCGCCGTGACCGGCGGGACCGGCGACCGCCGGGCCGGTCCGTCTCCGGCATGGACGATCCGGTGTCGTCATCCGGCGGATCGCCCTTCTCGCGGCGGCCGATCGCGCCCAGTGCGACCAGGATCAGCGCGAGCCCTGTCGGGATCAGCGGCGTGATCTGGTGGGTGCGCAGCCAGTATGCCGGGGCACCGATGAGGGGGACGCGCAGTGAGCCGACACCGTGAACAGCGTTGCGGCGCACCGGTGTTGAGTCGTCGGAGCGGTTCGCGTCGCCGCGCAGGACCAGATGGGCGTCGGTGATCTTGACCAGCCGGTGCAGGCGTAGTCGTCCTGCGTGATCCGGGTCGTCGACCAGGACCACCTGGCCGGGTCGCACCGCGCTGCCGGAGATCGGTCGTGACGCGATGACGTCACCCGGCCGCAGCGCGGGCTCCATCGAACCGCTCATCACCACAGTGACCTGCCAGCCGAGCGCAGCCGGCAGGACGGCCCACAGCGCCATACTCGCAAGCATCACCAGCAGGCCGCGGCAGAGGGCCGTGACGAGCAGTGAGGCCCAGCCGGGGCCGGTGTCGGACGCGCTGTGCACGGTTGCCATGGGCCTCTCGCAGGGTCGTGGGTCAGGGTCGGTTCGCGGGGCGATCAGCCGATGGCAATCGCGCGAAAACGATTGCCATCGGCGGGTTCTCAGGAGTTCTGGGCTTCCCAGGTCAGGCCGATCGAGGCGGTGCCGCCCTGGACGGTGTTGGGTGCGGCAGCGTCGAGCGTGTAGGTGATCTGGTAGACGCGGGTCTCCGAGCCGCTGCCGGTCGGGGCCCAGGTGCCGAGGCCGGTCGCGTAGCTGGTCGCGGACTTGCCGAAGGCGTCGAGCGTGCCGCTGTAGACGCCGGCGCCGGTGGCGAGCGCGGTGAAACCGGTGCACGAGCCGAAGCCGCCGCCGGTGCCCTGGGTGATCGAGAGGTTGATCGAGCCGGCGAGCGCGTTGGTCGTGCTCGAGTTGGTGCCGTAGAGCTTCACCGCCGAGGCCAGGGAGCCGGTCGAGGTGACCGCGATGCACTTGGTGCCGGTCGAGCCCGGCTTCAGGCCGGTCGCGCTGAAGAGCGCGGTATTGCTGTCGTCGTCGGACAGGCCGACGGTGCCGGCGGTCCAGTTGCTGCTGGGGTTGGTCGTCTGCGCGGAGAACGCCGAGTAGGACGCGTGCCACACGACGGCGGCGGATGCTGCGAGGCCGGCCACGATCGCGCCGGCGATGAGCAGGCGGGCGTTGCGGCGGCGGGAGGGGGCCTTTGAAGTGGACATGGAAGTGGACGTGGACATGCGGGATCGCCTTTCGGGCCAATGGAAGAAGTGGGGGTTCGCAGGCTCGGTTGCCTGCTCGGCGAGTGGGCCGGGCGACGCCCGCGCACTCCGCCGTCCCGAAGTCCGATCTGCAGACTCGTCGCGGCGTCAAGTAGTAAAGTAAAGGTAAATCGTTCGATTGTCAAACAGTACGTCCATCACACAGTGCGATTGTCGTAATATTGAAGCGTGAACCACATCCCTGGGAGTCCCATCATGTCCGCGAAGGACCAGAGAGCCGCGCAGTTGCGCGGGCTCGTGCTTGCCGCCGAACACTTCCGGCAGGTGGTCGCCGAGCAGTTCGGCATCGGTATGACGGAGGCTGCCGCCCTGAGCCACCTGCGCCGACAGGGCCCGCTCAGCGCCCGCGAACTCGCCGAACTCACCGGGCTCACGCCGTCGACGGTGACGGCGCTGCTCGGGCGGCTGGAGGCGGCGGACCTGGCCGAGCGCACGCCACATCCCACCGACCGCCGGCAGATCGTCGTGCGACTGACGGCCGCGGGCAATGCACACCTCGACCGCTCGGACCAGTGGCTGGCCGAGGTGCTCGATCGTGTCGACACGGCCGATCCGGCGGAGGCCGACCGGGTGATGGCCGGCCTGACCGCTGCATTCGATGCGCAGTCGCGGAGCATCCGGGAAGGCCGATCGGAGGGCTGAATGTGCCTGGGAACAAATGCATTCCGCGCCCGCGTTCCGGGTGGCCCGGGTAGGTTCGGGGTGGGCAGTTTTCCGGGCGGTTGTTCCGGAGTTTTGCGCGGGAGTGAGGAGCGGTGGACGTGGGTGCCGGACTGATCCTGGTCGTCTGCACCGGGAACGTGTGCCGTTCGCCATACATCGAGCGGCTGCTGGCGGCCCAGCTGGCGCCGTACGGCGTGCAGGTCGCGAGCGCCGGCACCCACGCACTCATGGGCGAGCCGATGGACCCCGAAGTCGCGCGCCTCCTCGCGGACGCCGGCCTCTCGGGTGAGGGCTTCGTCGCGCGCCAGCTCACGCCGGACCTCGCGCGGTCGGCGGACCTTGTGCTGACCGCGACGCGTGATCACCGCCGGCACGTCGTGCGTATGGCGCCGAAGGCGTTGCGCCATACGCACGCGATCGACGACTTCAGCGATCTCGTCGCGGGTGCCGATCTCCAGCCGACCGGCGATGGTTCGTTCGTGGCGCAGTTGGCGGCGGGTGCCGCCGCGCGACGTGACGAGGTCGCGGTGCGGGATGCCGACGGCGCGGGGATCGTCGATCCCTACCGCCGCTCGCCGGAGGTTTTCGGCCGGATGGCTGCGCAGGTGGGCCACTTGCTGCCCCCGATCGTCCGGGCCGCACGACACCTCGCGGCCACCCCCAATGGCGACGCCGCCGGCGGCTGATGGACGGTTCCTCCCGCCTCTGCTCACTCAGGCGGCAGGAGAAATCTTTTCCAAGTTTTGGCAAAGTCTTGATCAAGATTTGGTAAAGCGGTAGCTTGCTCTTCGTAGCAACACCAGCCAGGACTCTGGCCGGCCGAAAGCCGGCTGCAGGTTTGACAGCGATGCCCCTGACCCGGGTGTTGCTCTCCACGTGACCGCCCCCGATCTTTGGGCTTGCGGCGTCTTCTCAATTCGCACGTAACGCCGTTTCAGGGGATCAAATGTCAAGGCTCAATCAACCGGACCCAATTTCGGGTGCAGATGGGCGCCGGCGCTCGGTGCTCGTCGTGGGCGCAGCGGGTGCCTCGGGCAGGTCACTGGCCGAGCAGCTTCGGGCCCGTGGGCTGCGCGTGCACTGTGCCGATGTCCGCCCGATGCACATCCCGTCCGCCACCTGCCACCTGATCGCGGAGGGCCCGGGCTTCCTGCCGGCGCTCGCGAGGCTGGTCAGGACCGAGGGCATCGACCTGGTCGTGCCCGCGAGCAGCGATGTGCTCTCGACCGTTTCGTCCGGTCGGGCCGTGCTCGGGCCCGACATCGACCTGGTCATCCCGGCGGCGGGACCGGCGGCCACGGCGCAGGACCGACTGCTCACCGCCTGGAGCCTGTGGGCGCACGGGATCGGGGTGCCCGATTTCGGCATCCCGAGCGACCTCGCCGATCGAACGATCGTGTGCTCGCTGATGAAGAGCCCGTTGATCCTGCGTGCGCGGTGGGTGGATGACGGCCGGCCGCCGATCGTGGTGGACGACCCCGCCGGGATCGACTGGGCGTCGCTGAGCGACGACGTGCTCGTGCAGGAGTTCGTGCCCGGCGCGGCATACAAGGTCGTCGTCTACCGCCCTGCCGAGGGAAAGGGCCGGCTGACGGCCGTTCTGGAGGAGACGGTCCTCGATGACGGTGAGGTCATCGGCGCGTGTGTGATCGACACGAGCACAGTGCCGGGGGTGGAGCGCCTCGCCCAAGCGGCGGTCCGGGCACTCGGTCTGACCGGGCCGGTCGAGGTCTCGTTGCGTCATCGCGTCGGGGGCGACCCGGTGGTGCTGGACGTACGCGCCTGTTTCGGGCCGCACAGCCATCTGGTGCCGGGTCTGCTCGACGCGCTGTTGCGGGACCATCCGTGCGGCGAGCGCAAGTTCGTAGGAGGCCGAACTCCGCGGCCATCGACTGGAGGAAATGGCACGCGAACCGGTCGTGCCGTCTTGAAGGGAGCGGGACGATGACGTGGGCGCCAGGGCGGGGAAGGCCGGTCGTGATGCCGGAGGACAACACACCACTGCGCGGGCGGGGGATCGACGCGCGAGCGCGTATCGCCTGGCTGCTGCGGCTGAGTCGGCTGGCGGTCGCGCCCGGGCCGGCCGGTCGGTTCGTGGAGATGCTGAGAGCACAGGGGTGCATGCTCGGGCCGAGCACATTGTGCCGTTACGAGACGGGAGTGGAGGGTGTGCCCAGGTCGATCCTGCAGGCGTACGAGAAGTCGCTCGGACTACCCGCCGGAGGCCTGCTCGGCGTGTGCTTGGGAATCGACCGGATGTTCGGCCCGGCGCTGGCAGGTGAGGGCTCGCAGGGCGTGTCCCGGGCCGCTCTGACCGACGCACTGGGCGACTGGGAGACACGGGTCGAGGCCGGCTCCATGGGCGGTACCGACTGGATCCAGCTCGCGGCCGCGATCACCCAACCGTCCGGGCCCGTGCTGCCGCCGTCGATGTTGCGCAGTTGGGTCGACAAGCTCGTGTCGGAGACGATGCGAGCGGTGCGCCACGCCTACACCACACGCACCCATGCGCTCGAGCTGCTGCTCACCGATCGGGCCACCGGAAGCGTCGTGCTCGACGCCGTGGCTCGTGCGGTCGTGCGGCCCGGCGCGCAGTCGGTCACCAACGTCATCCCGGTCCTCGGCAGCAGCACCGACCCGGCGGTGCAGCATTGGCTGATCCAGCATTTCGAGCACTCCGAGGGTGAGCAGTTGTCCGGCGCGGCATACGGGCTGCTCAACCTGATCTGCAGCGGTCGTATGCCGGCAGGTGTGGTGCCCCAGGTCAGCCGGGCCGTGCTCGACGCGGCGGCCGACGGGCCGCTGCGCGGAGAGCCCGCATTCCTTGTGGCACAACGGCTTTCGGGCGCTCTCACCCAGCAGGTCGTCGCACGATTGGGCTACTACCCGGCGCCCGCGGCGATCGGTGCACGTGTGCAGAGCCCGACCGCGCTGAGCAACTACCGGTCGGCGGCCCTGCGGCAGTCCGGACTGGACGACCCGATGCTGGATCGGTTGCTGCGTGAGGCGATGTCACCGGACTTCGTCGAGCGTCGCCACCACTCGTCACTGCTGTTGGCCGCCAGCCCCTATGCCACGGAGCTGGCCCAGGTCGCCATCGAACAGGTCCGCACACCGGTCGGCCCGTACGCCGCGCAGGCCGCCGGGCACGCGCTCAGTTACCTGGCGACGCCGGAGGATCGGGACCGGCTCGTGGAGTTGCTGGAGACCGTGCCGGACAGCAGGGCCGCGATGCTGCGTGCACTGTCCTATGCGGGCGGCGTGCCGGCGGACGTCGACCTGGCCGCACTGGCGGAGGACCCGGCGCTGGCGCCGGCGGTGGTTCATGCCGCGGGGATGAGCAACCATCCGGATCTCGAGCGTTTCGCGAGCAATCCGTACCCGGGTGACGGGCGGCTGCAGAGCAGTGCGATCTGGTGGCAACAGACCGGATCAGCCGTGTATGACGCGCCGGCACCTGTGCCGAGCGAGTGCCTGTCCCTGGCAGGTTGAACGTCCGTCCCTCGCAGGTTGAGCGATGTGGAAGTCGGAGGTCCTTCCCGTCGCCCAGCCTGCGAGGCCGGCGGCTACTGCAGGCCGTTCACGAAGGCGACGCACTCGTCATACGACGGCAGCAGGCCCCGCTCACGCGCGTCGGCCAGCGTGGGGGCAGCGGTGTCCTTGGGGGAGAGGATCGGCTCGATGTCGTCCGGGAACGTCAGTGCCAGGTCGGTGTCGAGCGGGTTGATGCCGTGCTCGCGGTCCGGGTTGTAGGACGTCGAGCAGAGGTAGACGGCGGTCGAGTCGTCCTCGCGGGAGACGAGACAGTGGCCCAGGCCCTCGGAGAGGTAGACCGCCCGTCGGGTGTCGGTGTCGAGGTCGACGCTGCACCAGGTGCCGAAGGTCGGTGACCCGACGCGGATGTCGACGACGTAGTCGACGAAGGAGCCGCTGACCGCGGTGACGTACTTCGCCTGGCTGGGCGGCACGTCGGCGTAGTGGATGCCGCGCACGGCGCCCTTGCACGACACCGAGATGTTGGTCTGTATGACGTCGAGGCGGTGCCCGATGTGCTCAGCGAGCTTGTCACCGCGGAAGCCCTCCATGAAAACCCCACGGTCATCAGGGAATTGGCGTGGTGTCACGACGAAGGCACCGGCGATCTGCAGTGGTTCGATGTCCATCAGCGAGGGCCTTCCAGGAGTCGTTGCAGGTAGCCGCCGTAGCCGCTCTTGGCGAGGTCGTCGGCGTGGGTGGCCAGTCCGGCGTCGTCGAGCCAGCCGGCCCGCCAGGCGATCTCCTCGATGCAGCCGATCTTCTGGTCCTGGCGGTCCTCGATGACCTGCACGAACTGTGCGGCATCCATCAGACCCTCGAACGTGCCGGTGTCGAACCACGCGGTCCCGCGCGGCAGGACGGTGACGGTCAGGTCGCCGCGCTGCAGGTAGGCGTCGTTGACGCCGGTGATCTCCAGCTCGCCGCGGGCGCTGGGTGTGAGTCCACGTGCGATCTCGACGACGTCGTTGTCGTAGAAGTAGAGGCCGGGCACGGCATACCGCGACTTGGGCTTGTCCGGTTTCTCCTCGATCGAACGGACGTGGCCGTCCGCGTCGAACTCGACCACGCCGTACGCCGAGGGGTTGGTCACGTGGTGGGCGAAGATGTGCCCGCCGGTGAGGCCCTCGGTCGACCGCCGCAACGCGGTGCCCAGCCCGGAGCCGTAGAAGATGTTGTCGCCCAGGACGAGGGCGACGGTGTCGTCGCCGATGAAGTCCGCTCCGATGATGAAGGCCTGGGCCAGGCCGTCCGGTGAGGGTTGCACGGCATACCTGAGGTCGATGCCCCACTGGCTGCCGTCGCCGAGCAGGCGGACGAACTGCTCCATGTCGTGCGGCGTCGTGATGACCAGGATCTCGCGAATGCCCGACATCAGCAGGGTCGACAGCGGGTAATAGACCATCGGCTTGTCGTAGACCGGCATGAGCTGCTTGCTGATGCCGCGCGTGATCGGGTGCAGCCGTGTGCCCGACCCGCCGGCGAGAATGATCCCCTTCACGATGCCGACCCTAGTCGTGCTCGTTATCCTTCGGCTGTGCGCGTACTCATCACCGGCGGAGCCGGATTCATCGGCAGCAACTTCGTGCACCTGACGGCGGCGACCCGCCCCGATGTGCAGCAGACGGTGCTCGATGCGTTCACGTATGCCGGGGATCGTGCGTCGCTGGCCGGCCTCGAGGACACGGTCGAGATCGTCGAGGGCGACGTCGCGGATGCCGAGACCGTCGACCGGCTCGTTGCCGACGCCGATGCGGTCGTGCACTTCGCCGCCGAGTCGCACAACGACAACTCGCTGGCCGAGCCGTGGCCGTTTGTGCAGACGAATCTGATCGGCACCTACACGCTGCTCGAGGCGGTCCGGCGCCACGATGTGCGCTATCACCACATCTCCACCGACGAGGTGTATGGCGATCTGGAGCTGGACGACCCCGAGCGTTTCACCGAGGCCACGCCATACAACCCGAGCAGTCCGTACTCCTCGACCAAGGCCGGCAGCGACCTGCTGGTGCGCGCGTGGGTGCGTTCCTTCGGGGTGCGCGCGACGATCAGCAACTGCTCCAACAACTACGGCCCACGCCAGCACGTCGAGAAGTTCATCCCGCGGCAGATCACCAACATCATCGACGGCGTCCGCCCCAAGCTGTATGGCGACGGCCTCAACGTCCGCGACTGGATCCACGTCGACGACCACAACCGCGCCGTGTGGACCATCCTCGAGCGCGGCGAGCTGGGGCAGACCTACCTGATCGGCGCGGACGGGGAGCGCAACAACAAGGCCGTCATCGAGCAGATCCTGGTCGGCATGGGCAAGGACGCGCATGACTACGACCATGTGACCGACCGAGCGGGCCACGACCGCCGCTACGCGATCGACTCGACCCGGTTGCGCGAAGAGCTCGGCTGGACACCGGAATTCGCCGACTTCGACGCCGGCCTCGCGGCGACCATCGACTGGTATCGCGACAACGAGTCGTGGTGGCGCCCGCAGAAGGCCGCCGCCGAGGCACGGTATGCCGGCCAGTCCGTCATCGGCGAAGGCCACTGATGCGCTGGCTGGTCACCGGTGGCCGAGGCATGTTCGGCACCGACCTGGTCCTGCTGCTGCAGGAACGGGGCGAGGACGTCGTCGCGGTCGGTTCGGCCGAGTGCGATGTGCGGTCGGTCGATGCGGTCCGAGCGACGATGCAGGGCTTCGACGTCGTGGTCAATGCCGCCGCGTGGACCGCTGTCGACGATGCCGAAACCCATGAGCCCGAAGCGTTTTCGATCAACGCTGTCGGCGCTCGCAACGTCGCCCTCGTAGCTGCTGAGACCGGCACTCGGATGGTGCACCTCTCGACCGACTACGTCTTCGACGGCACGGCCACCGAGCCGTATCAGCCGGATCATCCGCAGAACCCGCAGTCGGCGTACGGCAGGACCAAGGCGGCCGGGGAGTGGGCCATCCGCGCCACGAACCCCGACGCACTGATCGTGCGCACCGCCTGGCTGTATGGCGAGCACGGCCCCAACTTCGTCAAGACCATGCTGCGGCTGGCGGGGGAGCGCGAGACCCTCAAGGTGGTCGATGACCAGATCGGCCAGCCGACGTGGACGAAGGACCTCGCGGCATACGTGGTCGACCTGATCGAAACGGGCCAACCCGGCGGCTACTACCACGGCACTTCATCGGGCACGACGAGTTGGTGCGGCTTCGCGAAGGAGATCTTCCGCCTCGCGGGTCTCGACGCGGAGCGGGTAAACCCTTGCACGACAAACGATTTCCCACGCCCCGCACCGCGCCCGGCATACAGTGTGCTCGGCCGGACGGGCAGTGTTGGAACGTCTGAGTGGGCGGCGTCACTGAGAGAGATGATGGAGATCAAGAGTTGAAGTCACGTTTCCTGGCCGATTCGCCGCGAGTTGCCATCATCGGCACTCGCGGCTTTCCCAGCTACTACGGCGGCTTCGAGACCCTTGTTCGATACCTCGTTCCGTATCTCGCCGAGCGTGGTTGGGAGGTCGATGTCTACAGCCGGCCCGAGCATGTTGCGGACGAGAAGATTCCACCCGGGGTCACGCAACGATTCACCCGAGGAGTGGAGTCCAAGTCGGCGAGCACGCTTTCCTACGGGCTGACCGCTTGCGCCGATGCAGCTCGACGCAAGCCCGACGTGGCCCTGGTGATGAACGTCGCGAACGGCTATTTTCTGCCGTTGCTCAAAGCACGGGGCATTCCGGTCGTGCTCAACGTCGACGGCCTGGAGTGGGAGCGAGAGAAATGGAGCGCGCCCGCCAAGCGTGTCTTCCGTGCCGGTGCGACCATGAGCGCCAAGTTCGCGGACACGCTCATTGCCGATTCCGTTGAGATCGGCCGCCATTGGCAACAGCACTTCGGACGGGACACCGAGTTCATCCCGTATGGCGGCACCGTCCCTGACGGGCCGAACTCGCATCTCGTGAGGGAGCGCCTTGGCCTGGAGGTCGGGAGCTATGTCCTCGCGGTCGCCCGGTTCGTGCCGGAGAACACCATGCACGAGTTCTTCGACGCGGTCCGCCTGATGAAGCCGTCGACGCCGGTTGTGGTGGTCGGTAGTGCACCGGCCGGCGACCCGATCCAGAGCGCGGCCGAATCCCTGGCCGCCGAGCGGGACAGCGTGCGGCTACTCGGGCACGTGAGCGACGACGAGTTCCTGCATGCACTGTGGTCGAACGCCGGTGTGTACTTCCACGGCCATAGCGTGGGCGGCACAAACCCCGCGCTGGTCCAGGCGATGGCGTGCGGAGCCGCTGTCGTCGCGCGCGACACAGTCTTCAACCACGAAGTGCTTGGCGACAGTGGCGCCTTTGCATCGCCCGACCCCTCAAGCATCCAGCAGCAGCTCTCGGCTGTGCTTCACGATCGCGACGAGCGGGCCGACCTGTCTTCGGGGTCCCGTGAACGAGCCGAAGAACACTACTCGTGGGAGCAGGTGCTTGCGGCCTACGAAGGGCAGCTGTCGGCTGCGCTGGTCGGCTCGTGTCCGTCCGAGCCAAGTCATCAACGGTAGTACGACACCAAACGCGCGGCGTCTCACCGCATCATCCATTCCGTCATTGTCCGTGAGGGGCGAAGCAATGCGTGTGCTGTTTGATGGCTACTGGTGGGTCAATGGCCCAGCGGCCAACAGGACGGTCATGCGAGAAATTATCAGGTCGTGGAGGGACTCATTCCCGGATGACGAACTGGTTCTCGCTGTCCGCTCCGCTCACCGTGGTGAGATGACAGCCGACGTCGATGGGTTGTCCGTGGTGCCAACTCGCTTGTGGCCGCAAGCGGTCTCAAATGCAATAGAGCTGCCCGTGTTGGCGAAAAGGTGCCACGCCGATGTCGTGGTCTCGCACAACTACGCCCCGTTGTCCGGACGCAACGTCGTGTTCGTCCACGACCTGATGTTCGGCGACCATCCGGAGTGGTTCAGCCGCTCGGAGCGCGCCTACTTCGGGCTGATGGCACCCAGCCTTCGGCGTGCGAGCCGAGTCGTCACGTCCTCCGAAGCCGAGGTGGCACGCATCGAGCGCATTGCGCCTTGGGTCAAGAAGGTCCGCGCCACCGGTCTGGCCGTCGGCACGTCGCTGACACATGCCACCGCCGAGGAACCGCAAAACTGTCCGCACTCGTTCGCGCTGGTGGTCGGACGCCTGAACGTCCGCAAGAATTTGGTGAGTGCGATGACGGCGGCTCGTATAGCCCACCGCATCACCCCCGATAACCCACTGGTCGTGGTAGGTGACCAGCTTCATTCAGGCGTAGGCGGTGTCCCACAGGATGTGCAGGATCTCGTCGCGGATGGGACGGTCCGCTTCCTCGGTCGAGTGACCGATGGAAACCTGCGGTGGCTGTATGAGCATGCGTCTGTCACGCTCTATCTTTCCCTCGATGAGGGTTTCGGGCTCCCGCCGCTGGAAGCCACGCACTTCGGGTGTCCGGTGATCGTCAGCGACATACCGGTTCTGCGCGAAACGGTCGGAAAGGTCGCGCGGTTCGTGGACCCGCACGACGTCCGTGCGATTGCTCGAGAGATCGACGAGGTGAGCGGTGTCCCACGACGTCGTCAGGGCGCGCCGAACGGAGTGAATGCCGCCTACGCGTGGGACCGCGTAGCGGCGGTTATTCGTGATGTGGCTGCCGAAATTCCCAGTTGATCACGACGACTGTCGTGTGTTCATGGACGCGTCTTCGCGCATGATGCCTGCGTGGTTCAGGTGTGCCCTGCGCAGTCCGAGTAGCTGAATCCCGAGCACTGTGGCCTCGGCAGCTGCGACCGCGAGGAGGCCGCCCATCGCCCCGAACCGAGTGGGCAACGTCAGCAGCATGACGACGCCGACGCCGGCGCCGGCCACGCTGCTCGTGCGCAGCACATCGAGACGTCGGAAAATGACCAAGCCGATCTTTCCGGCTGCTCTTGACGTCGTTGTGCAGAAGACCACCACCGCGCATGCTGACGCGAGCCGCCAGCTGATAGTGAAATGACCTGTGAAGAGAATGCGCGATGCAATAGGAGCAACGACGACGAATGCACCGCCGCACAGCGCGCCGATGACGGAATTGATCTTGACAGCGCGAATCGCACGTTCTCTCCGCGCCGCGGGTGACGGCGCGGATCCGACCCAATTCTGAAAAGCCTGGGGAACGCTCTGTAGGAGACTCAGAAGCATTCGTTGCAAGCGGTCTGCTGCGGAGAAGATTCCCAGTGCGCCGGGTGCCACCATCCCCACGATGGTTGTTGGCGCACCGATGTATATCGCACTGGCGATGGTGCTCTGGAGCGCGAGCCACTGAATCTCAAAGACACGAACAACCCGTCGGAGGCCAAAGCCGTTGAGCATGTGCCAGTGAGCGCCCGTCAAGCGCATGCCCACGGTCAATCCGATAGCGGTCGCGGTCAACAGCCCGAGTGGATACACCCACAACGGTGCACCAAGAGCGATCGCCGCGGCCGCGGCCAAGGTGCACGAGACCTTGGGGATCGAATCAGTGCGCACAATGTTGGACGGTTCTCCAGAGCCGATGAAGAACCAACTGGGCGACATCGCTGCCCAACATGTCGCCAGGGCCGTCAGGGCACATTCGATGCGAAAATGCTCAGAAATGAGGAACCCGGCGAGAGCCGAGAGAATGGATATGGGAAGCGCCGCAGCTGCTTGAGTGACCAATGAAAGGACGTAAAGACGGGCACGGGCCGCTGGGCGAGCACGGGCGACATGTGACGGGCCATTGACTCCCCAGCCGAGTTCGGATATGACGCCCGTCGTGCCACCGATCGATATGCCGAGAGCGATAGCCGGCCAGCCGCGGTCGCCGTACGCGGACGTGACTGCGGGCAAGATCGCCAAGGAGCTGAGGAAACCGAGTGCGGGAAGGACGGCGAAACCCAACAGCCGCCCGACGTGAGCACGCCGTGTTGCTGGGAGCGTGGATGGCTGCTGTGCGGCTCTGTGCCGGCCGACCTGTCGACGAGTTCTCACGCGGTAGGCCCGGACCCGCGTCCGGACGGCAACGGCGAAACGGTCCAGGGCTGCACAGTCGCTGACCTTACCTGCACCAGGACCCAGGAGCCACGTACCATCGCGCGACCAACGGCTACACTGCGACGAGGACGAGTCCTCGGTCGGTACGGCGGGCGAGGGTAGCAGCCGTACTGGCGGCTGCATTCCTCACCAGAACTGACCTCCGGCGACGCCGGTCACGTAGGGGAGATCAAGTATTTGCCTGCCAACTCGGGCATCGCCCAGGCTGCTGGAGGGACTGGCGCGCTAGCTCCCCGCGTCCTGTTTGTCGATCATTCAGCCGACCCCGGCGGTGGCCAGTTGGGCTTGCTCCGATTCCTACAGCAGGCCCCGCCGGAATCCATTCGCCCGGAGGTTGCCCTCCTCAGCGGCGGCAAGCTGCGGGCCGACTTCAGCGACGCGGCGCCATCGACATTCGTCTTGGATGAGGACGCATTCTCATTCCGGAAGACTCCGCTCTACGCTTACCGACTGCGGCGCCTGATCGTTGGACGCGGCTACGACCTCATAGTGATCAACAGCCTCTATGCTGCTGCCGTTTATGCACTTCTCAATCGCTGTGGACTCGCGCGGCATACCGGAAGCTCCTACTACTCACGCGTATCAATGGAGTCGTTGACCGGCACGAAGCGCTTGGTGGGCATCAGAGGCATCTTCCCGGTGTTCGACGCGTTCTTGGCGAACAGTGCGTGGACCGCCTCCTGCATACCCGCCAGCCTGGGTAAGCAACGCTACGTCGCCTACCCGGTGTCCGGCATCCATGCACCCGCCCGCAGCCGTGGCACCGATCCGTGCTCGAGCGACACGATCAGGATCGTCACGCTGAGCCGTCCGGACCGCTGGAAGGGTTTGGACCTGCTTGTTCGAGCGGTTGCAGATCTCGCAGAGCGGTATCCTGCGAAGTCGATCTCGGTGGACCTTTATGGTGGGGACTTCTTTTCGGATGCCGAATACCTCGCCGAGCTCGATACGCTCGTCGCCACTTCCCCGGTGAAGGTCACCCGCAGAGGGCACATCGATGACGTCTCCACAGTGCTGAGCAACTCGGACATCTTTGTCCTGCCCACCATGCAGCCCGAGCCCTTCGGCCAGTCCGTCGCCCAGGCACTCGCGGCCGGATGCGTCGTGATCGTTCCCGATGAGGGGGGACCACTGGAGATGGTCCGGCCCCGGGAGACCGGTCTCGTGTTTCGAGCCCGTGACGACGCGAGCCTGCGAGACCAGATAGTGACCGCTGTTGATGACCCGCTCCTCTCCCGTCGTCTGTCGCACGCTGCCATGGCGTCGACGGAGCAATTCGAAGACAGCGCAACGGTGCAGATGCTGCTGACCGCGGTCCAGGACATGCTTGGCTCCGCTGACGCCGAGCAGCGGCTCTGTGGCCGTGGAAGCTCGGAGGACTGACCTCATGAAGGAGATTCTCTTCATAGTGATCGCGGTCTCCTCGATCGCGATGGCAGTGCGGCTTTGCATCGGCGGATGGCGAAACGCGCCAGCGGACGCGCTCGGCTTCGTTTATTTGCTGCAGACCGTTGCTACCCGAGCGCAGACCGACCGTCTTCCGGGACATTTGCACCTCACGTCGCTCATCAGCTTCATCGTCATTGGCATTGCGCTGCTTCGGTGGCCACCAGTTGAACGGCGAAAGGCATCCCGCAGGCTGGAGACCTGTCTCGTGTGCGGCTTCTGGCTGCTCCAGTTGTTCCTGACGAACACGGTTGCTTCCAATGGACTGCGCAGTCTGCTGGAGGTGGCGGTCGTCGCGATACCGGTGGCACTGGTCGCCCGCTACATCGACCGATCCGGCGTGATCCGGCTGATGCAGTGGCTGGTGTGGACCGCGCTCGTGCAATGTGGTTGTGCCCTTGTCGAGATATGGAGGGGAAAACCGGTCTGGGGGTATGCGAAGAACGCCTCGGGCACCGCCGATTTCGTGCAGTCCAACAACATCGTTCCGACCAGCATCCCTCGACTCGAGGGTGCCACCGGGCACAGCATCCTGTTCGGTGCCGTCATGGTGTTCGGATGTGTCGGACTGGTCTTCTGGCGCACACGACCTGTCCGACATCGCGTGGTTCTTGCGGTGCCATTGGTTGGGTTCTTGCTGCTGTCAGGATCACGTGGCGCCGTTCTCACGCTCCTCGCCTTGGTTGCGTATTGGATGCTCTCGCCCCAGGTGCGCATATCGTTCGGGGCCAGAATCATCGGCGGGATCACATTTCTTGCGATCGGCTACGCCGCGTATTCGCTGATCGCGGAAATCGTCGGCGAGTGGCAGGAAACCGGGTCGTACACCAATCGTTCGAACGCCTTGAAGTCGCTCGAAAATCTGCTGGGGATGGACACGCACAGCGTGCTCTTGGGGCACGGCTGGTCATCGATCCCCAGCCTCTTCGACTCCAACATCCTTCGCCAGACCAACGAGCTCCGGGTGGTCGACAATCAGTACGTCTCGACGGTCGCCACAGGGGGCCTCGTGTCTCTCCTGGTCCTCGTGCTTATTGCGGTCGTCGGCTGGCGGACCGGGCAGGTGATCAACCGATCACTGCTTCTCGTGATCTTCATCGGCTGCGCCTTCTTCGATTCGCTGTTCTGGGGGCCGATGATCGTGATGTTCTCTGCGGCTGCCGGTATCGGTGTGCGGAACGGTGTCAAGGACGAAAGCGCGGTCGCTGATCCAACAGCCGTTGTCGCACTCCAGCTGGATAAGGTGCCGACGCGTTGACGCGACGCGCCGTGATCGTGACGCCGAGTCTCGGCGAGAACTCCTTGGGCCGCACGATGGTCACCTGGACTCTGCTCAGCGAGCTCGGGTGGGAAGTCTCTGTCGTCGCGCCCGGCGACGCTGACATTTGGCAACCAGTGGTCGGCACGGAATTCGCGAGCGCGTGTCAGGGATTGGGCTCGCTGGATGGTGCCGGTCGCGCCGACGCGCTCGCCGATCTTGCCGCTCGGAGCGATGTGGTGATTGCGACGAAGGCGCTGCCTGAGTCGTTCGGGCTCCTTGCGCCGATCGTCGATGCGACTGGGCGCCGAATGATCCTCGACTATGACGACCCGGACCAAGAAGTCTGGTCGCCATACTCCGTACCGTTGTGGCGCGTCAGCGCTCGGTGGGGGCGGCACCCCCTCATCGCGCTGAAGATGGCTCGCGTTGCGCGGTGGCGCCACCGACTCAACGGCAGGATCGAATACATCGTGAGCAACCCGCAGCTACAGCGAAGTCATGGTGGCACCATCGTTCCCCATGCGCGAACCATCGGAGCGCGCGGCGCGGACCACACCTCGGAGAAGCCGACAGTGGCTTTCATCGGGACAGCGCGCCAGCACAAGGGGATCGACGAAGTGCGAGATGCCGTGGCGGGATTCGGTCCGGAGAGATTCAAGCTGGTCGTCACCGATGAAGCCCCTCCGGATGCTCGCGACAACGAGGACTGGGTCGGGAGACTTCCGTTCGAGGCGGCCATGGAACTGCTGCGGTCGAGTGACATCGCCGTCATACCCAGCAAGTCGACGCCGTTCACCCATGGACAGCTGCCGGCCAAGTTGATCGACGGCATGATGGCGGGCCGACTGGTCATCGCGTCTGACCTCCCACCCATCCGATGGGCGCTCGGCGACGCGGGAATTCTCTTCGACGCGGGAAACCGGCAGGCTCTCAGCGCAGCCCTCGAGCGTGGAGCCGACCCCGCGACCCGCCGCGTCCTCGGGGAACGGGCGCGGGAGAGCGCTATTGAGCGCTTCTCGATCGATGCGTGTCTCCCGGCGATGAAGGCCGTCGTGGAGCGAGTGACTGGGGCGTAGCCCGGCGCTACGCAGTGGTTCGAACGAGTGCGTCTGCGTTCACGCGACGAGCGGCTTGTCGGCCGTATTGGATTGCGTGCTTCTCGATCAGATGCCACGAGAGGTACCCGGCACCGAGGCCGGCGGACACGGACGCAACGGCGAATGGGATGTGTCCTATACCTCCTGCACCGGAGAGAATCATCTGCTGGAGTGGAAAACCATAGATGTAGGCGCCGTAGGAGGGATCACCCAAGCGGGTAATGGGTCTCGCCCAGGTGCATCGTCGCGTTCCCAGGAAGATGGTTGCGATCGCGAGCAACGGCGCGGCCGGCCCGGAGAACGGCGCATGAAGCAGCGCGGCGATCAGGATAACGACGATGCTTGATGCGGCGAGGTATGCCGGAATGGCGCGGTTGATGCTGCGGATCGTCATGCCGGTGATGAAGCAGCTGACGCACCCCAAGCGCATGGTCATTCCATCGCCGAGCACAGCATGTGAAACATAGGTCCACGAAAGCAGGGCCGTCACGACACTGCCACAGACGAGCAGCCACACCGACCGCTTCAGAAGCCCAAGGACGCCCAGCGCGGCAACCATGACGTAGCAGCCCACCTCCAGTCCCAAGCTCCACAAGGTGCCGTTCGCCTCAGGAATGCGCGACGAGGTGAAAACGCCGGGCAGCGTCTGTTGGAAGGGAATCACCAACCAATTTCGCGCGATGAAGGTCCACGTCGACGGTTCGGTGAAGTATGTCGGAGTTGTCGTGTAGAGCGGTCCGATGAGGAGTGCGACGACCGGTGCCATGATCGCGATTCCTGGCCATATACGGAAGAACCGGTGGTATGCAAACTCTCTCGGGCTGCGACTCCGTAACCAACTGTTGGCCACCAAGAAGCCACTGGCAGCGAAGAATATCTGGACACCGATGGTGCCCAGGGCGACCTTTCGGTCAGAAAAATAGAACGCGACACCGGGAAGGTTCTTGAGCAGTTCCGAATGTCCCCACAGAACGAATGACGCAGCAGCAATGCGGATGAGATCGAAACCGAGAGTTCGCTGCCCACGGCGCGGACCGTCGGAGATCGCGGCCGGTTGCCTGAACATGTCCCCCCGATGCAATTCGTGTCGAAATTCGTCACCATGCTATCGAGAGCTGATCGCGGTTTGGTCGAAGGAAGTCGTTGACTTCGGTTCCTTTCGCTCGCGGCCCAGTTCCGGGGGCTGCCTGCGCTCGTTGGCCGTCGTCTATCTGCCCCGCCGACGGCGGACCTGTAGGTCCGGATCGATACCGCGCATCACCTGTCCGGGGCTGCGCGGGCAAGCGCACAGCCGACAGCCAACGCTGGTGTTCACGTGGTGGCCGGCGATGTGCCCGCATCGGCGGCACAGGTCTTCTGCCGTCTTACGACGGAGGAGATTCATGAGTGGCATGTCTCTCGTGTGGTTGAACCGGTTGCGTTGCTGGCTCGGACGCCGGCGATGGCTGGACCGTGTTCGGGCGCAGGGGCGCCGGAAGCGCCAAGGCGCGCTCTCGCCATATCGCGTGTCCGATAAGCAGTGCGACGACGACGATCGACACGGAGTAGATCGAGAGGAGAACGATCAGAACAATGTGCAACGATTCCCATCCTCTCGCACGACTCCACGTAAAGCACTCCCATGCTCGAAAGCGGCCTTTTCCCGAAATGGCCAGCTGCACCCCCCAGATGCGCAGCTATCCGTCTGTTCAGATTCGGGCATCAATTGATCGGATGTCCAATCGAGGCCGTTGTTGGGGCGAGTTTCGCTCGGCGGCTTGACGCCGGACTCATACGCCCGTTAGGGGATTCGGGTGTCGTTGATCGCCTGTGAATCATCACCGGTCCGATGCCTTAGCAGGCGCCCCGTGCGGCGGTCAAGCCAACGGGTGAAGTCTCCCTCAAAGTTGACCCGCGGAATCGCGCACTGACAATCTCGCCACTCGGGGGTGGGCGCAAGCTGAACTGCGCCCGCGCGGCGACGTAATGCGTCGGCCGAATCAAATTAACAGAAAGTGAATTAGGCCATGACAGAAGACTCGAATCGGGTCGTTCCTCGACGCACGGTGGCACGGGGTGCCGCTTGGGCGGTTCCAGTGATCGCTATCGGAACATTTGCGCCGGCGTCGGCCGCTTCGACTCCGTCAAGCGTATGCGCTGGGATGATCTGTTCGGTGCCATGGCAGAACACCTACAACAATTTCAGGAACACCAACGGACACGACGGCATGTACCTGCCCTATGTCATGTACCCGACCTCCGCGTCGGCAGCGGGCGCGTTCAACCAGTCCACGCCCGCGTTGGCAGCGGGTGACCCGTTGGGTGACGCCTCCTACCCGCCGACGAAGAATGTCAGCGGCGTGTACCAGGGCGGTGCCGGTTGCAACACGGCCGCGTGCTACGGAAAGGGATCCGTGGTCACGGTGGTCATGACGGAGTTGACGGGACCAACCCTTGCCCGGGGGACGAACACCTGGCCGTTCCTGGTGCCCCGCGACAACCATCTCGGTGGCTGTGGCCAGTACTTCGAATGCACCGGCTACGACGCACAGACGTCGACGAACTCCAACCAGTACTTCGGCGTTCCATCCACCGGTGGCGGTCGCCAGACGTGGACCTGGACTCTGACTTGGACCGCGGACACTTGTAACATCCACGACGGTTGTGACGCCATCACGTACGACATTCGGATGCCGTCGTCGATGCCGGGGGTCTCGACGACGAACATGGTCAGCTGGCGCATCACCACCACCTCGCCTGCCGGCACTAACACGTTCGAGACGACGCCGCACGCCTGATTCCGTCGCCGGATCCGGGTGGGCGGCCGACATTCGTCCGTCGTCACTGTGGGAAGCCGCGCGACAACCGGTGGGCGAAAAATACAGCGGCATGGGGTCCTCATCGAGGGCAGGGACATGGGAGGTACACGAGATGCGCAGCGTGGATGCGTTGCGATCATTTGTCGCAGTGGTACGCACGGGAGGGGTCAGTGCGGCTGCACGCACACTGCATTACGACCCCTCCACGGTTCGAGCCCATATTCGCGGCTTGGAACGTCGTTGGCACGTGCGGCTGCTGCATCGCAGTCAGAGGGACGGACGGAACCTGCTGACCGGCGCGGGCAACAAGATCGCGCCGCAGGCGGTGGAAGCAATTGCAGCAATCGATCGGCTGGACACGACTGCTGCCACGTTGGGGAAGAAGCAAGAGGTCTGACTCGGCAATAGACGCAAGAACAAAGGGCTGCTGCACCGAATGTGGTGCGGCAGCCCTTTGTTATTGCGGGCCGTGAATCAGCTGTCGAGCTGCAGCCAGCTCTGCCAGCCGGCGTGCAGCACGAGCCACGCGATGAGGCCGTACCCCGCCTGACCGGGGTGCATGCCGTCGCCGGAGGCCAAATCGGCGTGCCACTGGTCGTGGCCGAGCAGTGGGCGGAAGCAGTCGACATACGTGATGCCACGACGTGAGCAGACGTCCGACTGCGCGTCGACGAGAATCTGCAACCGGTCGTTGGTTTCCGCGTCGATGGTGGGGGAGGGCCCCACGACATACGAGGAGATCGCCGATGACGACGCGTCGTCGAGGATGTTGGCGAGGTTGAGACGGGAGCGCGCCGTCGTCAGGCCCTGCGCGATGTCGTTGAGGCCGACGCTGACGACGAGGCGGCGCTCGTTGGCCTTCGCCCAGCGAGGCTCGCATTCTTCCTGCCACCGGGCGAGCACGTCGGTCGAGCTCTGTCCTCGGATGCCGAGGTTGTAGCTCGCGAGGTCGATGCCCGAGTGGGGTGTGCGCGCCACCACACGAGAGACCCAACCGAGGGCCTTCGGGTCGCCCAGGCCCGCGACGAATGAGTCGCCGACGAAGCAGAGACCGACCCGACGATCGCCCTCAGTCACGTGAAAGCGCGTGGTGGGGCTGAACTCCGGATCGCTGCCGTCGTGGTGGTTTGTCACGTGGGCTATTCTCACTCATCCTCGTCGTCGAGTCGGGCAAGCCACGTCGCGAGTCGCTCCACAGGTGTCTCGAAGTCCGGGTTCAGGTCGACGAAGGTGCGTAACTGATCCGCCAGCCAGCCCAGGGTGACGTCCTCGTCACCGCGCCGATTGGCCAGTTCTTCGATGCCTCGGTCCGTGAAGTACATGGGCCTATTGTGCAGCGGGGCGGGAGATGGTCGCCCGGTCCCTCGCGACCTCCTCGGTCACCTTCGTGTCCCCGCATGATGTGCGGATTCCGTAGCCCCGAAAATGGCGTCATTCCGCGGTTTGTCCATGCCTTGATCACGGCCGCAACGAAATCCGCGACCTGCTTGTCGGCGGGTGGTTGCCGTGCCAGGCTTTCCGGGTTCTCTTCGGAAGGTTCCCCCTTGACCAGATCCTCCGGTGCTCCACGGTCCCTCGACCGGCGCTCCGTCCTCAAATGGGGTGCTGCCGGCGCCTTCGGCATCGGCAGCGTTGCCGCGTTACCGGCCTTCGGCACACCCAGCCTCAAGCAGCGCCCCTCGTCGTGCCGGGTGGCCGATCGCTCCTCGGACAAGCGATTGCGAGTGTCCAACTGGCCGCTCTACATCGACCAGCCCGAGAAGGGCTCGAAGACCAGGACGACGATGCAGGACTTCGAGCAACGCACCGGCATCCGGGTCACGTACACCGAGGACATCAACGACAACGACGAGTTCTTCGCCAAGGTGAAGAACCAGCTCGGCGGCTGCCAGAGCACCGGTCGCGACCTGATGGTGCTGACCGGCTGGATGGCGGCCCGGATGATCGACCTCGGGTGGGTCCAGCCGCTCGACGCGGCCAAGGTGCCCAACCTGCACAAGAACCTCCTGGACCAGTACAAGCACGTCGACTTCGACCCGACGCGCAAGTACTCCGCGCCGTGGCAGGGTGGGCTGGCCGGCATCGCCTACAACAAGAAGGTGCTGCCCGGTGGCGTGCACAACGTCACCGACCTGCTGACCCGTCGCGACCTGCGAGGGCGCATCTCGGTGCTGATCGAGATGCCCGACACGATGGGGCTGGTCCTGCTGTCCGACGGGGCCGACCCATCGAAGTTCAACGACGCCGAATGGCAGCGGGCGATCGAGAAGCTGCGAAAAGCACGAGAAATAGGTCAGATTCGCGCCTTCACCGGCAACGACTACATCAACGACCTGTCGGCCGGGAACCTCAAGGCCTCCATCGCCTGGTCCGGAGACATCGCCGCCTCCGGCGACAAGAACCTCGTCTTCGTGACGCCCGAGGAGGGCGCGATGATCTGGTCCGACAACATGCTGGTCCCCAACATGGCGCAGCACGAGCTCAATGCCGAGGAGTGGATCAACTACTACTACGAGCCGGAAGTGGCCGCGCGGCTGGCGGCATACAACAACTACATCTGCCCGGTGAAGGGTGCCAAGGAGGCGATGGCGAAGGTCGACAAGTCCCTCGTCGACAACCAGCTGATCTTCCCGTCCGAGAAGACGCTGAAGCAGACCCACTCGTTCATGAGCCTGGCCGAATACAAAGAGCGCGACTACAAGGGAGACTTCAATGACGTCCAAGGTGGATGAGGGTGGCAGAGACCTGCGAATCTCCCAGCTGACAAAGGAATTCGCCACTTTCACCGCCGTGAGGTCGCTCGACCTGGTGGTGCCCCAAGGTTCCTTCTTCGCGCTGCTCGGCCCGTCCGGGTGCGGCAAGACCACCACGCTGCGGATGGTCGCGGGGCTGGAGCGCCCGACGTCGGGCAGCATCCATCTCGGCGATCTCGACATCACCTACGAGAAGCCCTACCGGCGCCCGGTCAACACCGTCTTCCAGAGCTACGCGCTCTTCCCGCACCTCACGATCGCCGACAACGTCGCCTTCGGACTGCGCCGCCGGGGCAAGAAGGAAGTGAAGTCGGCTGTCGACCAGATGCTCGAACTGGTCGAGTTACAGGCGCAGGCGAAGAAGAAACCGGCCCAGCTGTCCGGTGGCCAGCAACAGCGAGTGGCGCTCGCGCGTGCCCTGATCAACCGCCCGGAGGTGCTGCTGCTCGACGAGCCGCTCGGTGCTCTCGACCTCAAGCTGCGGCGGGCAATGCAGTTGGAACTCAAGAGGATTCAGACCGAGGTCGGTCTCACCTTCGTGCACGTCACCCACGACCAGGAGGAGGCCATGACGATGGCCGACACCATTGCGGTGATGAATGGCGGAGTCATCGAGCAGATGGGTGCGCCCAGCGAGCTCTACGAGAACCCCAAGACCACCTTCGTCGCCAACTTCCTCGGCCAGTCGAATCTGATCGCCACCACGATCCACGGTCATGAGGGCGATTTCGTGGTGGGCGACATGCACGGCACCAAGGTGTCGGTGCCGGCCGACCGTGCACACAGTGACTCGGGGGAGGGCTGGCTCGGCATACGCCCGGAGAAGGTGCTGATCGCCCCCGAGGGTGAGGAGATCGACGCACCGGGCAACACACTCAACGGTGGGGTGATCACCGACGCGAGCTTCATCGGCGTCAGCACGCAGTACCAGGTGCGTATGCCGTGGGGCGCCGAGCTGATGGCGTTCGAGCAGAACACCGGGGCGCGCGGGCTGCTCGCTCCGGGCACCAAGGTCTCGGTCTCGTGGCGGCCGGAGTACGCCTTCCTGCTCGACGCCAGCCAGGACGTCAACGCCGGCATCGAGGACGACTAGTGAAGCGCAAATACACCGGCTACCTGCTGCTCGCGCCGGCGGCCGTCTGGCTGGGGTTGTTCTTCGTCATACCGTTCTATTCGCTGGTGGCGGCGAGCCTCTTCAACCCGAAGGGCTCGATCAACACCGGCTACCACATGACGTGGCACGTGCAGAACTTCCCGCACGTGATCGACAAGTACTGGCCGTTCATCCTGCGCTCGCTGGTGTATGGCGTCATCGCCACCCTGCTGTGCCTGCTGATGGGCTACGTGCTCGCCTATGCGATCGCGTTCAAGGCGGGCCGGTGGCGCAACCTGATGCTGGTGCTGGTGGCGGCGCCGTTCTTCACCAGCTTCCTGGTGCGGACGCTGTCCTGGAAGCTGATCCTGGGCGACGACTCGGTCATCGTGAACTCGCTGAAGGGCGTCCACGTCCTCGGGCACGACGGGCACCTGCTCGCCACACCGGTCGCTGTCATCGCGGGCCTGACCTACAACTTCCTGCCGTTCATGGTGCTGCCGCTCTACGCGAGTCTGGAGAAGATGGATCCGCGGTTGATCGAGGCAGCCGGGGACCTGTATTCCACTCCGGTCAAAGCGTTTTGGAAGGTCACCTTCCCGCTGTCGCTGCCCGGTGTCGTGTCCGGGACGTTGATGACCTTCATCCCCGCGACCGGTGACTACATCAACGCGCAACTGCTCGGCAGCCCGAACCAGCGGATGGTCGGCAACGTCATACAGGACCTGTTCACCACGAGCAACGACTACGCCGCTGCCGGTGCACTGTCGGTCGTGCTGATGGTGATCATTCTGGTGATGGTGATGATCTGGATCCGTAAGAGCGGCACTGAGGAACTGGTATGACACCTCCCACGAAGGCTCTCGCCGACCGCATGGCACCCACCGGCTCCTCGGCACCAACACGCGGACCGGGCTTCGGCACCAAGGTCCGGCGCGTCATCGGCGAGAGGTTCGCGCTCATCATCGGGCTGCTGGTGCTCGCCTACATGCTGCTGCCGATCGCGGTCGTCATGCTGATGAGCTTCAACGACAGCAGCAAGAATCGCAATCTGTATTCGTTCCAACGCTTTACGACGAACAACTGGACCAACATCTGCGGCCCGCAGGGGATGTGTTCCTCGCTGAAGACCAGCCTGTGGATCGGCGTCGTGGCGACGCTGATCTCGGTCGCGATCGGCACCATGGCCGCGTTCGCGCTGGTGCGGCACAAGTTCGCCGGACGGTCCCTGGCCAACATCGTGATCTTCCTGCCGATGGCGTCACCGGAGATCGTGATGGGTTCGTCGCTGCTCGCGCTCTTCGTGTCGATGCACCAGAGCGCTCATCTCGGTGGCGTCACCATCTTGATCGCGCACGTGATGTTCTGCCTGTCGTTCGTGATCGTCACCGTCAAAGCACGGCTCGGCGGCATGAACGAGGATCTCGAGAGCGCCGCGATGGACCTGTATGCCAATGAACGGCAAGCGTTCTGGAAGGTCACCTTCCCGCTCGTCCTGCCCGGCATACTCGCCGCATCGCTGCTCAGCTTCTCGCTGTCCTTCGACGACTTCATCATCACCAACCTGAATGCCGGCCAGACCACGACGTTCCCGATGTTCGTGTGGGGCTCGGCGCAGCGCGGTGTGCCCATGCAGGTCAACGTGATCGGCACGATCATGTTCCTGCTCGCCGTGGTCTTCGTGCTGATGGGTGACGTGTTCAGCCGCCGGTCGAAGCGTGCCAAGGCCTGATCGGCATACTCCCGCCGCGTGCCTAAGTGTCAACGGTCGCCGGTTCGGGACGGGTTCGGGCTGAATCTGCGTGCCTAAGTGACAACGGTCGCCGGTTCGGGACCGGCCCGGCCGGCGCACGCGAACGACATACAAGAAGGGCCGCACACCGGTCGGTGTGCGGCCCCACTCGTGTTGTCGATCAGCGGTCGAAGGCGTCCTTGACGAGTTGGTCACGCTGCTCGTCGTGGCGCTTGTGCGAGCCGGTGGCCGGGGCCGCGGACGCCGCACGGGAGACCAGCCGCAGCGGGCGGGTCTCGCCGAGCGGAGCGAGCAACTCCGGCAGGTTGAGCGCCATGAAGGGCCAGGCGCCCTGGTTCTTCGGCTCGTCCTGCACCCAGACGATTTCGGCGTGCGGGTACTTGGCCAGCTCCGCGGCGATCTCCTGTGCCGGGATCGGTGCAAGCTGCTCCACGCGCACGATCGCGGTCTGCTTGTCCTCTCGCTTGGCGCGCTCGGCCTCCAGGTCGTAGACCACGCGCGACGACGCCAGCAGGACGCGGGTCACGTCCTCCGGCTTCGGCGACTCGTGGTCGGACATCACCGGACGGAAGCGACCGTTGGTGAAGTCCTCGGTGTTGGAGGTCGCGGCTTTCAGGCGCAGCAGCTGCTTCGGTGTGAAGACGATCAGCGGCCGGCGCGGGCGGGCCGCTGCCTGACGACGCAGCAGGTGGAAGTACGACGCCGGCGTCGACGGGTAGGCGATCGTCATGTTGTCCTCGGCGAAGAGCTGCAGGAAACGCTCGATGCGTGCCGAGGAGTGGTCGGCGCCCTGGCCCTCGTAGCCGTGCGGCAGCAGCAGCACGACCGAGGAACGCTGGGTCCACTTCTGCTCCGAGGAGCTGATGAACTCGTCGATGATGGTCTGCGCACCGTCGACGAAGTCACCGAACTGCGCCTCCCACAGCACGAGGGCGTCGGGACGCTCGACGGAGTAGCCGTATTCGAAGCCGAGCGCGGCATACTCGCTCAGCAGCGAGTCGTAGACCCAGAACCACGCCTGGTCCTGGGACAGGTAGCGCAGCGGAGTCCACTCGTTACCGTTGGTGTGGTCGATCAGCACCGAGTGTCGCTGCACGAACGTGCCGCGGCGGCTGTCCTGACCGGCGAGGCGCACCGGGGTGCCCTCCATCAGCAGCGACCCGAACGCGAGCATCTCGCCCATCGCCCAGTCGATGCCACCGCTGGTCGTCATGTCCGAACGACGCTGCATCAGCTTGGCCAGCTTCGGGTGGACCGTGAAGCCGTCCGGCGGGCTGGCCCACGTCTTGCCGATGGTCAGCAGCTCGTCGCTGGTGATCGCGGTGTCGAAGACGCTGCCGTCGGCGCGGGTGTCGTCCTCCTCCTGGGCGGACGGGCGCTCCAGCCCGCCGTGGCCCTCGGCGTCGGTGCCGACCGAGCTGTCGGCGGCCGGGGCAGACGACTCGTTCTTGGCGGCCTTGGTCTCGGTGAAGACCCGCTCGAGCTGCTTCTGGTAATCCTTCAGCGCTGCCTCGGCCTCCTCCGGCGTGATGTCGCCGCGGCCGATGAGTGCCTCGGTGTAGAGCTTGCGGACACTGCGCTTGGACTCGATGAGCTTGTACATCATCGGCTGGGTCATCGACGGGTCGTCGCCCTCGTTGTGACCACGGCGGCGGTAGCAGACCATGTCGATGACGACGTCGCGATTGAACTTCTGCCGGTATTCGAACGCCAGCTCCGCGACCCCGACGCACGCCTCGGGGTCGTCGCCGTTGACGTGGAAGATCGGCGCCTGGATCATCCGGGCGACGTCCGTGCTGTATGTCGAACTGCGGCTCTGCGACGGTGCGGTCGTGAAGCCGACCTGGTTGTTGACGACGATGTGGATCGTGCCGCCGGTGCGGTAGCCGCGCAGTTGCGAGAGGTTGAGCGTCTCGGCGACGACACCCTGCCCGGCGAACGCCGCGTCGCCGTGCATCAGGATCGGCAGCACGGTGAAATCGGCGCCGGCCAGATTGATGCGGTCCTGCTTGGCGCGCGCGATGCCCTCGAGCACCGGGTTGACCGCCTCCAGGTGGGACGGGTTGGCCGCGAGGTAGACCTTGGTGCTGTTGCCGGCGTCGGAGGTGAAGGTGCCCTCGGTGCCGAGGTGGTACTTCACGTCGCCCGAACCCTGCACCGACTTCGGTGACTGCTGGTCCTCGAATTCGCGGAAGATCTGCCCGTAGGACTTGCCGGCGATGTTGGCCAGCACGTTGAGGCGGCCGCGGTGCGGCATACCGATGCAGACCTCGTCCATCCTGGTGTCGGCGGCCTCGGACAGGATGCGGTCGATCATCGCGATGACCGACTCGCCGCCCTCGAGCGAGAAGCGCTTCTGGCCGACGAACTTCGTCTGCAGGAAGGTCTCGAAGGCCTCCGCCGCGTTGAGCCGCCGCAGGATGCGCAGCTGCTCGGCGCTGGACTGCTTCTCGTAGCCCTTCTCGACCTTGCTCTGGATCCAGGCCCGCTGCTCGGGGTCCTGGATGTGCATGTATTCGATGCCGATCGAGCGGCAGTAGGCGTCGCGCAGGATGCCGAGGATGTCGCGCAGTTTCAGGAACGGCTTGCCGCCGAACCCGCCGGTGGGGAACGTGCGGTCCAGGTCCCAGAGCGTCAGGCCGTGCGTCGTGACGTCGAGGTCGGTGTGCCGGCGCTGCTTGTACTCCAGCGGGTCGGTGTCGGCCATCAGGTGGCCGCGCACGCGGTAGGCGTGGATCAGCTCCTGGACGCGCGCGACCTTGTTGATGTCGTCGTCGTGACCGGCGTCGATGTCCTGGACCCAGCGGATCGGCTCGTAGGGGATCTTCAGCGACTGGAAGATGTCGTCGTAGAAGCCGTCGCCACCGAGCAGCAACTGGTGCACCACGCGCAGGAACTCACCCGAGACCGCGCCCTGGATGACGCGGTGGTCGTAGGTGGAGGTCAGCGTGATGATCTTGCTGACGGCGTTGTTGTTGAGCGTGTCGGAGCTGGCACCCTGCCACTCGGCGGGGTACTCCAGCGCGCCGACGCCGATGATCGCGCCCGCGCCCTTCATCAGGCGGGGGATCGAGTGCACCGTGCCGATGCCGCCCGGGTTGGTCAGGCTGATCGTCGTGCCGGCGTAGTCCTCCAGCGTCAGCTTGTTGCCCCGCGCCTTGCGGACCATCTCCTCGTATGACGCCCAGAACTGCGCGAAGTCCATCTCCTCGGCGCCCTTGACACTGGGCACGACCAGGGTGCGCGAGCCGTCCGGCTTCTGCAGGTCGATCGCCAGGCCGAACCCGACGTGACCCGGCTTGATCAGGGTCGGCTTGCCCTTGTCGTCCTCGCCGAGCGAGTAGTTCATCTCCGGGATGAGCTTCAGAGCGCGAATGATGGCGTAGCCGATGAGGTGGGTGAAGCTGACCTTGCCGCCGCGACTGCGGGACAGGTGGTTGTTGATGACGATGCGGTTGTCGATCAGCAGCTTGGCCGGGACCGCGCGCACGCTGGTCGCGGTCGGGACCTCGAGGCTGGCCTCCATGTTGGTGACGATGCGAGCGGCGACGCCCTTCAGCGGAACGCTCTGGTCCTCGGCCGGGTCGACGTCAGGGACCTTGGGGGTCGCGGCATCGCGGGCGATGACCTTGGCGTTCTTGAGTTCCCAGTCGCGGGGGTTGGGCCGCGGTGCGTCCTTCGGAGCCCGTCGCGCTGCACCCTTGGGCGGCTCGGCGGCCGGGGACTTGCTCGTCGTCCCGGCGCCCTCGGTGGCATTCGGGTTCTTGCTGTCCGGGCTCTTGGCCTCGGCAGTTGCCATGTCGCTCGTCCCCGACGTCGTCGTGGCTGACTGCCCGCCGTTGCCCGACTGCGCGTCCGGCGTCCTGGGCTTGTAGTCCGCGAAGAAGCTCCACCACGCCTTGTCGACGGAGTTCTTGTCCTGTTTGTACTGCTCGTACAGTTCGTCGACGAGCCATTCATTGGGTCCGAATGTCGCGAGCGGGTCAGGCGACTGGGATGACACGCGAATGCGCCTCTTTCATCAAGGTCGGCACGGCCATTCTGAGGTGTCGGCCGTGCGGGTTTCAGGCGTATGACGACGGGGATCGCCATACCCGTCCAGCCTAACGCTCGCGCCGGCTGAAGCCACAGCAGGTCAACGGCGTGTGCTATGGCGAGATTTCCCGACATCCGGGGCGTGTCGTCGGTCGGCCGAGTCGCCTCACGCGGCGAGCAGGGCGCCGCAGTCGACCAGTTGCGCGAGGAAGAGTGCGACGTCATCGCGCACGACCTCCGCGGGGATCTCCCAGTACGCGCAGGCAGCAGAAGCCAACCCGTCGGGGGAGGTGCCCGCTTCCTGGATCAACGTCCAGAGCGCTGCCGCGGTGTCTCGCAGTGCCAGGACACCGGAGGTGGTCGATTGCAGTGGTAGCACGAAGAGGATCTCGCGGTCGTCGGTCCACTCGGACGCGTGTGGCGCGATCAGTGGTGTCCGGGCCGGCGTGACAGGACGTCGCGGCGAATGCTGGGGCTGCGGGGCGGTCACGGTCGGTGCGCTGTCCGTGGCGGCGGGGTCCGGTTGCGGGGCGGTGAGTGCGCGTCGCGCACGTGCCACCTGACCGGCCGCCCGTGGTGTCAGGCGTGCCGCTCGCGAAAGCCGGCGTATGTGGGCACGGGTAAGGCGCCATACGCCTTCCGCGCTCTCGGGGTGATCGGCGTACATGTCGGCGCGCGTCGGCAGCAGCGCCCGGAACAGAATCCGGGCGCGTTGCCACCCATGGGATTCGATCGCGTAGACCATCCAGCTCTCGGTCCGGCTCGGGCCGGTCTTCAACTGCCAGAGCGCGTAGCTGGGCGAGGGCCGTGAGGGCACCTCGACCGGGTCGCCGACACTGCGGAAGAAGTCCTGCGTCGGCTCGGCCGACTCCGTCCGGGCCACCAGCTCCCGCAATGCGGCACGTTCGCAGTCGGTGAGGTCCGAGCGGTACATGGAGCGTGCGCGTTCGATCTCCTGCGCGTTGCGAACCAGGCCAGGGGAGCGCAGGCCGTGCAGGACGAGGATGAGGAACTGCGCGACGCGGTCGGGTGTCATGACCGGCACGCCTGCGAGCAGGTGTTCTTCGCGTCGCTCCCAGAGTGCGTCGAACGTCGTCACCGGATCCGCGAGCATGCCGGGGAACGTGGTGTGCAGGTCGATGTCGCACGGCCACGAGTCATGGATGAATGTGACGGAGTGCGTGGTGAATTCGCGAGCGGCGGTCGACACCGGGCGTAGTCGCCAGCCACGCGCGCGCAAACCGGCCTCCATGGCGTCCCGGTCGGCGGGCACGCACAGTGCGTCGACATCTCCGGACACGTGGCTGGTGGAGCGCAGCCCTTGCATCGCTGCGGTCGGTCCCTTGAGGAACAGGGCGCGAACGCCCGCTTCGTCGGCGACCGCCTGACAGAGCGCGTGTGCGAGATTGACGGCCTGCTTCATCGGCATGCTCTCGGTGAGGAGCATCGAGTCAGTGTGCTCCGTCCCGCTGGAGGACCGCACGCACGGTGCGGGCCAGGATTGCCAGGTCGCCGGTGACGGACCAGTTCTCGACGTAGTAGAGATCCTTCTGGACACTCTGCGACCAGGTCAGGTTGGAGCGACCGCCCACCTGCCACGGGCCGGTCACGCCGGGCTTCACATTGAGACGGCGGTGGACGTGCTTCTCGTAGCGACGCACCTCGTCGGGCAGCGGCGGCCGAGGTCCGACGAGCGACATGTTGCCCACGAGAACATCGAACAGTTGCGGCAACTCGTCCAGCGAATAGGTGCGGATGAATCTGCCGACACGGGTGATGCGCGGGTCGTTCTTCATCTTGAACAGGACGCCGCTGGTGTCGTCGGAGACGAGGTCGTCGCGCAACTGCTCGGCATTGACGACCATGGAGCGAAATTTTGTCATCCGGAAGGTGCGGCCGTTGACCCCCACCCGGACCTGGCGGAAGAGCACCGGGCCCCGATCCTCGAGGTGGACGCATGCGGCGATGACGGCGAGCACCGGGGACAGGATGAGGATCAGGAACGCGCTGAGCGCGATGTCGAGTGTGCGCTTGACCAGGAACTTCCGTCCCGAGTAGGTCGGCGACTCCACACTCATCAGCGGCAGCCCCTCGATCGGACGCCGGTGGATGCGCGGGCCTGCCACATCGGTCATGGAACTGGTGAGTGCCAGCCGGATGTCGGTGCCCTCCAGCTGCCAGCCGATCTGCCGGAGCTCCGCCGGGGTGATCGCGCTCTGGCCGGCCACGATCAGCGCGTTGATCGACCCGGCGAGCGCCGACACGTCGCCGATCGGTCCCAGGTTGTCGACCTCGGTGCCATCGGAGAGCACGAACGGGGAGTTGGTGTTGCCGATGATCGACACCGCGGCGATTCGGTAACCCGCGGCCGGGTTGCGGGCGATCGTGGCGGCTGCGAACCGAACCTCCGGCGGCGTGCCGATGATCAGCGTCTGGTCGCAGTAGGAACCCTGCAGGCGCCGGCGCACGATCCAGCGGCGGACGATGACGCGTTCCAACAGGAGCAGCACGAGGCCGAGGGGGAAGGCGATGGCCAGGTAGCCGCGGGCGAGATCGAGCTTGGTCAACAGCGCGACGATCGCGACCGTGCCGAAGACGCCGAACGTCCCGCGAGCGACCCGCCGGAATTCTCCGTCGCCCAAGCCGAACAGCTCCGAGCGGTAGGACTGCGTGGCATGCAGGCCGATGGCCCACGCGATGCCGAGCAGGATGGAGAAGGAGGTGTAACCGAGGGCGCCGGTTCCGGTGTTGACCCGGGCCTCGTCGTTGCCGAACCGCAGCAGCACGGCGATCACGATGGCGATGGCGATGGCGAGGAGATCGAGCGCGGCGACGACGGTGCGGAAACGGTGTCGCTGCTGGGCGACGTCGGTGCGCAGGGTCGAACGCCGGAAGGCCCTGTCGGGCCTGACGTGCTCGGCGACACCCATTGCATCTCCCTGCGATTCAAGGCAATTGGAGAATGCGTGATGCCGCCTCCTCCCCGTCGGATGGTAGCGCGGACGTTGTATGCCGCGAAGCTGATGTCCGAAAACCGAGCAGTAGCGGGACAGTATTGCCAGTTGCGACATGTCGTGTTTTGATAGACGCGATATGTCGTGATTGACGAAGAGGAGAAGCGGCATGGCGCAGCAGTGGGAGATCGATGGGCCGAAGGTGCTCGACATCGGCGGCGAGGGGGAGCGCGTCGACCGGCTGACGGTGGGCCTCGTCGGCGGCCACGTCGATGTGGTGACCCACGATGCACCGACCGCGCAGGTCGAGGTCCAGGAGGTCGTCGGACCGCCGCTCAAGGTCAACTGGAACGGCCACAAGCTGGAGATCAGCCACGTCAAGCATGACGGCAACCTGTGGGAGACGTTGAAGAGCTTCGGCGGCGGGTCGACGCAGATCAGGGCGCGGGTCTCGGTGGCCATCCCACGGGATGCCCGAACGGACATCAACACCGTCAGCGCCGGAGCGGTGGTGAGCGGCATACATGCACGGACGTCGCTCAACACCGTCAGCGGCGATGTGACCGCGGACGACATCGACGGCCGGATGGAGATCAATGGCGTGTCAGGCACTTTCGAGGGTCGCAAGCTGTGCGGACGACTCGAGGCCAACACCGTGTCCGGGAACATCACCGTGCAGGACAGCGTGCTCGACCCGGTCGAACTCAACGGGGTCTCGGGTGACATCACGCTCGACCTGACCAACAGCAGCATGCGCGTCGAATCCAACACCGTGTCCGGGAATGTCACGGTGCGGGTGCCCGCCGGGGGTGGTTATCGGGTCAAGGTGTCCACGATGAGTGGGGCTGCGATCGTCGACGGCATGAAGCTCGGTGGCAAGTGGCATCGGGGAGGCGAGGCGCGTGACGGCGACGAGGCGCTGCGGATCGAGGCGTCGTCGGTCTCCGGTGACGTCGTGGTGCTGCGTGCCGCTCCCGCAGGTCCGAGTCTTGTGAAAGACCAGACATGAGCCCGGTTTTCGCGCATGGGCAATTGCGGCTCTACCTATTGTCGTTGCTGGAGGAGGGGCCGCGGCACGGCTACGAGATCATGCGCGACCTCGAGCAGCGCTTCAACGGCCTCTACACGCCGAGCGCCGGCACGGTCTATCCGCGCTTGGCCAAGCTGGAGGAGGAGGGGCTGGTCAGCCGTGGCGACGACGGCCGCAAGGTGACCTACACGATCACCGATGCCGGCCGGGCGGAGGTGGCCAGGCGCCAGTCCGATCTCGGCGACCTCGAGGACGACCTCGACAGATCGGTCAGCCAACTCGCCGAAGATGTGCGCTCGCGGGTCAAGGGCGATGCGGCCGACCTGCGCGCCGAGCTCAAGGCGGCAGCGCAGGAAGCGCGTCGGGTCGCCAAGCCCGCATCCGGCGGTTACACGTCGCGCGGACAGGCCAGCGGCGAATTCGAGGCCGCCATCAACGAGTTGCGGCAGAGCGCTCGCAAGCTGGTGCGTTCGCGTCATACGAGTGACACCGTGCGCACCGCGGCGCTGCGGATCGTGCACGAGGCGCAGCGCCAGATCGACCAGCTGAAGTAGGGGTCCCCACCCCGCGCCCTTGCAAATGCGGACGTTTCGCGGGCCGCATGAAAGTATGTGCGCGACATGTTGGTGGAATGGCTCCTCATCCTCGCCGGGGTCGTGCTGACCGTCGGCACCGCTCTCTTCGTTGCCGCCGAATTCAGCCTGGTCGCACTCGACCGCCCGACGGTGCAGCGTGCCATCGACGGCGGTGATGTCCGTGCCGGTGTCGTGCTGGTCGCACTGCGCCGGCTCTCGACCCAACTGTCCGCGGCCCAGGTCGGCATCACGATCACCACACTGGTGCTCGGCTACCTGGTCGAGCCGTCCCTCGGCTCGCTCCTGGAGGATCCGCTCGAGTCGATCGGCATCTCCGGCACCGCATCGGCGGCTGTCGCCACGGTGGTCGCGTTGGTCATCGCGTCGCTCTTCTCGATGATCTTCGGCGAGTTGATCCCGCAGTTCCTGGGCATCTCCGCGCCACTGGCGGTGGCGAAGATCGTCGCCGGACCGGTGCGGGTCTTCGCTGCCGTGACGAAGCCGCTGATCGTCATACTCAACGGGTCGGCGAACGCCGTGCTGCGTCGCTTCGGGATCGAGCCGCAGGAGGAGTTGAGCGCGGCACGTACGCCGCAGGAGCTGTCCTCGATGGTGCGTCGCTCGGCAGAGGCCGGGACGCTCGAGGAGGGCACCGCACGACTGCTCACGCGGTCGCTCAACTTCGGTGAGCGGACCGCCTCGGACGTCATGAGTCCACGCGTGCGTTGTGTGTATGTCGAACGCGATGCCACTGCCACCGATGTGGTGGATCTGGCTCGTAACACTGGGCATTCACGTTTCCCGGTGATCGGCAACGACTGGGACGACGTCGTCGGCGTGGTCCACGTCAAGAAGGCCATCGCGGTGCCGCAGGACCGTCGTGACGACGTGCCCGTGACAGCACTGATGATCAAGCCGGTGCTGGTGCCGGAGACGATGCTGCTCGACCCGCTGCTGCTCCTGCTGCGCGCCGGCGGCTTCCAGCTCGCGATCGTCGTCGATGAGTACGGCGGCACCTCCGGCGTCGTCACGCTCGAGGACGTCATCGAGGAGATCGTGGGCGAGGTCAGCGACGAGCACGACCCGCGGGTGGACGTGAGTCGCCTTCTGCCGGACGGGTCCTGGACCGTGCCCGGGCTGTGGCGCCCGGACGAGGTGCACGACCGGATCGGCGCAACGATCCCCGAGGGCGCCTACTACGAGACCGTTGGTGGTTTCGTGATGGCGACGGTCGGCCGTGTGCCGCAGGTCGGGGACGAGGTCGCCTTGGAGGGCTGGTCGCTGCGGGTGGTCGCCATGGACGGTCGGCGCGTCGACCGGGTGCGGATTGCCCCCGTCATACCGGCTGAGGCGGAGGGGACCGAATGAAGCTCGTCCTGTCGCTGGTCTTCCTGATGGGCAACGCGTTCTTCGTCGGTGCGGAGTTCGCGGTGATGGCGGCGCGGCGCTCGCAACTGGAGCCGCTCGCCGCGTCCGGGTCGAAGCGCGCGAAGCTGAGTCTTGAGGCGCTGGAGAATGTTTCGTCGTTGCTCGCCTGCGCGCAGTTGGGCATCACCGTGTGCTCGGTGCTGCTCGGTGCCGTCGCCGAGGACGCGCTGCACCACCTGATCGAGCCGATCTTCACCAGCATCGGCGCGCCGCACGGTATGGCGACCGTCGTCGCCCTGTTGCTGGCCCTGCTGATCGTCGCCTACCTGCACGTCGTGCTCGGCGAGATGGTGCCGAAGAACCTCGCGATCGCCGGCCCCGACCGCGCCGCACTGTTGCTCGCGCCCGCGCTGTTGTGGGTGACGCGGGTGCTGGGCCCGATCATTCGCGCGCTCGAAGCGATCGCCAAGTGGGCCGTTCGCCGCTTGGGTGTGGAGCCGAAAGACGAAGCCACGTCAGCGTTTTCGGCCGAGGAGGTCGAGCTGATCGTCGCGGAGTCGCAGCGTGAGGGCCTGCTGCTGGAGGAGCAGTCCGCGCGGGTGCAGGGTGCGCTGGAGTTCACCGATCGCGTCGCTGCGGACGTCGCCGTGCCGGTCGACGAGCTGATCACCGTCAGCGTCGGCGCCACGCCCGAGGACATCGAGCGGCTCGTCGCCAAGCACGGCTTCTCGCGGTATCCGGTGCTCGACCGCCGTGGCGTCATCGCCGGTTACGTGCACCTGAAGGACGTGCTCTACGCGACCGAGGAGGCGTATGCCGAGCCGGTGCCGCCTCGTCGCATCCGCCCGCTCGCGACCGTCGCTCCGACCGACGAGGTCGACGACATGGTCGTCACCATGCAGCGCAGCGGCGCGCACCTCGCGCGAGTCGTCGACAGTGCCGCGGCGAAGGTGCTCGGCGTGGTCTTCCTCGAGGACGTGCTCGAGGAACTCGTCGGTGAGGTCGACGACGCCACCCAGCGGTAGCCGCCGTACTAGCGTGACAGGGACTTCCGATCGAGGAGGAGCCCATGTCGGCATACCCCGTCCTGCTGCACACGGCGATCGACGCTCGCGACTGTCGAGCGCTCGCGGAGTTCTATCGACAACTGCTCGGGTTGCACTATCGGCCGGGCGACGGACCGCCGCCGGAGGGTGCGCCCGATGACGCAGACTGGCTCGTGCTGCTGAACGACACGGGCGAGCGCGTGCTGACCGTCCAGGAGAAGAAGGACACCAGGCCGCCGACGTGGCCGGCCGAGGATGTGCCGATGCAGCTGCACATGGATTTCAGGGTGCCCACTGTCGAGGAGCTCGAGCGCCACCGCGAGCGTGCCGTGCAGCTGGGCGCTCGTGTCCTGCATGACCTTTCGGCCGATGGCGGTGAGCCGCTCTACGTGCTGGCTGATCCGGCCGGGCATCCGTTCTGTCTGCTGGTGCAGTGACCGCGTGGTTCGAGGGACCTCACGGGCTGAGCCACGACTGCAGCGTCTCCGCCTCGCGCGACAGCACCGCGGGGTCGTCGTCGGGGACGAACTCCAGCAACAGATCCATCGGCCGCGTGGATGCGCGCAGCAGCGCCGTCACGCCCCGCCAGAGATCGGCGCGATCGGTGAGTGGCAGCCGCTCCGCGAAGGGCCACCAGGAGAAGACATGCACCGCGCAGACCCGATCGACCAGCCGCCGCAGCCCCTCGATCGCGTCGCCGGCCGGCTCGTCGACGCGCGGCTGCCAATAGGTCGCGAGATTGTCGTGCCCGACCTCGTCCAGCAGTCGCAGCGTCGACTCGACCGTGTCGGTGAGGGTGAGCCGATGAAACTCCAAGCCGATCCGTATGCCGCTGTCGGCACCGACCTCCGCCGCGCGTCGAAGGTCGGCAACGATCCGATTCCGTTGCGGCGTGGGGCATTCCGCAGACCCGACCGACCCGGCCCAGACCCGCAAGCGGGGAGCGCCGAGGCGCACCGCGCCCGACACCAACTCCTCGATCGACGGTGATGAACTGCGCTCGCCCGCGCGCCAGTAGCTGCCGTACGAGCTGACCGTGAGTCCGGCGTCGAGCGTGTACCTGCGTACCTCATCGAGAGCACGCGGGTCGTCCGCAGGAGCGTGTATGTCGGAACCCCACTCGATGCACCGAAGTCCCGCTGCAGCGGTGACGTCGACAAGCGCGGGTGGTGCCAACCGGCGGAACGTCACCGAGCAGATGCCGGTGCGGTCGATCCAGTCAGCGGACGCGGACTCGTCTGACATGGATTCAGGCTAGGCCCCCCGCTGCGTGCGCCCGCCGGTCAGCCGGCCTTTGCTTGAGCGCCAACGGCTTCGGCGGCTTCCTCCATCGCCAGGTCGGCGTTGATCTGCGCGCCGGCCATCGCGCCCGCCGCCGCCGCGGCGCCGACCTGTGCCGACAGGTCGGTGATGTTCCCGGCCGCCCAGACGCCCGGGGCGTCGGTGCGTCCGCCGGCCTCGGTGGCGAGATGACTGCCCATCCCGGACGGATGCTCGGTGAGTGTGAGGCCGAGCGAGGAGAGGATCTCGCCGCCGCGCGCCACCATGCGCGAACCGACCGCGACCACCTCGCACGGGACGACGCGGCCGTCCACCATCGCGACACCGGTGATGGCGTCGTCGGCGGTGACGACCGACTGGGCGCGGCCCTCGGCGATCCGCACACCACGCGCCGCGAGTTGCGCAAGCTGCTCCGCCGGGAAGTCGATCCCGTTGCGCAACAACACGACTCGGTCGGACAGCTGTCGCCACAGGAGGGTGGTGTGGAACGCCATCGGCCCCGTCGCCAGGACGGCGATCGCCCGGTCGCGGACCTCCCAGCCGTGGCAGTAGGGGCAGTGGACGAGGTCGCGGCCCCACCGCTCGGCCAGCCCTTCGACGTCGGGTAGCTCGTCGACCAGCCCGGTGGCCAACAGGATCCGCCGGGCACGGGTAGAACGCCCGTCGGCGAGTGTGACCGCGAATCCTGTGTCGTCACGGGCGATTTCGACGACCTCGCCCGGCGTGACGGTGCCGCCGTAACGGAGCACGTCCTCGGTGCCACGACGCAGGTATTCGGCGGGCGGCATGCCGTCATACCCGAGCAGGCCGTGTATGCCGGCAGCGGGTGCGTTGCGTGGCGCGCCCGAGTCAATCACCAGCACCGATCGTCGCGACCTACCCAGCATGAGTGCGCCGCTCAGCCCGGCTGCGCCACCACCGATCACCGCCACGTCGTAGCGGCCGTTGAGTTCGTCTGTTTTCGTCATACGGACAGCGTGCGGCCTGCGCAGCTCGGTTGGCAAACTATGTTGCTGTTATGGCAAACTGCAATGTATGGCGACAAGGGATCTCGAAACGGCACTGACGTCAGTGGGTCCGCGATTGCGGCAGCTGCGCGAGCAACGCGGCTTGACGCTGACCGAGGTCGCGACGACCACCGGAGTTGCGGTCAGCACCTTGTCCCGGCTGGAGTCCGGCGGCCGACGCCCGACCCTGGAACTGCTGCTGCCACTGGCCGAGATCTACCGGGTGACGCTCGACGAGCTGGTCGATGCACCGCCGACCGGTGATCCCCGGGTCAACCTGCGGCCGGTCAGCGTCCACGGTATGACGATGGTGCCGCTCAGCAGCCGCCCCGGCGGGATCCAGGCCTACAAGTTCGTCATACCGGGGCGGCGCCGTCGGCAGGAACCGAGCCTGAAGACCCACGAGGGCTACGACTGGGTATACGTGCTGACCGGCAACCTGCGGTTGGTGCTGGCCGACCACGATCTGGTGCTGAAGGCGGGTGAGGCGGCGGAGTTCGACACCCGCACGCCGCACTGGTTCGGCGCCGCGGACGAGCACCCCGTCGAGTTCCTCAGCCTCTTCGGCAAGCAGGGGGAGAAGGCGCACGTGCGGGCGAGGCCGCGAGCGACCTAGTGCAGTGGGTCACGGACGCCGCACCGCCGCACTACGCAGGAGCGAGCGCGGACGCGGCGCGTGCGAGGCGCTCGATCTGGTTCCAATCACCTTGTGCGACCGCATCTTTCGGCGTCAGCCAGGTGCCGCCGACACAACCGACGTTGGGCAGCGCGAGCCAGTCCGAGGCGTTCTGTGGGGTGACGCCGCCGGTGGGGCAGAAGCGCAGCTGCGGGCACGGCCCGGACACGGCCGACAGGTACGGCCGTCCGCCGCTGGCCTCCGCGGGGAAGAACTTCTGGACCAGGAGTCCCTCCTCGGCCAGCGTCAGCATCTCGGTGAGGGTTCCCGCCCCGGCGAGCAAGGGCAGGCCGCAGCCGAGCGCCGCGTCGAGCAGGTGCGGCGGCGAACCGGGCGTGACGAGGAACTGTGCGCCCGCGTCCACGATCTGCTGCACCTGGGTGGGTGTGAGGACGGTGCCGGCACCGACGACGATGCCCTCCACCTGCGACGCGACGGCCTCGATCGCCGCCAGCCCGGCCTCCGAACGCAGCGTCAGCTCGATGATCGGTATCCCGCCGCGGACCAGGGCCCGAGCCAACGGCACCGCCTGCTCGACCTCGTCGACGACGACGACCGGGATCACCGGTGCGACATCGAGCACGTCGGCCGCGCTGGCGATGGTGGGCTGGGTCTTGGGGGTGGCGGTCATCGGGACTCCTCGGAGACGGTGAGTGGCACGGCGTGCCGGCTGCTGCGGAGGTCGGAGGCGCCGAACACGTGGGCACCTTCGTCGGCACGGCCGACGGCGGCTCGCATGGACGCGAACAGTTCGCGGCCGGTGCCCACACCATCCTCGGTCACCCGGGCTGCGGGCTCGCGTGCGGCGAACTCGTCCTCGTCGACGAGCACATCGAGCCGACCGCTGAGCGAGTCGACACGCACGACGTCGCCGTCGTGGATCTTGGCGATCGGGCCCCCGTGCACCGACTCGGGGGTGACGTGGATGGCTGCCGGGATGGATCCGGAGGCACCGCTCATCCGGCCGTCGGTGACCAGGGCGACCGCGTGGCCACGCTTCTGCAGGACGCCGAGGGAGGGCGTCAGGCCATGCAGTTCCGGCATACCGTTGGCCGACGGACCCTGCTCGCGGATCACGACCACGACATCCCGGTCCAGCTCGCGGCGGGAGAAGGCACGCAGGAAGGCGACTTGGTCGGTGAAGACCCGGGCGGGTGCCTCGACGACGCGATCCTTCCCGGCGATCGCCGACGTCTTGATGACGGCGTGGCCGAGGGTGCCCTGCAGCACCCGCAGGCCGCCGTCCTGGGCGAAGGGTTCGTGCGCAGGGCGGAGGACATCGTGGTTGCTGGATTCCGTTACCGCGGTGGCAAATTCGAGCTCACCATGGGCATCGAGGGTGGGCCGCCGGCTGTAACGGCGCAACCCCGGGCCGGCGAGGGTGAGGACGTCCTCGTGCAACAGGCCCGCATCGAGCAGGGTGTGGACGAGGAACGGTGTCCCGCCCGCGGCGTGGAAGTGGTTGACGTCGTCCGGACCGTTCGGATAGATCCTCGCCACCAGTGGCACAGCGGCCGACAGCTGATCGAAGTCCTCCCATCGCAGGTCGATCCCCGCAGCGGCCGCCATCGAGATGAGATGCATCGTGTGGTTGGTTGAGCCACCCGTCGCCAGAAGTGTGACCACGCCGTTCACGACGGACTTCTCGTCGACGATCTGCCCTGTGCCGTAAGGACGTTCGCTCGCCGCGATCTCCACGACCCGGCGGGTCGTAGCGGCAGTGAGCGCGTCGCGCAGCGGGTCGTCGGGGTGGATGAACGCGGCGCCGGGCAGGTGCAGGCCCATGACGTCCATCAGCATCTGGTTGGAGTTGGCGGTGCCGTAGAACGTGCAGGTGCCCGGCGAGTGGTAGGAGGCCACCTCGCTGGCCAGCAGCTCGTCGCGGCCCGCCTCGCCCGCGGCGTATGCCTTGCGGGTCTCCGCCTTCTCGGCGTTCGAACGTCCGCTGGCCATCGGCCCGGCGGGCACGAGTGCCGCCGGCAGATGGCCGAACGACAACGCTCCGGCGACCAGGCCGGGCACGATCTTGTCGCAGACACCGAGCAGCAGTGCGGCGTCGAAGACGTCGTGCGACAACGCGATCGCCGTCGACATCGTGATGACGTCACGGCTGAAGAGACTGAGCTCCATTCCGGCTCGGCCCTGCGTGATGCCGTCACACATGGCCGGCACACCGCCGGCGACACGCGCCACGGCGCCGGCCGAGCGCGCCACCGCCTTGATCTGCGACGGGTAGTGCTCGAACGGTGCGTGGGCGGACAGCATGTCGTTGTAGGCGGTGACGATGCCGACGCTCACGCCCTCGTCGGCTGCCAACAGGTCCCGGTCGCTTCCGGTGCACGGTGCGACCGCGTGGGCCAGGTTGGAACAGCCGAGGTCGGTGCGCGCCGGGCGCAGGCTGAGTTCGGATGCGGATCGGGAGATGCGCTCGAGGTATGCCGTGCGATCGGCTCGGCTGCGTTCGGTCAGTCGGTCGGTCACCTCGGCGACCGCGGGATTCAGAGGGGTCTGCATGGGGGGCTCCTCAGGGGGTCGGCGTACAAGCCGCGGACGATGAAGATATCCGCTGCGTGGGCTCCCTGATCCAGTCTTCCGCCGCAATGTGCCCCGCGTCACTGGCCATCGGGACAGTAACTGCCGGCCGTGCGACCGGCTACCGGTGGGTACGCGTTTCGGTGGCCGATTTGTGCCCCCGTCGGCGCCTCCCTAACGGGGTCCCCGCGAAGTATCGGAGCGAGGGACGAGTGGAGAACTTCGTGGGGTGTTCATTCGACCTCGTTCCTCGGTCGTGCGATGCGCCTGTTGCTTCTGCTGCGGGCACAAAGAAATGGTCCGCAGCAAGCTGCGGACCATTTTTCTTTGTGCCCCCGGCAGGATTCGAACCTGCGCTCCCGCCTCCGGAGGGCGGTGCTCTATCCCCTGAGCTACGGGGGCGTGCGATGAACCGTGCTCCTGGCGCGACGTTTCGTTCGTCATCATCGCGTCAATCGCATGTGCCACTGGCCCATTCTGCGGCCGGCACGTCGCAAGATTATCAGCCGCGAGAGGGTGCTCTCGACACGGTGGCGGTTGCGGTCGATGTTCAGCCGACGGACGAGCGGGTATGGCGCAACCGCCGCGCCGTATCGTGTCGCCCGTGACTTCCGCGACCACCCGACTCGATGCGCACATCTGGCCGACCGGTCTCACCGAGAATGCCGGTGGCGACCTCGCCATACACGGGCATACGCTGGCCGAGCTTGCGACGACCCATGGCACGCCGGCATACCTGGTGGACGTGCCGGACCTCATCGCGCGCGCCCGGGACTTCCGGGACGAGTTCCGCGCGGCATTCGAGGCGATCGGCACGACCTGCGACGTCTTCTACGCGGGCAAGGCGTTCCTGTGCTCGGCGCTGGTCCGGCTGCTCGATGCCGAGAACCTCAACCTCGACATCTGCACGAGTGGCGAGCTCGCCGTGGCGGCCAAGGCCGGCTTCCCCGGCGCGCGCACCGGCATGCACGGCAACAACAAGTCCGTCGCCGAGATCGACGCCGCGGTGGACTACGGGGTCGGCCGGATCATCGTCGACTCGCTGGAGGAGATCGAGCGGGTCGTCGCGGCAGCCCGCCGCAAGAGCGTTCGCGTCGGCGTCATGCTGCGCGTCAAGACCGGCGTCGAGGCACATACGCACGAGTTCATCGCGACCGCGCACGAGGACCAGAAGTTCGGTTTCTCATTGTCCGGCGGCCAGGCGACGAAAGCGGCCGCGGAGGTGCTGCGGCACCCGGATGAGTTGCACCTGCTGGGTTTTCACTCACACATCGGTTCGCAGATCTTCGACTCGGACGGCTTCCGCGCCGCCGCGGAGCGCCTGATCGCCATGCAGCTGAAGGTCGCACAGGAGCACGGTGTCGTGTTGCCCGAACTCGACCTGGGTGGCGGCTTCGGCATCGCCTACGTTCCGGAGGACCAGCCGCTGTCGCCACGGGAGATGGCGACCCAACTGGCCGCGATCGTGCAGGCCGCGTGCGAGACCGCGCAGACGCCGGTCCCGCGGGTCTCGATCGAACCCGGCCGCGCCATCATCGGGCCCGCCGGCGTCACCCTCTACGAGGTCGGCACGGTCAAGCCGGTGCAGGCCACCGACGACCTCGTGCGCACCTACATCTCCGTCGACGGCGGCATGAGTGACAACCCGCGCCCGGCGCTCTACGAGGCCGATTACACTGCGGCGCTTGCCAATCGGCGCAGTGACGAGCCAATGACCCAGGCGCGAGTCGTCGGCAAGCACTGCGAGTCCGGCGACATCGTCGTTCGCGACCAGCAGCTGCCGGGGGACATCCGCCCGGGGGATCTGCTCGCGGTTGCCGCCACCGGCGCCTACTGTCGGGCGTTGTCCAGCCAGTACAACCACGTCACGAGGCCGCCGGTGCTCGCGGTCACGCCGGACGCCGTACGCACGTGGCTGCGACGCGAGACCATTGACGACCTGTTGGCCCTCGAAGGGGAGTAGAGAACGTATGGCGAAGCCACTGAGGGTTGCGCTGCTCGGCTGCGGAGTGGTCGGCAGTGCGGTAGCCCGACAGTTGACCGATGACGCCGCGGACCTCGCTGCCCGTGTCGGCGCACCACTCGAGCTGATCGGTGTCGCGGTGCGTGACGTGACCAAGCCGAGACCCGAATCCGGTGTGCCACCAGAGCTTTTCACCACGGACGCGGAGTCCCTGGTCTCCAACGCCGACCTGGTCGTCGAGCTGATGGGTGGCCTCGAACCCGCGCGCACGCTGCTGCTGCGAGCGATCGAGCACGGTGCGGCGGTCATCACCGCCAACAAGGCGCTGCTCGGCGCCGACGGGCCACGCCTGTATGCCGCGGCGGACGCGCGCAACGTCGACCTGTCCTTCGAGGCGTCGGTCGCGGGCGCCATACCGCTGCTGCGACCGTTGCGCGAGTCGCTCGCCGGGGACGACGTGCAGCGGGTCATGGGCATCGTCAACGGCACCACCAACTACATCCTGGACAAGATGGACCGCACCGGTGCCGCGCTGCCGGACGTGCTCGCCGAGGCCCAGGAGCTCGGGTATGCCGAGGCCGATCCGACGGCTGATGTCGAGGGCCACGACGCGCAGGCCAAGGCCGCCATCCTCGCCTCCCTCGCGTTCCACACCCGTGTCTCCAGTGACGACGTCTACTGCGAAGGCATCATGGCGATCACCGATGCCGATATCCGCGATGCGCGCAAAATCGGTTGTGTCGTCAAGCTTCTCGCGATCTGCGAGCGGACCTCCGACGGGGTCAGCGCACGCGTGCACCCGACGCTGGTGCCGCGCTCGCACCCGCTCGCCTCGGTGCACGACGCATTCAACGCCGTCTTCCTGGAGACCGCGCTGGCGGGCGAGCTGATGTTCTACGGGCAGGGCGCCGGAGCGGCTCCGACCGCCTCGGCCGTGCTCGGTGACCTGGTCCAGGCCGGCCGGCACCGTGTCGTGGGCGGTCACGGGCCGCGGGAGTCGGCATACGCCGAGCTGCCGGTGCTGCCGATCGCCCGGACACAGACCAGCTACTTCATCCGGCTCGACGTGCTGGACCGCCCCGGTGTGCTTGCACGAGTCGCGAATGTCTTTGGCGCACACGATGTTTCGATCGAGAGCATGCGCCAGGGCGTGCGCCGGTCGGAGGAAGGTCTGGCGATCCTGCAGCTGGTCACGAACCAAGCCGCGGACGAGGCGCTGGTCGCAACAGTCGAAGAACTTCGCAAGCTCGATGATGTGCACGAGGTCAGCTCCGTGCTCCGTGTGGAAGGAATGTAGTGGCCAACCAATGGCGCGGCGTCGTCCGCGAATATGCCGACCGACTGCCGTCTCTCGAGGGCGCACCGGTGATCACGCTGGGCGAGGGCGGCACCCCGTTGATCCATGCGGAGTGGCTCAGCAAGCACGTCGGCGCCGACGTGCACGTGAAGTTCGAGGGTCTCAACCCGACCGGTTCGTTCAAGGACCGCGGTATGACGGCAGCCATCTCGGCAGCCGCGAAAGCCGGTGCGAAGGCAGTGATTTGCGCCTCCACCGGCAACACGTCGGCGTCCGCCGCGGCATACGCGACCAAGGCCGGTATGACGTGTGGCGTGCTCGTCCCCGAGGGCAAGATCGCGATGGGCAAGCTCGCCCAGGCGATCGCGCACGGGGCGCAGCTGCTGCAGGTCGACGGTAATTTCGACGACTGCCTGACGCTGGCACGCAAGCTGGCCGAGTCGTACCCGGTGGAGCTGGTCAACTCGGTCAACCCGGCGCGGATCGAGGGCCAGAAGACCGCGGCGTTCGAGGTGATCGACGTCCTCGGCGATGCCCCGGACATCCACTGCCTGCCGGTCGGCAACGCCGGCAACATCACCGCCTACTGGAAGGGATATCGCGAATCCGCTGCATTGACAGGCGGATCCGACGGTGCGACAACCAAGAAGCCCAAGATGTGGGGCTTCCAGGCTGCGGGCTCGGCGCCGATCGTCAAGGGTCACCCGGTCGATGAGCCGGACACCATCGCGACTGCGATCCGGATCGGCAACCCGGCGTCCTGGGAGCAGGCGATCGCGGCGCGCGACGAGTCCGGCGGCCTGATCGACGCCGTGACCGACGAGCAGATCCTGCGCGCGCACCACCTCATCTCCAGCAAGGAAGGCATCTTCGTCGAGCCGGGCTCGGCTGCGAGCATCGCCGGCCTGCTGATGATGCACGAGCGTGGTGAGATCCCGGCCGGCGCGACGATCGTCTGCACCGTCACCGGGCACGGTCTGAAGGACCCGCAGTGGGCGTTGCAGGACGCGGACGGCAAACAGGTCCAGCCGACCAAGGTGCCGGTGGACGCGGTGACCGCGGCGCGTGCGCTCGGCCTCGAGGGCTGACCGGGACTCGCTTCGATGGATTCTGAACAGTTTTCGCTCGGTGCCTCCGTCACTGTCGAGGTCCCGGCGAGCAGTGCCAACCTCGGCCCGGGCTTCGACTCGATAGGCCTCGGCCTGGGCATCACCGACACCGTCCAGGCGACGGTGAGTGACGCCGGCCTGCAGATCACGGTCGAGGGTCACGGCTCGGACATGGTGCCGACGGATGAGACGCACCTGGTCTGGCGGTCGGCGCTGACGATGTGGCAACGGCTCGGCATTGAACCACCTCCTGGCCTGATCCTGCACTGCCGCAACGGAATTCCGCATTCGCGCGGTCTGGGATCGTCCGCCGCCGCGATCGTCGCGGGTATGACGACAGCGCTCGCGCTGGTCCGCGATCACATCGATGCTCCGGCATCCCTCGCGATGCTGAGCACCATGGCCGGCGACGCCGAGGGTCATCCGGACAACGCGTCGGCCAGTGTCTATGGCGGCCTGACCGTCTCCTGGGCCGACGACGAAGGAGCCGGCTGGCGCACAGTGCGTCCGCGGCTGCACCCCGACGTCACCGTTGCGTTGCTGCTCCCGGAAGCGACGCTGTCCACCGACTCGGCGCGGGCCGCGCTCGGCGACACCGTGTCGATGTCGGCCGCGGCCTCGACCGTCGGGCGCGCCGCCCTGTTGGTGCACGCGCTGACCGAGGAGCCGGAGCTGCTGCTGCCGGCCACCCGGGACTGGCTGCACCAGGAGCCCCGCAGGGCGTCATACGAGCAGAGCATGGAGGTCGTCGACCGCCATCGAGCACGCGGTCTCGCAGCGACGATCTCCGGCGCCGGGCCGGCCGTTCTGGTCCTCAGCGCGGGCGAATTCGAAGTGGCTGCGGACGACCTGCCGGCCGGCTGGCAGGTGCTGCGGCCGGGGATCGCCACATCCGGTGTGCGAGTCGTTTCGCATTCCCGGCCCTCGACGGTGTAAGTTTGGCCATACATCGACGGCCCAAGCCGTCCGCGTGACAGTTCTGTCCCGGATGTCGATGTCTCACCGCAACGCTTCTCACCGATCCTTTCGGCAGTGCGCATGTCGGTGATGAGTGTTGCTTCGCTGAAGTTGGTTCAGCAAGGACAGAGAAGTAACCATTTTTGGCATACCCCACACCGGCCTCAGCGCCGGACGAACGAGGGGGAAGGAACCTTCGTGACCGATACCACCGAACTCTCCGCGCCGACATCGGCGCCCGCTTCGAGCTCTCGGGGCAACCTGAGCACGATGAAGCTGGACGAGCTCAAGCAGCTCGCGGTGACCATGGGCATCAGCGGCACCTCCAAGATGCGCAAGAGCGACGTCCTCTCGGCGATCCGCGAGCGCGGCGGCGAGAGCAAGCCCGCCGCCGACGGCGCCCAGAGTGCGCAGAGCGCCCCGCGCCGTTCCCGCCGCGCGACCTCCGCGCCGGCCACGCCCGTCGAGGCCGAGCGCACCGAGTCGGCCCCCGCCGCCGACACGTCGGACAACCGCAGTGACCAGAACCCCGGCGACAAGTCCGCCGGGCAGCCGGTCGAGGTCCCGGGCGACAAGCCCGCCGACACGCCTTCCGACAAGGCTGCTGACAAGCCTGCCGAGAAGGCCACCGAGAGCGGCACCGACCAGTCCACCGAAATGTCCGCCGACCGGGGCGACCGCGCCGATGGCGGGACCGACCGCGACGGCGACAAGTCGCAGCGCCAGGGCGGCAACGACCGTGGCAATGACCGCGGCAATGACCGCGCCAACGATCGTGGCAACCGCACCGGCGACCGCAACGACGGTGACCGCGGCAACCGCAGCAACGACGGTGATCGTCAGGGCGGCAACAACCGCCAGGGCGGCAACCGCAACGACGGTGGCAACCGCACCAGCGACCGTAACGACGGTGACCGCGGCAACCGCAACAACGAGGGCAACCGCCAGGGCGGCAACAACCGTCAGGGCGGCCGCCAGGGCAACAACGACCGTGGCAACGACCGCGGCAACGACCGTGGCAATGACCGCGGAAATGACCGCTGGAACGACGACGACGGTGGCGGCCGCGGCCGCCGGCGCCAGCGTGGCCGGGACCGCAAGCGTGGCCGTGGCCGCGCCGACGACTTCGGTGATGTCGACACGCAGGTGCGCGAGGACGACGTGCTGGTGCCCGTCGCCGGCATCGTCGACGTGCTCGACAACTACGCGTTCGTGCGGACCAGCGGCTACCTGCCCGGCCCGAACGACGTCTACGTGCCGATGGGCATGGTCAAGAAGAACGGCATGCGCAAGGGTGACGCGGTCACCGGTGCGATCCGTGCGCTGCGCGAGGGCGAGCAGTTGCCGACCCGACAGAAGTTCAACGCGCTGGTGCGCCTGGACACCGTCAACGGTATGACGCCCGAGCAGGCCAAGGAGCGTGTCGAGTTCGGCAAGCTGACGCCGCTCTATCCGCAGGAGCGGTTGCGTCTCGAGGACGACCCGAAGCACATCACCAACCGCGTCATCGACCTGGTCGCCCCGATCGGTAAGGGCCAGCGTGGGCTGATCGTCGCGCCGTCCAAGTCCGGTAAGACCATGGTGATGCAGGCGATCGCCAACGCGATCACGAAGAACAACCCCGAGTGCCACCTGATGGTCGTGCTGGTCGACGAGCGTCCCGAGGAAGTCACCGACTTCGAGCGCTCTGTCAAGGGCGAGGTCATCTCCTCGACCTTCGACCGTCCCGCCACCGACCACACCGAGGTCGCCGAGCTCGCCATCGCGCGTGCCAAGCGTCTGGTGGAGTTGGGCAAGGACGTCGTGGTGCTGCTGGACGGCATCACCCGTCTGGGCCGCGCCTACAACCTGGCAGCGCCGGCCTCCGGCCGCATCATGTCCGGTGGTGTCGACTCGGCAGCGCTCTACCCGCCGAAGAAGTTCTTCGGTGCCGCCCGCAACATCGAGAACGGCGGCTCGCTGACCATCCTGGCGACCGCGCTGATCGAGTCCGGCTCGCGCATGGACGAGGTCATCTTCGAGGAGTTCAAGGGCACCGGTAACTGGGAGCTGCGCCTGTCGCGTCAGCTCGCCGAACGCCGCATCTACCCGGCCGTCGACGTCAACCAGAGCAGCACCCGCCGCGAGGAGATCCTGCTCGGCGGCGACGAGCTGAAGATCATGTGGAAGCTGCGTCGAGTGCTCGCCGCGCTCGACTCGCAGCAGGGCATCGAGCTGCTGCTGGACCGGTTGAAGAAGACCCCGTCCAACACGGAGTTCCTGATGCAGGTGCAGCAGACCAGCTCCATCAAGCTCGACGACGAGGACTGAGCGGACTTTTCGCCTCGCCCCTCGCAAAGCGGCGGGGAGCTCATCCGAACAAGTTCGGTGAGCTCCCCGCCGCTTTCGTCATACCTGATCCCGAATGACGGCTTCTTCGCCGAGTGACGGCCCGATCGGACCGTCACTCGCCGAGAGAGCCGTCACTCGGGATGGGTGGGCCGTCACTCGGGTGGGTGGGCCGGGCCGGGGGGAGGGTTAGCTCAGCGTGACGTCGTCCGCCTGGACGTACATCACGCGGTGGCCGAAGTAGACCAGGTAGTACTTCGTCTTGCCGACGATGTCGATGTGGTCGTTCGGGGTGTTGATGTCGTAGTACCAGGCCTTGTAGTAGTCGGTCGGGACGTTGGTGTCCGCCACGACATACTCCTGACCGGCGCCCCACACATAGCTGTATGGCGACACGCCCTGGTCCCACGACGGGTCGGGGTAGGCCGAGGACTCGGGGTAGGCCCGGCCGTAGACCTGTATGTCGCTCGTGGCGGTCGCCTTGGTGCCGTTCTTCAGCAGTCGCGCGGTGGGGGTGTCCGCCGGGTTGTGGAACCACCCCTTCGCACCGAGGTACCAGATCGCCGTCCAGTCGCCGTCGACGTCCGCGACCACGTAGTCCTCACCGGCCGCGGCACGGGCGCCGACGTCGGCCGGTCCGGTGCCGGACGGGCCGCCGCCGGGGTGCAGGCCGATGTCCTTGACCAGCGGTGAGTTCGCGTCGGGCTGCTGGTGCAGCGCGACGAAGTTGGCGGCCGGCTGCGGGCCGTCGACGACACAGATCGGCGGGTTGTTGGTGTCGCAGCCGGTGACGATCTGCTCGTTGCCCTCGAAACCGGGCAGGATCCGGATCATGTCGCCGGCGGTGAACTGGCTGATGCCCTTGGTCCCGCGCGTCAGCGGCGCGCCCAGCAGCTCGAAGTAGTGCTCCCAGTCCCAGAACGGGCCCGGGTCCCAGTGCATCGACTTGATGCCGTTCGTCGTCGTGGCCGGCACCTGGTCGTGCCCGATGATGTGTGCGCGATCGACCGGAATGTCGTACTTCTTGCACAGGTAGGCGATCAACCGGGCCGACTTGCGGTACATCGCCTCGGTGAACCAGGTCGGGCCGGCTGTGGCATAACCCTCGTGCTCGACGCCGATCGAGTGGGCGTTGACGTACCAGTTGCCGGCGTGCCAGCCGACGTCCTTGGCCTGCAGGTGCTGCGCGATCATGCCGTCGCTGGAGCGCACCGTGTAGTTCCAGGCCAGGTAGGTCGGCATCTGCACCAGCTTCAGCGCCTCGTCATACGAGCACTCGGTGTCGTGGATGACGATGGTGTTGAGCGCGGGGGAGGCCGGCCGGTTGCCGAGGTCGTGGTTGCCGTAGTTGCCCGGGTCGGAGCTCAATTGCTCGTATGGCGCCTCGACCCACTCGACCGGCAGGCCCGTGGGCGCATCGATCGGATCGGTCGGAGCGGCCTGCTGGGCGGCAGCCACCCGCCGGGTGATGACCGCGCGCTGCGAGGTGACACTCCCGACGCGGGTCGGCTGCAGCTCCAGCTGCGCACCGGACACCTTCTTGCTGGCGCCGGCGCGCAGGTCGCTGATCACGTCGTCGGCGAAGTCGCGCTGGGAAGCGACGGCGGAGAAACCACAGGTCGACGCGATCGCGACATACCAGGTGGCCGGGTCGGTGTCGGTGCCGACGGCGTGGCCGGCCTCCCGCTGAGCGGCGGCGAGCACGGCCGCGGCACCCATGATGTTCGCCGCGGTGTCGGTGCGCAGCTCGTCCTTGGAGAGCCCGGTCAGCGTTGCGGCCTGCCCCAGGGTGTCGATGACGCCCGCGGCGCGCTTGCCGGCCGCGGCATCCCGCTGCGCCTGTGCGGCAGCTCCGTCGACGAGATGCATCGGGCCGTAGCCGAGACTGGTGCTCGGCACACCCGCGTGGTCCTCCCAGCGGGTCTGACCGTAGGAGATCGCGGCGAGCACGGAGGCGGGCACGCCATATTTGGTTGCTGCTGCAGTGAATTGGGCGTGCTCATCCACGGCAAGGGCCGGGGCGGCGGTGGCCGTGGCGGCGACCGGCACAGCCAGTGCGGCCACCAGGAAGTTGCGTCGGGAAATAGGATGACGACTCATCGTTGCTCCATGATCATCAGAGGACAATCGGCCCAGGGGAGAGCTGACTGTTTCACTTTGGCACGGGATCGCACGTAAATGGTTTCCGGAGGTCGCCTGATTTCAGCGCGCGCGTCCTCGACGGGAATATGTCGGGAACGGTTCTCGTTTGGACTGATTGTCTGCCAGCTGGCAGAATCATCGGTTGGCTCCCCGGTTCACGCTTCGCACCCGCGACAGCGACCCGGTGGGCATGAAATCGCGAGGAGATCCCATGAAGAAGGACATTCACCCGTCCTACGGTGAGACCGTGGTCACGTGCACCTGCGGCGCCACCTTCACCACCCGCAGCACTGCTCAGTCCGGCGCCATCGCCGCCGACGTGTGCTCGCAGTGCCACCCGTTCTACACCGGTAAGCAGAAGATTCTGGACACCGGTGGTCGTGTCGCACGCTTCCAGGAGCGCTACGGCAAGAAGGCAGCAGCCAAGTAGCTTTCCCGCACCGCCGGTCCCACTCTCGTTCGCGAGAGAAGGGGCCGGCGGTTTGCTTTGCCCAGCGCATCCGTTCTCCTGGAAGGCATTCCCATGATCGAGTCAGCAGCCGCCGTCGCCGACGAATACGCGGACCTGGAGCGGCAACTGGCCGATCCGGCGGTGCACGCCGATCCCAAGGCGCTGCGCCGCCTCAACAAGCGGTATGCCGCACTGGCGCCGACCGTCGCGGCATACCGCGCGTGGACCGCGGCGCGTGACGACCTGGCCGCGGCGCGCGAACTCGCCGATGAGGACGCCGCCTTCGCCGAGGAGATACCAGCCCTGGAGGAGACGGTCAGCGCGACCGAGGACAAGCTGCGCAAGCTGCTGCTGCCCCGGGACGAGGACGACGACCGGGACGTCATACTCGAGGTGAAGGCTGGTGCCGGCGGTGCTGAATCCGCTTTGTTCGCTGCCGATCTGGTGCGCATGTACCTCCGGTATGCCGAGCACGCCGGCTGGCGCGCCGAGATCACCGACGGCACCGAGTCCGACCTGGGTGGCTACACGGACGTGCGCCTGACGATCCGCGCGAAGGGCCAGCCGGAGCCGGGGCAGGCGCCGTGGGCCAAGCTGAAGTACGAGGGCGGCGTGCACCGCGTGCAGCGGGTGCCGGTGACCGAGAGTCAGGGCCGCATCCACACCTCCGCGGCCGGGGTGATGGTGATGCCGGACCTCGACGAGGGTGATGACGAGGAGATCGAGTTCGGTCCCAATGACCTGAAGATCGACGTCTACCGGTCCTCCGGCCCGGGCGGACAGTCGGTCAACACCACCGACTCGGCGGTCCGCATCACCCACCTGCCGACCGGGCTCGTCGTCTCCTGCCAGAACGAGAAGTCCCAGCTGCAGAACAAGGAAGCCGCGATGCGCGTGCTCAAGGCGCGGCTGCGGCAGCAGGCCCGGGAGGCCAAGGAGGCGGAGGCATCCGCGGCGCGGCGCTCGCAGGTGCGCACCGTCGACCGCAGTGAGCGGATCCGCACCTACAACTTCCCGGAGAACCGCATCGCCGACCACCGCACGGGTTACAAGGCCTACAACCTCGACGCCGTCCTCAACGGCGACCTCGAGGCGGTGGTCCAGTCCGCGATCGACACCGACGAGGCCGCGAGAATGGCTGCGGTTGCAGAGGGTTCGACCACCACATGACCCAGGTCCGTCCGCTGCTCGGGTCCGCGACCGAACGGTTGGCCGGCGCGGGTGTGCCCAGTGCCGGCACCGACGCGCAGCTCCTGCTGGCTCACGCGTGGGACGTGTCGACCGGGGAGCTGCAACGCCGACAGGTGCTCGGCGATGAACCGCCCGCTGGGGTGGAGCGTCGGTTCGCCGAGTTGATCGATGAGCGCGTCACCCGGGTGCCGTTGCAGCACCTCACCGGCACGGCACCGTTCCGTGGGATCGAATTACGTGTCGGTCCAGGGGTTTTCATTCCGCGCCCGGAGACCGAACTGCTCGTCGAGCTGGTGCTCGCGGAGATCGGCGACCGGTCGGGCATGCAGATCGTCGACCTGTGCACCGGCTCCGGCGCGATCGCGCTGGCGATCAAGCACGAGGCGCCCGGCACAGCGGTGGCCGCGGTGGAGCTGGATCCGATGGCGCACGCCTGGGCGGCCCGCAATGCGGAGTTGCTCGGGCTCGCTGTCGACGTCGTCCAGGGGCCCGCGGAGTCGGCATTGCCCGGACGTGAGGGAACGCTGGACGTGGTGGTGAGCAATCCGCCATACATTCCGGTCGGGATGGTGCCGATCGATCCGGAGGTCCGCGATCACGACCCCGAGGTGGCCCTGTATGGCGGCAGCGAGGACGGCCTGCGGATCCCGCTCGCCGTCGCGCGACGGGCGCACGAGTTGTTGCGCCCGGGTGGCCTGCTGGTGATGGAACACGCTGACAGTCAAGGAGATTCGCTGCCCGCCGCACTTGCCCGGGAAGGTTGGTCCGAAGTCGCCGATCACCGCGATCTGGCTGGCCGGCCGCGCGCAGTGACCGCCCGTAAACCGCGGGTCGAGTAGTCGTGAGCGACGAGCGACGTATCGAGACCAACGGCGTGCATCTCTAACCCAGCACTGTCACTCCGGCGAGCTCCACGACGATCTGCGTGGCCTGCTCTGCGGTGATGATCGCGCCCTTCATGGCGCGCAGTCGGTCCGGGTCGCACGGGCCGAGCGCTGCACCACGCAGGTCGGCGCCGTCGAGCTTCGCGTCATACAGATCGGCGTGCGTGAGATCGCAACCGTCGAGCACGGACGAGCGCAGGTCCGCGCCCCGCAGCACCGCCTCGGTGAACCGGCACCCGGTCAGGTCCGTGTGCGAGAGCACCGCGCCGATCAGGTTGGCAGCAAAGAGATTCGAGCGTCGCATCGTGAAGCCGAGGCCGCGGGTGTGCGGCAACGCGGCACCCATCAAACGGCACCCGTCAAAGGTCGCCCCGCCGAGCGATGCGCCGTCCAATCGCACCTCGTCGAGAACGCAGTCGGTGAAGGTGACCTGGGTGAGATCGACGTCCCGCAGGTCGGACCCGCGCAGGTCGCACCGCAGCAACGACACCGCGTCGGTGGCCGTCGCCAGCAGGGCCGGCAACTCCTTGTCGACATACGTCTGGTCGATCAGCTCCATGGGCGCCGAGTCTGC
>NZ_DASZNO010000018.1:0-11442 GCF_035551235.1 Flexivirga sp. | reverse complement strand
GCGAGCCGCACCCGCATCGACCAGGTCACCGGTGGCGGTGGTGGCGCCGTGACCATTGAGCAGGTCCTGCAGCCCCATGGTCAGTAGCACGGTGGCGGCGCTGGCCTGGGTGCCCTCACCGGTCGCCGCCCGAGCACCGGCCCCGACGAGCTCCATGAGCGCGTCGGCCCGCCGCTTACCCGGTGACCGTTCATCACGCACCGCCTCACCCGAACCTGAGGGCGATTTGGTCTCCTGCGGCTCATTGTCAGTGCGGAGGCCGAACGCTTCGCCTGTCCCGCCGGTACGACCAGCCGGGGAAGTGCCCGCAGCACCGTCAGCCTCGCCGGTCGTGTCGTCTGCGTCTTCCGGGCCAGCCTTGTCGGTTCCGTCCGGCTTGTCGTCGGCGGGTTTGGCCGGCCGTGGTGCGGATTTCGCAGTGATCGCTTCTTTGAGGATCGCGGCGTTCGCCGGGGACAACTCCGCCACGAGTCGGGTCATCCCGGTGGCGGTGGTGGACCAGGTCAACGATTCGGTGCTCTCTCGTTTCTCGTCCTTGTCCGAGAGTTCGTCGGGGGCGAATTTCGCGATGATCCGCCGGGTCAACTGGGTCACCCCGGCAGCGCCGAGGGCAGGGTCGAGTTGCAGGAACCAGCCGAGGATCTCGTCCCGGCCCGCGGTCGGTATCACGGGTCCCACCTTGTCGGCTTGGGTCAACGCGGTCCGTGCGGATTCGACCGAACAGGCGCCGTTCCGCAATGCTCCCGCGATGACGGAGTTCTTCCGTGCCCGGCATGCGTCGGCGACGGAGGCCATCGCCCGGACTGTTTTCGGTTCGACCGGCACCCCGTCGGCGAGGTGGCCCATCAGCCATTGGCTGGTGGTGGCGGCGTCGGATTCGACCACGGCACGCCGTTCGACGGCGTCGGAGGTGACGACGGTGGCGACTTGCGCGGACCGGCCATGCAACCGCAGCAGGACCGACACCAACTCGCCTTCCTCGGCGGCTCCCAGCTGGTGCATCGCACCGGGAACCTCATCCAGCAGCCCCGCCAGCGCGTGCAAACCGGCGAGCACTTCGGGTCCGCGACCGGGCTCCGCTACGAGGGCGTCGGGGACTGCCTGGTGATCAATGTCCATGGCGTGAATCCTCTTCCCCTGTAAGCGTTTTCGCTTAACTACAGGATACTGGAAGAGGGTGTCAATCGCTAGCATTTCATCGAACAAAGTTCGGTATTCCTGGTCGACTCGTTGTAGCGCTCATGGGCGTCGGCTGCTGGGTTCGAGATGTGGGCGCGCCGGTGCGGGCAATGCCCGGGACGTCGAAGTCGCCGATCTTGGTGGTGCCATCGCTGGCGTATACCGGGACGGAATGAATGTGACCCTGGTCCTGCCGTGACCACTTCTGCGCCTGTGCGGGGCTGGTCGGTGCAGGGCCGTCGAGTTCTGCGGCGTGGACATATCCCTGCTTGCCGTTCGTCGCCACGACGGCGATGAGGTCGGGCTCTTGGCCGCGGTCATTTGTAACGCCATACGTCAGCGCCCACCACAGCCGGCGCAGAGCACGAACACTGATATGCGCTTGTCGATCGAAGCGAGGTCCGGTCATGTTCTCGCGGGCTACGATCCTGAGGTGCAGATCGTGAGCGGTGCCCGGTCGCCGGTGGCGCGTAGTTCGCTCGGTGCCGGTGCTATTGCCGCGGGAGCGAGTGTTCCTGCGTTGCTTGCTGTGCTGCCGCTGACTCTTGGGTCAATCTGGTATGTCGCGGCGGACGAGAACCGGGAGTTCTTGACCACCGGCCGCGCCGTGTGGGGACTCGTGTTGTTCTCCACTGGCCTGCTGCCATTCATCGCGTTCGCGGTCGCGCTGGTCACGGCTCGGGTGTCCGGCTCGTCGTGGGCGGCCGCACTCAACCTGGCCGCGGTCTGGCTCGGAGGGCTTGGCCTCGTCGCATGCGGTGCGGCGGTGCTCGGCGCTGGCGGGTTCTAGGCGCTGGATCTCAGTCGACGATCTGCTCCGAGGAGGTGCCATGGGACACGACTCTGCGCTCGAGTGGACTGATTTGCGCGGCATCTTGCGTACGGCGGTTGACGACCCGGTCGTCAGCGACTGGTTCTCGAGCGTCATACCCATGACCGACGTTCACCCACCGGTGAGTTCGTGGTCGCAGGTGCTCGACCTCATCGCGGACACCTTTGCCGACAACGTCTACGCGACCACGCGCCGCCGCGATCGTAAGGGCGCCACGTCATGGCACGTATTGGCGACCGATGCCCAGGTCACCGTCTGGGTTGATGTCCTACTTGGCGACCTGTGGACCGACGACGAGGACGACCCGCGGCCAACGATGCCCGACGATGTGATCCGACACTTGCACGCTGCGATCCAACGGACGCGCATCGCCACCTGAAGACGCCCAACTCGCGCACGCGAATACGCAGCCCGAAGAGCGAGGCTGCTCCAGTTGAGGATCCATCTGCGGAGCGTCTGTCGGGACGCCACGGCGGGTATCCGCTGGCGCACTCCTACGGTGCAAACTGTCGCGGCGCCGGCCGATGAGTCAGGTTTCCGTCAGCGGTGACGATCCGAGCGCACGGTCTGCAAATACCGCAGATCCCACCAGAGCATCCCGACGCAAGATGCAAGTGCGATCGAACATACGACTGTCCAGATCTGTGAATGGTCCCTGACCGCCGACGTCAGGTTCAGGGCCATCGTCGCCGAGACAATGAGAACGGTAAGCACGTGGACACGAACCTGACCACGGGTACGCGGTGTGCGCCTCATGCCCCTGATGATGCCATCGCTTCGTTGTTGGAAATCGTCTATCGAGACACACCAGATGGTTCGTACGGATCTGCTCTCAGGTCAGCTGCTTCTCCTCGATCATGAGCAGGTGGAGTACTGCATCGGGAAAGACCTCACGGAGGTCGAGGACAGTGTGCGGGCGACTGCGGGGATCTTGGCCGTCCTAGGTGAGCTGTCGAACCGCGCCGAAGTGGATCTGTTCTCAGACCGGAAGCGGCAGATGCCACCCGACGTCCGTGCCGTCGAGGAGGAATTGATCGCGATCGATGCCCGTCGCGGGGCACGCCCGGGATCGCAGATGGCCCTGGACCTCACCCTCACCGACCCGCACGAGCGGCACCTCTTCGAGAAGTACGCTGCTTGGTCGATCAACGCCGACGTCTTCGATCGGAATGGAGCGTGGATAGCCACCTTCCACGACAGCGGATACTCGCTCTCCTTCGAGATGGATGACGGCCAGCGGTCCGCGCTCGCTCAGCTCTTGCCGGACCTTCCGGTGATGAGCATCAAAGAACTTCGCATGATCCAACACCCGCACCGAGCTCGACTGAAACAGCTGATCGCACGCGTCTGTCGCGACGGACCGCCCTAATGCAGCCGAGTCGCGCAACCGTTCGGTAGACCGGTGGCCATTCGGTCCGTCCGCAGCGTCACTTTTTGACTCTCCGCGTGTCTCCCCCGATGAGAGCCAGTACCAACGGAAACAGAGCGACCAATGGACCAGCACAGATCCACACCCTCGGGACAGGACGCGTCGGAGGAGATCCAGGCGTTGGAGGCGGCCGTGCGCGCCCATGACAGATTGGTGCGACAGTCTCGCAATGCCCCTGTGGACGCCGATTCCGTCGACCCGGTGACGGGGCGACCGGCCGGTGGCGATGCGTATCGCAACGTAGTAAATCTCGCGGACGCGCTCCCTGCGATCAAGCCCAGTAGGGCCGATCCGCCCGACGACAGGAAGCCCGATAAGGCTTGACCGTCTGCACTATTTCCAAGCCGCGGGGCGTCTCATGTGACGTTCCACAGACGGTGAATCCGCACGTCGGGCGCGACCTCGCCAAGTAGCCGACGAGCACCCTCCCGTATGAGTGGTCCAGGCCGTCCCGGGGCACGGATCTTCTACGACGCGGTGCTCTCGACCTGCCTCATCGGGTCGCCCATCGGCAACTCCACGGCGTTGCGGTCGGGCTCAGGCCGGCTTGGTCCAGACGACATAGTTGTTCAGGTGATGCCCGGCCACCATGGGCGACTGGATGTCGCAGGTGACGAGCGTGACGACGGGGGTCGCACTGCCACCCCAGACGCGCTGGTCGGTGGTCAGCTTGGTCTTCGGCACCGACTCCTTGTGGGTGACCCGCAGCCGGACGACCTTGTCGTTGGTGCACGTCACGGCCACCTTCGCGCCGATCGGGACATTGCGCAGGTTGTAGAAGTTGTCTGGGCCGTCATACGTGACGTGACCGGCGATCACCGAGATGCCGTTCTGGCCGGGCTGCGCGGAGCGGTTGTACCACATCGTCGTGTGGGCGGGCGGGTAGATCTGACCCTGTGAGTTGGTGCCCATCGGCACCACGCGCTCGCCGCCGATGCCGACAGACGCGACGGTCAGGCTCTTCGGAATGCACGCTGCGCCAGCGGGATTGGCGATCACGGCGGGTGTGCTGTTGCTGGTCGGGTTCGGCAGCACGGTCGCCTTGTGTGCGCGCGTTGAGTTGCGTGAGCTGCTGCTCGAAGTATGCGAAGGCGTACCCGAGCGCTTGCCCGTGGACTTGCCGGTGGACTTCCCCGAGGCGTGCGATGTGGTCGCCGGCCGGCTGGTGGACGACGACACAGGCGCAGTCGTGCCGACAGCGCTGGTCGGCGGGTCGGTGCTGTCGTCGCCGAGGCTGTGGACCAGCACCGCGCCTCCGGCGATCGCGATGGCCGCGCCCGCGATCATCGCGGCCGTCCCCTTCGTGCGCCGCCGGCTCATGTGTGTGCCCACCGGAACTCCCTCAACCACCCCCGCGACCGCCATGGCCGCTCCTCCGATTATGTATGGCGAACCCGTGAGTTCGCCGGTCGGTTCCATATCGCGTGGCGGGATCGCCCTTGACACGAGAGGTTTACAAACAACATCATTTTGTAAACCTCTCGTGTGATGGGAGTCACAACATGGCGGTGCTGGATGCATCCGGAACTGTTCCCGACGGCTCGACCCAGGCGTGGCGCGACAAGAAGCGATATCTCTGGCTGATCGGCCTGGTGATCCCGTCGGCGTTCGTCTTCGTCTACGTGCTGTATTCGCTGACGGCATGGTCGGTCTTCCTGTGGACCGGCCCCATCCTCATCCTCGGTATCGTCCCGGCGATCGACCTGATCGCCGGCCTCGACCGCAGCAACCCGCCGGACGATGTGATCGAGGCGCTGGAGAACGACAAGTACTACCGGTGGATCGTCTACATGTACCTCCCGCTGCAGTACGCCGGACTCTTCGCGATCATGGCGATCATCGGCGGGATCAACCCGGTCGGCTGGGTGCTGCAACACACCGCCGGTTACGACTGGGCGCTGGCCAACCTGCCGCACCGCCTCATCGAGCCGTGGAACCTCACCGTGATCGACAAGATCGCCGGCGCCATCTCGATCGGCTGTGTCGGCGGCATCGGCATCAACACTGCACACGAGCTCGGTCACAAGAAGGAGAGTCACGAGCGCTGGTTGTCGAAAATCGCTCTGGCGCAAAGCTTTTACGGCCACTTCTACATCGAGCACAACCGCGGCCACCACGTGCGGGTCGCCACTCCCGAGGACCCAGCGAGCAGCCGCGTCGGCGAGAACTTCTACGAGTTCTGGCCGCGCACGGTCATCGGCTCGCTGAAGAGCTCGTGGCGTTTGGAGAAGCGGCGCTACGCCCGACGCGAGAAGCACCCCTTCCGGATCGGCAACGACGTGCTCAACGCCTGGCTGATGTCGGTCGTGCTCTGGGGCGTGATCATCGCGCTCTTCGGCTGGGAAGTGTTGCCGTTCCTGGTGATTCAGGCGATCGTCGGCTTCTCGCTGCTGGAGGTCGTCAACTACATGGAGCACTACGGCATGCTCCGGCAGAAGGTCGGCGTGCCTGGCAAGGTCCGCTACGAACGCGTCAATCCCAGCCACAGCTGGAACTCCAACAACATCGCGACCAACGTGCTGCTCTACCACCTGCAGCGGCACAGCGATCACCACGCGAACCCGACCCGCCGCTACCAGGCGCTGCGCGACTACAAGGAATCCCCTGTGCTGCCAACGGGATACGCCGGGATGATCGTTCTCGCCGCAGTCCCCGCCGTATGGCGCCGGGTGATGGACCCACGAGTGCTCGCCCACTTCGACGGCGACATCTCGCAGGCCAACATCTCGCCGTGCAAGCGCGACAAGATCCTCGCGAAGTACGGAGCCGCCCCCGCCGCAGTTCCGGCGCCGCAGATCGTCGGCGGCGACACCACCGCACACGACCAGTCCGGCGGTCACGGCGGCCGTTGCCCGGGCTGCGGTTATGAGTATGACGAGCGCACCGGCGCACCACGTGAGGGCTTCCCCGCCGGCACGCCGTGGGATCAGATCCCGGACACCTGGTGCTGCCCGGACTGTGGCGTGCGGGAGAAGCTCGACTTCATTCCGATCAGTGCGAAGGAGGTGGCGTGATGCGGATCGTCGCGGACATCGCCCAATGCGAGGGTCTCGGGATGTGCGAGGCGATGGCGCCGGACATCTTCGAGGTCGGGCCCGAGGGGCACGTCGTCATCCACGACGCGTCACCGGACGAGTCACGCAGGCAGGACCTGCAGGCGGCCGTCGACTCGTGTCCGGTGCTCGCATTGACCATGCAGGACTGAGGGATTCGTGACCACGGACCTTCGACGCCTCGTCGTCGTCGGCGCCTCCCTGGCCGGCCTGCGTGCCGTCGAGGCCGCCCGACGGGCGGGCTTCACCGGATCGATCACGCTCCTCGGCGCGGAGCCGCGCGCGCCATACGACCGGCCACCGCTGTCCAAGGCGCTGCTGCAACCCGACGGCCCCGCCGTGGTGCAACCCTTCCACACCGAGGAGCACCTGCGGACCGAACTCGGCGTCGACCTCCGAGTCGGCGCCCCGGCGACCGGCCTCGACCTCGCCGGCCGGCAGGTCGTCGTCGGTGCGGAGCGGGTCGGCAGCCGGATCGACTACGACGGGCTGATCCTCGCCACCGGTGCGACAGCCAACACCTGGCCGCCGGGCGTCGGCGTGCCCGGCGTGCACCCGCTGCGCACCGCCGCCGACGGGCTCGCGATCCGGGCCGCACTCGATGCGGGGAAGCGGGTCGCGATCGTCGGCGCCGGCTTCATCGGCTCCGAGGTGGCGTCCGCCGCTCGGGCCCGCGGACTGCCGGTGACGCTGATCGAGGCCGCACCACAACCGCTGACCCGCTCGGTCGGGCCGGCCGTCGCCGAAGTGCTCACCGGGCTGCATCGGTCCGCCGGCGTCGATCTGCGCGTCGGCACCCAGGTGACCGAAATCCACCAAACGGGTTCGGGTGTCACGGGATTGAGCCTCAGCGACGGGACGACGGTGCCGGCCGAGCTCGTCGTGCTCGGCATCGGCGCCCGACCCGCGACCGACTGGCTGCGCGACAGTGGACTGGCGCTGCACCGCGACGGTGGCGTGCTCGTCGACGCGACCCTGGCAACCTCCGCACCCGGGGTGTATGCCGCCGGCGACGTCGCCCACGCGCCGCTGTCCGTCTTCGACGGCGACGTGGTGCGGCTGGAGCACTGGACCAGCGCCGCCGAACAGGGTGCGGCGGCCATGCGCAACCTGCTCGACCCCCTAGCCGCCCGACCGCTGCAGACCGTGCCGTACTTCTGGTCCGACTGGCACGGGCACCGGCTGCAGTTCGTCGGTGTGCCGACCGCCGACGAGGTCCACGTCATACGCCCTGAGCCGGAGCGGTTCCTCGCGCTCTACCGGCGCGGTGAGCGGATCGTCGGCGCGTTCACGATCAACGGACGGCGGGAGATCATGCGCTACCGCCGCCACATCGTCGGGCGCGCGCCCTTCGAGGCCGCACTGACGGAGGCGGCCACTCCGGCCGCGGTCTGACACACCGCCATGCCGATCGCGCGGTATGACGGAGAACGCGTTCGGCATGGCACCGGCCTCGTGCCGGGCCCCCCGCCATACCGATCGCGTCGTATGGCGCGCGCCAGGCATGGCGCCGGTTTCCCGGAACGTTCCGGCCATGCCGAGCGCGATGTTTAGACTCGCGCTCGTGACCACGGCTCCGGCGAACGGCGAGGACCTGCGCACCCGCCTACTCCGGGTCGCGGCCACGATGACGATCGCTCAGGGCTGGTCCAAGATCACCATGGCCCGGCTGGCCGACGAGGCGGGGGTCTCCCGGCAGTCGGTCTACAACGTCTTCGGCAACAAGCCCGCCCTCGCTCAGGCCCTGGTCATGGCCGAGCTGACCGTCTTCCTCGGCAAGGTCGTCGACGCCTTCGAGCGCGGCGGCGACGATCCGGTGGCGGCGATCCACGACGCGGCGCTCGCGGTGCTGCGGCTGGGCCGTGAGAACCCGTTGCTCCGTGAGGTCATCGCCGGATCGCACGGCGCCAACTCGGAGTTGCTGCCGTTGCTCACCACCGATGGTGCGCAACTGCTGGACACCGCGAAGCAGGTTGTCACCGACGGTGTGCTGAGCTTCCAGTTGCCGTTGAACCGGGAGCAGTTGGACGTCGGGGTCGACGTCATCGTGCGCACCGTCCTCAGCCACGTCATCCAGCCCAGCGGGTCACCGGAGGAGACGGCCGACGGCATCGCGTGGATCGCCGGAGCCGCACTGCGCGCCGCCCAGTGAGGCGCCGGGCCGCGCTGTGGCTCCGGGCCGCACAGTGACGCGCACGGACACGAACACGCTCAGCGTCGCGAGGCAGCCCGCTGCAGGCCGCGCATGCCGCTGCGCATCATCGCGGCATGGTTGGCGATGAGCACCGGCCGCGCGACGAACGAGGAGGCGAGCCGGCCGACCAGTCCCGGCACACCCAGCCGCACCTCCTGCGTGTAGTCCAGGATCGTCCGTTCCGGCCCGTCCGCGCGCAGTGCGAACTGCGACCAGCCGACCAGGTCGCCGCTCAAAGTCGCTCGTAACACACCGGATTCGGCGTCGACCAGCTCCGTGGCCAACTCGATGCGGAGTGTCAGCGGAAGCACACTGCGGATCTCGGCGCACCCGTGCGTGTCGTCATACGGCGTCACCGACCGGATCTGCGGCCACCACTGCGGCCAGTGCTCCGCGTCCTGGAGCACCTCGAAGACGGCGTCCCTCGCAGCGGCGACGCCGTGACTGCTGGCGAAGCGGAAGAGCCGGGTGGTCACCTCGGAAGTCGCACCGTCAGTGCTCCGCGCGCTGCGGCGAAGCGGACCGCGTGCGCCGTGCCGATCACGTCGCCGTCGACCTCGACCCGTTGCGGCGTCCCGACGTGGACGGTCAGTTGGTCGACCTGCGCCCGGGTGAACTGCTCGGAGTCCTTGTGGGAGCGGGTCAGGACCTTGCCGATCACGGACAGCCAGCGCACTCCGCCGCCCTTGACGACCACCACGTCGAGCAGCCCGTCGTCGACGACGGCGTCCGGCATCAGCTTCATGCCGCCCTGCAGCATCCCGCAGTTGCCCGCGAGGACGGCGGTGATGTCGCGTGAGAGGACCGGCCGGCCGGGCACGTCGATGCGCGCCGGGATCAGCTGGTGGCTCAGCTGGCGCAGGCCCGCCACGAGGTATGCCGTCCAGCCCAGCCGCGACTTCAGCTTGTCGGTCGTGTCCGCCATGATGTCGGCGTCGCGGCCGACCCCACCCATCACGAGTCCGATGTGCTCGGAGTCGAATTCGCTCGAACCACGCGAGTCCAGGGAGATCCGGATCGCGTCGATCGGGGAGTCGGTGCCGGAGAGTCCGACGCGCAACGCATCGGCATACTTGTTGATCGGCAGTCGGAGTTGCCGGGCGAAGAGGTTGCCGGTGCCGCCCGCCAGGACGGCCAGCGGGGTATCGGTGTTCAGCAGCGCCGAGGCGACGCATCGGACCGTCCCGTCGCCGCCGAGGGCGGCCACCAGATCGACACCGTGCGCGAGCGCCTCGCGTGCCTGACCCTCGCCGGGCTCCGCAACGGTCGTCTCGAACCAGAGCGGCTCGGCCCAGCCGTACCCCTGGAGGACAGCGGTCAGCTCGTCCCGCAGGCGCCGCAGATCCTTGACCTTCGTCGGGTTGACGACAACAGCGGCTCGTTGCACCGACGCCACCTTTCGTTACTCACCGGTCATAAAACTTCGGCAGACGTTATCGGGTTGCACGCGCGCGTGGTGCGCCGCGTAGCCTGCCTGTCGTGATCGACATCAAGCTAGTGCGTGACAACCCCGACCTCGTGCGTGCGAGCCAGCGTGCCCGCGGCGCCGACGAGGGCCTGGTCGACCAGGTGCTCGCAGCCGATGAGAAGCGACGCTCGTCCATCAATGAGTTCGAGAGCCTGCGCTCCGAGCAGAAGACCGTCAGCAAGGCGGTCGGTGCCGCCATGGGCAAGTTGAACGCTGCCCGCAAGGCCGGTTCGGCGGATGTCGACATACTCCAGAAGGAAGCCGATGACGCCCGCGCCAGGGCGACCGAGCTGTCCGCCCGGGTGAAGCAGCGCGAGGCGACTGCCGACCAGGAGGACAAGGAGTTCACCGCGCTCATCCGCGAGCTGGACAACATCGTCATCGACGGAGTCCCTGCCGGCGGCGAGGACGACTTCGAGACCCTGGAGACGGTCGGCACGCCCCGCGAGTTCGACTTCGAGCCGCTGGATCACCTGGCGCTCGGCGAGAAGCTCGACGCGATCGACATGGAGCGTGGCGCGAAGGTCAGCGGCTCGCGGTTCTACTTCCTCAAGGGCGCCGGCGCCCGCCTGTCCAACGCGCTGATGGCTTACGCGCAGAGCGTCGCCGCCGAGGAGGGCTTCACCCCGCTCATCGTGCCGACCCTGGTCAGCCCGGCGACGATGGGTGGCACCGGCTACCTGGACGCGCACGAGGACGTCTACCACCTGGAGTCGGCCGACCTCTATCTCACCGGCACCAGCGAGGTGGCGATCGCCGGCTACCACACCGACGAGATCATCGACCTGAGCAACGGCCCGTTGCGCTACACCGCCACCTCGACCTGCTACCGCCGCGAGGCCGGCTCCTACGGCAAGGACACCCGCGGCATCTTCCGGGTGCACCAGTTCACCAAGACGGAGATGTTCGTCCTGTGCGACCCGGAGCAGGCGGTCGAGGAGCACCAGAACCTGCTGCGCATCGAGCGCCGGTTGCTGGACGACCTCGAGCTGCCCTACCGGGTGATCGACGTCGCCGCCGGTGACCTCGGTGGTTCGGCCGCGCGCAAGTACGACTGCGAGGCGTGGGTGCCGACCCAGGGCCGCTACCGCGAGCTGACCTCGACCTCCAACTGCACGACCTTCCAGGCCCGGCGGCTGCGGGTGCGGATGCGCGACGGCGAGGGCACCGTCCCGGTGGCGACGCTCAACGGCACCCTGGCCACCACCCGGTGGATCGTCGCCATCCTGGAGAACCACCAGCAGGCCGACGGGTCGGTGCGGGTGCCGGCCGCGCTGCAGCCGTTCC
>NZ_DASZNO010000017.1:0-94170 GCF_035551235.1 Flexivirga sp. | reverse complement strand
TGACCCGGCTCACGGCTGCGAGCGACTCGGACAACGTCGTCACGGAACTCTTTGGGGTATGGCTTGGGCACAGTGCACATCCTTCCAGCGGCGCCCTTCGGCACCACAGATCAGATGTCACCTATCCGTGCAGCAGTCCCGACCGCGCTAAGAGTGACGCACCAAAAGCACCAGGGAGTCCGCTGTGGTGGGTGGGTTCGGCGCCGATAAGACGTACGTATGTCAGGCTCGGACTTTTCTGGACCATTATCGATGAAAATGGTGTCGAGCCTCCTGCCATATACGCTTTCTGCGGTGAGCTGGACGGGCTGCGTGAACGTGGGCAGCGCTCGGCTATCGGTGGTGGTAGCGGCTCGACAGGCCGTTGTCGTCTTGGCTTGCATGGCTGTGGGGGCGACTTGCATGGCTGTGGGGGCGAGTTGTCCACGTCATACGCATAACCGGGCACGACCAGCAGCGACGACGCGGCCGGGTTGGTGGTCAGTCGGCGCAACGTGGCCACACCCGGCGCCTCCTGGTCGCGCAGCGCGGTCGCGAGCGGCGCGTGCAGCGATCGTGAGGACGGTTGCACGAAGAGCGACATGCTCGACAGGACGTTCCACGCCGGGTCGACCACGAATTTGATCGCTGCGATGTCGCCGGCCGAGCACCGGATGCGAATCATCGCTGTTTTCTCCCGCCTGAGTGGTGTGGCTGCCATGGTCGCGGATCGGTGGCGGCCGCGCTCAGGGTGTCCCCGTCGCGGTTCCCGAGCCGCGGAGGCTACTGCTCGTCGGCGATGAGACGCGTGGTCCCCGACAGCACGCGCGCCGTAGCGGCGACGAGGACCTCCCGAGGGGTCTGGTAGTCGGTCAGTAGCCATTCGACCGTTGCCTGGTTGACGCCGCCGATGAGGGTCAGGGCCACCAAGCGACCTTCCTCGTCGCCGACCTTCCACCGGGGGAAACGGTCCCGGAACACCTGCAGAACCAGATCGGCGAATTCCCGCAGGCCCTGGCCGTAGACCTGGTCGACGCGCCGACTGATGCCGAGGATCTCGACCCAGCAGACCCGAGCTACGCGAGGATCCTCGACCGCGTTGAAGAACGCGTCCAGCGCGAGTGGGGCCAGGCGGTCCACCTCGAGGTCCGGGTCGCTGGACAGCGCCGCCAGCACGGTGTCCCGGATCTGCTCGATGCAGCGTCGGTAGACCGCGACCAGCAAGTCCTCGGTATTCGAGAACGACTCGTAGAAGTAGCGGTCCGTGACCCGCGACTCCCGAGCCAGCATCCGGACCGTGGTGGCCCTGTAACCAATCGTCCCGAACAGCTCGAGTCCCGCGTCGAGGAGCTGCTCCCGGCGCCTCATGGCGCGCTGCTCGGGCGTCTCGCCGCCGTACGGCCGACCGGTCTCGGTATTACCTCTCACCCATGCATTGGACATCAGGCGTCGTCACTTGGCAAACTGACAGTTCCTTGATTCCCAATGTGACAGGAGGCGACCATGCCGACATACTCGGTGATCATCATCGGTAGCGGGTTCGGTGGTCAGTGCGCCGCGATCAACCTGCTGAAGCGCGGGATCAGCGACTTCCTCATCCTGGAGCGTCGAGACTTCATGGGCGGCACCTGGTGCCAGAACAGCTACCCCGGCGCCGCGGTGGACGTGCAGTCACCGCTCTACTCGATCTCATCCGAGCCCTACCGGTGGAGCCAGATGTTCGCCGCGCAGGAAGAGCTCGAGGCGTACACCAACCACGTCATCGACAAGCACGGGCTGCGCGAGAAGACCCTTCTCAACGCCAACGTAGTGGGCGTTGCATGGGACGACAGCGAGCACGTGTGGCAGGTCGCGACCGAGGCAGGCGGAACGTTTGCTGCGCGGATACTGGTCAACGCCTCAGGACCATTGAGCACTCCGGTGATTCCGGACTTCCCCGGTCGGCATCAGTTCGCCGGGGCCGGATTCCACACCAACGGCTGGGACCACTCGATGGACCTGACGGGTAAGAAGGTCGCTGTCATCGGCAGCGGGGCGAGTGCAGCGCAAGTGATTCCGGCAATCGCACCCGACGTCGCGGAACTGCACGTGTTTCAGCGGACACCGCACTGGGTGCTGCCGCGCCCTGACCGTCGGTTCAACCGGATGCAGCGCCGGCTCCTGGGCATTCCCTGGATCTACCGGATGCTCCGCGTCCTCATCTACTGGAGCCTGGAGTCGCGCGTGGTCGGGTTCAAGTACTCCCAGCGGGCACTCAACTTCTCCGCGAGGCGAAAGGCGTTGCGGCTACTGGAGCGACAGGTCCCCGACCCCGAGCTCCGCGCCAAGCTCACCCCGGACTACACGATCGGGTGCAAGCGCATCATCTTGTCCAACACGCTCTATCCCGCACTGGCCGGGAAGAACGCCACGCTCTACACCCGCGACGAAGGAATCGCGGAGATAAACGAGCACGGGATACTCACGCGCGACGGTCGACAGGTCGACCTGGACGCGATCATCTACTCGACCGGCTACGACGCCACCGACGGGGTGATTTCCTACCCCGTGGTGGGGCGCGATGGCCGGACACTGGCCGAGGCATGGGCCGAGTTCCCGCGCGCCTACCTCGGCACCACCATCCCGGGTTTCCCCAACCTGTTCATCGTGACCGGCCCCAACACCGGGATCGGCCACACCTCCGCGATCTTCGTCATCGAGGCGCAGATGAGGTACCTGGTCAATGCCCTGCACGAGATGGACGAACAGGGCGCCACCGCCCTGGAGGTCTGCCCCGAGGCCGAGGACCGATACACCACCATGATCCACCGCGAGATGGAGCGGACGGTCTGGAAGTCCGGCGGCTGCCACTCCTGGTACCAGTCCAAGAGCGGGCACGTCATAGCGATGTTCCCCGGCTTCACCTTCACATATCGCCGCCTCGCCGGGTCCTTCAAGCGAGAGCACCACATCCTGCGCCAGGTGGAGGAAACCGGGCGATGAACGCCCCGGGTGTCGTCATCCAACCCTGATCACCCGGGTCCCGGCCCACGACCTTCCCAACTGGCCCGCGGGAGAGCACCGCGCCGTCCAGGACCGGATGTGCCGCCCGCGCAGCTCACGACAGTTCGGCAAGACCGATGACAGGAGAGTCAACCATGAAGAACTTCACCGCCAAGGTGGTCACGATCACGGGTGCCGGCTCCGGCATGGGTCGTGCCTATGCCTTGGAGTTCGCCCGCCGGGGCGCCCTCCTGGCGCTCAACGACTATGACTCCGCAACCCTCGAGGAAACGGTGTCTCTGCTCCCATCAGGGACCACGTCGTTCGCCAGCGCCTTCGATGTCAGTGATCGCGACGCCGTCTATCGGTTCGCAGACGAGGTTCGCGGAGCCCTCGGACCGTCCCACGTGATCATCAACAACGCCGGCATCAGCGGCAGCAACAAGCCGGTGTGGGCCTGCAGCGACCTCGACTACGAACGACTCATGGCCATCAATTTCTACGGTGTGCTGCACGGCACCCGCGCCTTTCTGCCACACCTGCGTGACAACAACGAGGGCGCCATCGTCAACGTCAGCAGCATCTTCGGCCTCACGGGCGTCCCGAGTCACAGCGAGTATTGCGCCGCCAAGGCGGCCGTGCGCGGATTCACCGAATCGCTCATGGTCGAACTCCTCCACGAGCCGATCACCGTGCACTTGGTGCATCCCGGAGGGGTCGCCACCAATATTGCGACCGACTCGGGCAAGGAGTTCGGCGAGAAATTTCTGCGTACGAGTCCCGACGCCATTGCCAAGGAGGTCGTCGACGGAATCCTGAAAGGACGGGCTCGGATCGTCTGCGGCCATCAGTCACGAATCACCCATTTCGGCGCCAACTTCGTCCCACGCGGCATCCTCAACAAGATTCTCTGGCAGCAGATCAGCCCGGTGCTGGACCGTTCGGACTACCCGCGATTCATGGGATCGGCGAATCGGCAGCAGAGCAGGAGCTGATGCAGCGCGCCGTCACCGACGGTGCGCGAATGTGAGCAGTGCAGTAGTTGCACGCTGTTTCGCCCGGGTCAGGCCGTGGCAGGGGCCTTCTCGCCATACCAGGTAGCGGTCGAGGTCGGCCGGAACCCGACGCCTCGGTAGGTCGCTCCGGCGATCTCGGAGCCGAAGGAGACCTTGATCCTTTCCATCCCGCGGGCGGCGAGTCGCTCGACTCCCGCGCTCACGAGGGCGGACGCCAGCCCGCGGCGCTGGAATTCGTCCTCGACGCGCACCGGCTCGACCAGTCCCACCTTGGTGACCGGGTCCGCCCAGAAGAGTGCGTAGCCCGCCGACCGTCCGTCGGCGGTCTCCACTGCCAGGTCCAGCGTCGGGTCGTAGAGCGAGCACTGCGCCAGTCGTTGCGCGACGCCCTCGCCGTTGCGCTCGCGCATCGGATGCGGCACGCCGTCTCGTCGGCTGCGGTCGACGAGCGTGAAGCCATCGGCCGGTGGCCGGACCGCACCTCGATCGTCGGCGCGGAGCCAGGCGGTGCTGTCGCTGTATCCCGCCGTCAGCCCGGCATCGGTGACCAGGCGTCGCAGCACCGCGTCGTCATCATCGACCGGGATCTCGAAACCGGCCGGTGTGTGGGCCCGTCCCAGGTCGAGCGCCGCGGCGAGGACCACCTCGAGGTCGAAGGTCCCGGGCACCACGATCGGATCGAGCTGGCCCTCCTCGCCCTGGATCGAGAACAGGACCCCGGCCACCGGGCCGTCCTCGTCGAGCCAGAACGGCTTCTCCAGGTCGTCCGAACGACTCGGTCGGCGCCACCACCACTGCACGTCGGCGGCCTCCCAGAGCCCGCTGTTCGGATCGGCCGACCTGCTGCGCTGCAGCAGGCGGGTCGACAGTTCCAGGGCCTCGAGCCCGGACGCGTTGACCTGGGTCACCATGCGTTCAGGCTAGGAGGCCGGCTCGGCTCACGCCTCCGGTTTTCTGCCGGGTCGCACGATCGCGGTCGGCGCCGGCCCGGCATACGATGCCTGTATGGCGGAAAACCACTCGTACCCGGTCGCTTTGAGCTGGCACGGCTCCACTGGCGAGGGGTATGACGCCTACTCCCGAGAGCACCGGGTCGCGCCCGCCGAGCTCACCGGGATGAAGCTCTCCTCCGATCCGCACTTCGGCGGCGATCCTGCCCTGGCCAACCCGGAGCAGCTGGTGGTGATGGCGGCGAGCAGTTGCCAGCTGCTCTCGTTCCTTGCGGTCGCCGCACGTGCCCGGCTCGATGTCGTCGACTACGTCGACGCTGCGGAAGGGACCATGCCGGAAGGGAATTCGCCGATGTGGATCACGGACATCGCGCTGCACCCGGTCGTGACACTGGCGTCCGGCAGCCGTGTCGATCAGCTCGAGCGGCTGACGCGCATCGCGCATCAGGAGTGCTTCATCGCCAACTCGCTGCGCTCGCGGATCTCGATCGACGCACGCTTCGTGATCGACGGCGAGGACGTGGCGACCGTCAGTCTTTGACCGGCAGCCCGAGCGATCGCCATGCGGCGAAGCCGCCGACGACGTCGGTCGCGTTGCGAACACCCAGGCTCACCAACGAATCCGCGGCCAACGACGAGGCGTAGCCCTCCTGGCAGAGCACGATGACACGCAGGTCCGGTGCCGCGACCGGGAGCCGTGCGTCGCTGCGCGGGTCGAGCCGCCACTCGAGGACGTTGCGCTCGATCGTCATCGCGGCGAGGGAATCCGACGGCTCGCCCTCTGTCGCCCGTTGTGCGGCCGGTCGTATGTCGACGAGCGTCGCACGCCGCCACAGCACCTCCTGGAACGCCGCACGAGGACTGAGCCGCTGTAGTCGACTGCGCGCATCCGCCAACTGGTGGTCGACACCGGCGAAGCGCGAAGCCGGCGCCCCGCCGTCGAGCAAGGACGGTGGTGAGGCCGTGAAAAGCGCTGACTGCCAGGTCAATTCGGAAACGTAGCTGGTCACCATGCCGAGCCCTCCTCGTCGCGACCCGAGATCACGAGCTGTCCGTCTCGGACTTCGTAACGAGTCATGCTCTGCAGCACCGGGTGATAGGCGTGCACGGACACCGCCCACTGCGAGGTCTCGTTGCGGACGTCGTGCACGTGACTGTCGGTGAAGTGGCGCCCGCGCCCGACGGGGAGGTCGCTTGCGGCGTCATACCCGATCCAGACGTGCTCGCGCAGTGTTCCCTGCACGACACGGAACGCACCGTCGGCCGTGCCGTGGTCGTGCCAACCGGTCGAGGACCCGGGCGGCCAGGCGATGGCCCAGACCTGCACGTGGTCGTCGTCCCCGGAGAGGACCGTCCACTGGCGTTCGAGGCGGCTCGCGTCATACGCGAAATGGGAGGCGGCGGCCGTATGGAGCTGGGTGATCGCGTCGAGATCGCGCGGTCCGACGATGGGGGAGAGGCGTGCGGTGATGGTGGTCATGCGGGTGCATCCTTCAAGGCTGTCTGGTGAATGTCGTTGTGGGCGAGCGGATTCGGCCGACCCGGAATCGACACGCGGCGCGTGCGGTAGAGGGTCAGGCCCACAGACAGCGACACATGACCGCCATACCCATGGAGCGGGTGGGATCACATGTGATGATGCGTTGCATAACTTCAAGTTACACAATCCATCACGCGGTGACAAACGACGCGGCTCACATCGCGAACAGTTCCGGCCGGTCGTGCCATGCTCGGGCCATGGCTGCTGAGACTCCCGTGACCCTGCTCATCCTCGGCGCCGGTGGCGACCTCACCCACCGGCTGTTGCTGCCCGGCGTCGGCAGCCTGCTGAAGATCGAGCCGTCCCGGAAGGTTCGGATCGTGGGGGCCGACCGGGCGGATCTGACTGCCGCGCAATGGAAGCAGCGGGTCGAGGAGTCCTTCGCCACGGTGCCGGTGCCGGCGCGCCCGGCGCGGTCGGCGCTCGCCAAGACCCGTTACCAGCAGACCGACCTGCTCAACCCGGAGCAGCTGGCCGACCTCATTGCAGGCGGCACCGGCCCGCTCGTCATCTACTTCGCACTGCCGCCGGCGGTGTCGATGAAGGTGTGCACGCTGCTGGAGGACATCGACCTCCCGGACGACACCCGGCTGGCGCTGGAGAAGCCGTTCGGTGGCGACGAGAAGTCGGCGCACGCGTTCAACGCGCAGTTGCACAAGCTGGTCCCGGAGAGCCACATCTTCCGGGTCGACCACTTCCTCGGCCGCTCCACCGTCCTCAACCTCATCGGGCTGCGCTTCGCCAACCGCATCCTGCAACCGATCTGGAGCGCCGAGCACATCGAGCGCGTCGAGATCATCTATGACGAGGACCTCGCGCTCGAGGGCCGTGCCGGCTATTACGACGGGGCGGGGGCGCTGCGGGACATGCTGCAGTCGCACCTGCTGCAGATCCTCGGCGTGTTCGCGATGGAGTCGATCGCCGACCTGTCGGCCCAGGAGGTGCAGGACCAGAAGGCGCAGGTCCTGCGCTCCACGCACCTGTGGGGAGGCAGCCCGAAGCGGTCCAGCAAGCGGGCGCGCTACACCGCCGGCCAGATCGGTCGGCGCAAGATCCCGGCATACACGCGGGAGAAGGGTGTCGACGCTGCGCGGGAGACCGAGACGCTCGCGCAGGTCCAGGTCGAGGTCCGCAACAACCGGTGGGCGGGCGTGCCGTTCACGCTGCGTAGCGGCAAGGCGCTCGGTGCTCCGCGCAAGCAGGTGATCGCATATTTCCGCCCGGTCCCGCACCTGCCCAACGGATTCGACAACTCGGCGGCGCCGGACAAGCTGGTCATCGACCTCAACCCCGGCGCCGTGTCGTTCGTCCTCACGATGAACGCCGAGGGCAGCCCGATGGACCTGGAGCAGAAGACGCTGCGGGCCGAGCTCGCCCCCGGCTGGATGCTCCCGTATGGCGAGGTCCTGCGCGAGGTCCTGGACGGTGACACGCTGCTGTCCGTACGCAGCGACGCCGCCGAATCCTGTTGGCGCATCATGGATCCCGTGCTCAAGTCCTGGAAGGCCGGCCGCGTCCCGATGGAGACCTACCCGGCCGGCTCGTCCGGACCGGAGGGCTGGCTGCCCGCCGACTCGGTCGTCGAGTAGCCGCACCAAGCGGGTTGAGCGCCGCCCTGAGTAGGCCGCGAGGAACGAGCGGACGTATCGATGGGTAGCCGGAGGAGCGCAGCGGAGGAGGCGTATCGAAACCAGCTGCGCACCTAAGCGGTCGCGAGGAAGGTCAGCAGCGTCGCCGCGAGCGTGTAGCTCTCGCCGTCGCGTTCCTCGCGGACGTCGGCGGGCCGCAGGTGCAGCTGCTCGACCGTGAGATCGGCGAACGTCTCACCGAGGAGTTCACGTGCCGCCTCGATGGACAGCTCACTCTCCAGCAGGGCCGGCCGGCGCGTGCCGTCACCGCGGATCTCGAAGCGATCGGCGATGATGCCCAGGGCCACGACACCGCCCGGGTTCAGTGCGGCGGCGATCCGCTGCAACAGCGTGCGCACCGCCGCTGCGCTCGGGAGGTGCTCGATCGCGGAGAACGCGAAGACGAGGTCGGCCGGCGCGGTCAGCTCGAAATCGACCAGATCCACGGCCCGGGTGTGCAGCGCGGTCGTCGTCCCGGCCGGCACCTGCTGCTCGAGCTGGTCGAGCGCGGACGGCAACAGGTCGACGGCATACACCTGCGAACCGGGCGGCAACAGTCGCAGCATCGGGATCGTATGGCGCCCGATGCCGGCGCCGAGGTCATAGGCGACGAGCGGCCGGTCGGCGGGAAGCAACTCCAGCGCGTCGAACAGCAGCGGATGTGGCTGGGCCAGCCAGGTGCCGGCGTCGCCGAGCTCCGCAGCGGCGTAGAGCTCCTCGTGGTACCGAACGGTCTCGCGGCGCGCGCGCTCGAACTCCTCCGATCGCAGACTCATCCCTCGATTGAAGCGCATCGTCGCCCGGCTGCCGACGATTCGTCTTGATTCGTGGCGGCGACACGCGCGCGCCTACCATGGGCCGCATGTCTGATCCGTACGGCGAGCGCAGCCCCGCAGACCGGCAGTTCCACGAGCAGGAGACGACTGCCCAGCCGGCGGTCGACCCCTACGCGCCGTCGCCCTACCCGGGGCAGCCCACGGATCCCTATGCGCAGCAGGGCCAGTCGGCATACGGGCCCGAGGGCTACCCGCAGTACGGCCAGCAGCCACAGGGCTACTCGCAACCCGGTTACGGCCAGTCGCAGTATGGCCAGCAGCCCTACCCGCCGTACGGCCAGCAGTCGCCGTATGGCGCACCGGGCACGCCCTACACCGCCTATCAGCCGAAGCCGACCAACGGCCTGGCCATCGCTGCCTTCGTCACCAGCCTCGCGGGCTTCGTCTTCTGCTTCGTCGCCGGCATCGTGGCGATCGTGCTCGGGGTCCTCGGTCTCAACAGGTCCAAGGAGATCGGTGGCGTTGGCCGCGGTATGTCGATCGCCGGCATCGTGATCGGCGCCGTGCAGGTGGTTGCCAGCATCGGCTACATCGTCGCCATCATCGCCGCGTCCTGACCCGCTCGCCGAGCCGTCACCAGCGGTTCATCGCCGCCAGGCCGACCCGGATGGCGCGATGCCGCGCCAGGTGGGCGAGCGTCGTGTCGCCGCGCGTGATCCGCACGAAAACCCGCCAGCCGAGCGGAGTTCGCAACATCGTGTGGAACGCCCGCGGGTGCCGCTCGAAGGCGCGCAGCGCCTGCTCGCCCACGGCCATCTCGGCGCCGAGCTCCCGCTCCACGTCCCGGGTGTATGACGCAAGGCCCGACTCCGGTGACGTGCCGCCGCTGGCGATCCGCGCCGCCGCTGCACCGGCGAGGGCGCCGGACCGGACAGCATACGAGATGCCCTCCCGCGTCCACGGTTCGAGCAGGCCGGCGGCGTCGCCGGCCACCAGCACCCGCCCGCGACCGAGCGGTGAGTCCGCGGTCCGGCAGCGCGTCAGGTGTCCGGAGTCGCGCACCACCGGCAACGCGGAAAGTCCTTGCTGCGCAACGAAATCCGTGCGGTACTGCTTCGTCTCGGCCGGTGATCCCTTCGCCATGATCACGCCGACGGTCAGCACGTCCCGCTTGGGAAAGACCCAGGCGTAGGAGCCGGGCGTCGGACCCCAGTCGAGGTGGACCCGCCCGGACCAGGCGGCCCGCGCCGCCTCGTCCGGCGCCAGCTCCACCTCCAGGCCGAGGTCGACCTGCCGGAACTCGACCCCGACATACCGGCCGGTCCGGCTCGCCGACCCGTCCGCGCCGACCACGGCGCGTGCCCGGATCTCGCCGTCCGAAGTGCTGAGCGTGACGACACCGGCCTCCTCGCGCAGCGAGCTCACCGTGACGCCGGCGCGCACCTGCGCGCCGGCGGCGGCCGCGGCGTCGAGCAGTGCGGTGTCGAACTCGGCCCGGTTGACCAGGCTGAGGATCCGGTCATCGGCGCGCTGCCCGTAAGGCGAACGACCACGAATCGTGAACGATGCCTTGGTGATTCGCTGTTGCACCGGCACGTCGAGGCCGTCCGGCAATGACCTGAGCGTGGGCCCGATGAGGCCGCCGCCGCACGTCTTGTAGCGGGGAAACGCCGCACGATCGACCAGCAGCGTGCTGGCGCCCGCCCGTGCGGCGGCATGCGCGGCAGGACTGCCCGCCGGGCCGGCGCCGACGACCACCACGTCATACGGCTGTGGCTGCGCGCTCACGGGTGCAGGCTCGTCATACGGTCGTAGGCGGTTCGGATGTGCTCCTCCATCAGCGTGACGGCGTGCTCCGCGTCCTGCGCGGAGATCGCGGCGACGACGGCATGGTGCTGGGCACGCAGGATCTCGCGCGTGTCCGTCCAGCTGTCGAGGGCAGCCAGGCCGGAGAGGATCGGCAGTCGCATCGACTCCCGGATCGCGATCGTCAGGTCACTGGCGAGTCGGTTGCCGGCCGCCTCCGCGATGGCGACGTGCAGGCCGGTGTCGTAGTCGTTGAATTCCGCCATCGTCAGCTCGTCGTCGTCCATGGCGACGAGCAGCTGCTGCATCTGTGCCACATCGCCCGCGCTCGCCCGCCGACTCGCCAGGCGGGTCGAAAGACGTTCCAGGGCAACGCGAACCTCGGTCACATCCGTCGTGGGGAAGCTGGCCAGCGCGACGTGCAGTCGCAGCAGGCGCGTCAGTGCGGTGTGCGGCACGCCGGTGATCCGTGTCCCGCCCGCAGCGCCCGCCCCGACCGCGGAGCGGACCACGCCGGAAGCCTCCAGCGTCCGCACCGCTTCGCGTACGGCGGGGCGGCTCACTCCGACCCGTTGCGCGAGATCGCGCTCGGCCGGCAGGTGCGAGCCGACGACGTACTCCCCACTCAGGATGCGGTCCTCGACCCATGCGACGACGAGTTCCCACGCCTTCTTCGGCGGAACATCTGCAGACACGCCCGCGAGCCTACGACGTTGTGCGAGGGGGTTTCGCGGGACCGGATCTGCTGGTATGTTCTGCGTCACACTTAATGGTAAGACCATTACGAGCCCCGCACCATCTCCCCGTTTGGAGCCCGCAACAATGCCGACGACCTATCAACCCCCGATCACGCCGGTCGCGGACAGCCTCTGGCTGTCCGCGGTGATCGCGTCGCTTCCACTGCTGAGCATCTTCCTGACCCTCGGCCTGTTGCGCTGGAAGGCGCACTGGGCCGGACTGACCGGTCTGGCGATCGCCCTGATCGTGGCCGTGGCCGCCTTCAAGATGCCGGTGTCGCTGGCGCTGTTGTCCGGGACGGAGGGGGCGGCATACGGCCTGGTGCCGATCATGTGGATCGTCTTCAGCGCGATCGTGCTCTACCAGATCACCGTCGTGGCGGGCCGCTTCGAGGACCTGCGGGCGGCGTTCCACCTGGTGTCGGACGACCCGCGGGTGCAGGCGATCATCATCGCGTTCTGCTTCGGTGCCCTGCTGGAGGCGCTCGCCGGTTTCGGCGCTCCGGTCGCGATCACCGGCGTGATGCTCGTGGCGGTCGGCTTCTCGCCGCTGCGTGCCGCCGCCGTCGCGCTGCTGGCCAACACCGCGCCCGTCGCGTTCGGGGCGATCGGCATCCCGATCATCACGGCCGGCAACCTGACCCACATCGACTACAACATCGTCGGCGCGTATGTCGGACACCAGACCCCGGTCCTCGCGCTGGTCGTCCCGCTGATGCTCGTCTTCCTGGTCGACGGCCGTCGCGGGGTCCGCCAGACCTGGCCGATCGCGCTCGTGGTGGGTGCGGTGTTCGCCGTGACCCAGTGGGCGTCGGCGACCTACATCTCCGTCGAGTTGACCGACGTCATCGCGTCACTGGCCGGGCTCGCATCCGCCGTCATCATGCTGCGCTTCTGGCGGCCGCAGGGCCGCGACGAGGCGAACGAGACCCTCGCCGAGGCCCGTCAGCTCGAATATGCCTCTGCCGGTGGCGGATCCGGCGACGTCGGCACCGGCGTCGCGGACGACGACATCGCGTTCACCTCCGCGGATGAGATGGACCGTCGGGCGAGCGCACTCACCCCCGGTCGCATCGGTATGGCGCTGTTGCCCTACCTGCTCGTCATCGCGGTGTTCGCGGCGGCCAAGCTGATCGACCCGATCAAGAACGCGTTGGCCGACACCGACGTGAAGATCTCCTGGCCCGGCCTGGACGGCCACGTCCTGTCCGGCACCGGCAAGGTGAGCGCGACCACGGTCTACACGCTGCCGTGGCTGTCCTCGCCCGGCTCGCTGCTGCTGATCTGCTCGGTCGTCGTCGCGCTGGTCTACAAGGTGAGCCCGGCCCAATGGGGACGTGAGTTCGTGGAAACCGGCGTCAAGCTGCGCTTCGCGTTCCTCACCGTCGCCTCTGTGCTGGGCCTGGCGTATGTGATGAACCTGTCCGGTCAGACCGTCACGATCGGCACCTGGATCGCCGGCACCGGCGCGGCCTTCGCCTTCCTGTCACCGATCCTCGGCTGGCTGGGCACCGCGGTCACCGGTTCGGACACCAGCGCCAATGCGCTCTTCGCGACCCTGCAGCAGACCGCCGGGAAGAAGGCCGGTATCGACCCGACCCTGCTGGTGGCGGGCAACTCCGCCGGCGGCGTGGTCGGCAAGATGATCAGCCCACAGAACCTCACGATCGCCGCGGTCGCCGTCGGCCTGGTCGGCCGTGAGTCGGACATCTTCCGCAAGGTCATCCTGTGGTCGCTCGGTCTGCTGGTGATCGTCTGCCTGCTGGTCGGCCTTCAGTCCACCGTCCTGTCGGGGATGCTGCCGTGACCGCCGCACCGCGCGTCGCGCTCTTCGCCACCTGCTTCAACGACACGGTCTGGCCCGAGACACCGCGGGCCACCGTCACCCTGCTGGAGCGGCTCGGCGTGACGGTCGAGTTCCCGATGGCCCAGACGTGCTGCGGTCAGATGTTCACCAACACCGGGTATGTCGACGAGGCGGTGCCGCTCGTCCGGTCGTTCGTCGACGTCTTCGGTTCGTATGACGCCATCGTCGCGCCCTCGGGCTCGTGCACCGGGTCCGTGCGCGAGCAGCATCGCTGGATCGCCGAACGCTCCGGCGACAGCGGGCTGGCCCGCGAGGTGGAGCAGCTCACCCCGCGCGTCCACGAGTTGTCCGAGTACCTCGTCGACGTGCTCGGCGTCGAGGATGTCGGCGCCTACTTCCCGCACCGGGTCACCTACCACCCGACCTGTCACTCGCTGCGGATGCTGCACGTCGGCGACCGGCCGCTGAAACTGCTGCGCGCCGTCCGCGGCATCGACCTCGTCGAGCTGCCCGGCGCCAACGAATGCTGCGGGTTCGGCGGGACGTTCGCGATGAAGAACGCCGACGTCTCGGTCGCGATGGGTTCCGACAAGGCCCGCCACATCCGCGAGACCGAGGCGGAAGTCGTTGTCGCCGGGGACAATTCGTGCCTCGCGCACATCGGTGGGCTGCTGGACCGCAGCCGCTCCGGCGTGCGGTCCCTGCACCTGGCGCAGATCCTGGCATCCACGGAGGAGGACCCGGCGTGAAAAACACATCCGAACGCAATCCGGTCGGTGTCACCACACCGACCTTCGTGGGGATGCCCAAGTTCCCGAAGCTCGCGGCTCCGGAGCTGCGCAACCCGGTGCTGCGGCACAACCTGCAGATGGCGACGCACACGATCCGTGACAAGCGGGCCCAGGTCGTCGGCGAGGTCGACAACTGGGAGGAGTTGCGGGTCGACGGGGCACGCAGCAAGGACGCCGCCCTGGCGCACCTGGACGACCACCTCGAGGAGCTGGAGCGCAACCTGCAGGCCGCCGGTGCGACCGTGCACTGGGCTCGCGACGCGGACGAGGCCTGCTCCATCGTCACCGAGCTGGTGCAGGCCACCGGCACCGAGGAGGTCGTCAAGGTCAAGTCGATGGCCACCCAGGAGATCGAGCTCAACGAGGCGCTCGAGGCGGCCGGCATCAGCGCGTGGGAGACCGACCTCGCCGAGCTGATCGTGCAGCTCGGCCACGACCGGCCCTCACACATCCTGGTGCCGGCGATCCACCGCAACCGCAGTCAGATCCGCGAGATCTTCGCCCGGGAGATGGGCAAGGTGGGCCGGCCGGCGCCGGAGGACATGACCGACGAGCCGGCCCAGCTCGCCGAGGCCGCTCGCAAGCACCTGCGGGAGAAGTTCCTGCGCGCCAAGGTCGCGATCTCCGGCGCGAACTTCGCGGTGGCCGACACCGGCACGCTGGTCGTGCTGGAGTCGGAGGGCAACGGCCGGATGTGCCTGACGCTGCCCGAGACGCTGATCAGCGTGGTCGGCATCGAGAAGGTCGTGCCCACCTGGGACGACCTCGGCACCTTCATGCAGCTGCTGCCTCGATCCAGCACCGGCGAGCGGATGAATCCCTACACGACGATGTGGACCGGTGCCACACCCGACGACGGCCCGCAGGACGTGCACGTCGTCCTGTTGGACAACGGCCGGACCCGGGTCCTGGAGGAAAAGCTGGGCCGGGAGGCGCTGCGTTGCATCCGGTGCTCCGCCTGCCTCAACGTCTGCCCCGTCTACGAGCGCGCGGGCGGCCACGCCTACGGGTCGGTCTATCCGGGCCCGATCGGTGCCGTGCTGACCCCGCAGCTGCGCGGGACAACGAGCGACATCGACCAGTCGCTGCCCTACGCGTCCAGCCTGTGCGGTGCCTGCTTCGAGGCCTGCCCGGTGCGCATCGACATACCGCGCATGCTCGTCGAGCTGCGCAGCCAGGTCGTCGACCAGCACCGCGGCGGCCTGCCCTCCGCGGAGGCCGCCGGCATGCGCGCCGCATCGTGGGTGTTCGGCAACCACAAGCGACTCGAAGGTGTCCAGGCCGGAGCCGCTGCCGGTGCCCGGCTGCTCGGCAAGAAGACCTCCATCAGCCAGCTGCCGTGGCCCGCCTCCGCGTGGACCCAGGCGCGCAACGCCCCGGTGCCGGCGAAGGAATCGTTCCGGGCCTGGTGGAAACGCACTCACGAAGGGGACGGCTCATGACGACCACGCCACGCCGCGACACGTCCGGCGCACGCGCCGAGATCCTGCGACGCATCCGGCACGCGCTGGACGAGACCGGTGCCCGGGAGGACAACGACGCGGCGCCGGCGGCCGGCGCCGTCGAGGACCACTCCGCCGACGGCACGCACGAGGCGATGATCGACCGGTTCGCCGAGGTCACCGCCGACTACCGGGCGGTCGTCGAACGCTGCGGGCCGGAGCAACTCGCCGCGCGCATCGAGGCGGCGCTGCAGGCCCACCAGGTCGGCAGTGTCGTCATACCTCCCGGTCTGGATCGGGATTGGCTGTCGGCCGTCACGGCCGACCGGGTCGAGGACACCGACCTGACCACCGCCGACCTCGACCACTGCGATGCGGTCGTGACCGCAGCGGCCGTGGCCATCGCCGAGACCGGCACCATCGTGCTCGACCACACGCCCGACCAGGGTCGTCGCGCGCTCACCCTGGTGCCGGACGTGCACGTCTGCATCGTCCGCGAGAGCCAGGTGACGCCGGACGTTCCCGGCGCCATACGCCTGCTGCGGCCGGCAATCGAGGCGCACCGGGCGCTGACCTGGATCAGTGGTCCCAGCGCCACGAGCGACATCGAGCTCAACCGCATCGAGGGGGTGCACGGCCCGCGGCACCTGCACGTCATCATCGTGAACGGGTAGGGCACGCTGTCGGTGGGTGATCTGGCACGACATGTGACCGGCGGGTAACTTGGACCCTCGGACGACCCCCCGAACGGCGAGCCGAGGAGAGACGATGCCCTTGCAGGATCACTACGACGTGCTGGTCGTGGGCGCCGGCCTGTCCGGGATCGACGCCGGTTACCGGATCCAGACGATGTGTCCGGGCGCCGATTACGCGATCCTCGAGGCGCGCGAGAGCCTGGGCGGCACGTGGGATCTCTTCCGCTACCCGGGCATCCGGTCCGACTCGGACATGTTCACCCTCGGCTTCCCGTTCGAGCCGTGGACGGGTGAGAAGTCGATCGCCGACGGCGCGGACATCCTGCAGTACCTGAAGGACACCGCGGCGAAATACGGCATCGACGAGCGGATCGTCTACTCCACGAGAGTGACCAGCGCCGACTGGTCCAGCAGCGACGCGCGCTGGACGCTCGCGCTGAGCACCCCGGAGGGTGACCGCACCGTCACCGCCGACTTCGTCTACCTGTGCTCCGGCTACTACGACTACGAGCAGGGCTACCAACCCGACTTCCCGGGCATCGAGGACTTCGACGGGGACGTCATACACCCGCAGTTCTGGCCGTCCGACGGAGTGGACGTGCAGGGCCGGAAGGTCACCGTCATCGGTTCCGGAGCGACCGCGATGACGCTGGTCCCGGCGCTCGCGCGCCAGGGCGCCCACGTGACGATGCTGCAGCGGTCACCCACCTACGTCCTCACGCTGCCGTCGCGCGACGTCATCGCCAAGGCGCTGCGCACGGTGCTGCCCGCGAAGCGCGCGTATGCCGCCGTGCGGCTGAAGAACGCAGCCACGGCCGTCGGGTTCTACGAGTTCTGCCGCCGCGCTCCCGGTGCGGCGACCAAGGTGTTGCGCAGCGGCGTCGCTCGCCAGCTCAAGGGCAGCAACGTCGACATGCAGGCCTTCACCCCGCGGTACAAGCCGTGGGACGAGCGCCTGTGCATCGTGCCGGACTCCGATCTCTTCAAGGCGATCCGGGACCATGACGTCGACGTCGTCACCGACACGATCGACCGGGTCGAGGAGGGCGCCATACACACCGGGTCGGGTGGGTCGATCCCGTCCGACATCATCGTCACCGCCACCGGCCTGAACGTGCAGCTCATCGGCGGCGCCAAGCTCAGCGTCGACGGCCGGGACTGTGATCCGGGACAGCGCTACATCTATCAGGGCCTGATGCTCGAGGGTGTGCCGAACGCCGCCGTGTGCATCGGCTACACGAACGCGTCGTGGACGCTGCGTGCGGACCTGTCGGCGAAGTTCTTCTGCCGATTCGTCAACCACGTGCGCCGGAGCGGCCACGCCTACGGCTACCCGACCGTCACCCACGAGATGCCGACGTCGCCCGCACTGGATCTCGCGGCGGGCTACATCCAGCGCTCGCTCGCGAGCCTGCCCAAGCAGGGTGACCGCAAGCCGTGGTTCCTGCGGCAGAACTACTTCTCCGACCGGCGCGATGCCAGGCGAGCCGACGTCACCGACAGCATGACTTTCGTCCGGCCCGGCGAGCAGCGGTCCCCGAACGATGACCTGCACACCGCCGCAGTCGGTGTCGCAGTCGGCGCCGCAGAACCCAGCGTGGCGTGATGCTCGCACGCATCCCTTGCCGAATGACGGCTTCCTCGCCGAGTGACGGTCAAATCTCGCCGTCACTCGGCGAAGAAGCCGTCACTCGCGGTGCGGGGTGCGCGGCGTGAGGATCGCGTTGGCGTCATACCGCAGCAAGGAGCACTCCGGCGGTCAGGGCGTCTATGTCCGCAACCTGTCCCGCGAGCTGGTGGCACTCGGGCACGAGGTCGAGGTCTTCAGCGGTCAGCCCTACCCGCGACTCGATCCGGGCGTGCGCCTGACGCCGGTGCCGAGCCTCGACCTCTACCGCGCCGACGATCCGTTCCGGCGGCCCGCGTTGCGTGAATTCCGCTCGGCGATAGACGTTTTCGAGTTCGCGGCGATGTGCACTGCCGGTTTTCCGGAGCCGCGGACGTTCGGCATGCGCCTGTCGCGGGTGTTGCGGGATCGGCTCGACGACTTCGACATCCTGCATGACAACCAGACACTGGCGCCGGGCCTGCTCGCCCTCGAGCGTCGCGGCCTGCCGTTGCTGACGACCATCCACCACCCGATCAGCCGGGACCGCCGACTCGAACTGGAGGCGGCGACCGGCTGGGACCGCGTCACCAAGCGCCGGTGGTACGGCTTCGTGCAGATGCAGCGCCGGGTCGCCCAGCGCAGCAAGCACATCCTCACCGTGTCGACGGTGTCCGCACAGGACATCGCGGCCGACTTCGGTGTGCCCCGGGACCGGATGCGGGTCGTGCCGGTCGGCGTCGACGTGGATCGCTTCCGGCCACGGTCGCAGCCGCGAGTGCCCGGCCGCATCGTGTCGATCATCAGCGCGGACGTGCCGCTGAAGGGTATGGCGGTGCTGGTCGACGCCCTCGCGGAGCTGCCCCGGGATGCATGGAGTGAGCTGGTGGTCGTCGGCACCCCGAGCGAGGCGACCGGCAAGCGGCTGGCCGATGCCGGCCTGGTCGACCGGGTGACCTTCCGCAGCGGGCTGACCGATGAGGAGCTCGCGGAGTTGGTGGCCTCGGCGTCGCTGCAGGTGATTCCGTCGCGGTACGAAGGTTTTTCGATCCCCGCCATCGAGGCGATGGCCAGCGGCACACCGGTGGTGGCGTCCAACGTCGGGGCGTTGCCCGACCTGCTCGCCGACGGTGTCGGCCGGCTCGTTCCCGCAGGCGATGCACCGGCTCTCGGTGCAGCGATCGCGGCGGTGCTGGCATCCCCGGCCGAGGCCGCTCGGATGGGTGCGGCGGGACGCGCCCGTGCGGTCGGCACATACAGTTGGCGCGCGGTTGCCCGGGCAACGGCCGATGTCTACGCCGAAGTGATTGCCGAGGTGATCGCTGCGGACAGCGCGGTCGCCGGGCCGTCCGAGGCAACAAGAACCAAGGAGTCAGCACGATGATCACGATGGACTTCGACTCGGCGTTCCCGGTCTCACCCGGGATGAGCGTGCTCGACGTCGGTGCCGGGCAGGGGCGCCACTCGTTCGAGGCGCTGCGCCGCGGGGGAGTGGTGACCGCGTTCGACCAGTCCGAGTCGGACCTGGCCGACATCAAGACGATGTTCGGCGCGATGGAGCTCGAGGGCGAGGTGCCCGCGGGTGCGTCCGGGACGGTGCTGCACGGCGACGCGCGCTCGATGCCGTTCGAGGACAACAGTTTCGACCGGGTGATCGCCTCGGAGATCCTCGAGCACGTGCACGAGGACGAGCAGGTCATGGCGGAGCTCTTCCGCGTCGTGAAGCCCGGCGGGCTGGTCGCCGTGTCGGTGCCGCGCTCCTGGCCCGAGAAGGTCTGCTGGAAGCTGTCGGACTCCTACCACGAGGTGGAGGGCGGCCACATCCGCATCTATCGCGCCTCCGAACTCGTGGAACGCCTGGAACGTGCGGGCCTGGCGCCATACAAGCAACATCACGCGCACGCCCTGCATGCGCCGTACTGGTGGCTGAAGTGCGCGGTCGGTCCCGACAACAACGACAACCCCGCCGTGAAGGCCTATCACCGGCTGCTGGTGTGGGACATGATGAAGGCGCCGTTCGTCACCCGCGCGGCCGAGAACGCCCTGAATCCGGTGGCCGGCAAGAGTTTCGTCGTCTACTCGCGCAAGCCGGAGGCCGTATGACGCGGCTGACATCCACCCGCGGCCTGGCTGTCCCGGGTGTCCTGACTGCCGAACAATGTGCTGCCACAGCGCAGTTCGTGCTGCGGCAGCAGCGCTCGGACGGCTCGATCCCCTGGTATGACGGCAGCCACCTCGACCCCTGGGACCACATCGAGTCCGCGATGGGGCTGACCGTTGCCGGTTACTGGTCCGCGGCCTGGCGGGCACTCGAATGGTCCGCGGCCAACCAGCGCAAGGACGGCTCCTGGCCGATGGTGTTGCGCGACGGCGGGATCGAGGATCCCGGCTCCGACACCAACCAATGTGCTTATTTCGCAGTCGGTTTGTGGCACTACTACCTGGTGACCGGTCGGACCGACGGGCTCGCCCGGCTGTGGCCCACAGTCGAGGCGGCGATCAATTTCGTCATACGGGCGCAGCATCCGGGTGGGGAGCTCGGCTGGGCCGTCGGCACGGATGGTGGTGTCGCCGACTTCGCCCTGCTCACCGGCAGCGCGAGCGCGCTGCAATCGATCGAGTGCGCATGCCTGATCGCGGCGACCCTCGGACACGATCGGCCACGCTGGCGTTGGGCCGGCAACCGGTTGGCGAGCGCGTTGCGCGAGCGGCCGGAGTCCTTCGCCGACCGAGCACGCTTCTCGATGGACTGGTACTACCCGGTGCTCGCCGGTGCGCTGCGCGGCCGGATGGCGACCGCCCGGATCGACGCCGGCTGGGCCGATTTCGTACGTCCCGGCCATGGCGCCCGATGTGTCAACGACCAGCCGTGGGTCACGTCGGCGGAGTCCGCGGAACTCGTCGCCGCGCTGGATGCCATGGGTGAGACCGACCGGGCGCTGAGCGTGCTGGAGGACCTGCAGGGTCTGCGCGATGAGGAGACCGGCGGCTACTGGACCGGCCGCAACCTGCCCGACATGGTGCTCTGGCCGCGGGAGCAGACCTCGTGGACCGCTGCCGCGGTGCTCCTGGCCGCGGACGTGGTCACCCAGACGACCTCCGGTGCCGGCCTGTGGCGCGACGCCGGCTGGCCGGGTGACGAGTCGGTCGAGTCCGCAACGCTCGCTCGTGGCGAAGCGGTGAGCTGATGCCCGTCCCACCGGATCTTGCCGAAACCGTTGCGGCGACAACAGGATTCATGCCGGTCGACGAGGGCGATGCCCTGTATGACGTCGCACTCGGCGCTCGCCCCGGCACCTGGTTGGAGATCGGCACCTACTGCGGCAAGTCGACGCTGCTGCTCGGTGCCGCAGCACGCTCACGCGATGCGCGACTGGTGACGGTCGACCACCACCACGGCTCGGAGGAGAACCAGCCGGGTTGGGAGTGGCACGACAGCACGATGGTCGATCCGCGCAGCGGTCTGCTCGACACGCTGCCGCACTTCCGGCCGGTGCTCGACGCGTTGGCCGACGTCTGCTCGGCCGTCGTGGCCAGGACCGAAGTCGTTGCGGCCTGGTGGAATTCGCCGATCGAGCTGCTCTTCCTGGACGGCAACCACACCGAGAAGACCGCACAGCACGATTACCGCGCGTTCGCGAAACATCTGGTCCCGGGCGGGCTGCTGCTGGTCCACGACGTCTTCCCGGACCCGGCCGACGGAGGCCAGGCCCCCTGGCACGTCGTGCAGGCCGCGCTCGCCGACGGTTTCACCGAGACCGCGCAGCACGGTTCGCTGCGGGTGCTCACCGCACCTGACGCCTGAAACAGCGATTGACTCCGCTGCAGGGGCGTCAATGGCTGTTTCGAGCGTCACTCGGCGACAATGGCCGCATGTCCCGCGCCCGCGTCGGTATGACGCTGCTGCTGCTCGGCGCCGTCGCCGCGTGCGGGACAAGTGACGGTGGCAACGGGCCGGCCTCGCAGTCGTTCACTTCGCACCGCGAGGAGTCGGGCCAAGGACGCAGCGGCGAAGCCCATCGAGGCGCGCGGGCGACGGAAACCACTGTGTCGTCCGCGAGTTCACCGCCGACGGTCAGCGCCCCTCCGCCATACATCAGCAGGGTGGTGTGGGTGCTGACGCCGAGCGGTCGCCGGAGCCTGCAGGTCTACCCGACGGCAAATGGACGCACGGTCACCGGTGATTCGGCCGAAGGCGAGGCATGGCGCGAGGTGCTGCGCAAGGCGCCGGACGCCGGAAGTCAAGGAATGCGAGCGCAATTCGACTGCCACTGGGTGTTCGCGCGACTGGCTGAACCCAACAAGCCCAGCTGGAACCTCGAGCCCTGGCGGCCGGTCGTCACCGGGCAGCAGATGTATGACGCCCGCTGCAACCCCGGCGGCCCCGAAGTCTGACCCGACCTGCCGAATGACGGCTTCCTCGCCGAATGACGGTCAGATTCGACCGTCATTCGCCGAGGAAGCCGTCATTCGCGATGGAGCGGCTACTGTGCGTCGGGCTGCTCGCCCTGCTCGCCCTGCTCGCCCTGCTGCTTGGCCTCTTCCTCGGCGATCTGCGCACGGACCTCGTCCATCGGCAGCTTGCGTGCCTGGTCGATCAGCGACGTCAGCTCGGGGCCGGGCAGCGCGCCGGCCTGGGCGAAGACGCGGATGCCGTCGCGGAAGATCATCAGGGTCGGGATCGACGTGATCTGCAGGGCCTGGCTCAGGGCCGGCTCGGCGTCGGTGTCGACCTTGCCGAAGGTGATGTCCGGGTTCTGCTGCGAGGCGTCCTCGAAGATCGGCGCGAACATCTTGCACGGGCCGCACCAGTCCGCCCAGAAGTCCACCAGCACGATGCCGTCGGACTGGACCTCGTCGGTGAACGTGTCGGTCGTGAGGGTCTTGGTTGCCATCGTTTGCACTCCTTGGTCGACGGTGGCGGTTTGCGGCAGCTGTCGGCGGCCGCTCCCTTGCCCAACGACCGGGAGCCCCGGAACCTTCCCACGCCCGAATCGGGGGGTGTCCGAATCGCGGTATTTCGATCTTGCCTGACAAGACGCCACGAATTGCGTTTGGCGAATGCCGAGACGGCATGTTCTGCTGGAGGCATGTCTTCGCACGTCACGCTCCGCATACGACTCGCCGACCGGCGTCGTATGACGACGTGGCATGTCTGCCGCTATTGAGCCGATCTTCGCCCAATACAGACCGCAGACCACAGCGCCCCAGCGGGCGCGAGCCCCATTCCTTCACGGAGACTTCGATGAGCACCGCTTCACCCGGCATCCGGGATTTCACCAGTGACCAACTCGCCCGTATGGCGCGCCTGTTCGCGCACGACGTCGATGTCACACTCGCGACCGGTCGCGCCGGCACCGAGCGGCAGCGCCGCCAGCTGACCAAGAACTCGCACCTCGAGGTGTGGCTGATGACCTGGCCGTCCGGTGCGACCACCGACTGGCACGACCACGGCGCCGCGGCCGGCGCCGCGGCCGGCGCCATGGTCGTGGTCCAGGGCGAACTGATCGACCGCCTGTGGAAGGGCGGCTCGGAGCACTGGCGTGACCTGCGCGCAGGTGACGAGATCGCGATCTCGCCGCGGACCGCGCACAACCTCACCAACGTGGGCGATGACGTGGCGATCACCATCCACGCGTACGCACCGGGTCTCGCGGAGATGACGCCGTACGCCTGGGAGAACGGCCAGCCGGTCGCCATCGACGCCGCGTCCTGACCGCTCGCCTGCCGGTCGGCTGGGAGGATGCTGCACATGAGCGTCACTCCTTCATCGTCCGAGTTCCGACGTCGGCTGACTCCCATGCTCGGTCGCGATCCGCAGGAGGGCGAGCGGGCATCCACGCCGCTGGAGTTGCTCTTCGACCTGATCTTCGTGGTCGCGGTCGGCACGTCGGCCGCACATTTCGCCGAGATGGCCGCGGAGGGGCACGTCGCCAAGGGCGTTGTGGCGTTCGTCTTCGCGATGTTCGCGATCTGCGTCGCGTGGATCAGCTTCACGTGGTTCGCATCGTCGTTCGACACCGACGACTGGCTCTACCGCATCCTGACCATGCTCACGATGGTCGGCGTCGTGATCTTCGCGCTCGGGCTGGCCCCGATGTTCCACTCGATCGACGAGGGTCACCACGTTGACACCCGGATCATGGTCATCGGGTATGTCGTCATGCGCGTGCCGCTCGTCGCCCAGTGGTGGCGGGCATCCCGCCAGTCCAGCGACTATCGCCGGGTCGCGCTGCGGAACATCCGGTGGCTGATGATCGTGCAGGCGGGCTGGGTCGTCTTCGGCTTCGTCCCGATGCCGCTCGTGCTGACCGCCGTCATCGTCGTCTTCCTGGGTGCCTGCGAGTTGCTCATCCCCGTGCTGGCACAGGGCGGCGCGAACGGCACGCCGTGGCACCCGCACCACATCGCCGAGCGCTACAGCCTGCTCGCGATCATCACCCTCGGCGAGGGGATCGTCGGCACCATCGGCTCGTCACAGGGTTTGCTCGGCGGTGAGGCCGGTGACCAGTGGAGCTGGAATGCGATCGCGGTGGTCATCACCGGCATCGGCCTCACCTTCGGCATGTGGTGGGTCTACTTCATGATGCCGTTCGGCACCTTGCTGCAGCACCGGCCGACATACGGCTATTTCTTCGGCTACGGCCACGTCCTGGTCTTCATGGCGATCGCGGGCGCCGGCGCGGGCCTGCACATCCTGGGGCTCTTCCTCGAGCACGAGTCGGAGCTGGGTGAGGGTACGGCGGTGGCGATGCTGGCCGTGCCGGTCGCGATCTACCTGGCCGGGATCTACTCGTTGCACGACGTCTTCATCGGCCGGCTGCACCGGTTGCACCTGGTCAACGCCGCGATCACGGTGGTGCTGCTGGCCGCTGCGATCGTGCTGGCCGCCGTGGGCGCCCCGATCTCGATCAGCCTGTTGCTGATCATGGCGGCGCCGTTCGTCACGATCGTCGCCTACGAGGCGGGTGCCTACCGCTGGCAGGAGGCGCATCTGGAGCGCCTCGCGGCCGGCTCCTGAGTACCCTTTACTCATGAGTAGCAACATCGATGTGACCGTCAGGGACGGCATTGCGGACGTCCGGCTGGACCGGCCGGAGAAGCTGAACGGCCTGACGTTGCCGATGTTGCGCGACCTGACAACGACGGCACGGCGGCTGCGCGGCGACCGCGACATACGGGCGGTCATCCTCTCCGGCACGGGCGATTCGTTCTGCGCGGGCCTGGACTTCAAGACCGTGACCGCGGACCCCAAGCAGCTGCCGCTGGGCATGCTGCCGCGGCCGTGGCGGGGGACCAACGTCTTCCAGGAGGCGTGCTGGGCGTGGCGCCGCGTGCCGGTGCCGGTCATCGCCGCCGTGCACGGGCATTGCTACGGCGGTGGGCTGCAGATCGCGCTCGGGGCCGACCTGCGGGTGACCGCTCCGGACGCGAAATGGTCCGTGCTGGAAGGCAAATGGGGCCTCATCCCGGACATGACCGGCGTCCGCGCGCTGTCCGAGCTCGTCGGCATCGAGACGGCCAAGCGACTGACGATGACCGCCGAGGTCGTCTCCGGGCAGGAGGCGGCGCGGCTCGGTCTGGTCGGTCAGGTGCATGACCAGCCGTATGACGCAGCGCGCGACCTCGCCGAGTCGCTCCTGCAGCGTTCCCCGGACGCACTCGTCGCGGCCAAGCGACTCTTCGACACGACCTGGAAGTCGTCGCCGCGGCATACCTTCGCGCGGGAGCGCTGGGAGCAGACCAAACTGCTGCTCGGCAAGAACTCCCAGATCGCCCGCGTGGCCGGACTCAAGCGGGAGACGCCGGTCTTCCAGGCCCGCCGGTAACTGATCGACCGGCAGGGTTCAGCATTGAGCGGCATACGTATCGACCGAAATTTGTATGCCGCTCAACACGTATGCCTGCCGGTCAATCCGGCAGGCGCAGGATGTGGCGGACGTGCGGCCAGGCCAGCCGGCCGAGATCGCGGTTGGTCTCGTCCGTGCCGCCGCGACGCATGGATTGTCCTGCGGTGACAGGAGATTCGCCGGGCAGCCTGGTGCGGTGGCCCGCTTCGGGCAGAGCGCTGAGGACCGTGTCGAGGCCGTGGTCCCGGCGGCGGGCGACGATGCGTTGCGCGAAATCGATCGACGGCCACACCTGATCGTCCCCACCGGCCACGAGCAGCAGCTCACCGATGCGTTCCACCGGGATCGTCGCGCTGGCAACGGTTTCCGGATCCGCGAGGCGCAGGCTCTGTTGATACATCCCGACGTAGGCGGGCGGGTCGGTGTCGGGCTGCCAGCTGGTGTCGAACGGTACGGCAGACACCGGCTTCCCGTCATACGACCAGTGCGAGACCTGGGTGCCGTCCGGATCGATGAAGCTCCACACGACCGGGCTCGGCGCGAATCCGATGCAACCGTCGACCCGTTCGTCGTATGACGCGGTCAGCAACGCCGCCTCGGCGCCGAACGACATCCCTGCGATGACCAGCCGGTCGCACTCCGGCGCGATGCGATCGAGCGCCCGTGTGAAGGTCTCCAGCGGGATCAGCCGCGGACCGGTGTGTTGCCCCGGACCACCGAACCAACGGATCGACATCGCCAGTGCACCCTGCGCGGCCAGCACCCGTGCGCGGTCGTCATCGATGCGCCCGCTGGACCCGCCGATGGTGAGCACGCCTGTCCCACAGTGCTTCTCGGGTATGACGAGCAGGCCCTCCGGGTCCCGCAGCGTGTCCTCGCGCATGGCCCGACTCTAACCGGCCACCACCCGCGCGGCGCGTTGCGCGAGCATCCCGGCGAGCAGGCTGAGGGCGGCCAGGAGGGCGAAACCGAGCAGGACGTCGGTCTCCGGCCAGTGGTTGACCAGTACCGAGACCACCGTCGGCACGGCGAAACCGATGTAGGTGAGCGAGTAGAACACCGCATTCGTCATCGCGAGTTCTGTTGCGGGGGAGGAGCGTTCGACCCGCGTCAGCCCGCCGACCAGATTGAGGCCGTAGCCCGCGCCGAGCACCACCGAACCCACCACGACCAGGGGTATCGAGCCGTGTTCGACGGTCAGCACGGTGAGCAGGACGCCGAGCACGGTCCCGAGCATGCCGAGCACGGTGACCAGCCCGGGGTGCTCCGCTTCCAGCCGGCGGGCGGGCTGCTGGACCAGGACCCCGGTGCCGAGGGTGAGACCGCACAGGATGCCGGTGAAGGCGATGGCGGCACCGGAGATCTGGGTCCTGATCAGCGTCGGCAGGATGACCATGCTGATCGCCGGACACGCGAAAACCCATGGGGCCATGGGCCCGATGCGTGCCCAGAAGTGGGTGCTGAGTGCGTAATGCGGAGTTCCGGCACCTCGAGACTCCCTTCGAGGCGCCCTTCGAGACGTCTGCTCGTCCCTCACAGACTCCTCAGGGACCTTCGTTGCGTGGCGAGTGAGCTCCGGCGCGTTCCACACGAGCACGCCCGCGACCACGGTGAGCGCGATGTGCACGACATACGGGAGCACCTTGGGGGCGGGCAACCACTGCGCCATGAACCCGACGAGGAACGCGCCACCACCGAAGCCGGCCGACAGGGCGATCGCCGCGCGCCGGGCACCGGTGCCGACCGGAGCGTCGCGCGACAACTCCTTGACCCACGTCGTGCCGGGGGACATCGCCGCGCCGGTACAGACGCCATAGAGAACGCGGCCGATGAAGAGCGGGGCGGGCGAGTGGTCGCCGATCGCGAGCAGCAGCGAGGCGATCACGGTCAGCACCATCACCGGCCGCAGCACCGTGCGGTGCCCGAAGCGGCCGCCGAGTTCGGCCGCGATCAGCAGCGCCGGCACCAGGCCGAGGACGTATGCCGCGAACATCGACGTCACGAGCGTCTGCGAGTAGTGATCGGTCTCGCGGTAGACGAGCAGCAGCGGGGTGAACTGATTGGCGCCCCAGCCGACGACGAACATGGCAAAGGCGACTCGCAGCCATCCCGGAAAGCGCATCTGCCCAGGATGGCAGTGACCGGTCGTGGTGCAGTGGCGGCTCCCGTGAGCGATGGCTCACACCTGAGAGACTGCAGCCATGAACTTCTTCTCGGCATACGACCAGGGCTTCGCGCGCGTTGCGGCGTGCACCGTCCCGACCGCGATCGCCGACCCGCGGGCGAATGCCGCGACGATCATCGAGCAGGTGCGCGAGTGCGCGGCCGACGCGGTGGCGGTCGCCGCGTTCCCGGAGATGAGCCTGACCGGTTACGCGATCGACGATCTCGTGCTGCAGGATGCCGTGCTCGAGGACGTCGAGGCCGCGATCGGTGAAATCGCCGCCGCCACAACGGATCTGCTGCCACTCGTCATCGTCGGAGCGCCGTTGCGCAAGGGCCTGCGGCTCTACAACTGCGCGGTCGCGATCCACCGTGGTGTCGTGCTCGGTGTCGCGCCGAAGAGCTACCTGCCCAACTACCGGGAGTTCTACGACAAGCGCTACTTCGCGCCGGGCGACGACCAGTGCGGCGAGTCGATCACGGTCGGGGGAGCCTCGGTCCCGTTCGGTCCGGACCTGATCTTCACCGCCGAGGACCTGCCCTCGCTGGCCGTGCACGTCGAGGTCTGCGAGGACATGTGGGTGCCGATCCCGCCGTCGTCCGTCGCGTCACTCGCCGGTGCGAACGTGCTGGTCAACATCTCCGGCAGCCCGATCACGGTCGGCCGCGCCGCCGAACGCCGGGCGCTGGCGAAGGCGCAGAGCTCGAGATGCCTTGCGGCATACGTCTATGCGGCCTCGGGGTATGGCGAGTCGACCACCGACCTCTCGTGGGACGGCATGACGATGATCCACGAGTGCGGCAGCCTGCTCGGCCAGGGCGAGCGTTTCCCGAGCGCGGCCGCCCGCACGGTCGTCGACGTCGATCTGGATCGCATCCGGCAGGAGCGACTGCGGGACGGCTCGGTTGCGGACAATGCGCGAACCTTCAACGAGGTCACCAGGTTCCGGGCCATCACCTTCCTGCTCGACCCGCCGCGGGACGACATCGGCCTGCTGCGCAAGATCCAGCGCTTCCCCTTCGTCCCGGACGACGCGGAGCACCTGGCGCAGGACTGTTACGAGGCCTACACGATCCAGGTCACCGCGCTGAAGCAGCGGCTCACCGCGATCGGCGGACCCAAGATCGTCATCGGTGTCTCGGGCGGGCTCGACTCGACGCACGCGCTGCTCGTCGCGGCGCGCGCGATGGACGAGTTGGACCGGCCGCGCACCGACATACTCGCCTACACGATGCCCGGTTTCGCGACCGGCAGTGCGAGCAAGTCGGCAGCGACCGATCTCGCGCGGGCGATGGGAGTTTCGTTCCAGGAGTTGGATATTCGCCCTGCCGCGACGCAGATGTTGCGTGACATGGGACATCCCGCGGGCGACGGTGAGCCGGTCTACGACGTGACGTTCGAGAACGTCCAGGCCGGCCTGCGCTACGACTACCTCTTCCGGATCGCCAACAACGAGAACGGCATCGTGCTCGGCACCGGCGACCTGTCCGAGCTGGCGCTCGGCTGGTGCACGTATGGCGTCGGCGACCAGATGTCGCACTACAACGTCAACGCCGGCATCCCCAAGACGCTGATCCAGCACCTGATCAACTGGGTCATCAGCACCGGGACCTTCGACGAGTCCGCGACCGCGACCCTGCAGTCGATCCTCGACGCGGAGATCAGCCCGGAGCTCGTGCCGGCCGGTGACGACGAGAAGCCGCAGTCAACCGAGGACGCGATCGGTCCCTATGCGCTGCAGGACTTCAACCTCTTCCACGTCCTGCGGCACGGCATGCGGCCCAGCCGGATCGCGTTCCTGGCCTGGCACGGCTGGCACGACGCCGAGTCGGGCGAGTGGCCTCCCGGTTATCCGGAGGGCCGTCGGACGGAATACTCGATGACCGAGATCCACCAGTGGCTGGAGCTGTTCATCAAGCGCTTCTTCGGCTTCAGCCAGTTCAAGCGGTCCGCGCTGCCCAACGGCCCGAAGGTCGTCGCCGGCGGTGCGCTCTCACCCCGCGGCGACTGGCGCGCCCCCAGCGACGGCAACGCGAAGGTGTGGTTGCGCGAGCTGGAACGCAACGTCCCGAAGGCGTAGCAACGGCCGCGCCCGCCATGCCGATCGTGCGGTATGACGCACTTCTGACATGGCGCTGCCGGGAGATGCAGTCCCCGCCATGCCAATCGTGCTGTATGGCGCACGCCTGGCATGGCGCAGCCGACGGCCGCCGGCGCGAGACTCGACTCAGGCCTTGCCCCAGTCGAGGATCCGCCAGCTCCGGGACGGGTCGTTCCGGACCAGGAAGTAGGACCACGCCTCGTGATGGGGCTTGCTGCCCTTGGTCAGGCCCTTCACATGCTTGAACGTCGCCTCGGTGTCGACCTGGACGCACTTCTTCCAGCGCGCGGCGGCCTTGCTCTCGCACTGTGCGCCGCTGGTCACCGGTCCGGTCCTGAGGATCCGCAGATCGTCGACGCGAGGGCCGTGCAGGCTCCACCAGCCGGCGTCGACACCGACCCGGTCACCGATGACGACCTTCTTGGCAGCGGAGAAATCCCGGTCGTTCAGCGCCTTGGCGAAGGTGCGCACGACGCTCGCGGGCGAGGCCGAGGACGACGGCAGCGCGACCGTCTCGCGCGGCTTGCCCCACAGCCAGAGCCCCAGAACCCCTGCCAGGACGATGATCGCCAGGCCAAGTCCCACGATGCTCTGAATCCGACGCATGGTCCGAGTATTCGTTGCGCGGGTCCTTTCGTGAAGTCGCGTCCCAAATTCACAGCGGTCCGCAACGCGGCTGACACACGTACTTGTGCACATCCCCGGGCGCCGGAGCGCGCCATACACAGGAACCCGAGCCTTGCTCGCGACTGTCGGCCCCGGCGGCTACCGTCGGAGAGTGATCAACCCGCCCGAGCTGCAGCTGAAGGGCGCGGAGTGGGTGCGTCGGGTCGGGCCCGAGCAACTCGCCGCGCGGCTGGGGGAGCTGACCCTCGCGCGCGCCGAGCTGTATGTCGACTCCGAGCGCGTGCAGTCGATCAACACCGGCGACCAGGGCCGACTCCTCCTGTCCACGGTCGAGGGCAACCGTGCCCGCCCCTACACCGTGATGATCACGCGCGTCGAGGACCACGACGGCCTGCCCGACTGGCACTCGCGCTGCTCCTGCCCGGTCGCGACCGAGTGCAAGCACGTCGCCGCGACGCTGCTGACCGCACGCGATCACCTCGGCGGCAGCACGCCGGAGCTGCCCGCATGGCGCCGGTTCGTCCAGGAGCAGCTGGAGGATCCGCCGGTCGATCACAGCGACGACGGCGTGCGCCTCGGCCTGCGGGTCGAGGCCACCAAGGAGTTACGCGGCCGGCGCCGTGTGACGCGCGTGTCGGTCCGGCCCTCCCACGTCACCAAGACCACCAACTGGTCCAAGACCTCCTCCTGGGACGAGATCGCCCTCAACCGCGTCCGGCGTCGCTTCAACCTGGCGCAGGCCGACGCGATCAGCGCACTGCGCGACGTCATCGTCGGCCGCACCCACCAATACGCCCTCGCACCGGCCGAGATCCACCTCGACGAGTCCGGCGCCGGCCTGTGGTCGGCGTTGCGCGATTGCGTCGCGACCGGCGTCGAGTTGCTGCCGGCATACAACAGTCGCGAGCAGGTCCGGTTGCTGCCCGATCCGTTGCAGGTGGCGGCCGACTTCGGCGAGCAGCCCGACGGCTCCCTGCTCGGCAGTGCCAACGTCGTCGGCCTCACCGACCGGCCGGGCGACGTGGTCCTGTTCGGCGATCCCGGGCACGGCCTCGCGCTCGTCGGGCACGACGGCACCATCACCCTCGCGCAGCTCGAGACCGCACTCAGCCCGGCGACCCGGGCACTGCTGCTCGACGGTCCGCTCACGGTCCCGCCCGAGGACGCCGAGGAGTTCCGCGACCTCTACTACCCGCGGCTGACCCGCCAGCTGCGCCTGGTCTCCAGCGACGGGCTCCCGGTGCCCGAGCCGCTGCGGCTGCTCCTGACCGTCACCTCGCCCGAGCCGCAGGCGATCCAGGTCACCGTCCGGATGCTGTATGCCGGGAAGCACCCCAAACCGGTCGCACTCGACGTCTACGACCGCACCCGTGATCGCGTCGGCGAGCACGAGCTGGTCGGCAGGGTCGACCCGACGCTGCGCGAGCTGGGCCTGATGGAGCTGATCGGCGGCCTCGGCTGGTGGCCGGTCTCCGAGAGCGTGCTGCGCGGCTGGCCCGCCGTGCGTTTCGCCGAGCACCTGGATGAGCTGTCCGCCAGCGACGACATCGAGCTGGTGATCGACGGCGAGCTGCCGGCCTTCGAGGAGAGCACGGTCGCGCCGCTCATCACCATCGGTGCCGCCGACTCCGAGGACAACGACTGGCTCGACCTGCACGTCACGGTCACCATCGAGGGCGAGGAGGTCCCGTTCGCCGAACTCTTCGCCGCCCTCGCCCGCGAGGACGAGGCGATGCTGCTCGCGTCCGGCACCTGGTTCTCTCTCGACCGGCCCGAGCTCTACCAGCTCGAGCGCCTCATCGCCGAGGCGCGCGAGATCGCCGACAAGCAGCGAGAAGGCTTGTCGATCAACCGCTTTCACGTCGGCCTGTGGGAGGAGCTCGAGGAGCTCGGCGTCGTCGACCAGCAGAGCGAGCGGTGGACCCGTCAGCTGGAGCGGGTCCGCGACCTCGACCGGTTCTCGGCGCCGACGATTCCCGAGTCGTTGCACGCCACGCTGCGCAGCTACCAGGTCGAGGGCTTCACCTGGCTGGCAGCGCTGTGGGACTGCGCTCTCGGCGGCATCCTCGCCGACGACATGGGTCTCGGTAAGACCCTGCAGACCCTCGCCCTGCTGGCGCGCGCCCGTGAGGAGGGCGAGCTGGAGGTGCCGGTCCTCGTGGTCGCGCCGAGCTCGGTCGTCGGCACCTGGGTCGGTGAGGCTGCCCGGTTCACGCCGGACATCCGGGTGGTCGCGCTCGCCGAGACCAGCAAGCGGCGGGGCAGCACCGTCAAGGAAGCCATCGGCGACGCACATGTGGTCGTCACGTCATACGCCGTGTTGCGGCTGGATGCCGACCAGTTCGCCGAAACCGCCTGGAACGGCCTGGTGCTCGACGAGGCGCAATGGGTCAAGAACCACGCCTCCAAGACGTTCCAGGCGGCCAAGCGCATCGGCGCACCGTTCACGCTCGCGGTCACCGGCACCCCGCTCGAGAACTCCCTGATGGACCTGTGGTCGATGCTCGCGCTCGCCGCACCCGGGCTCTATCCGCGACCCGAGGCGTTCGGCCAGCGTTACCGCAAGCCGATCGAGCGCGGCCAGGCTCCGGAGCTGCTGGATCAGCTGCGCCGGCGGATCCGCCCGCTGATGCTGCGCCGCACCAAGGAGCAGGTGGCGAGCGACCTGCCACCGAAGCAGGTGCAGGTCCAGGCGGTGGAGCTCTCTGCCAAGCACCGGCAGATCTACGACCGGCACCTGCAGCGCGAGCGGCAGCGCGTGCTCGGTCTGCTCGAGGACCCGGACGGCAACCGCGTCGCGATCCTGGCCGCGCTCACCCGCTTGCGCCAGCTCGCGCTCGACCCGCGACTGGTCGACGACATTCCGGCCGGCGGCGACAACGCGGCGAAGATCACCCTCCTGGTCGAGCAGATCGGCGAGCTCGCGGCCGAAGGTCACCGGGCGTTGGTCTTCAGCCAGTTCACGTCATTCCTGGGGCTCGCCCGGGACGCACTCGACAAGGCCGGGCTGTCCTCGTCATACCTCGACGGCCGGACCCGCAACCGACAGGCGGTGATCGACGGCTTCAAGGGCGGTGACGACCCGGCGTTCCTGATCTCGCTCAAGGCCGGCGGCGTGGGCCTCACGCTGACCGAGGCCGACTACGTCTTCGTCCTCGACCCGTGGTGGAACCCCGCGACCGAGGCGCAGGCGATCGACCGCGCGCACCGCATCGGGCAGGACCGCCCGGTGATGGTCTATCGGCTGGTCAGTGCCGGCACCATCGAGGAGAAGGTCGTCGCGCTGCAGGAGCGCAAGCGCGAGCTCTTCGAGAAGGTCGTCGATGGCGACGGCGGGGTCGGTGGAGCGATCACACCGGACGACATCCGCGCGCTGTTGGAATGACCGAAGCCTGGTTACCAACCGGTAAGTATGTCTAGGCTGGCAGGTATGCGCATTCTCTCCTCGAAACCCACTCGGTCGTATGCCGCTGCTCGCTGCCTGGTGACCGGGGGCTGCTCCGGACTCGGTCAGGCCCTGGTCAAGCTGCTGGTCGCTGATGGTGCGCGGGTCCTGGTCGGCGACGTGCACGAGATCGCGCCGGTGGGCTCGTTGCCCGACGGCGTCGACTACCTGAAGCTGGACGTCAGTCGCGACGAGGACTGGGACAACGCCCGCAACTGGGTGGAGGCCAACTACGGCGGACTCGACCTGCTGGTCAACAACGCCGGCATCGCCGCGGGTGGTCGCATCGACGTCGCCGACATGGACGAGTGGCGCCGCATCACCGACATCAACCTGCTCGGCGTCGCCCGTGGTTGCCACACCTTCGTGCCGATGATGAAGCACCAGTCGGGCGGGCAGATCGTCAACACCGCATCGCTCGCCGGACTGGTCCACGCGCCGGCGATGGCGTCATACAACGCGGTGAAGGCGGGGGTCGTGGCGATCAGCGAGACGCTGCGGGCCGAGCTTGCGCCATACAACATCAGCGTGTCGGTGATCTGCCCGGCGTTCTTCCGCACCAATCTGGCGTCGTCGTTCGGTGGCAAGGATGTCGACATGGAAGCCAGTGGTGTCGACATGATCAACAAGGCGCCCCGGTCCGCGGATCAGGTTGCGGCGGCGGCGTTCTCGGGGATGAAGGCCGACAAGCACATCATCCTGACCGACCGGGACGGCCACGTCGCGTATGCCGCCAAGCGCTTCGCGCGGCCGGTCTACGATCGAGCGATGAAGGCGGCCGCCAAGCAGGTCGGCACCGGCAAGCAGCCGATGCCGAAGGCTGTCGCGAAGCTGCAGGCGCTCGGCGCGAAGAGGAAGAGGTCCGGCTCATGAGTTCTGTCGCCATCATCGGTGGGCACGGCAAGATCGCGATGCTGCTGGCCAAGCAGTTGACGGGTGAGGGCCACCGGGTGCGTTCGCTCTTCCGCAACAAGGATCACGCGCCCGAGGTGGCGGCGACCGGTGCGGAGCCCGTCGTCGCCGACGTTGAGCATCTCGACGTGCCGGCCATCGGCGAGTTGCTGGCCGGCGTCGACGCGGTGGTGTGGTCGGCAGGTGCGGGCGGTGGCAACCCGTCCCGCACCTATGCCGTTGACCGGGACGCTGCGATCCGCAGCATGAACGCCGCCGCGGCCGCGGGCATCGAGCGCTACATCATGGTCTCCTATTTCGGCGCCTCCACGGATCACGGTGTGCCCGAAGACAATTCGTTCTTCGCGTATGCCGAGGCGAAGGCTGCCGCGGACGAATACCTGCGCGGCACCGGTCTCAACTGGACCATCGCCGCCCCGAGCTCCTTGACCGACGACGCGCCGACGGGGCGCATCGAGGTCAAGGGGCAGGGCGACGACGGCCTCAAGTCCGGGTCTGTTTCGCGTGCCGACGTCGCCGCGGTCGTCGCGGCACTGTTGCCGGCGCAGAACTCCGTCGGCGCGTTCGTGCAGTTCAACAACGGCGACACCCCGATCGCCGACGCCGTCGCCGCCATCAAAGCGGGTTGAGCGCCGCCCTGAGTAGCTCGCGAGGGACGAGCGAGAGTATCGAAGGGTAGCGGAGCTGCGCCCTGAGGAGCCCGTGAGGGACGAGCGGGCGTCTCGAAGGGGAGCGGAGCGGGGGAGCGTATCGAAACCGGCTCAGACCTCGAAGTACGCGCCGGCCGCGATGTCCTCGAGCAGGGTCGGACCGGTGGGCTGCCAGCCGAGCAGCGCGCGGGTCTTGTCGGAGGTCGTCGCGCCGTTCATCCCGATGAACCGGCCGAGGAATCCGAAATGTGCGTCCGCGTCGTCCGGGTCGATCGAGGTGACCGGTAGGCCGAGACCGGCGCCGATGGCCTCGGCGATGGCCTTGGTGGAGATGCCTTCTTCCGCCGTCGCGTGCAGCCGGGCTCCGGCCGGGGCACTCTCCAGGCCGAGACGAACAAGGCTCGCGGCGTCGGAGCGATGGACCGCCGCCCACCGATTGGCACCGTCGCCGGGGTAGCCGGACACACCGTGCTCACGTGCCATCGCCACGATGTGCGCGACGAAACCGTGGTCGCCCATGCCGTGGACGGTCGGCGCGAAACGGGCCGCGATGGCGCGCACGCCCTGGTCGACGAAATCGAACGCGCGATTCTCGCTGCCGCCTCGCGCCGAGTCCGGGCCGACGAACGGGCTCACGTCGTCCTCGGTGGCCGGCCGCCCGCTGGCGAGACCGGCCACACCGGACGCGACGACGAACGGCCGATCACTGCCGGCGAGCACCTCGCCGATGGCCTCGACAGCGGCGCGCTCGGCAGCAGCGGAGTTTGCCGGGTTGGCCCAATCGTGTTTGTTCGCAAGGTGTATGACGCCCTCCGACGCATCGGCGCCCTTGCGGATGGAGTCGAGATCGTCCAGGTCGCCGCGCAGAACGGCGGCGCCCTTCGCCTCGAGTTGAGCTGCGGACGAGTCCGAGCGGGCGAGGCCGGTGACGTCATGTCCGGCCTGCAGCAGGTCGTCGACGGTTGCGGAGCCGATCCAACCGGTGGCTCCGGTGACGAATACGCGCATGGGTGGGTCCTTCCCGAGAATTGAACTGGGGCCAGCCAGTGATGTCATTGACTGACATCAACCACCGTACACCTGGATGTCAGTGACTGTCATCAGTAGGATCTTCGGTATGGCGCGATGGCAACCCGGTGCACGAGAGCGGCTGCAGGCGATCGCCCTGCAGCTCTTCGCGGACCAGGGATTCGAGCGGACCACGGTTGCCGAGATCGCCCGTGCCGCCGACCTGACCGAGCGGACCTTCTTCCGGCACTTCGCCGACAAGCGCGAGGTCCTCTTCGCAGGTCAGGACGACTTCCTGCAGCTGTTCACCGATCCGATCGAGCAGGCGCCGGAAGGCACCTCGGCATACGAACTCATCCGGCGTTCGCTCGAAGCGGCCGGTGAGTTCTTCCCCGAGGAGCGACGCGCCGTCGCCCGGGTGCGTGCGTCCATCATCGACACCGAGCCGTCCCTGAAGGAGCGGGAGCTGGCCAAGCTCGCGACGCTGAAGGTGCTGCTTGGTGAGCTGCTGCGGCAGCGCGGGATCGATGAGCCGGCCGCGACCCTCGCGGCCGAGACCGGAGTGACGATCTTCCACCTGTCGTTCCAGCAGTGGATCGCGGCGGAGGAGCAGCGCAGTATGTCCGAGATTGCGCGGGAGCGACTCGACGTGATGGTGGCGCTGACCGCGGGCTGATCACCTGTTGCTGCCCTGCTGCTGTGCGCCGGGTCCACCGGGAATCTCGAAGGTGCGCGCGTTGCGGACGCCACCACTCATCCGGCCGTCACCACCACCGGTGCCGCTCGTCACCGCAGCCGATGCCGTGATCGCTCCGGCCGACGACAGTCCGATCGCCAGGGCGGCGACCACTGCGGTCTTCTTGCCCGACCAGCGCGGCTGCCGGTTGGCCGGCGCGGTGGGTTCGGGTTGCTCAAACGTCATGTGTGCGTCCTTCGAGTGCTGGGATCCGTTGTCGGACAGGACAATTGCGATGCTCGCTGTGGGCGGACCTTGAACGTGCGCTGAACTTCCTGGCAACGCCTGTATGCCGCCTGGCCGCTCACGGGCGGCCCTGGCAGCTGCCACAGCATGGCCACAAGCAGCGCGACGACGCTCCCTGCCATGGACTCAGCGACCGCGAATCTGCGGACCTCAGATCAAGCAGTCCGCAGGGAAGCATCGGGCGACATCGAGCGCACGGGTGCTGCTGCGGGCAACCGACGACTCGCCCGCTGGTGGCGCGGGCACCCCGAGGACCCAACGTGGGCACGGCCGTCGGTATTCGGCCTACTGCTGGCGACCGGCATCCTGTACTTCTACAACCTGACCGCCAGCGGGTGGGCCAACTCGTTCTATTCCGCTGCGGCGCAGGCGGGTTCGGTCAACTGGGAGGCGTTCTTCTTCGGCTCCTCGGACGCCGCCAACTCGATCACCGTCGACAAGCCGCCGGCCGCGCTGTGGGTCATGGCCCTCTCGATCCGGATCTTCGGACTCAACTCGTTCGCGCTCCTGATGCCCGAAGTGCTGATGGGCGTCGCGACGGTCGGCCTGGTCCACTCCATGGTGCGTCGGCAGTTCGGCGCCGGGGCCGGGCTCCTCTCCGGCGCGGTGCTTGCGCTGACTCCGGTGGCAGCGTTGATGTTCCGGTTCAACAACCCCGACGCGCTGCTGGTCCTGTTGATGACCCTCGGCGCTTGGGCGACCATGCGGGCGATCGAGAAGGGCTCGATCAGGTGGATGGCCCTGGTCGGCGTCTTCCTCGGTTTCGGTTTCCTCACCAAGACGTTCCAGGTCTTCCTCGTCATACCCTTCTTCGGCATTGCATACCTGGTGGCCGCGAAAACGAACCTGAAGCGACGAGTACTCGGCCTGATCGCCGGACTCGGTGCGATGGTGATCGCCGCCGGTTGGTGGGTGTTCATCGTGGAGCTGGTTCCCGCCGGCTCGCGGCCGTACATCGGTGGTAGTCAGACGAATTCGTTCTGGGACCTCACGTTCGGCTACAACGGCTTCGGCCGGCTGAGCGGCAATGAGACCGGATCGGTCGGTGGCGGTGGTGGTCCGGCCGGTGGCACCGGTGGCGGCATGTGGGGCGTCACGGGCATCACCCGGATGTTCGGCTCCGAGGTCGGCAGCCAGGTCTCCTGGCTGTTGCCGACCGCGCTGATCCTGCTCGGCGTGGGCATCGCGCTGCGCGGTCGAAAACCGCGCACCGACGGACGGCGCGCTGCCTACCTGGTCTGGGGTGGCTGGCTGCTCGTCACCGGGCTGACGTTCTCCTTCATGGCCGGCATCTTCCACCAGTACTACACGGTCGCGCTGGCGCCCGCGATCGCCGCGGTCGTCGGCATGGGTGCCAAGGAGGCGTGGGATCGACGGCATCACGCGATCGGATCGATCACCCTCGCTGCCGCGACAGCCGCTGCGGCCACCTGGTCGTTCATCCTGCTCACCCGGGTCACGGCGTATGACGACTGGCTGCGGGCCTCCGTCCTCGCCGTCGGTATGGCGGCGGCGTTCCTCCTGCTGGCGCTGAACTGGTTGCACCGCAAGGCGATTCCACTGGTTCTGACGGCAGCGATCGGCTCGGGACTCGCCGGGCCGGCGGCATACACCTGGAGCACGGTGAACTCGGCCCACACCGGCTCGATCCCGACCGCGGGCCCGGCCGGCATGGGCGGTATGGGTGGAGGCGGCGGTGCGCCCGGCGGCGGCATGGGCGGCACCGCGCCCGGCGGCGGCATGGGCGGCACCGCGCCCGGCGGCACCGCGGGAGCGATGCGAGCTCCCGGTGGAACGACGGGCGGCACCGGCACTCCCGGTGGAACCACCGGCGGGCCGCCGACCGGCAAGGCTGCGACCACACAGCGCCAGGCTGGTGGCATGGGCGGCCTGCTGGATGCCAGCACGCCGAGCACCGCCATCGTCAGTGCTCTCCAGTCCGGCGCGAACAACTACACCTGGGTCGCCGCGGCGATCGGCAGCAACAACGCGGCCGGATTGCAGCTGGCGACAGGGCAGCCCGTCATGCCGATCGGTGGCTTCAACGGGAGTGACCCGTCGCCGACGCTCGCGCAGTTCAAGAGCTATGTGCAGTCGGGCCGGATCCACTACTTCGTGGCCGGTGGCATCGGCGGTGGCGGTCGGTCGGGCGGCTCGAACGCCGCGCAGCAGATCACCACCTGGGTCGAGGCGCACTACACGAAGGTGACGATCGGGGGATCGACCTTCTACGACCTGACCCAGCCGACCGATTCCTCGAGCGCGTCGACCAACTGAGAAGGACTTGAGTGATGAAAACCCTTCAGGAACTTCAAGATTCGCCGGGTGGCTACTTCGATCCTCCTCAGGTCGTGCTCGACGTGGTCATCCCGGTGCACAACGAGCAGCACGTCCTGGCGGCCAGCGTCGAGGCCGTGTGGCGGTTGCTGCACGACGAGTTCCCCTATCCCTTCCGGATCACCATCGCGGACAGCGCGTCGACGGACGGCACCCAGGTGGTCGCGCGCCGGCTCGCCTCGACACTGCCCGAGGTGCGGTTGCAGGTGATGGACAGGAAGGGCCGGGGGCTCGCCCTCAGTCATGCCTGGCTGGCCTCCGACGCACTGGTGCTCGCCTACATGGACGTGGACCTGTCCACGGATCTCGCTGGGCTCTTCCCGCTCGTGGCGCCGCTGTTGTCCGGGCACTCCGATGTCGCGATCGGCTCCAGACTGGCTCGCGGGTCGCACGTGGTGCGCGGACCGAAGCGCGAATTCATCTCTCGCAGTTACAACTTCATCCTGCATTGCGCGTTGCGCACCCGGTTCACCGATGCCCAGTGCGGCTTCAAGGCGATCCGTAGCGACGTCGCGAAGGCACTGTTGCCGTTGGTCGAGGACGAGACGTGGTTCTTCGACACCGAGCTGCTGGTGCTCGCCGAGCGGTGCCGGTTGCGGATCCACGAGGTGCCGGTCGATTGGTATGACGACCCCGACAGCCGGGTGCACATCGCCAGCACCGCACGTGACGACCTGCGCGGGGTATGGCGCCTGCGCCGCTCCCGTGGAGAGGATGACCCACAGATCCAACAGCTCCGAAACACACTGGGGCGACTCGGCATCGAGGTGTCAGCACGCACAGAGCCCCCGGTTCCAGGCGCACCCGTGCCGAGAGGACACCCAATTGCCGACAGGACACCCGTTTCAGGGTGATTTCGGCCCGAATTGGGTGTCCTCTCGATGATCGGGTGTCCTCTCGGCATGAAGGGCGGCTCAGTCGGTCGGAGGATCGTCGGCCCCTGCGCGTTCGTCACGTTCGGCCCACTCCAACAGGGTGTCGAGCCGGAACGCCTCGTCGTCGATGCCGGCCGCCGGGTCGCCCCGCTCGGCATACCGCTTCGGCACCGTGGCGATCGTGCACTCCTGCGGCTCGATGTCGTCGAGTTCGTCCCAGGTGAACGGTGTCGACACGGTGCCAGCGGCGTTGCCACGCACCGAGTAGGCGGCGGCGATCGTGTGGTCGCGGGTGTTCTGGTTGTAGTCGACGAAGATCATCCGCGGGTCGCGGTCCTTGCGCCACCAGGTCGTCGTCACGTCGTCCGGCATACGCCGTTCGACCTCCCGCGCGAAGGCGAGTGCCGCGCGGCGGACGTCCTGGAAGCCCCACTCGGGCTCGATGCGCACGTAGACGTGCAGCCCGGAGCCGCCCGAGGTCTTCGGATAACCGGTGATGCCGAGCTCATCAAGCAGTTCCTGAGCGACGTGCGCGGTCCGGCGCACCCGGTCGAAGCTCGCGTCCGGCATCGGGTCGAGATCGATCCGCCATTCGTCCGGGCGCTCGACGTCGAAGCGACGGGAGTTCCACGGGTGGAACTCCACGGTCGACATCTGCACGGCCCAGATCACCGCGCCGATCTCGGTCACGCACAGCTCGTCCGCGGTCCGATTCCACCGAGGGAAGTGAATGTTGACTGTTTCCAACCAATCCGGGGCGCCGCGGGGCACGCGCTTCTGGTGCACCTTCTCGCCGGTGACGCCGGTCGGGTAACGGTGCAACATGGTCGGCCGGTCCCGCAGCGCCTGCACGATGCCGTCGCCGACCGACAGGTAGTAGTGCGCCAGGTCGAGCTTGGTCTCGCCGCGCTCGGGGAAGTAGACGCGGTCCGGGTTGGAGATCCGGACCGTGTGCTCGCCGGCCTCGACCTCGGTCGCCGGAGTGCTGCCCTTGGCTGCCATGCCGCCAACCTACTGCCCGTCGTCGCCTTCCGCTGCTGCTCGGAGCGCGTCCAGCCGGTGCAGGCTCAGCTCACGACCTCACCGGCGGCGTGTATGCCGGCCAGATCGACATACGCCGAGCCGTTCAGCTTGATGCCGGCGCGCTCCTCGTCGCTCAGCTCGCGACGGACCTTGGCGGGGACGCCGGCCACCAGCGAGCCGGGCGGCACCTGCATGCCCTCGGGCACGACCGCGCCCGCGGCGATCAACGAACCCTCCCCGACGACAGCGCCGTTCAGCACTCGCGAGCCCATGCCGACCAGCGCGTCGTCCCCGATCGTGCAGCCGTGCAGGGTCGCGTTGTGCCCGACGGACACCCGCTCGCCGACGCGCAGCGGGCTGCCGGGATCCGCGTGCAAGGAGCAGTTGTCCTGGATGTTGCTGCGTGCCCCGACGCTGATGGACTCGATGTCGCCGCGGACCACAGCGCCATACCAGATGCCGACCTCGGCGCCGAGCGTCACGTCACCGACCACGGTGGCGTTCGGGGCGACCCAGGCCGAGTCGTCGATCGTGGGCGTCTTGTCCTGGATGCGGATGATCGTCATCGCGACAACGTATCGGCTCCCCGCCGGGCCAGCGCGACCGTCAGTCCGCGGAGACCGACGCCGGGTCCGTCGTGATCGTCGTCCCGTCACCGTGACGCCACGCATCGAGGCGGTGATGATCCGGCGTGAAGCCGTGCCCGATACCCCAGAGCACGGCTTGGGTGCGGCTGGTGACACCGATCTTGCGGTAGAGACTGCGGATGTATGACTTGATGGTGTTCGGGCTCAAGTAGGTCGCCGAGGCGATGTCGGCGTTGCTGCGGCCCTGCGTGATCAGCGCGAGGACCTCCGACTCACGATCGGTCAGGCCCTCGTGACGTCCCGGCCAGTCGAGTCCCGGGTCGACGTGCAGGTGCGACGGGTGCTCGCTGATCACGGTCCGGCCGGCGTGCACCGCCTCGAGGGCGTCGACGAGCTCGTGCGCCGGAAGGGTCTTCGACAAGTAGCCGTCCACCCCGCGCTCGCGTGCCGACGCGATCAGCTCGGGATGGAAGCTCCACGTGTAGACGACCACGCGCCGCGCCCGCGGGCTGGACACGAGCAGGTCGATCTGGCCGGTGTCGGCCTCACCCTGTGCGAACGAGTCGTAGAGGGCGATGTCGACGTCTTCGGCGAGTGGCTTGTTCGCATCGATCTCCGTGATGACGACCCGGTCGCGGTAGGCGGCCAGAATGTGCGCCAGCCCGCCGAGGACGACGTCGTAGTCGTCGACCAGGGCGAGCCTGATGGGTCCAGTGGTGCGGGGAGGCATGCGGGGAGGCATTGCCCGAAGATAACCGCCTTTGGGGTGTGCCGCACCGGCCCTAGGGGTGAAAACGTCGTGTTCGGGCCAATCCGGCCCAGCGGGGGCTTCACGGCCGTGATCGGATCAACCCGTCGCGGTCAGCACACACACACCTGGAAAGTGGATCTCATCATGCTCGGTCTCGTCATCAGTCTGGTCATCATCGGCCTGATCGCAGGAGCGGTCGCCCGTCTGCTCGTGCCCGGTCGTCAGCACATCGGCATACTGGCGACGATCGTGCTGGGGATCATCGGCTCCTTCATCGGCGGTTTCCTCGGGTACCTGATCTTCCACAAGGACAGCCAGAACGGCTTCTTCCAGCCGTCCGGCATCATCGGCTCGATCATCGGCGCAGTGATCGCACTGCTCATCTACCTGAGCGTGGGCAGCCGCCGGGCCGTGCGATGACGCCCGGCCGCGATGTCACGTATGCCGTCATCGCGCGCCGGCGCCAGCTGCGCTGGCACGTTTCCGTCCCCGGGTTCGGCAGGGCGACGACGTTCCGCCGCGGCCGGGTGGAGGTCGTGGCCCGACAGCTGATCGAGCAGCACACGGGGCAGACCGCGGTGCGCCTCGTCGTGCTCAGCAGGCCCCGTCCTTGACAGGCCGGAGCTGCACCCGATCACCCGTCCACCGGTCCCGCAGCCACCGGTCATGGCTGGCGAGTATGACGGTGACCGGACTCGCGCCGAGCGCTTCCTCCAGCTCGTCCACCAGTGCCAGGGACAGGTGGTTGGTCGGCTCGTCGAGCAGCAACAGATCCGGTTGCCGGGCGATCAGCAGCGCCAGCTCCACCCGTCGCTGCTGACCGAGGCTGAGCTCGCCGAGCGGGCGGCCGTGATCGCGCGGGTGCAGCAAACCCAATGACGACAACGTGATTCGATAATCCGCCAGTCGGAAGAGTTCGCTCGCCGAGGTGCGCAGGTCGGGCAGGCTCACGTCCTGGGTCAGCAGTCCGACCTGGCGCGCTCGGACGTCGACCCGCCCCGAGTCGAGCACCCGTCGACCTGCGATCACGTCGAGCAGCGTCGACTTTCCGGCGCCGTTGGTTCCGGTCACCAGCAGGTGCTCACCCGGTACGACGTCCAGCCGGTCACACCGCAGCCGATCGCGCACCCGAGCGTCCCTGACTGACACGGCAGCGATCGGCTGCCGATCGAAAGATCCCGAAAAGCGCATCACCGCAGGCGGTTTCGGTATCCGCTCACGTTCCAGCAGCTCGATGCGCTGCTCGGCATTGCGGCGCCGGCGGCTCACCGTGGCCTGCACCCGCTGGCCCTTGAAGGCGTGGATGAACTTGTCGTTGTCCCGCGGCCCACGGTTGTGCGCGATGTCGGTGTTGGTCGTGCGTGCAGCGGCCCGCAGCTCGGCCAGCTCGTCCTGTTGCGCCTCGAACTCCTCCTGCCAGCGGTGCCGCGACGCACGTTTGGCGGCCAGGTAGTCGGTGAAGTTGCCCGAGAAGAGCCGTCCGCCCCGCCCGTCGGTGCCGAAATGGGACGGGTCGAGGTCGAAGATCGCGGTGCACACCCGGTCCAGGAAGACGCGATCGTGCGACGCGACCAGGGTCGCCCCGTCCATCGAATTCAGCTCCTGCTCAAGGAAATCCAACGCCTCGTCATCCAGGTGGTTGGTCGGCTCGTCCAACAACAACACTTCGGGACGCCGCGTGAGCAACGCCGCGAGGGCGAGCCGCGAACGCTCACCGCCGGACATCGACGCGACGGTTCGCCCTGGATCGAGCGCGCCCAGGCCGAGCCGGTGTGCCGCGACCTCGGCCCGCCGGTCGGCGTCCCAGGCGTCGTGCACCATCGCCCAGTCCAGTAGCCGCGCGTACTCGTCGGCGAGCTCCGGGTGGTCCTCGAGCTGCCCGGCGAGACGCTCCATCCGCTCGACGCCGTCGTGCAACGGCGCGAGGGCGTCATACATGACCTGAGCGAGCGTCGCGGCCGGGTCCAGTCCGGAGTCCTGGCTGAAATACCCGATGTCGTCCGGTAGCTGGACACTTCCGCCGTCGGCTTCGCGCAGCCCGGCAGCCACCTGCAGCAGCGTCGATTTGCCGGAGCCGTTCTCGCCGACCAGGCCCACGGTCGAGCCGGGTATGACGGAGAGGCTGACGCCGTCCAGGACGCGCCGGTCGGCATACGAATGAACAAGATCGGTGATCTGAAGTGACATGAAGGATCCGTTTCACGAGGCTTCCACAAGGAGTGGGAGTGCTCGCCGGGCGTGGCCTCGGGCGCGAGCGATGACGGACTCAGTTCTTCATGATGCAGACACGATGACACGAGGCGCGGCGGGCGTGCAATCCGATTAACCGTGGACGATCCATCGAACGTTTGGTTACTCGTGGGTATCGTGGAGCAGTCCCGGGAGCCGTGGCACCAGCAACAAGGAGTTCGAATGAGCCCACAGACCCGTCAGCGCGTCAGCCTGCTCGACCTTGGCAAGGGAGCGCTCGGCATCCTGCCGGACCTGCCGCTGCTCGCGCGCGAGGCGCCGGGCCTGCTGCTGCGCAAGCCGACCGCCAAGAACTCGCTGGGCCTGATCTTCCAGCACAACGCGGCCCGCCACCCGGAGCGCGACTTCCTCAAGGGGGAGGGCGCCGACGGGGCCGTCCGCACCCTCACGTATGGCGAGGCGAACGCCCTCGTCAATCGCTACGCGCACGTCCTGCAGGCACACGGTGTCCGGCGTGGGGACGTCGTCGGACTGATGGCGCACAACGGCATCGACAACCTGCTGGTGATGTTGGCGACGGTCAAACTCGGTGCGATCGCCGGCCTGCTCAACTACAACCAGCGCTCGGACGTCCTCGCGCACAGCCTGGGCATCCTGGGCGCCCGCGTCGTGGTCGTTGAGGACTCATGCACGGAGGGTTTGGCGACCGCAGGTGATGCGGCGAGTGCGCAGCAGGTGCTGACGTTCTCGCAGCTGAGCGAGGCGGCCGAGGCGCAGAGTGAGGAGAACCCGGCGGTCTGCGAGCAGATCGTCGCGCACGAGAAGGCGTTCTACATCTTCACCTCCGGCACGACCGGCATGCCGAAGGCGTCGGTGATGAGCCACTTCCGCTGGTTGAAGTCCTACAGCGGCCTCGGCGCGCTCGGGGTCCGGCTGAAGTCGAGCGACACGATGTACTGCCCGCTGCCGCTCTATCACAACAACGCGGTCACGGTCGCGCTGAGTTCGGTGCTGGTCAGCGGTGCGTCGATGGCGATCGCGCCGAAGTTCTCGGCGAGCCGCTTCTGGGACGACTGCATCCGGTATGACGCAACGGCTTTCGTCTACATCGGCGAGCTGTGCCGTTACCTGCTCGCGCAGCCGGCGAAGCCGGTCGACCGCGAGCACAAGGTCCGGGTCATCGTCGGCAACGGCCTCCGCCCGGACATCTGGGCCGATTTCCAGGGCCGCTTCGGGATCGCCCGCATCGCCGAGTTCTACGGCGCGAGCGAGTGCAACATCGCGTTCATCAACGCCTACAACCTGGACCAGACCGCCGGCACCTGCCCGCTGCCCTACAAGGTCGTCGACTACGACATCGAGACCGGCGCCGCCACCCGTGACGCGAAGGGCCGGCTGAGCAAGGTGAAGAGGGGCGAGGTCGGCCTGTTGCTGGCCAAGGTCACCGATCGGGCGCCGTTCGACGGCTACACCGACGACGACGCGTCGGAGGCCAAGTTGCTGCGCAACGGCTTCAAGGACGGCGACGTGTGGTTCAACACGGGTGACCTGGTGCGCGATCAGGGCTTCACGCACGTGGCGTTCGTCGACCGGCTCGGCGACACCTTCCGCTGGAAGGGTGAGAATGTCGCGACCACCGAGGTCGAGGGCGCGATCGACGAGTTGCCCGCTGTCGACGATGTCACCGTCTACGGCGTGGAGGTGCCCGGCACCGACGGCAAGGCCGGTATGGCGGCGGTCGTCCTGCACGAGGGCCAGCAGTTCGACGGTCCCGGTTTCGCCGCCGCACTGTCGGCATCGCTCCCGGCATACGCCATGCCCCTCTTCATCCGGGTCACCGACTCGCTGGAGCACACCTCGACCTTCAAGAGTCGCAAGATCGAGCTGCGCAACCAGAGCTTCGTGAAACCGGGCGGCGACCCGGTCTACGTGCTCACCGACAAGGAGCGCGGTTACGTGCCGCTGTATGACGGCTACGTCGACGACGTCATCGCCGGGAAGTGCCCCCGAATTGCGGGTTGAGTAGGTCGGGGGAGCGAAGCGCAGGAGACCGTATCGAAACCGGTCAGCGAGCGGTGATGAGCTTCGCTTCCGGCAGGTGGCCGACCTCGTTGTAGGTCAGCAGCTGCGGCAGGCCCTCCTTGTCGAGGACCAGCCGGGTGAGGCCGGTGTTGTAGCCGGCCATCGAGGTCGCCCGCCAGATGTTCTCGATCGCCAGGTCGTTGGTGCTGGGGCGCTCCGGGTCGCGCACATCGCGGTCCCAGGGCTCCCGCACCAGCAGGCGGGCGATGATCCAGGAGATCAGCCCGACGCTGGAGATGACCATCGTGCACTCGGCGTCGTGCTCGAGCAGGGACGTCATCGCGGTGCGCACGCGGGTGTCGAACGCGGCGAACGACTCGGCGTATTCGTCGTCGTGCTCGCCGCTGGCCCAGCGGGCGATCGCCTGGGTGAACATGTCCTCGAAGGCCGCCCGCGGTCGCAGGGTGCGGACCATGTCGGCCTTGAGCACCAGCATGTTCTTGTATGCCGGCTTGAACGCGTTGATCACCTCGACGTGGTCGAGCTCGTTCCAGACGTCGTCGACGTCGGTGGGCGTGACCCATCCGGCGGCGACACAGATCCCGGCTGCGGTCTGCCGCTGGCGGTTGAGGCTGCCGCTCACGATGCGATCGGGTGTGATGTCACGGGTGCTCAGGAACTGTCCGAGCAGCCTGGACTGGGTCCGGCCGAGTTCGCTGAGCTGGTCGTAGTCGCTCTTGCCGAACGACGCTTGTCCGTGGCGCACGAGCAGGATCGAGCGGGTCATGGCATCAACCTAGCCGGGGCTCCCATCACGGATCGACGGGGGAGCAAAGCGGGTGACCGGTCGCCTGTTTGACGGCTGCGGCCGCGGGTAGCACGAGCAAGTACCCGGCTGTGCCCGGGGCGGACAGCGCACACGATTACGAATCGAGGTTGACGCCATGCGATTCAACCCTTTGCACAAGGACCAGGACGACGTCGCGGCCGGCGACGTACGAGAAGGTGATGCTGCGCCGGAGCCGGTCGGACGCCATACCGTCGAAACCGACCGCGCGTATCCGGCAGACGTGGCCCGGCCCGTGGCTGCCGGGCCCGGCGTCGAGAAGCTGCGCATCGCGCCGCGCGCTCCGCAATTCGGCAGCGGGCTGTGCGGTTACCTGGCCGCGGGCGGTAGCTACCTCGTCATCATGGCCGTCGTGCACGCCGTGGTCGCGAGGGCCGACACCGGCCACCGCATTGCGAATGCGCTCGACGGTGCCCGTGCGACCCAACCCGCGACGGTGACCTGGAGCGGCGCGATCGCCCTCCTGATCCTCGCCTTCGTGGCCCTGCTCATCGGCGGTTACGTGTGCGGCACGATGGCGCGCAAGCACGGCCTGCTCGAGGGATTGTCGGTGTGGCTCTGGGCGGCGGTGGCGGCCGTGGTCGCGTCCCTGATCATCGAACTGTCCAGCGCGAAGTACGCCTCGCTCTACCAGTTCGACCTCTTCCCGCGGATCCGCGTCGGATCGTGGGACAGCAACTCCGCCGCCATCATCACGGCGATCATCCTCGCCGCGGGCGGGTTGATCGGCGCCGTGTTGGGCGGGGCGGTCGGTGCCGCGGCTCACCGCCGGGTTCGCGTCGATGCAGCGTCCTGGTCGCGCGGGTAGGTACGACGCGCGACAGTGATGAGGACGAGGCCCTCGGCGACGAGAGCCAGCAGGGTGAGGGCGAACGCGTCCCGCAGCCCATGACGGCCCGGGAAGACCGAACCGGCGAGGAAACCGAACAGCAGCGGGCTGCCGCCCTCGGCACCGTCCCGCAACAGCGTCCGGACTCCTTCGGCGCGTCCCCAGGCGTTCGACCGGACGATGTCGAGCCGCGCCGCATCGAGCGGCGCCGACGACGCGCCGATCCCCATGGCACCCACCGACAACAGAGGTATGGCGAGCCACAGCCGCTCGGTGAACACACCCGGCAGGAACGCCGCGGCGGCGATGAACACGCTGCACGCCGGCAGCACGACCCGCGCGGTGCGGTGGCCCCTTCGCAGCAGCCGGTCGGCGAGGCGCCCTCCCACGGCGAGTCCGATGACGGCGAAGACCCCGATGGCCAGCCCGACCAGCACCGCGACGGGCTGCGACAGCGAGTACTGCTGTTCGGCGAACTGCACCGCGAAGCCGCGCACCCCGGCGAAGAAGAGGTAGCCCAGTGCGGAAGCGAAGATGAGCACGATGTTCGTCCGGACGCTGAGCACGTACTTCACGGCCTGCCACAGCGACAACCGCTCGTGGGCCGCACGCCGGTCCCGCGGATCCAGTTGAGCGCCGCGCGGCGGCTCGGGTAGTCGCGACACCGCGACGCATACGACAGCGGAGGGAATTGTGAGTGCCACCAAGGGGATTCGCCAGTTGAACGCTGCCAGCTCGCCAGCAATGGCGAGGCCGAACCCGGCGCCGATCAGCTCGCCGCACAGGACGTAGCCATAGATCCGGGCGCGTTGCTCGGTGGCGACATAATCACCCATGAGCGAGGCGATGGACGGGCCGGCGACGGCCGCCAGACCGCCGAGACCGATCCGGGCGGCCAACAGCCAGCCGTACCCGGCGGAGGCCGCGGACGCAGCCATCGTCACGCCCCAACCGGCGACCGCCCAGGCCAGCAGGCGCGCCCGGTTGACCCGGTCGACCAACACCCCCGCAGGTAGCGACATGACGGCGCCGACGAGGGTGCCCACGCTCAGCAGGAGGCCGATCTGGGTGACCGTGATGCCGAGGCCGGACTCCAGCGGCGCGGCATCCGCGCCGACGGCTGCGCTGTCCGCGGCTTGCAGGCCGAGCACGGCGGCCAGGGTCACCACGACCCGCAGGGCCACCTGCTGGCGAATCTCGCGGCGGATGGTCCGCAGGCGGGTGTCGACGAACCCGCGCACCCGACCGTGACTCACTCGCTCGGCCTCGGCGCGGTGTTCGTCGTGTGCGTGCACGTCGGATCTTCGGCTCGCAGGATGCGGTGCGGATGGTCCGATTGCGCTACCCGCGCAGCGGCGGGTGCAAACGGGCCGGCAGCCGTCCCAGGTGGGTTGTTCCCAGGTGGGTTGTTCCCAGGTGCTTGTCACTGTGCGCCCGATCCCGGGCGGAGCGCGGACCCTGCGGTCAGTCGAGGCGGGTCAGCGAGCCGTCGTCCCCGACGCGGAAGCGCGCTGCCGAGGCCCGGGTCTCGCTGGGCAGTGCGCTGGGGCTGACGGCGGTGCCGTGCGTCGCGTGCTGGGCCGGGACGTGCTTCAGCCCGCTGGCGACGCCGGCGGCCGAAGCGCTCGCGGTCGGTATGGCGCCGGCGCCGACGATGAGGATCGCTGCGCTACCGAGCAGGGTGCGGCCTGCCCGGCGAAGGAACCCGGAGCCCTGTTCGGCCTCCGCCTGCAGGAGTGCGGTTGTGGTGTTCATGCGGACCACCCAACCGTGGGTCGGTATGGCCGTCCTGTGCGAGCTCTATGCCGCTGCGATGGGCAGCGGCACAGAGCTACCGCACACGATCGTTCAGAGCGAGCGCTCGACCGGCTTCGGCAGTGCGAGGCGGGCCAGGCGTCGCTTCTCCTTGTTGGGGGAGTAGACGGCCTTGATGGTCTCCCACTTGTTCTCGTCCGGCAGCGCCAGCTGGCAGATCTTCTTCCAGGTCTGGAAGAGCTGCTTGGGCAGCGGACCCGTGGTGTAGGGCAGGCCGTACTTGCGGCATACCTCGCGCATCTTCGGCGCGACCTCGATGTAGCGGTTGGACGGCAGGTCCGGGAAGCAGTGGTGCTCGATCTGGTGCGACAGGTTGCCGGTCAGGATGTGGAAGAGCTTGGACCCGGAGAGGTTCGCCGAGCCGAGCATCTGGCGGATGTACCAGTCGCCGCGGGTCTCGCCGTCGATCATGTCCTCGGTGAAGACGTCGACGCCGTCGGGGAAGTGGCCGCAGAAGATCACGGCGTGCGCCCAGACGTTGCGGATGCCGTTGGCGACGACGGTGCCGGCGAGGCCGCGCTTGAAGGAGTTGCCGGCCAGCAGGCCTGCCGCGGGCGTGGCGATGTAGTCCTTGGCGACCATCCGGATCGCCTTCTTCTTCAGCGCCGCGAGGTCGGTGTCGAACTCTTCCTTGGTCTTCAGCCCGGCCTTGACCATGTCCCACTCGAGGTCGTACGACGCGATGCCCCACTCGAACAGCGGCGCCAGCGCGGCGTTGACGATCGGGTTGAACACATCACGCGGCTGCCACGGCTGGTCGTCGCTGACCCGCAGGATGTTGTAGCCGACGTCGCGGTCCTTGCCCAGGACGTTGGTCCAGGTGTGGTGGATGTCGTTGTGGGTGTGCTGCCAGCCACGCGCCGGCGCCACGAAGTCCCACTCCCAGGTGGTCGAGTGGATGTCGGGGTCGCGCATCCAGTCCCACTGACCGTGCAGCACGTTGTGCCCGATCTCCATGTTCTCCAGGACCTTGCAGAGCGCGATGGCGCCGGTGCCGAGCGTCCAGCCGAGCTTGCTCTTGCTGAAGGCGAGGGTGATCCGGCCACCGGCGTCCAGGCCGCGGGCGATGCGGATGACCCGGCGGATGTATGCCGCGTCCGAGGCGCCGCGCTCGGCGATGACCTCGTCGCGGATCGCGTCCAGCTCGACGCCGAGCTGGTGGACCTGCTCGTCGGACAGGTGTGCCGCCGCATCGGGCCTCGCCAGCGGCGCACCGGTCGTCGGCAGGACGCCGGTGCGCTTCTTGGGCGCTGTGGTGGTCGCAGTGGTTTCGGTCGTCAGGTCAGTCGTCACAGTCATGATCTTGGGGGTCCTTGATCAGATATCGAGGTGGCAGGTCCCGGCGGCAGCCGAGATGCAGGTTTGGATGAGGTCGCCTTCGGTGTCGTTGATCTCACCGGTGCGCAGGTCGCGCACCTGGCCGGACAGGAGCGGGGTCAGGCAGGTGCGGCAGATACCCATGCGGCAACCGCTCGGCATCAGCACACCGGCCTCCTCGCCGACCTCGAGCAGGGGGGTGCTCGCGTCGGCCTCGACCTCTCGGTCGGACTTCTCGAAGATCACCGTGCCGCCGTTGCCGGAGACCTCGGTGAGCTTCGCCGTCTCGAACCGCTCAACGGTCAAGCTGTCCGGAAGGTTCGCGTCCTGCCACAGCCGCTCGGCGTCGTCGAGCATGGCGGCCGGACCGCAGACGTAGGTCTTGCGGCTGCGCCAGTCGGGGCACAGTGCGTCGAGGTCGGTGATCGAGCCGAAGTCGATCCGGCCGTCGTCCGCGGTGTAGCGGTGCACCACGTGGAAGCCATCGTGCTCAGCAGTCAGATCCGCGAGTTCCTCACTGAACAAAGCGGATTCGCGGTCGCGTGCGGAGTGGATCAGCACCACGTCGGCGTCCGAACGCTTCGGCAACAGGGTGCGGATCATCGACATCACCGGAGTGATGCCGCTCCCACCGGTCAGCATGAGCAGCGGCCGCGGGCCGGTCGGCAGCAGGAACTCGCCCTGCGGCGGAGCCAGGAAGAAGATGTCGCCGACGCGCGTCTCGTGCGCCAGGTGTGAGGACACCTTGCCGCACGCGGTGACGGTGATCTCCGGGTCACCGCCCGCAGGGGCGGACAGTGAGTAGGAGCGCCACTGGCGGACGCCGTCGATCTCCACCCCGATGCGGGCCCACTGGCCGGCGTCGTGCGGCGACCAGCCGTCGCCGGGCCGGAACGCGATCGTCGTGGACTGCGCCGTCTCGGGACGGACCGCGGTCACGACACCGCGCAACTGGCGGGATGAGGACAACGGGTTGATCAGCGCGAGGAAGTCATGCGGCGGCGCAGGATGCGTGAACACCGAGGCAGCGCGCAGCGCGACCGACTTCAAACCCATGCATCCACTGTAATTGGCTTGCGGCGCTGATTCATCCACCCCCCGCCTACAATGGAGTGCATACTTTTAGCGTCAGACGATAAAGGAGCTGGTATGGCGAGCCCTGCGCCCTCCGGCAAGGTCACGATGATCGGCTCCGAACTGCCCTGGGCGGAGCTCCCGCGGGACATCAGCACGCTGCTCGCGGACTCCCTGCCCGGGCTCGTGGAGGAGATCGTCTCGCGGATCCCGCAGGAGGTCCCGGAGTACTCCCGGCCCCTGGAGGGCGAGTTCGGCACGGCCGTCCGGCGCGGTGTGGAGATCGCACTCGGCCGGCTGTTCATCGACCTGCCCGGCCGCGACGAGCCGGCCCTGATGCCGGAGACCCGGGCGGTCTACCGGCAGATCGGCGTGGGGGAAGCTCGCACCGGCCGCTCCCTGGAGGCGCTGCTGTCGGCATACCGGCTGGGCGCCCGCGTGACGTTCCGGGCGGTGTCGGCGATCACGGACCGGGTCGGGCTCGAGCCGCGCCTGATGCTGCCGCTCGGTGAGGCGATCTTCGTCTACATCGACGAGATCTCGGCTGCCAGCATCGAAGGGTTCACCGAGGAGCAGTCGCGCCAGGTCGGTGAGCGTGACCGGCGCCGCGAGTCACTACTGCGCCGGCTGCTGGCCGGCAATCTTCCCGAGGCGGAGGGCCGGCGGCTCGCGGGCCGGGCCGGCTGGACCATCCCGGCGCGGCTGGTCGCCGCAGTGGTGCCGGCCGAGCACGGCGAGGGCTTGCGCGCTGCGGTCGGGGAGGACGCGCTGATCAGCGGCCGCACGGGCGAGGTCGTCATACTGCTGCGCGCGCCGGAGTCCGCCCCCGAGCGTGCCCGGCTGGCTGCGATGCTGGCCCCTCGGCCGGGCTGGATCGGCCCGGTCCGCACCTGGGACAGGGTGGAGGAGTCCTATCGCATGGCGGCCGGCGCTGCGGCGACCCCCGCCCTCGCGTATGGCGACCCGGGCGTCCGGTGGGTCGAGGACCACCTGACCGCGATCGCGCTGCACGCGGACCCGCTGGTGATGGCCGATCTGGCCGCGCGGTGCCTGGGGCCGATGACGCAACTGCGGCCGGAGCAGCGTGATCGACTGGCCGAGACGCTGCTGGTCTGGCTGAAGCATCGCGGCGAGCGGGGTCGGATCGCCAGGGAACTGCATGTGCACCCGCAGACCGTCGGCTATCGCCTCGGGCAACTGCGGGACGTCTTCGCCGACGACCTGGACGACCCCGAGCGTCGCTTCGAGCTGGAACTCGTGCTGCGGGCGGGTCACCGCCCGAACGTCGAATGACCGTATGACGGAAGGAGCCGGAATGTCGCTTCGATGGGACAGCGTGGTGGTGGACTGCCACGATCCGCGATCGCTGGCGCACTGGTGGGCCGATGTCCTCGACTGGCAGGTGGTGCTCGACTCCGAGGAGGAGCTCGTGATCGCTCCCGAGCACGCCGCCGGAGCCGGACCGCTGTCCGCTACGCAATGGCGGACACTCGGCCCGGTGATGGTGTTCGGCGTCAGCTCGGACGACAAGCAGGTGAAGAACCGGTTGCACCTCGACCTCGCACCGCACACCTCCGACGACCGGGACGCCGAGATCGCCCGGCTGGTGGGTCGGGGCGCGTCACATGTCGACATCGGGCAGGGTGACGACCTGCCGTGGACGGTGCTGGCCGACCCGGAGGGCAACGAGTTCTGTGTGCTCAGCGCTCGCGATCGCTGACCGGAGACCGCGGTCGGGCCGTGACGGCACTGTGACCAAGCGTGCGCACCACGCGGAGCCTTCCGTCTCGTAAGTTGTGCATCGTGACGACTGCGAAGCTGCGTGAGCGATACGTCGACCTCGACGGCGTCCGTGTCCATTACGTGACGGAGGACGGTCCCAAGGACGGTCCGAGATTCGTGCTGGTGCACGGTTTGGGCGGGTCGTGGGCCAACTGGGCCGACGTGATGCCGCTGCTGGCCAAGCGCGGGCGGGTCGTCGCACTCGACCTCGGCGGGCACGGTCTGACCCGGGCGACGCCCGAGCAATCGACGGTGTCGGCCAATCTGGAGCTGCTGCAACGCTTCGTGCAGAGCACCTGCGACGGACGACCCGCCATCGTGGTCGGCAACTCGATGGGTGGGTTCCTGGCCGCGCAGCTCGCCGCACTGGACAAGCGAGCGGTCGCGGGGGCGGTGTTGATCGATCCCGCCATACCTCCGACACCGGTGAGCCGCCCGGACCCGATGGTCCTCGTGGGCTTCGGTGTCAGCTCACTGCCGGTCGTCGGGCCACGTGCCCTCGCCGGTCAGGGCAAGCGCGTGCCGATCGAGAAGCAGGTCGCCTTCACCATGCGGCTGGTGACGTCGAACTTCGACCGGATCAGTCCGGAGCTCTACAAGTTGCATCTCGATGACGCCATACAGCGTCCGGAACGTGTCGGGAACACCGATGCGCAATACCTCGCTGCGACGAAATCGCTACTCTGGCAACTACTTCGGCGCGGTCGTTACGCCCGGACGATGAACCGCATCCTGCAGCCGGTGCTGCTCATGCACGGCGCACACGACCGCCTGGTCCACGTCCGGACCGCGCGTGCGCTGGCGGCGGCCAACCCGCACTGGAGCTATGTCGAAGGCGCCGATCAGGGCCACACCCCGATGCTCGACTACCCCGAGTGGGTGGCCGATCAGGTGCTCGGTTGGGTCGATGCGCATCCGGCGATGGGATTTTGTTCTGAACAGGCACAGGAAGCTTGAGCTGCGGTGGCGTTGCAGGGAGCTTGCGACTCGCAACGCCACCACAGAACAAGCCTCATGAGCGTCCGGGGAGTGCTGACCGCCGGTGCGTGACGGCCGTCACGCGATTTGGAGACTGGCGGAATCGCCGGGCATTCTGGGTCGATGAGCACAACCCTGGTCCACGCCCGTCGTCTGAGTGTCGTCGCGGTCGCAGCATGCGGTCTCGTCGGCTTGAGCGCTTGCTCCGGCGGCAGCTCCTCGGATTCCGCATCGTCTCCCAGCGCGACCTCGTCGAGCACGCTGCCCACCACCTCGTCGACGAGCAGCGCGCCGTCCACGAGCAGCGCGGCCGCGCACAGCAGCAGCTCGAGCGCCGCTTCCTCCTCCAAGTCCGGCAAGCCGTCGTCGAGCAGCGCGAAGCCGAGCAAGAGCACCAAGGCCAAGCCCAAGCCGGACCCGGTCGCAGCGTGCAAGACCGCCAACAGCCAGAGCAACCAGGCGATCAGTCAGTGGAATGCCGCCGTCAGCTCGCAGTCGAAGAGCAAGCTCGACTCCGCTGCGCACAACTTCCGCACGGTCTCCGGCAGCCTGCGCAAGCTGCCCGCCAAGGCCGGCAACAAGAGCTTCACCGTCCGGGTGAATGCCGTCGCGAACGACCTGGACGCGATGGCCACGGACCGCTTCGCCGGCAAGAGCGTCGATCCGTCGAAGTACAACACCGACTCGGAGACGCTGCGCAGCTTCTGTCAGAAGATCCTCACGTCCGAGTAGTCCCGGCGGCGGCTTCGGCCGTCGTGACCGCCTGCTCGGCGGCTGATCGGGCAGCGGTTGCCTGGTCCGCCCGGGCGCGGGTGCTCTTCGCCGTACGCCGGGCCGCGGCGAGTGCACGCTCGGCCAGTTCGGCCGACTGCTGCGCTGCCTGCTCGGCCTTGCGGGCGGCGTCCAACGCCTCCCTCGCCTCGGCGAGCTGCCGCTGGGTGTCGGCGTGCCGTTGCGCCTCGTTTCGTTCGGCCTCGGCCTCGTCCTCCTCCGGCTCGGTCGTGGTTGCCTGCTGCGTGTCCTCCTCGCCCTCCGGCGGCTCGTCCGGCGACTCGGGCTGCGGCCGCAGCGGTATGGCGACAGCGTCCTGCAGATCGACGTCGCCGAAACCGCTGTAGCGCAGGCCGCTCACCAGGCGGCCGCTGCCGACCGCGCGGCCGGCTGCCGCATCGGCCACCGCCGCCACCAGGGTGTCGGACAGCTGCTCCTGGACAGTTGACGACAACGGCTCGTCCGCGGTCTCCGCGATTTCGGAGACAAGGTGCGAGATCAGCGAATTGCGCTCGGTGCTCAAGGCTTTCATCGACTTGACGTCGAGCTTGCTCTGCGCGGAGCGCAGCTTCTTCCCGAGCTCGAGCAACTCGTCCAGCCCGGTGCCGTCGTTGCGGCGTTGCAGCTGATTGAGCAGCGCCGCGGCGACGGTCGGGCGACGCAAGGTCTTGATCCGATCGGCCAGTTCCTTGTCGCCGGCGGCCCGGGCCTCCTTGGCCGCGACGTCGCGCCGCGCGATGAATTGGTCGGGCGGCCCGGCATACAGCTGCTCGACGGTCCTCTCGAATTCGTCGGCGGGCATGTTCCCAGTCAACAACACCGGCGAGAAGCTCGCTGGAGTCGAGCACGACCACGGTGCATACCCACGGGTAGGTTGGATGCTTCGCGACTTCGAAAGGTGCACCCATGGACGCGGACGTCATCGTCGTCGGAGCCGGACTCGCCGGCCTCGTCGCAGCGGGCGAGCTGATCACCGCCGGCAAGAAGGTCGTGATCGTCGACCAGGAGAGCGCGGCGAACCTCGGCGGGCAGGCGTGGTGGTCCTTCGGCGGCCTGTTCTTCGTCGACTCGCCCGAACAGCGCCGGATGGGCATCAAGGACTCGGTCGACCTCGCGTGGCAGGACTGGCAGGGCAGCGCCGGTTTCGACCGGCTGGACGACGAGGACTCGTGGGCGAGCAAGTGGGCACGGGCGTATGTCGAGTTCGCCGCGGGGGAGAAGCGCTCCTGGCTGAAGGAGCGCGGCATGGGCTGGCTGGGGATCGTCGGCTGGGCCGAGCGGGGCGACGGTCGCGCCAGCGGTCACGGCAACTCGGTGCCGCGCTTCCACATCACCTGGGGCACCGGCACCGGTGTGGTGAAGCCGTTCGTGGATGCGGCGCTCGCTGCTGTCGAGACCGGTCACGTGCGCTTCCTGCACCGCCATCGCGTCGACGAGCTGATCCGCGACGGGGCCGCTGTGACCGGTGTGCGCGGCCGAATCCTCAAGGATGACAACACTCCTCGTGGTGAGCAGTCATCGCGCGACGAGGTCGGTGACTTCGAGTTGACGGCGCAGGCCGTCGTGGTGAGCAGCGGCGGCATCGGCGGCAACCACGAGCTGGTGCGCAAGTGGTGGCCGCAGCGGTTGGGCACCGCACCGCGGGAGATGATCACCGGCGTGCCGGCCTACGTCGACGGCCGGATGATCGACATCGCCGAGCAGGCCGGCGCGCGCACCGTCAACCGGGACCGCATGTGGCATTACGTTGAAGGCATTAGGAATTGGGCGCCGGTGTGGCCGCAGCACGCGATCCGGATCCTGCCCGGACCGTCGCCGATGTGGTTCGACGCGCTCGGCCGGCGGCTGCCGCACCCGTGCCTGCCGGGCTTCGACACGCTGGGCACGTTGCGTTATCTGCGCACGACGCCGGAGCTCGCGCCATACGACCACTCGTGGTTCGTGGTCACCCAGAAGATCATCGAGAAGGAGTTCGCACTGTCCGGGTCCGAGCAGAACCCCGACATCACGAACAAGGACCTGAAGCTGCTGGCCTCGCGAGTGCGCAAGGGTGCCCCGGGACCGGTCGAGGCGTTCAAGCAGAAGGGCGCGGATTTCGTTGTCGCGGATGATATTTCGACGCTTGTGGACCGGATGAATGCCCTGACGCCGGAACCGTTGCTGGACGCGCGCACGATGGAGCGGCAGATCGCCGAGCGGGATCGTGAGGTCGCGAATCCGTTCAGCAAGGACGCGCAGCTGACCGCCATACAAGGGGCGCGGCGGTATCGCGGCGACCGGCTGATCCGCGTCGCCAAACCGCACCGCATCCTCGACCCTGCGGCCGGCCCGCTGATCGGTGTGAAGCTGCACGTGCTGACCCGAAAGTCGTTGGGAGGCTTGCAGACCGACCTGCAGTCGCGCGTGCTGGACCCGACTGGTGAGCCGATCGAGGGTCTCTTCGCCGCCGGTGAGGCGGCCGGTTTCGGCGGGGGTGGTGTGCACGGCTACAACTCGCTGGAGGGCACCTTCCTCGGCGGCTGCATCTTCTCCGGCCGGGCGGCGGGACGCGCTGCTGCCGCGCAGGTGGGTTGATGTCGCACGATCGGCCGGGCGCGCTGCGGCGTCTCGGGCTGGCGCTCTTCCGGCTGACGCCGTCGAAGGTCGTCTGGCCGTTCATCCGGATCGCGTCGCCGACGTTCACCGTGGGGGCGGTCGCGCTCATCGAGTATGACGGGAAGCTGCTCGCCCTGCGGCAGACCCATCGCAGCGGCGTCAGCCTGCCCGGCGGCCTGGTGGAGAAGGGCGAGCACCCGACGCAGAGCGTCACCCGGGAAGTCATGGAGGAGACCGGGATCCGCATCGACCCCGGTGATGTCATCGCCACCACCTTCGAGACCAAGCTGCGGCACATCGACGTGCTCTTCCGGGTGGTCTGCGACCGCGAACCCGAGGTGCGGGTGGCCAGCGAAGCAACCGGCTACGAGTGGCTGCCGCTGGACGACTGGACCGACATCGACAAGGCGACCGCGCGCGTCCTGCACGCCGTTCGCGCTGTGCAGCACGAGCCGCGTCCCGGCTCGGTGCTCCCCGCTGACGGCTGACGCACCCCAGGTGCGGTGGACGCGCGGTCGTCGGCATACTATCTGCGTATGCACGCAGATAAGCAGGTTTGCGGCCTCGACCCGGACTCGGACTATGTCGAGCTGGCGGTCGAGGTCTTCTCGATGCTGGCCGACGCCACCCGGGTGCGGATCGTGCTCGCGTTGCGCAACGCGGGTGAGATGTCGGTGAACCACCTGGCCGATGTGGTCGACAAGACGCCCGCGGCGGTCTCGCAACATCTTGCGAAGCTGCGCCTCGCGCGGATGGTGGCTCATCGCAAGGAGGGCACGACGGCGTTCTACCGTCTGGTCGATGAGCACGCGTCCCAGCTCGTCATCGATGCCATCAAGCAGGCCGAGCACACCTTCTCGTCCGGGGCCGGACCGCATCACCACGCGCCGGCGGGTCCGGCGTGAGCATGCTGCCCGCCGGTGGCGGCCACGAGCATGGCCACGGACGCGACCACGGACATGGGCACGGGCACAGCCATGGACTGGTGGCCAGGTCGATCCTGTCGTCCCGGGAGGGCCTCAAGGCGGTCGGCTGGAGCCTGTTGGTGTTGCTGTTGACCGCAGCCGCTCAGCTGGTGGTCTTCGTCGTCACCGGGTCGGTCGCACTGCTCGCGGATCTGATCCACAACTTCGGTGACGCCCTGACCGCCATACCGTTGGGGATCGCGTTCTGGCTGCGGTCGTTCGTCGCCGAGAAGCGCGCCGGATACTTCGTGGTCGCAACGATCTTCATCAGTGCGGTGGTCGCATTGGTGGAGTCGATCGGCAGGCTGATCCACCCCCAGCACCTGAACCATCTGGTGCCGTTGGCCATCGCCGGAGTCATCGGATTCGCCGGGAACGAGATCGCCGCGTTGATCCGCACCAGGGCCGGTGAGCGGTTGCAGTCGCCGGCATTGATCGCCGATGGCGCGCATGCCCGCACCGATGGCCTGGTGAGTTTGTCCGTCGTGGCCGGCGCGGTCGTCGTGGGCCTTGGCTTCCAGCCGGCTGACCCGATCATCGGGCTGATCATCACCCTGGTGATCCTGCGCATCACCTGGCAGTCGTTCCGGACGGTCCAGCAGGATCCGGGGGATGCCCTCGAGCATCACGACCACCACGGCCACGACTGAGCGGGCGTCGTACGGCGGGTGGAATCCGGGCTGACCTGAGCAAAACCCGTCGGTCGTGATGCAACCTCGGGCGGCGCCGGGCGTCATACACCTGGAGTCCAATCGTGATCCGTGCTGCCCCCGCGGGCCGGGTCGCCGTCGAACAAGGTGGAGTTTCTGCAAGAACATGGACCGACACATGTGTAGGCCCTCGGCCGTCCCGGCGACGCTGTCTCTTCTGCGAGCAGGATTCCGGTGAAGCTCGTCCTCATCGGCGCGCTGGTCGCGCTGCTCATCGGTCTGCTCGGGACCCGCTGGTTCATCGGACTTGCCAAGCGCAAGGGCTGGGGTCAGTTCATCCGCGATGACGGACCGACCAGCCACCACACCAAGCGCGGCACGCCCCAGATGGGCGGCATCGTCATCATCGGCGGCACGGTGGTCGGCTACGCGCTGGCGCACCTGCTCACCTGGGACGCGCCGAGCGTGTCCGGGATGCTCGTGCTCTTCCTGATGGTCGGCATCGGGTTCGTCGGGTTCCTGGACGACTGGACCAAGATCACCCACGAGCGGTCGCTGGGCCTGACCTCGGTGCAGAAACTCGTCGGGCAGACCGCCGTTGCGGTGGTGTTCGCCATCCTGGCGACCCGATTCTCGCGCGGCGGGATCACCCCGGCGAGCTACCGGATCTCGTTCGTGCGCGACACGTGGTTCAACTTCGCCTTCGCCGGCTCCGTCATCGGAGTGATCCTCTTCCTGCTCTGGGCCAACGTGATGATCGCGGGCGCCAGCAACGGCGTGAACCTCACCGACGGGCTCGACGGTCAGGCCGCGGGCGCCTGCGTGATGGTCTTCGGCGCCTACGTGCTGATCAGCGTGTGGCAGTTCAACCAGAACTGCCAGTTCGTCACCTCGTCGAAGTGCTACAACGTGCGTGACCCGCTCGACCTGGCAGTGGTCGCGGCGTGCGTGATGGGCGCCTGTTTCGGGTTCCTGTGGTGGAACGCCTCACCGGCCAAGATCTTCATGGGCGACACCGGCTCCCTCGGACTCGGCGCTGCGCTGGCCGGCCTGGCGATCATGACGCGCACCGAGCTGTTGATGATCATTCTCGGCGGACTCTTCGTGCTGGAGACGCTGTCGGTGATGCTGCAGGTCGGCTACTTCAAGGCGACCAAGAAGAACAACGGCGGCGTCGGCAAGCGGTTGTTCCGGATGTCGCCGATCCACAACCACTTCGTCCTGCTCGGTTGGGCGGAGGTCACCATCACGGTCCGCTTCTGGATCATCTGCGGGATCTGTGTCGCGACAGGGCTGGGCGTGTTCTACGCCCAGTGGGTCGTCGGTGTATGACGACAGGCCCCTCGCTGTCGGCTACTTGTCGAGGCTGATGGCGGTCCGCAGCGCATCGAAGGTGTCGGCGACGAGTCGGAAGTAGGCCCATTTGCCGCGCTGCTCCCGAGTCACGAGACCCGCCTCGGCGAGCAACCTCATGTGGTGCGACACGGTCGGCTGACTGAGGCCCACCGGCTCGGTCAGGTCGCAGATGCACGCCTCGGCACCGTCGGCCGCCGCGATCAGCGAGATCAGCCGGACTCGGGTCGGGTCGCCGAGCGCCTTGAACACCCGCGCCAAGTGCTGCGCGGAATCCTCGTCGAGCACGCCGCCGGTCAGCGGCGAGCAGCACGCGGCGACCCCCACGGGCGTGATCGGCAGCTCGGTTCTGGTGGCCATGCTCACCACTCTACGCTCATACATTGACGAACGTCGATGTGTGCGCCACGATAGTCATATCGACATACATCAATCGGAGGTTGGCGATGACTGACACGAAAAACGAGGTCCGTGAGCAGGTCCGCAGTCGGTATGCCGCAGCAGCGACGGCCGTCACGCGGGGGAACCGCGACGCCCTGGCAGTCGTGGATGCCGACCAATCCTGTTGCGGCCCAGCGGAAAACGTCTCCTGCTGCGGAGGGTCCGGCGAGGTGGACGACGCCTTCGGTGCGGGACTCTACTCGGCGGACGAGCAGGGTGAGCTGCCCGCCGAGGCGATCGCCGCCTCCTTGGGCTGCGGCAACCCGATGGTGGTCGCCGAGCTGCACGAGGGCGAGAAGGTGCTCGACCTCGGTTCCGGCGGGGGCATCGATGTGCTGCTGTCGGCGCGCCGGGTCGGACCGACCGGTTTCGCGTATGGCGTCGACATGACCGACGAGATGCTCGAGCTCGCCAACGCCAACAAGGCCAAGGCGGGAGCCACCAATGTCGAGTTCCTCAAGGGCACCATCGAGGACGTGCCGCTACCGGACGGCGCGGTCGACGTGGTGATCTCCAACTGCGTGATCAACCTGTCGACCGACAAGCCGGCGGTGCTCGCCGAGATGTTCCGGGTGCTGGCACCCGGCGGACGCATCGGTGTCTCGGACGTTGTCGCCGAGGACCACCTGACACCGGCCGACCGGGCCGAGCGCGGGTCGTATGTCGGGTGCATCGCCGGGGCGCTCTCGCGTGCGGAGTACCTGCAGGGCCTGGCGGCAGCCGGTTTCGTCGACGCGGAAGTCACCTTCACACACGAGGCCGCTCCCGGGATGCACTCCGCACTGGTCCGCGCGACCAAGCCCGGACAGGCCTGAACCCGGTGGCCGAGACCGACCTGCGCCATACGTCCACGCCCGCCGGCGACGACGCCGCGCCCGTCATGGCGCGGCTGTCCACCCTCGACCGGTTCCTGCCCGCCTGGATCATCGCGGCCATGGCGCTCGGGCTGATCCTGGGGCGAGCGATCCCGTCGCTGTCCGGACGCCTGGACGCGGTGCAGATCGGGTCAGTCAGCCTGCCGATCGCGGTCGGCTTGCTGCTGATGTTGTACCCCGTGCTCGCCAAGGTGCGCTACGACAAGCTCGACCGGGTCACCGGTGACCGGCGACTGCTGGCGACGTCCCTGCTGCTGAACTGGGTCGTGGGACCGGCGCTGATGTTCGCGCTGGCCTGGATCCTGCTGCCCGACCTGCCGGCATACCGGACCGGACTGATCATCGTCGGCCTCGCCCGGTGCATCGCCATGGTGCTGATCTGGAACGACCTCGCATGCGGTGATCGGCAGGCCGCCGCCGTGCTGGTCGCGATCAACGCGATCTTCCAGATCCTCGCTTTCGGCATCCTCGGTTGGTTCTACCTGCGTGTCCTGCCCGGCTGGCTCGGCCTCGATCAGGTCGACGCGGGCTTCTCGATCGGCACGATCGTCGTGTCCGTGCTGGTCTTCCTCGGCATACCGCTGGTGGCCGGGTACCTCACCCGCACGATCGGTGAACGCACCAAGGGCGTTGCCTGGTACGAGCAGCGCTTCCTGCCCAGGGTCGGACCGGTCGCTCTCTACGGGCTGCTCTTCACGATCGTCGTGCTCTTCGCCCTGCAGGGCCACACGATCACCACCCAACCGTGGAACGTCGTGCGCATCGCCATACCGCTATTGGCTTATTTCGCAGTCATGTTCACCGTCAGCTTTGCGCTCGGACACCGCTTGCGGCTCGGCTACGCCAAGTCCACGACGGTCGCGTTCACAGCCGCCGGCAACAACTTCGAGCTCGCGATCGCCGTCTGCATCGGCGTTTTCGGCGCCACCTCCGGGCAGGCGCTCGCGGGCGTGGTCGGGCCGCTGATCGAGGTGCCCGTGCTGGTTGCGCTGGTGTATGCCGCACTCGCGCTCCGGCGTCGCCTCTACGCGGGCGATGCTCGCTCTGCCGAGCTGCTCGCCGACTGAGGGACGACGAAACGCGGTTGCCGACTGCTGTGCAGCATCGCAATAGTCGAGGGCATGACCAATGGGCGAGCGCGCAGTTTCGGAGCTGCAGCCGCGATGTACCAGCGATACCGGCCGGAGTATCCGGACCGGATCGTCGAGATCGTGCGTGAGTATGCCGAAACGCCGGTGCGGACCGCGCTGGAGCTCGGCGCCGGCACCGGTAAGGCGACCAGTGTCTTTGCGCGGGAAGGGATTTCAGTCACGGCCAGTGAGCCGGATCAGGGCATGCTGGATGAGTTGAGCCGGCGGCTGCCCGACGTCGCGACCGTGCACGCCCCGCTGGAGGAGCTTCCGCCGCTCGGACCCTTCGATGTGGTCTTCGCAGCGGCCGCGCTGCACTGGACCGAGCCGACCGGGCGGTGGGACCGGATCGCGGGACTGTTGTCGCCCGGTGGCGTCTTCGCGAATTTCGGTGGGGCGCCCCACGTGGCGGACGCGGCGCTGGACGAAGCTGTGGCGGCGAACCAACGACATTGGCCGGTCGATGATGCACCGGCCGGCCCGGTCGAGTTGTCTGACGATGGATTGCATTGGCCGGCAACCCAACTCGTTGCTGATGCACGTTTCGCTGACGTCCGCGAGACCGTTATCGAGCGGAGACTCCAGCTCACCAGGGCGGAATGGATCGTGTACCTGTCGACCGTCTCAGCATACCTGGTGCTGAGCGAGGAGGATCGAGCAGCGGCGCTCGCTGCGATCGCGGACGTCCTGCCCGATGTGGTCGAGCTGCGTGCGGACCTGACCGTGCAGCTGGCCCGCCGCGTGTGAAGCGGTGGTCAGATCGCGTAGGGATAGATCCCGAGCATGTAGGCGCCGAACCACGCGCTGGTGATGGTGGTCGCGGCGCCGACGGTGATCTGGGTCGTGCGTGACCGTTGGGCCAGCGCCAGTGCGACCGGGGTGAGCAGCACGAAAGCGGGCAGCAGCAGGCGCACGCGCGAGTTCATCAACCCGGTCGACAGCAACACGGTCGACGCGGCGAGCGTGCCGTAAACGCTGACCTGCCAGGGCAATCGGGTGACGAAGGCCAGCACGATCAGCACGATGGTCGCCACGATCACCCAGGCCGTGATGACGTCCCCGGCGGTCTCGTTGAGTGACAGCGTGTCGACCAGATAGCGCAGGGTGGCGGCGCCGAAGTCGAAACGGGTGTCCCAGCCGGTGCTCTGCACACGGAACCAGCCGGTCGGTGTGCCGACCCGGATGCCGACGAACACCATCCAGAACAGCCAGCCGAGTGGAGCCAGTGCCGCACCCACCCAGGGACGCCATCCGTCACGTCGGCTGAGGAACGCGGCGATCAGGAGGACGGCGATCAGCCCGACCGCAGTCGTGCGAGTCAAGCCCGCACATGCCGTCAGTAATCCCGCTGCGATCCAACGCTTTTCGAGGATCATCCACAACGCCCAGCCGGCGAACGCGCAGTAGATCGCCTCGGTGTAGGCCATCGTGAGCACAACGCTCATCGGGGTGGCGGCGAAGAGGACCGCCATGATCAGTCCGGCCCGGTCAGCCTGCGGCTGGTCTTCCGGCCATCGGCGCTGCGCGCACCAGCGGCCGATCCGGTATGCCGCGACCGTCGCCACCGCGCCGGCAACCAGGCTGGTCATGATCGCGGCGGCATACGTGCTCGGTCCGAGGGCATGGAGGGCTCGTACGGCCATCGGGTAGCCGGGGAAGAAGGCGTATGCCGTGTCGGCAGAGATGTTTCCGTGCGCGTCGGTGAGCTCCGGCGGGATGTGGTCGTAGCCGTGCCCGGCGAGCGCGAGCATCCACTGACCATCCCAGGCCGAGAGCATCGTGTGCAGCGACCTGCCGTTGCGGTGCCCGACATACAGCAGCCACCACGCGCCGACGACGCGCACCACCACGAAGGCGGCGAGCCCGGCCGCCCAGGATCGGGCTGCCGGGCGGTCCGCCCAGCCTGCCCGCTCGGGCGGGGTGGCGAAACTCAGAGGTATTGGCCCGTCGGCGAGGTAGGTCCGGCTCCGTCGTGGCCGCTCGGGTCGACGCCGTGCCCCGGCGGAAGCCCGCGCCGCATCGCCTGCAGCTGTGCCTGGGAGGCCATCTGCTGCGCCACGATCGCGGTCTGGATGCCGTGGAAGAGTCCTTCGAGCCAGCCGACCAGCTGTGCCTGCGCGATGCGCAGCTCGGCGTCGCTGGGGGCGCCCTCGCTGAAGGGAAGGGCGATCCGGTCCAGTTCCTCGACGAGTTCGGGGGCCAGACCGTCCTTGAGCTCATCGATCGAACGGTGGTGTATGTCGGCCAGGCGGCGCCGTCCGGCGTCGTCCAGCGGGGCGTTGCGCACTTCTTCCAGCAACTGCTTGATCATCGAGCCGATGCGCATCACCTTCGCGGGCCGCTCGACGAGGTCGGCCGGGTTCTCCTCGACGGTCGCCTCGTTCTCCGCCGTGTCCCCGTCGTCGTCCTCGCTCGGTGGCGAGGCCACCCCCATGCCGTCCTGGGTCACGACGACGATGCGCTGTTGTTCGTCCTGGTTCTCGTCCGGCGTCATGACATCCATACTGCCAAACGGCTCATGGGGCTTGGACCACCTCATGTCGTGAGGAGCAGCTTGCCGACGTGCTGCGACTCCGCGAGCGCGCGGTGTGCGTCGCCGGCGCGTTCCAGCGGCATGGTCTCCTGCACCACCGGACGAACAGCGCCGGTCTCCAGCAGCGGCCACACGTGCTCGCGGACGCTCGCGACGACCTTCGCCTTGTCGGCGCGGTCGCGTGCCCGCAGGCCCGTCGCGATGACCGAGCCACGTTTGGCCAGCAGGTCGGCGATGTTCAACTCGGCCTTGACGCCGCCCTGCATGCCGATGATGTCGAGGCGACCGTCCTTGGCGAGGGCGGCAATGTTGCGGGACAGGTATTTCGCGCCGACGACATCCAGGATGACGTCTGCGCCGCCTTCGGCGGAGATGACCTCGACGAAGTCCTGCTCGCGGTAGTTGATGAGTATGTCGGCGCCGAGTTGCGCACACCGCTCGAGCTTCTCGGCCGTTCCGGCGGTGACCGCCACGCGGGAACCGAACGCCTTGGCGAGTTGGATCGCCATCGTCCCGATGCCGCTGGACCCGCCGTGTGCGAGGAGCAGCTCGCCGGGTTGCAGGCGGGCGGTCATGAAGACGTTGGACCACACGGTGCACACGACTTCCGGCAGCGCGGCCGCCTCGACGAGGTCGAGGCCCTCGGGCGCCGGCAGCAGCTGCCCGACGGGGACCGCGACCTGCTCGGCATACCCACCACCGGCGAGCAGGGCGCAGACCCGATCGCCGACCGACCAACCGGCGACGGCCGATCCGATCGCGCTGATCGTGCCGCTGACCTCGAGGCCGGGGATCTCCGACTCACCCTTCGGTGGCGGGTAGAACCCTTGGCGTTGCATCAGATCCGCCCGGTTGACCCCCGCGGCCGCGACGTCGACGAGCACCTCGTCGTCGCTGATCGTGGGCGGCGGTATGTCGGAAGGCGTCAGCACGGATTCGTCGCCGAAGCTCGGCAGGGTGATCGCACGCATGGTGTCGACGTTACTGCGTGCACCGAACCGCACACTTACCGCCGAGTCGCACGGCTGTAGGTGTGCGACTCGGCGCTACGTGTGCGGCTCGACGGGCGTGGCGGCGCGGAGGACCGCCCATTGGTAATGCAGGTCGGAGTCGTCGTCCGCGGGCCAGGTCTCGAAGGTCTCGACAGCGCCGTGCCGGGCGAGCGCGGCGCGGAGGTCGTCGTCCGACCGGAGGGCGAAGAATCGCGGCGGCCCGTATGCCGGATCGCCCCACCGTTGCTCGCGCGTCTCGAGTGCGCCCCAGACGCCGATCGCGATCGGTGATCCGGGGCGTACCACGCGCACCAGCTCTGCGAGGGCGGTGTCCAGGTCGTCATCGGCGATGTGCAGCAGTGTGCTGGCCGTGTATGCCGCGTCGAAATCGTCTGTGTTGAAAGGGAGTTCGAGGGCGGACGCGACCTGGACGTCGAGGCCGGCCTCGACGCAGAGCGCCACGCTCGCCGGCGCCAGGTCGATACCGCGTATGGCGAAACCGGCGTCCCGGAAGGCGATGGAGTCGCGTCCGGGCCCGGTGCCGACTTCGACCACCGACGAGCGGCCTTCCGCCTGGAGCAACCGGAGGAACGCATCGCGGTGTGCGACGCGTGCGGGCCGCACCGGGTTGTCCCGTCGGGAGGATGCCTCGTTGTCGTAGAAGGTCCGCAGGTCGGCTTCGCGCTCGGCGCGGCTGGTCGGCATGCGTGCATCGTTTCATGCACCGAGCCGCACACTTGATACCGAATCGCACAGCTACAGGTGTGCGACTGGACGCTACGTGTGCGGGTCGGTGGGGCACTGTGCCGGATCCCGGTTCGGGAATGCGGGTCTCGGCGGCATCGTTCAAATCTGTATGACCGCCCCGACCGTGCCGACATTGCGCCGGGACGTGGTCGTCATCGGCGCCGGACAGGCGGGACTGTCGGCGAGCCACTTCCTGCGCAAGGCAGGACTGCAGCCGGGCGTCGACTTCGACGTACTCGATGCGAACCCGACACCCGGAGGCGCGTGGAGCCACCGGTGGGACGCGCTGACGCTGGGGGCCGTGCACGGCATACATGACTTGCCCGACTTCCCGCTCGGCACTCCGGACCCGACCGAGCCTGCACGCGAGGTCGTCAAGCGCTATTACGGCGCCTACGAGCGGCACGAGGACCTGCGCGTGCAACGGCCGTGGAAGGTGACATCGGTCGAGGACGCAGGTGAGCCACTACTGGTGCGCGCGGAGCGCGACGGCGAGCGGCGCGACTATCTCGCGGACGCCGTGATCAGTGCGACGGGCACTTGGGACCGCCCGTATGTCCCGCGCTATCCCGGCCGTTTCGCCGGCATACAACTGACGACGCGGGATTTCGGTGCGCCGCAGGATTTCGAGGGCAAGCGAGTGCTGGTCGTCGGCGGTGGCGCGTCGGCGGTGCAGTTCCTCCTGCTCCTCGAGCGGTATGGCGTCTCCACCGTCTGGTCCACTCGGCGCCCGCCGCAGTGGATCGACCGGCGAGTCGACCCGAAATGGGGCGCCGAGGTCGAGCGTCGCGTCGCGGCGAAGACGCGCGCCGGCCTCCCAGCGGGATCGGTGGTCTCGAACACCGGCTTGTTACGCAACGCCGAGTACGAAGCGGGGATTGCGCGCGGGACGCTGGTCAGCCGTGGTGGCATCGCACGGCTCACCGACCACGGCGTCGACTTCACCGATGGCAGCCACGAGGACGTCGACGCCATCCTGTGGGCGACCGGATTCCGGGCGTCGCTGGGGCATCTCACCCCGCTCAAGCTGCGCGAACCCGGCGGAGGAGTGCGTATGGCGCCCGACGACGTCTCGGTGGTCAAGGAGCCGCGGCTGTTCGTCGTCGGTTACGGCCCGAGCGCGTCCACTCTGGGCGCGACCCGCGCCGGACGCCGAGCGGCCCGTGGGGCATTGCGCGTCATCGTGGATCGCGCGGCGGCCTGACACGCACAAACCCATCCCGAATGACGGCTTTCTCGGCGAGTGACGGTCAGATCAGACCGTCACTCGCCGAGAAAGCCGTCATTCGGCAGGTGGGGCGGGGCGGTGGCCGAGGCGGCGGCTGAGGTCGGCGGCGGCCGATCGGACCGCGGCCACGAGCGGGCCGGCCGGTGGGGGATCCTCCGCGGGATAGGTCACCGCGATGCCGGCCGCGGGACCGCCGTTGTGGTCCAGCGCCGCCACCGCGACGGACGCGAATCCTTGTGACACGGAGCCGGATTCGACGGCATACCCGCGGCGACGAACCTGCGCCAGCTCGGAGTTGAGGACGGTCAGCGAGGTCGGCCCGAGGTCGTTGCGCTGGACGAACGACGCGCGATCCGGGTAGAGCGCACGCAGCTGCGGTGCCGGCAGTGCCGCCAACATGGCGAGCCCGGATGCGGTCACGGAGGCGGGCAGCCGGACGCCGACATCGGTGACCAGCGACGGCCGGCGCGGCGCGCGTTCCTCGATCACGTAGAACACGTCCCGGCCGTGCAGGACCGCCAGGTGCGCGTTGTGGGTCGTCGCGTCCACGAGGCGACTCAGCACCGGTCGCGCGATCCGTTGCAGCGGCGCCTGTCGGACGTATGCGGTGCCCAGCTCGAAGGCCGCGACGCCGAGGCCCCAGCGCCGGTCGTCGGACAGGTGGGTGACGAAACCGGACTCCGACAGCACCGACAGCAGGTGGTACGTCGAGGACCTCGGCAGGTCCAGCTCACGGGCGATCGCAGCGGCCGGCATCGGTTCGGCGTGCCGGGCCAGCAACTGCAGGAGAGCCACGGCCGAAGCCGCGGCGGGGGCGTTCGCCATACGGGGGATTGTCTCAGATGCGAGACAGTAAGGCGGTGCGGGCGGTATCCGTCCCCTCGCTGCGGGTATGCAATGGATCACATGAGCGAATCTGTTGTCGTGGGAGTCGGCGCCCTGTCCATCGCCGATGTCGTCGCCGTCGCCCGTCACGGAGCGCACGTCGAGGTGTCCGAGGAGTCGCTGGCCGAGGTCGAGCGCAGCCGCGCGATCATCGAGCGACTGGCCGACGACCCCATCCCGCACTACGGCGTCTCCACCGGTTTCGGGGCGCTCGCGACCAAGCACATCCCGGTCGAGTCGCGGGCCCAGCTGCAGCGGTCATTGGTCCGTTCGCACGCCGCCGGCTCGGGCCCCGAGGTCGAGCGCGAGGTCGTCCGCGCCCTCATGCTGCTGCGCATCAGCACGCTCGCGACCGGCCGCACCGGCGTCCGCCCCGAGGTGCTCACGACGTATGTCGGCATGCTCAACGCCGGCATCACCCCGTGCGTCCGCGAATACGGGTCGCTCGGTTGCTCCGGTGACCTGGCACCGCTGGCGCACTGCGCGCTCGCACTCATGGGCGAGGGCGAGGTCCGCAACGCCGACGGCGAGCAGGTGACCGCGGCCGAGGCCCTCGCCGCAGCCGGCCTGACCCCGGTCGAGCTGCGCGAGAAGGAGGGCCTGGCCCTCATCAACGGCACCGACGGAATGCTCGGGATGCTCTGCCTGGCCATCACCGACCTCACCGAGCTGGCGAAGGTCGCCGATATCACCGCCGCGATGTCGGTCGAGGGACTGCTCGGCACCGACGACGTCTTCGCCGCCGACCTGCACGAGCTGCGTCCGCAGCGCGGCCAGGCCGACAGTGCCGCCAACCTGCGAGTCCTGTTGAAGGACAGCGAGATCCGCGAGAGCCACCGCGACCCCGCGGCGTGCACCCGAGTGCAGGACGCCTACTCATTGCGCTGCTCCCCGCAGGTCGCCGGCGGTGTGCGCGACACCATCGCGCACGCCACGAGCGTCGCGAATGCCGAGCTGGCCGCCGCCGTCGACAACCCGGTCGTCACCAAGGACGGGCGCGTGGAGTCCAACGGCAACTTCCACGGCGCACCGGTCGCCTACGTGCTCGACTTCCTCGCCATCGTGACCGCCGACCTGGCCAGCATCAGTGAACGCCGTACCGACCGCTTCCTCGATGTCGCTCGCAATAACGGACTGCCGCCGTTCCTGGCCGACGACCCGGGTGTCGACTCCGGGCACATGATCGCCCAATACACCCAAGCGGCAATCGTTTCCGAGCTGAAGCGGCTCGCGAACCCGGCATCGGTCGACTCGATCCCGTCGAGCGCGATGCAGGAGGACCACGTGTCGATGGGCTGGTCGGGCGCACGCAAGCTGCGTCGGTCGGTGGACGGCCTGCGTCGCGTCCTGTCGGTCGAGCTGCTCACCGCTGCGCGCGGCATCCGGCTACGCGCCCCGCTGAAGCCGTCGGCGGCCACTGGGGCCGTCATCGAGGCACTGCCGAACATCGGTGTCCCCGGCCCGGACCGCTACCTCGCGCCGGAGATCGAGCAGACCGTCGAGTTCGTCAACGACGGTCGTGCGCTCCACGCGGCAGAGGCAGTCACCGGCGCGCTGCGCTGAGGCGGCGAGTGCGGCTACTCGACCCGCGCGAATCTTTGAAAACACTTGAGAAGGAAAGGATCTGACGATCATGGAAGGTGCAAGGCCCGTACGCGCCCCGCGAGGGACCAAGCTGACTGCCCAGTCCTGGGCGGCCGAGGCTCCGATGCGGATGCTGATGAACAACCTCGACCCGGAGGTTGCCGAGCACCCCGACGAGCTCGTTGTGTATGGCGGCACCGGTCGTGCCGCACGTGACTGGCGATCGTTCGACGCGATGGTGCGGACGCTGGAGACGCTGAAGGCCGACGAGACGATGCTGGTGCAGTCCGGCCGTCCGGTGGGTGTCATGCAGACCCACGAGTGGGCACCACGTGTGCTCATCGCCAACTCCAATCTCGTTCCGGACTGGGCGAATTGGCCGGAGTTCCGTCGCCTCGAGAAGCTCGGCCTGACGATGTACGGCCAGATGACCGCGGGCTCCTGGATCTACATCGGCACCCAGGGCATCGTCCAGGGCACCTACGAGACCTTCGCGGCGGTCGCCGAGAAGCGCTTCGGCGGCACCCTCGCCGGCACGCTGACCCTCACCGCCGGCTGCGGGGGCATGGGCGGCGCCCAGCCGCTCGCGGTCACCATGAACGACGGTGCCTGCCTCATCGTCGACGTCGACGAGTCGCGGCTGCGGCGCCGGGTCGAGCACCGCTATCTCGACGAGGTCGCCGACAACCTGGACGACGCGATCGAGAAGGCCGTCGCTGCCAAGAACGACCGCCGGGCCTGGTCGGTGGGCGTCGTGGGCAACGCTGCTGAGATCTACCCGGAGCTGCTGCGGCGCGGTGTGCCGATCGACATCGTCACCGACCAGACCAGCGCGCACGACCCACTTTCCTATCTGCCGGAAGGCATTTCGCCGGAGGACTGGCACGACTACGCGGCCAAGAAGCCGGAGGAGTTCACCGACCGGGCGCGCGTGTCCATGGCGAAGCACGTCCAGGCGATGGTGGAGTTCCAGGACGGTGGCGCCGAGGTCTTCGACTACGGCAACTCGATCCGGGACGAGGCCCGACTGGGCGGCTACGAGCGCGCGTTCGAGTTCCCCGGCTTCGTGCCGGCATACATCCGCCCGCTGTTCTGCGAGGGCAAGGGACCATTCCGCTGGGCGGCGCTCTCGGGCGACCCGAAGGACATCTACGCGACCGACAAGGCCGTGATGGACCTCTTCCCGGACAACGACCGGCTGCAGAAGTGGATGCGCGGCGCCCGGGAGAAGATCGCCTTCCAGGGGCTGCCGGCCCGCATCTGCTGGCTCGGTTACGGCGAGCGTGACAAGGCCGGCCTGGCCATCAACGACCTGGTCGCCAGCGGCGAGGTCAGCGCCCCGATCGTCATCGGACGCGACCACCTCGACTGCGGGTCGGTCGCCTCGCCATACCGTGAAACCGAAGCGATGGCAGACGGGTCCGACGCGATCGCCGACTGGCCGCTGCTCAACGCACTGGTCAACACCAGCTCCGGCGCGAGCTGGGTGTCGATCCACCACGGTGGCGGCGTCGGCATCGGCCGCTCCATCCACGCCGGGCAGGTCTCGCTGGCCGACGGCACGCCGCTGGCCGCGCAGAAGCTGGCCCGGGTGCTCAGCAACGACCCGGGCATGGGAGTCATCCGGCACGTGGACGCCGGCTACGAGCGGGCCGAGGACGTGGCGACCGAGCGCGGCGTGCGCGTCCCGATGCGGGAGGGCTGAGTCCGATGGCCGTCGGCGGCGCGCAGTTCGAGAAGCGCAGCATCGAGGTCGTGCCCGGTCATGAGCGGCACGGCTCACCGATCAACCAGTTCACGCTGTGGTTCGGCGCGAACATGCAGATCACTGCGGTCGTCGACGGCGCCCTCGCGGTCGTCTTCGGCGCCGACGCGATGTGGGCGATCATCGGCCTGCTGATCGGCAACGTGCTCGGCGGTGCGGTCATGGCGCTGCACTCCGCGCAGGGCCCGCATCTCGGCCTGCCGCAGATGATCAGCAGCCGCGCGCAGTTCGGCGTCCTCGGCGCCGCGCTGCCGCTGGTGCTCGTGGTGGTCATGTATCTCGGTTTCGCGGCCACCGGCACCGTGCTCTCCGGGCAGGCGATCAACAAGATCCTGCACGTCGACGCAAAGCCGGTCGGGATCATCATTTTCGGCGTCCTCACCTTCGTCGTGGCGGCGTTCGGTTACCGCTGGATCCACAAATTGGGCCGGCTGGCAACGGTGCTCGGGTTCATCGGCTTCGCCTACCTGACCTTCCGGGTCTTCCACGAGCACAGCGCGCACACGCTCTTCGGCTCGCCGCACTTCGACGGCGCACCGTTCCTGCTCGCGATCGCTCTCGGCGCCGGCTGGCAGCTGACCTTCGGGCCGTACGTCGCCGACTACTCCCGATACCTGCCGCGAAACACCACGATCGCCAGCACTTTCTGGGCGACGCTGGGTGGCAGCGTGATCGGTTCCATGTGGTCGATGACCCTCGGCGCGCTGATCGCGTCCATCCCGAAGTCGACCTTCCTGGACAACCAGGTCGGCTTCGTCGGTGACCTCGCGGGCGGCGGTGCCGTTGCGTTCGTGATCTACATCGTCATCGTCGTCGGCAAGCTGACCGTCAACACGCTCAACGCGTATGGCGGCTCGATGACCCTGCTCACGACGACGACGGCCTTCACCCGCAACGCAACGGTGCGCCCGCGCACCCGGATCGCCTTCGTCTTCGGCTTCCTCGCCTGCTCGATCGTGGTCGCACTCGCCGGCTCCGCGAACTTCCTGGACAACTTCAAGAACTTCGTGCTGCTGCTGTTGACCGTCTTCATCCCCTGGAGCGCGATCAACCTGGTCGACTACTACCTGGTCTCCAAGGAGCGCGTCGATGTCCCCGCCCTGTATGACGAAACCGGTCGCTACGGCCGCTTCAACGTGTGCGGCCTGACCACTTACGTCATCGGCGTCGTGGTGCAGATCCCGTTCCTCTCCCAAAGCCTCTACACCGGACCGATCGCGAAAGCGATTGACGGTGCTGATGTTTCGTGGATCGTCGGGCTGGTCATCACCGCGGCTGTCTACTATCCGTGGGCGCGTGCCACGTCCCGGCCGCCCGAGCAGTCGATCCTGCCGCCCGACCTGCAACAGCTCGAGGAGGAACTCGTATGACGGAGTTCGACCGGATGTGGGCCGACCTGGACCCCGTCGGGCGCGCGTCGTCCGGCGGGTACCGGCGCTTCGCCTGGACCGCCGAGGACGACACCCTGCGCGAATGGTTCGCCGGTGAGTGCGCCACCCGCGGCCTCGACCTGGTCCAGGACCGGATGGGCAACCAGTGGGCGTGGTGGGGAGACCCGGACACCGACGGCCCCGGTGTCGTGGTCGGATCGCATCTCGACTCCGTGCCCGACGGCGGCGCGTATGACGGGCCACTCGGCGTCGTGTCGGGGCTGGCCGCGCTGGATGCGTTGCGGGAGAAGGGTTTCAAGCCAAAACGTCCCATCGCCGTCGTGAACTTCGGCGACGAGGAGGGTGCCCGGTTCGGCGTTGCGTGCGCCGGATCACGGGTGATCACGGGGGCGATGACCGCGGAGCGCGCACTCGGCCTCACCGATGCCGATGGCGTCACCATGGCCGAGGCGCTGCGCCGGGCCGGTCGCGACCCCGAGGCCATCGGCCCGGATCCGGAGACGCTGCGCCGTATCGGCCAGTTCGTCGAGTTGCACGTGGAACAGGGCCGCGCCCTCGCCGACCTCGACCCGGCCACCTCCGCGGTGGCGATCGGCACGGACATCTGGCCGCACGGACGCTGGCGGATCGACCTGCCAGGCACCGCCAATCACGCTGGAACGACTGCGTTGTCGGACCGGCGCGACGCCATGCTGTCGGCTGCGGAGGTCGTCCTCGCCGCACGTGAAGCCGCGGCGACGCACGGGTGTGTCGCCACCACCGGCAAGATCGCGGTCGAGCCGGGCGGCGTGAACGCCATACCCTCGCACGTGCGGCTGTGGCTGGACGCTCGTGGCGCCGACCAGAATGCCGTGCGCGCAACGGTTTCCGCGGTCGAGCGGGCCGCTGCACGGTGTGGCGGCACCATGACCGAGGAGTCCTGGACCGACACCACCCGCTTCGACGACGACCTGTCCGGCCGGCTGCGGCAGATCCTCGGTGCGCACACGCCGATGCTCGGCACCGGCGCCGGACACGACGCCGGCGTGCTCGCAACGGCGGGCGTCTCGACGTCGATGCTGTTCGTCCGCAACCCCACCGGCGTCTCGCACTCGCCGGAGGAGTTCGCCGAGCGCGACGACTGCCTACGCGGCGTCGACGCCCTGGCCACAGTGGTCCAGGACCTCTCCGCATGACGACCTACTGGGCCGAATTCGCCATACTGCCAGAGGGTTTGGCGCGAGACGTCAGCTTCGACATCGAGGGTGACGTCTTCGACCGGATCGAGACCGGGCAGCCGCAGGGCGATGCCCACCGGCTGCCCGGAGTGGTGCTGCCCGGCTTCGCCAACACGCACAGCCACGCGTTCCACCGCGCGCTGCGTGGTCGCACCCACTCCGAGGGTGGCACCTTCTGGAGCTGGCGGTCCCGGATGTATGACGCAGCACGGCGTCTCGACCCGGACAACTACCTGGCTCTCGCCCGCGCGACCTACGCCGAGATGGCGCTTGCCGGTGTGACGAGTGTCGGTGAGTTCCACTACGTCCATCACACGCCCGACGGCACGCCATACGCCAATCCGAACGCGATGGGGGAGGCATTGCAGCAGGCGGCCCGCGAGGCAGGGGTACGCCTGACGCTGCTCGACACCTGTTATCTCGCAGGGGGATTGAGCGCGGACGGGCACCAGCCGCTTGCGCCGGAGCAGCGCCGCTTCGGCGATGCCGATGTCTCGGCCTGGGCGGGTCGGGTCTCCAATCTGTGGGATGACGCGACCAACCGCGTGGGCACCGCGATCCACTCGGTGCGGGCGGTGCCGCGCGAGCAGCTCACCGACTTCGTGCGGTATGTCGAGCAGGGGCAGACCTGGCAGACGATGCACGCACACGTCTCCGAGCAACCCGCGGAGAACGAAGCGTGCCAGGCGTTCTACGGGATGACGCCCGTGCAGTTGCTGGCCGAGGCGGGTGCCCTCGGGCCGGATTTCAGTGCCGTTCACGCCACCCACCTGACCGATGCGGACATCGCGAGGCTCGGCCGGGCGCACGCGACTGCCGCGTTCTGCCCGACCACCGAGCGCGACCTCGCGGACGGCATCGGGCCGGCTCGGGAGCTGCTGGACGCCGGCGCACGACTCAGTCTCGGCTCCGATCAGCACGCGGTCATCGACCCCTTCGAGGAGGTCCGCGGACTGGAGTCGCACGAGCGGCTGCGCAGCCTGCACCGCGGCCGGATCAGTCAGGGCGAGCTGATTGCGGCAGCGACCGCGCACGACACGATCGGCTGGGCCGAGGCGGGCACACTGCGCGAGGGCGCCAAGGCCGACCTGGTGGCCGTCGACCTTTCCTCGCCCCGAACCGCCGGAGTACCAGCGGAATTCGTGCTCACCGCCGCCACCGCGGCCGACGTCACCGACGTGATCCGCGACGGCGAGCCGGTGGTCACCGACCGGCAGCACCGGCTCGGCGACGTGGGTCGCCTGCTGCATGAAGCCATCGACACGCTGTGGGAGGACTGACATGAGCGCCAGCGCATTGACCGGTATCGGGGAGCTGGCCACCGCCGACGCCACGCACCCGGACGGCGACGGGTCGCCGCTCGGCCTGATCCAGGACGCAGCGGTGGTCGTCGAGGACGGGCGGATCGAATGGGTCGGCCGCGCTACAGCGGTGCCGGCCACGGACGACCGCCGCGAACTCGGCGGCCGCGCCGTCATCCCGTCCTTCGTGGACAGCCACAGCCACCTGGTCTTCGCCGGTGACCGATCGGCCGAATTTGCGGCCCGCATGACCGGCGAGCCGTATGACGGCGGCGGCATCGCCGTGTCGATGCAGGCGACCCGAGCCGCGAGTGACGACGAGCTGCGGGCGCTCGTCGGCCGCCGGATCGCCGAGATGCACGCGCAGGGCACCGGTGTCGTCGAGATCAAGAGCGGCTACGGACTCGACGTCGACAACGAAGCGCGCGCCCTGCGCATCGCGTCCGAGTTCACCGACGAGACAACGTTTCTCGGCGCACACGTCGTGCCGCCTGAGTTCCGCGAGAGCGCCACCGGGCGCACCGACTACCTGGACCTGGTGTGCGGCGAGATGCTCGCGGCGTGTGCGCCATACGCGCGCTGGATCGATGTCTTCTGCGAGCCGAACAGCGCCTTCGCGTTCACCGGCGAGGAGTCCGAGCGAGTGCTGCGTGCGGGCGCCGACGCCGGTCTCGAGCTGCGTGTGCACGGCAACCAGCTCGGGCACGGTCCGGGAGTGCAGCTCGCGGTCTCCCTCGGCGCCGCGAGCGTCGACCACTGCACGTTCCTGTCGGACGCGGACATTGCGGCGCTGGCCGGATCGTCAACGGTCGCAACGTTGTTGCCCGGTGTGGAGTTCTCCACCAAATCGCCATACCCGGACGCGCGCCGGCTGATCGACGCCGGCGTCAGCGTGGCACTGGCGAGCGACTGCAACCCGGGCACGTGCTACTCCAGCTCGATCCCGTTCGCGATCGCCGTCGCCGTCCGCGACATGGGTATGACGCCCGCCGAGGCATTGCTCGCCGCGACCTCCGGTGCGGCGAAGTCGTTGCGCCGCACCGATATCGGTGTCATTCGCGTCGGTGCGCGTGCCGATCTGACGGTGCTCGACGCCCCGTCATACCTGCACCTGGCCTATCGGCCCGGCGTGCCGATCGCGAGAGCACTCACCGCAGAGCGGCCGACGGTCAGTAGGTGAATGAGGCTGCGGCGCTGTCGCGAAAGTCATCGAAGTCGGTAGCTGACACCTTCTTGAAGGCTGCCGCTGTCAGGCAGTAGCTGGTGTAAGCGATCGCGAACTCACCGTTGCGATAAGCGAGTGTCTGGGATCGGGCCGCGCCGTAATCGACGGTCGATTGCGGGACTCGCACTGTGCCTATGGCTTCGATGCTCCCAGCCGCGGTGTGGAGCTCGACGGTGCCGTTGCTCCTGAACTTCGGTTTCGGCTTTCCGGGAAAGATTGACGAATTCGCGATCACGATTTCCTTGACGATGTCTCGCGAGGTCGTCGGGTCGGAGTCGCTGTAGCCAAAGTATTGCCACAAACGGATATGGCAGCCCGGCTTGACCTGCCATTCCTTGAGACCTACGTCGGTGGGGCTCGCCGGTATCTCGGTCCAGGGTCGGGACCCATAGCGCCAGACCATGTTCTTCGGCGGGGCGAGCGCTCGGAAAGAAGCCCGGATGCGAGCCTTCTTCGCGGTGTCGTCCGCGGTGGAGCTGGTGTTCACGCTGGGTTCGGGTGCGGAGGTCGTCGGCACGGCCTCTGTCGTAGCCTGAGCCGTCGAGGCGGCCGTCGGCGTGACGACGGCGCTCGATGCGTGCTCGTTGCACGCAGCGAGTGGTGAGGCGAGGAGTGCGGCAACACCGGCGATGCTGAGATTTCGGCTGAGCTTGCGCACGCGGGGAGGTCCTTCCTGGGCCAGGGCGGGTCAGTAGGTGGTGCGTGCCTGCAGCTTGTTGATGAACGGATCGAGATCGGACTTCGATGCGGTCGCGAAGAGTTCGGGCGTTGCGCACAGGCTGGTGACCGTCAGGGCGAAGTCCCCGTTGCGGTAGGCGATCATCCGGGAGCGGATCGACTTGCCGTAGTCGACCAGCGACTCCTGCATCTTCACCTGCGATGTGCCGTTGAGACCGTCGACGAAATTCGTCACCATGCGGGACTTCCGGCCGTGGTACTTCGGTGCGGGTTTCCCCGGGAAGGCCGAGGAGTTCTGCTCGGCCGTGTGCTCGAGCACGCCTCGGGAGTCCGGTGTCTTCGCGGTGCCGAGACCGGCCGGCTGCCCGAGCGTGATGACGCACCTGCCCTTGAGCTGCCATTGCAGGGTGCCGGGGTCGGTCTTGAGCTTCTTCCACGCTGCCGGCGGGTGCGGATAACGCCAGGTGAGGTCCTTCGGCGGCGCTCCGGCGGCGATCTTGGCGACCAGCTCCTGCTGGCTCGGCGTGCCGCTGGAGTGCGAGGACGTCCCACTGGCGGAGGAACTGCTCGGCGTCGAGCCCGTTGACGCCGAAGTCGTCGGAGACGCCGCGCTCGTGGGAGCCGCTGACGTCATACCGCTCGAATGGCCGGCCGATGGCGCAGCCACATCGGGCGACCCGCTGTTGCATCCACTGAGTGTTCCGGCCACCAGTGCCGCCACGACACAACCTGCCGCCCGGCGGCCTCCCCTTGTCAACATGTGGCCAGAGACTACCGTGCCTCGATTCGCTGACGTCACAACCAGTTCCGTCGTTTGAACACGACATACAGGACGACGGCGATGACGACCATGAGAACGGTGCTGAACCAGAATCCCCACTGCGCACCGAAGCCCGGGTAGGGGACGTTCTGGCCGTACCAGCCGGTGATCAGCGTCGGCACCGCGATGATGGCCGCCCACGAGGTCAGCTTCTTCATGATGTTGTTCAGGGCGGCGTCACCGAGTGCGAGGTTCGTGTCCTGGACGGTCTGCATGGTGTCGCGCAGCGACTCGGTCCACTCCGCGACGCGCATGGTGTGGTCGTAGAGGTCCTCGTAGAATGGCAGCAGGTCGTGCTGCTCGTCATCACCGCCGATGCGACGCAGGATCGTCGTGACCACCTCGCGCATGGGCAGCGCCACCCGGCGCATCCGGCTGATGCGCTTGTGCAGGTCGTAGGCCTCGCGGGCGATCGCCGGCCCGGCGTGCCGCTCGGCGAAGAGGCGGCCCTCCAGGTCGTCGACCTGATCGTCGATCCGTGTGGTCACGTCGAAGTAGCCGTCGACGACGGTGTCGAGGATCGTGTGCAGCAGGGCCTTGGCGCCCAGTTTCACCAGGTCGGGGTTGTCCGCGAAGGCGCTCTCGACGTCGTCGACAGGGAAGTTGCCGCCCAGTCGCAACGTCACCACTGCTCGCGGCAGCACGATGATCGACATCCGGTGCAGGTCGCTGTCGTCGGCCAGCTGGGAGACCGTGAAACAGGTGATGAAGAAGTAGGACGTGAAGCGCACGGCCTTGGGCCGCTCGTGCTGGGTGAGCGCGTCCTCGACGGTGTGCTCGTCGAGGTCGAGTGCGGCCGCGAGTTCGCGGACGTCGGCGTGCTCGGGGTCGATCAGATCGACCCAGGTCAACGTCCCGTCCTGCGACAGCAACTCGGGCAGGTCGCGCAGCGAGACGTCGCTGCGATCAAGCTCGCCGGAGCGCCATACCAGGCTCCGACGCTCGCAGGTCATCCCTTGCGTTTGATGCTGTAGCTCACCTTGTCGCCGTCGACCTTGTCGACGACCGCGGTGATCTGCTGCTTCTTGCCGTCGATCTCGACGGTGCAGTCGGTGCTCGCCTTGACCTTGGCCTTCAGGTTGTCGTCGCACTTGACGTCGCCGACCTTGGAGCCGGTCGCGGCCGCGCTGACCTTCTCCTTGATCTGCGACTGCAGGTCGCCCTTCTTGACGACCTTGTCGCCGCAACCGGCGAGCAGCCCGACGACCGCGACACCTGCCGCCAGACCGGCCGCACCGCGGCGGACAGAGTTGTTCATGGAGCCTCCAGCTGTCATGCGCATCACGCGCGAGAGTTTACGTGCTGGGCCGCCCGGTTGGTATGTCGCGCGTGGTCGCCCTGCTCGTCATACGTCGCCGAGCAGCTGCAGGGGGCGTTCCACGGCGTCGGCGACGAACCGTAGGAAGCCGCCCGCCACCCCGCCGTCGCACACCCGGTGGTCGAACGTGAGCCCCAGCTGGACCACCTTGCGCACGGCGAGTTCGCCGTCCACGACCCACGGCCGGGCGATGATCCGGCCGACGCCGATCATCGCCGCTTCCGGATGATTGATGATCGGCGTGCTGCCGTCGACCCCGAAGACGCCGTAGTTGTTCAGCGTGAACGTGCCGCCGGTGAGTTCGGCCGGCGCGAGGCTGCCGTCGCGAGCCGCGTCGACCAGTTGCACCATGCGCTCGGCGAGCTGGCGGGTCGTCAGCTTGTCGGCATCGTGGACCACCGGCACGACGAGCCCGCGCGGCGAATCCGCCGCGAACCCCAGGTGTATGGCGCCGTGGCGCACGATCTCCTGCCGCTCCGTGTCGACCGAGGCGTTCAGCTCCGGGAACCGCTTCAGGCCCGCGATGCAGATGCGACCCAGCAGCGCCAGCAGGCCACCGCGCTCCAGGCCGATCGCCCGGCGTGCCTCGACCAGGCCGGTCGCGTCGGCATCGACCCAGGTCGTCGCGTCCGGGATCTCTCGTCGTGAGGTGGTCAGCTTGTCGGCAACCATCCGGCGTATACCGGTCAGCGGCACGCGCGTGTCGCCATTCGCTGCGCCCTGAGGAGCGGTGAGGGACGAGTCGCGTCTCGAAGGGGAGCGCGGTGCGGCGGGCGTATCGAGACCGGCTTGCAGGGCCGCCTCGACGTCGCTGCGGCGGATGATGCCATCCGGGCCGGGCGCGATCGTGCGCAGGTCGAGTCCGCGCTCGGAGGCCAGCCGCCGCACGATCGGCGAGATGACCTTCGGCGCGATCGGACTCGCGCCACCGGGTTGCGGCCTCTCCTGCCGAATGACGGCTTCTTCGGCGAGTGACGGCGAGATCGGACCGTCAGTCGCCGAGGGAGCCGTCATTCGGGATGGGGTGGGGCTGGTGTCGCCCGTGCGTCGGCGGAGGCGCGCGGCGCGGCGGCCGGACGAGCCGGAGGCGCCGACGTCGGTGGTGCCATAGCCGACCAGCACCGCGCCGGAGCCGTCCTCCTCATCGCTGTCACCCGTCGCGGGCGCCTCACTCGAAACCCCGGAAGTCACTGTCAGCAAAGGAGATCCGACAGCAATGGTGTCGCCCTCGGCGCCGTGCCGGGTGTGCACGCGACCGGCATACGGGCAGGGCACCTCGACGGTCGCCTTGGCGGTCTCAACCACGACGACGTGCTGGTCGATGGCGACCTCGTCGCCGTCGGCGACCAGCCACTCGACGAGGTCGGCCTCGGTGAGGCCCTCGCCGAGGTCGGGCAGGTTGAAGGTCTGCTCAGCCACGCGCGCCCACTCCTGCGAACGTCAGGTCCGGCTGGTCGTCCCACTGCAGGCGGGAGATCGCATCCAGGATGCGTTCCACGCCAGGCAGATACGTCTTCTCCAGCATCGGTGCGGGGTATGGCGTCGGCAGCCCGCTCACCCGCGCGACCGGCGCGGCCAACGAGTGGAAGCAGCGCTCGGTGACCCGTGCGGCGACCTCCCCGGAGACGCCGGCGAAACCCTGCGCCTCGGCGACCACCACACAGCGGCCGGTACGGCGCACCGACGCGACGACGGTCTCGTCGTCGAACGGAACGATGGTGCGCAGGTCGATGACCTCGACGCTCCAGCCCTCCTCGGCGGCGGCCTCCGCCGCCTTCAACGCCGTCGGCACGGACGGGCCATAGGTCACGAGCGTGACGTCGTCGCCGTCCCGGCGGACCTTCGCCTTGCCGAATGCCGGTTGTTTCGTGGGGAGTTCGATGTCCTGCTTGGACCAGTAGAGCGCCTTGGGCTCCATGAAGATCACCGGGTCGGGATCGTCGATCGCCTCGCGCAGCAGGCTGTAGGCATCGGCCGCGTTGGACGGCGTGACGACCTTCAGGCCGGGCGTGTGCGCGTAGTAGCCCTCACTGGAGTCGCAGTGGTGCTCCACACCGCCGATGCCGCCGGCATACGGCACCCGGATGACCATCGGCAGGCCGACCGCACCCGAGGTGCGGTTGCGCATCTTGGCGACGTGCGAGGTGATCTGCTCGAACGCCGGGTAGGCGAACGCGTCGAACTGCATCTCGACGACCGGCCGAAAACCGGTGAGACACATGCCGATTGCGAATCCGACGATGCCGGACTCGGCGAGTGGCGTGTCGAAACACCGCTCCTCGCCGAACTGCTCGGTGAGCCCGTCGGTGATGCGGAAGACACCGCCGAGGGTGCCGACGTCCTCGCCGAAGACGAGCACCTCGTCATCCGCTGTCAGTGCGTCCCGCAGTGCGGTGTTGAGTGCGCCGCCCATCGTCACGGTCATGAGTTCGTCTCCTCGCGCTCGGTCTCCAGCTCCGCCGCGACCATTGCCCGCGCTTCCTCGAGTTGGGGGGTGCGCTGGGCAAAAACGTTGTCGAACAACGACATCGGGTCGACGCTCGGGTCGGCATTCATCCGCTCACGCAGGTCGGCGGCCTTCGTCTCGGCCTCGGCATTCGTCGCGGCGACCATGTCGTCGTTGAGCTCGCCCCGTGCGCGCAGCCACGCCTCGATCCGCGCGATCGGGTCGCGCTCCAGCCATGCCGTCACCTCGTCCGAGGAGCGGTAGCGGGTGGCGTCGTCGGCGTTGGTGTGGGCGTCCATGCGGTAGGTGTGCGCCTCGATGAGGAACGGTCCCTTGCCGCTGCGGCAGTGCTCCAATGCGACGTCCATGACCGCGAGCACCGCCGCCGGATCGTTGCCGTCGACCTGCTCGGCGGGGACGCCATACCCGATTCCCTTGTAGGCCAACGATGGTGCCCTGGTCTGCTTGGAGAGCGGGACGCTGATGGCGTACTTGTTGTTCTGGACGAAGAAGATCACCGGCGCCTCGAAGACCGCGGCGAAGTTGAGCGCCTCGTGGAAGTCGCCCTCGCTGGTCGCGCCGTCGCCGATGAAGGCCAGCGCGACGTGGTCGGTGCCGCGCCGCTTCTCGCCGTATGCCGCACCGGCCGCGTGAACCAGCTGGGTCGACAGCGGCGTGCACTGTGCCGCCGTCCTGGTCGCGATCGGGTCGTAGCCGCAGTGGCTGTCGCCGCGCAACAACGAGAGCACCTCGAGCGGGTCGATGCCACGAGTCACCAGCGCCATCGACTCGCGGTAGGTCGGGAAGAGCCAGTCGCCACCGCCGATCGAGAGCGTCGCGCCGACCTGGCAGGCCTCCTGGCCGCGCGAGCTCGGGTAGACCGCGAGGCGTCCCTGTTTGGTCAGCGCGGTCGCCTGCACGTCGAAGCGGCGACCGACGACCATGGCGTGCCACATCGCCCGCAGTCGTGCGGCGCTCGGCATGGGGTAGTCACGACGCGTGCCGGACTGCTCGACCTGCGCGCCCGTCGGGTCGATCAATTGCACCGGGTTGGGCGATGGCAGCAGCGCATCCGTCATCGCCTCGGCTGTGGTCTCCATCACACAAGTGTCCCGCGCGCCAGGCATATTGCACCGTTCGCTCCGATATCACGAGACAGATGGCGTCATACTGGCTGTATGGCGAAGCGAACGTCCACAACGAACGCGCGAGCGGCCGGAGCGACCGGACAGGTGGAGCATCGCGTCCTCGATGACGTCGACCTGCAGATCATCGGTGCGCTGGAGCGGGACGCTCGGCTGTCGGTGCGTGCGCTGGCCGAGCGCCTGCACCTGTCCCGGGCGGCGACCTACGCACGCCTGCAGCGACTGCTCGACGACGGCGTCATCGAAGGCTTCTCGGCGCGGGTGGTGCCGCACCTCGCGGGGTTGCAGACCACGGCATACATCGCGTTGCAGATCGAGCAGAACACCTGGCGCTCGGTGTCGGCCGCCCTGGCGAAGCTGGACTACATCGACTCGATCTCGTTGCTGGGATCCGAATTCGACGTGCTCGCGCTGGCGCACGCCCCGGACAACCAGGCGTTGCGGACGCTGGTGCTCGAGCGGATCCAGGCGATCCCCGGCGTCATCGGCACACGAACCTGGTTGGCGTTCGAGGAAATTCGCGGCGCGGGAGCCCCCTGGACGAGATGAAGCGGTCTCGGTCCCTGAACACAGCACGGCGGAACCGACCCCGGGCGGTCCATAACTTTTAGTCTGCGGCGATGGGAATGCTGCGAACGCTGGTCCGCACCAAGGACGTCGACACCGTCATTCATCAGAATGACGAGGCCGAGAGCTCCGGCGAAGGACTCGCCAAGAACCTGTCTGCCAGGGACCTGATGGGTTTCGGCATCGGGATCGTGATCGGCACCGGCATCTTCACCCTGACCGGTGTCGAGGCCAAGAACCAGGCCGGGCCGGCGATCGTCATCTCCTTCGCCATCGCGGGGATCATCGCGATGATGGCGGCGCTGTGTTACGCCGAAGTCGCCGCTGCGGTGCCGACCGCGGGCAGCTCCTACACCTACGCCTACACGACGATCGGTGAGATCTTCGCGTGGATCATCGCGTGGGACCTGGTGCTCGAATTCAGCCTCGGCGCGGCAGTGGTCGCGCGCGGCTGGTCGGGTTATCTGCAGAGTTCGCTCGGCCTGCACGGAGGCATCTGGGATCACATTCTCGGCGAGGGGTCCACGGTCAACCTGGGCGCCGTCTTCATCGTGGTCGTCCTGGGCGTCGTCGCAGCAGTCGGCATCAAGGAGGCCAAATGGGTCACCAACGCCCTGGTCGTCATCAAGGTCACCGTGTGCATCTTCGTGATCGTGGCCGGCCTGTTCTTCCTCAAGGCATCGAACCTGACGCCGTTCTTCCCAAAAGCGGTCCCGACGCACGGTAGCGGTGACGAGCTGAAACAGCCTCTGTGGCAATGGGTCTCCGGGATCGAGCCCTCATCGTTCGGCATCGCAGGAGTGCTCGTCGCAGCAGCCGTGGTCTTCTTCGCCTACAGCGGCTTCGAGGCGGTGGCCAACCTCGGTGAGGAGACCAGGAATCCCGGCAAGGACATGCCGCGCGGCCTGATCGGCACGCTGGTCATCTGCACCTTCCTCTACCTCGCAGTGTGTTTCGTGATCACCGGGATGGTGAAGTACACCAACCTCGACGAGGGCGCCCCGATCTCCGAGGCGTTCAAACCGCACATCGGGATCGCCGGATTCCTCATCGGACTGGCAGCCGTGTGCGGCCTGAGCTCGGTGATCCTCGTCGACATCGTCGCGATGGGGCGGATCGGTTTCGCCCTGTCCCGCGACGGGCTGCTGCCGGAGGCGGTCGGTCGCGCGCACCCGAAGTACAAGACGCCGTTCGTCCTGACGCTGGTCGTCACGGCGGTCGTCGCGGTCATCGCGGCCTTCGTGAAGCTGGCGACCCTGGCGGAGATGGTGAGTATCGGCACGCTCTTCGCATTCGTGGTCGTGGCGATCGCGGTCGCGGTGCTCCGGCGGACCAAGCCGCGCATGGACCGGCCGTTCCGCACGCCCCAGGTGCCGCTGCTGCCGATCATCACGGCGCTCTGCTGCTTCGCGCTGATGGCCAGCCTCGCGGTGGAGACCTGGACCCGGTTCCTGGTGTGGCTGGTGATCGGCCTGGTCGTCTACTTCGCCTACGGGCGCAAGCACTCCACGCTGGCGCGCGGAAGTCGCGGCCGGAAGCCGGGCCTCGAGCTCGGCAAGGAGCCCGTCGCCGACCGGGACTGACCCGCAGTCAGCGCAGCAGGTCGCCGCGGCCGAAGAGTTCGGCCGCGGCGGCGGCCGACGGTGAGCCGGCATTCACGTCGGCGCCGGCTTCGAGGAGCAGCCAGACGATGGTGTCCTCGCCCTTGAAGACCGCTCCGGCAAGCGGCGACTGGCCGCGGTCGTTGAGCCGGTTGACGTCCGCGCCTCGCTCAAGCAGCGCGGACACCACGGCCGCGTGCCCGTGGTAGGCGGCCAGCATCAGCAAGGTGTTGCCGCAGGAGTCGGCGGTGTCGACCGGCATACCGCGGTCGAGCCTGTCGAGCAGAGCCTCGGTGTCGCCGTCGCGTGCCAGGTCGGCACACACGGCGGCGTTGTCCGCCGTCGCCGCATCGGCCGGGTTCGCGTTGCTCATAAGGCGACCCTAACTCACGAGCAGCCTGAGCATAAGTCGCCGAAAAGGGCTCAGACCCGGCTGGCCTTCTTGTCGGCCTTCAGCTGCGCGGCCTTCTTCTGCTGCGCCTTCACCACCGGCGGTGGGACATGACCCGAGGTTTTGGTGTAGTAATCGGACGCCTTGCGCTGTGCGTAGGCGCGGAAGCCACCGGCGATGGCGGAGGAGACGATCGCGAAGACCGCGACCTGCATCGCGGAGTATTCGGGGTCGTGTTTGTCGACCGGCGGGGTGCCTCCGGTCGCCGTCTTCCAGGTCGCCGTCGTGGCCTTCTTCGCGGCCTTGCCCGCGGCGATGCCGGACACTGTGAGAAGCACCTTGTACGCGATCCCAGCCATACTGCTCAGTCTCCCTTGGTGTTGCTGGTCGCGAGCTCCCCGCAACACCCACGGAGCCCGAGCCTCCTGAGCCTGTGCTGAATCAACTCCATAGCCTTGCAATCTCCGTTCCGTATGCCGACGCGGTCGTCCCACGTCCGTATGCCGACGCGGTCGTCCACGCCGCGCGCTGTCCTCCTCTGAGCCTGCCACATCCGTCACGGTCACGGCGAGACGTCGTCACGCCGTGGGCGCCATACGGGCTTGTCCGGACCGGCAGTCAGGTGGGGAGTGTTTGTTTACTATGTGAACAGTGAAGTTCATCCAGGACAACAGCAGGGGGCTTTAGGATGCGGAGCTGTTGCAGGGAGCGCGCGACCGGCAACGGCGCCGCGGGCTAAGCCGCAGTGGCCGCAGCAGGGGAGAACAACGTCCCCACGCCGTTCTCCTCCCGGGTGTCTTGGGACACCGTCCGGTGGGGCGTCATCGGGCTGTATGTCGTGGTCCTCGCCGCGTTCTGCGCGACGTGGGGTGTGCCGATGGATCGCGTCGGACTCACCCTCTGGATCATCGCCGGGCTGAGCGCGGTCTGCATCGGCAAGGGCTGGCACGCGTGGGGCCGGATGATGCTGGATTGGCTTCCGTTCCAAGGGATCCTGCTGGCCTACGACTACAGCTACGGAGCCGCGTCGCACTTCAGCGGCGGACTCATCGCAGGCTTCCCGCAGGAGGGCGCGCACAACAGCATCGGTATGCCGTTGCACGTCACGTTCCCGGTCGACGTCGACCGCTGGCTGTTCGGCGGCAACCTCCCGAACCAGTGGTTGCAGGAGCACCTGAGCGGCGCCGTGAACCAGGCGCCGTGGTGGTCGGTCTTCGTAACCCTCTGCTACTGCAGCCATTTCATGGTGTCGCCGATCGTCGCCGCGGTGCTCTGGGTGCGCTCGCGTGACCGGTTCCGCGCCTGGGCCGCGTTGCTGGTCGGGCTGGCGGTCGCCGGGATCGCGACCTACTTCCTCTTCCCGATGAGCCCGCCGTGGCTCGCGTCGCAGCAGGGATACGTCGGCGGCGCCGAGGTGCTGCGTATCTCCGGCCAGGGCTGGTCCTGGCTCGATTTCCACGGTGCGGCGCAGGTGCTGGGCGATGCCCAGAACCGCTCCAACCCGGTCGCCGCGATGCCGTCGCTGCACATGGCGACCGCCACGCTGGTCATCGGGTTCTTCTGGTTCAGCGTGCGGCGCTGGGTGCGGCCGCTGCTGCTGCTCTACCCGGCACTGATGGCCTTCTCGCTCGTCTACTCCGGCGAGCACTACGTCATCGACGAGATCGCCGGCGTCCTCTACGCGCTGGTGCTGCTGGTCGCCTGGCGGGTGTTGCGCCGCAGGCCACTGCACCTGCCGCGCACGCTCGGTGGCGCCGGCGTTCTAACGAGTTGGAAAGTTCCGGACCGTCAGGCACTGCTCGACCCGACCGACCGGCCCGTGGACGTCGTTCAGCACTGACGAGGTGAGTCCGAGACCGGTCGGCCCGAAGCTCACGGTGGTGTCCAGTCCGATGGCGGTCGGGTCCGGCTCGCGCAGGAAATGCAGCGTCAGGTCGACGTTCGGGAACATCAGCTCGGTGGGGCGCACCCGCGTCGCGATGCCGTTGGCCGTGTCGACCAGCATCGTGTATGCCGCGATCGGCGCCGCCTTCACGCCGTCGATGAGATCGCAGTCGGTGCGGACCCACACCTGCCGCCGGCCCTCGCGGCCACCCGGAACCGCCTGGATTTGCAGAGAGCGGATGTAGCCGCCCGGCCATTCGAGGCTCCCATCGACCTGCTCGGTGTCATCCGGGCTCGGCATGGAGGGCAGTTCGATCCCGGTCACGTCGCTCATGTCGGAGACCGCCAGGCGCCAGGCGCGGGCGCGGATGATGGTGCGGCCGCCGATGGTCAGGGTCGCCTCGAGCAGCTCGATGGTGCGCCCGGGACGGATGGTCTCGACATGAATCGTGCTCTCCTGCAACGGAATCATGCCGAGGATCTCGAAACAGATGCGGCCGATCTGCATGTCGTCGCGGCGTTCGTGCATGGCCAGCTCGTGCGTGATGAGGCCGCTGATCGGCGCCATGTGCTGCTCAGTCTCCTGCCAGGCGCCCTGCACGTGGTGCGTCGGCTGGTAGACGCCCGGGCCCACCGGGACGTAGTAGGCGAGCGGTGTGGCGTCCGCCGCCGGATCGGCGGCTGCTGTGGTGTCGGGCGTAGCGGCGTTCAGGTCGGTCACGGGACAGCAGCGTAAGACCGAGAGGCGTACCAACTGACCGAGGGGAGTAGCAAAGGGACACATTTTGCTACTCCCCTCGGTCGAGCGGTGCTCCTCTCGGTCACTGGGGTGACGCGATTGCCAGCCCCAGGGCATCGACGAGCGCCGGCAGGCCGGACTCCCAGCCCGCCGACACGTTGCGAACCTTCCAGGCGTCTCCCCGGCGGTAGATCCGGGCGAGTATGGCGGCCCGCTCGCCGCCGAGCTTCGCCGGCAGGTGGAACTCCTCCCGCTGGCCGCCGCCCTCGGCATACAGGGTGGTGCGCAGGTCGGGCAGCTCGCCCAGAGTGGCCGGCGCGTCGACCGCCATACCGAGGACCACGGCGTGGACTTCGGGACCGAGGGTTGCCGCGTCGAACTCGATGCGACCCGAATCCGACAGTCGCACAACGCCGTCGGCGGACGTGCGGTTGTTGAAGAAGACCAGGCTCTCATCGCCGAGCGCGCGGTCGTCCGCGCCCAGCTCGCAGGCGATCAGGTCGACGCTGGCGTCGCCGGTGGACTCGATCCGCAGGGTCAGCCGCGTGCCGGACAGTGGTGCGTTCTGACCACGCGACAGCGTGAACACCGCCTGCTGCTCTGGCCGGGACTCCGTCTGCGGGACCGGCGTGGTCGGTGCGGACTCCGGCAGGTGGGCGACGCGCACCGGCGAGATCCGGTGGGTGACCATCGGGGTGGCACCGATCGCGGCCTGCAGCTGCTCGGCGAGCTCGACGGCGCCGTGCGGGCGGGCGCCCGGATCCTTGGCGAGCATCGCGTGCACGACCTTGCGCAGCGGCTCCGAGACCGAGGCAGGCAGGGTCGGCACCGGCTGCTGCACGTGTGCCAGCGCGAAACCGACCGCGGTGTCGGCGTGGAACGGCAGGTGCCCGACGAGCATCTGGAAGGCCACCACCCCGAGCGAGTAGAGGTCCGACTGAGCGGTCGCCTCCTTGCCCATCGCGGCCTCCGGCGCGAGGTACTGGGGCGTGCCCATCACCTCACCCGCGCGTGTCATGGATGATGCGTCCAAGGCCCGCGCGATGCCGAAATCGGTGAGTTTCGCTACGGATTCGTCGTCGACCACGATGTTGGCCGGCTTCACGTCCCGGTGCACGATGCCCTTGGCGTGCGCCGCGTGCAATGCGTTGGCGGCCTGCACGAGCAGGTGTACGGCGTCGACCTCCCGCATCGGCGCGGTCTGCGCAATGATCTTCGACAGGGGTTCGCCGTCGACCAGCTCGAGCACCAGGAACGCCGTCCCGTCGTCCTCGCCGTAGTCGTAGACCTGCGCGATGTTGCCGTGGCTGAGTTTGGCCGCATTGCGGGCCTCGATGCGGAAGCGCGCGACGAACTCCGGGTCGTCGGTCAGGTTGGTCCGCAGCAGTTTGATCGCGACGGGTCGCTCCAGGACCGAGTCGGTGCCGCGCCATACCTCGCCCATGCCGCCGCCGGCGATCCGGGAGGACAGCACGTAGCGGCCGCCGACCTCCGTGCCATCGGTGCGTTGCATCCCTCGAGTCACCTCCGGACCCCCTCCGCGCGTTGTGATGTGCAGCCTAACGACGTCCAGCAGGTGTGCACGCGTTCCATCCGGTCGGTGGTGCGACATACATTGGTTGCCGACACATTGCTGCCCGATCGAGGAGAGAAGTGAGCAGCCTGCGCGGCATGTTCGCCGACACGAGGCCCTTGCAGGTGCCCGCATATCGCCGGTTGTGGAGCGCCAACATCATCACCGTCATCGGCGCCCAGCTGACCGTGGTTGCGGTGCCGGCCCAGATCTACGCCGAGACGCACAGCTCGGCATACGTCGGCCTGACCGGTGTCTTCGGCCTCGTGCCGCTGGTGATCTTCGGGCTGTATGGCGGAGCGCTCGCCGATGTGATGGACCGCCGGCGGTTGCTGATGATCTCCACGGTCGGGCTGATCGGGTGCAGCGCGCTCTTCTGGGTGCAGGCGATGATGCACGTCGACAACGTGTGGGTGATTCTGAGCCTTTTCGCCATACAGCAGGCGTTCTTCGCGGTGAACCAGCCGACGCGTTCGGCGATCCTGCCGCGACTGATCCCGCTCAACCAATTGCCGGCGGCCAACTCCCTGAACATGACCGTCATGCAGTTCGGCGCGATCGCCGGGCCGCTGGTCGGCGGTGCGCTGATCCCGGTGCTCGGCTTCCAGTACCTCTACCTGACCGACACCATCTGCCTCTTCGCGACGCTGTGGGCGGTCATCACACTTCCGGCCATGCCGCCCACGCACGACGGGACGTCGAAGGCCGGATTGCGTTCCGTCATCGACGGATTCATCTACCTGCGCGGCCACAAGGTGCTGCTGATGTCGTTCCTGGTCGACATCATCGCGATGGTCTTCGGTATGCCGCGGGCGCTCTTCCCGCAGGTCGCGCACGAGAGCTTCGGTGGGCCGACCGACGGTGGCCTGGCATTCGCGCTGCTCTTCGCCGCCATACCTGCCGGTGCGGTGGTGGGCGGGATCTTCTCCGGCTGGGTCTCGCGGGTGGAGCGGCAGGGCCTGGCGGTGGTCTGGGCGATCGTGGGGTGGGGCGCGGCGATGGTCGTCTTCGGTGTCGGCGTCGGGCTGGCGGACGGCCGGGCGGACCTGTTCCTGGGACTCGCACTCGTCGGACTGATCGTCGGCGGCGCGGCCGACATGGCGTCCGCGGCCTTCCGGTCCACGATGCTGCAGGAGTCGGCCGCCGATGACGTGCGCGGCCGGCTGCAGGGCGTCTTCACGGTGGTCGTCGCCGGTGGCCCGCGCGTCGCGGACGTCGTGCACGGCGGTGCTGCCGCGGTGGTCGGCACCTCGGTCGCCGCGACCGGCGGTGGCGTGCTGGTGATCGTGCTGGTGGTGGTGGCGGCGCTCGCCATACCCGTGTTCGTGCGGTATCGCGTGGTGCGCTCGCCCGAGCCCGCGGAGACCTCGCCGACCCCCTGAGAACCTTCCTGCCGAGAGGACACCCTTTCACCGAGAGGACACGAAAAACCGCCCAAA
>NZ_DASZNO010000016.1:0-1611 GCF_035551235.1 Flexivirga sp. | reverse complement strand
GTGCATGTCGACATCCACGCCCACCGTCGAAAAAGGACAGAGAACCGGATCGCTCGCGGCCGTCCTGAGTGCCGTCGTGCTCGTCTACAGTGTACTGGAATCGATGCTCGTCCCGGCGCTACCCCTGATCCAGCAAGGTGTCGGAGCTTCGACCGCGTCGATCACCTGGGTCTTCACCGGGCTGCTGCTGTCCGGCGCGGTCTGCACGCCGCTCGTAGGGCGGCTGGCCGACATCCACAACAAGAAAGCGGTTTTCTTCGGTGTGTGGGCAGTGGCGGTGGCCGGCGTGCTCATCGCCGCCGTCGCCACCTCGATCGGGGTTCTCGCGGTCGGCCAGGTCCTCCAAGGCGCCGGGCTCGGGTTCGTCCCACTGGCGATCGGCATCCTGCGGGATACCCAATCCGCCGAGAAGGCCCGGACCGGCAACGGGATTATCGTCGGCATGTCGGCATTGGGCTCGGTCGCCGGCGTGCTGCTGGCCGGCCCGCTGCTGACCGTGCTGTCCTACCACTGGCTCTACTGGCTTCCGCTGGGGGCGCTGGTACTCCTCGGAATCGTGGCCGTGGCCGTCATCCCCTCCTCGCCCGCCACCGGCGAAGGCACGATCGACTGGGCGGGCGCGGTGCTGCTGAGCGCCGGGTTGTTCGCGGTGCTCATCGCCCTCACCAAGGCGCCGGTGTGGGGATGGTCGTCGGTGAGGTTCCTCGGGCTCGCCCCCGCGGGGGTGGTGCTGGTGGCCGTGTTCGCGGTGGTCGAACGGCGGGTCGCGCGGCCGTTGGTCGATCTCCGGGTCGGCGGGAAGGCGGTGATCGTCACCTGCGTGGTCGCGTTCACGGCCGGCTGGGCGACCTACGCGGTCTTCCTCTCGCTTCCGACGATCGTGGCCGCGCCGCCGGCCGCCGGGTACGGGCTCGGGGGCACGCCGACCACGGCGGGCTTCGTGCTGCTGCCCCTCGGACTGGTCGGTGCCGTCTCGGCGGCGTTGACCGGGCGGCTGGAGCGCCTGCTGGGCAGCAAGCTGGTCATGGTGCTGTCGTGCGTACCACTCGTGGCATCTTCGGCTGTCCTTTTCCTGGCCCGGCACGAGGGCGGCATGCTCGCGCTCGCCTCGGGACTGGCCGGGCTCGGCATCGGCGTCGGGCTGACCCAGGCGATGAACATCGTGTCGTCGTCGGTGCCCGCGCAGCGGGTGGCGAGTGCGAGCGGCTTCCTCCTCGTCGTGCGCTCGGTCGGCGGGACGCTGGGCGCGCAGGTGTCGGGCAGCGTCCTGGCGAGCGACGTCGTCCCAGGGACGCCGCTGCCCACGTGGTCGTCGTTCGGCACGATCTTCGTCATCGCGATCGTGGTCGGATTCGTTGCGCTGGCGGCCAGTACAGCTCTTCGCCGGCGCTCATGAACTCGACGGTATGAGCGCTTCGACGGGCGTGGGAGGGAGCGACACCCCCACCCCTCGGCGCCGGCGTCGTCCTCTATGGACGGTGCGGAACCTCGTCGCGGAACGCCGCCACCGCGCACTCGGCCGCGCTGTTCGCCGTTTCCGGGGCGACGACGACGCTGCCGGCGATCATCGTCGCCGGGTCGAGCGGAATCGCGCGAATCCGGGTCGAGCGC
>NZ_DASZNO010000015.1:0-1643 GCF_035551235.1 Flexivirga sp. | reverse complement strand
TCGAGCGGATCGACCGCGAGATCCAGCACCACCACGCGGGCCGCCCAGCGCGGATCCGGATCAAGGTGAACAGCCTGGTCGACGAGGCGCTGTGCGACGCGTTGTACCGGGCGTCGCAGGCCGGCGTAGGAGTGGACCTGTGGATCCGGGGCATCTGCACGCTGCGCCCCGGCGTACCGGGTCTGTCGGACAACATCCAGGTCCGCAGCATCCTGGGCCGCTTCCTCGAGCACAGCCGGGTGTTCCTGTTCGAGAACGGTGGCGAGCCGGAGGTGTGGATCGGCTCGGCCGACCTGATGCACCGCAACCTCGACCGGCGCGTCGAGGTGCTGGTGCAGCTGAAGCAGCAGGACCACGTCACGGAGCTGGGTGAGATGTTCGACCTGGCGATGGACGACAGCACCGGCTCGTGGTGGCTGCAGCCGGACGACAACTGGCAGGCCCGGCTGAACGGACCCGACGGCGAGCCGCTTCGTGATCTGCAGGAGCGACTGATCGCCACGCGTGGCCGGCGTCGAACGTCCGACCAGATCGGTTAGTCACGATTTAGGGTGAACGTATGAACAGCCCGGCGACCGTTATCGCCGCGGGTGGTGTCGTCTGGCGGGAGCGCGGCGGCACGCGGCAGGTGCTGCTGGTGCACCGTCCCCGGTACGACGACTGGTCGCTGCCCAAGGGCAAGCTGAACGCCCATGAGCACGTGCTGCTCGGCGCGCGGCGTGAGATCGAAGAGGAGACAGGGCACCGGGTCGTGTTCGGTCCGCCGCTCGGTGTGCAGCGCTACGCAGTACGCAAGAACGGCGGTACGGCTGAGAAGCTGGTGCACTACTGGTCCGCCGTACCGGTCGGCAAGAGCGACTTCGAGCCCAACGACGAGGTGGACGAGGTCAGCTGGCTGTCCGTCGACAAGGCCCGCGGCAAGCTCAGCTACCCGCGTGACGTGGACATCCTCGACGCACTGGAACACGCAGTACCTGTAGCCGCCACCGTGGTCGTCGTACGGCATGCAGACGCGTTGAAGCGCAAGGACTGGGACGGCAAGGACACGCTGCGGCCACTCACCGACACGGGTACTGCGGTCGCGGAGCGGCTGAGCGGTGTACTGGGAGCTCTCGGCGCCAACCGGCTCATCAGCAGCGACGCGGAGCGTTGTGTGGCGACGGTCACGCCGTACGCCGCCTCGATCGACCGCCACGTGCACCTGTGGCCGGAGATCTCCGAGCGAGGGTACGACGCCGACCCGGACCGGCTGCGCGGTCTGGGGGAACGGGTGTGGCGGCCGGGCAAAGTGACGGTCGTCTGCTCGCACCGCCCGGTGCTGCCCGCACTGTTGCGGGAGCTCGGGCTGAAGGTGGGAAAGTTCTCCACGGGGGCCTTCCTGGTCGCGCACAGGCTTGCCGACGGCCGGGTGGTCCACGAGAGATTCAGTGCACCGTAGGACTGCGACACGGCTCGGTGACGATCCAGGCACAGCCGAAGGGGCGCCCGGGTGACACTGGAGGTGACGGGTATGTTCCTACCCGAGGAACCGGCGCCCCACCGGGTGCCGGTCTGAGGAGAGGTTCGGGGCGCACCATGACGATGATGCGAGAACTGACACTGATCGGGATCCGGATGGAATCGCCCAACCGGGCCCCGGTGAT
>NZ_DASZNO010000014.1:0-10623 GCF_035551235.1 Flexivirga sp. | reverse complement strand
AAGACGGACACGAGGATCAACGGGTTCATTCTTCGCCACTGACCCATCCGAGCCGACGAAGTGTCACCACCAACAACCGATCGGACTGTCACCGATGTCCTGATACAGAACCGTCACCGATGTACTGACACATAACACGGCTCCTGCGGGGCGCAATCAAGTGTCCTCTCAGCAATCGAGTGTCCTCTCGGTCGAGCATGACTATTCGTGAACGTGTATAGTCATGCAGGTGTTGTCAGTAGCGGTCGCCGGAGCCAGTGGGTATGCCGGGGGAGAGATCCTTCGCCTGTTGATCGGTCATCCGGAGGTGACGATCGGGGCTGTGACAGCCGCGTCGTCCGCGGGTGACCCCCTGGGGCGACATCATCCACACCTGGCGCCGCTGGCCGACCGGGTGCTGCAACCGACGACTGCGGAGACGCTCGCCGGTCACGATGTCGTCTTCCTGGCGTTGCCGCACGGCGCGTCCGCGGCGCTGGCGCGTCAGCTCCCGGACGACGTGACGGTGATCGACTGTGGCGCCGACTTCCGCCTCGTCGACCCGGCCGCCTGGCAGGAGTTCTACGGCTCCGAGCACGCCGGCAGCTGGGCCTACGGCATGCCCGAGCTCGTGATCGAGGGCGGTGTGAAGCAGCGGACGCAGCTGGCCGGTGCGACACACATCGCGGTGCCGGGTTGCTACCCGACCGCATCCTCGCTCGCGCTGGCGCCCGCGTTCGCGACGGGCCTCGCCACCGGGGACGTCGTGATCGTCGCTGCCAGTGGCACGTCCGGGGCCGGCAAGTCGCTGAAGCCGCACCTGCTCGCTGCCGAAGCCATGGGCTCGATGAGTCCGTATGGCGTGGGCGGCGTCCACCGCCATACGCCCGAGATCGAGCAGAATCTTTCCCGGGCGGCGGAGCACACCATCGCCGTGTCCTTCACGCCGACGCTCGCACCGATGCCGCGCGGCATCCTGGCGACCTGCTCGGCCCAGCTCGCCCACGGCACCACCGCCGAGCAGGCGCGCGCCGCCTACCTGAATGCGTATGACGACGAGACCTTCGTGCAGGTGCTGCCCGAGGGCGTGTGGCCGACGACCGCCGCGGTGCTCGGCTCGAACAACGTCCAGCTGCAGGTCACCGTGGACGAACGGGTCGGACGGTTGATCGTGGTCGCCGCGATCGACAACCTGACCAAGGGAACCGGTGGCGGGGCCGTGCAATGCCTCAACCTGGCACGCGGGTTCGACGAGCACCTCGGTCTACCGACGACCGGGGTCGCACCGTGACCCGGCACGCCCGCCTCGCGGGTCGAGCAGGGGTGACGGACGAGGCCCGTATCGAAACCGAAGGAGCAGATCGATGAGTGTGACTGCAGCACAAGGGTTTCGGGCGGCAGGAGTGGTGGCCGGACTGAAACCGAGCGGCAAGTCCGACGTGGCAGTTGTCGTCAACGACGGACCCGACCACGTTGCGGCCGCTGTCTTCACCAGCAACCGGGTCGAAGCGGCGCCGGTGACCTGGTCACGGCAGGTCGTGAGCGATGGCCGCGCCGACGCGGTGATCCTCAACTCCGGTGGGGCCAATGCGATTACGGGCGGCCAGGGCTTCGCGGACACGCATGCGACCGCCGAGCACGTGGCCGGCTCGCTCGACGTCTCCGCCGGCGACGTCGTCGTCTGCTCGACCGGGCTGATCGGCGAGTTGCTACCGATGCCGAAACTGCTCGCGGGCGCCGATGAAGCGATCAAATCGCTGTCCGCAGAGGGCGGTTCGGCCGCAGCGGAAGCCATCATGACGACCGACACGGTGCCCAAGCAGTCCGTCGTCAGCCGCGATGGCTGGACCGTCGGCGGTATGGCGAAGGGCGCGGGCATGCTCGCGCCGGCACTGGCCACGATGCTGGTGGTGATCACCACTGACGCCGTCCTGGACGCCGGCGAGGCGGGCGAAGCCTTGCGTGCGGCTACGGCAACGACCTTCGACCGGATCGACTCCGACGGTTGCCAGTCCACCAATGACACGGTGCTGTTGATGGCCTCCGGTGCGTCCGGGGTGCGGCCGGACCGGTCCGCCTTCGACGCCGCACTGACCGAGGTGTGCGCCGATCTCGCGCAGCAGCTCATCGGCGACGCCGAGGGCGCGGCACATGACATCGAGATCCAAGTTGTTCGCGCGGCGGACCTCGACGATGCCCTGGAGGTCGGGCGGTCCATCGCGCGCAACAACCTCTTCAAGTGCGCGATCTTCGGTCAGGACCCGAACTGGGGGCGCATTCTGGCCGCGGTCGGCACGACCCGGGCGGCCTTCGAGCCGAGCCGTCTTGCGGTGTCGATCAACGGTATTCAGGTCTGTCGCGACGGGGGAGTCGGCGAGGACCGCTCGCTGGTCGACCTCAGCGGGCGCAAGGTGCACATCGTCGTCGACCTCGCAGCGGGTGAGGACACGGCGACGATCTGGACCAACGACCTCACACACGACTACGTCCACGAGAACTCGGCATACTCGACATGAAGCGGATCCCTACCGACCTGGCCGGCGCAGCGGTCAAGGCTCAGACCCTCGTCCAGGCGCTGCCCTGGCTCGAGCGATTCCGCGGCGCACTCGTCGTGATCAAGTACGGCGGCAACGCCATGATCGATGACGAGCTCAAGGCCGCGTTCGCCCAGGACGTCGCGTTCCTGCGGTATGCCGGCCTGCGTCCGGTCGTCGTGCACGGCGGTGGTCCGCAGATCCAGCGGATGCTCGACCGGCTCGACATCGCCTCGGAGTTCAAGGGCGGTCTGCGGGTCACGTCCTCGGAGGCGATGGATGTCGTGCGAATGGTGTTGACCGGGCAGGTTTCCCGCGAACTCGTCGGTCTCATCAATCAGCACGGCCCCTTGGCCGTCGGTATGTCGGGCGAGGACGGTGCACTCTTCGGAGCGCGCCGTCGTGGTGCGGTCGTCGACGGCGAGACCGTCGACATCGGGCACGTCGGTGACGTGGTCACCGTCAATCCGGCGGCAGTGCAGGACCTGCTGGATGCGGGCCGGATCCCGGTGGTGTCCTCGGTCGCCCCGGACCTGGACGTGGAGGGCGAAGTCCTCAACGTCAATGCCGACACGGCTGCGGCGGCGCTGGCCGTCTCGCTCGAGGCACACAAGCTGGTCGTGCTGACCGATGTCGAGGGCGTGTATGCCGACTGGCCGGACCGCGACAGTCTGCTCAGTTCGCTGCCGGTGAGCCAGGCCGAGGAGCTGATGGGCCGGGTCGACGCGGGAATGGTGCCGAAGCTCGAGGCGTGCGTGCGCGCCATACGCGGGGGAGTGCCGCAGACCCACGTCGTCGACGGCCGGTCGCCGCACTCGATCCTGCTGGAGATCTTCACCGACGAGGGCATCGGCACCATGGTGCTCCCCGACGACAAGGTGGTGGACGCATAATGACTACGAACAACGAGTGGCTGCAACGGTATTCGGACAGTGTGCTGGGCGTCTTCGGCTCGCCGCCGATCGTGCTGGACCACGGCGACGGCTGCTACGTCTGGGACGTCGACGGTCGCCGTTACCTCGACCTCATCGGTGGCATCGCGGTCAACGCGCTCGGCCACGGTCACCCGGCGTTGGTGGCCGCGGTGTCCAAGCAGGTTGCCGAGGCCGTCCACATCTCCAACCTGTTCACCTCACCGGGTCAGATCCGGCTCGCCGAGCGACTGCTCGAGGTGTCCGGCGCACCCGAGGGATCCCGCGTGTTCTTCGGCAACTCCGGAGCCGAGGCCATGGAGGCGGCGATCAAGCTTTCCCGTCGCACCGGCCGCACGGGCATCGTCGCAGCCGAACACGCCTTCCACGGACGCACCACGGGCGCGCTCGCACTGACCCACAAGGCCGCCTACCGCGAGCCCTTCGAGCCGCTCCTGCCCGGCGTCGTGCACGTTCCGTATGACGACGTCGAGGCCCTGCGCGCCGCGGTCGATGGCACGACGAGCGCGGTCGTGCTCGAACCGGTCCAGGGCGAGGCCGGCGTCATCGCGCCATCGGTCGACTTCCTGCAGCAGGCGCGCGAAATCACTACGGCGGCAGGCGCTTTGCTGATCATTGACGAGATCCAGACAGGCATCGGTCGCACCGGCCGCTGGTTCGGTTTCCAGCACGCCGGGATCGTCCCGGACGCGATCACCATCGCCAAGGGCTTGGGCGGCGGGGTGCCCATCGGCGCGATGATCACCTTCGGACCGGAAGTGTCGGGTCTCCTCACCGCCGGGCAGCACGGCACGACCTTCGGCGGCAATCCGCTGGCCGCCGCGGCGGGGCTCGCCGTCCTCGACACGATCGAGCGGGAGGACCTGCTGGCGCACGCCGAGCGCATGGGCACCCACCTCGCGGACGCGGTCGACGCTGCGCACATCCCGCACGTGACCGGGGTTCGCGGGCAGGGGCTGTTGCGTGCCATCACCTTCGACTCCGCGATCAGTGCGGATGTCGCAGCGGCGGCTCGCACTGCGGGAGTGATCGTCAATCCCGTTGCGCCGGACGCGATTCGGCTGGCGCCGCCGCTCGTCATACAAGCTGAGCAGCTGGACGACTTCGTCGCAGCGCTCCCCGACTTCGTCAAGGAGGCGACACCATGAGCACCCGGCACTTCCTGCGGGACGACGACCTGTCACCGGCCGAGCAGGCAACGGTGCTGGACCGCGCCGCCGAGCTCAAGGCCGATCACTTCGCGCGACGCCCGCTCGACGGCCCACGCGCAGTGGCGCTGATCTTCGACAAGCCGACCCTGCGCACCCAGCTCTCGTTCACCGTGGGCGTCGCCGAGTTGGGCGGCCACCCGATGGTTGTCGATGGCAACCTCGCACAGATCGGCACGCGGGAGTCGATCGCGGACGTCACCCGGGTCATCGACCGACAGGTCGCCGCGATCGTATGGCGCACGTACGAGCAGGCGCGCATCGAGGAGATGGCGGCGAATTCCGCTGTGCCGGTTGTCAATGCGCTGACCGACGACTTCCACCCGTGCCAGATCCTCGCGGACCTGCTGACGATCCGGGAACACAAGGGCACGCTCGCCGGCCTGACGATGACCTACGTCGGGGACGGCGCCAACAACATGGCGCACTCCTATCTGCTCGGTGGGGCGACCGCCGGCATGCACGTGCGCGTCGGTGCTCCGGCCACGCATCAACCGCGGGCGGACATCCTGCAGCGTGCGAGTGAGATCGCCGGTGAGACCGGCGGGTCGGTGCTCGTGACCGATGACCCGGTCGCCGCTGCCTCCGACGCGGACATCCTGATCACCGACACCTGGGTCTCGATGGGCCAGGAGGCCGAGGCAGGCGACCGCAAGGGCGTCGAGAGTCCGTTCACCAAGTTCGCGGTCGACAGCGCATTGGTCGGCCACGCCGCCGAGGACGCGATCGTGATGCACTGCCTGCCCGCCTATCGAGGCTTCGAGATCAGTGGTGATGTGATCGACGGTCCGCAATCGGTCGTCTGGGACGAGGCCGAGAACAGGCTGCATGCGCAGAAGGCCGTGCTGTCCTTCCTGCTCGAATCATGATGTGTCGTCAGCGAATCGGTGATCCGGCATGACGAACGACAGCCCGCTTGCCGCCAATCGGACCGCGCGCCAGCAACGCATCGTCGAGGTCCTGACCCGTGAGTCGGTCGGTTCCCAGGCGTCGCTCGCCCAACGCCTGAAGGCGGACGGCATCCAGGTGACCCAGGCAACCTTGTCCCGTGATCTGTTGGAGCTGGGCGCCGTGAAGGTGCGCCACGGCCGGCAACTCGTGTATGCCGTGCCCGGCGAGGGCGGCGACCGGACTCTCGTGAGCGGAGTGGACGGCGACACTGCGGAGACGGACGCTCGCCTACGACGCATCTGCGCTGAATTGCTCGTCACCGCAACCGTTTCGGGCAACCTGGTCGTGCTGCGTACACCGCCCGGTGCGGCGAACTTCCTGGCGTCGGCGATAGATCATGCCGGTCTGCAGCACGTGCTGGGCACGATCGCCGGGGATGACACGATCCTGATCATCGCCGCGGACGGGCAGGCCGGCGCGGTGAGCGATCATCTGTTGGAGCTGGCGGGCGCCGGCTGACGTTCTTCCGACCACGACTACAAACGACCAGTGAGAGTGAGCATTCCGTGACCGACGCCGAACAACGCCTGAGCCTCTGGGGCGGCCGATTCGCGGGCGGGCCCGCCGACGCACTGGCGGCCCTGTCGAAGTCCACCCATTTCGACTGGCGGCTCGCGCCATACGACATCGCCGGCTCGAAGGCGCACGCACGCGTGCTGCACGCCGCGGGGCTGCTGGACGACGCAACGGTCACCGCGATGCTCGAGGCGCTCGACCAGCTGGCGGCGGACGTCAAGGACGGCAGCTTCGCCCCTGCGCAGGACGACGAGGACGTGCACACCGCGCTCGAGCGCGGCCTGATCGAACGCGCGGGAGCCGATGTCGGCGGCCGGCTGCGCGCCGGACGCTCGCGCAACGACCAGGTGGCCACCCTGTTCCGGATGTACCTGCGCGACCACGCGCGGCTGGTCGCCGGACTGCTGCTCGACGTGGTGGACGCACTGATCGCCCAGGCCGGCGAGCACCTCGACGTGGCGATGCCGGGACGGACCCACCTCCAACACGCCCAGCCGGTGCTGCTCGCGCATCACCTGCTGGCCCATGCCTGGCCGCTGTTGCGGGATGTCGAGCGCTTCCGTGACTGGGACCGCCGCACCGACGAATCGCCATACGGCTCAGGGGCACTCGCCGGATCCTCGCTCGGTCTCGACCCCGGTGCTGTAGCGAAGGATCTCGGGTTCAACACCTCCACTCGCAACTCGATCGACGGGACCGCTGGTCGCGACTTCGTCGCCGAGTTCTCGTTCGTGTCGGCCATGTCAGCGGTGGACATCTCCCGGATCGCCGAGGAGGTCGTGCTCTGGGCGACCAAGGAGTTCTCCTTCGTCACGCTGGACGACGCGTTCTCGACGGGGTCGAGCATCATGCCGCAGAAGAAGAACCCGGACGTCGCCGAGCTCGCGCGCGGCAAGGCTGGCCGGCTCGTCGGTGACCTGGCGGGACTGATGACGACGCTGAAGGCGCTGCCGTTGGCCTACAACCGCGACCTGCAGGAGGACAAGGAGCCGGTCTTCGACGCGATCGACACCCTCGAGGTGCTGCTGCCGGCGTTCTCGGGCATGGTCGCGACGCTCACCTTCCACCCTGACCGGCTGAATTCACTTGCGCCGCAAGGCTTTGCGCTTGCGACGGACATTGCCGAGTGGCTGGTCAAGCAGGGCGTGCCGTTCCGTGTTGCGCACGAAGTGGCGGGGGAGTGCGTGCGCGTCTGCGAGTCACGCGACATCGAGTTGTGGGACCTGTCCGATGACGACCTGGCAGCCATCAACCCCGCACTCACACCGGATGTCCGCTCCGTGCTGAGTGTCGACGGTTCGCTCGCGTCCCGCAATGGCGTCGGCGGTACTGCACCGGTCCGGGTGGCGGAGCAGCTGCAGCAGGCGCGTGACGCCTCGGCCGCCGCTCGCGCCTGGGCGGGTCGGGAGCTGGACTTCCCGCAGCGCGTCCGCTGAGCGGTTCCGGGTCCCGGCGGTCGCGCGGGCGACCCGCCGATACCGATGCGCTCGTCGTGCGTCGTCTGCGACACTGCGGCCGTGACGATGATCGTGCAACTGGTCGGTCCTCCGGCGTGCGGCAAGCGCACGATCGGCGCGGCGCTCGCGGAGCGCACGGGCGCCCGGTTGCTCGACAACCACCTGATCAACGATCCGGTGTTCACCGCACTGGGTGTCAACGGGCACGGCTCGTTGCCGCCGCAGGCAATTCCGATGGCCGGGCGGATTCGGGAGATCGTTCATGAAGCGGTGCTCGCCGCACCCACCGACATCTCGCACATCTTCACCAACTGGCTTGTCGACACTCCGGAGGACGCGCGCGCTGCAGACGAGATCCGGAACCTCGCGAGGATCCGGGGCGCTGACTTCTACCCGGTCTGGTTGTCCTGCGATCCAGCGGCGATACGTGATCGGTTGGTGTTGCCCGACCGAGCCGTTCGCAACAAGCTGCGTGATCCTTCGATGGTCGAGGACATCGTTTCCCAGGGCACGACCCCGGCACCCGACGACGCCTTGCAGCTGGACACGTCAGCGGGTTCACCAGAGGCGGCAGCCACGCAGATCCTCGCCTGGATCGATGCGCACCGCTGAGCCCTTCGCGACCGCGCATCGGCTTCTCGGGGCGCACCTGATCGGGCGTGGCGTCACGGTGCGGATCACCGAGGTCGAGGCGTATGACGGCGCGAACGACCCCGGTTCGCACGCGTTCCGGGGCCGCACTCCGCGTAATGAGGTGATGTTCGGTCCCGCCGGTCACCTCTACTGCTACTTCAGTTACGGCATGCACACGTGTTGCAACTACGTGTGCGGGCCGGACGGCAGGGCGTCCGCGGTGCTGCTGCGTGCCGGGCAGGTGATCGAGGGCTTCGAACTGGCGCGTGAGCGCCGGCGCGCGACGACGGAGCGCAATCTGGCCCGTGGCCCGGCCTGCCTGACCCAGGCACTGGGCATCGGGCTGGCCGACAACGGGACCGCGCTGCACGAGGACGACTCGCCGGTGCGCGTGCGGTGGACGGACCCGGTGCCCCGGGCATCGGTCAGATCGGGCCCAAGGGTCGGCGTGAGTGGCCCGGGAGGGGACGGCACGACATACCCCTGGCGCTTCTGGATCGACGGTGACCCGACGGTGTCGGCGTATCGCGCGGCGAAACCGCGTCGTCGTCACTCGGGCTGATACGGCAGGCTTGGGCAGGTGCGGCGTCCGCCGCTCCAAGTACCCGGAAGGACGGAACACATCGTGAGTGAGATCTTCGACGAGCTGCAGTGGCGTGGCTTGGTGGCACAGACCACCGATGAGGCCGCGTTGCGAGAGGCACTCGCCGACGGGCCGCTGACGATGTATGTCGGCTTCGACCCGTCCGCGGACTCACTGCACATCGGTAACCTCGTGCAACTCATCGTGGCGCGCAAGATGCAGCGGGCCGGTCATCGCGTGCTGTGCCTCGTCGGTGGATCGACGGGCTTGATCGGCGACCCGAAACCCGACTCGGAGCGCGTGATGCGCAGCAAGGACGAGGTGGCCGCCGCGGTAGCCCTCATCCGCCAGCAGGCGGAGGCGTTGCTCGACTTCGACGGTGACAATCCGGCGATGATGGTCAACAACCTGGACTGGACCGAGCCGATCTCGGCGCTGGACTTCCTGCGTGACTACGGCAAGCACTTCCGCGTCAACGCGATGATCAAGAAGGACGCTGTGTCGCGCCGGCTCAACAGCGACCAGGGGATCAGCTACACGGAGTTCAGCTACCAGATCCTGCAGGGGCTCGACTTCCTGCATCTCTACCGTGCCGAGGGGTGCACGCTGCAGCTCGGTGGCAGTGACCAGTGGGGAAACCTGCTTGCCGGCGTCGACCTGATCCACTCCGCGGAGGGTGTGTCGGTCCACGCGATGACCACGCCGCTGATCACGGACGCGAGTGGCCGCAAGTACGGCAAGTCGGAGGGCAACGCACTCTGGCTGAACCCGGACCGTATGTCGCCCTACGCCTTCTACCAGTTCTGGATCAACCTCGACGACGCCGACGTCATCGACAAGATGCGGGTGTTCACCGAGCAGGACCAAGCGGCGATCGCGGACTACGAACGGCAAGTGGCGGAGGAGCCGTTCCGTCGGGCAGCGCAGAAGGCACTGGCACAGGAGATGACGACCCTGGTGCACGGCGCCGAAGCAACCACCGCTGTGCAGGCGGCCTCTGAAGCGCTCTTCGGCAAGGGAGACGTCTCCGGCCTGGACGCCCGCACGCTGCAGGACGCCACCGCGGAGTTGCCTGGCGGTGAGGTGCCCGCCGGGGCGACGATCGTCGATGCGCTGCTCGCGGTCGGTATCGCCGATTCACGGAACGCCGCGCGCCGGCTGATCGGCGAGGGCGGTGTCTCGGTCAACAACGTCAAGGTGACCGACGCAGAGGCGGTGCTCGACGACGACGCGTTCCTGCACGGCCGGGTGGCCCTGCTCAAACGCGGGCGCAAGCACTTGGCGGCGGCTCGTCGCGCTGCATGACCGAACGGCTCCATCCCGCGAAAATGGCGGGATGGAGCCGATTTGCATGTGCGGCCATGCGCTGGGTAATGTCTCTCCTCGCGCCTCGGGAACGAGCGCACAACGGCGGAAGTCGATGTGCACCACGTGACGAGCGCAGGGTTCACCCCCAAGTTGCCGGCAGACGGTGGCTCGGGTAAGGTAGATCCTCGTTGCCAGGGAGGCACGGACACCGCAGGCGAGAACCTCGGCGGCCGGTCCCGGAGCAACAAAAACCACTCCTTCTGATCGATTCGAATTACTTCGGTTCGCCCGAAAACATCGATTTGGAAAGACACGGAAGAGAGTGTTAAGTTTTAAAAGCCCCAAGAGCGAAGCAAGAAAAACGCGGAGCGACAGGGTGCAGTCGTTTTTTGAGAACTCAACAGCGTGTCGAATGATTGATGCCAATTGTTTGTTGGTTTGATCGTTTTTGTAGCATTTTTTTGCTCTTGATCGATTTTTGCCAGTTTTGGATTCTTTTTTGGAGAGTTTGATCCTGGCTCA
>NZ_DASZNO010000013.1:0-2164 GCF_035551235.1 Flexivirga sp. | reverse complement strand
CGCGCCAGTCAGCTCGTCCGTGGCGACGAGATGGCGGACCTCAGCGGTTCCGACTTCACCGGCGCCGACCTGCGAACTGCCGACCTGCGCGATGCCGATCTACGCAATGCTCGACTGCTCGGTGCCGACCTGCGCGACACCGACCTCGGCCGGGCCGACCTGCTCGGCGCCGATCTGCGCAACGCCGACATCCGCGGCGCCGATCTGTCGGGAACGCTCTACCTCACCCAGTCACAAGTCGGCGCGACGCACGGCGACCAACGCACGAGGATCCCGACAGCACTGCGCCGATCACTCCACTGGACCGGCTAACCAGCAACCGTTGCCGCGACCGTCGCGCCGAGATCCCAGCACGCCTCGAGGTCCTCCTTCGAGGGCAAACCGATGATCGTGACCGGAGCATGCACCCGCTCCCAGCCGAGTGCCTTGATGATCGACTCCGCGGCGCGCACCGCGCCCTCGGTGTCGTTGTTGCCGTGGACGTAGAGCCCGTACGGCGCACCGGGCTTCGCGGTGAGCGTCGGGTAGTAGACGCCGTCGAAGAAGTGCTTCATCGCACCGGAGAGATAGCCGATGTTGGCCGGCGTGCCGAGCAGGAACCCGTCCGCCTCCAGCACGTCCACCGCAGTCGCGGCGAGCGCCGGCTTCACCCTCACGTCCACGCCCTCGATGCCCTCGGCGCGCGTTCCATCCAGAACTGCCTCGAGCAAGGACTGCAGCGATGGCGACGTCGTGTGGTGGACGACGAGTAAGACAGCCACCCTTCCCACCCTAATGGGGCTGCATCACGCTGATCTTGGGTCAGAGTGGTGTCCGAGTCCGCCGGTGGGTGAGCACTTTTCCACCCAGGCCTGTGAGGTCTACTCCTAGATCGTGTCCTCGCCGGTGAACGAGGAGGCGGGATGGCTACTGGGATGACGTGCCTGGAGCACTGAACCATTAGGTCGCTGCTGTCCTTCTCGGGACGATCGTCGTGGCGAGAGGAGAACGGGTGCTGTTCCTGGGCAATGACTGGGCTGAGGCCCATCACGATGTCGAACTGCAAGACGAGCAGGGCCGTGTGCTGGTGCGTCATCGACTGCCTGAAGGCGTTGTCGGGATGGGCCAGCTGCACGCGCTGATCGCTGGTCACCTCGGCGATGACGAAGAGCCGGCCGCGGTGCTGGTCGGGATCGAGACCGACCGGGGTCCGTGGGTGCAGGCGTTGATCGCGGCCGGTTACACGGTCTATGCGATCAATCCGATGCAGGTCGCCCGCTATCGGGAGCGGCACGGCACCTCCGGGGCCAAAAGCGACCCTGGCGATGCGCACGTACTGGCCGAGATCGTGCGCACCGACCGGGCCCATCACCGGACGGTGGCTGGCGACAGCGAGCAGGCCGAAGTGGTCAAGACCCTTGCCCGCACGCACCAGACGATGATCTGGACCCGGCAGCGGCAGACCAACCAGCTGCGCTCGCTGCTGCGCGAGTTCCACCCCGCCGCGCTTGAGGCGTTCGGTGACGACCTGTCCGGCCGCGACGCGCTCGCGGTGCTCCCGCTGGCCTCGACTCCGGCGGCGGGTCAGGTGTTGTCCCGCTCGAAGATCGCCGCCGCGCTGCGTCGTGCCGGGCGGCAACGCAACATCGACACCCGGGCGGCGCAGATCGTCGAGGCGCTGCGCAGCGAGCAGCTCGGCTTGTCCGAGTCGTTGTCGGCTGCCTATGGCGCGAGCGTGCGCTCCCTGGTCGCCGTGATCACCACTTTGGCCCAGCAGATCGACGCCCTCGAAGCCGAGGTGAACCGGTGTTTTGGCCAGCACCCGGACGCTGAGATCATCACCAGCCAACCCGGCCTCGGCGCCGTGCTCGGCGCCCGGGTGCTCGCCGAGTTCGGCGACGACAAAGACCGCTTCATCGACGCCAAAGCCCGCCGCAACTACGCCGGCACCAGTCCCATCACGCGAGCCTCGGGCACACGCCGCGTCGTGCTGGCCCGCTACGCCCGCAACCGGCGCCTAGCCGACGCGCTGCACCAACAGGCCTTCGCCGCACTCACCGCGTCACCCGGCGCGCGAGCCTTCTACGACAGCCACCGTGCCCGCGGCGCCACCCACCACCAAGCCCTCCGCGCCCTCGCAAACCGCCTCGTCGGCATCCTCGACGGCTGCCTACGACACCGAACC
>NZ_DASZNO010000012.1:0-49902 GCF_035551235.1 Flexivirga sp. | reverse complement strand
CGATATCGCCGGCCACCCGCTTCTCCTACCTGCGCAAGCGCAGGGTTGCCAGCTGGAAGGGCCTGAGCCGCAGGGTGATCGAGCCGTCCGCGGCCTCCAGTCCGTCCGGCTCCATCGGGTCCTCGAGGAGGTCCACCTGCGTCACCTCGCGGACCGGGAAGGTCGGCTCCAGTGTCACGCGGGTCCGCGCGCCGGCCGGCTCGTAGAGTCGCACGATCACGTCACCGGAGCCGTCCTCGGCGAGCTTGACGGCCTCGATCACAGCGCCACCGCCGCTGACCTGCAGCAGCGGCTCGATCGGCGCCCCGGTCAGCCGCCGGTGCGGCAGGTTGATCCGGTATCCGGCGCGCACCGCGTCCGTGACCTCGGGTGCGACGACCAGCGCATAACGCCGGTGATGCCGACCCTGGTCGGTCTCCGGGTCCGGGAAGCGCGGCGCTCGCAGCAGCGACAACCGCACCGTCGAGAACGTGCCGCCCCGGGACGCCTCGTGGCGTGTCACCTCATGCCCGTAGGTGGCCGAATTGGCCACGGCGACACCGAATCCCGGCTCCGCGACGTGCACGAACCGGTGCGCGCAGACCTCGAAGCGTGCGGCATCCCAGCTGGTGTTGGTGTGGGTCGGCCGGCGCAGGTGACCGAACTGGGTCTCGTATGCCGCGTCGGTCGCATGCACGTCGATCGGCAGCGCCACCTTCAGGACCGTCTCCCGCTCGTGCCAGTCGACGTCGACCGCGCAGTCCAGCTGCCGCGCACCCGGCCGTAGCGTCATCGTCTGTATGGCGCTCGACCCGCCGAAGCCGCGCGTGACGGTGACGACCGCGGCGCCGTCGTCACGGACGTCGACCTGCAGGTCCGCCACGTCGTCGAGGTCGCGAACCGTGTTGCGGTAGAACTCATCCAGGTCCCAGGCGTCCCACTTGTTCGGGAAGTCCTGGTGCAGTTGCAGCAGATTCGCCCGCTCACCGGTTGGTATGACGTCCCGACCGCTGGACAGGTCGACCATCGAGACGACCAGACCGTGCCCATCCAGCGTCACCTGCAACACCTCGCTCGTGAGCAGGACACCACCGTTGCGCCGCTCGACGACGACTGCCGGTCCAGCCGGAGCCACCGGCCCAGCACCCAGGGAAGGCAGCGAGTCGTCATCGAAAGGCGTTGCGTTCACGGCAATCTCGGCATCGCCCGACCCGGCCAGCAGACGCAGCCGCGCCGTGATCAGCTCCTCCAGCTCCGCTTCCACTGCCGCGTAGTTCTCGGCCGCCTCGCGGTGCACCCAGGCGATGGAGCTGCCGGGCAGGATGTCGTGGAACTGTTGCAGCAGAACGACTTTCCACAATCGGGTCAGTTGGTCCGCGGGGTAGTCCGCGAGCCCGCGAACCGCAGCTGTCGTCGCCCACAACTCGGCCTCGCGCAGCAGGTGCTCGCAGCGCCGGTTGCCCTCCTTGGTGCGCGCCTGGCTGGTGTAGGTGCCGCGATGCAGCTCCAGGTAGAGCTCACCGACCCAGACCGGCGCGTCGGGATAGTCGGCCTCGGCCGCGGCGAAGAACTGCGCCGGGGACTCGATCGTCACACGCGGCGAGCCGGCCAGGTCGGCGGTACGCGCCGCACGCTGAAGCATCTCGCGGGTGGGGCCGCCACCGCCGTCGCCATACCCGAACGGCACGAGCGAGCGATTGGTCGCGCCCTTGTCGCGGAAATTGCTTGCGGCGTGGGCAAGTTCGCGTCCGGTCAGCTCGGCGGTGTAGGTGTCGACCGGCGGGAAGTGGGTGAAGACCCGCGTGCCGTCGATGCCCTCCCATCGGAACGTGTGGTGCGGGAAGACGTTCTGCTGGTTCCAGCTGATCTTCTGGGTCAGGAAGTGCGTGCAGCCGGCCTGGCGGACGATCTGCGGCAGGGCGGCGGAGTAGCCGAACGAGTCGGGCAACCACACCTCCCGGCAGGTGACGCCGAACTTCTCGCGGAAGTAGCGCTGGCCGAGCAGGAACTGCCGCGCCATCGCCTCACCGCCGACCATGTTGGTGTCGGACTCGACCCACATGCCGCCGGTCGGGACGAAACGGCCGGTCGCCACGTGCTGCTTCAGGCGTTCGAAGACCTCCGGCCGGTGCTTCTCGAGCCATTCGTACTGCTGGGCACTCGACATGGCGTAGATCAGGCCGGGATGGTCGTCCAGCAACTGCGTCACGTTCGCCACCGTTCGCGCGACCTTGCGCACGGTCTCCCGCACCGGCCACAGCCACGCCGAGTCGATGTGCGCGTGCCCGACCGCACTGACCCGGTGCGCGGTGTCGGCGCCGCGGCGGGCGAGGAGCGCCGCCAGCTCCGCCCGGGCATCGGACGCGGTTGCGGACACATCACCGAGGTCGAGCCGATCCAGGGCACGCTCGATCCCCAGCAACAGCTCGGCGCGCCAGCCGTCGTCGGCGGGCAGCTCACGCATCAGGCCGTCGAGCACGTCGAGGTCGGCGGCCAGCTCCCAGACCTGCGTGTCCCGGACGCAGATCTCGGCGCGCGCGAGCCGGTAGAGCGGCCGGTCACCGGCGGTCGCCTTCTCGCCGAGACCGGTCGGCAGGAACGGATGCGGTTGCAGCACCAGGGGATTGGCGGCCGCCTCGACATACAGGTCGACCTCGGTGCCCGGCTCGACAGGGATCCAGCCGTTCATCGGGTTGAGGCCCTTCACGACGCTGCCGTCCGGCCGGTAGGCCAGGCCCTCGGCCTGGAAGCCGGGGGAGTGCGGCGACCAGCCGAGGTCGATGACGACCTCGTGCGGGCCGTCGTCGGCGGCGGGCGGCACCGCGCCGGTGAGGTGGAACCAGGTGGTGCCCCACGCCGGCCCCCACGGCTGACCCACCGCACCTGGTTCGTATGACGCGCCGATCGCCTCCACCGGCGGCACCGGCTCGCCCTGGCCGCCACCGACGTGCCGCACCTCGACCTGCAACGGAGCGACCGGGCGATGGACCGCCGGCCGGATCCGTTCGGTCAGCACCCGGGTGATGCGGTCCTCGATCAGCCGTCGACGGTCGTGCACGTTACGAAGCTCCTGACGACTGTGGGCAGACTGTGGGCAGACTGTGGGCCGACGGTGCGGCCGGACGGTGTGAACAGGGTCGTTGCCAACGTACTTCACGGCCGGTGATGCGTCGGCTGAGCGCGTCGAAGAACCCGGTGGATGCGTGCGGACGGCCCTGTGTGTGGCAGGATCTATCGACCGCCACAAATGCCCCGACCGGGTTCTTCTGCCCGCTGCGCATTTGCGTGTGTCGCCCGAAGAAGACTGATTCCAGCATCTAACGGAGGCTGCGCCGATGACCGACCTGTCCGTCCACTCCGAAGCCCCGCAGCGGGTCCTGCTCAAGCTTTCCGGGGAAGTCTTCGGCGGTGGCAAGATCGGCCTGGACCCCGACGTCGTCCGCGAGGTCGCCGAACAGATCGCCGCCGCGGCCAACAACGGTGTGCAGATCGCGATCGTCGTCGGTGGAGGGAATTTCTTCCGCGGTGCCGAGTTGCAGCAGCGCGGCATGGACCGCACCCGCGCCGACTACATGGGCATGCTCGGCACGGTCATGAACTGCCTTGCGCTGCAGGACTTCCTGGAGAAGGAAGACATCGACACCCGGGTCCAGACCGCCATCACGATGGGCCAGGTCGCCGAGCCCTACATCCCGCGTCGCGCCATGCGGCACCTGGAGAAGGGCCGTGTCGTCATCTTCGGCGCCGGCGCCGGTATGCCGTTCTTCTCCACCGACACGGTCAGCGCGCAGCGCGCCCTGGAGATCCGGTGCGACATGGTGCTGATCGCCAAGAACGGCGTCGACGGCGTCTACACGGCCGACCCCAAGGTCGACCCGACGGCCACCAAGCTCGACGCGGTCACCTTCTCCGAAGCCCTGGCCAAGAACCTGCGGATCGTCGACGCAGCGGCGTTCAGCCTCTGCATGGACAACGACCTGCCGATGCGTGTCTTCGGCATGCAGGGCGCGGGCAACATCACGCGGGCGCTGCAGGGTGAGAAGATCGGCACACTGGTGAGTGCCTGACACGGCACCCAGCGCCGTGTTCGCTCCCGCATAGACTCACCGTCATACCCCATTCCACCGCAGAAGAAGGTCAGCAACCATGGACGGCAGCATCGACGACACCCTGCTCGAGGCCGAGGAGAAGATGGAGAAGGCGATCGAGGTCGCCAAGGAGGACTTCTCCGCCATTCGCACCGGTCGCGCGAACGCTGCGATGTTCAACAAGCTGACCGTCGACTACTACGGCGCGCCGACCCCGCTGCAGCAGCTCGCCTCCTTCCAGACGCCCGAAGCGCGCACCGTGCTCATCCAGCCGTTCGACAAGGGCGCGATGACCGCGATCGAGAAGACGCTGCGGGAGAGCGACCTGGGCGTCAACCCCAGCAATGACGGCAACGTCATCCGCGTCATCCTGCCGGCGCTCACCGAGGAGCGCCGCCGCGACTACATCAAGCTCGCCCGGACCAAGGGTGAGGACGCGAAGGTGTCCATCCGCAACATCCGCCGCAAGGCCAAGGAGGACATCGACCGCGCGGTCAAGGGCGGCGACATCGGTGAGGACGAGGGCTCCCGGCACGAGAAGGAGCTGGAGTCGACCACCAAGAAGCACGTCGAGGCCGTCGACGAACTGCTCAAGGGCAAGGAGGCCGAGCTCCTCGAGGTCTGAGGTCCGCTCGCAACCAGCAGAGATGTCTGAGCCCCCTTCACGCCGGGCAGCCCGGGAAGCGCGCACGGAGCCCACCACGGACGCCGCCCCCGCTGCCCACAACCCGACCCCGCGCGCCGGCCGTAACCTCTACGCCGCGATCGGGGTCGGTGTGCTGCTCGGCGCCATCGTGGTGGTCAGCCTCTTCGTCCGCAAGGAACTCTTCGTCGCCGTCGCGATGGCCGCGGCGGTCATCGGCTGCATCGAGATGCTGCGTGCGATGGGGCACGGCGACCTGCACCCACCCGCCATCCCGACGCTCGCCTCGGCCGCGGCGCTGCCGCTCGTCGCCTACCTCTGGGGTGCGCCCGCGCTGGCTTTCGCGGCCGTCGTCGCGGTCCTGCTGATCGTCGTATGGCGCTCGTTCGGCCGCGCCCAGGGGATGCTCACGGACATCACCGGCGGTGCGCTGGCGACGCTCTACGTGCCCGCGCTCGTCGGTTTCGCCATGCTGCTGCTCGCGGCGGACGACGGCCCCCAGCGCATCGTCGTCTTCATCCTGGTGACCATCTGCAGCGACATCGGCGGCTACATCGTCGGCGTGATCGCCGGCAAGCACCCGATGGCGCCCAGCGTCTCGCCGAAGAAGTCCTGGGAGGGTTTCGCCGGCTCCGTCACGGCGTGTGTTCTCGGCGGCAGCATCAGCGTCGTGGTGTTCCTGGACGGCCGCTGGTGGGTCGGCGCACTGCTCGGGGCGCTCGCGGTGGTCGCGGCCACTGTCGGCGACCTGTGCGAGTCGATGATCAAGCGCGATCTCGGCATCAAGGACATGAGCAACCTGATCCCCGGACACGGCGGGCTGATGGACCGGCTGGACTCCCTGCTGGTCGTCGTCCCCGTCGCCTGGGCCATCCTGACCCCATTGGTGGCGGTGCACTGACATGACTGATCTGCCCACTCCTTCGACGAAGAAGCCGGTCCCCGGCCAGCTGACCTTCGCCGCCCCGCGCCGCGGCAAGCCCCCGCAGCACCTCGCCGACTTCGACGAGGCGGGCCGCAAGGCAGCGGTCGAAGCCTTGGGGCACAAGGGCTTTCGCGCGAAGCAGCTGTCGACCCACTACTTCGAGCACTTCGTGGACGATCCCGCTCAGATGACCGACCTGCCGGCCGCGGGCCGGGCCGAGCTGGTCGAGGCGATGCTGCCCCAGCTGCTCACGCCGGTGCGATCGCTCAACGCCGACGACGGGCGCACCGTCAAGCAGGTATGGCGCCTGTTCGACGGTGCCCTGGTGGAGTCGGTGCTGATGCGCTACCCCGGCCGCGTGACGATGTGCATCTCCAGCCAGGCCGGCTGCGGCATGAACTGCCCGTTCTGCGCCACCGGCCAGGAGGGCCTCACCCGCAACCTGACGACCGCCGAGATCGTCGGTCAGGTCGTCGCGGGCGCCCGGATGTTGCGCGAAGGTGCCGTCGCGGGTGGCGATGACGAGTCGCGGGAGACGCCGCTGCGCGTCTCCAACGTGGTCTTCATGGGCATGGGGGAGGCGCTGGCCAACTACCGGCAGGCCATCAACGCCATACATCGGCTCGTCGACCCGGCACCCGCCGGTCTCGGTATGTCGGCCCGACACCTGACGATGTCGACCGTCGGCCTCGTGCCGGCGATCGACAAGCTGGCCGCCGAAGGCATCCCCGTCACGCTGGCCTTGTCGCTGCACGCACCCGACGACGAGCTGCGCAACGAGCTGGTCCCGATCAACACGCGCTGGACCGTCGACGAGGCGCTCGATGCGGCATACCGCTACTACGAGACGACCGGGCGGCGCGTGTCCATCGAATACGCGCTGATCAAGGACATGAACGACCACGCGTGGCGCGCCGACCTGCTCGGCCAGAAGCTGCGCGCCCGCGGCAAGGGCTGGGTCCACGTCAACCCCATCCCGCTCAACCCGACGCCGGGCTCGAAGTGGACCGCCTCCCGCAAGGGCGTCGAGCAGCAGTTCGTCGAGCGGCTGCGTGCGCACGGCATACCCACCACCATCCGGGACACCCGCGGGTCGGACATCGACGGCGCGTGTGGCCAGCTTGCCGCCTCCACCGCCTGACCGAGGTCCGTGAGCCCGATGCCCAATCTGATGCTGAACTGGCGCCAGGCGCTGACCGTCGGGCTGGTGCTCGCGGTCCTGTGGCCGTTGCTGCGACGCCGTCGGCCGGGCCTGGCGACGTTCTGCCGGGAGGGCGCGATCATCGCGCTCCTCTTCGCCTTCTGGCAGATCCTGCAGCAGGTGACCTCCAGTGACGGCGGCGACGCGATCGGCCGCGCGCACTGGATCGAGCGCGTGCAGTCGGCGATGTTCTTCCCCAACGAACGCAGCGTGCAGAACCTCATCCTGGGCCACGAGACGATCGTGAAGCTGGCCAACCTGTTCTACGCCAGCATGCACTTCACCGGCATGGGGATTTTCCTGGTGTGGCTGTTCCTCCGGCACCGCGACAGCTATCCCGCGGTCCGCACCACGATCGCGCTGAGCACGCTCGGCTGCTTCTTCGTGCAGTTCCTGGCCGTCGCGCCGCCGCGGTTGCTGCCGGGGTATGTCGACACGGCCGAGTTCTACGGCCAGTCGGTCTACAACGCGGGGTTCTCGGTCGACAACTTCGGGGCGATGCCGTCGGTGCACGTGCTCTTCGCCGCCGTGGTCGGGTGGTATTCCTGGCGGGTGAGCACCTCGCACTGGCGATGGATCGGCCCAGCGCATTTCGTCGTGACGGTGTTCGTCGTCGTCGCGACGGCCAACCACTGGTGGCTCGACGGCGTGGTGGCGATCGCCATCCTGGTCGCCGCCGCCTGGCTGCGTCGTGGGGTGCTCGCGCTGGTCGCGCACTGGCGCGCGAGCCGCGGCACCCCGACCTCGGGCGCGACCGGTCTCGAGCCGAAGGTGCCGGCTACTGCCCCTTGAGCTGTGCCGGTGGGTGGATCTCGCCGAGGACGTAGGGGATCGCCGATCGCTGCGCGATGCCCAGCTTGCGCAGGACATTGCCGACGTGGACCTTCACGGTCTTCTCCGAGATGAACAACCGCGACGCCAGCTGCCGGTTCGACAGGCCGTCGACCGCGATGAGCATCGCGATCTCCAGCTCGCGGGTGGTGAGGCCCGCGGTGATGTCCTTGGGCGTGGTCTGCTCCATACGAACGGTCTGCAGCGCGTCTGCCAGCCGCAGGTGCAGCCGCTCACCGGAGGTACGCGCCTCGTCCAGGGCACGGCGTTGCTCGGTGAGCTCCCCGTTGTCCGGAAGCTCGATCGCGTGCAATGCCAGTCGCATTCGCTCCAGCTCGGCGGTCAGGGTGCGCAGCATCTCGGCTTCGTCGCGGGGCTGGGTGCTGTCCAGCTCCGGGTAGAGCTCGTAGAGCCCGAGGTCGTCGGCGAAGCTGCGGTCCTGGGTCATCTCCCACACCAGCGCCCGAGCGAGCCACTCCATCGCCCGGGCCGTCTCGTCGACGAAGGTGTTCGGCGCGGAGTTCTCCACGCACATCATGCCGATGACCTCCGCCGAGTCCGGATCCCGCAGCGGCACCACCAGAACGTCGAGGATCGGGCGCCCGGAGCTCCAGCCCATCCGGGCACGCCGGCCGTCGTCCTGCTGGTAGCGGTAGGGCTGACCGGTCGAGCGGATGTATTCGGACAAGCCGTTCGGGCCGAACTGCTGGACGTCGGCGCTCAGGAACTGCTTGTTGTCGACGCAATAGGGGATCGACAGCGTCGTCGGGCCGATGTAGTGGCCGACGTAGAACGTGTCGACCTGCGTCAGCGCGCACATCGCGGCGCGACAGGCGGCATACCGCGTCATCATGTCGCCGCGATCGCAGAAGCGCAGTCGCCGGTCGGCCGCGCGCAGGACCGAGACGGCGAACGGCGAGAAGCTGTCGGCCGATTGTGCGTTGGCGTCGGTCACCGGGCCCTGCCGCCTTCCGTCCGTCGAGTGGAGCGTTCCTGTGCGGATGCTATGTCTGCAATTGTGCGGCAAGCGGTCTCGACGTCACCCACCAGCCGTATGGCGCCCGCCATCGGCCGGCCGACGGCGAGCGACTGCAGCACATCCCAGACCGGAACCTCGTCGCGCCAGTACTGCTCGCCGACGAGGACGAGTGGCGGTATGCCGGAACGCTCCGGATCAGCGTAGTAGAGCGCGGTGGCCACCTGGAAGATCTCCTGCACGGTCCCGGCCGCCCCCGGCAACACGATGATGCCGCCGTTGCACACACGCAGCAGGACGTCCTCGCGCAACGCATTGGAGAAGAACTTCGCCATCCGATTGCCGAACGCGTTCGGTGGTTCGTGGCCGTAGAACCACGTCGGTATGCCGAGACTGCGCGGAGCCCCCGTGTCGGCCGTGACGCGTTCGCGCACTTCGAACGCGACACGCGCCCAGGCCGTGATGTCGGGGCGGAACGAAGGCACCGTCGCCAGCCGAGTGATCGCCGGCTCGAGCAACGCCGGATCCGTGCACAGCGCACCGAGATTCGCCGCCTCCATCGCGCCTGGTCCACCGCCGGTCGCAACGACGGCGCCCGTGGCTGCCAGTGAGTGCCCCAGCCGTGCGGCCGCGAGGTATTCGACGGACCCGCGCTGGACCGCGTGACCGCCCATCACGCCGACAAGTGTTCTGCCGTCGACGAATTCGCTCAGTGCGTCGCTGATGCTCTCATCGTGTATGGCGCGCAGCATCGAGGAATAGACATCCTGGTCCGGCGCGAGTGACCAGCGGTACGTGCGTGCGTCGCTGGTTGCGTCATACCCGTGGTCGTGCAGCCCGGCATACAGCTCGCGTGGGCGATAGAGGCGGGAGCGCCACGCGTCGAAGGGAACGTCGGGGTCGGCGGGGAACACCAGCGCGCCATGCAGGCTCAGGTGCCGGTGCAGGTCGTCGCCCATGCGGCCGCCGAGCACGACGACCCCGGTGAAGTCATCGATGCCGAGGAGGTCGGTCTCGACCTCGGTCAGATCCAGATCCTGCAACCGCAGGTCGCGCACCGAGGAGCCATCGGCAAGCAAACGCCGCAGTTTTGCAAGGGATTCGACCTCGGTGGTGGACACCTGACGATTCAACCTGATGGTTCGGCCGGAAAGGTCACGATCCGGTCACGGGCCTCGACTCGAGCCAACCAGGTGGGAGGATGGGGCGTCTTCCACACCGTCGGGCGCGGCTGCGTCCGTCACCACTCGGGGATCGCGACTCTTCGTCGCGGAAAGGAAGGAAGCCACATGAAGCGCACCACGGTCACCTTCACCATCGGAGCACTTCTCGTCGGCGGAGCGGCCGTCGTCGCACCGACCCAGGCGTCTGCACTCGAACTCGGCCATCACGCGCCGTCCGTGCAGGTCCCGGCCGTCCACCATGCGGCCGCAGCGTCCACGCATCGGACGACCGCCACCGACAGCCAGTTGGTCGTCACGGCGATCCGGCACAGCAACCTCCTCGGCGCGGTCACGCCGAGCAACCTCGACATCAGCCAGGTGAAGTTCACCGCCGACCACGCGTGGGCCTCCGCGCTCGCGACACCCAAGAACGGCCAGACCGACCCGGCACAGGTGCTGCTGAAGAAGTCCGGCGCCACCTGGACGGTCCGTGACCTCGGCACCGCGAGCATCGGCTGCGGCATCGCTCCGCAATCCGTACGCAACACCCTCGGCCTGCACGGTCCCTGCTGAACCTTTTGCTACTACTCCTCGCAAAACAGCGGGCGAGCTCACCCGAACAAGTTCGGTGAGCTCGCCCGCTGTTTTGGTCGTCGTCTCCGCGGCCCGTCCGCTTGTCGTCCGGTTGCGTTGTCGTGGGCTGTCACCTGCGCCGGCTTGTCGTTCGGTTGCCTGGTCGTGGGCTGTCACCATTTGCGGGTCGAGTGCCGGAGGAGCGAAGCGGGGGAGGTGTGTCGAGACCACCTGGGTCCGGCAGATGGTGCGCCGCAGGGCACCGCACTTTCTGCAGGCCCGGGAGTCCGAAGTCGTCGCGCTGACCGTTGAGTCCGGCACATGGTGCGCTCCACCGCACGTTCTGGCGGCCCGGGGCGTGGAAGGTGTCGCCATACCGGTTGTGCCCTGCTGAGAGTGCGCCGCACGGCACCGCACTTTGTGCCCGGCACGACCTCCGCCCGGGAGTAGACCTAGGTCTATGGGCGGCCACGTGGGCGCGAACTAGCCTGATTTGCAACGGTTCCGGGACATGTAGCCCGGCGCTGGGTGCAGAGAGGCAATGGGGCGGGCGACGACATGAGACGGCTGAGCGCTCCCGACAGGACTGGTGCCCGTGCGGACGACGCGTCGTCCGGTGGTGGCGGTCGCCGGCCGCGGATGCTCGCCGTCTTCGCGCACCCGGACGACGAGGTGTTCTGCGCCGGCGGCAGCATCGCGCAATGGGCCCGGGCGGGCGCGGAGGTGATGGTGGTGTCGGCCACGCGTGGGGAGGCGGGCCAGATCCGGGACGTCCGCGTCGCGACCCGGCGTACCCTCGGCGACATCCGCGAGGCGGAGCTGCGGCTCTCCTGCCACAGGCTGGGTGTGTCGCAGGTTCGGTGCTGGGACTACCTCGACGGGACACTCGCCGACGCCGACTTCGGTCGCCTGGTGGACCGAGTGGTCCAGGTGCTGCGGGAGTTCGCGCCGGACACGGTGATCAGCTTCGGTCCCGACGGCGGCTACGGGCATCCGGACCACGTGGCGATCGGGGCCGCGACCACAGCCGCCTGTCACCGCGTCGCCGATCCGCGGGCCTGGCTCGAGCCGCCCGAGCAGTTCATCGCCGCGCCCGCGCCATACACGCCCGTGCGACTGTTCCACGCCCATTTCCCGGCCCGCGAGACGCTCCTGATGGATCGGCTGGCCTCCTGGCTGACCAGCCGGGCCGACCGCTTCGCCGGATCCAGCGACTACGTGCACGCCCTGCTGCTGATCGCGAAGGAAGCGGGCACGATGCGCTATCTGTCGGATCACGAGCAGGTGCAGTGGTATCCGCCCGGTTCGTCTGTCGTCGAGCAGGGCGAGGCCTCCGGCGAGCTGTTCATCATCCTGTCCGGGACTGCCGAAGTGTGGCAGGAGGACGGGCGTGGCTGCCGTCGACGGCTGCGGGTCATCGGCCCGGGCGAGTTCTTCGGCGAGCTCGGAGTGGCGGCCAACCGCCCTCGGAGCGCCGACGTCGTGGCCGTCGACAGCCTGACCTGCCTGGTTCTCTCCCGTGGCGAGCCCACCAAGTTCGCCGGGCGCGGTCCGAGCGCCAGGCTGACCGGGCCGGCGCGACGGGCGCTGGACGGAACCCAGGAGCAGCCCGGGCGACCCGACACCACCGAGGCACACGCCGACGGACCCGATCCGCTGGAGTCGGACGTGTCCGACGTCATCGGTCAGAAGGTCAGCGCCCTGTGCGCCTACCGGACCCAGCTGCCATTGGAGCCCGACATGTTCCCGAGGCAGGTTCTCGTCGAGATCTTCGGCCGCGAGTGTTTCCTCGAAACGCCGCTGCCAGCCGACCCGAACGCTGCCGCGGCAACCCAATCGCCCGAGCGGGACCATGACCTCGTAGCACCGGGCCGCGCTCTGGAGGTCCAGCGATGACGGTCATCGGTGACATCGCCCGACGGGTCATGCCGAGCGCGCGGACTCATGGCATCGCCCGCGACGGCCGGGTCGATGCCGGTCAGGATGCCGGTCAGGACGCCGGTCAGGATGCCGGTGAGCGGCTGGCATTCGCCGACTTCCGGCATACCCACCCGGCATACGACGGCACTGCCCTGCTGGACGACCTGCGCCGGACGGAGTACGCGCGGCTGGATGCCTGCGGACTGACCTACCTGGACTACACGGGCGGGGGACTGTATGCCGAGTCCCAGGTGCGGCAGCACCACGCCCTGCTGACCAGCTCCGTCTTCGGCAACCCGCACTCGGAGAGCGTGCCCTCCCGCCGCATGACCGACCGGGTCGCCGCCGCGCGGACGCGGGTGCTCGACTTCTTCTCGGCATCGCCCGACGAATACGAGGTGATCTTCACTCCCAACGCCACCGGGGCGCTGCGACTTGTCGGCGAGTCCTACCCGTTCGGGCCCGGCGACCGCTACCTGCTGACCTTCGACAATCACAACTCCGTCAACGGGATTCGCGAGTTCGCGTGGGCGAAGCACGCCACCGTCACCTACATCGGCATCCGCCCGACGGACCTGCGCGTACCGCACGACGCGCTCGAGTGGGACTTCGCCGACCCCGGATTCGGCGACGCGCACGCGGGCGGAGTCGTCGGGCGGCTGGCCGACGGACTGCGAACAGCGGGACCCGGCGGGCACAACCTGTTCGCCTATCCCGCACAATCCAACTTCTCCGGCGTGCAGCACCCGCTGGGCTGGATCCCGGAAGCGCAGGAGGCCGGATGGGACGTGCTGCTCGATGCGGCCGCCTTCGTCCCGACCAACCGGCTGGATCTGTCCCGTGTCCACCCGGACTACGTCTCCCTCTCGTTCTACAAGATGTTCGGGTATCCCACCGGTGTCGGTGCGCTCCTCGCCCGGCGTCCGGCACTGGAGAAGCTGCACCGGCCCTGGTACGCCGGCGGGAACATCGTCTTCTCCTCGGTCCGGGCCGCCAGCGGGGAGGGCAACGGCTACTACCGCGCTCCGGGGCCGGCCGGTTTCGAGGACGGCACGCTCAACTACCTCGGCATCCTGGGCGTCGACATCGGCCTGCAGCACATCTCCTCCATCGGCATCGACACGATCCACACCCGCGTCATGTGCCTGACCGACTGGCTGCTGCAGGCACTCGGCCGGTTGCGGCACCGCAACGGTGCGCCGGCCGTGCGTGTCTACGGACCCGCGGACACGCAGGCACGCGGCGCCACCGTCGCGATGAACTTCCTCGATCCGGGCGGACAACTCATCGACTCCACCATCGTCGAACAGTTGGCGAACGAGGCCGGCATCGCATTGCGCAGCGGCTGCCACTGCAACCCGGGGACCCGTGAGGTGTCCATCGGGATGACCGAGGCCGAGATGGTGGAAGCGTTCCGCGACAAGGACCGGCTCAGCTTCGAGGAGTTCGTGCGGGTGATCGACGGGAAGACCACAGGTGCGGCACGAGCGTCGCTCGGAGTGGCCAGCACCTTTGCGGACGTCTACCGCTTCTGGCAGTTCGCCAACACGTTGGTCGACCGCCCACTGCCCGAGCTGTATGACGCCTCCGGTTGCCGCACCGGCGGATGACACGACGACCCGGACATCCTCAGGTGGCCGGAACACCCACCCAGGAGATGTGACATGACAGAACGCTTCGACTTCGGCGCCACAGCCGGGGATGCCTTCCGGGCCTGCCTGGCGTTGCCCAAGTACGTGAAGAGCTGCGACCTCGACTGGGGACTGCAGGAGCTGATCAAGATCCGAGCGTCGATGGTCAATGGGTGCGCCACGTGCATCGACGGCCACACGGCCGACGCCGCGGCGCACGGCGAGACCCTGCGCCGGATCGCCAGCCTTGCTGCCTGGAAGGAAGCAGCCTGCTACAGCGCCAAGGAACGTGCCGCGCTCGCGTTCACCGACGAGATGACGCTGATCAGCCAGGGCGGTGTCTCCGATGCCGTCTGGGACGAGATGACACAGCACTTCTCGGACCGGGAGATCGCGGATGTCATGGCGGCGGTCATCGCGATCAACGTCTTCAACCGGCTCACCATCACGACGCACCAGCTCCCGGAGGACCTCCGCGCACCGGCCCGGGCGTCGTGATCGGGCCTGCTGATGGTGCGCGGCCGGATCAGGTCTCGGAGGTCAGCGGACACGGCAACTCCGCGGTGATGTGGGTGCCCCGGTCGACCGGGCTGTCGATCCGCAATGTGCCGCCGAGGACCGCCACGCGGTCCTGCAATCCGGTCAGCCCGAACCCGCCGCTGGGATGAGCGTTACCGATCCCGTCATCATCGACCTCGAGCAGGAGCACGCCGTCCCGGTCCATGAGTCGTGTCCTGATGTGCCGGGCGTGAGCATGTCGTGCCGCGTTGTTGAGCGCCTCCGCGATCACGAAGTACGCAGTTGCCTGAACGGCTTCGGGCAGATTCCCGTTCACGGACATCTCCAGCTTCGTCGGCACCGGCATCCGGTCCACGAGATCCTCGATGGCAGGCCCCAGACCCTGCTCGATCAGCGGAGCCGGCATCACCGCGTAGACGAGATCACGCAGCCCTGCTGCCGCGTGGTCGATACGCCAGCGGAGGCGTTCGGCAGCCTGCGTCCGCTCCTCCGGCGTGGTGGTGTGCTCGGCAGCCGCGAGGCGCTGCGCCTCCACGGACAGCAGCACCAACTCCGCCTGCAGCCCGTCGTGCAGGTTCTGGGCGATGCGGCGTCGTTCCCGGTCACTCGCCTCGACGATCCGTGCCCGGGACTGCTGCAACGCACGCCGGCTCGCCCGCAGCTGAACGGTCAGCCGCTGTTGGTCGACGGCGATGGCGATCACCCGTCCTGCCGACCTGACCAGCTCCTGATCGGCGATCAGGTTCTCGTCGTAGAAGATCGCGCCCACCCGATGCCCGCCGACGCGGATCTCTGCCGGGCCGTGCGCGGTGTCCGTCCGGGCTGGGTCGAGGGCACGACCCTCGGCGTCGACATATCCACCACCATCGCCCAGCCAGTAGGACAGCTGCACCGAGTCGTCGCCGAGCGCCTTGGCGAGTGCCGCGTTCAGATCGGGTCGATCGCCGACCGGGCTGCCGAGCCACTCGCCGAGCTGTTCCAGTTCCGCGGTGCGGGCGAATCCGCCTCGCATCATTGCCAATGCGAACAATATCGGCGCCATGACCAGCAACCCGAGCTGAGTCGCATCGGACGCGACGTCGCCGAATTGTGTTGTGAAACGGGAGAGTTCAGGGACCAGTGGCACGACGAGGACGACCGCGACGCCATACAGGTAAAGCGGGCCGAGCACGCCGCGCCGCGCGGACGCGCGACGGAACCTCACGGACAGGATGACTGCCGTGATGACCATGACGCACATGCCGGTACCGATCTGGACCCATGACCCGATCGTCACCAGCCGGGGCCGGTCGGCGACCGCGAGCATGCCGTGGGGACTGGCGTCCGGTGACCACAGGTAGAGCGGGATCTGCAGCACGAGACAGACGGCATACCCGGCGATGACGGTCCACCGTGCCAGCGCGGACCGCAGCCAGCCGGACGGAAAGACGAGCAGCAGGTGCACGATCACCGCAAGAGGCAGGGTCGCGGTCACCACGCCGACGGCCGCCAGCACCGGACGAGCGGAGAACGCCAGCGCGTTGAGCAGCCAGATCACGGCGCCCATCACCATGATCAGGCCGAGTCGGTTGCTCGGTCGCCGCCACCAGGCGATGAGTCCGGAGGCCGCGTAGACCAGGCCCCCGGCGACGGTCGACACAGCCACACCCACGAGCGGACCATCGATTCCGGCGAAGGTCGCGATCTCGACGGCCGCAACCAGCAGAACGGTTGCGGAGAGTATGACGAGCGCCGAGTCGAGCGACCTCACGATCGATGGCTGATGCGCGGTCCGAGCACGCGGCATGGCCGAAGCTTCCCACAGGCGACATGCGTTCTCGGGCCGATCACGGGTATCTTGCAGCGCCCGCTTCCACGCGAAAAGCCACGTACCGGACCTAGGTCTATGGACCCGGGCGCGCAGCCCTGACGACGATGGGGGAATGGCGCCAATCGCCTGTGCCGACTGAGGTTTGGCGTGCGGCGCCGCTCAGCCGCACACCAAGGAGCGCCTCATGGCCGACGTGCAGACCCTGCCCCCAACGACCGTCACAGACTTGCGTCACCAGGTCAGCGGTCCGGTGTTCGTTCGCGGAGATGCCGAATTGGCGGACGAGGTCGCCTGCTTCAACACCAACGGTGGCGTGCACGACCCCGCCATCGTGGTCGGCGCTGCCAATCCCGACGACGTGTCCGCCGCGGTGCGATTCGCCGCCGAGCACGGGCTGCCGGTGCGGGTCCAGGCGACGGGACATGGTCCCGGCCCGCGTGCCAAGAACGGGATGATCGTGTCGACCGAGCGGCTGACCACGGTGCAGCTGGACCCGACAGCGCGACGGGTGACGCTCGGTGCCGGCTGCCAGTGGCATCGGATCGTCACCGCAGCAGCGCCGTTCGGCCTGGCTCCCATCACCGGTTCCTCGGTGACCGTCGGTGCGGTCGGGCACACCATGGGCGGCGGTATCGGCCCGCTGATCCGCAGCCACGGCTTCTCCTCCGACTGGGCCCGCGGCTTTCGGCTCGTCACCGCGAACGGCCAGATCCTCACCGTCGATGCGCGCACGCACCCCGACCTCTTCTGGGCGTTGCGCGGAGGCAAGGGCGGGTTCGGCATCGTCACCGAGATGACTCTCGAACTGCCGCACATCCCCGTCCTGTATGCCGGAAGACTGGTCTTCGAAGGTGCGGCCAACATCGAGGCGGCCCTGCGTGCCTGGGTGTCGTGGTTGCCGTCGGCGGCGGACGATGTCTCGACCTCCGTCGCACTGGCTCCGGCGCACGGTCCCGACGCGGCCGGCGGCCAGCGGCTGCACCTGCGATTCGTCTACCCGGGCCCGGCAGCTGATGGCGCCCGGCTGGTCGCCCCGTTGCGCGGCGCGGCGCCGACGGTGCAGGACACCGTCCGTGAGATGCCGCTGGCCGAGGTCCATTCGATCCATGGGGATCCGGTGGATCCGTTGCCACTGCAGTCGTTCTGCACGGAGTTGACCGGCATCGACCAGGATTTCGCGTCCGCGTTCCTCGCTCGCGTCGGACCCCGGACGGAGGCGCCGTTCGCCGAGTCGGAGATCCGTCACCTGGGCGGAGTCGCCGCGCAGGACGTCGTCGATCCCGGGGCGGTCGGCGGCCGCGGTGGTGCCCTGATGCTTCGGCTGGTCATCGAGGACCCGACTGTCGCGCCGCGGGCGAGTGAGATCGCCGCCGGACTCTTTGCCGACGCCGGTGCCCGAAAATTCAGCACCACCAACGTCAATTTCGCCGGCAGCATGTCGAAGCGGCCCGCGTTCGAGCGCTCGTGGCCGGAGCCGATGCGCCGGCAGCTGGCCGAGGTCCGTGCGGCATACGACCCGGACGGACTGTTCCCGTTCGGTCCGGCGCCGGTGCAGGACGCACCACCGCAGGCGGCCGTGCCGCCGGTGCCCGAGGCGCCGACCATCCGGCCGCGCCGGATCTTCGACGTGCGCCGGTGGTTCGGGCGCCATACCGGTCAGCCGTTGAGGTAGCGCACGACGGCCAGCACGCGCCGGTGATCGTCGGCGCAGTCGGGCAGGCCGAGCTGGTCGTAGATGTGGGACACATGGCCGACGACGGCCTTGTCGCTGATGAACAGGGCACGCGCTATCGCGGCGTTGCTGCGCCCCTCGGCCATGGCTGCGAGCACTTCCTGCTGCCGGGCGGTGAGCCGGCCGACCGCTTCCTTGTCGGTGCGTGCCCGGCTGAGCATCAGCGCGGCGACCTCCGGGTCGAGCGCCGTTCCGCCCGCGCACACGCGCTCCAGATCAGCGCAGAACGTGGGTATGTCGCCGATGCGTTGCTTGAGCAGGTAGCCGACACCGGCCGGATTGTCGCCGATCAGGTCCATCGCGTAACTCCGTTGCAGGTGTTGCGAGACCACGACGACGCCGACGCGCGGCATCATCGTCCGGATCCGCACGGCCACCCGTAGCCCGTCGTCGGTGCGGTGCGGGGGCATCCGGATGTCGGTCACCACCAGGTCGGGAACGTGCTCGAGGGTCAGCGCCAGCAGGCCGGGTGCGTCCACGGCGCTCCCCACGATGTCGAACCCGGCCTGCTGCAGCACCAGTGCCAGGCCCTCCCGAAGCAGCGTCTCATCCTCGGCGATCACGCAGCGCCGGCTGCCTCGAGGTTCGTCCCGTAGCGCTTCGACCTGGTCGGGCATCGGCTGATCTTCCTGTCCTCGGGGCGCGGCCCGGAGTCATGCGGGCGGCCCCACGGCGGACCGGCACCTCTGAGACCAATGTAGGCCGGAGACCCATTGCGAGTGAGCAGAACGGATTTCGCCGAATACGGGACCTAGGTCCATTCCCTCCTGCTCCCGGTTCGGCATACGTTCTTGGCTGAGGGACCGGTGAGGGAGCCGATCCCGGCCGACACCGTGGTGCCGCAATTCCAGGTCGTCAGCTCCGTGCCGCAGGAGCGGGCGGTGCGGCACTGCAGCGAAGCTCACGGCGAACTGCGCCGACGTCGACGACGGCGGGCAGTTCGCTGTGAGCGGCGGTTCCGTCGCCGGTGTCGTTGCCCGGCGCTAGCTTCGGTGCATGATCACCACGCTCGCCGTCAGTGGCTACCGCTCGCTGCGGGACGTCGTGGTGCCGCTCAGCCGGATCACGGCGGTCACCGGCGGCAACGGCAGCGGCAAGTCGTCGCTCTATCGCGCACTGCGGTTGCTGGCGCAGTGCGGGGAAGGACAGGTCGTCGGCACGCTCGCCAGAGAGGGCGGGTTGCAGTCTGCGCTGTGGGCCGGGCCGGAGTCGCTGTCCGGGGCACGCCGCGGCGCTCCGGTCGAAGGCACCGTCCGCAAGGGACCCATCAGCCTCCGAATGGGTTATGCCAGTGAGGAATTCGGCTATCTCGTCGACCTCGGTCTGCCGCAGCCGACCGGGTTGCCCACTGCGTTCCAGCGAGACCCGCACATCAAGCGCGAGCTGATCTTCGCCGGGCCGGTCATGCGTCCGGCGACGGTGTCGGTGCGTCGACGGCGCGGTTCGGTGCAGGTGCGCGACGGGCGCGCATGGGCGGACGTGAGCGACGGGCTCGCGCCATACCGGAGCGTGCTGGGGGAGTATGCCGACCGGCAGGTCGCGCCGGAGGTCTTCGCGGTGCGTTCGGCCATCCGTTCATGGCGCTTCTACGACGGCTTCCGCGTCGATGCCGACGCACCGGCGCGCCGCCCGCAGGTCGGCACCCGCACGCCTGTCCTGTCCGGTGACGGATCGGACCTCGCGGCGGCCGTGCAGACGATCCTGGAGAGTGGTTTCGGCGACCTGGAGCGGACCGTCGCCGACGCGTTCGACGGTGCCGTTCCGCAGGTGCTGATCGCGGACGGGATGTTCGACGTGGCGATCGCGCAACCGGACATGCTGCGCCCGTTGCGTGCCGCTGAACTCTCCGACGGCACGTTGCGCTACCTGCTGCTGGCGACGGCTCTGCTGACGGTCGAGCCGCCGCCCCTGATGGTGCTCAACGAGCCGGAGACCTCGTTGCACCCGTCGCTGATCCCGCCGCTGGCCAGGCTGATCCGGCAGGCGGCCCAACGGTCCCAGGTCGTGGTCGTGTCGCACTCCCGTGTCCTGATCGAGGCGCTGCGCGCCGGCGCTGACGAGGACGACGACCTGCTTGGCGAGGTGGTGCTCGCCAAGGATCTCGGCGAGACCGTGGTCGAGGACCAGGGCCTGTTGACCCGCCCGCCGTGGGAGTGGGGTTCGCGTTGAATCGCCGCCGGTAACCGCCGCGCACCGTGGTGATGCAGACTGACAGGTATGGCTGACGAACAGACCGGAGTGACGGTGACCGGAGTCGGATCCGTGCGCGTGCCGACGACCGAGGCCGCGGTGCGGCTGCGGATCGAGAGCCGGCAGCCGCAGCCGGGCGCGGCGCTCCGCGAAGCGGGTGCCGCCGTCACCAGGGCCGTCGACGTGCTGCGCGCCGTGGGCGTCCCCGACACCGACGTGCGCACCGAGACGGTGAGTGTGTCGCCCAACAAGGTCTGGTCCGAGGACACCGAGCAGATCCGTGGGTATGACGCACAGCAGACCGTCCGGGTCCGGGTCGCCGACCTGGCGTTGTTGGACCAGTTGCTGGGGGAGTTGGTCGAAGCGTGCGGCACGGCCCTGCAGGTCGACGACGTCTCGCTGTCCGGCGATGCAACCGAGAGCGCGCTCGCCGAAGCGCGCCAGGAGGCGGTGGAGCACGCCCACGCGAAGGCCACGGACTATGCCCGCCTGACCGGCCGATCGCTCGGTCGTGCCGAGTCCGTCGTCGAGCTCGGGGGAGTGTTCCGCCCGCCGCCACCGCGTGGCCGGCCGATGGCCGCCGGTCTGGCGCCGATGCCCGTTGCGCAGGGCGAGGACAACTCGACCGTGTCCGTTCAGATCCATTGGAGCTTCGAGTGATTCGCGCCGCTGGTCAGGCGAAGGGATAGCGCCGGACCAGAGCCGGAAGGGCGCGTTCGGCCCGCTTCGACACACCGCCATCAAGCGGCGAAACGTCCACTGCGGCAGCGCCTTTGGCAGGCTTGCGGCGCCAGGTGGCCACTGCCGCACCACCGTCCAGCAGCACCGCCTTGAACATGCCGTTGCCGCCGGGCACCACCTGCTCCATGTGCTGCCTGGCCAAGGTCGGTGTGCGGTCGGCATACCCGAGCAGGATCTCGTCGAAGGCCGGCGTGAGCAGTGGTCGGAGCGTCGCCGACTGGTGTTCCTCCCATGCGGCAACCGTCTCCGGAGCCGCGAAGTAGGACCTGTCGTCCACCACCAACTCGACCAGTTGCGCGCGCACCGCATCCCACACCGGTCCGAGGTCGCGCTGCAGCAGGCCGCTCCACCACCGGAAGTCGGCGATCGTCGCCGGGCCATGCGACCGGAAGTACCGCAGTGCCCAATCGGCAACATTCGCAGCGCGATCCACTGGCGCGGAGGCGGGGATCCACTCGTCGAACAGAACGAAGCGCTGTTGCTTCCCGACCACCGGGCCCAGGACCAGCCTCGCCTGCAGGCACAGTGCCGACAGCAGGTGCGCGCCCCGCTGCCCGTCGGTGGCGATGCCGCTGCCACGCCATACGTCGAAGATGCCGGCACGATCCAGTCCGGTGCCGTGCAGGTGCGGCTCGAGCGCGTCGAGCGCGCCGTCCACGTCCCGCTGCGTGATGCCGAGCTCCTCGTGGCGACGCCTGGCGGCGCGCAGGGTCGGCTCGCCGTTCAGCGCCAGCATCCAGCGCAGGTCCTCGGCAGCGACGAGGTGCAGCGTGCCGCGCATCGGCCAGGACCGCGCGATCTCGCCCGCATTGAGTGCGGCGTCCACGTCGTCGACCGCACATCCGGCGCGCAGTGCAACGGCGGATCGCCCGGACCGGAAGTCCTGTGCCTGCAGGCAGGTCAGCCGGCGGACAGCGCCGACCGGGCTCGAGCTCGTGGCCGGCACCAGCTGCTGGGCGAGGAGGCGGAGCCGACCGACGTACCGACGTGCGCCTGTGGCCTTCAGGACGGTGCGTTCGGTCATGCCATCAGACTAGGAGCGGCAGCGGACCCGAACAGTCCGTTACTGCACGGCTTCCGCGCTGATGGTGAAGTCCTGTGCGCGCAGTCGCTCGACGAGCACCGTGCCGAGCGCGGTGGCGGGGGTCAGCACCCCACCGTTCAGGCCCTCGGGCAGGGGGCACTCGTCCCGGGAGACCGCAAGGCACAGAGCGCTCTCGCCGAGCATCACTGCGGTCGCCTTGTAGCCCGGGTCGCCTTGTGCCGCAACGACACTCGTGTATGACGCTCCGGTGGTGGTCGTCGTCCGCAAGGTCGCCTTGAAGTATCCGGCGTCGCGGGACTTCTCGTCCGGGCCGTCGCCCGGCGAGGGAAGGACGCGGTCGACCACGGGACGCAGCAGCGGCACCGACATCGCGCCGAAGCCGAGACCGAGCCCGCCGGCCATGGCGTAGGCCATCAGCCGGCCGCGGATACCGCGGCCGGTGCGCTGGACCTCGCGGTAGCGGAACGACCTGCCGTAGCCGTGCCCCTGCAACGCGTTGCTCCGCCGGACGATGCGGGTGTTGAACGTCGCCATCACGAACGGCCCGGTCCAGGCGTCGATCTCCTCGGCATACCGGACGCTTGCGCTGTCCCGCCATTCGCCGCTCGGCTCGGCGGCGCGGTCGGGGCTGAGCGCGAACTTGTCGAGAGCGACCTTCCGCTTGTCCTTGTCGGCGCGGACCTCGTCGAGCTGGATCATCGCGGATGCCACCGTGCCGCCGCTGACGCCGCCCTTCATCGCCATGTAGAGAGTGGTGTCGCCGAGGTCCCCGGCGCCGTCCGCGTGGACCTTCTCGGACAGCACGAAGGCGCCCAGATCCGATGGCACCGAGTCGAATCCGCACGAGTGCACGATGCGTGCGCCGGTGCCGTTCGCGAGTTCCTGGAAGCGATCGATCGATTCGCGGACGAAGAGGACCTCTCCGGTCAGGTCGACGTAGTCGGTGCCCGCGGTGGCGCACGCCTCGACGAGCGGCAGCCCGTATTTCGCGTAGGGGCCGACGGTGCTGATCACGACGCGCGCGCTCTCGGCGAGCGTCTGCAGGGATGCCGTGTCCGACGAATCCGCAACCAGCACAGGCCAGTCCGCCGCTCGCCCGGGAAGCGCGTCGCGGACCGCCTCCAGCTTCGCGCGCGTGCGTCCTGCCAGTGCCACGCGCACGCCGTCGGGTGTATGGCGGGCGAGGTACTCGGCGGTCAGCGTGCCGACGAATCCGGTCGCGCCGAAGAGGACGATGTCGTGTTCGCGGTTACCCATGAGTACGACTGTAGGGGCGAGCCCGACAGGTCAGGCCAGCGGCAGGTCCGACTGTGTCACTCGCGTGGCCCGATCGTGCACGTTGATCAGTTGCGCCTCGAGCGCATCCGGTGGAACTCCGTACGTCCCTCGTAGCCGGCAGGTGGCGTATCCCGCTGTGGCTGCTTGATATTCGCTGAGCCACCGGGCGGCGGCAGCGCCTTCGTCCGCTGAGTCCGGCGGCCACACGTGCTTGGGGGCCCGCAGCCCGCACCGCCAGGGCTTCGGCGTGAGCCGCGCACGGCAGGTGTTGTACTTCCGGCACAGGTGGACGTAGATCTGGTCGGTGCCGAGTTGTTCGAAGAGAGCGACCGCCTCCGGCGACTTGGGCTCGAGGCGCGACCCGGTCACGATGACGCGGAACCCACCGAACGTCTCGTAGGCACGGACTCCCAGGGCCGGATGCGCTGCCGCGAAATCCTGTATGACGCGCAGCGCCTGCACCTTGGGGTCGTTGTCCTCGTCGCCGGTCTTCCTGCCGCCGAACAGTTTTCGCAGGGATCGATGGACCTTGTGGACGTTGGCCACGTCGACGTCAGCGATCAGCAGCCGGTCGGTGCCGAGCACGTCGGCGCCATACCGATTGCGCGACACGACGGCGGCCAGCGCGCCATCGGAGTCGACGATCTCGCGCAGCGTCTCCTCACGGGGTGGCGCCCAGCCGTACGATCCGCGCCTGTCCCGCGCGAGGCCGTGGTGAATCACCTTGAGGCTGTGGGCGAGTCGCTCGTTGGCGACCGCCAGCGCTTCGTCGGCCGACTGCGTCGACCAGCCCCACGCGGAGATCAGCCCCTTCTGCGCGCTGCGCCAGTACTTCGGGAGCGGCTCCATGGTGGTGCAGCCTATGACGCCATACGCACATAAATGCCGAGTGACGGCTTCTTCGGCGAGTGACGGTCGGATGGGACCGTCACTCGCTGAGGAAGCCGTCACTCGGCGGAGTGTGAGCGGCGGTGGGCCGGATCAGAGCAAGGACCAGGCCTCGGTGAGGACACCACGCAGCTTCTGCTCGATCTCGTCGAACTCGGTCTGCCCGATGATCAGCGGCGGCGCCAGCTGCACGACCGGGTCGCCACGGTCGTCCGCGCGGCAGTAGAGGCCGGCGTCATACAGGGCCTTGGACAGGAAGCCGTAAAGCACGCGCTCGGACTCCTCGTCGGAGAACGTCTCGCGGGTCTCCTTGTCCTTGACCAGCTCGATGCCGTAGAAGAACCCGTCCCCACGGACATCGCCGACGATCGGCAGATCGGTGAGCTTCTCCAGGGTGGTGCGGAACTTCGGGGCGTTCTCGTGCACGTGCTGGTTCAGGCCCTCCTTCTCGAAGACGTCGAGGTTGGCCATCGCCACCGCGGCCGACACCGGGTGACCGCCGAAGGTGTAGCCGTGCGGGAACATCGTGCTGCCGTGCTTGAACGGCTCGAACAGCCGGTCGCTGGCGATCATCGCGCCGATGGGGGAGTAGCCCGACGACATACCCTTCGCACAGGTGATGATGTCCGGCGTGTAGCCGTAGTCCTTGCACGCGAACATCTCGCCGATGCGACCGAAGGCGCAGATCGTCTCGTCCGAAACCAGCAGCACGTCGTACTCGTCGCAGATCTCGCGGACCCGCTCGAAGTATCCGGGCGGCGGGGGGAAGCAGCCGCCGGCGTTCTGCACCGGCTCGAGGAAGACGGCGGCAACGGTGTCGGGACCCTCGAACTCGATGGCCTCGGCGATCCGGTCGGCGGCCCAGCGGCCGAAGGCCTTCGGGTCGTCGCGCAGCTCCGGCTGGGCGCGGTAGAGGTTGGTGTTGGGCACCTTGAACGCACCGGGGACCAGCGGCTCGAACATCTCCTTGAGCGGCGGCAGGCCGGTGATCGACAGTGCGCCCTGCGGTGTGCCGTGGTAGGCGACGGCGCGGCTGATCACCTTGTGCTTGCCGGGCTTGCCGGTCAGCTTGAAGTAGTGCTTCGCGAGCTTCCAGGCCGACTCGACCGCCTCGCCACCACCGGTGGTGAAGAAGACGCGGTTGAGGTCACCGGGTGCGTATGACGCGAGCCGCTCGGCCAGGTCGATCGCGGGGCGGTGCGCGTAGGACCAGATCGGGAAGAACGCGAGTTCCTTGGCCTGTGCGGCAGCGGCCTCCGCGAGTTCCGTGCGGCCGTGGCCGACCTGCACGGTGAACAGGCCGGACAGGCCGTCAAGGTACTTGCGCCCCTGGTCGTCCCAGATGTACGCACCCTCACCCTTGACGATCGTCGGTATGGCGAGCCCGCGCCCACCCTGATCGGTGGGCTCGAAGTCCGACTGCCGGGTGAAGTGACCCCACAGGTGGTCACGGGCGGCCTCGCTGCGAGGCGTGCCCGCAGGAGTCAGGTTGTCGGATTGTGTTGTGGGAGTGGTCATCTCGTTCCCCAGTCGTATCGTTGTTTGGCGAGTTTCAGGTAGACGAAGGTTTCGGTCTCGGTGACACCGTCGATGGTGCGGATCTGGGCGGTGAGCAGGTCGAGCAGGTGCTCGTCATCGACGCAGACGACCTCGACGAGCAGGTCGAACCTGCCGGCCGTGAGGACGACGTAGGCGACCTCGGGCAGCTCGCTCAGTGCCTTCTGCACCGGCTTCATGTCGCCCCGGACGGTCACCCCGATCATCGCCTGGCGGTCGAAGCCGACCTGTGCCGGATCGGTCACCGCGACGATCTGCAGCACGTCGGAGTCGAGCAGTCGCTGCACGCGCTGGCGCACCGCAGCCTCTGACAGGCCGATCTCGCGGGCGATCGCGGAGTAGGCCACCCGGCCGTCGGTCTGCAGCCGAGCGATGATCGCCTTCGAGACGTCGTCGAGCGTGGCACCCGTCACACTGCGATTAGTCTCAAGCATGGCAGCATTTTGACACGATATTCGAAGGAGATCAAGTAATTATCCACGAATTCCATCGCAGGTTGCCCGGGAAGGCTATGCTTTACCCATGGCGTTGAGCGCATTTGACCTGTATTCCGTGGGGATCGGTCCGTCGTCGTCCCACACCGTCGGACCGATGCGCGCGGCGAAGACCTTCATAGACGGGCTGGTGGCCGGCGGGCAGTTGGATTCGGTATGCCGGGTGCGGTCCCAACTGTTCGGGTCGCTCGGTGCCACCGGACACGGCCACGGCTCCGACAAGGCCGTCGTGCTCGGCCTGCAGGGCGAGGACCCCGAGACCGTCGACACGGAAACCACCGACGCCCGTATCGGAGAGGCGCGCTCGCGTCATACCTTGCTGTTGAACGGCACCCGGTCGGTCGACTGGGACCCGGACGCCGACCTGGTCATGCACCGGCGCAAGTCGTTGCCGGCGCACCCCAACGGCATGCAGTTCGATGCGTATGACGCGCAGGGCGAGGTCGTCGCGTCACACATCTACTACTCCGTCGGCGGCGGCTTCGTGGTCAACGAGGAGGCCGCCGGCGCGGACCGGGTCGTCCTGGATGACACGAAGGTCGAGTTGCCCTTCACCACCGGCGCCGAGCTCCTCGCCACATGTGAGCGCGAGGGCTGCACCGTCGCCGAGCTGATGATGCGCAACGAGCTCGCCTGGCGATCCGCCGACGAGGTGCGCAGCGGGCTGCTGCATCTCTGGTCCGTCATGCGTGACTGCGTGCAGGCCGGTATCGGGCACGAGGGCACACTGCCCGGCGGGCTGCGGGTGCCGCGCCGCGCGCCGGAACTCTACCGCGAACTCACCAAGGGTGCGCTGCGCGACGATCCGCTGCGCGTCATGGACTGGGTCAACCTCTACGCGCTGGCCGTCAACGAGGAGAACGCCTCCGGCGGTCGCATCGTGACGGCGCCGACCAACGGCGCGGCCGGGATCATCCCGGCGGTCCTGCACTACTACGTCAACTTCGTGCCGGATGCGGATGACGACGGCATCGTCCGATTCCTGTTGACCGCAGCGGCGATCGGCATCCTGTTCAAGGAGAACGCCTCGATCTCCGGCGCGGAGGTCGGCTGCCAGGGCGAGGTCGGGTCCGCGTGCGCGATGGCCGCTGGCGGCCTGGCCGAAGTCATGGGCGGCACGCCGACCCGTGTCGAGAACGCCGCCGAGATCGGCATCGAGCACAATCTCGGACTGACCTGTGACCCGGTCGGCGGCCTCGTGCAGATCCCGTGCATCGAGCGCAACGCGATCGCGAGCGTGAAGGCGATCAACGCGGCGCGCCTCGCGGTCAACGGAACCGGCGTGCACACGGTGAGCCTGGACAAGGCGATCAAGACCATGCGCGACACCGGACGCGACATGTCGATCAAATACAAGGAAACCGCCCGTGGCGGCCTGGCCGTGAATGTGATCGAGTGCTAACAGGGCCAAGCGGATTGAGTAGCGGAGGAGCGAAGCGGGGGAGCGAAGCGAAACTCTGGATCGACGAAGAAGACCAAGAGCTGACAACCAAACACAAGGGAGTGTTCGTAAATGACTGACAGCCCGCGCGAGCTGCGCAACTTCATCGGTGGCGCGTATGTCGCGGCCGAGACCGACCGGACGATCGACATCGTCGACCCGTCGAGCGCGAAAGTCGTTGCCAAGTCACCTGTTTCGACGCAGGCGGATGTCGATGCGGCATACACCGCGGCGTCCAAGGGGTTCGCCGAGTGGGGTCAGGTGACGCCCGGTGAGCGGCAGCAGGCGCTGCTGAAGTTCGCCGACGCGATCGAGGCCCGTGCCGATGATTTCGTCAAGCTCGAGGCCGAGAACACCGGCAAGCCCTATGCGCTGACCGCGAGCGAGGAAGTGCCGGTCATGGTCGACCAGCTGCGCTTCTTCGCGGGTGCGGCGCGGATGCTCGAGGGCAAGGCGGCCGGCGAATACATGGCCGGGCACACGTCATTCATCCGTCGTGAGCCGATCGGCGTCGTCGGCCAGGTGACCCCCTGGAACTACCCGATGATGATGGCGATGTGGAAGATCGCCCCGGCGCTTGCCGCGGGCAACGCCGTGGTGCTCAAGCCGAGCGACACCACCCCGGAGACCACACTGCTGATGGCGGAGCTGGCCTCGGAGTTCCTGCCGGCCGGCACGTTCAACGTCATCACCGGTGACCGCGAGACCGGCCGGATGCTGGTGGAGCACCCGACTCCGCAGCTGGTCGCGATCACCGGGTCGATCCGCGCGGGCATCCAGGTCGCCGACTCGGCCGCCAAGGACCTCAAGCGCGTGCACCTGGAGCTGGGCGGCAAAGCTCCGGTCATCGTCTTCGACGACGCCGACATCGAGGCCGCGATCGAGGGCATCGGCACGGCCGGATACTTCAACGCCGGCCAGGACTGCACTGCTGCGACCCGGGTGCTCGCGGCCCCCGGCATACACGACGACTTCGTCGCCGCACTTGCCGAATTCGCAAAGAACAACGCCAAACTCGGTATGCCGGACAGCGAGGACGCGCTGCTCGGACCGGTCAACAACGCCAACCAGCTCAAGCACGTGACCGGGTTCCTCGACCGGCTGCCGGACAACGCGAACATCGCGGCGGGCGGTCATCGCGCGAGCGGTTTCGGCGACGGTTTCTTCATCGAGCCGACGGTCGTCTCCGGCCTGCAGCAGACCGACGAGGCGGTGCAGAACGAGATCTTCGGACCGGTCATCACCGTGCAGCGATTCACCGACGAGCAGGCCGCGATCGCCTGGGCCAACGACGTGCCCTACGGCCTGGCGTCCTCGGTGTGGACCAAGGACTTCGGCCGGGCGATGCGCGTGTCCAAGGCACTCGACTTCGGCTGCGTCTGGATCAACACGCACATCCCGCTGGTCGCCGAGATGCCGCACGGCGGCTTCAAGCACAGCGGCTACGGCAAGGACCTGTCCCTCTACGGCTTCGAGGACTACACGCGCGTGAAGCACGTGATGGCCAACATCGAGGTCTGAGCTGACCCAGCCCCTTTTGCCGAGAGGACACCATCGGCATCGAGAGGACACGAAATCCGGCGTGTGAATGCCCGGATTTCGTGTCCTCTCAGTATGTTTGGTGTCCTCTCGGCGAGAAGGCGGGTCGGGGTCAGGCGGGTCGGGGTCAGGAGAGGGCGGCGCCGAGCGCGAGACCGAGGAACGCCGCGAGCAGCGAAACCGCCACGGTGGCAACGGCATAGCGGCTGCTCTCGGTCCTGCCGGTCGTCAGCCACAGTCTGGTCGTCTCGACGGATGCGGTGCTGAACGTCGTGAAGCCGCCGCAGAAGCCGGTGCCGAGCGCAACCTTCGCGGTCGGCGACAGCCAGCCCGCATGATGGGTGAGCGCGCCGGTGAGGACACCGAGCAGGAACGAGCCGACCACGTTGATGAGGAACGTGCCGACGGGGAAGGACCCGCGCACCCGGCGCCGTACCTCGGCATCGACGACGAAGCGCGTGACGGCTCCCGCGCCGCCGCACAGCGCAATCAATAGTGTTGTCAAGCGATTTCACCGACTCGGACGAACGCCTTCGCGGCCCGTATGCCGAGCCAGGCGGCGACCGCACCGACCACGACGGTGGCGACGACATACCCGGCGGCCGGCAGCCAGGAGAGCTTGGTCGTCTCCACCATGAAGGTGCTGTATGTCGTGAAGCCGCCCATCACACCGGTGCCGACGCCGAGCCGCAGCAGCCGGCGTATGCCGCGGTCCTCGCCCGATCGGACCAGACCTTCGAGCAGCACACCGAGCAGGAATGCTCCGATCACGTTGATGCAGAACGTCGTCCACGGCCAAGCACCCGCGGCTGTCGGGAACGCATCACCGAGTAGGGCGCGTGCCGCGGTGCCGCAGGCACCACCGACGAAGACGACGCCGAGGAGCAGCGGGTCGCGATGGGCGTGAGCGGTTGCGGTGCGGCGGCGAGTGGACGTCAGTGCCACGGCAGTCCGTCCGACCAGTCGACGACCTGGAGGGGCACCACGATGACCGGGCGGTGCTGGTGATGGGAGAGCCGCACCGACACCGAGCCGCTGAGGAACTCCCGCATCGGATGCTTGCCCAAACGCGTGCCGACCACGAAGCACGCCGCATCGACGGCACGGGCGAGATGGGTGAGCGCTCGGTCCGGCCGGCCAGCGAGGTAGTGGAAATGCCACGGGACGCTGCTGTCCCCGAGCACCTCGCGGAGCTGCTCGTGGATCGTCTCCGCCGTGACCTGCCACTGCTCGTCGGCATCATCCGGGTCGATCGGTGCGTGCCGGACGTTCCCGTCGGGGTGTTCCTCCACGACATACCGCGACTGGTCGGCGAAGCCGAAGTGGATGGACGGTGCGCCGGCGGCGCGAGCCAGCGTCACTGCGGTGAGCGCAACGAGCGGTGGCTGGTTCGGCATGACACCCACGACGATCGGGTGGGCGTGGAAGTCCACCATGCGATCGGGACTGGGCTGGGGAGGCTGCGGCGGCATACGTCTGACTCTCCGTGTGGGCCGGTGGGCAGCACGACCTACCCACGTTCAGGATAAGGGGATTTCGACTACCCCGTGGTAACCCCTGCGGCGCAATCGTGCACGAGCGCCCGGCGTAGCGTGTCGGCATGCGCATCGAACATGTCGGGTTCGACCCGGACTTCGTCGACTACCAGGCCGCGTGGGACCTGCAGCGTGCGGTGCACGCTCGCGTGGTCGCCGGTGAGCAGGAGGACACCACGCTGCTGCTCGAGCACGCGCGGGTCTACACCGCCGGCAAGCGGACCGAGCCGCACGAGCGGCCGTTCGACGGCACCCCGGTCATCGACGTCGACCGCGGCGGCAAGATCACCTGGCACGGCCCGGGGCAGCTGACCGGTTATCCGATCGTCCGACTGCCGGATCCGGTCGACGTCGTCGGCCACGTGCGGCGCCTCGAGCAGCTGATGATGGACGTGTGTGGTGACCTCGGGCTGTCGACGATTCGCGTCGAGGGCCGCAGTGGCGTGTGGCTGCCGGCCGACGGGGCGAAGCCCGAGCGCAAGCTGGGCCAGATCGGCATCCGGGTGAGCCGGGACGTGACCATGCACGGCTTCGCGCTCAACTGTGATTGTGACCTGTCCTGGGCGAATGTCATTGTCCCGTGCGGCATTCCGGACGCCGGCATCACGTCGCTGACAGAAGAACTCGGCCGCGACGTGAGTGTTGCCGAGGTGCTGCCCTTCATCGAAAAGCGCCTGCCTTCGGTGGTTGAGTAGGCGGAGGAGCGGAGCGGGAGAGCCGTATCGAAACCCGTGGGCTGAGCTCACCGGAACGGGTCGTATGGCGCCAGGTCGACGCCCGGGTCACGGCCGACGGCGAGGGCCGCGGCGACCGACCCGACATACGGGCCCATCATCAGTCCGTTGGCGCCGAGCCCGTTCGCGATGATCAGGCCGGCCAGCTGCGGTGCGACTCCCAGCAACGGCTCGTTGTCGGGGCTGACCGGGCGGAAGCCGACTCGTGCCTCGAGGAACCCGGCGTCGCCCAGGCCGGGCGCCACCCGCAGGGCCTCCGAGAGCACCTCGTGGAGTCCCGCGGCGGTCAGCCGGTGATCGAAGCCGGCGCCCGCCTCGCGGGTCGCCCCGACGACGATGCGGTCATCGAAGCTGAGCAGGTAGTGGTCCGAGATCGGCAGGATCATCGGCCAGTCGCGGGTGTCCGCACCGGGCAGCTCCAGGTGCACGATCTGCCCGCGCATCGCGGACACCGGCGAATGCAGACCCAGCGGTTCGAGCAACTGCGGTGACCACACGCCGGATGCGTCGATGACGGCGTCCGCGCTGATGAACTCGCCGTCGAGCTCGATCCCCTCGACGGCGTCCCCGGCTCGGATGCGGGCCCGCCCGAGGGCGATCGTCGCTCCGCGCGAGCGTGCGGCGGACCAGAGCGCTTCCCGCAGCTGTCGGCCGTCCAGGCGCGCAGCGCCCGGAATGCGGATGGCGGGGCCGTCGTGCCGCACCAGCGGGTGCAGCGCCCGCACCGCCGGCCCGCCGATCACCTCGACGGCACCGGCGATCTCCGACCCGGCCGCACGTTGTCGCACCGTCGCGAACGCGGCGTCGACCTCCTCGTCCGTCGTCAGCTGCAGGGCACCGACCTGCCGGTAGCCGAAGTCCGTCTCGCCGTCCTCGGCCAGGTGCCGACGCAGTTGCGTGTAGTAATCGGCGCCGGCCGCCGCGAGCCGGTACCAGTCCTGATTGTGCTGCCGGGACGACCACGGGCAGATGATGCCCGCGCCGGCGGACGTGGCCCGCCCCTCGAGCTCGGCGTCGACGAGCGTGACCTCGACACCCTGGCGCGCGAGCTGGTAGGTGGCCGATGCTCCGACCACACCGCCGCCGATCACGACGACTGTCATCCGCATACTCCGTTCACTGGTCGGACACAGGGATTTCCGGTCCCGAACCATCCTCGCGCAGTGGGTGCGCAGCAGCCGGATTTCGCGGCGACGCCGCGCCGATCGGAATGCTCCGGGGCCTCCCTTTATGCTGATCCCGCCCCTCAGTCCACTCGACGAAAGCCAGATTTGTGACGCTGTCCGTTCGTGCCTGCACCGCATCCGAGTTCCTCGACACGGTCCACCAGGCCGGCAAGACCGTGCCCGTCGAGCAGTCGCCCGAGTGGGCGCAGTACGACTCCGTGCTGCCCGGCCGTGAGCACTGGCGCTACCTGGTCGTGGACGATGGTGCGACGCCGATGGCGGCGATCAGCCTGACCTCGTTCGCGGGCCGGTTCCTGGAGCAGCTGTGGGCCAAGCACGGGCCGATCTGGCTCGACGACGCGCGCACGCCGGAGCGCGAGCGTGCGTTGCGGGACGCCCTTGCGTCATACATCCGAGCGGAGCGGCCGAACGCCGCCGTGCTGCGGTTGCACACCGTGCATCCGGGCGATGACCTGACCGACCCGCTGATCGCGATCTTCTACGACCGCACGATCGTCCTCGACCTGACCAAGGACGAGGACCAGTTGCTCTCGGAGATGTCGCAGAGCGGGCGCCGCAACATCCGCAAGGCGATGAAGAACGACGAGCTCGTCTTCACCGATGACACTGCGATCAGTGAGCAGGAGTTCACCGACGTCATCTACCCGATCTTCGAGGAGACAGGCAGGAGAGGCGATTTCGTGCTGCGCCCGCCTGCCTTCTACTACGAGATGCTGCGGCAGCTCGGCCCGGAGGTCTGTCGCCTCTACACCGTGCGGCACCACGGCACGGTTGTCTCCTGGGCGCTCGTCACCGTGTATGACGGCGAGGTCGACTACTACTTCGCGGCGTCGTCGGCCGAGGCACGCAAGCTGCTCGCGGCATACCTGATGGCCTGGGGCACGATGCGTGCGACCAAGGCGGAGGGTGCGACCTTCTTCGACTTCCTCGGCTGTGGCTCGGACCGCTCGCCCTACCTGGACACGCTCAACGAGTTCAAGCTGGCCTTCGCCAAGAAGGGCATGATCGACGCGCCCGGCCCGTGGGACGTCGTGCTGCGCCCGAACGTGTTGCGCGCCTACCACGCTCAGCGCAAGGCGATCGCGGGCGTCGGCCGCGCCAAGCAGACCGCGCGGGCGATCGTCGGGGGAGTGCCGCGGTCGAAGTCGGACGCGGTCAACCTGGCCGACACCGCGGCCGGCAAGCTCGCCGGGGCGGTGACCCGTGCGCCGCAGCAGCCGACCGCGGCGCCGAAGGTGCTGCCGGTCGTGCTCGACTTCACGCTGTCGGGTTACGCCCTGGCCCGGGCCTTCCACGAGCGGTACGGGCTCACCAGCGTCGCGGTCGTGCCGTTCACCACGGGTGCCATCTCGGACTCGTCGATCATCCCTGAGGTGCGCGAGGTCGGCCTGGACGGTGTGCACAACTACGACCTCATCCTGCGCGAGATCCGCAGGCTGGCGACCGAAAACCCTGGGCTGACAATCATTCCGCTCACCAACCACGACGGCATCGTGCAGGCGCTGTCCGCCAAGCGGACCACGCTCGGCAAGAACGTCGTCGTCCCGCACGAGTCGCCGGAGATGTTGCAGCGCGTCTCGAACAAGCACGAGTTCAACCAGCTGTGTGCGGACGCCGGTGTGCCGACGCCGCGCACCGTAGTGCTCGACTTCGCCGACGGCCGCCCCAGCGCTGGCGAGCTCGACCTCCCGTGGCCGCTGATCGTGAAGCCGGCCGACTCCGGGCACTTCGCGGCACTGCGTATGCCGGGCAAGAAGAAGCTCTACCAGGTCGCCGACCAGAGCCAGCTCGACGAGTTGCTGGACCAACTGCAGACCGCGGGATATGACGGCAAGCTGCTCGCCCAGGAGTTCATCCCCGGCACCGACCTGCTGTCGGTCACGCTCTACCGTGCGAAGGACGGCCGGATCACGCTCGCGCGTGCCTCCGAGGTGCTGATGCAGGATCCGCGTCCGGCATACCTCGGTATTCCTGACGTGCAGGTCGTGGCGCCGCTGGAGGACGCCATCGAGCTGGGCTCGAAGATCCTGACCGAGGCCGATTACCACGGTTTCGCCAACCTCGACGCGATCCGTGACCCCCGCGACGGCAAGGTCGTCTTCTTCGAGATCAATCCGCGCTACGGCCGCAACTGCTACTACGCGACGGCGTCCGGCGCCAATGTCGCCGAGCAGCTCGTCGCGGATCTGATCGACGAAAAGCCAGTGACTGCAGGCGATCTCGAAGGCGAGCTGCTTTACACGACGCTGCCGGTGAAGTTCGTCGAGCAGACGCTCGGTGGCTCCGCGGCGCACCGGGTTCGCGCGGCCGCGGCGGCCGGTCGGGTCGCCGATCCGCTGAAGTATGCCGGGGAGCGCAACCCGAAGCACCGTGCCTACGCCACGCTCGCCGCGCTGCACCACCGCAAGGCGTACCAGGGGCAGTCGGTCACCCTGAACGTGGAGGACGTTCGGTAACTCGCCGATTGGGGCCAGCAGGAGGTGCGCCATACCACACTGTGATGTCTCAGGACATCGGTAACACTTATGTCTCAGGACTTCGGTAACGCTACTGGTGGGGCCTGGTTACGTGCTTGGTAGCGGCGGCGGGCGACGGTCAGGGTGAATTCGGCGATCAGCTGGTTGCGGTCGAAGACAGCGATCTGACGGTGCTGCCGGATCACGGTCGCGATGATTCCGCCGTGGCGTTTCCCGACGCCGAGCTGGCGGCTGGCGGTGCTGAGCAAGCCGTTGTCAGAGACCTTGGCGGTGTAAATATCTACGGGCCATGGCGTCGGTTGCGAGCCGGGGCCGTCCATCGGGCCGAGGGCATATCGCTCGGCTGGAGTCATCCCGCGCAGGTGAGTCTTGCGACGGCGCTGGTTGTAGTGCTCGCGGTAGCGATCCAGCAGAGTTTGCAGCTGCTGCAGGCTCGCGGCTGCTGGCCGCTTGCGCAGCCACTTCAACACGGTGCCGTGGGCTCTCTCGTTCTTCCCACACGTCTGTGGGTGACGTACTGAACTTGTCAGCGGTACGACGCCCAGGGCCCGCAGGTTGGCTTCCAACGCGCTGACCCAACCACGACGGGCTCCGCTGAACGCGGTGCCGTTGTCGGTCAGGAACCGGGCCGGCAGGCCGTAACGTTCGCTGGCCCATAACACTGCGGCCCACACGTCCTGGGCGTTTTCACTGGTCACCGCTCGTAGGGCAAGGTCGAATCGTGAGCAGTCGTCGGTGAGCTGAAGAACGACCACGTGTCGGCCACTGGCCAGGCTGTAATCAAAGCCGTCCATTTGCCACATCGTGTTCGGGTGATCGGCCTCGAACCGGTGACGAGAGCGCCGCGGTCGTCGCTGGGGTACTTTCACGATCTGCCCGCGCTGGTCCAGGACGCGGTTGATCGTGGACCGTGACGGTAACTCGATCCCGGCCGGCCATTCCTTCGGCCTGTCGCGCAACCAGAACAGGATCTGGTCAGCGCCAGCGTCCCAACCGTCGTCGTCCAACTTCTTGCGAGCACGCACGAGAGCGTCTTCAGCTGCTGCGCTGAGCTTGGTCGGTGACGATCGTGGCCGTCGTGAGCGCGGGTAGAACCCTTGCACGCCCTCAGCGTTGAACCGCGCCACGTACTTGTAAAAAGTCTTAGTCGACACGCCCAGCAACGCGCACTCCGCGCGCACGTTAACCCGCTCGCCCCGACTCACCCGCGCAACCAACACCGCGAATTCTGGACTCACCGGAACCCCATCTCTGACCATCGCTCATCATGAGCAATCGCCCATCAGGTGTTACCGATGTCCTGAGACATCCAGTGCTACCGATGTCCTGAGACTCGACAGTGCGGCCCACCGCACGTGTTGCTGGTCCTAAGTCCGGTGGCGGGCTTGCGGGTGTCGGAGTCCTGCAGAAGGTGCGCTGCGCTTCGCCGCACTTTCTGCAGGGCCACGTCGTATGGCGCCAGCGCCTCAACCTACTCACGGCGACGCTCAGGATGGCGCTTCGTCGATGCGCCCGCCAGCAGTTGTGCCAGGTGCAGCGCGTCCTTGTCGGCCAGGTCACGCAGTTGGGTGCGGCAGGAGAAACCGTCGGCCAGGATCACATCCTCCGGGGTCGCGGCGCGCACGGCAGGCAGCAGGTTCGTCTCCGCGACGGCGACCGACACCTCGTAATGCCCTTGCTCGACCCCGAAATTGCCTGCCAGGCCACAACATCCGCCGACCCTGACGACTTCGGCGCCGGCGGACTTCAGCAGCGCCTCGTCCGCCGACCAGGACATCACTGCGTGATGGTGGCAGTGCGGCTGGGCGACGACGCGGGTGCCAGTCAGGTTCGGCGGTGTCCAGCGGTCGGTGCGCGTCAGCAGCTCGGCCAACGTGACGGTGGCGTGGGCGACCGTCGTCGCGCGCTCGTCGTCCGGCAACAGCTCGAGCAGGTCATGGCGCAGCACAGCGGTGCAGGATGGTTCGACGCCGACGATCGGCACGCCGTCGGCGGCGGCTGGTGCAAGCGTCGAAACCAGCGTGGTGAGCGTGCTTTTCGCCGCATCGAGCTGGCCCGTTGAGATCAGTGTCAGGCCGCAGCAGGTCGACCGTGACGGCAGCACCGGCTGGTAGCCGGCAGCACGCAGGACGGCGACCATCGCCTCGCCGATCTCCGGGGTGAACTCGTCGGTGAACGTGTCGACCCACAGCAGCGCGGGATTCTCGACGGCGCCGGCCCGGTAGGGATGCAGCTCGTGCTCCGCGGCCCACTGCGCGAACGACCTGGGCGCGATGACCGGGATCGAGCGCCGGGAGTCCACCCCGCCGAGTCGCTTGGCCGGGCCGACCTTGTCGCCGAATCGCATTGCCATCCGGGCGATTCGAGGAGTCCGGCGAGCGAGCCGAAGCCACTGCGGGAGACGGCCGAGCGTGTAATGCGAGATGGGGCGACGCCTTCCGGCATATGCCTGGTGCAGCACCTCGGACTTCATCGACGCCATGTCGACACCGGTCGGGCAGTCGGACAGGCAGCCCTTGCAGGACAGGCACAGGTCGAGTGCCTCGTGCACCTCCGGCGCGCGCCAATCCGCTTGCACGACAGTGCCGTTGATCATCTCCTGCAGCGCGCGGGCCCGGCCGCGGGTGGAGTCCTTCTCCTCCTTCGTCGCCTGGTATGACGGGCACATGACCCCGCCGGAGCCGGTGTTGTCGGCGCGGCACTTGCCGACGCCGGTGCAGCGGTGGACCGACTGGGCGAAGTCGCCGTCGTCGGCAGCCCAGGCGAGGGCGAGGGAGCTCGACCGGCGGGGGCGCGGTGCCGGCGGAGCGGGGAATCGCAGGTCGTCGTCGATCGGCGCGGGATCGACGAGAACGCCTGGGCTGAGCAGGTTCTCGGGATCGCAGATGCGCTTGGCCCTACCGAAGAGCGCCAGAGACGTCTCGTCATACATGTGCGGGAGGAGCTCGCTGCGCGCGCGCCCGTCGCCGTGCTCGCCGGACAGCGAGCCGCCATACCGGCCGACGAGGACGGCGGCGTCGGTCATGAAGGACCGCAGCACGTTTCGCGCGTCCGGGCGTTGCAACGGCAGATCCAGCCGCACGTGCATGCAGCCGTCGCCGAAGTGCCCGAACGGCGCGCTGGTCAGGCCGTGCGAGGTGACCAGCTCGTCGAAGTCGCGCAGGTAGGCGCCCAACTGCTCGGGTGGGACCGCTGCGTCCTCCCAGCCCGGCCACGCGGGTTCGCCGGCGGGTGATCGGCCGGCCAGGCCCGCGCCGTCGGCGCGGATCCGCCACAACGCGGCGGTCTCCGCAGCTGACATCACGACCCGCGAATCCACCGCTCCGAGAGCGGGATCCGCCGCAACGGCCGCCGCCCGGGCATCCACCTCGGCGAGGTCGTCACCGCTCACTTCCACGAACAGCCACGCGCCACCGCGCGGCAACTCGGGCACCGCGGCATCGCCGCGTCGGCTCCGCAGCACGTCGATCAGCCGCGCATCGAGTCCCTCGCACGCGGTCGGCTGGTGTACGAGCACGGCCGGTGAGGCGACGCCCGCGGCGACGATGTCGGTGAAGCCGAGTGCGATCATCCGGCGGTGCTTCGGGTCGGGCACCAGTCGCACTGTGGCTTCGGTGACGACCCCGAGCGTGCCCTCTGAACCGACCAGGAAGCGCGTGACGTCGGCGCCACGCTCGGGGAGCAGGTGTTCCAGGGAGTAACCGGAGACCTGCCGGCCGAACCGGCCGAACTGGGTGCGGATGTGCGCGAGGTCGCCCTGGGCGAGGCCGCGGAGCGCGGCTGCTTCCTCGGTCGGTGTCGCGTCGTCATACCCGCTGCGGACGGCGAATTCGCTTGTGGTGCCGAAGAACCCGCGCAGGGCGAGCACGTTGTCGACCGTTCGGCCGTAGCCGAGACTGCGTGACCCGCAGGCGTTGTTGCCGATCATGCCGCCGATGGTGCAGCGGGTCGAGGTCGACGGGTCCGGCCCGAAGCGCAGCCCGTATGGCGCAGCCGCGCGCTGCAGCTGCTCCTGCACCACGCCGGGTTGCACGCGCGCGGTGCGGGCCTCGGGGTCGATCTCCAGGATCCGGTTCAGGTGTCGCGAGGTGTCGACGACCAGGCCGGGACCCACCGCGTTGCCGGCCACGGACGTGCCTGCGCCCCGGCTCGTCAGCGGGACTCCGGCGTCCCGCGCCACGCCATACGCCGTTGCCAGCTCCTCGGCGGAGCGCGGGAAGGCGACCGCCAGCGGCGGCACCCGATAGAGCGACGCGTCCGAGCTGTAGATCGCGCGGGTCGTGTCGTCGCCACGGGCCTCGAGTCCGGCGGCGCGGAGAGCGGAAGTCAGCGTCATGGGTAACATGTTACCCATGACAATGGCGGACGACGCAGCTGTACGCATCCGCGGCTGGCTGTATGACGGCACGATCCGCCGCGACGCGTTCCACTCGGTGCCGGAGATGGCCGAGCGGCTCGGTATGTCGCGCAGCCCCGTGCGCGAGGGCCTGCTGCGCCTCGCGGAGGCCGGTCTCATCGAGTTCGTCCCGCAGCGCGGCTTCCGGCCGGTGCGCCCGAGCGGTCAGGACATCGCGGAGATCTTCGCGCTCCGGCTGGCACTGGAGCCGCCGGCCGCGGCGCATGCGGCCCGCGAGGGCGCGGAGCGCACGCGTGTCGTGCGGGAGTTGCGCGCGCAGCTGGCACGAATGCGGACCGCGGCGACCGCCGGCCGTGAGGCGGATTTCGGGGCAGCGGACGAACGCCTGCATGCGCTGATCCTGGAGTGCTCGGGCAGTCGCCGGCTGGTGTCGCTGGTCGCCGAGCTACGCGACACGGCGCGGCTCATCGGGGCGAACACCGCCGGGCGATCCCGTTCGCATCTGGACGTTCTCGAGGAGCACGAGCCCTTTGTCGATGCGATCGCCGACGGTGATCCGGCGCGTGCCGCGATGTCGATGCGACGGCATCTGATCGACACAGGAAGGCTGCTCGTGGCCCAGGCCCACGACGACGGCGACACGCATGCGTGGCACGCGTGGTCGAGTCTGGTCGACGAGGACGAGTAAGGGACGAGCGCTCGGATCAGTCCTGCGAACGCAGCACGCTCGCATCGGGTATGACGCGGGAGACCTCCCGCGCCGTGGTGGCGACGGCGGGTCCGAGCTCGTCGATCCGGTCCTTGTGCATGCGCACGCTGGGCGCCTGCAGCACGACCGCGGCTCGCGCGATCCCGTCGCCATCGAGCACCGGTGCGCCGACGCATCGGACGCCCTCGACGTTCTCCTCGATGTCGATCGAGTAGCCGCGGTCGCGGATCTGCTCCAACTGGCGCTCCAACTGCGCGCGCGTGGCGAGAGTGCCCGGCCCGACCGGCGGCAACCGGGTCGGCAACTCGGCAAGGTAGGCGGCCGTCGCGTCCCCGAAGGCCAGCATCGCCTTGCCGGAAGCCGTGCTGTAGAGCGGGAATCGAGCCCCGACATGCTGGACGAAACGCAGGGGGAGGGTCGACTGCACGCGGGCCAGCACCACCGACTCGGCGCCGTCGCGCGCCGCGAGGTTCACCGACTCATGTGAGCTCTCCGCCAGTCCCTGCAACGGTTGCATCGCCTTGTCGAGACCCAGCACCCGCTCGGCGGAACGGCCGAGGACGACCGCGCGCGGTCCGAGGTGGTAGCGGTCGGTCTCCGGATCGCGCAGCAGCATGCCCTCGGCGACCAGCGCCTTCGCGATACGGCTGGCTGTCCCGGCCGTGAGACCGGTGCGCTGCGCCAGGTCGCCGGTCGACAACTCCCCGTTGTCGGCGAGGACGCCGAGCACGCTGAGGGCGCGCTCGATGGCCTGCGTGCCGGTTGGTGCATTCACGGATTTCGCCACGCGCCGACTCTACGGGCAGGCACTGCCGGCGTATGGCGACACCGGCCGCGGCGCGGGCCAGGGGGTCCGCAGAAAATCCGCGCGAACCTCTTGTGTCCTGCATCACATCTCCGTAATGTGGCGCAGCACACCACATTATGAGTCAAGGAGAATCGATGACCACTGTGAACGAGTCCGTCTTCACCTGGGCCGCACCGCCGCTGAAATTCGGCGTGGGTGCGCTGGCCGAGGTCGGTGCAGAGGTCGGCGCACGAGGCGCCCGCTCGGTGCTGGTGCTCACCGATCCGGGCGTCGCCGAGTCCGGGGTGCCCGCGCGGGTCGTCGAGTCCCTGCGCGCGGCAGGACTGGCCACCACGCTCTACGACCAGGTCGGCGTCGAGCCGACCGATGAGTCCATCGGCGAGGCCATCGACTTCGCGCGGCAGGGCGACTACGACGCGTATGTCGCCGTCGGTGGCGGTTCGGCGATCGACACGGCCAAGGCCGTCAACCTGCTGACCACGCACGACGGCGAGTTGCTCGACTTCGTCACGCCACCGATCGGCGGTGGCCGACGGCCGAGCAACCCGCTGAAGCCGTTGATCGCCATACCCACCACGGCCGGCACCGGTTCGGAGTCGACCACCATCTGCGTCATCGACATGCTGCGGCTGCACCTCAAGGCCGGCATCAGCCACCCGGCGCTGCGCCCGGACCTCGCGATCGTCGACCCGACGACGACGCTGACGCTCCCGCCCGAGGTCACCGCGGCCAGCGGCATGGACGTCCTGTCCCACGCGCTGGAGAGCTACACCAGCGTCCCGTTCGACTCCAAGCCCGCGCCGGACGACCCGATGGCGCGCCCCGCGTTCTGCGGTGCCAACCCGATCAGCGACGTCTGGTGCGAGATGGCGCTGAAGCTGGTCGGCGCCAACCTGCGCCGCGCCGTCATGAACGGTCGTGATGTGCAGGCCCGCACCCAGATGGCGCTCGCATCGACATACGCCGGAACGGGTTTCGGCAATGCCGGCACACACCTGCCGCACGCGAACGCCTACCCGATCGCCGGTGCGGTGAAGGCCTACAAGGCCTCGGGCTACCCGGAGATGCCGATGGTCCCGCACGGCCAGGCCGTCTCGGTCACCGCGCCGCACGTCTTCCGCTGGACCTACCCGGGCGACCCGCAGCGCCACCTGCGCGCCGCCGAACTGCTCAGTGGCCGCACCTTCACCGGGGTCGACGGCGCGGACGCGCTCGCCGGCGTGCTGCAGGAGCTGATGACCGACATCGGCATCCCGAGCACCCTCGGTGCTTTCGGGTATGACGAGAGCGATGTCGACACCCTGGTGGCCGGCGCGCTCAAGCAGACCCGCCAGTTGTCCGTGGTCCCGCGACCCGTCACCGCCGAAGCGCTCGGCGACATCTTCCGCGCGGCCCTCTGAGCCGGACCGCACCAGACCTAGGAGGTCACCGATGTCGAAGGACCAAGAGGCGATCGACGCACCGACGGTACGCCCGGGCACGAAGCAGATCCGGGCGGTCCTCGCGTCATGTGTGATGGGCACGACCGTGGAGTGGTACGACTTCTTCCTCTACGGAGTTGCCGCGGGGCTCATCTTCAACAAGCAGTTCTTCCCCTCCCACGACCCCGCGGTCAGCACGATGCTCGCGTTCGCGACGTTCGCGCTCGGCTTCGTGGCGCGGCCGATCGGTGGGCTGATCTTCGGGCACATCGGCGACCGGATGGGCCGCAAGCGCACGCTGGTGATGACCATGCTCATCATGGGCGTCGCGACGTTCCTGATCGGGTGCCTGCCGACATACGACCAAGTGGGACTGCTCGCGCCGACGCTGCTGATCGTGCTGCGACTGCTGCAGGGCGTCGCGGTCGGCGGTGAATGGGGTGGCGCGGTGCTCATGTCGGTGGAATACGCCCCGCCCGGCAGGAAGGCCCTCTACGGATCGACACCGCAGGCCGGCCTGGCGGTCGGACTGGTCCTGGGCACCGGCGTCTTCGCGCTCACCGGTGCGGTGATGAGTGACGCCGCCTTCGCCTCGTGGGGTTGGCGGATCACCTTCTGGCTGAGCCTGTTGCTGGTGATCATCGGTCTGATCGTGCGGCTCAAGGTGATGGAGACGCCCGCCTTCCGTGACCTGGAACAGAGTGAGGGCAAGGCGAAGGTGCCGGCCAAGGAGCTGTTGTCCGACCCGACCAGTCGCCGAAATCTGTTGCTGGGTATGGGAGCTCGTTGGGTGGAGGGTGTCGCCTTCAATGCATGGGCGGTCTTCTCGATCAGCTATGCGACCGACACCCTGGGCATGGAGCGCCAGCCGGCGCTACTCGGGGTGATGGCCGGCGCGCTCGTGCTGTTGGTCCTCATCCCGGTGAGCGGGATGATCGCCGACCGGGTCGGGATGCGCCAGACCTACGCGGCCGGAGCCGTCCTGGCGGCGATCGCGCCGATCCTGGTCTTCCCGATGCTGCACACCGGCAACGCGGTCGTCTTCGGCCTGGGCATCGTGCTCGCGCTCGGCGTGCTCTACCCGCTGATGTACGGCCCCGAGGGTGCGTTCTTCGCCGGGCTCTTCCCGGTGCACGTGCGCTACACCGGCATCTCGGCCGTCTATCAGGTGTCGGGCATCGTCGCGTCCGGCCTCACCCCGATGATCCTGACGTGGTTGCTGGATCGGGCGGATGGCGGGACGAGTCTGCTGATCGGCTACTTCGTGCTGACCGGCGCGGTGTCCGCCGTGTGCGCGCTGTGCATCCGGTCGACACCGGTGCGACGGCGGGCCGGCCGCCGGAAGCGGGCCACCGAGACCGCTTCGGCGGTATGACGGCCGGGCCGCCTCAGCGGATCAGGTCGTGGCACACGTCAGCGAGTGCACGCACGCCGGGAGTGATGGCACGGGTCGGTATGGCGCCGTAGCCCAGCCGGAAATGCCTACGCGCCAACGCATCCGAGTGCTGGAAGAAGATGTCGCCGCGCTCGACGAGCACTCCCGCTTCCCGCGCCAGCGTGGTGAGCTCCCGCGCATCGAACCCCTCCGGGCCGCGCAGCCAGAGGCTGACGCCGCCCGGAGGGAACGGACCGGTCTCGAAGGGCAGGTCGCGTTCGACGGCCCCGGTGATGGTGGTCCAGTGTTGCTGGAGTCGCTCACGGTGCCGCCGCAGCGCGCGGTGGTAGTCGCCGCTGGTGATGAAAATCGCCATCGCACGTTGCAATTGCCCTGGGGGATGGCGCAATTCGTAACGTCTCACCTGGGTCAGTTCTCGTACCAGATCGCGATGTGCGACGAGGTAGCCCAGGCGCAGTCCGGGGGAGAGGAACTTCGAGAACGTCCCGAGGTAAACGACGTCGCCGGTCGGGTCCAGCGCCTTCAGTGCGGGGCTGGGCTGGCCGCGATATCGGAACTCCGAGTCGTAATCGTCCTCGACCAGCACGCTGCGAGCCTGGCCGGCGCGCTGGACGAAACGCAGGCGTCGCTCCATCGACAGCGTGACGTTCGTGGGCGCCTGGTGGCTGGGCGTGACGTAGAGCAGGTCGATGTCGCCGAAGTCCTCCGGCGGGATCGCCCCGTCCGCGTCGACGGCCATCGGTCGCAACGTCGCACCGGTCCGGGTGAAGATGTGCCGGGCATCGAGATATCCCGGATCTTCCATAGCCACAACGCTTTTGCTGCCGAGCAGGGCGCGACCGAGCAGGTCGAGGCCGTGCTGAGAACCGACCGTGATCATGATCTCGTCGGGGTCCGCCTCGATACCGCGCGTCGGCAGCAACTGCCGGCGGATCGCGTCGACGAGCATCGGGTCGTCGACGCCGAGACTGTCCTGCAGCGACGGGAAGACGTGCGGGTGATAGAGCGACTCACGCAGTGCTCGTTGCCAGGCCCGGACCGGGAAGCTGCGCACGTCGGTCTGTCCGGCGAGGAAGGGATAGGGGTACGACGCCCAGTCCGCGACCTTCTCGATGTGCGGCAGCCCTGCGTCGGGGAAGGTCCGCGTCCGGCGGGACCAGTCGATGCCCGAGGTGCGCTGCACCCCGCCCGCCAGGGCCGACTGCACCTCGGGGTTGACGAACAGGCCCTTGCGCACGCGGCTGACGACGATGCCCGCAGCGATCAGTTCCTCGTAGGCAAGCTTGATGGTGTTGCGCGAGACGCCGAGTTCGATGGCGAGCGCGCGCGAGCTCGGCAACGCTTCCTGCGGGTCGAACATCCCTGTGGTTACTGCGTTTTCGAGGGCGCGGCGAACCTGTCGATAGAGCGGCTCGGCACTATCGCGATCCAGCTGGAGCAGGGTCAGCGCCAACGTCTCATCTCCTTCGGTGATCGCGGGGCGTTCGACCATCAAACCAACGCAGCGCACGCTCGTGGGTCGATTCGGTGTTCTTCATTGTCCTCGAGATCTGGGTCCATCAATCATCTCTCTACTGGACCTTCTAAGGCCCAGCGTGCTGCCCCAGTGTGGATCGTGCAACCACCTACCGCGTCCTTGGGAGGCACTCATGTCTGACACCCGCGCACTCGCCCAGCGCCACCTCTTCCCGCACTTCACCCGCGGGCAGGCCTGGAAGGACGAGGGCCTGCCGATCATCGAGCGCGGCGAGGGCTGTTACCTGTATGACGACACCGGTCGTCGCTTCCTGGACGGACTCGCCGGCTTGTTCTGCGTCAACATCGGCCACGGTCGTAGCGACATACCGGCGGCTGCTGCCAAGCAGATGGAGAAGCTCGCCTACTGGACCAACTGGTCCGCGGCGCACCCGATGGCCGCCGATGCGGCCGCGACGATCGCGCGGCGGGCACCCGGCGACCTCGACACCGTCTTCTTCGTCAACTCCGGCTCCGAGGCCGTCGAGTCCGCGGTGAAGTTCGCGCGGCAGTACTGGCGCAGCCAGGGCCAGCCGGAGCGCACCAAGATCCTCTCCCGCGACATGGCCTACCACGGGACCACGCTCGGCGCGCTCGCGGTGACGGCGATCCCGAAGTACAAGGAGCCGTTCGGGCCGCTGATGCCCGGCATCCGGCACTTCCCGAACACGCTCGGCGAGCAGGTACCCGAGGGCGGCACGGCCGCCGACCTGCCGTCGCTGAAGGCACTGGTCGACATCATCGAGGAGGAGGGCCCGCAGACGATCGCGGCCATCTTCGCCGAGCCGGTGCAGAACTCCCGCGGTGCGCTGGTGCCGCCGGAGGGCTACTGGCCGGAGCTGCGCGCCATCGCGGACCGCTACGGCATCCTGCTCGTCGCCGACGAGGTCATCTGTGCCTACGGCCGGCTCGGCGAGTGGTTCGGCTCCGCGAAGTATGACGTCGTGCCCGACCTGATCACCTTCGCCAAGGGCTCGACGTCCGGCTACGCACCACTCGGCGGCGTGCTCATCCGGCAGCCGCTCGCCGCCGCGCTGCTGGACTCGCCGAGTGCCGGCATGTTCACCCACGGCGCGACATGGGGCGGCCACCCGGTGTCCACAGCGGTCGCGCTGACCAACCTCGGTGCGCTCGCCGAGGAGCAGGTGCTGGAGAACGTCCGCGCCAACGAGCCCTACTTCCAGCAACAACTGGACCGCCTCGTCGACGCCCACCCGACGCTCGGCGAATGGCGCGGCACCGGCTACTTCTACGCGCTGGAACTGACCGGTGACAGTGCGAGCGGGCGGCAACTCACCGCCGAGGAGGGCGGCGCGCTGGTGCGCGAGGTCATGCCGAAGGCGATGCGTGACGTCGGGCTGATCACCCGTCCGGACGACCGCGGCGCGACCATGCTCATGCTCTCGCCGCCGCTGATCGCCGACCGCGAGGTCCTCGACGACCTCTTCCACTGTGTCGACGCGGTGCTCACCGCCACCGACCACTACATCCGTCCCTGACCCGCCATACGAAAGCGAGACACCCATGCGCATCAGCGTTCCTGCAGAGGTCAAGAACCACGAATACCGCGTCGCGGCAACACCGTCCGGCGTGCATGAGCTGGTCCAGCACGGCCATGAAGTCCTCGTCGAGACGGGCGCCGGCCTTGGTTCCTCCATCACCGACGCGGAGTATGTCGCCGCCGGCGCTCGGATCGCGCCGTCTGCCGAGGAGACCTGGGCAGCCGCGGAGATGGTGCTGAAGGTCAAGGAGCCCATCGAGTCCGAATACGGCTTTCTCCGCAAGGACCTGACACTCTTCACCTACCTGCACCTTGCCGCGTCCGCGCCCTGCACTGACGCGCTTCTGTCGTCGGGTGCCACCGGAATCGCTTACGAGACAGTCCAATTGCCGAATGGCGCACTCCCGTTGCTCTACCCGATGAGTGAGGTCGCGGGGTGCCTCGCGCCGCAGGAGGGCGCCCATCACCTGATGAAGGCGCAGGGCGGCCGCGGCGTCCTGCTCGGCGGCGTCTCCGGCGTCCGGCCGGCCAAGGTCGTGGTCCTCGGTGCCGGCGTCTCCGGCATGAACGCGATCGCCATGGCCGTGGGCATGTGGGCGGACGTGACCGTCTTCGACACCAATGTCGACAAGTTGCGTGCCCTCGACCGCCGGTATGACGGACGGGTCAAGACAGTGGTCGCCAATGCCTTCGAGATCGAGAAGGCGGTCACCGACGCGGACCTCGTCATCGGTGCGGTGCTGGTCGCCGGGGCGAAGGCGCCGAAGCTGGTCACCAACGAGATGGTCAGCCGGATGCAGCCCGGCAGCGTGCTGGTCGACATCGCGATCGACCAGGGCGGTTGCTTCGAGGACTCGCGTCCGACAACCCATGCCGAGCCGACGTTCACGGTGCACAACTCGATCTTCTACTGCGTTGCGAACATGCCTGGGGCTGTTGCCAATACGTCCACCTACGCGCTGACCAACGTGACGCTGCCGTATGCCGTCGCGCTGGCGGACAAGGGCTGGCAGCAGGCGCTGCGGGACGACGCGACCCTTGCGGGCGGCCTCAACACCTTCGAGGGGCACGTCACCAGTGAGCCGGTCGCCACTGCGCATGGGCTCGAGTGGACCTCGATCGAGGAGGTTCTCGGCCGATGACCGAGCCGCTCTCGAGCGGATGGGTGCAGCGCCTGAGCGATCAGTGCGCTGCACCCGTGGCGGTCGTGCTCGCCGAAGGCGAGGACCGGAGGGTCCGGGAAGCGGCGTCCGAACTCGCCGCACTCGGCGTGCGACCGATCCTCGTCGGCCGGTGGCGCGCGGATCTGTCCCGCGAGGTGGAGTGCCGCTCGGTGCACGAGCTGCACACTGCCACGGTTGCTGCACGGCTGGACGAACTCGCAGCGCGCAAGGGCTGGTCGGCCTCGCGTCGGCGGGAGGCTGCCGCGGATCCGCTTCTCGTGTCGGCCTTTTCGGTGGGCGCGGGCGAGGCCGATGCGGCGGTCGCCGGCGCGGTGACACCGTCGGGGGACGTCATACGTGCGGCGCTGCGCGGGATCGGTCTGGCGCCGGGCACGGCATTGCTGTCCAGTTGCTTCCTGCTCGAGCTCGGCACTGGCGCACCGGTCGCCTTCGCCGACTGTGCCGTGGTGCCGGAGCCGGACTCGGCAGGTCTCACGGACATCGCGCTGAGCACCGCGCACACCTTCGGTGCCCTCACCGGCCGTGAACCGGTGGTCGCGATGCTTTCCTTCAGCACCGGGGGTAGCGCCGATCACCCGAGCGTGCGGCTGGTGCGGGAGGCGACCGCCCTTGCGCTGCAACGGGATCCGTCGTTGCGCATTGATGGCGAGTTGCAGTTCGACGCAGCCTTCATCCCGTCGGTTGCCGCGAGCAAGGCACCGGACTCGTCGGTCGCCGGCGCGGCGAACGTTTTCGTCTTCCCCAACCTCGCTGCGGGCAACATCGGTTACAAGATCGCCGAGCGGATCGGCAACGCATCGGCATACGGCCCGATCCTGCAGGGGCTCCGGGCGCCGATGAACGACCTGTCGCGTGGTTGCTCCGCCCAGGATGTCGTCAACGTGTCGCTCATCAGTGCACTGCAGGCGGTCAGTGCGGACCGTTCCGCTGTCGCCGGCTGAGTCGTCGGCCGCTGGCATGGCCGAGGTGGCCGAGGAGCCCGTGAGGCACGAGCGGGCGTCTCGAGGTCCCGCCTCGTGGGGCATTGCTGAGGTGGCCGAGGAGCCGGTGAGGTACGAGCGGGCGTCTCGAGGTCCCGCCTCGTGGGCCGTACACCGGAGGCTTCAGCCGGCGCCACCCTGCACCGGATAGTCGACGACGACCGCGCCGCCGGTCGCGTAGTTGGCGACATCGGCGGCCACCTGTCGACCGAGCGGTGATGCCCGCCCTGCGGCCATGGAGGCAGCATCGGCGAAATCGCCCTCGAAGACTGCGAAGTACGGCGGTTCACCCGTAGCCGCGGCCACGTCGAAGCTGTAGCGCCACGCAAGTAGGCCGGGCAGCCTGCTGACCATCGGAAGATGAGTGGTCACGTAGTAGTCGCGGAAGTGATCGGGGTCGAGTGGCTTGGGATACAGGACTAGCAACTTGTGCATGAGTACCTCCGTCTGAGAGGTCGGACGATAGCAGCGCTCGACGGCCCGGTTCACTGGCAAAGCCGCGGTGGCCGAGGGGCCGGAGGAGCGCAGCGGGGGGCGTCTTGAGCTCCCGCGTTTCGAGGTCCCGCCCGTGGATCGTGCTCAGGCGGCGGTGTTGTGGTGGCCAGGCATGCGGCCCGGTGTCAGGTCCCATTCGACCCGGTCGGGGAGAACTTGGGCGGTGTAGCCCTGCCGGTGCACGGTGTGATGGTGGCGGCCGCACAGGAGTGCGGAATCGGCGAGGGAGGTGTCGCCGCCGGCCCACCAGGGTGTGACGTGGTGGACTTCGCAGAATCCTGGTGGTCGGTCGCAGCCGGGGAAGGTGCAGCCGCCGTCGCGCAGGATCACCGCGGCCCTAATGGCTTTGGTGGCGAGGCGTTCTCGCCGGCCGACGTCGAGTGGTTGGCTGGGTCCGCCGAGGACGGCGGGGATGAGGTCGGCGGTGCAGGCGAACCGG
>NZ_DASZNO010000011.1:0-11115 GCF_035551235.1 Flexivirga sp. | reverse complement strand
CCCCCGCCCATGTGGCGGGGGCCTTCTTTCGCGAGGCTGCGGAGGGCTAGCCTGCTCCGCTCAGCCCTGCAGCGCCTGCTTCACGGCGGCCGCGACGCGTCCGCCGTCCGCTCGGCCGGCGACCTTGGGCTGCACGGCCTTCATGACCTGACCCATGCCCGCCATACCCTGCGCACCGGTCTCGCTGATCGCGTCGGCGACGAGCGCGGACAGCTCGGCGTCGTCGAGCTGCTTGGGCAGGTACTCCTCCAGGATGGCCAGCTCGGCCCGCTCGGTCTCGGCGAGCTCGGTGCGACCGGCGCCGTCATACGCCTCGGCCGACTCGCGGCGCTTCTTGGCCTCCTTGGCGATGACCTGTTGCACCTCGTCGTCGGTGAGCTCCTTGGCCTCCTTGCCGGCGACCTCGGCGTTGGTGACCGCGGCCATCGCCGACCGCAGGGTGTTCGTGCGGACCTTGTCACGGGCGCGAAGGGCTGCGGTCATGTCCTCGCGGAGGCTCTGCTTGCTCGTCATACGGGCCAGTCTCCCACCGGCATAATTGGCAGCGATGCATGCACTCACCAAGACTTCAGCCGCCGTCGCCGGTGCGGGGCTCGGCACCCTCGGCTGGGCGTCACTCGTCGAGCGACACCTCTACACGTTGCGACGCTTCGAGGTGCCCGTGCTGGCGCCGGGGGCGCGCCCGCTGCGCGTGCTGCACCTCAGCGACCTGCACCTGGTGCCGCGACAGGAGCGTCGCATCCAGTGGGTGCGCGGCCTGGCCTCGCTCGAACCCGACTTCGTGATCAACACCGGCGACAACTGCTCCGACCTGCAGGCGGTGCCGTCGGTGCTGCGGGCGATGGGGCCGTTGCTGGAGTTCCCGGGTGCGTTCGTGCTCGGCTCGAACGACTACTACGCGCCTGCTCCGAAGAACCCGCTGAAGTATGTCGGGATCGGCGCCCCGCACAAGCGCGGCGAGGAGCTCGAGGTGCCGTCGCTGCCCGTGGCCGAACTCGTCGCCGGCTTCACTCGCGGTGGCTGGACCGACCTGGACAACGTCCGCACAAAACTCGAGATCAACGGAATGCCAGTCGAATTCGTCGGCGTCAACGACCCGCACATCGAGCTTGACGATTACGCCTCGGTGTCGGCGCCGGCTGCGACGGATGTCGTTGCGACCATCGGGGTGGCGCATGCGCCATACGCACGGGTGCTGGATGCGATGACTGCCGACGGAGCGCGCCTGGTGCTCGCCGGACACACGCACGGCGGCCAGGTGTGCGTGCCGATGTATGGCGCACTGACGACCAACTGCGATCTGGACAACGCTCGTGCCAAAGGGGTTTCGCGCTGGTGGCCGGGTGCGTCCGGTCACCGTGACGCCGAGGCTCCGGCCGACGCAGCGTGGTTGCACGTGTCCGCGGGGTTGGGGCACAACAAGTACAACCCGGTCCGCCTGGCATGCCGGCCGGAGGCGACCCTCCTGACCCTCGTCCCCCGATGAACCGCGGGTTGAGTAGGGCGAGGAACGAGCCCGTATCGAAACCGCGGCTCCGATGAACCGCGGGTTGAGTAGGGCGAGGAGAACCGCGGGTTGAGTAGGGCGAGGAACGAGCCCGTATCGAAACCGCGGCTCCGATGAGCTTCGTCAAGCACGCAGCCTCACCGCGGGCCGCCGAGTGGGAGGCAGCCGGGCTCGACTGGTTGCGCGTCGAAGGCGGTGCTCGGGTCGTTGATGTTGACTCGATCGACGCGGACAAGCTTGTCCTGCAACGACTTTCGTCGGTATCTCCTTCCGCATCCGACGCCGAGGACTTCGGTCGCGCCCTCGCAGCAACGCACGCCTCAGGAGCTTCCGCGTATGGCGTGGGGCCCGCCGGCTGGGACGGCGACGGCTTCCAGGGACCAGCGGACGACTTGTTGCCACTTCCGCTGCGCCCCTACGAGACGTGGGGCGCGATGTATGCCGACCTGCGCATCGCGCCGCTGCTGGAACAGGTTCCCTCCGTCAAGCCGTTCGCAGCATCCGTACTGCAACGCCTGCGGGATGGCGGGTTCGACGAATCCTGCACAGCCCCAGCCAGATTGCACGGCGATCTGTGGTCCGGGAACGTCATGTGGACCGCGCCCGGCGCAGTCCTGATCGACCCCGCAGCGCACGGCGGACACCCCGAGTCCGACCTCGCAGCGCTCGCCCTCTTCGGAGCTCCGCACCTGGAGAGGATCGTTGCGTCATACGACGAAGTGGCGCCGCTGGCCGACGGCTGGCGCGACCGCGTGCCACTCATGCAGCTGCACCTCGTGCTGTTGCACGCCGTGCTCTTCGGCGGCGGGTATGTCGGCCAGGCCGAGCGCATCCTGCGCCACTACCACTGACGCAGGGGACGGGCCGCCGCGTGGAGGAACGCGGCGGGTGGAGGCCCCGAGCTCACCCAGCCGACCCGATTGGGCGAAACACCAGGTCAGCTTGTATCGTTGCTTCTCGCCGCGCGTATCCATTGGGTACCCGCGGCATGCCACGGGGTGTGGCGCAGCTTGGTAGCGCGCTTCGTTCGGGACGAAGAGGCCGCAGGTTCAAATCCTGTCACCCCGACAAAATTTTCCGCCAGCTTGCTGGCGGTTTTTTTGTCGGACGACATGATGCCGGGAGCGCGTGCACGGTCCGACGAAGGAGGAGCGTCACGCGCGGTTCCTGCCACCCCGCCGCTCCAGGCTTGACCGCTGAGCAACTGGGTACTGGTCACGTATGTCTGCACCAGATCCCGAGAACACTCACAGCTCCCCAGCCGCCTTGCCGCCGATCGCCAAGATCGCGACCGCCATCGAGGACGCCGAGTGGCTCGACGCGCCGGCGAAGTTCACCGGTCCGATCGCGGACGCGGTCAGCGCCGGCTCGTTCGGCCGGTTGCTGCGCGGCGAGCCGCTGGGACACGCCGCCCACCCGATGCTCACCGATCTTCCGATCGGCTTCTGGACGTCCGCGGTCAGCCTCGATCTGTGCCATGGGCGACGCGCGCGCCAGGAGGTGATGACACTGCTCGCACTCGGCACCGCGAGCGCTGTCCCGACGGTGCTCACCGGTCTGGCGGAATGGCGGACGACGAAACCGCCGGAATCCCGCGTCGGCAGCGTGCATGCCGTGGCGAACGCGGTCGGCGCCGGCTGTTTCGTCGGTGCGTGGTGCGCGCACCGGTCGCAGCGCCGCGGCACCGCCCTGCTCCTCGAAGCCGCCGGCAGCGCGGCGACGAGCCTGGCGGGATTGCTCGGCGGCCACCTGGCAACCGTGCGCAAGATCGGCACGCGCGATCCCGCCTACGCGACGGATGGCATCGGGCCCGAGATCACCCGACCCGGTGGTCACTGACCTACCAGCGCCTTCGGGTCAGCCCGCCGACGCGGACGCCCGCTCATAATCCGAGGCCAGCCCAGCCCATGGCCGACTGGCGTCACGGTCGCTTGACCGAGGTGAACCCGTCGGCTCCTGAGATTCATCTGTCGACACGAATCACAACCCAGCGAGTGCCGTCCCTTGTACGCGGCGAGATACCTGTCCGACGGCTACCGTGGTTGCGCGGCGCCTGCCGCACCGATGGCAGTCACGAGGGAGTTCCGGTGAGCGCACGATTCGAGGAGCTTGCCTGGAGCGAGACACCACGCGGCACGATCAGCCTGCGTCGTCGGCTGGAGCCGACGCTCAAGGTGGACGTCTACGAGGTCAAGCTCGACGAGGAGTTCCTGATGTCGAGCCTGTTCACCGTTGCCGAGGTCGAACTCGCGCGACTCGGTCTGGCACCGACCGAGGGGCACCGAGCTGGACATCGTCGTCGGTGGGCTCGGCCTCGGCTACACCGCGCGTGCCGCGCTCGAGGACGACCGAGTGCGATCGATGATCGTCGTCGACGCGATGGCGGAGGTGATCGACTGGCACGAGCAGGGCTTGCTGCCGGAATCCCTTCCGTTCGTGCAGGATTCGCGCATCCGGCTCGTCTTGCACGACTTCTTCGCGATGGCCGCGTCCGCTGACGGCTTCGATCCCGACGCGGCCGGGCGCACGTTCGACGCCATACTCCTCGACATCGATCACACACCGCGCCACGTGCTCCATCCGGACCACGTCGCGTTCTACACCGCCGAGGGGTTGCGCGGGCTCAAGCGACACCTGAAGCCCGGCGGCGTCTTCGCCCTCTGGTCCGACGACCCGCCGGACGACGACTTCGGCGCGCTGCTGACGGAGGTCTTCGAGACGTCCGAAGCACACGTGGTCACCTTCGCCAATTTCCTGACCGGTGGCGAGTCGGCCAACACCGTGTATGTCGCTCACTGACCCGGTGGCTGTCGGCGAACAACCGCGCACGTCGACAATGGGCGCATGGATGCGAACGAGCTACGAGCCGCCCAAGCGCCACTCAAGGAGCGCTACAAGCAGTCCGGCGCCGAGGCACTGACACCGATCACCGCCACAGGCGAAGGCAGCGGACCGGCACCGACATTCACGGTGCAGCAGACCGGATCGATCACCCGGGCCGGGCTGCATCGCGCTGCCGGCGGCGACGGGTCCGATGCGTGCTCCGGTGACATGCTGCTGGAAGCGGTGCTCGCCTGTGCCGGGGTGACACTTCGCGCGGTGGCACTGGCGTCCGGGCTGGACCTGCGGTCGGTCGAGGGCCGGGCGAACGCCACCTTCGACGCGCGCGGCACCTTGGGAGTGGACCGCTCGGTCCCCGCCGGCATCCAGGGCCTGACGCTCGAATTCACCGCCGCCACCGACGCGACCGACGCACAACTCGAGCGGCTCGCCCGGATGACGGAGCGCTACTGCGTGGTGGGCCAGTCGCTGGCCGAGCCGCCGACGATCAGCGTGCATCGCGCGTAGGAAGCTGCGGTATGACGCCGGCGCGGCGTCATACCGGCGACCTCATGAGGCGTGGTTAGCCAGCAGCCACCAGGGTACGTTCGGGCCATGGACATCACCGAGATCATTCAGCAGCAGCACGACGAGCAGCGGCGCGGCTTCGCGATGCTCGAGGAGTGGCCACGCGACGACACCGACGGCCTTGCAGCCATGTGGCGGCGACTCGCGATCCTGCTGGAAAATCACGCCGAGGCCGAGGAGCGTTACTTCTACCCCGAGTTGCTCAAACTCGGCACCGGTGCCGCCGACGCCCCGGATGCGGAGGACGAGACCGACGACGCGTTGCACGACCACAACAACATCCGCAAGGCCATCCGGCGGGCCGACCGTGCCAAGACCGGGTCCGAGGAATGGTGGACCGCCGTCATCGACTGCAACGTCTACAACAGTCGGCACATGGGCGAGGAGGAGCGTCAGGATCTCGCCGACTTCCGGCAACAGGCCAGCCTGCAACTGCGACACGACATCGCGATCAAGTTCCTGCGCCTGGAGGCGATGCAGGCGGCCTCCGGAGTGAAGCCGACCGACAAGGACCCGAAGGAATACGTCAGCGACCACGAGCAGGACGGACCGGTTCCCGACGCGAAGAAGTCGCCCGGCCCGACCAGCCAGTCGAAGATGGCCGGCGACGCCGCGTCCGAATGACCCGCCGGGCCTGACCGCGCGCCGACGTCGCCGGCTCAGCCGCTGCGGCTGAAGTGCTCCAGCAGACCGGGGACGCGCGGGCCGATCTCCCGCGCCAGGAAGCCCACGGCGCCCACCCGCGTCGCGAGTTCATCGCCGGCGGCGCCGTGCAGCGAGCCACCCCACGCCGCCGCCTGGGTCGCGTCCGCGCCGCGGCTGAGCAGGCCCGCGACGACTCCGGCCTGCACGTCGCCGGAACCGGAGACGCCCAGGCCGGGACCGCCGCGTTCGATCAGCCAGGTCGCGCCCGATGGTGCCGCGACCACCTTGCCCTGACCACCGAGCAGCACGACCGCCTGCGTCTCGGCTGCCAGTCGCCGCGCTGCCTCGATTGCCTGCTCGCCGGTCGGCTCGTCAGACTTCTCGAGGGTCCGGGTCAGCTCCTGCGGGTTCACGGTGAGGACGGCTCGCCCGCCGAGGTGTTCCACACCGTCACGGTGGCGGGTGAGGTATGCCGAGGCGACCGCGTCGAGCACCACCGGGCAGTCCAGCAGCGGCAGCAGTTGTGCCATCAGATCCGCGGACGCCCGGGCATCGGAGAAGCCCGGGCCGAGCAGTATGGCGTCGGCGTCGGCCGCAAGCTCGTGCACCGCCTCCGCGGCCTCGGGGTCGATGTTGCCGTGGTCGTCGGTCGCCATCGGCACGACCAGCGCCTCCGGCACGGCGACGGCGAGCGCCGCCGCCACCGGGTCCGCCGTGGCGATCTGCAACTTGCCCGCACCGGCCCGCAGTGCGGCCTCGCCGGCGAGCAGCACGGCTCCCGGCGTGTGCGCGGTGCCGCCGATGACGAGCACGCGCCCGCGCGCCTCCTTGTCCTCGCCGGGTTCCGGAAGCGGCCAGTCCCGCAACACGTCGTCGGTGACCTTGATCGGCTCGGCGCCGAAGTGTTCAACGCGCATCGGCGGCCCGTTCGGTCTTGGACGGCTCGGTGGTGGTCTGCGCCGCGGACCGGTCGATGTGCGCGGCGTCGGCGAAGGCGACCAACCTCAGACCGTCACGATCAGCGCGGTAGCTCGTCATCGAGCAGTTCGGCAGCGCGGTCGAATCGGCGATCTCCATCAGCTCACGTTCGGTCAGCGACTCCACGACATACCGGAAACTCATGATCACGGCCTCGTGGCTGAACACCCAGACGCGTCGGCCGTCATACCCCTCTCGGAGGTCGGCGAGCAGCGAGCGGACCCGCAGCGCGACGTCGCACCAGCTCTCACCGGACGGCGGGACGTAGTAGAACTTGCCGACCCGCGACCGCCGCTTCGCCTCGTCGGCGAACTGGGCCTTGATGCCCGCCGCGGTCAGCCCGTCGAACAGGCCGAGGTCACGCTCACGCACCCGCTCGTCGACGACGACGGTCGTGTCGCCGCCCCACGCACGGAGGGCGTGCGCTGCCGTTTCCTCGGCACGTTTGTATGGCGAGGTGATGACCAGTTCGGGAAGGCTCGAACGGCCGAGCCCGGCCATCAGCCGGCCAACCGCCTCGGCCTGCTCCCGGCCGGTGTCCGACAACGGCACATCGGCATCGCGGACGTCCAGGTCCAGCCGTTCCGCTCCGGAGGTGCGCGCCTTGCGGTCGGCGACATTCCCGGTGCTCTCGCCATGACGCACCAGCACCAGCTCGCTCGGCCCTCGGTCCCCCAGTAGCAGCGCTCCTTGCGGCATACTCTCGTCCCTCCTCGGGCGGTCAACTCACCGTGTCGCTGTCGCCGTGCACGTCCCGCCCCGGCTCTGCTTCCTCGGTTGGGCCGGCGGACTCGTCGTTCTGTTCGTCGTCCCGTTCGTCGTGCTCGTCCCTGGGTTCGCTGACACCACCGCTCGCGACATCATTCGTCGCTCCGCCGCTGGCGTCCTCGGTGTGCGATGCGGGCCCGCCGTCCTGTTGGTCGACCTTGGCCCGGTAGGTGCCGCTCTCCTCGTCCTGGGATGCACTCATCTCCGGCTTCTCCTCTCGTTCGCGAGGTTGTTCGCGAGGTCGTCGCATGGATCCGACGCTTTGTGCGCATCGTCATCCGGGTCTACCCACTTGTCGGACACGCACGCATCGATGACTCCGATGACTCCGGCGGATGCGTCCCCGGCAACGTCGGCAGTCGGCTGGCATAGCTATCCGTCGAGCCGGAATCCCGTTGCGCTCAAACGGGTTTGCAGCCTGGGCCGCTGGGGTACCTGAGGATCCTGAGCCATCGCGGCACTGCCCGGATCGACCGGGTTCGCGAAGGAGACGAACATGATCATTCTTGGCATCATCCTCATCATCATCGGCCTCGTCGTCAGCGTGCCGGTCCTGTGGTGGATCGGCGTCATACTGCTTGTAGCCGGCGCGGCCCTCGCCATACTCGGGGCCACCGGACGAGCCATCGGTGGCCGCAAGCACTGGTACTGATCGCGTTCACTCGCCCGCCGGCCAGTCGACCGCATCGGTCGTGGCCGGCAGGGAACGGGCCGAATGGTCCGCCGCACGCGCGATGATCGAACCGATCAGCGTGCCGACCGCTATCGCCAGAAATGCCGAAAGCGCTGTCAGCAGAGAGCGACTGGTGCCGCTGCCGATCTCGACCTGCGACGCATTGAGCAGCCCGAACGAGCCCGGCGCGACGATCAGGAACGCCGGCACGTAGGTGATGCGCCATACCGGACCGCCCGGCAGCCAGGACACGATGATCGCGGCGATCATGGCGGCGAGCGCTGCCGCGAAGCCACCAACCTCCGGGTTGTAGATGCTCGTGAGCGGCACCTGGGTGCCGCCGGCCGCGCCCATCACGACGGCGATCGCCAGTGCGTGTTCGACCGGGGTGAAGAAGTGGATCATCAGGCCGACCACGCAGATCGCGATGCCCAGCACTGCTGCCCACCACGCCGGGTGCGTTGCGGTCCCGTTGCTCAATGAACTCAACGGTGTTCGGGTCAGCGCGGCGGCAGCGACCAGGCCGGAGACGAACAGCGCGATCTGCACTCCGCCCGACACCAGACGGGAGGTTCCGGCGGCCGCCGCACCCGACGCGATCTCGGTCAACCCGATGACGATGGCGCTGCCCGGCAGCAGGATCGCGATCGCCGCGACGACCAACCGCAGCGGTCCGTCCACCCAGCCCGCGTGGAAGGCGCCCAGGACGATGAGTGACGTGACGAACGCGGACGTGACCGGCAACAGTCTGGCCAGCGAGCGCCACCGCCGAGTCAGCATCGTCAGCCCTGCGACTGTCAGCGAACACGCAGCGACCACAAGCAGATTGGCCGTCCCGGGCTGCAGCAGCAGACACAGGCCGATGCCGATCGGTATGCCGCCCAGGTCGCCGACCCAGCGTGGCCAGCGCGGAGCGGTCTCGCGGATCTCCTGCAGTCGCCGAAGCGCTGCCGAGACCGTGAGGTCCCGTGCACGCAGCGACGAAATGACGACCAGCACCTCGGAGGTCTGGTCCAGTCGCACCGCCGAGTCGACCGGCGCGAAGCTGACGCTGTCCATCGGTTCCAGTCCGAGGAAGAGTCCGGTCGGCAACGCGGCAACGGTGATCTCGGGGCAGCCGATCACCGGGCTGAGTGCCCGCAGCTCGTCCTCGACGTCGCTCGAAGCGGCGCCGCCACCGAGCAACGCCGCACCCACCTCGAGCAGCAACCGCTTGCGCTCGTCCCCGCGACCCGGATCGTCCGGGGTCGGCTTGATCGTGACACCCACAGATCCGTTCCTCTCGACAGGCCGCGGCCACTATAGGGGCAGTGCAGCCGCGGCCTCGTTCCTGCAGCCGTGGCCAGCGCACGCAATTTCGGTGTGACTCTCCCGTTCCGGTGGCAGGCTTCCGCGCGTCGGAGGGAGTCGTCGTGACCGAATGGACCGTGCGGCGTTGGGCGCGTTACGGCCATGAGCGCCTGTATGCCGAGAGCACCGAAGGAACGCAGCTCGGCTACTTCGACGTGCGGACCGGGCGCTACCAATCGCAGGACTCCAGCGATTTACCGTTGCTGGAGAACGTGATTCGCGGTCACCTGGCTGCTGAAGCTGCTGTGCAGCAGTCACCGCGTCCGCCATACGACCTCAGCGGCAACCTGCCCGGCGCGGCGGCTCGGGAACGCGCCCTCGCAGCCCGTGGAGCGCAGGGGCGATTCGGCCACGGCTTCGCGCGGCTACTGGGCGCGAAGACCGACGAGCGGACCGTCGTACGACGCAAGCGCATCAGCCAGCACCTGGCAAGCCTGCCCACCCGGCTCACGGCGCGCGAGATCGCCACGCTGCACGAAGCAGCACGGTGGTCAACGACCTGGCGCAGGCGATAGCTCGCGGGAGTCAGGCCGACCGGTGTCTGCGGTGATGCCGCAGGGGTCGCGCCACGAGGCGGCAGAGCCCCCGTGCGACTCGTCCCGGGACGGCCAGCACGCGCCGGACGAGCAACCTCAGGTCGAGCCCGTCGACCCGGCCCAGGCACACGCCGGCGAGGAAGGCGCCGACGGCAACGCACGGCAGGGTCCAACCGGCCGGCCCGAAGAGCCCGAAGGCCACGGTCGCCGCCACAAGGCACAGAGCTGGGAGCAGCAATCTCCGGTGTGGCCGCCAGGTGCGATTCATGCGTGCGACGAATCCCGGGTCACTGCCCAGAAGTGATTCCTCGATCTGATGGATCTCACGCTCCTCGTGCGGTGTGAGAGCCATGTCGCGCCTCCTCAAACGATCAACATTTCCGGCCTACCCACTCCGCGACGGGTTGAACCTCTGCTCGGGCGCCGAGACTGGAGAGGTCGATGGATGCTGCTGCGAGACCTCGTGCTCGAAGCATTTGTCGGCCTCTCGGCGTTAGGGCGGCGCGCCGCCTCAGACCGTGGCCGCGTCCTTCTTGCTGCGCCCACTGATCACGAAGCCGACGGCGACGACCGCAGCGATGGCACAGGATCCGCCCATCACCAGCCAGCTCATCCGGTAACCGTGCTCGGTCGCCAGACCGTGGACCTTGGAAGCGTTCGCCGACAGGATCGCGCCCAGCACGGCGGAACCGACCGCCGGGCCGAGACTGATCGACAGTTCATAGATGCCCTCCCCCATCGACACCTCCCACTCGCGCAGGCCGCTGACGACCAGTGTCCGCGTGGAGCTCTCGATGAAACCCATTCCGCCGACGGCGACTGCGGTGAGTAAGACGACGATGCCCAGATTGTTGTGCCAGAGGGCCAGGCCCAGGTAGCCGACCGCGGCCATGACCGCGCCGATCATCATCACTGCCCGGAAGCCGATCTTGTTGCCCAGCCGGGCCGTCGACAGGACTCCGACGAACATCGCGAAGAACGTCGCCGCCAGCCACATGCTGATGCCGAATGGCGACAGGCTCAACCCGTAGCCGAGCACCTTCCTCGGTGCGGCCATGAACGTCGCGCCGACGACCTGGCCGCCGAGAACGGCCAGGTACGTGCAGAATCCGACGATGTAGATCGGCACGAAGTGCGGCTTGAAGAGCCACCGCAGATCGGCCAGCGGCTGGTCGATGCGCAACTCCACCACCGTCCAGGCGATCAGGATGACGACGCCGAGCAGCAGACTGCCGAGCACGCGCCCCGAC
>NZ_DASZNO010000010.1:0-76622 GCF_035551235.1 Flexivirga sp. | reverse complement strand
GGGCTGGGAGAGCAGCGACTCGGCGTTGGTGCAGTCGGTGCGGTGCACCGACACTCCGTTGCCACGGGTGATGAAGCCCATGATCGGGTCGCCCGGCACGGGCGTGCAGCACCGCGCCAGCTTCACCCACACGTCGGCGGTGCCGACCACGACCACGCCGGGGTCCCCGGAGCGTCGGCGCATCGACCGGGTCGGGGTGGTGGCCTCCGCCAGGTCCTCGGACGCGCCCTCCTCGCCGCCGAGCGACGCCACGAGGCGACCCACCACGTGCTGGGCCGACACGTGCCCCTCGCCGACGGCGGCATACAGGGTGTCGATGTCCTGGTAGCGCAGCTCGGACGCAAGCCCGGTCAGGGACTCCACGGACATGAGGCGTTGCAGTGGCAGCCCCTCCTTGCGCATCGCCTTGGCGATGGCGTCCTTGCCCGTCTCGATCATCTCCTCGCGGCGCTCCTTGGAGAACCACTGGCGGATCTTGTTGCGGGCGCGAGGTGACTTGACGAAGTTGAGCCAGTCGCGCGAGGGCCCGGCGCTGCCGGCCTTGGAGGTGAGCACCTCGACCACGTCGCCGTTCTCCAGCACCGACTCCAGCGGCACGAGCCGGCCGTTGACCCGGCCCCCGATGCAGTGGTGCCCGACCTCGGTGTGGACCGCGTAGGCGAAGTCGACCGGCGTCGACCCGGCGGGCAGCGCCACCACCTCGCCGCGCGGCGTGAAGACGTAGACCTCGCGGGCGTTGATCTCGAAGCGCAGCGAGTCGAGGAACTCCCCCGGGTCCTCGGTCTCCTTCTGCCAGTCGAGCAGCTGGCGCAGCCAGGCCATGTCGTTGATGGGCCCGGTCTCACCGTCCCTGATGCCGGGCGCCGGCGCGGCGGGGTCCTCCTTGTACTTCCAGTGCGCGGCGACGCCGTACTCGGCGCGGCGGTGCATGGTGTGGGTACGGATCTGGATCTCGACCGGCTTGCCCTGCGGCCCGATCACCGTCGTGTGCAACGACTGGTACATGTTGAACTTCGGCATCGCGATGTAGTCCTTGAACCGCCCGGGCAGCGGACTCCATCGGGAGTGCAGGGTGCCGAGCACGGCATAACAGTCACGCACCGACTCCACCAGCACACGCACCGCGACGAGGTCGTAGATGTCCTCGAAGTCGCGACCGCGCACGATCATCTTCTGGTAGACGGAGTAGTAGTGCTTGGGCCGTCCGGTCACCGTGGCCTTGATCTTCGCGGCCCGCAGGTCGGCGGTCACCTGCTCGCGCACTCCGCGCAGGTATTCCTCGCGGGCCGGCGCGCGATCGGCGACCAGTCGGGCGATCTCGTCGTAGACCTTCGGGTAGAGGGTGGCGAAGGACAGGTCCTCCAGCTCCCACTTGATGGTGTTCATGCCCAGCCGGTGGGCCAGCGGGGCGTAGATCTCCAGCGTCTCGGTCGCCTTGCGCTGCGCCGACTCGGCCGAGACGTAGCGCCAGGTACGCGCGTTGTGCAGCCGGTCGGCCAGCTTGATGACCAGCACGCGGATGTCGCGTGCCATCGCGATGACCATCTTGCGGACGGTCTCGGCCTGCGCCGCGTCGCCGTAGGTCACCTTGTCCAGCTTGGTGACGCCGTCGACGAGCATGGCGATCTCCTCGCCGAACTCGTTCTTGAGCTGCGTCAGGCTGTATGGCGTGTCCTCGACCGTGTCGTGCAGCAGCGCCGCGGCGAGGGTCGGTGGCGTCATACCGAGTTCGGCGAGGATGGTGGCCACGGCCAGCGGGTGGGTGATGTAGGGATCCCCGGACTTGCGCAGCTGACCTTTGTGGGAGCGCTCCGCCACGCCATACGCCCGGTCGATGATCGCCAGGTCGGCCTTGGGGTGCGTGGCGCGCACGATCGCGAGCAGTGGCTCGATCTCGCTGTTGGTGCTCGGGCGCGGAGCACCGAACCGGACGAGTCGGGCACGCACCCGGGAGGCACCTGACGGATTGCTGGTGCGCTCGTCCTGACTCATAGAGAGAGTGTAATCGTGTGGACTGTGCTCCCCCGAGCAGGTGACTCAGTCGACCAGGGTCGCCCGGACGTCACGACCGGGCAGCTTGTCCCGCCCGTGCAGGAAACTCAGCTCGAGCAGCATCTCGATCCCGACGACCTCGGCTCCGGCACATTCGATCAGCTCGCACGCCGCCGCGGCGGTGCCGCCGGTCGCCAGGACGTCGTCGACGAGCAGGACCCGGTGCCCCGCGGCGAACGCGTCGGTCGTGACTTCGATGGTCGCCTGGCCGTATTCGAGGTCGTAGGACCGGCTGTGCGTGTCACCGGGGAGCTTCCCGGCCTTGCGGATCGGAACGAACCCCAACCCCATCTGCAGCGCCAGCGGTGCTCCGAGGATGAAGCCCCGCGCCTCGACCCCGGCGACGATGTCGACCTTGCCGGCCCACCGGCCGGCGATGTCCGTGAGCACAGTCGTAAAGGCGGCCGGCTCCCGGAACAACGGTGACAGGTCCTTGAACTTGACACCGGGCTTCGGGAAGTCGGCCACCTCACGGATGTGCGCGGCCAGCACCTGCGCGGCGCTGTCAGTCATCGGCGTCGCGCTTCGCCAGCGGGTGGATCTCGCGCTTGCGGACCTTCGTCGCGGCGGCTGTCCTCGCGGCCTTGGCGCGCGACGGCTCGATCACGCCGGAGATGGACTCACCGGGTGTGTGCTCTTCGCGCTTCTCGGTCCGCGCCAGCACGCTCGCCTGGCTGTTCTGGTAGGCGTGCGCCCGTCGGTCCAGCTCCTTGATGCTCGCCTCGCGGTGCCGCAGTGAGGTCAGCAACGGGGTGGCGATGAAGATCGAGGAGTAGGTGCCGACGGCGATACCGAAGAACAGGGCGACGGCCAGGTCCAGCAGGGTGCCCGGCCCGAGCAGCGTGATGCCGACGACCATGATCGCGGTGATCGGCAGCAGTGCCACGACCGAGGTGTTGATCGACCGCACCAGCGTTTGGTTGACGGCGTAGTTCGCCGCCTGCGCGTAGGTCCGGTTGCCGTCCCTGATCGCTTCGTCGGTGTTCTCCCTGACCTTGTCGAAGACGACCACGGTGTCGTAGATCGAGTAACCGAGGATGGTCAGGAAGCCGATCATGGTGGCCGGCGAGATCTCGATGCCGGTCAGCGCGTAGATGCCGACGGTGAAGAACAGGTCGTGGACCAGTGCGACAAGCGCCGCGACGGCCATCGTCCAGGTCCGGAAGTAGACCGACAGCAGGATCGCCAGCAGCAGCAGGAAGACGATCAGTGCCTGGATCGCCTTGTGGGTGACCGAGCTACCCCACGAGGGACCGATGAACTGCGTGGTCACCGAACTCTGCTTGACGCCGAATTCCTTGGCCAGCGCGGCGCCGACCTTGTCGGTGGCCTGGGAGGTGCCGTTGCCGAGCTTCTTCGACTCGATCTTGATCGTGCTCGCCCCGGCCTTGGTGACCACCAGGTTGTCCGCCGAACCGACCGCGGACTTCACCGCGCTGTGCGCACGCTGGTCGAAGTTGCTGGTGCTCTTGATGTTCGTGACCGACACCTGGGAGCCGCCCTCGAACTCCAGGCTGAAGTTCAGGCCGCGGCCGAAGATGCCGACGGCGGCGATCACCAGGAGTATGGCGGTCAGGAGGTACCAGGTGCGACGGCGACCGATGAAGTTGATCTGCCGGCGACCGGTGAAGAGGTCGTTACCGAACTGCGCGAAGCTCGCCATCAGGCGTGTCCTCCCTCGACTGCGGTGGAGTCCCCAGCCGCCTTGCGGTCGGCGATCGTGACGCGACCCCGTCCGGCATACGTGACGCCGGCGGCACCGAGCCGGTCCGGATCGAATCCGGACCACTTGTGCCCGCTACCGAAGAACCTCGTGCGCGCCAGCATGGTGAGCACCGGGTGGGTGAACATCATGACGACGGCGATGTCGACCAGGGTCGACAACCCGAGCGTGAACGCGAACGCCTTCACGTTGTCCTCGGACAGCACGTAGAGCACGGCGGCCGCCAGGAAGTTGACCGCGTCGGAGACGATGATGGTCCGGCGGGCTCGGGCCCACCCGGTCTCCACGGCAGCACGCAGGGGTCTGCCGGATCTGACTTCATCTCTCACGCGCTCGAAGTAGACGATGAAACTGTCCGCGGTGATACCGATCGACACGATCAGACCGGTCACCCCGGCCATGGTGAGACGGAAGCCGCTGGTGAAGCCGAGCAGGGTGACCAGGCCGTAGCTCGACACGCCGGCGACCACCAGTGACGCGACGGTGACGAAACCGAGTGCGCGGTACTGCAGCAGCGAGTAGAGCACCACGAGCGCCAGGCCGATGAGGCCGGCCAGGATGCCCTTCTGCAGCTGGTCGGTGCCGACCTGCGGGCTGACCTGGTTGGAGGTCAGCTCCTTGAAGGAGAACGGCAGTGCGCCGAACTTCAGCTGGTTGGCCAGCGTCTTGGCGCTGCTCTCGGTGAAGTTTCCGCTGATCTGCGCCTGGCCGTCGGTGATCACGGCCTGCGACTCGGGCGCGGTGATGACCTTGCCGTCGACGGTGACCGCGAAGCGCTTCTTCGGGTTGCCGGCCGGGTATGGCGTGAGCCGCTCGGTGACGGCGGCGAACGCCTTGGCACCGGTGCCATCCAGCTTGAGGTTGACCACGACCTGATTGGTCGCGACACCCTGCTGGTTGGTGCTCTGTCCGTAGCTCGCGTCGGTCAGGTCCTTGCCCTGAACCTCGACCGGACCCATGAGGTACTTCTCGGTGTCGTCGCAACCGACGTTGGGCTGGCCGGCCGGCGCCTGGGCGGCGATCTCCTGCCACTTCAGGGCCGGCTTGCCCTTCGGTGCCGCAGCCTGGGTGCAGGGGTATGCCTGGAAGAGTTCGGTGTAGGTCTCGCCGGGCGTCGCGAGGCCGTTGTCGACCCAGATGGAGTCGACCGGGAAATCACCCCACGCGTCGTCACTTCCGCTGGACGGCGTCGGGCGGGCGCCCGGCAATTGCCGTTGCGGGGTGGTCGGCTTCGGTGTCGGGGTGCTCGTCGCCGACGGCTTCGACGTCGCCTTGCTCGACGAGCTGTCCTTGCCGCTCGGCGACGGGGTCGAGGTGTCGGCCTTGAAGGCTTGCGGCACAAGGTCGTTCGCGCCGGTCGACTTGCCGGTGGACGACGCCTGCGACTTCGCCGGCGTCGACTTGCCGCTCGTTGCGGGACTCTTCGAACCCTTCGGCGTGCTGCTCGGCGAGGCCGAACCGCTGGGCGTCGGGGTGGGCGTCTGCGCCGGCGCGATCTGTTGTGCGGTGATCACCGGCCGGAACGACAACTGCGAGGACTGCGCGAGCGACTTCAAGGTCTGCTCACTCGGGTTGCCGGGCAAGGACACCTGGATGAGCGACTTGTTGACGGTGGTGACCTGCGCCTCGGAGACACCGTTGCCGTTGACGCGGTTACGGATGATGTTGACGGCCTGCTCGACCTCACCGGCGTTGACCTGCTGGCCCTTGCCGACGATCGGCTGCAGGGTGATCTGACGGCCGCCCTCGAGGTCGAGGCCGAGTTGCGGCGTCCACTTGCCGTGCGGCGAGCCCCACGCGGTGGTGCCGGCGATCCCGGCATACAGCGCAACGAGCAGCAGCAACAGGATGGTCAGGATCTGCCGCGGTTTACCCGCAGGGCGTCGACGTGCTCGGGTTGCCACCTATTCGGCCTTCGTCTCGGGGGCTTGGTCGTCGTGCTTGTCGAGGTCCACCGTCTCGGGCTCCTCGGACGACGTCGCTTCGACGGGAGCACCGATCTGCGTTCGAGGAACGATCGCGCGACGCACGAAGCGCAACTGCACGCCCGGGGAGACCTCGATGGTCCCCTCCTCTTCATCGAGGGACACCAGAGTGCCGAGCAGACCCGACGTGGTGCTGATCTCGTCGCCCACCTTGATCTGGTCCTGTGCGACGCGCATCTGCTGCTGCCGCCGGCGCTGGGTCCAGAAGAGCCAGGCGATCAGCAGCACCGGCAGGAGGAAGATCAACGAACCCATGCCGGCTCCAGTGCATACATCAGAAAGTCAGTCCTTGATATCGAGGCGGCGTCGGGCAGCAATAAGCGGCCGACGGGTGAGTCTAAGTGAGCAACGTCGCTACGGGGCGCCGGGGTTCCGAGCGTGTCGGTGTCAATCTCCGAATCGCCCGCTGACGCCGTCGTCCTCCAGGGGCAAGGGTATGGCGCCAGCCGCCGTCGGTGGGGCGGTCAGGCCGAGATGTGTCCAGGCCAGCGCGGCAGCCGCCCGACCGCGCGGCGTGCGCACCAGGTAGCCCTCCCGCACCAGGTAGGGCTCCGCGACCGTTTCCACGGTGTCCGGCTCCTCGCCGACCGCGACCGCGAGCGTGGACAGGCCGACCGGGCCGCCGCCGAACCGGCGACACAGCGCCTCGAGCACGGCGCGGTCCAGCCGGTCCAGGCCGCTCTGGTCGACGTCGAAGAGCGACAGTGCAGCACGGGCCGCCGCGAGGTCGAGCACGCCGGACCCGTGCACCTGCGCGTAGTCACGCACCCGCCGCAGCAGGCGGTTGGCGATGCGCGGCGTGCCGCGCGACCGGCCGGCGATCTCGGCGATGCCCTGATCGGTGGCATCGATGCCGAGCAACGTCGCGTTGCGGGTGAGGATCTGCGCCAGGTCGTCGGCGGTGTAGAAGTCGAGGTGTCCGGTGAAGCCGAACCGATCGCGCAGCGGTGCGGGCAGCAGCCCGGAACGGGTGGTGGCTCCGACGACGGTGAACGGCGGCAGCTCCAGCGGTATGGCGGTGGCGCCCGGCCCCTTGCCGACGACGACATCGACCCGGAAGTCCTCCATCGCGAGGTAGAGCATCTCCTCGGCCGGCCGCGCCATCCGGTGGATCTCGTCGAGGAAGAGCACCTCACCCTCGGCGAGCGACGACAGGATCGCGGCCAGGTCGCCGGCGTGTTGTATGGCGGGACCGCTGGTGATCCGGATCGGTTGCTCCAGCTCCGCCGCGATGATCATCGCCAGCGAGGTCTTGCCGAGTCCGGGCGGACCAGACAGCAGGACGTGGTCCGGTGGCCGCTGGCGGCGCCGGGCGGCTTCGAGCAGCAGGCCGAGCTGGTCACGCACGCGCGGCTGGCCCGGGAAGTCGGCGAGTCGCTTGGGCCGCAGCGCGACCTCGAAGCGCCGCTCCTCCTCGTCACCCACCGGGTCGACGATGCGCGCAGTGGCGTCGTAGGAGCCATCGCCTTCGGTGTCCATCTCGTCCATCATGTCAATCCCTTCGCCGCGCCTCTGCCCTCGGCTCCGGGCCTCGCTCGTTCCTCACTCGGATCCTCACCTCGGTCGGCGCTCAGCGCCCGAGCTCACGCAGCGCAGCGCGCAGCAGTGCGGAGACCTCGGTGACCTCGGGAGCTGCGGAAGCCACCTTCGCGACGGCGTCGTCGGCCTGCTTCGCGGACCAGCCGAGACCGATGAGCGCCTCACTGACCTGGTCGTGACCGCCCCCGGCCGGCGCTGCCGGCACATCGCGCTCACCCGTCGCGGTGATCGGACCGACCTTGTCCTTGAGCTCGAGCACGATGCGCTCGGCGCCCTTCTTGCCGATGCCGGGAGTCTTGACCAGCGCCGCAACATCACCACCTGCAATGGCGGCACGGATCTGATCAGGAGTGGCAACAGCGAGCATTGCCAGGGCGATTCGCGGCCCGACGCCACTGACGGTTTGCACCAGCTCGAAGAGGTCGCGCTCCTCGGTGCTGCCGAAGCCGTAGAGCGTCAGCGCGTCCTCGCGGACGACGAGCGTCGTGGACAGAGTCGCCTCTCCCCCGGTCCGCAGCGACGCGGCCGTGCCGGGGGTCGTGTGCGTCAGCAGCCCCACCCCACCGACTTCGACGACCACCTGATCGAGACCCACGTGCAGGACGGTGCCGCGCAGCGTGGCGATCATCCGCGCGCCCCCGTCGCAGCGCGCTGCTTGGCGACCGCTGCCGCGATGCGGTCCTGGGCGCCGCCGCGCCATACATGACAGATGGCGATGGCGAGGGCGTCGGCGGCGTCCGCCGGCTTCGGCGCGGTGTCGAGCTTGAGGATGCGGGTGACCATGGCGGTCACCTGCGCCTTGTCGGCGCGGCCGTTGCCGGTGACCGCGGCCTTCACCTCACTCGGTGTGTGCAACGCGAGCGGCAGACCGCGTCGCGCTGCGGCCAGCATCGGTATGGCGGAGGCCTGCGCCGTGCCCATGATCCCCTTGATGTTGGCCTTGGCGAAGACCCGCTCCACGGCGACCGAGTCGGGCTCGTAACGCTCCATCCATTCGTCGATCTCGGTCTGCAGGCTGAACAGCCGCTCGGCCGGATCGTCGGCGACCGGGGTGCGCACGACTCCCACCGCGATCATGCGCACCGGCTGACCGATGCCTCCTTCGACGACACCGAGACCACAACGGGTCAGGCCGGGGTCGACTCCGAGCACTCGCACAGCGGGGCAGCTCCTTCTTCGGCGGACGGTCCGACATATGTTCGGTCTCCGTCAGCTTAGGCGGGACTGCCGCCATACCCGCGCAGGCGCCGGCGGCGCGTCGGGATGCGCGATATCAGTCCTCGGCTTCGAGCTCCGCAAGCACTTCGTCGGAGACGTCGCCGTTGGCGTAGACGTTCTGCACGTCGTCGCTGTCCTCGAGGACGTCGATGATGCGGAACATCTTCTTGGCGCCCTCCTTGTCCAGCGGCACCTCGACGGTCGGCAGGAACGACGAGTCGGCGGAGTCGTAGTCGATGCCGGCGGCCTGCAGCGACTCGCGCACGGCGACCAGGTCGGTCGCCTCGGAGATGATCTCGAAGGACTCACCGAGGTCGTTGACCTCTTCGGCGCCCGAGTCGAGCACGACCTCGAGCAGGCCGTCCTCGGTGGCCTCGCCCTCCGGCTGCTTCTTCGGGACGATCACGACGCCCTTGCGGTTGAACATGAACGCGACCGAGCCCGACTCCCCCATCGAGCCGCCGTTCTTCTGCAGCGCGGTGCGCACCTCAGCGACGGCGCGGTTCTTGTTGTCGGTCAGGCACTCGATGAGCAGCGCGACACCGCCGGGCGCGTAGCCCTCGTAGGTCAGCGCGAGGTAGTCGGCACCGCCGGCCTCGGCGCCGGACCCGCGCTTGACCGCGCGGTCGATGTTGTCGTTGGGGACACTGGACTTCTTGGCCTTCTGGACAGCGTCATACAGCGTCGGGTTGCCGGCCAGGTCACCACCGCCGGAGCGCGCCGCGACCTCGATATTCTTGATCAGCTTGGCGAACAGCTTGCCGCGCTTGGCATCGATCGCCGCCTTCTTGTGCTTCGTTGTCGCCCACTTGGAGTGACCGCTCACAGCGACACCCTCCTTCGTCGGGTCTCGCTATTCACCTGAGTTGATCGGCGCTCGCTGCGCTCGCTCATGTATGTCCCTCTTCTGAATCGAAAGTGCGGAGGCCTCAGCAGGCGATGCTATCGCGCGTCACTGCTGCGCCATACGCAGGAAGTATTCGTGCACCCGGTGATCGCCGGTCACTTCCGGGTGGAAGGAGGTCGCGAGCAGGTTGCCCTGGCGGACCGCGACGATGCGCCCGGCGGCCGGTCCCGTGGCCACCGTGCCGAGCACCTGCACGTCCGGACCCACCGACTCGACCCACGGCGCGCGGATGAAGACGGCGCGCACCGGCTCCGACTGCTCGCCCATGATGGCCGGCATCGACAGGTCCTCCTCGAAGGAGTCGACCTGCCGGCCGAATGCGTTGCGGCGCACCGTGACGTCAAGGCCGCCGAGCGTCTGTTGATCAGCGGTCGCGTCGAGCACGCGATCGGCCAGCAGGATCATTCCCGCGCACGAGCCGTATGCCGGCAGGCCGTCCTGCAGCCGCTGCCGCAGCGGATCGCGCAACTCGAACGCTCGCAGCAACTTGTCCATCGTCGTCGACTCGCCGCCGGGCAGCACGATGCCGGCGAGCCCCTCCAACTCCTCCGGTCGACGCACCAATCGCGTTGTGGCACCGAGCGATTCGAGCGAGCGCGCATGCTCGCGAACATCGCCCTGTACGGCGAGCACACCGATGACTGTCTTCACCGCAAAAGCGTCCCACAGGGCGCCACGCCGCCCGCCGGGAGGTGGCAACGTTGAAAAAACCGGTGCGCCTCGCTCGGACCTTCGATAAACTCACGATATATCGCGATACTGAGGAACGCTAAGTATTTCTGTCGCGGAGAACTTCCGGGAGGGGTCTTCGGATGAATCGTCGTTATGCAGGACTGGTCTGCGGCCGCCGCAGCAAGTACGTCGTGCTCGTCATCTGGGTCGTCGCGCTGATTGCGCTCGGCCCGCTCGCCGGCAAGTTGTCGGGCACCCAGGACAACCAGACGTCGTCGTGGTTGCCGGCCAGCGCGGAGTCGACCAAGACGTTCGACCAGCTCGGAACCTTCGTCGACCGCGACAGCATCCCGGCGATCGTCGTCTACCACCGGGACGGCGGGCTGACTGCTGCCGACCGTGCGAAGGCGAAGGCCGACGTGGCGACATACAGGAAGCAGACGCCGCATCTGGCCGGCCCGGTCGTCGGGCCGATCCCCGCGACGGACGGCACCACGCTGCAGACCCTCATCCCGCTGCACGTCGATCCCAAGTCCGGCTGGAACGACCTGCCGAAGACCGCGAAACAGATCCGCGCCACCGCCGCCGACGGGGCGCACGGCATGAGCGTGCACCTCGGCGGTCCGGTCGGCTTCGGCGCCGACCAGGCCGATGCGTTCGCCGGCATCGACGGCACGTTGCTCTTCGGCACGCTCGGTGTGGTCATCCTGATCCTGCTGCTGACCTACCGCAGTCCGATCCTGTGGGTGCTGCCGATCCTCAGCGCCGGCGTGGCACTCACCGCAGCGCAGGCCTTCATCTACCTGCTCGTCGACCACACCGGACTCACGGTCAACGGCCAGAGCTACGGCATCCTCACCGTGCTCGTGATCGGTGCGGGCACCGACTACGCACTGTTGCTGGTCGCCCGCTATCGGGAAGAACTGCGCAGGCACGAGGACCGCCACGAGGCGATGGCCTTCGCACTGCACCGATCCGGGCCGGCGATCTTCGCCAGCGGCAGCACGGTCATCCTCGGCATGCTCTGCCTGCTGGCCGCCGAGATGAACTCCACCAAGGGGCTCGGTCCCGTCGCCGCACTGGGCATCGTCTTCGCACTGTTGGCGATGCTGACCCTGCTGCCGGCGCTGCTCGTCACGGTCGGCCGCTGGGTCTTCTGGCCGCGCCGCCCCACCTACGGCAGCCCGGAGCCGACACAGAGCGGCCTGTGGGCGAAGGTCGGCGGCTTCATCCGGCCGCGCCCGCGCGCGGTGTGGCTGGTGACGGTCGGACTCCTGCTGCTGTGCGCGCTCGGCCTGACGCAGCTCAACTCGCACAGCCTGTCCAGCACCCAGAGCTTCACCGGCAACCCCGACTCGGTCTCCGCGACGAAGGTGCTGCAGAGCCATTACAAGACCAACGCGTCCGATCCGGTCTACGTCCTCGTCGACACGGCCCAGGCAGCGCGCACGAGCAAGGCGCTCTCGTCGGCCGGGTTCACGCCGGCTGCGAAGCCCATCACCCGTGGCGACCGCAGCCTGCTGCAAACGGCGATCTCGGGAGATCCCTACAGCTCCAAGGCTTTTGATCAGGTCAAGCAGATCCGGGGCATCGCCCACGGCATACCCGAATCGCATGCTCTCGTGGGCGGCACGACGGCGGTGACGTATGACGTGCAGGAGGCGACCACCCACGACAGCCGCGCCATCATCCCGCTGACGCTCCTGGTGGTGCTGCTCATCCTGGCGGTCCTGCTGCGCGCGATCGTCGCGCCGGTGCTGCTCATCCTGACCGTGATCGTGTCGTTCGGCGCGGCACTCGGCCTGTCGTCACTCGTCTTCCATTACGTCTTCGACTTCGCCGGCACCGACCCGTCACTGCCGCTGTTCGTCTTCGTCTTCCTGGTGGCGCTCGGCATCGACTACAACATCTTCCTCATGACGCGCGTCCGAGAGGAGGCTCGGGAACACGGCACCCGTCGGGGCGCGATCGTCGGCCTGTCCGCCACGGGTGGCGTGATCACCTCCGCCGGCCTGGTGCTCGCGTCCACCTTCGCGGTGCTCGGCACGCTGCCGTTGGTGGCGTTCGCCGAGATCGGCTTCGCCGTCGCGCTCGGCGTGCTGCTCGACACCATCGTGGTGCGAGCGGTGCTCGTCAGCGCGCTGACGCTCGACATCGGCCCGAAGATCTGGTGGCCCGGCAAGCTGCGCAACGTGCCGGACGCATCGGCGGACCAGATCGCCTCCGACGCGGAAAGGGATGCCGCGCGCGTATGACGACCTGCCATCGCACTTAGAACCAGCAGGAAGTGCGCTGGGGCGCACGTGTTGCTGGTCCTTAGCTCCGGACTGTGCAGCAACGGCGTTAAGGGCCAGCAGGAGGTGCGTCCTGACGCCGCATACAAGCATTCGCGGGTCGCCCCGCCCCTGTGGTCCGCGGCACGTGCGGACATCGGCGCCGAGTGGTCTGATGGTGCCCATGGACGATGAGACAGCCGCCAGGATCGCCGCGCTGGAGCAGCACATCGACCACCTCTACGCGCTGCTCGGCCAACAGGGGCCCTACACCACGCCGGCATGGACGCAGCCGCCCACCACGCCGAACATCCCGCCGCCGACGATGACCGCCGGTGCGGTGTCCGAGAGCGTGATGGGGTTCGTGCGGCAGGGCAAGGAGATCCAAGCCATCAAGCAGTACCGCGAGGAATCAGGGGTTGGGCTCCGGGACGCGAAGAAGGTGGTCGACGCGGTGGTGCGTGACTATCGCGACGGGCGCATCCGCTGAGCCAATCGCCAATGCTGTCAGTGCACCTCGGGGGCGACGGCAACGATGTCCGGGTCGGCACAGGCCTTCGCGTATGCCGCAATGCGCGCCCTGATCTCGCGTCCGAGCAGCCATTGACCGATCGGCTCGGCGACGACACGCAACCAGGCCGGCCGCACCGAGTAGGTGTATTTCCACCTGGCCGTCGTTCCTGCGACGCCGTCTCGCTCCGCAGCGACGAAACGCCAGCCACCGCCGAAGGATTCGAAGAACCACGGCCCCTTCTCCATGGTCATCCCGACACTAGTCGGCGGCCGGTAGGACACGTAGCGGCTGATCATCTTCGGCCCGACGCGTGCCTTCGTCAGCGTGTGGACGCCGACGCCCGGACGATCGGCGTCCATCAGTCGCTGTGCCCGGATGAACGGGTCCCAGCGCAGCCGCACCTCCCCCGTCGTCTGGCTCACTGCGAACGCGACGTCGACGGAGACCGGGATCCACACTTCGGCACTCACCTGAGGCATGCGGCGAGTGTATGACGCCCGCCGCGTGGTGTGATGCCTTCATGGCTCTCGACGACATCGACCTCGGCCACCTCGAGCGCTGTGTCGAGCTCGCCCGCGAGGCACTTGACGACGGCGACGAACCGTTCGGATCGCTACTGGTCGACTCGGCCGGCGCCGTGCGGTTCGAGGACCGCAACCGGGTCAAGGACGGCGACCAGACGCGCCATCCCGAGTTCGCGATCGCCCGCTGGTCCGTGGAGCAGCTGACCCCCGGCGAGCGAGCCGTCGCCACGGTCTACACCTCCGGTGAGCACTGCCCGATGTGCGCCGCCGCCCATGCGTGGGTCGGTCTCGGCCGGATCGTCTACGCGTTGTCCTCGGCACAGCTGACCGCTTGGCGCACCGACTGGGGTCTGTCAGCCGGCCCGGTCCGGTCGCTGGCCATCTCGCAGATCGCTCCCGGCATACCCGTCGACGGACCGGCACCGCAGTTCGAAGCGTCCATGCGCGAGCTTCATCACCGGCACGCGATCGGGAGCTGACCGAGCCCAGAGCGTTAAGTGACCTGCCTCAAAGGACTCGCGGACTTCAACGACGAGTCGCTGGGCGAGCTGCTGGAGAAGATCGTGCTGCATTCGTTCGATCCGGTCGCCGGCGACGAGGGCGAGTCGTGCGCAAGTCCGCACAGCAAACGCGAACTCGAGCTGATCGGCACGCTCCGCCAGCTGTATGACGTGCCCGCCGACTCACACGCGAGCCGCGATTTCCCACGCGACAAGGCGTCCGACGATGCCGAGTGACGGCTTCTTCGGTGAGTGACGGTCCAATCTCGCCGTCACTCGGCGAAGAAACCGTCACTCGCGAACTCAGCTGACCCAGCCGCCGCGGAAACCCCAGTCACCGAAGTCGCCGTACGTCGGCCCGCGCCCGCCGCGCCCGCCGCGGCCACCGAGATAACCGCCGACGACGGCCGCGCCGAGCTCGTCGAGCTCGGGTGCCACTACCCGGCCGTCTGCACGCTTGGCCAGCTGATCGACGAAGCGGGCCAGACCCGGGTCCTCACCGAGCCGGAAGATCGTCGTCTGTGCGCCGAGCCGCACCGCAGTGTCGAGTTCGCGCACGCTGTAGGCGATGGTCAGCGGATGCGGCGGATAGCTGAACCACGCCTCGCCGTCGGGCTCCAGGTGGGCGGTGGGCTCGCCGTCGGTGACGATCAGCAGCACCGGCTGGGCGTTCGGGTGTCGGCGGAAGTGCTGGTTGGCCAGCATCAGCGCGTGATGCAGGTTGGTGCCCTTGTCCCATTCGGCCGACAGTGCGGTGAGCGTGTCGATGTCCATCGTCTGCGCGTGCCGGCCGAAACCGATGAGCTGCAACGAGTCTCCGCGGAAACGGGTCTGGATCAGGTGGTGCAGCGCCAGCGCGGTGCGCTTCATCGGCACCCAGCGACCGTCCATCGCCATCGAGAACGACGTGTCGACCAGCAGAGCGACCGCGGCCTGCGTGCGAGCCTCGGTCTCCTGTACCTCGACGTCGGTGATCGCCAGCAACCGGTCGTCGTCGCCACCAGCGCGACGCAGCGCGGCATTGGTCAGCGTCCGGGTGACATCCCAGGGCTCGGTGTCGCCGAACTGCCACTCCCGGCTCGCGCCGGTCGGCTCGCCCGCCATACCGGCTCGACGTGCGTCGCGGGACCCGGAGCGCCCGCTCAGCCGGGTGGCAACGTCCTTGAGCAGGGTGCGCCCGAGCTCCCGCATCGCGCGCGGCGACAACTTCAGCTCACCGGTGGAATCCTTTGTCAGATAACCACGTTCGCGTAGCGCCTTCTCCAGCTCGGCGAGCGTGCGAGCGTCCGCGGCCGCCTCGTTGCCCAACTGTTTGGCCAGTGCGTCGAGGTCGAGGTCGTCCATCTGGGCGCCGGCATACTGCTGCGACAACTGCTCGGACAGGTCGTCGAGCTGGGCCAGGTCCTGTATGACGCCGGTGCCGTCGCCCAGGCCCATGCCCTGCTCACCGCCGAACGGCTCCGAGCCGGACCAGTCCTCCCCCGGTCGCAACGCCTGCAGGTTGCCGTCGAGCTGGGCGAGCTGCTCCATCAGCTCCGGCGAACCGAACGCCTGCTGCGACAGTTGCATCAGCTCCTCGCGCTGCTCCGGCGTCATCGAGTTGAGCATGCGTTGCGCGGCTGCGGCGCGTTGTGCGAGTGAATCGAGCAGTTCGTCGATGTTCTGCGGGTTCTCCGGGAAGAAGTCGCCGTGCTTGGCCATGAAGTCGGCGAACTGCTGGTCGGTGTCCTCACCGCGGGCGTGGGCTTCGAGCAGCTCGTTCAGATCGCGCAGCATGTCGCTGATCTGCTGCCTGTCCTCGTCGGTGGCGCCCTCCAGCGCCTGTTTCATCCCGGCGAACCGCTGGTCGAGCATCTCGCGGCCGAGCAGGTCCTTGATCTGGTCGTACTTCTCGCGCGCCTCACTGCTGCGCCAGGGGTAGTCGGCGAGCTCGTTGACGGCCGCCGCGGTCGACGGCGGCAGGTTCTCGATTCGCATCTCGGCGAACCGCGCGTCGTCGTCCAGGTCACGCGCCAGCTGCTTGCGCTCGGCCAGCACCGCATCGTCCAGCAGCTGCTTGATCTCCTGGAAGGTGCCGTCCAGGTTGTGTTTCGCCAGTAGCTCCCGACGCTTCTCGGCCACCTGCCGGGCGAGGTCGTCCATACCGCGCTGCTGTCGGCCACCCCGACGCAGGAACTCCCGCATCGCGTGCTCCGGGCTGTAGCCGGCCATGACGTCCTCGCCGATGGCGTCCAGTGCCTCGGCCAGGTCGACCGGCGGTGCCAGCGGGTCGGGCCCGCCGGCATACCGGCCGTAGCGTGAACGATGAGTGTGCTTACGTGACAACGAGATACGCCTCCAGCTGTCTCTACTCTGCGGATCCGTGATGTATGACGAGCTGCGCGACTGCACCATCCGGGCCGGATGCCCAGCAGGCTCCGTCCGACGCACAGTGGATGCCGTCGTAGTCGGTCGTGTCGAAGGTCGACCAGGTGCGACCACCGTCGCTGCTCACGTCACTGCCGGTCGGGCCGACCGCGATCACGGCATTGCCCCATCCGGGCACGTAGGCCACGCCGGATCGGTAGCCACCGAGGGCGTTGCTGCTGGCCTTCCAGGGCGAGCTGCCGTGCTTGGTTGCGGCGGCGTCCGTGCCGTCGGTGGGCGCGGTGTAGTCGCCACCGACCGCGACACCGGTGCCGTGGTTCTTGAACGCGATGCTGTAGATGCCGGCAGCGTCTCCGGCGCGCACGGTCGTGTCTTCGACGGTCCAGGAGTCGCCGGCGTTCGTGGTGTGGAAGACGCGCGGGGACTCGCCTCCGGTGGCGAACCAGAATTCGCCGGGGCGCGCGCCGTGCGCGTCCTGGGCCGAGACCAGGCAGGTCCCGGACGCGGCGAAGCCGAATTCGTTGCCGAGTGCCTTCGGCATACCCGTCGTCGGCAAAGCGGTCCAGGACTTCCCGCTGTCGGTCGTGCGCGCGATGCGGAAGTAGCCGTCCACCGGGTCGCTCATGGCGAGGCCGATCCCCTTTGAGGAGAACGCCATACAGTCGTAGAACGCTGCGGGGTCGGTGTTGGTGAAGACCTGCTGCCAGGTCTGCCCGCCGTCATCCGTGCGGAAGATCCTTGAGTCGCTGCCCGGGCCGATCGACAGTGCCTCAGCGTGCTCGCTGTCCCACGCCTCGATGTCGCGCAGCGCCAGACCGTCGGCCTTCGCGGCCGCCGGGGACACGTCCGTCCAGTGCTTCCCACCGTCGGTGGTGCGCAGCACGCTGCCCTTCTCGCCGCTGACCCACGCGACGCGGCTGCTGACCGGAGCCAGGCCCCGGAACTGCTCCTGGACACCGGTCGGGCGTGGCGACCACGAGTAGCCCTGCTGGTGAAGCGAGCCGTGCTGATCGGCCGGTGCCGCGGCAGCAGGTGCCGCCAGCGCGGCCGCGGCGCAGACGGTCGCCACGAATCCGGCGATGCCCAGGGAGCGATGGGAAGCAGTGTGAGTGAACATGTTTCAGACGCTAGCCCTGCTCGCGGTGCCGGAGGTGCGTTCCGCACATCGTCATACGGACTCACTCTCGCCGTAGGTCGTGTTGCCGTCGTCGTCGGACTCCTTGCTGACCTGCTTGGCCAGGTAGAGCCCCTCGAGTGCCAGCTCGATGGCGCCGGCACGCTCGCCGGGCGTCGTCGCGTCCAGCCGGTCCGCGATCTGGTCGTAGAGGTCGGACTCCCCCAGCACCGGCAGCTCGCCGAGAACCGCTGCGGCACTGATCTGTTCGCCGGTCGTGACCCGCGCGCCGCGCTCCATGGCGCGCACCAGGAGCCCGAGATCGATGCCACGCAACCTGCCGCGTGCCGTCTCGGCCGTCGCCGTGCGCAGCAGGTGCTCCAGGATCGCTTCCTCCCGGCCCTCGTGGCCGGACTCGAACTCGACCTTCCCGGCGAGCACATCGACCGCGGTCTCCAGATCGATGACGCGCGCGACAGCCTCCGTCTCGTGCTGCACGGTCGCTCGGTGCAGTGCGGCGGCTGCGACGGTCTCAGCGGCAGCGATCGCGAATCGCGCTGACACGCCTGACCGTTGGTCGACCGCGCTCGACTCCCGCAGCGCACGCGTGAAGCGCGCGAGGATCTCGATCAGGTATGACGGCACCGTCGCCGCCAGGTGCGCCTCCTGCTCGACCACCGCGATCTCGCCCTCGACCTCGAGCGGGTAGTGGGTTCGCACCTGAGCGCCGAACCGGTCCTTCAGCGGGGTGATGATGCGGCCACGGTTGGTGTAGTCCTCCGGGTTGGCGCTGGCCACCACGAGCACGTCGAGCGGCAGCCGCAGCGTGTAACCGCGGACCTGGATGTCGCGCTCCTCCATCACGTTCAGCATCGCCACCTGGATGCGTTCGGCCAGGTCCGGCAACTCGTTGATCGCGACGATGCCCCGGTGCGATCGCGGGATCAGCCCGAAGTGGATCGTCTCCGGGTCGCCGAGACTGCGCCCTTCGGCGACCTTCATCGGGTCGACGTCACCGACCAGGTCGCCGACGGAAGTGTCTGGGGTTGCGAGCTTTTCGGCATACCGCTCATCACGGTGACGCCAGGCGACCGGCAACTCGTCGCCCAGCTCCGCTGCCCGGCGCCGGGACGCCGGCGTGATCGGCGCGTAGGGGTGCTCGCCGATCTCGGAGCCGGCGATCACCGGCGTCCATTCGTCGAGCAGCCCGACGAGGGTGCGTAGCACGCGTGTCTTGCCCTGGCCGCGCTCGCCCAGCAACACGATGTCGTGCTGCGCGAGCAGGGCGCGCTCCAGCTGGGGCAGCACGGTGTATTCGAAGCCCTGGATGCCGGGCCACGGGTCCTCTCCGGCCGCGAGCTTGGCCACCAGGTTGTCGCGCAGCTCCTCCCGGACGCTGCGCAACTGGTGCCCGGAGGCACGCAACTGGCCGAACGTGGTGATCGTGGGTGCAGGTGTCGAAGTGGTCGAATCCGTCACGCGCTCCACGCTACGCCTTTCCCGCGTGAAAGCGGAGGGGGTATCCGGATGAGTTGCCGACGCGTCGCTGCACTGTCCGGCGGCCCGTGCCAGAGGCCACCGGGCAGGTCACTGCCACGTGGCGTTCGAGGCACGAGAGGCCGGGGTCTTCGACAACGGGTCGTTCGACGACACCATCCGCGTAATCAGTCCGGAGGAAAATCCCAACGCGATGACCATCATCAGCGTCGTCGCCCAGGCGATGCCGCGCCCACCGGTGAGAAAGTTCGCAGCCCGGCCAATCGTGCGTTCGTTGGTCGTGTTGCCATAGGCGACCTGCCGAAACGCGAACCACTGACCCAACCGCTGCACGTTGAGCACCGTGACCAGCAAGCAGACTACGATCGCCACGCACTGGAATGTCAGGCTGGTGATTCCCCGCAGGCCAATGAGCTTCAGGACATCACCTGGGTGCGCGGTGACCACGTTTACCTGGTCCACCATGCTGCCATCCATAGCGGGGTATCGCGCTGCAACCTGCTCGCGCAATTGGGTTGGCGTCGCGCCACCACCGGGCGAAGTAAGCACCAGCACTGCTGCGCCGACCGTGCCGAGTGCGCCAACCGCGGTGCTTGCGAAGGTGGCCCAGCGGCGACCCGCGCCGCGTTCGGTGATCCGCAGCATCCAGCCAGCGCTTCCCATTGTCACGATCGAGGCGCCGACTGCCAGCCAGGTCAACAGCTGCCATCCCACCAGAAAGACCAGCACCGCAGCGACACAGGCAAGAGCCGTGAGACCCATCACGAGCCAGGTGTCGTCGTCGGAATTCGAACCCGCGCGCACGGTTTCGTTGCGTACGTTGTTGATCTGTTGTTGCACCGTGACGGTGTTGCCGATCTGCACCTGGTTGCTGTCACCGTCGATGACGACGCGGTGACCGCTGCTGCTGCCGTGATCGGGCGGTGGTGCGTGCCGTGACCAGAGGGCTGTCACTGCCGCCACGAGCAATCCGCCGACAGCCGTGGCCAGGGTTGGCCAGAAGAAGTTGTCCATATCGATCTCCGTCGACTTGAGACGCCACGTTCTGCAGTGCAGTTGGAACGTATGCCTAGGCACCGACAACTGCCCTCACCAACCTCGTGAGCGCCGGTGGACCCAAGAGCGAGGGCGACGTGTTGTCCTCGGTGCGCGGATGTACACCGCATCGCGGGTCGTCGGCGTACGCGACGCGCGCGCTCAAACGGCAGCTGGAGCGTGACCGACTGGGCGACCTGGTCGGTGCCTACTGTCGCCTGAAGGATCCGAGTCCCCGGCCAACATCCGCGCAGTTCGCGACCGATGTAGACAGATTTCTCGTCCAGGGATCGCCAGCAGCCTGTGGAACGGGCGAGACGACTTCGCGCCGCACGGGGTCGGGCGACCAGTAGGCCGACGTGCCCACGGCCGGCGTTCCGCGTGCTAGTCCCAGGCGCTGCCAGTCTGCCAATCCATCCAGTTCCGGTCCGCGCGCCGCTCAGCGTCGTTGTCGGGGCCAGCCGACCGCCGGTAGTTGGTCAACGCCCGCCCTAGCGCCGCCTGTCCAGTCGCCCCGGCCGATGACTTGGCGTCGCCGGAGGTGGGCGCAAGGGCACCCACCTCCCGACATACCGCGTCTCGACGAACGGCGTCCACAGGTAGCGCCACGCGTGCGGCGCCATACGACGCAGGTCGCCGTAGGGTGCACCGTGTTGAATGCGACAAGCCGGCGCACCCGCAGCGGGTGGTCCATCGCGAGCCGGAACGCGAGCGAGCCACCCCGGTCGTGGCCGACGACGTCGACCATCGGCAGGTCGAGCGCGTCGAGCAGCGCGCTGACGTCATCGACGAGATCACTCGTGCCGTAGCCCGTCGGCGGCGCATCGGACCGAGCGGCGCCCCGAGAGAGTCGACCGCGATGACCCGATGCGACCGGGCGAGCAGCGGTATGACGTGCCGCCAGGCGTACGAGTGCTGCGGCCAGCCGTGCAGTAGCACCACCGGCGGACCCTCGCCCGCTTCGGTCACGTGCATGCGCAGCCGGCCGGTATCGATCATCCGGTGCTGCGGTGCCGAGGTGGTGTCGGTCGTGCTCATTGCGCCCTCCCGGTGCCTGGACAGTGTCACCAGGAAGGGGACGCGAGCGGCCGAAAGGTTCCATCCCAAAAGGACTGGTCCGGAAACTCACCCGCCGGGTGGGTCGGACGGCGCACAGACATCCGACCGGGTGAGGAACCGGTAGCCGGTCGGCCCCTCCAGGGAGAAGCCGGAGCCACGTCCCTTCACCAGATCGATGGTGAGCGCGGTATGGCGCCATACGGCGTACTGCTCGCCGGAGATGTAGACCGGCACGGGGTGGTAACCCTCGCCGATCGGCAGGTCGCCCAGGTGTACGTCGCGCTCCCCCAGCCGGTATTCGCCCTCCGGGTAGCACATCGGTGCCGACCCGTCGCAGCACCCGCCGGACTGGTGGAACATCACGGTGCCGTGCTCATCGACGAGGCGGCGCAGCAGCTGCGCCGCCTCGTCGGTGACGGCCACTCGCTCGGCCATTTAGAAAAAGCCGAGCTTGCTGGCGCTGTAGGAGACCAGCAGGTTCTTCGTCTGCTGGTAGTGGTCCAGCATCATCGCGTGGTTCTCCCGGCCGATGCCGGACGACTTGTAACCACCGAATGCCGCGTGCGCGGGGTACTGGTGGTAACAGTTCGTCCACACCCGACCCGCCTGGATGCCACGGCCGGCGCGGTATGCCGTGTTGGTGTCGCGGGACCAGACGCCGGCGCCGAGGCCGTACAGCGTGTCGTTGGCGATCGACATGGCGTCGTCGAACCCGTCGAACTCGGTCACCGACAGCACGGGACCGAAGATCTCCTCCTGGAAGATCCGCATCTTGTTGTTGCCGGCGAAAATCGTTGGTGCGACGTAGTATCCGCCGGACAGGTCGCCGCCGAGGTCGACGCGCTCACCACCGGTGATGACGCGTGCGCCCTCCTTGGTGCCGATGTCGATGTAGGACAGGATCTTCTCGAGCTGGTCGTTGCTGGCCTGTGCGCCGATCATCGTCTCGGTGTCCAGCGGGTTGCCCTGCTTGATCGCCTTGACGCGCTCGGTGCCGTCCGCGAGGAACGAGTCAAAGATCGGTCGCTGGATCAGCGCACGACTCGGGCAGGTGCAGACCTCGCCCTGGTTGAGCGCGAACATCGCGAAGCCCTCGAGCGCCTTGTCGTAGAACGAATCGTCATGCGCCGCAACGTCATCGAAGAAGATGTTGGGGCTCTTGCCACCGAGCTCGAGGGTGACCGGGATGAGGTTCTCGCTGGCGTACTGCATGATCAGCCGGCCGGTCGTGGTCTCGCCGGTGAACGCGATCTTGCGGATCCTGTTCGACGAGGCGAGCGGCTTGCCGGCCTCGACACCGAACCCGTTGACAACATTCAGAACTCCCGGTGGGAGCAGGTCGCCGATCAGCTCCATGAGGAGCAGGATCGATGCCGGGGTCTGCTCGGCGGGCTTCAGCACGACGGCGTTGCCGGCGGCCAGTGCGGGTGCCAGTTTCCAGGTCGCCATCAGCAGCGGGAAGTTCCACGGGATGATCTGGCCGACGACGCCCAGTGGCTCGTGGAAGTGATAGGCGACGGTGTCGTCGTCGAGCTGACTGAGGTGACCCTCCTGCGCCCGGATCGCACCCGCGAAGTAACGGAAGTGATCCACCGCGAGAGGCAGGTCGGCGGCGAGGGTCTCACGGACCGGCTTGCCGTTGTCCCAGGTCTCGCCGACGGCGAGCATCTCCAGGTTCTGCTCCATCCGGTCGGCGATCCGCAGCAGGATGTTGGACCGTTCCGTGACCGACGTCTTGCCCCAGGCGGGCGCTGCGGCCTCCGCGGCGTCGAGCGCCTTGTCGACGTCTGCGGCGGTCGACCGGGCGACCTCGGTGAAAACCTTGCCGTTGACCGGGGAGACGTTCTCGAAGTACTTGCCGCTCACCGGCGGGACCCACTCGCCACCGATGAAGTTGTCGTAGCGGGCCTTGTAGGAGACCGGGCTGTCCGGTTCGCCCGGTCGCGCGTAAATCGTCATTCTGCGTGTCCTCCTGGCAGATGGTGCGTGCATGCCAGGCGTTCTCACCCGGCGTGTGAGACGCAAATTACGGACCGCAACGTTGCACCAACGTTGCGTGGGTCACACTCCGCGCAGTCGGCTGACTCGCGCACTGACGGTGTCGCTGCGCGGAGAGCCGGGGTCCATCAGCGCCGCGGCCGCCTCCCACAGGCCGAGGTCGTCTCGCCCGTGGAGGGTGTCGGCGAAGCGGAGCAGCAGGTCCGAATCACCGCGTGCCAGAACCGAATTGCGCATCCGCGTATGCAGCTGGTCCCGGATCTGTATGACGCCGGGCGCCTCCGACTCCGGCAGCACCGGTCCTCGATAGTTGCCGACCGCGGCGCCGATCTCCCCGCGGTCGAGGTGTCCCCGCACGACCGCCAGATCGGAGGTCACCCCGCCGGTGAAGCGGTACGGGCGAGAGGCCAGCAGCCCCGTCGGCAGCAGCCCGCGCAGGCGTGACATCTCGGCACGCAACGTCACCGAGGGGCGGTCATCATCGCTCAGTTCGACCGACAGCTGGCCGGCAGTCGTCCCGTCGGCGGCCTCGGACAGGAGCAGCAGCATCTCGCTGTGCCGCAGCCCGAACCGGCGCACGCTGTCCCCGCTGGAGAGCGTGGCGCTACTCGCTCCGAGGACCGTCAGTCGATGACCACCGACGCGTGCCGTGGAGTCGTGCAGCGCCATACCGGAGGTGAGGCGCGCCAGCCGCAACTGCGACTCGACGGCTGCCACGGTCGCGCCGACCAGGGCGAGACTCTGCGGTGTCACGGCTTCGTCATTGCCGGTCAGGTCGAGTGCGCCGAGCATGGCGCCGGTGTCCGGATCATGGATCGGCGCGGCCGAGCAGCTCCACGGCGTCACCTGGCGCGCGAGGTGTTCGGCGCCGCGGATCCGCACCGCACGGTCGACGGCCAGGGCGGTCCCGGGCGCATTGGTCCCGACGACCTGCTCGGCCCAGTCGGCGCCGGGGATGAAAAGCATCTGCTCGGCTCGTCTCCGCAGGGTCGCGTCGCCCTCGACCCAGAGCAGCCGGCCCGCCGCGTCACTGACGGCCACCAGCAGCCCTGCCTCCGCAGCGCTCTCGGTGAGCAGCGAGCGGATCAATGGCATCGTCGCGGCCAGCGGATGGGGCTCGCGCAACGCGTGCAGGGCGTCATCCGCCAGCGGCTCCTGACGCAACTCTGCTTCCGGGTCGAGACCGTCGGTCAGCGACCGCAACCAGGATTGATAGACCTCGGGCCGCACCTGGCCCGGGTCACGCCGCTCGAGGAACTCCTCCCGCGCCTGCTCAGCACGCCGACGGTTGTCGTCGTGCCTCGGACTCGGTCGGGACGGAACCATGACACCACCGTAACGGCGTCCGGCGGCCGCACCAGTGGTTCTCGGGCTGTCCGTCCGTCTCCGTACCCTGGAGGTATGACGCTTCAGATCGGTGCACACGTCGACCAGCAGGACCCGATTGCGGAGGCAGCGGCGCGCGGCACGGATGTCGTGCAGTTCTTCCTCGGCGATCCGCAGAGCTACAAGGGTCCGGTGATCGCGTATGACGGTGGCCCGGCGCAATTACGCGCCGACGCCGAGGCCGCCGGGGTGCGGGTCTACGTCCACGCGCCATACATCATCAATGTTGCGACGCTGAACAACCGGATCCGTATCCCGAGCCGCAAGCTGCTGCAGCAGCACATGGATGCCGCCGCGGAGATCGGCGCGGCCGGATTGATCGTGCACGGCGGTCACGTCAACAAGTCCGACGACCCGGCCAAGGGGTTCGACAACTGGCGCAAGGCGATCGAGGCGACCGACTGCAAGATCCCGTTGCTCATCGAGAACACCGCGGGCGGCGACAACGCGATGGCACGTCACCTCGACCGGATCGCCGGCGTCTGGGGTGCCATCACCCAGGCTGATGGCCACGAGCAGGTGGGCTTCTGCCTCGACACCTGCCACGCGTGGGCCGGCGGCATCGAGTTGGCGGAGGCGGCCGAGCGCGTCCACGAGATCACCGGCCGGATCGACCTGGTGCACTGCAACGACAGCCGTGACGCCTTCGACTCCGGCGCCGACCGGCACGCCAATTTCGGTGCGGGACAAATAGATCCGGATGAGTTGGCCGGTGTCGTGCGCGCGGCCGGCGCCACGGTCGTGTGCGAGACTCCCGGCGGCGCCGAGGAGCACAAGGCGGACATCGCCTGGCTCCGCGAGCGACTCTGACGCCCAAGCTGGTCGAGTAGCGGCGAGCCATCCAAGCGGGTCGAGTAGCGGCGAGGAACGAGCCGCGTATCGAGACCACGGGTTTCGATACGTCTCGCCGCTGCGCTCCTCCGCTACTCAACCCGCATTTTGCTCAGTCGGCGTGGCTGACCATGTTGACGACGGTGCCGTCCGGCGCCTGCACGAAGAAGCGGCGCACGCCCCACTCCTCGTCGGTGAGCGGATGCACGATCCGGTAGCCGCGACGCCGTGCCTCGGCATACGCAGCATCGACATCGGCGACGTGCACCGAGATCGCCGAATCGACCGGTGCGGTCCTGTCGCGGGTCACCAGCTGCACGCACGCGCCGGACCCTGGCGCGCTGCGGTGTGTCACCCAGCCGAGGTTGAAGCCCTCGTCGGTCAGTCCGAGGTAGTCGCCATAGAAGTCATCGACGCCGTCCAGGTCGGGCACCCGAAGATTTGCGGTCAGGTCCCGTGCAAGAGCGGGTGAGGTCGCTCGTCCGCGGTCGTCCGCCCGCTGATTGAACATCCAGCGATGCCCGAACGGATCGTGCAGGACCGCGATGCGACCGTTGGGAGTGTCTTCGGGTTCCCGATCGATCTGTGCGCCAACTGTTTTCGCTTGCCGCACGACGACGTCGACGGCAGTGGTGTCGACGTGCAGCGTGACCGCGTTGTGCCGTCCCGGATCCGGAGCGGCGACACCCGCACTGTCGAACTCGTCGGACATCATGAACCGCGCGTCGTTGCCGATCGTCAGCTCCACGTGGCCGATGCGGCCGTCCTCCATGACGATCGGCTCGAAGGAGACCCGGGCGCCGAATGCGTTGCGATACCACTCGATTGCGGCGCGTGCGTCCGCGACCGTGATGTATGGCGTGATGCTCATGACTGCTCGTTCTCGAAGGTGACGGTCGCGTCCCAGCCCCAGTGCGGCATCGGCAACTCGCCGGGCACCTCGTCGGCTGAGCCGTGGTGGGTGTACATCGGATGCCAGGTGGCCCAACTCCAGTAGTCCAGGATCGCTTGGTACGTCTCACGATCCGCGTCCACACCGGCGTCCCGCAACGCACCGGCGAAACACTCGATCGCGCGCTCGTTCATCTCGTCGTGCTCACCGTTGCCGCTGTGCATCCGCACGACCGTGGCGTGGTCACCATAGGTCGACGTGTAGCGCGCCGGTCCGCCGAGCGCCTCGCCGAGGTATGCCGCGAGCCGGTCGACGTTGTCCGGTCTCGTCCCACCGTGGAATGCGTGTGCCACCACCGGATCGGCCATCGCGCGCCGGTGCCAGGCCGTCGCGATGCGCGTCATACCGGCGGCACCGCCGGCCGCGTCGAAGATCGATTCGCTCGCCATGGCACTCCTCACCACGGGATGTTTACGCGTATACGTTAATGCTCGGCGCCATACACGATCAAGACCAGTGCAGCGCGGATGTCGAAGCTCGCGCGCTGCTCGGCCAACGCCGAGCCGCAGGTCGCCAGCGCGTCCAGCCCGTTGACGGCGGCGTCACGGCGCACCGTCTCCTGCACCGTCGGGCGGTCCAGGTGACGTTCGGCCTGCACCGAGCGCGCATCGAGTTGAGCTGCGCCGAGGATCAGCCGCCACGCAGCGGAATAGCGGTGCGCGGCCTGCTCCGGGGAGCAACCGGCCGCCAGCAAGGACCCGAGGATGTCGTCGGTCGCGCTGGCGGCCGACGGAGCCATCAGGTCGCCACGCGTGAGCGCGTCCAGCACCCACGGGCGTATGGCGAGCTCCCGATGCAGCACGAGCAGCACCGCCACAGCGCGCTCGCTGCCCGGTTCCGGCAACTCGGGCCAGCCGACCCGGGCGAATTCCTCGTCCAGCAGCGCGACCAGGAGCTCGTCGCGGCCGGCGAAATGCCGGTATATCGCCATCGGCGTCACACCGAGGCGGGCACCCAGTGTCCGCATGCTGAGCGCCGACGCGCCGTCATCACGAACGATCTTCCCGGCGGCCCGCAGAATTCGGCCGCGTGTGAGCGCCGGAGTCCGCGCCACATCCGCCTTCCCGTCCTGTGCCACGGGCCGAGCGTATGACAACGATGCGAAATCGGAGTTACCGATTCGTAGCCTCAGGACTTCCCGCGTGGTTGAATCCCCGTTCATGAGTAGTTCTCGCCGTGTCCGGTTCGTCGATGTGCACGGCCACCGCCGCGCCTTCATCAAGACCGGATCCGGTCCTGCTCTCCTACTGCTCCATGGCGTCGCCTGTGATCACACGACCTGGGACCGCGTGATCGCGCCGCTGGCGAAGGATTACACGGTCATTGCGCCCGACCTGCTCGGGCACGGACAGTCCGCCAAGCCGCGCGGGGACTACTCCCTCGGCGGCTATGCCAACGGCATGCGCGACCTGCTCACGATCCTCGGCGTCGACCGGGTGACGGTCGTCGGGCACAGCTTCGGCGGCGGTGTGGCCCTGCAGTTCGCGTATCAGTTCCCGGAGCTGACCGAGCGGCTGATCCTCGTCGCACCGGGCGGCGTCGGACGCGAGGTCAGCCCGATCATCCGGCTGGCGGCCGCACCGGGATTCCGGCAACTCATGGGCGTGCTCACCCTCCCCGGCGTGCGGCAGGTGAATCGCACCGGCCTGCGGCTGGCACATGCGGCGCGCCTACCGGGCACTCGCGACGTCGACGAGATCGCGAAGATCTACGACTCGTTCGCCAGCCCCGGCGCGTGTGCGGCCGTACAGCAGGTACTGCGTGGCGTCGTCGACCTGCGTGGCCAGTTCGTGACGATGGCCGATCGCGCCTACCTCACTGAAGCCATGCCGATCTGCGTCGTGTGGGGTGCGCAGGATCCGATCATCCCGTCGTCGCACGCACACATCGCCGAAAACCTGGCGCCCGGTGCCCAGGTTGAAATCATCGAGGACAGTGGGCATTTCCCGCACCGGGACCACTCCCAGCAGTTCATCCGGATCGTGCGGGACTTCATGGCGACGACACAGCCCGCGTCATACAGCGCGACGCGGCGGCGGGAGCTGTTGAGCGGCGACCGAGGCCCACGCCGCGGACGCGGTCGGGGCGCGAGCCGGCCGTTGGCCGCCCTGTCCAGCTGATCGACCGGACTTCACCGGTCCCGCCCGCCCCTGCACTCGTATGGCGGACTAACGTCTCCTGTCGTGGACCTCGTCATACGCCCTCGGCAGGACTCCGACCTATCCGCCCTGGCCGAACTGCTGAGCCGACAACAGGCAGCGACGGCCTACCCGCTCGCGTGGCCGTCATCCCGGTCGCTCGAGGAGTTCCTCAAGCGACCGACCGAGATTCGTGCATGGATCGCCGAACTGGACGGCGCACCGGTCGGGCACGTCTCGGTCACCAGCGCGGACGATGACACGATCGGCAAGGCATGGGCAGCGGCTCACAATGTCGAGCTCTCCGAAATCCGTTGTGTAGCAGTCTTTTTCAGCGACATCACGAAGGCCGGTCAGGGCATCGGCTCACGCCTGCTGGCGACCGCGACCGAGTTCGCGATGGCCGACGGTTACCCGGCGCTCGACGTGGTGGCGGCGCACGAAACCCCCGTCAACCTCTACCTGCGTCGCGGCTGGCAGCTCATCGACACCGTGCAGGCACCGTGGGATCCGGAGCAGGACATACCCATCCACTTGATGATCCTGCCTCGCGCGCAGTAACAGCCCCAGCCACCGAGCGGCATACCAACGCATTGAGGGGCACACCGAATCGGTATGCCCCTCAAGGGAAACGCTCCGCCTCGGCGGGTCAGCTCACCAGCCGCGCTCGGCGAACTGGATCGATCGCGCCGGCTCGTCGACATTGAGTCCGACCATGGCCTCGCCCAAACCGCGTGAGACCTTGGCGATCATGTCGGGGTCGTCGTGGAACGTGGTCGCCTTGACGATGGCCTCGGCGCGCTGCGCCGGGTTGCCGGACTTGAAGATGCCCGAGCCGACGAAGACGCCCTCGGCGCCGAGCTGCATCATCATCGCTGCGTCGGCCGGGGTGGCGATGCCACCGGCGGTGAAGAGCACGACCGGCAGCTTGCCGGCCTCCGCGACCTCCTTGACCAGCTCGTACGGCGCCTGCAGGTCCTTTGCGGCGACATACAGCTCGTCCTCCGGCAGGCTCTGCAGGCGGCGGATCTCCTGGCGGATCTGACGCATGTGCGTGGTGGCGTTGGAGACGTCTCCGGTCCCGGCCTCACCCTTGGAGCGGATCATCGCCGCACCCTCGGTGATGCGACGCAGCGCCTCGCCCAGGTTGGTCGCACCGCACACGAAGGGAACGGTGAACTCCCACTTGTCGATGTGGTTGGCGTAGTCGGCCGGGGTCAGCACCTCGGACTCGTCGATGTAGTCGACACCGAGGCTCTGCAGCACCTGCGCCTCGACGAAGTGACCGATGCGCGCCTTGGCCATCACCGGGATGGAGACGGCCTCGATGATGCCGTCGATCATGTCGGGGTCGCTCATCCGCGAGACGCCGCCCTGCGCGCGAATGTCGGCGGGCACCCGCTCCAGCGCCATGACCGCAACGGCGCCGGCGTCCTCGGCGATCTTCGCCTGGTCGGGCGTGACGACGTCCATGATGACGCCGCCCTTCAGCATCTCCGCCATACCTCGCTTGACGCGGGCGGTGCCGGTCTCGGTCGCTGCAGTCACTTCCGGGTCTCCTCATCGAACGACGTTTTCGACCAGAATACCGCCGGATTCGGCAGCTTCATGCCATCAGGCCCCGTATGACACTTTTCGGACACGGCGAGATGCGGCCACAGTCGGTGCGGGGCCTCGAGACGCTCGTCCCTCGCTCCTCGGCCACCTCGGACTCACAGCCCATCAGGCAGCTGATCGTCGAACTCGACCGCCGACGGCAGCGGGGTATGGCCCGCCAGCCCGAGGTAGCGGACCTGCGGGCGGTGCCGCAGGCGGCGTACGTCACGGACCGCTTCATTGTGGAAGCGTCGCGCGATCTCGACGCGCTGGCCGGCCGAACGCAGCCGCTCCACGACCTCGGGCCAGCCGGAGTTCTCGTCACGCAACTCGGTGATCACGTCGGCGGTCAGCGTGGTTCGCAGCACCTGGGTGAGCATCGACTCCGTCTCGGCCCGCTGCGCGCCGATGCCGTCGGAGCGAACGGTCTCCCCCAGCGACGCCGCATCGGCGGCATCGAGTGACGCACTGGCGGCATCGGCCAGCAACGCGGCACTCGCCGGATCCAGCGCACCCGAGCCGGCCACTTCCCGCACGACCTCCGCACGGCGCACCAACTGCGCGTCGAGCGATGCGACCGAGCCCTCGACCTTGGTGTGCAATCGGTCCAACCGCGCCGCCGTGTAGGAGAGGTACCACGCGACGAGCGCCAGCACCGCGATCACCACCGCTGTCCATGCGACGATGCGCATCAGTCACGCCCCCGCACGCGCTTGCCCCGTCCAGTGGCAGTCGCGCGAACCGCACCCGGCCGGGCCGCGTGACACGTCTCGTAGACGTCCATCACGTCCGCCGACACCCGCGACCAGTCGAAGGCCCGAGCCCGCATCGCACCGCGGGCGGCAAGCTCGGCACGCTCGGCCGGGTCGTCGAGCAGCCGCTGCACTGTGGCGGCCAGCGATTCCGGATCACCGGCCCGGAACATCGCCCCCGCGCTGCCGCCGGCCAGCACGTCGGCGAACGACGGCAGGTCGCTGGCGACCACCGGGGCCATCGCGCTCATCGCCTCGACCAGGATGATGCCGAAGCTCTCGGCACCGGTGTTGGGTGCGACATACGCATCCACCGACCGCAGCAGCGACGCCTTGTCCGGCTCGCTGACCATGCCGAGGAACTCCGTCGCCGCCCGCACGCGGGCCGTCGTATGACGCAAGGCCTCCCCCGGATCACCGGGACCGGCCACCAGCAACCGCAACCCCGGCCGCGCGTCGAGCAGTCGCGGCATCGCCTCCAGCAGCACACCGAGGCCCTTGCGCGGCTCCTCCAGACGACCGAGGAACGCGATCGTCGGCCGATCGTCACTCCCCTTCCAGTGCGGCACGAGCGGTGCGGTCGCGAAGCGATCGACATACACACCGTTGGGGATGATCAGCGCGTCCGCTGCGCCCTCGTGGCGGTGGATCGTGCGAAGAGCCTCGCGGGACACCGCGATTCGGCCGCTGAGCTTCTCCAGCTGCGGCTCCAGCAACGGCATGACGGTCAGCAGCACCCGGGAACGCATCGTGCTGGAATGGAAGGTGCCGACGACCGCGCCGTGCCCGGCCATCATCGCCAGCATGGACACACTCGGCGCGAACGGCTCGTGGATGTGCAGCACGTCGAACCCGCCCCGCTCGATCCAGCGGGAGACACGTGCCGCGGTGACCGGGCCGAACAGCAGCCGGGCGACGGATCCGTTGTAGGGCACCGGCATCGCCCGTCCGGCCGGGTCGACGTATGGCGGCAGGTCGGCGTCCTCGTCGGCGGGCGCGAGCACCCGCACGTCGTGCCCCTGGGTGATCAGGTGCTCGGCCAGGTCGCGCACGTGGAACTGCACTCCGCCCGGCACGTTGAACGCGTAGGGGCTGACCATGCCGATCCTCACCGGGGTTCTCCGATGAATGCGCGTTGCATCATGTGCCAATCCTGCGTGCGCTCACTGATGGTCTCCCCCAGACTGTCCACACACTGTTGCGTCATCTCCCGCACCTGCACCTCGGCGGTCCCCTCGCCGGACGGGCGAACCCGCGGACCGAAGCGCGCCACCACCCGTTGGGCGGCGCGCCCCGGGATCGGCTCGTAGGTGATCGCGAGCGGGAAGAGCGCGGCGCCGGTCTCCAGGGCGAGCTTGGCCGGCCCGACCGCCGCGCGGGTCCGGTGCCCGCACAGGGTGACCTCGACCCCGCTGCGCGTCAGATCACGGTCGGACAGCAGCGGCACGAACCCGCCGCGCGAAATCGCTTCTCGCAGTTGCGAATACACGTGATCGCCACCGGTGAGCGGCAGGATCCGCATGCCGAGTGATTCCCGGAAGTCGACGAACGCATCGAACACCGACTCCGGCTTCAGCCGCTCGGCGACCGTGGTCACGGGTGCGAAGTGGTCGGTCGCCCAGGCGCCGCAGTGGTCCCAGTTGCCGAGGTGCCCGAGGAAGAGGATCAGCGGCTCACCACGGTCGACCACCGCGCGGGCCTCCGCGTCGTACCCTGTCAACCGGATCCGCGCGTCGAGCGTCGCGGGCGTCTCGCGCGGCAACCGGAAGGCGTCACACCAATAGCGCAGGTATGACGAAACCCCTTCCGCTACCAGTGATTCCAGCTGTTTCGCGGTCAGCTCCGGCCGGACCGCTGCGTAGTTGGTGCGCATCTGCTGCACGGAGCGACCGTTGCGGCGGTGCAGGGATCGCGCGACGCGGTCGAAGGCGCCATACGCGGTGCGTTCGGGGAGCCGGCAGACCAGGCGCCAGGCCGCGCGATAGGCGAAGCCTTCCGCGCGCTCGCGCAGGGTCACTTCGGGAGTTCTCCGGCCCCACCCAATGCCTGGGTGCGGACGGTGAGCATGCGCTGGAAAACGGTGATGAGGCTCGCGATCGCCAGCAGTGCCAGCACGACTCCGAGCACGGCGGTCGGCAGGTGCAACCACGGGATGCCGACCAACCCGGTCGTGACCAGTACCGCGACCAGCCGTTCGGAGCGTTCGGCGATGCCGACGTTGGCCGTCATACCGAGGCCCTCGGCACGTGCCTTGGAGTAGGACACGACCATGCCGAGGATGAGGCACGCGAGGGCCAGCCCCGCCATGACGAGGTTGTCGCCGTCACCGGCATACCAGAGGATCAGCGCGCCGAAGATCGCCGCGTCGGCGACCCGGTCCAGGGTGGAGTCGAGGTAGGCACCCCAGACACTCGAGCGCCCCGACAGACGTGCCATGTTGCCGTCGAGCGTGTCGGAGAAGATGAACACCGTGATGACCACGGTGCCCCAGAAGAAGGCGCCGCGCGGATAGAACGCGAGCGCGCCGAAGCACACGCCGATCGTGCCGACGATCGTGACGATGTCGGGCGAGATTCCCAGCCGCAACAGAAGTTTCGCCAGTGGCGTGAAGAATTTGGTGATCGCCGCCCGGGCGTAACGGTTGAGCATGGTGCGTGCAAGGTTACCCGTGAGTCGCACTCAACCCTGCGGCCAGGCGTCGGCGAGCCGCTTCCGGGTATCGTCCAACAGGACGGGCAGCGCCTTGGTCTGGGCGACGATCGGCAGGAAGTTGGAGTCGCCCTCCCAGCGGGGCACGACGTGCTGGTGCAGGTGCGCGGCGACTCCGGCGCCGGCGACCTGGCCCTGGTTCATCCCGAGGTTGAAGCCGTGCGGTGCGGAGGCCGTGGTGAGCGCCCTGGTGGCCTGCTTCGTCAACGCCGTGAACTCGATCGTCTCCTCGTCGGTGAGGTCGAGGTATGACGGGATGTGCCGGTTCGGGCAGATGAGCAGGTGGCCGGGGTTGTAGGGGAACAGGTTGAGGATGACGAAGCAGGTGCGGCCGCGATGCACGATCAGGGCCTCCTCGTCGGTCTTGGCCTGCGCCACGCAGAACGGGCACGCACCGTCATCGTCGTGATCGGGCTTGTCCGCCTCGATGTAGGCCATCCGATGCGGCGTCCAGAGACGTTCGAATCCGTCGGGCACCCGGGCGAAGTCCTCGTCTGGCTCGATCTGCTGCGGCATACGGCGATCGTATGACGTCGCCGCGGAACAACCCTCGCCCGCTCACGGTTGTCGTCTCGGGAACGTTCACCGATTCAGCAAGGAGACGAAATGCCGCTGCAGGGCGAATACGCCGAGGAGAAGACCGGCTGGGTCAAGGACCAGCTCACCAAGATCGACGAGTCGGGCACCACCGAATCCGTCGACGTGATGGGGATGCCGGTCGTCGTCTACACGATGCGGGGGGCCAAGTCCGGCAAGTTGCGCCGGGTGCCGCTGATGCGCGTCGAGCACGACGGTGTCTATGCCGCGGTCGCCTCCAAGGGCGGAGCTCCTGAGCATCCGGCGTGGTACCACAACATCACGGCTCACCCCGAGGTCGAGGTTCAGGACGGCACGACGAAGCACGACGCCGTCGCCCGGGAGATCTCCGGCGCGGAGCGGGACGAGTGGTGGGAGCGCGCCGTTGCGGCATACCCGCCCTATGCGGAGTACCAGACCAAGACCGACCGGCAGATCCCGGTGTTCCTGATCGAGCCCACGTCGGGCGACTGACTCAGCTGGTCGGCAGGCGGTCCGACAGGATGCACTGCATGAGGGTGTCCTGCGGACCGCCGAAGCCGACCCGGCGATAGAGCGAACGTGCCCGATCGGTGGCGTTGAGTTGCACCCGGTAGAGCCCGCTCTCGGCGGCCCAGTCGATGATGTGCCGCAGGAGTTGCTCGCCGAGTCCGTGGCCACGCAGGTCGGGAGCGACATACACCGAGCTCAGGTGCACCCAGCCACCGGTCGGTCGCCGCAGGCTGGGCAGGCTCGTGGCCAGGATGCCGATCGCGAAGCCGACCGGGTCGCCGTCGGCGCGGCGGGCGAGCCACGCCGGTCGCGCTGCTCCCTGGCCGAGCCAGGCCTCGGCGAACTCGTCGATGAATCCGTCGCGGCGAGGTGCGCCGCTCTCCAGATCCCATCGCAGGGTCATCGCCGCCAGCACGAAGGCGTCCTCGGGGACGGCGCGTTCGATGCGGATGCCGTCCAGTTCGTCGCTCACACCGGCAGTTTTCCATGGTGCCGGCGCCGGCGCATCGAACCGTGCCGCATCGGCGGGGTCACTTCGTCGGTCCCTTCGCCGGTCACTTGGTCGCAGAGGCGTTCCAGGCCCGGGTCGCATCGGCCACCGTGATCGATGCGTCGCGCGGCTCGACCCGCAACTGGCCGGCAGTGCCCGTGTCCGTCGAGGGGAACGTGATGTATGCCGGGAAGTAGTCGTCCTCGTCGTTCCGGCTGCGCTGCTGGATCACGATCGTGGCTGAGCCGGTCCAGCCGATGGCGCGCAGCCGCCGTCCGGCCTCGCGGATCGAATCCGGACCCAACTGCGCGCCCTTCGGCAGCAACACCGAGATGTCCGAGCTCAGGCCGTCGATGTCCCAGTAGATCCGATACCCGGCATGTTCCAGCGCCATCAGCTTCGGCGTGACCCGGCGCAGCTCCGTCATCGTCCCGGAGAAAACGTTCAGGCGGTCCTGGTCCGGCTCCGACAAGGTGATCACGGCGTTCTTCGGCAGAGCCGGACGCAGCGCTGCGAGGTCCCGCTGCAGCTGTGGCAGGTTGGCGGCTGCAGCGGACTCCTTCTTGATCGCGACCCCCGACAGATCGGCCTGCACCGAACCGACCGTCCAGCCCTTCTGTTCGAGAGTCGTCGTGACCCGCTGGGACGCTGCCAGGTCCGTGTCCGGGTCACCGTTGATCATCCGCCCGCTGCCCTGATCGCGGACGGTGAACGAGTAGGTGTCGTCATCGCCATCACCTGCGGCGCGAATACGCCGCGCGGCGCGCTGGGCCGTCGCGGCCACCTTCGCCATACGATCCGTGTGGCCGGCGCGCAGGTCGAGGTTCACGCCGCCGGGATACACGGAGCTGTCGGTCAGGTATGGCGCGAACGGAGCGATGTCGCCGAGCACGGCATGGGCGGCGGGCAGCGCGACGTCCTTCGCCACGGTGACTTTCGTGCCGTCGCCGCCATAGACCAGCAGGTCGACCTTCTGGAAACCACGGATGTCGAGGGCGGCGACCGCCTCACGAGCAACCGCGACCGCTGGCTCCTTCGTCGCGCGCAGCCTGACCTGTTGGCTGTATGCCGACAACTCCACCGACCCGCCGCGCATGCCACGCAGTGCCCATTGGAGGGCTACGTCGTCCGTCGAGCCGCCGCCGAGCGTGTCGTCGAGCTCCGAGGAGACCGCACCGACCGTCACCGTCATCCGGTCGATGAGATCGCTGGGCAGATTCTCGCGGCGGTCGTAGACGTCTTGCAGCTCGATGCGGCTGGCCGTGGAGGACAGGCGCACGGTGAGGTCCCGCGGGCCGCTGTCGCCATCGGTGTGCGCCGACGCGACGCCCGGCATGGCGCGGAACGAATCGGCGATCTGCTGGGCGCGGTGACCCTCGGACCGCTCCCACCGGACGACGAGGAAGAGCGTGAGTGCGACCGCGGCGGCGAGGACCGCGCACAGCAACACACGCGCTCGACGCGACTCGGGAAAACCGATCGCGCGGGTCATGACGCCGCCCCCGCGTCGGTCGCGGTTGCGTTCCAGACGCGTTTGAGCCCCTCGGTGTCCTCGACGTCGCCGAACACCGCCTTCGTGCTGCCGGTCGCGGTCGACTGGAATCGCGCCGTCTCGGTGTCGGCGTTCTCGCCATACTCACCGATCTGCACCCAGAGGGAGCCCTTCCAGCCGAGTCCTCGCGCGACCGCCATCGCCGGCTTGACCGTCGTCGTCGTGAGCTTCGCACCCGGTGGCATCACGACGGTGACCTCGAAGTCGCCGTTCCACGACACGTCGTAACCCTTGGCCGCGGCGGCGCCCGCTCTCGGCGCCATCCGGGACAGGTCCGCGGGGCTTCCGCTGAACAGCGGTTCGAGCCCACCCGGGGTGCGTTCGACCGTGATGTCGCTGTTCCGGGGTAGTCGCGGACGCAGGGTCGCGAGCGCTCGTTGCACGTTCGGCAGATCCTTCGCGGTGAGCTTTTTCGTCGCGCCGGCGACCTTGATGCTTCGTTCGTCGGTGCTGAAGCCGGTGAGTCCGAGGTGACGCGACCGCAGGTGCGCCGCCGTTTCAGTGACCGACGTGGTGGGTCCGGACCCGTCGATCTGGGTCTCGCCCGGCGCGCCATCGACGGTCAGCGTCCTGGTCGGTGACTCGTCGCGGACGACCGGTGCCAGCGCCCGATGCAGGTCGATCGTCGAGACGCCGGCGTCGGCCGTGACGCTCACGGCGGTCCTGCTGACCCGCACCCGGCGGAGCTCTTTCTCATACGGGCGCAGCACAGTCAGCAGCCGGCTCGCGCCGGCGATCGATTCGTCGACCGTCACGACAGCGTTGGTCTGGGTTCCGACGTACAGATTCCCATCGGGCGCGCCCGTCCGGTGGACCAGTTGCAGGGCGGTGCGGGCGACAGCCACCGGCTGTTGCCCGTCCGGGTCGATCGTCGCTTCGTAGCCGTCGCCGTAGCCATAGCCCTTGACCTCGGCGGATCCGTGCGGCAGCGCAGCGAGGGCCGCGAGCGCCGGTGCGGCCTGTGCCGGTCGTTTCGTCCGGTCGCTGATCGTGGCGTGGGCGGCGCCGACCCGCACCGAGATGTCGGAGATCGACTCCCCGGCGGCCGCCTTCCGGGCACCCGCCAACACATCGGCGACCTGCTTCGTGGTCGCGGATTCGGACACCGTGACGATGGCGTCGCGTGCCCCGCCATCGGACTCCGGGTAGTTCTGAGCGCGTGCCGAGGACACCCCGGGCATCGACCGCAGGTCGTCCAGCGCGGCATCGGCTCGATGGGACATGCTGCGCGATCGAACCACCATCGTCACGACGAGTGCGACGGCGCACAGCGCCGCGACCGCGATCACCGTGGTACGACGATTTCGGATTCTCACGGCGCTGAGACTAGCCAGCAAGTGGTGCGGTTCCGCTTCATGGCCCGGGGTGTCGGTGGACACTGGTGCAATGGGCTTGCGGCTGACCCGGCCGCACCCACCATCTCCCAGAAGGAGCCGGCCGATGACCGTGCAGATGAACCCCTATCTCAACTTCAAGGGCGACGCCAAGGCCGCCATGGAGCTCTACAACGACATCTTCGGCGGCGACCTGACGCTGAACACCTTCGGCGATTTCGCGTCGGAGGAGCACCCGGCCGACCCGGCGGACGCCGACAAGGTGATGCACGCACGACTGAGCGCCCCCGGGGGCTTCGAGTTGATGGCTTCGGATGTGCCACAGGGCATGGAAGCCTCCCCGAACGGCACGATCAGCCTGTCCGGCGACGATGCCGAGAAGCTGCGCAGCTACTGGGACCGGCTGAGCGACGGCGGCAACGTCGTGATGCCGCTGGAGAAGCAGATGTGGGGCGACGATTTCGGCATGCTGGTCGACCGTTTCGGGGTGTCCTGGATGGTCGACATCGCTCCGGCCGGTTGAGCACCGGCAGGTACACGCCTTCGGATACGGATGGTTACGTTTCGGCAGAACCGTAACCATCCGTATCGGCGGACCCATCCCGACGAGTTGCTCGGCTGACCGCCCGCGTCAAGAGCCGGCTTCGGCTCGGCCCGCGTCGAACCCCTGGTCGTGACCTGGCCGCTCGGCCAGTTGAACGCGTGGGTGCCGGTACCTAGCGTTGCCCGGAACCAGCCAGACCCCACCAGCGGAGGCCCCGAATGACGTTCCCAGCACTCACCCACGTCGCCATCACCGTCAGCGATCTCGACGCCAGCACCGAGTGGTACACCAGGCTGTTCGGCGCGGGCCCGGTCCTCGATGAGGACGAGGAGTCCGGCACCTTCCACCACGCCGTGTTCGCTCTCGAGGGTGGCACGCTCTTCGGCCTGCACACCCACACGACCTCCGGACCGACCGACGCGTTCGACGAGCGACGTACCGGACTGGACCACATCGCGTTCGCAATCAGCCGCGACGACCTGGAGGGCTGGGTGACCAAGCTCGACGAACTCGGGATCAAGCACAGCGGTGTCAAGGACGCGCACTACGGCTCGGGCATCTCCTTCCGCGACCCCGACAACATCGCGCTGGAGTTCTTCGCGCCACCAGCCTGAGCAACCGTCACCGTCCGGCGCAGGGCCGGCGCTTCGCGGCGCCTTCCTTGCTCATTGGATCGCACCTTGGTTTAATCATCAGGAAACCTGTTGATTAGGAGTTGCCGGTGCCTGTGCCGAACACGTTGAACCTGCCGAGCACGTTGTCGCTCACCCGGTCCGGTGACGTCACTGTCGTGACGCTGAACCGCCCGGACAAGCGCAACGCGCTCAACGACGAGACCGTCCTCGGCCTCGAGCACTTCTTCACACACCTGCCGGACGACGTCCGTGCCGTCGTGCTGGCCGCCGAGGGCGATCATTTCTGCGCAGGCCTCGACCTCGCGGAGCTGACCGAGCGCAACACCCTTGAGGGACTACAGCATTCGCGGATGTGGCACCGCGTGTTCGAGGCCATCGAGTTCGGTCCGGTGCCCGTGGTCGCGGCCCTCAAGGGCGCGGTCATCGGCGGCGGCCTCGAACTCGCCGCAGCAGCCCACGTGCGGGTGGCCGAGCGGTCGACGTTCTACGCCTTTCCCGAAGGTATGCGCGGCATCTTCGTCGGCGGTGGCGGATCCGTCCGCGTTCCCCGGCTGATGGGCGCCGCCCGGATGGCGGACATGATGCTCACGGGCCGCCGGTATGACGCCGCCGAAGGCCTCACCGCCGGCCTGTCGCAATACATCGTGGAGGACGGCGCGGGAACCGCGAAGGCGCTCGAACTCGCCCAGCAGATCGCGACCAATTCGCCCGCCAGCAACTACGCGATCACCCAGGCACTGCCCCGCATCGCCGAGGCGAACCCCCGTGAGGGCTACTTCATGGAGGCGATGATGGCGGCGATCGCACAGGGCAGTGATGACGCCAAGGACCGCATGCGGGCGTTCCTGGACGGCAAGGCACAGAAGGTCACCGACCGATGACCGGCGTCCGAAACCCCTCTGTTGCAACACAACTCGACACCGGTGACGTCGTATGGCGCCCGCCGGCCGACGTCCTCGACAGCACGCGGGTCGGCTCGTTCCTGCGGTGGCTGCGGGACGAGCGGGGCGTCGACCTGGCCGGTCACGACGAGTTGTGGCAGTGGTCCGTGGACGAGCTCGAGCAGTTCTGGGCCGCGATCTGGGACTTCTTCGAGGTGACCGACCACGGCACTCGGGAGCAGGTCCTCGACGAACGCGTCATGCCGGGTGCGAAGTGGTTCACCGGCTCCCTGCTCAACTACGCCGAGCAGGCGCTGAAGGGCTGCGGTTCGGATCACGCGCCCGCCATACGCGCTCGGTCGCAGACCCGTGAGGACGTCGATCTGACCTGGGGCGAGTTGCGCGACCAGGTCGCTCGGGCGCGTCGGGTGCTGCGCGATCACGGTGTCGGGCCCGGCGACCGCGTCGCCGGCTACTTACCGAACACACCCGAGGCCGTCGTCGCCTTCCTCGCCGCCGCAGGCCTGGGCGCGATCTGGACCAGCTGCGCGATCGAATTCGGACCCCGCAGCGTCATCGACCGCTTCGCCCAGGTCGAACCCACCGTTCTGCTCGTGGCCGGCGGCTACAACTACGGCGACAAGCCGGTCGACCGCCGAGACCAGATCGAGGCAATCAGGGCCGAACTCCCCACTGTCCGCACGGTTTTCGACATCGAGTACGGCGACTGGCGTAGTCCCGACACGACGTCGTGGCCCAACGCGGTCGCAGCCGTCACCGAACCCATCCACGTCACGACTCCCGTGCCGTTCGACCATCCGCTCGTCGTCCTCTTCTCGTCCGGGACGACCGGCAAGCCGAAGGCGATCGTGCACGCGCACGGCGGCATCGTGCTGGAGCACCTGAAGAACCACGCCCTGTCCTGGGACCTCGGTAGCGGCGACGTCATGCTCTGGTACTCGACGACCGCCTGGATGATGTGGAACGCGCTGGTGTCCGGCCTGCTGGTCGGGGCCACGATCGTGCTGGTCGACGGCAACCCCGCCCATCCGGACCTGACCTGGCAATGGGACCTCGCCGAGGAGGTCGGAGCCACCCTGATGGGAGCGAGCCCGGGGTTCATCATGGCCTGCCGCTCCGCCGGCGTCGATCTCACGGGGCGCGACCTGAGGATCCGGGTCGTCGGGTCCGCGGGATCACCGCTGCCGCCGGAAGGGTACGGCTGGATCCGTGACCAGCTCGGCGACGACGTGCAGCTCAACGTCGGCAGCGGCGGCACCGATGTGTGCAGCGGGCTGGTGCAGAACAACCCGCTCCTGCCCGTTCGCGCCGGCATGATCTCCGGCCGCGCCCTCGGTGTGGACGTCCACGCCTTCGACCCCGACGGGCGCGAGCTGGTCGGCGATCCCGGTGAACTCGTCGTCCTCTCCCCCATGCCGTCGATGCCCGTCGGACTCTGGGGCGATGACGGGTCTCGCCTGACCGCAACGTATTTCGACACCTATCCGGGCGTATGGCGGCACGGCGACTGGATCGTCTTCGAGGAGGACGGCAGCTGCATCGTGACCGGACGGAGTGACTCCACGCTCAATCGCGGCGGTGTGCGGCTGGGCACGGCGGAGTTCTATCGCGTGGTCGAGGAGCTCCCGGAGGTCGGCGACAGCCTCGTCATACACCTGGAGGATCCGGCCGGTGGCAACGGTGAGCTGATCCTCTTCGTCACGACCACCGGGCACATCGCTGCCGACGACCTGCGGAGCCGGGTGTCCGGCGCGCTGCGGTCCGCACTGAGCCCCCGGCACGTGCCGGACCGGGTGGTCGAGGTGCCCGCCATCCCGCGCAACCTCACCGGCAAGAAGCTCGAGGTGCCGGTGAAGCGAATCCTCCAGGGCGCCAAGGCATCCGACGTTGTCAGCGCCGATGCGCTGGCCGAACCCACCTCGATCGAGGCGTATGTCGCGTACGCGGCGACCCGGAGGGAGGAGCAGTCATGAGGAGCGACCTGCACACGGTCGCGGTGGTCGGCGCGGGATCGATCGGTTGCAGCTGGGCGGCACTCGCCCTCGCGCACGGCATACCCGTTCATCTCGCGGATCCCGCTGCCACCGCACGCGATCGAGCGGTCGAGACGGTACGTGCGCATCTCACCGCGCTCAGCGCGTCCGCCGACCTGATGGACGGCCTGCACCTGCACGCCGATCCGGCCGAGGCCGCCGCGACGGCGGATCTGGTCATCGAGGCCGGGCCGGAGCGACTGGATTTCAAGCGGGAACTGTTCGCCGCACTGGATGCGGCCACCGAGCCGGACGTCGTACTGGCCAGCAGTAGCTCGGGATTCGGGCCGAGCAGCTTCCAGGACGCCTGCCGGCACCCCGAGCGGGTGGTCGTCACGCACCCGTTCAATCCACCGCACCTCGTCCCACTCGTCGAGGTCGTCGGCGGAACGTCGACCGCGCCGGAGACGATCGAGGCGGCGATGACGTCCATGCGTCAGCTGGACCGGCGGCCGATCCGGGTCCGTGCGGAGCTGCCCGGCCATGTCGTCAACCGGCTGCAGGCTGCGCTATGGCGGGAGGCGTACGACCTCATCGGCCGGGGCGCCATCTCGGTGACCGATCTCGACCTCGCGGTGTCCAACGGTCCCGGCCTGCGCTGGGCGCTCCTCGGACCGATCGCGACGCAACACCTGTCCGGCGGACCAGGCGGTATGGCGCACGTCCTGGAGCACCTCGGACCGCCCATGGTGGACTGGTGGGCCGACCTCGGCGAGCCGGAGCTGACACCCGAGCTGACCGGGCGGCTCGTCTCCGGCGTCACCACGGAGCTGGCCGGGACCGAGGACCAGGTGCGACTCGACCGCGACAGGGCGTTGCAGGAGCTGCTGGCACTCAAGGCGCGCCTCGGCCTCGACCCGTCGCACGGAGACGCGCGATGAAGGATCAAGGACTCGGCTCCTGGCCGCTGCGGCGCAGCAGGATGACCCCGGACAAGACCGCGCTCGTACAGGACGGCAATCGCCAGTCCTACCGGCAGCTGCACGAGTCCGCGACCCGGCTGGCGCACGGCCTGCGGGAGCGCGGCGTCGCACGCGGGGACCGCGTGGCGTTCCTCGGGCTGAACTCGCTCGAGCTGGTGAGCGCGATGTTCGCGACCGCCGCACTGGGCGCGGTTTTCGTGCCGCTCAACACCCGGCTGGCACCCCCGGAGTTGCGCTACGTGCTCGACAACAGCGAGCCGAGACTTGTCCTCGTGGAGGACGACCTCGGCACCGACGATGTGATCGCGATGATCGCCGAGTTGTCAATCCCCACAGCTGTTTTCACGCGCCGTGCCGGCGCGGGGCTCGAGGCACTGGAAAGCGACGCCGCAACACCGATCGACGAGAGCATCGGCCATGACGATCTCTTCATGATCCAGTACACCTCCGGCACCAGCGGCCGCCCGAAGGGCGTGCAGCTGACCCATGGCAACATCATCTGGAACGTCATGAACCTGATGGTCGACGTCGACCTCGGCAGCGATGAGGTCGCGCTGATCACCGCACCGCTCTTCCACACGGCGGCGCTCAACCAGGTCCTGTTCCCCACGATCCTCAAGGGCGGGACGGCCCTGATCGAGGCACGATTCGACCCGGACCGTGCGATCGACCTGATCGAATCCGAGCGCGTCACACTGCTTTTCGGTGTCACCTCGATGTATCTCGCGCTCTCCGAGGCGGGCCGTTTCGGGTCCGCAGATCTCCGCAGTTTGCGCAGTGCCCTCAGCGGCGGATCTCCGATCCCCGAATCGTTGTTGCACACCTGGCTCGACCGGGGCCTGATGATCGTGCAGGGCTACGGCCTGACCGAAGCCTCCCCCGGCACGACGATGCTGCGGGCCGAGGACGGCGTCCGCAAGCTCGGATCCGCCGGCACCGCATGCTTCTTCACCGATGTGCGGGTCGTCGACCCGAGCGGCGTCGCCGTGCCCGCGGGCACGGCAGGTGAGGTGCAGGTCAGCGGACCGAACGTCACACCGGGCTACTGGCGGGATCAGCGGTCCACCGATGTCGCGCGTGTCGACGGCTGGCTGCACACCGGCGATCTCGCGACCACCGACGACGAGGGCTACCTGCGCATCGTCGGACGCCTGAAGGACATGTACATCTCCGGCGGCGAGAACGTCTATCCCGCCGAGGTGGAGGGCGCCCTGCACGAGCACCCGGATGTCGTCGAGGCGGCGGTGATCGGCATACCGGACGCGAAGTGGGGTGAGGTCGGACGTGCGTTCGTCGTCATACGCCCCGGAGCGAGAGTGGACGAGAACGCGATCATCGAGCACCTGTCCCGCCTGCTGGCTCGCTACAAGCTGCCGCGGTCCGTCGTGTTCCTACCCGAACTGCCGCACAACGCGTCTGGCAAGTTGCTGAAATCCACACTGCGAGAGGTAAACCCGTGACCCGGTACGAGCCCGCCATCGATCTCGACACGATCCGTGCACTGGATGTGCACGTGCATGTCGAGGCCGACTCGCACGGCCACTGCTCGCTCGACCAGGAACTGCTCGACGCGTCCGCCGCGTACTTCAAGGGCGACGAGCCGCGCACGCCGACAGTCGAGGACCTTGCCGATCGCTACCGACGCACAGGTATGGCGGCGGTCGTCTTCACCGTGGACGCGACCACCGCGACGGGACACCCAGCCCTGTCCAGCGAGGAGATCGCGCAGGAGGCCGCCGAGCACGCCGATGTACTCATCCCGTTCGGCTCGGTCGACCCGCTGCAGGGCGCCCCTGCGGTGGAGCGGGCGCGACACCTCGTCGAGGCGTATGGCGTGCGCGGCTTCAAGTTCCACCCGTCGCTGCAGGCCTTCTCCCCCGACGACCCGGCATACCGACCGCTGTGGGCCGCACTGGAGGAGCTGGGCGTGCCGGCTCTCTTCCACACCGGCCAGAACGGCATCGGCGCCGGACTGCCCGGTGGACGCGGCATCAAGCTGCGCTACTCCAACCCGCTCCTGCTGGACGACGTCGCTGCCGAATTCCCCGGATTGACAGTCATTCTCGCGCATCCATCGGTCCCGTGGCAGGCGGAGGCGATCTCGATGGCGACCCACAAGGCCAACGTCTTCATCGACCTGTCCGGGTGGCGGCCGAAGTACTTCCCGAAGGAACTCGTGCACGCGGCCGGCCGGATGCTGCGCCAGAAGGTGCTGTTCGGCAGCGACTACCCATTGCTGACCCCCGAGCAGTGGATCACCGACTTCGAGCAGCTCGGACTCGACGAGGCCGTGCTGCCCGGGATCCTCAAGGACAACGCCGCTAAGGTGCTCGGACTGACCTGAGGGAGGACATCGTGAGCCAGGACCGCCCGGAACCACCGACGCTGCTCTACCTGATCAAGCAGGTCGAGCTCGCAACGCGCGCCGGGCTCGACGAGCTGACCCGGCCCGCGGGACTGACCGCGCTGCAGTACACCGCTCTCACGGTCCTGGAGCGTCACCCCGGGCTGACGGCGGCACGACTCGCACGCAACTCCTTCGTGACCGCGCAGAGTATGGCGGACATGGTCACCACGCTGCTCAAGCGTGGCCTGATCGAGCGATACCGCGACCCGAATGACGGACGCCGGCTGGTCATCACTCTCACGGACGACGGCCGCCGGCTGCTGGATCAGCTGCGGCCGAACGTCGCCGCGCTCGAAGCCCGGATGCTCACCCAACTGCCCGGCACCGCCGCCGAGGAGTTGCGTCGCCTGCTCGAGGCGTGCCGGCACGGCCTCGGCGATTCAGCCACCGCACGCGGGTCCGATCCCGGCTGACTGCCGCCGGGATGCGTACCACGGGCAGGTCATCAGGATTCTTTAGTAATTCTTCCGCCCAGCGAAAACGATGTGCTGCGGACCACAGGGTGCACCTGCTTCGCTCCTCCTCATGGATCAGACCGAAACCACCGCAGCGGACACGACGCTGCCGAAGTTGACCGCCGGGACGCTGATCGCCGCGATCACGGCGTGCTTCCTCGCCCAGGTCGGCGTGAGCATCCCCGCCGTCATCAACGGGTACATCAACCAGGACCTCCATCTGTCGTCCACCACGCTGACCTGGGTGTCGGACGCATTCATGGTGCCGGTGACCCTGCTGGAGCTGTCCTTCGGCGTCGTCGGCGACCTGTTCGGACGCAAGCGACTGCTCGCCATCGGGTCCGTGCTCGTGCTCGCCGGCGGCCTGCTGTCGTTCTTCACCCCCTCCGGTGAGACCGCCATCCTGCTGACCGGACAGGTGATCGCCGGCACGGGAGCCGCAGCGATCTTCCCCACCTCGGTCGCGATGCTCGCGGCCGGCACGCACACCGTCAGGGACCGCGCCCACGCGATCTCGATCTGGGCCGCCGCCCTCACCGCCGGTGGTTTCATGTCACCGCTGATCGGCGGCGTGCTCGCCCGAATCCACCACAGCGGCGGCGAATTCGCCAGCTGGCGTTACGCGTTCCTCGCGATGGCAGTCCTCGCCATCATCAGCACCGTCGTCACGCTCGCCTGGGCCCAGGACTCGTCGTCTCCGCACGGCCGCTCGTTGGACTGGCCCGGACAGATCACGGTCGCGATCGGCATCTTCGCGTTGCTGTTCGGTGTCATCCAGGGCGCCGAGGACGGCTGGGGCAGCATCCAGGTCGTCGGCGCCTTCGTCCTCGCCGTCGTCTTCCTGATCGCGTTCGTCGTGGTCGAGCTGCGCGTCGACAAGCCGCTGATCCAGCTGCAGCTCTTCAGCAACCGTATGTTCACCGTGTCGGCGATCGTCACCGTGCTGGGCATGTTCGCCTACCTCGGCACCGCCTACGCCACCAGCATCCGGCTGTCCGCCATCCAGGAGTACACGCCGCTGAAGACGTCGGTCGGATTCGTCCTGCTGAACATCATGGGTGTAGTCCTCTTCCCGGTCAGCACCCGGATGTTGCAGAAGCTCAACCCCGGCTGGGTCCTGGCCGGCGGTATGGCGCTCATCGGCGTCGGCAACCTCGCCATGGCCGCCATACCCGCGACGCATCTGGGACTGGGCGCAATCGCGTTGCCACTGCTGGTGATCGGCGCCGGTTTCAAGACCGCTGTCACAGCCATCACCGTCGTCGCGGTCAACAGCGTGCCCACGTCGAAGGCCGGTATGGCGAGCGGCGCCACCAGCATGCTGCGCGACTTCGGCCTGACGCTCGGCCCGGCCATCGTCGGTGCGATCGCGCTGACGAGTGCCGCGAACCGGATCAGCGACAAGATCGCGTCGTCGAGCACGCTGCAGAAGTCGCTCAGCCAGTTCTACGCCGCACCCGGGCATGTCCCCGCCGCCGAACGACCCAAGGTCGCCGAGGCTGTCGCCGCCGTGAAGTCCGGGCCACTGGGCCAGAACGCCGTGCCCTCGCAGGTGCCCGGCGCGGACGGGAAGATGCAGCCGTTCAACCCGCTCAAGGACGTCGCGTTCCACGCGTTGTCCCACGGTTATGCATTGGGCTACCTGGTGTGCGCCATCGCCGCCCTGCTCGCCGCGGTCATCGCGGCCGTGCTGCTCGGTGGACGTCAGCACGACCACGCCTTCGCGCCGCAGGAGGAGGCCGAACCGGCCACCGCCTGATCCGGCGGTCCCTACATCGGGACCTCACGAATCACGTCGAGGTTTCGGAACGTCGCAGGTCCGTCGCACAGCGCCGCGAGCTTGGTTGCGAACTCACTGGTTTCGGGCAGGTCCGAGTTCGCCATCGCTTCCTCGTAGGACGGGAACTCGACGACGTGGAGGTAGGTGTTCTCGGTGTCACGATCCTTGGTCTGGGCAGCACGTGTTGCGGCGCGCTTGCCCGCCGTCGTCTCCAGCCACCCATCGATCAACGCATTGAGCTCATCGATGCGGGTGGTCCGGAATTCGATGATCTGGATGAACGTCACAGTGACCCTCCTCGGGGTGTACTGGCGCAGGACGATCCGGCGTCAGGGCGCTGTTGTGAGTTGGGAGAGCCCCTTCTGCAGATCCTCGAGACTCATCACCGGCGTGAACTCGATCTCGGCGTTCATCACTCCGAACAGCGGTTCGGCGATGATCGGAAGGCGTGATGGATCGGCCAGGTCGAACACGAACATCGCCGAGCGTCGGCCACCATCGAGGAAGAAGTAGGACGCCTCTGGATGGATTTCGTTCATCAGCGCGTCCATCCCCTTGGCGAGAGCGCCACTGCGGGCAGCCTCGTTTCCGGCCCGGGTGTCCATATGGACCCGCATCATGGTTCGCATCGGGATCTCCTCATTGAGTCGCGGTCGGTCGGGCGCAGAACGCTTCGCCACTGCGGCGGTTGCCAGTGCGGCGCCGCACGACGCAGCGTAGCATTTATCTCGAAAATCGAGTTACTTTATTTTCGACATATCTGGAACTTGAAGTATCGTTCCCGCGTGAGTGCCGAACGTGCTATCCCTACCGCCCACATTGCCAACCTGCGCGCGCTGCTACTCGCCTCGCAGCGCTTCCGCCAGGCCATCGCGGACAGCCACGACCTCGGTGTGCGGGAGGTCGTGGTGCTCGGGCACCTCGCCGCGGCGGACGCCGGCCTCACCCCGAGCCAGCTCGCGAAGCGGATGCTGATCGGATCCGGCACGCTGACCGCCGTGCTGGACCGACTCGTCGCCGGCGACTACGCACGTCGCGTTCCGAACCCTCAGGACCGTCGAAGCTCCGTGGTTGAGCTGACCGAGTCCGGCGAGAATTTCGTCCAGCTGGTCAACGAGCAGCTCGAGGCCGTCCTCACCGCGGCAGCGACCGACACGACAGCCGATTCGCCGGTCACCCACCTCGCCCGGCTCGCCAACGCTCTCGACGAACGCGCTGACCACCACGCGGCAGCGGGCGGAGACTGAGCCGGCATACCAACGCAGGCGCCTGTGCCTTCAGGCCGAGGCTGTGAAGTCCATCACGAGATCGGTTGTCTCCGAAGCGAATTCGTCGAAGAAGCCATGCCGGCCGATCGGATGGACGTGCAGTCGGCTGCCCCTGATCCGCTCGTGCAGCACCGTTGCGTTGGCCACCGGCGCGAACCGATCCTGCGCACCGTGCAGGATCAGCGTTGGCGCCCCGATGCGATCGAGCCGGCTGGCCGCGTCGTGCTTCGCACTGACCCGCAGGTGTCGGTTGGCGTCGCGCCGGGTCATCGTGGGATCGCCGAAGAGGTATGTCGGCACACCGTCATACCCGCCATGCGCAGTGACCCACTCCGGTGTGTAGAAGAGGTCCGCCGTCGTGCGCAGACGCGCCGCGCGGTCCGGGCTCGAGAGCGCCAGGCGCACCTCGCGGCTGCGCTCCGTCGCGAGCGAGCCGCCCGGTGTCGTGCAGGCCAGCACCAGAGTGCGCACCAGCCTCGGGTGGCTGATCGCGAGCTCCTGGGCGATCCGGCCGCCCATGGAGGTGCCGTAGACGAAGGCGCGCTTCACGCCGAGCGCAGCCAGCACCGCGGCGGCGTCCTCGGCGAAAAGCCCCGTCGACCAAAGCGTTTCGTCCTCCTTACCGGTGGCCGCCTGCAGCCGCGCGGTATCCCCGGTGCCCCGGTAGTCGAAGGTGATCGTGAGGAAGCGCTCGGTCAGCAACGGCCGTACGTGCTGCCACCACTCATGCGAATTGGCCTGTCCCTGCAGCAGAAGCAGGACCGGTGCGTCTCGCCGGCCCTGCACCTGGTGTGCGACGCGACCGCCGAGCACCGGGCTCGTCCCACGCAACTTCATCGCACCCACCCCGGACGTGGTGCAGCCCCCGGGGCCTCGAGTGTCCGTGGGGGCTGCATTGGGTCCAACTAGCGGCGATCGGGCTTGGTTCCCGCTACACCTGTGCCTTGTCGCGGATCGCGGCTTCGATCTCCGCGATCGCCTCGGCCACCGGGACACCGTTGCGCTGGGAGCCGTCGCGGAAGCGGAACGACACGGCATTTGCCGAGCGGTCCTCGTCGCCGGCGATCAGCGTGAACGGCACCTTCGACTTGCTGGCGTTGCGGATCTTCTTCGGGAAACGGTCGTCGGAGTCGTCGAGCTCCACGCGAATCCCCTTCTGCTGCAACTGATCCAGCACACCCGAGAGGTATGGCGCAAACTCCTCGGCGACCGGCACGCCGAGCACCTGCACGGGTGACAGCCACGGAGGGAAGGCGCCCGCGTAGTGCTCCACCAGCACACCGAGGAACCGCTCGATCGACCCGAACTTCGCCGAGTGGATCATCACCGGCTCCTGGCGGGTGCCATCGGAGGCCTGGAACTCCAGCCCGAAGCGGTGCGGCTGGTTGAAGTCGTACTGGATGGTCGACATCTGCCAGGTGCGGCCGATCGCATCGCGTGCCTGCACGGAGATCTTCGGCCCGTAGAACGCGGCGCCGCCCGGGTCCGGCACCAGCTCGAGACCGGTCTCGGTCGCGACCTGCTCGAGGATCGAGGTCGCGGTCTCCCACTGCTCGTCGGTGCCGATGAACTTGTCCTTCTTGTCGCCCTCGGTCTCCCGGGTCGACAGCTCCAGGTAGAAGTCCTCCAGCCCGAAGTCGCGCAGCAGCGACAGCACGAAGTTCAGCAGGTGTCGGATCTCCCCCGGCGCCTGCTCGGCGGTCACGTAGGAGTGCGAGTCGTCCTGCGTCATACCGCGCACGCGCGTCAGGCCGTGGACGACACCGGACTTCTCATAGCGGTAGACCGAGCCGAATTCGAAGAAACGCAAGGGCAATTCGCGATATGAGCGACCACGCGAGGAGAAGATCAGGTTGTGCATCGGGCAGTTCATCGCCTTCAGGCGGTACTGCGCACCCTCCAGCTCCATACCCGGGAACATCGTGTCCGCGTAGTAGGGCAGGTGGCCGCTGGTGTGGAACAGCCCATCCTTGGAGATGTGCGGGGTGCCGACGTACTGGAAGCCCTCCTGCAGGTGCCGCGCGCGGACGTAGTCCTCCATCTCACGCTTGATCACACCACCCTTGGGGTGGAAGACCGGCAACCCGGAACCCAGCTCCTCCGGGAAGCTGAAGAGGTCGAGCTCGGCGCCGAGCTTGCGGTGGTCGCGCTTCTCCGCCTCGGCGAGCCGGTCGAGATAGTCCTTCATCTCGGCCTTGCTCGGCCAGGCGGTGCCGTAGATGCGCTGCAGCTGCGGGTTCTTCTCCGAGCCTCGCCAGTAGGCGGCGGCCGACCGCATGATCTTGTAGGCGTTGCCGATCAGCTTGGTCGAGGGCAGGTGCGGCCCGCGGCACAGGTCGCCCCACGCGACGGAGCCGTCACGGCGGATGTTGTCGTAGATCGTCAGGCCGCCCTCGCCGACCTCGGCGTCGGCGCCGTCGGCCGCTTCACCGGCCTTCGACTTCAGTCCGATGAGCTCCAACTTGTAGGGCTCAGAGGCAAGTTCGGCTCGCGCGGCGTCATCACTGATCTCGCGGCGATGGAACGTCTGACCCTCGTTGATGATCTTCTGCATCGCCTTCTCGAGGGCTTTGAGGTCCTCGGGCGTGAAGGGGGTCTCGACGTCGAAGTCGTAGTAGAAGCCGTCGGTGATCGGCGGCCCGATGCCGAGCTTGGCGTCGGGGTTGATCTGCTGCACGGCCTGCGCCAGCACGTGCGCGGTCGAGTGCCGCAGCACGTTGAGGCCGTCGGGCGAGTCGACCGGGACCGGTTCGACCACGGCACCGGCCGGGATCTCGCGGAAGAGGTCCTGCAACTCACCGTCGACCGTCATCGCCACGACCTGCCGGTCGTCGCCGAAGAGTTCGGTGCCCGTCGTGGCCTGCTCGACCCGTCGGCCAGTGGCGGCAATGGGTTCGGCTTGACCTGCTGACACGGGTGTTCTCCTTGTGAGATGGCGAGGTATGGCGAGCGCCCGGCTCGTCATACAGACGGGTGCCCGGCGACACACGCCGAGCCGCCTCAGGTTATCGCGGGCGGTTCAGCCCGTCGCGACGGCGTACGCGACGACCGCAACGCAGATCAGCACCATCACGATCGCGATGACCCACAGGGTCCGGGAGGCGTTGTTGCCGGCGGCGGGTGCCGCGTCGCGACCGGGGCGGGCCCGTGGTTCAGGTGCCGGCCCGTGTGCCGCCTCGGCCCGGCGCTGCGGGCCCTTCCCCGGCAGCGGAGCGTTGCCCTGCGCGACGGCACGCGTCGCGCCCGGATCGGGTCGGCGCTGCGGTGCGGGTGTGACCGTGCGTCGTGGCTGCGACATCGCGGAGCGGGCGGCGTCCATCAGCTCGGGCGCGCTCGCCGGACGATGGGCCGGGTCCTTCGCCATACCCGATTGCACGACGCGGTCCAGCGCGCTCGGCAGGTCCGTGCGGTGCTCGCGCAGCGAGGGCGGCGGTGCGTTGAGGTGCGCGGCGATCACCTGTACCTGCTCACCGACGCCGAACGGCTTGCTGCCGGTCAACGCCTGGTAGAGCACGCAGGCCAGCGAGTAGACGTCACTGCGCGCGTCGGACCGTGCCGGCACGTGCAAGCGCTCCGGCGCCATGTATGACGCACTGCCCACGACCTGCCCGGTGGATGTCAGGTCCTGCTGACTGACGCTGGCGGCGATGCCGAAGTCGACCAGGTAGGCGAAGCCCTTGGGGTCGACCAGGATGTTGGACGGCTTGACGTCACGGTGCACCAGGCCGGCACGATGCGCCGAGTCCAGGGCGTCGCCGATCTGGCTCAGCAGGTCGAGGGTCCGCGACACCTCCAGTTGCCCACGGTCGAGCAACTGGGCGAGGTTGCGACCCTCCACCAGCCGCATGTCCAGGTAGAGGCGGCCGTCGATCTCGCCATACCCGTGGATCGGTATGACGTGCGGGTCGGTCAGCCGGGCCACGATCGCCGCCTCACGCTGGAAACGCGCCCGGTATTCATCGTCCGCCGCGGTCGCCGGATGCATGACCTTCAGGGCGACGTCCCGGCCGAGCCTGGTGTCCGTCGCGCGAGCGACCTGGCCCATGCCACCGGTGCCGATGACCTCGTGCAACTCGTAGTGCCCGAACCGCGCCGGGGGGCGCGACGCCCGCTCGTCGTCCGTCATGACGGCGCACCACGGCGCGGGGCTGCTGCAACGATCACGGCGCCACATTAACCGGCGTTCCCGGATCGTTGTCATGGTGTGAGCGAGCCGCACCGCGAACGACGCGCTCGTCGGTTACGGTTGAAAGTGCTGTCCGCCCCGTCACAGGTATCGTGACGAGGCTGCGCGGATACCCGCGTCGACCGCCAGGGCGGGGACGGCATCCATCGTATTTCCAGGAGACGAACCACAGTGAACGCGACGACATCGATCCGTCGGTGGGTCGCCCAGCGACTGCTGTCAACTGCCGCAGCAGGCCGCTCCTCGGGGCTGGCAGGTATTTCAGCGCTTCCCAAGAAGCTGACCATGCCGTTGCGCCGCAACGGTATGGACCCGCTCCCCGAGCTCGGGCAGATGCGCGAGCAGGACCCGGTGCAACGCATGCGCCGGGTGTTCGGCATCAACGTGTGGCTGGTGAGCGGCTACCACGAGGCCAAGGCCGTACTGGCCGACACCAAGAGTTACAGCACCGACATCCGACCGATGCTCGGCATGGGCAGTGACGTCAAGATCGGCGGGTTGGGCTTCACCGACCCGCCGGAACACAGCAGATTGCGCAAGATCCTGACGCCGGAGTTCACCATCCGTCGCCTGGCGCGGCTGCAACCGGCCATCGACCGCATCGTCGCCGAGCGGCTGGATGCGATGGAAGCCGCCGGTCCGGTGATCGATCTGGTCGAGGACTTCGCCTTCCCGATCCCCTTCCTGGTCATCTGTGAGTTGCTCGGGCTGCCGGTCGAGGACCGCGAGCACTTCCGCAAGCTCGGCCACGCCCGGTTCGACGTCACCAACGGCGGCATCGGCGTGTTCGGCGCGATGACCGAGTCCCGCGAGTTCCTGCAGGAGGCCGTCCGCCGACAGCGCCTGGAACCCGGTCCCGGACTGATCGGACAGATCATCCGCGAGCTCGGTGACGACGTCAGCGACGAGGACCTCGGTGGCCTGGCCGACGGTGTCTTCACCGGCGGCTACGAGACCAGCGCGAGCATGCTGTCGCTGGGCACCCTGGCCCTGCTGCGCGACCCCGACAGCTACCTTCGCGCGGGCCAACGCGAGCATGTCGACGGTGTCGTGGCCGAGTTGGTTCGTTACCTGTCGGTCGTGCAGATCACCTTCCCGCGGTTCGCGAAGCACGATCTGAATCTCTTCGGCAAGCCGATCAAGAAGGGCGACGTGGTCGTCGTCTCCCTCTCCGGCGCCAACCGCGACCCCGTGCTCGGTGCCGACACCGAGACCGTCAACCCCCACATCGAGCGGCCGTCACACCTGGGCTTCGGCCACGGGTTCCACCGCTGCGTCGGTGCCGAGCTGGCCCGGATGGAGTTGCGTTCTGCGTTCCTCGGCCTGGTCGAGCGCTTCCCGGACCTGCAGCTGGCCACGCCCGTCGAGCAGCTGGCGTTCCGTGACCTGTCCATCGTGTATGGCGTGGAGTCCCTCCCCGTGCGGCTGCGTCCCGAGTCAAGCCGCGACGTGGCATGAGAACCACCCCACGAAGCTCTCCGCTCGTACCTCGCTCCGATACTTCGCGGGGGCGCCGATGAGGATCGTCCACGTCGCAGATTCCTTCCCGCCCGATGTCGGGGGGATCGAGCGCCAGGTCGAGGCGCTCGCTCTCGCCCAGCGGGCCGACGGACATGACGTCTCGGTCATCACGGCGGTCAACAAGGACGGCGCGCAGGACCACGACCTCGACGTGCACCGCGGCCTGCGCACGCGCTGGCTGACCATCGCCTTCCCGTCGCTGAACCACTCGATGGTCGCCGAGGTGCTCGACAACGGCGATGTCGATGTCGTGCACGCGCACTTCACCGTGGCGTCACCGATCGCGATCTACGTCGCCCGTGCCGCGAGCCGGCGCGGCATACCGGTCGCGGTGACGGTGCACTCGGTGTGGTGGAAGGTCGCGCCGGCGCATCGCTTCGTCAGCGGTGTCTTCTTCGGCCCGTCCGTCATGCGGGTGGTGTTCTCCGGCGTGAGCACGATGATCGCCGGTCACATCAAGCGGGTCTATCCGCGCTCCGGCGCCGTCTCGGTCGTGCCCAACCTCGTCGACACCGACTGGTGGTCACCCATCGCTCCGTCGCTGCACCGCGCCGGCGACCCGGACTTCCGGGTGGTTCTCGTCGGCCGGCTCAAGAAGCGCAAGCACATCGACGAGTTCATCGAGATCATCGGGCGAGTCAAGGCGAAGGTGCCGGCGGGCACTGCGGTCTCGGTCTCCATCGTCGGTGCCGGGCCGCGACACGACGATCTCGTGCAACAGATCAACGACCTCGGTCTCACCGAGTGGGTCGACCTTCTCGGCCACCGGACACCGGAGCAGATCCGCGACCTGCTGCATGACGCCGACCTGTTCGTGGCCCCGTCACGGCAGGAAGCCTTCGGGATTGCCGCCCTCGAGGCGCGCAGCGCGGGCGTACCCGTCGTGGGTTACAACTTCACCGGGCTGGCCGACTTCGTCGAGAGCGGGGTCGAGGGCCTGCTGGTCGACGACGCGGACGACATGGTCGACAGCCTGGCCAAACTGCTGGTCGACGCCGAGCGGGTCGAGCAGCTGAAGGCTTCCACCCGAGCCCGTCGCCCCAGCGTCACGTTCGCGGACGCCATGCGCGCCACCTACGACTTCTACGACCGCGCACGGCGCGAGCTCGGCCGCCGCCGATAGCCGCTTGCTCCACCCGGTATGACGCCCCGCCCCGGCGCCATACCAGATGTATTTCGTGACGTCGCGCGCGGATTATAGCTTTTTTTCGATAGTTCTTCAGGGGTTCCCGGGAGAACGCATTTCAGCTAGTTTCCTTGGGACGATGCCTAATTCGCACCGCGTCCCGAACGACGCGGGTTGGAATGGAGTAATCACATGGAGTTGAGCGATTTCCACTGGTCCGACATCATCACGAAGGTTGTCGCGGCCGTCATCATCCTGATCATCACGTGGTTCTTGGCGAAATTTGCCAAGAAGATCCTGACGAAGCTATTCGCCAAGGTCAAAGTGCTGAACCGGCCGGACGGGACCGGTGACTCCCTCGGCACCTCGCTGAGTTCCATCATCTCGCTGGTCATCTGGGTCTTCGGCCTGATGGCGGTTCTCAATCTGTTCCGGCTCGATCAAGTCACCGCGCCCCTGCAGGACATGCTGAGCACGCTGTTGCATGCGCTGCCGCAGATCCTCGGTGCAGCCATGGTGATGTTCATCGGCTTCGTGCTCGCCAAGATCGTGCGTGAGCTCGTGGTCACCGCGCTGCAGGCTGCGAACGTCGACCGGTTCGCCGACAAGTTCACCAGCCAGGCGGGCAGCCAGATCGACAGCGCGACCGGCACCGGCGCCGCACGGCACGACGCACCGCAGCACCTGCAGGGCGACCAGCAGGGTCTCGGTCAGGCACACGCTCAGGCTCAGGCGCAGCACGGCCAGACCGGCTCGGAGCCGGTGAAGATCTCCTCGATGGTCGGCATGCTGGTCTTCGCCGTCGTCCTGCTCGTCGTCGCAATTTCCGCCCTGCAGATCCTCGGCATCAAGTCGATTTCGGACCCGGCATCTCACATGCTGAAGTTGATCCTCGACACGATTCCGCTGATCATCGGTGCGGGCATCCTGCTGGCCATCGGCTGCCTGATCGCCAAATTCGCCGGCACCCTGCTGGAGAATTTGCTGCGCGGTATGAACACGCAGGGCGCGCTCAGCAGCGCCGGCATCGAGTCCGAGAATGTCGACGTTCCGAAGGTCGTCTCGCGCATCGTGCAGATCGCGATCGTGCTGTTCTTCGCGGTCGCCGCGGCGAATGTGCTGCACATCCCGCAAATGACCGAGATCCTCAACACCGTGCTCAGCATCGGTGGCCGGGTCGTCTTCGGTGCGGTCATCATCATGGCCGGTGTCTACGTGGCCGGCCTGCTGTCGAAGATGGTCAGCGGCCGGACCGGAGACGTCGTCAAGATCGCGACGATCGTGCTGTTCGCGGCGATCGGCCTGCGCTACATGGGCCTGGCGAATTCCGTCATCAACCTTGCGTTCGGTGCGGTCGTCATCGGCGGTGCCGCGGCTGCCGCGCTCGCGTTCGGTCTCGGTGGCCGGGACGCTGCCGCCCGCCAGTTGGAGAAGATGCAGAACGACTCAGCTGCTTCGAAGGCGCCGACCACCGGCACCGAGCAGTACTGACGCTCAACCGCTGCACCCACGAGAAGGCCCGGCGTCACCGACGCCGGGCTTTCTCGCGCGCACGGCCATCCGCAGCGGAAAGCGGGATAGGGTGGAATGCCCGATCAGGCCGGTCACCTTTCCTGGCAGCACCGGCTGGAGAGGAACGCTGATGGCGCTCAATGCAGCACAGAAGCTCATCCAGGACCACCTGCTGGACGGCGATCTCACGCCGGGTGCGGAGATCGCGCTACGCGTCGATCAGGCTCTGGTGCAGGACGCGACCGGCACGATGGTGATGCTCGAACTCGAAGCGCTGGACCTGGACCGCGTCCGCACCGAGGTCGCCGTGCAGTATGTCGATCACAACCTCCTCCAGGAGGACGAGCGCAACCCGGACGACCACGCCTTCCTGCGGTCGGCCGCGCAGCGTTTCGGGTTGTGGTTCTCCGGCCCGGGCAACGGGGTGTCGCACCCGACCCATCAGCAGCGCTTCGGACGACCCGGAGCGACCCTGGCCGGCTCCGACTCACACACGTGCGCCGCCGGAGCCATCGGCATGCTCGCGGTCGGGGTCGGCGGGCTCGACGTCGCCATGGCCCTGGCCGGCGAGCCGCTCTACCTTCGTATGCCGAAGGTCTGGGGTGTCGAGCTGACCGGGGAACTGCCGGACTGGGTGTCGGCCAAGGACGTGGTGCTGGAGATGCTGCGCCGGCACGGCGTGAAGGGTGGCGTCAACCGGATCATCGAATATCACGGTCCCGGCCTGGCCGGCCTGACGGCGATGGACCGGCACGTCATCGCCAATATGGGCGCCGAACTCGGAGCGACCGCAACGGTTTTCCCGTCCGACGACGAAGTGCGCCGCTTCCTGGCCGGCGAGGACCGCGAGGACGACTGGCGAGAGCTGCGGCCGGACGAGGGGGCGTCATACGACCTCACCGAGCAGATCGACCTGTCATCGCTGGAACCACTGATCGCCAAGCCCTCCTCCCCCGGCAATGTCGTGCCGGTGCGCGAGGTCGCCGGCGAGTCGGTGTCCCAGGTCGTCGTCGGGTCGTCGGCCAACCCGGGCCTGCGTGACTTCGCGGTGGTCGCCGAGATCATGCGCGGGCGGTATGCCGACCGCGGTGTCTCGGTGGACATCAACCCGACGTCACGCGAGATCCTGCAGGACCTCACCAAGGGTGGCTGGCTCTTCGACCTGATCAGCGCCGGGGCACGGGTGCACCAGTCCGGCTGCCTCGGCTGCATCGGGATGGGCCAGGCGCCGGCGACCGGGCGCAACAGCCTGCGCACGATGCCGCGCAACTTTCCGGGAAGGTCCGGCAGCCGGGAGGACTCGGTGTGGCTGTGCTCCCCCGAGACGGCCGCGGCCGCGGCGCTGAACGGTGTGATCACCGACCCGCGAGATCTCAGCAAGGAGAAGGGGATCGATTACCCGCGGCCGAAACTCCCCGAGCACGCCAGCGTCAACACCGCGATGCTCGTCGAGCCGCTGCCCGAGGCCGAAGCGCGTGAGGTGGAGCTGGTCAAGGGCCCGAACATCTCGACGCTGCCCGACTTCGACGGACTACCGGACCATGTCGAGGCGCAGGTCGGGCTGGTGGTCGGCGACGACATCTCCACCGACGAGATCCTGCCCGCCGGCGCCAAGGTGCTCCCCTACCGCAGCAACATCCCGAAGATCTCCGACTTCGTCTACGAGGCCGTCGACCCGGAGTATGTCGAGCGCGTCACGGCGCTTCGTGACGACGGTGGTCACATCATCGTCGGGGGTGAGAACTACGGGCAGGGGTCGTCGCGCGAGCACGCGGTCATCGCACCGCGCTACCTCGGGCTGCGTGTCGTGATCGCCAAGTCGTTCGCGCGGATCCACTGGCAGAACCTCGCGAACTTCGGCATTCTCGCGCTGGAGTTCGACGACGCCGGCGACTACGACGACATCCAGCTCGGCGACACGTTGGTCCTCGACGGCCTGCACGAGGCGCTGAAGGGCGGTGACACCGTCGAGACCGGCAACTCGCGCAGCGAGGCGTCATACAAGTTGCGGCACCAGCTGTCCCCACGCCAGGTGGACATGGTGCTGGCCGGTGGCCGAATCCCGTTCCTACGCCAGAAGCTGGTCGAGTAGACGTATCGAAATCCGCTAGGACTCCAGCCGGGCCTCATCGATGGTCGGCTGGAAGAGCTCCACGGGGTTGCCGGACGGGTCCTCGGCGATCGTCTGGCGGCCGCCGACACCGTTGACGATGTCGTTGCGGAAGCGCACGCCGTGCTCGCGCAGATCGGTGACCAGCGTCTCGATGTCGTCCACCTCGAGCGCGAAGCGGTTCCAGCCGCCCGGGCTGGGCGTCGTCCCGTCGGCCAGGGCCTGACCACCGCCGGGGCCGCCGCCTGGGGCGGACAGGACGAGGCGCAGGTCGCCGCGGGCGAGCATCGCGAACGTCGACGCGGGATGCATCACCTCGGTGAAGCCGAGCCGGCCGACATAGAACGCGATCGCCTCGTCGACGTCATGGACGATGTAACGGACGCTGACGGTGGGCATCAGAGGTCCTTCCCGGTCGGGTCCTCTCCGACGCGCACCAGCAGTTTACCGACGTTGCGACCGGTGAGCAGCCCGCGGAACGCCTCGGGTGCGTTGTCCAGGCCGTCGACGATGTCCTCGAGGTAGTTGACCTCGCCGTCGCGGATCCAGCCGGACATGTCCTGCTGGAATGCCTTGTAATGCGTTGGTACGAACTCGGATTGGATGAATCCACGAATCGTCAAGCTCAGGGTCAGCACCCTTCTCATGAACCCGGGCAACTCGTCCGGCCCGGCCGGTCGCTCGGTGGCGTTGTAGCCGGCGACCAGCCCGCAGACGGGCATCCGGGCGTAGAGGTTCAGTCGTTTGACGACCGCCTCGGTGACCGGGCCGCCGACGTTCTCGAAGTAGACGTCAATGCCGTCCGGTGTGGCGGCGGCGAGGTCGTCGGCGAACGTGGGCGAACGGTGGTCGACCGCAGCGTCGAATCCGTAGGTCTCCGTGAGGATTCGGCACTTTTCCGGGCCACCGGCGATCCCGACTGCACGGGCTCCCTTGACCCGTGCGATCTGTCCGACGGCCGAGCCCACCGGACCCGCCGCAGCGGCGACCACGACGGTCTCACCCGGCTTCGGCCGGCCGATCTCCAAGAGGCCGGCGTATGCCGTGAAGCCCGGCATACCCAGCACACCGACAGCTGTCGAAACGGGCGCTTGCTGCGGGTCGAGCCGTCGCAAGTGCTCGGCGTCCGCGACGGCGTGGGTCTGCCAGCCGGTGTAGGCGAGCACGATGTCGCCCGCCTTGAAGCCCTCCGCGCGTGACTCGAGCACCTCGCACACGGTGGCGCCGAGCATCACGTCGCCGGGCTGCAGCGGCGCGGCATACGACTTGGCGGTGCTCATCCGACCGCGCATGTAGGGGTCGAGCGACAGGTAGATCGTGCGCAGCAGCACTTGCCCGTCCCCGAGCTCGGGAAGCTCGACGGTCGCCGTCTCGAAGTCGCTGTCCTGCGGCATACCGACCGGGTATGCCGCCATCCGGATCTGCGTGGTCGTGGTCATGTAGGTCCTCACTCCAAAGCTGTCGTCAACACGTCGTGGTCGCAGCTTCCGACTCTAATCAGCCGGGCTGAGGTCGCCTCGCGCCCGCGGCGTCATGCCGAGAGAGACGCCGGCGGCGAGCAAGGCAGCGATCACGATCAGCAACCATGCCAGCGTGAAGACGTGGTGGGCTGCGCCGTATGTGGCGGGAGCACCCAGGACGGCGACCAGCACCGCGACCCCGAGTACGGTGCCGATCTGGCGGCTCATGTTCATCACGGCGCTGCCGGTTGCGGTCGTGTGCGCGGGCAGGTCTGCGGTCCCGGAGGCGAGGATCGTGGGGAGGGCGAACCCCACGCCGGCACCGACCAGGAGCTGTCCTGCCAGCATCTCGCGCACCCAGTGCGGTTCGGCGCCCACCTGGGTGAGGATCCAGGTGTAGCCGCCCGCGATCAGGAGGCACCCGAGCGCGGCGAGCCGTCCGGCCGGTACCCCGCGCCGGGCCAGCCGGGTACCGGCGTACGCCGTCAGCTGCACCGTGACCGGGCCTGGGGCGATGGCCAGGCCGGTACGCACAGCCCCATATCCCCAGACCTGCTGGAACCACAGAATCGAGGACAGCAGGCCCGCACCGAAGGACATGCTGAACACGAACGACGCGGCGTTCGACCAGGCGAAGGTGCGAACCCTCAGCAGCGCCGGCGACACGACCGGTGAGGGGTGCCTGCCGGTGCGGACGACGAAGAAGACGAACCCGACGACCGCAACCGCGAAAGCGGCCAGGTCCCTGACGTCGGACCAGCCCCAGTCAGGTCCCTTGACCACACCGAGGGCGAGGGCACCGACCGTGAGCGCCAGGACGACGGCACCCAGCAGGTCCGGCACCCGGTCCCCTCCACCGTCGCGTACGTCGGGGACCCAGATCAGCGTGGCGACGACAGCCGTCACCCCGATGGGGAGGTTCACCAGGAACACCCACTGCCAGGCGAGGTGGACGAGCAGACCGCCCACGACGGGCCCGACCGCGGCGGCGAGTGCGCCGGTTGCCGCCCACACGCGTACGGCATGGCCGCGGTGCTCGGGGTCAGTGGCGCGCAGGAGGAGGGAAAGGCTCGTCGGTGTGAGTGCCGCAGCACCAGCGGCCTGGAGCGTCCGGAACGCGACGAGCCACCAGAGCCCCGGGCTCACTGCGCATGCGGCGCTCGCCAGGGTGAAGATCACCAGACCGATCAGGAGGCCCTCCTTGCGGCCGTAGCGGTCGGCGAGGCGTCCGAGCGGAACGAGCAGGGCGGCATACACGATCGCATAGGCGTTCAGAACCCAGCTGAGGTCCGAGATCGAGGCGTTCCCGAAGTCGCGCCCGATCGTGTCGAAGGCGACGTTGACGATGAAGAGGTCGAGGCTGGCCATGAACGCCGCGGCCGAGAGCACGAGCAGCACCCGGCTCTGGCGGACGGGACCTGGCGGCTCGGAGGGCGCCACCGAGTCGAGCGGGATCTGGCTTTGGGATTGCATAGCCAGAGCGTGCCACCTGGGTATGGTTCGCACAAGTCAGGGGTAGGCTGGTGTCCATGGCTTTCGCACTTGCCGGTGTCATGGCGCGCCGTGGCCGCCGCTCCCCCGGCGACCGCTGCCCGATCGACCGCACGATGCAGCTCATCGGGACACGCTCGGCCGTGCTGCTGCTGCGCGAGGCATACTTCGACACCAGCCGCTTCGATGATTTCGTCCGCCGCACCGGGCTCACCGAGGCGGTCGTCGCCGCGCGGCTGCGCGACCTCGTCGACGCAGGCCTCCTGGAGCGGCAGCCCTACCAGGAGCCCGGCCAGCGCACTCGCCACGCCTACGTGCTGACGCTTTCGGGCCGCGACCTGATGCCGGCCGTCATCGCGCTGGGGCAGTGGGGTGCCAAGCACCTACCCGGAACGCGGCCGCGAGTCCTCGAGCACCTGGAGTGCGGCGAGCGCGTGCGGGTCGTGGCAGAGTGCGACGCCCACCACCGCGTCGGCGTGGACGAAGTCGTGGTCAGCTGACTCTCGTCGATAGAGGCTGGAAGACCGACGGGTCGAAGGTGCTGTTGAGCCGGCGGAAGGTTGTGGCGCGTTCGGGCCAGACCAGGGTGAGTCGGTTGCTCGACTCGTCGCGATACCAGCTGGAGCAGTTGCCGTGCAGCCACACCGTGCGGGCCGCCAGTCGGTCGATGAGTTCGGTGTAGGACTCCTCTGCAGCACGAGTGACTTCCAGCGGATACCCAACTGTCCGTAGGTGATCGAGCGCCCCGAGCACATAGTCGAACTGCGCCTCGATGACCTCGAACGCGGAGTGATGGCCGAGCGCCGAGTTGGGTCCGTCGAGCACGAACAGGTTGGGAAAACCGTGGACCACGGTCGACGCATAGCTGGTCATGCCGGCGGACCAGTGCTCGGCCAGGCTGCCGGTGCGGCCGGTGACGATCCGCGCGAACGGCGGCTGGGTCGTCTCGAAGCCGGTGGCGAAGATCAGCACGTCGACCTCGTGGTGCTGCCCGTCCGCTGACGTCACCCCGGACCGGTCGACCGATTGCAGCGCGGACGGCTCCAGGACGACGTTCGGGCGCTGCAGCGCAGGGAAGTAGCTGTTGCTGAACACCGCACGCTTGCAACCGATTTCGTAATCCGGGGTCAGCGAATCCCGCAGCCGACCCGCGGGGACCTGCGCGTGCAGATGCTCTCGAGCAGTCCGCTCGAGTTCCGCAGCTGCCGGCGAGCCGTGCAGCCGTGCCGCGAAGAGCTCTTCCGCATCGCGTGCGAGTTCGGCCCGACCCGGGCGCGTCTCCGTGGCGGTGTAGCCCCTGTCGTTCCTCGGCAGCACCCATGCCGGACTCCGCTGGAAGACAACCAAAGACTCGACGTCCGAGGCGATTTCCGGGATGAGCTGGACCGCGCTCGCTCCGGTGCCGACCACGCCGACCCGCAGGTCGGTCAACGATCGACGATCCCAGCGGGACGAATGAAATGCTCTCCCCTCGAACTCGTCGAGTCCGCTCACCTCGGGCAGGCGGGGCTCACTCAGTCTGCCGGCCGCCATCACCAGGACGCGCGCCCGGACCGGGCCATCCGCCGTGTCGAGTCGCCAGCACTCGTCCTCAGCGTCCCAGCGGGCAGCGTTCACCGCGCAATCCAGTCGCAGGTGCGGCAGGAGCCCTTCCTGCTCGGCCGCATCACGCAGGTACCGGTGGATCTCCGCGCCGGGCGCAAAACGGCGTGACCACAACGGGTTCGGGCGGAACGAGTATTCGTACAACGTGCTCGGTATGTCGCACGAAGCACCCGGATAGACGTTGTCCCGCCAGGTCCCACCGACGTCCGCGCCACGCTCCAGGATGACGAAGTCATCCTGACCGGAGCGCTTCAGGCGTATGCCGAGCCCCAGCCCGGCGATCCCCGCGCCGACGATCGCGACCTGCCGCATCGCCATACCCGCTGCTGTCGTCTCGGCCGTCATGTCACGTCGTCATACGTCGTTGTTCGCTGCCGCGTCGAACGACCGATCTCGGCCGCGAGTCGCTGCACATCCGCGACGGTCAGCTCGCGACCCTGCTCCGGCCCGGCGAGCGGGTCCAGGTCCCCGTCCAGCAGCACCCCGCCGACGTCATCCGCTCCCCCGGCAAGCACCAGCTGAGCGCCGCGCAGGCCGAGCTTCGTCCACGCCGCCTGGACGTGATCGATGTGACCGGTGAGCATCAGCCGGGCGACCGCGTACACCGCGCGTGATTCTCGAAGCGTCGGTCCGCCACGATGACCCTCCACCCGAACCGGCGACTCCGTCGGCAGCCACGGCATCGGGATGAATTCGGTGAATCCGTTGGTACGCATCGCAATCGACGTGATCCGCCGCAAGTGGGCAACCTGCTGCGCAGGGGTCTCGACATGCCCGTAGACCATGGTCGCAGTTGAACGTAGTCCAGCACGGTGTGCCGCAATGATGGCGCGTTCCCACTCGCCGACCGGGATGTCGGTGCCGGCAGTGAGACGTTCCCGCACCGCGTCGTCCAGGATCCGAGCCGCAGTGCCCGGCACGGTGTCGACGCCGGCCCCGGCCAGCGCGTTCAGCCACTCGGCCAGCTCCACGCCGGCACGAGCAGCGCCGTCGAGCACCTCGGCCGGTCGGAACGCATGCAGATGCACCGGCCCGCCACGTTTCACCGCCCGCGCGAAGTCCAGATAGCCGGCAGCACCGAGATGTTCGGGCACCGGACCCTGCGCGCAGATCTCCGTCGCACCCAACGACACCGCCTCACCGACGAGCTCGGCGATCCGCTCCTCCGACAATCCGAGTGAGGAGTCGAGGTTGCGGTTCACGGCATACGTCACCGAGTCACCGGCGTGCGCGGCGCGCACCCGGTCAGCCAGTGCGGCGAGCGCCTCCAGGTCATCACCGTCGGCATGGAGCAGCGCGACATACTCCGCGTCGCTGAGCCCGGCCGGATCCGCTTCGGCCCGCCGCAACACCGACTCCAGATAGGCATCGCGTCGGGCCAGCCCGTAGTCATCGGCGAGAGCCGAAACCCGAGCGAACAAACGGTCGTCGAACCAACCGTCTCCGTGTCCGCTCGACGTCCCGCTCGACGTCCCGCGCGCATCCCGGATGTAATGCGGATGCGTGGTGAGCCGCTCGCGCAGTGCGTAACCCTCGGCCGCCGTCTGCTCCGCCAACTCGGTGATCTGCGGCCAGGGTCGCTCCGGGTTCACGTGATCCGGGGTCAACGGGCTCACACCGCCCCAGTCGTCGATGCCCGCCCGGACCAGCAGCGACAGCTCGGCGGGATCGGTCAGGTTCGGAGGTGCCTGCACCCGCATGTCCGGACCGAGCAGCAAGCGCGTGACCGCGACCGTCGCGACATACTCCTGAGTCCCCAGATCCGCGCTGCCCATCATCGCGGTCGCCGGCTTGGCCCGGAAGTTCTGAACGATCACCTCCTGGATGTGCCCGTGCCGCTCGTGGGTGTCACGGAGGGCGCGGATGGCGTCCACTCGCTCCGAAGGTGTCTCACCGATGCCGAGCAGCACGCCGGTGGTGAACGGGATGCCCGAGCGACCCGCGTCCTCCAGCACCCGAAGGCGCAGCGCTGGGTCCTTGTCGGGTGACCCGAAGTGCGCCTCACCCGGGGTCTCCCACAGCCGGGATGAGGTGGTCTCGAGCATCATCCCCATCGAGGGCGCGACGGGCTTCAGGCGTTGCATCTCCGCCCAGGACATGACTCCCGGGTTGAGGTGCGGCAGCAGCCCCGTCTCGTCCAGGATCAGCTTCGCCATGGCCCCGACGTAATCGAGCGTCGAGGCGTAGCCATTGCGGTCAAGCCACTCGCGAGCGCTGGTCCACCGGTCCTCGGGGCGGTCGCCGAGAGTGAGCAGTGCCTCCTTGCAGCCCAGCTCCGCACCGGCGCGAGCGACCTGCAGCACCTCGTCCGGACTCATGTAGGGGCTGATGCCGGCGGCTGCCAACTTGCCGGGCGATTGGACGAAAACGCAGTAGTGGCAACGGTCGCGACACAGGTGGGTCAAAGGAAGGAACACCTTGCGCGAGTATGTGATGACCCCGTTGCGGCCGGCCCTCGCCAAGCCCTGGTCGCGCACGGCACCAGCCACGGTCAGCAGCCGTTCGAGGTCCTCGCCCCGGGCGCCCAGCAGCGTCGTGGCCTCAGACTCCGACAACTGGCTCCACGGCTCATCCAGCAGCTCCAGCCGCTGGATGACATCGGCAACCTCGCCTGCGCATTTCAGCATTGATCCACCGTAGTCACGTCGCTGTCCGCACCTTCCAGTGCCCGGGACGACGCTCAGCGGCGGTAGAGCAGGTACTGCCTCCTGGTCCGGTCGAAGGCCTTCAGCTCCGGTTGCCAGGCCGCGACGATCTGCGCTGCGCTGTCGCCGGCGGTGAACATCTTCAGGAAGCGGTCCGAGCCGGTCAGCAGGTTGATCCAGCGGCCGGCGTCGCCGCGCCAGTCGAAGTCGGCATACAGGTCGCGCAGGGCGGTCATCATCGTGGTGGCGGTGCGGATCGCGTCGACTCGGCTCGGCTCGGCTCGATGATGTGCACCTGGACTCCGCCGCAGACCTTGCCGGCGTTCTTGGAGAACGTGGGGTTGAAGTAGGCCTCCCGGAATTCCACGCCGGGTAGGTCCTCACTCGAGAGCCGTTGTGCCCACTTGTAATCCACATAGGGCGCTCCGATCAGCTCGAAAGGTCGCGTGGTGCCGCGGCCCTCCGAGAGGTTGGTCGCCTCGAACATGCACAGGCCGGGATAGAGCAGCGCCGTGTCCGGCGTGGGCATGTTGGGGGACGGCAGGATCCACGGCGCACCGGTGTCGGCATACAGCTCCGACGGCGACCAGCCCTCGACCTTGACGACCTCGAGGTCGATGACCTTCTTGCCGGCGACGGTCGGCATGAACTCGCCGTTGAAGAAGCGGGCCAGCTCGCCGGCGGTCATGCCGTGCTGCTGGGCGATCTTGTCCAGACCGACGCCGGAGGTGAAGCCGTCCTTCAGGACCGGGCCTTTCGCCTCTCCCCCAACGGGATTCGGCCTGTCCAGCACCACGAACCGCTTGCCGAGCTTCGCGGCCGCGGCCATCGCGTTGTACATCGTCCAGATGTAGGTGTAGAAACGCGCGCCGACGTCCTGTATGTCGAAAACGATCGTGTCGACCTTCGCCGTCCCGTAGTAGGTGACGAACTTGTCGATGTTCGCGCCGTACGCGTCATACACCGTGACGCCGGTACGCTCGTCGACATACGTCTCCTCGGAGTCGCCGGCTTGGGCGGTGCCGCGGAAGCCGTGCTCAGGCCCGAAGACCCCGCCGATCTCGACCTTCCCGGACTCGACCATCACGTCGACGATGCTGCGCAATCCGTCCCGGACGACGCCGGTCGGGTTGGTGATGACCCCGATTCGCTGACCGGAGAAGACGTTCCATCCATCGGCCGCCGCGACGTCCGCTCCGCAACGGAACCGATGACCACCCGGTCGAGCCGTTGCCGCACTCGCCCGCTGCGTGCCGCCGATCGTCAGCGCTCCCGCTCCCCCGAGCGCCGCCGCGCTCAGGAAGCCGCGTCGGCCCATCCGCCTGCTCGTGCCATCGCTCGTGTTGTCCATAGGTCCGACCATGCCCCACCCGCGAGACCCGGTGGGCGAAGTGCGACCACGACTTCTTCACGGTCGCTACATTCCTCGACTGATAGCTCTGGGACGTCCTACAGGGGAGGTCCCATGTCCGAGTTCAACCGCCGCGGTTTCCTGACCGGCGTCGGAGCGGCCGGCCTGACGGCACTGGCCGCCGGCGGCGTCGCGTACGAGCACTCCGAGTCCGCCGAGTCCACCAGGTCCGCCGCGGCGCCACGAACCGGGACGATCAAGGACGTCAAGCACGTCATCCTGCTGATGCAGGAGAACCGCAGCTTCGACCACTACTTCGGCACGCTCAAGGGCGTCCGTGGCTTCGACGATCACAGCGTCATCGAAATCGGGCGCGAAATCGGGCGCGAAAACGGGGGCGGCGCAACGGTGTTCGATCAGCCCGACGGACACAAACACCAGCACCCCTTCGCGCAGGACGTCGGATATTCCAGGGCCGAGGTCGAGCACCAGCGCGGTCTCCCGCACGAGTGGGACAGTCAACACGCCGCCTGGGATCACGGCAGGCTCGACGACTGGATCCGCGCCAAGGGCGTCGACTGCATGGGTTACCTGACCCATGCCGATCATCCGTTCCACTTCGCGCTGGCCGACCACTACACGATCTGCGACGCCTACCACGCCTCGGTGCTGAGTTCGACGGGACCGAACCGCACCTATTTCTTCAGCGGCACCATCGATCCGGCGAAGAGATTCGTGGCCCATCCGCCATACACGGGCGCCGATGCGATGGGCCACCGATTGCCCTGGCAGACGTATGCCGAAGCCCTCCAGGATGCCGGAATCACCTGGCGGGTCTACCAGGGCACGAACAACTTCGACAACAACGCCCTGGAGTACTTCGCCAGCTTCGAGGACGCCAAGCCGGACTCGCCCCTCGCCCGGAACGGCCTGCAGCGCGTCCCGACCAAGAACGGCTCGGTCGCCGACGGCATCGTCGCCGCAGTCGCAGCAGACGTCCGCTCCGGCAAGCTGCCACAGGTCTCCTGGATCATCACCGACAAGATCAACTCCGAGCATCCGGTCGGCCCGCCCGCCAACGGTGAGCGCCTGATCCACGGTCTGATGCACGCGCTCAACGCTGATCCCACGGTCTTCGACTCCAGCGTGCTCCTCATCAACTACGACGAGAACGACGGCTACTTCGACCACGTCCCGCCGCCGGCGCCGGCCCCTGGGACGGCCAACGAGTTCTATGACGGGACCGCCGTCGGGCTGGGATTTCGGGTCCCGATGCTGATCGTTTCCCCTTGGACCAGAGGGGGTTTCGTCGATTCAGAAGTGTTCGACCACACGTCGGTCTTGCGATTCCTGGAGACCTGGACCACGGCGATCGGGAAGCCCGCGGTATGCCGCAACATCAGCGCCTGGCGCCGCGCCGTGTGCGGCGACCTCACGTCCGCCTTCGACTTCACCTGGCCGGTCTTCGGTATGCCGCCACTGCCCGCTCCCCGACCCACGCAGCTGTCCGCCTCAGGAGGCACCACAATCCGACCCACGACCAATACACGCCCGAAGCAGGAGCCGGGCACCAGCCCCGCACGTGCGCTGCCTTATCAGGCGAACGCCTGGATCGACCGCTGGCATCACAGCGCCTCATCCGTCAGGTTGGAGGTGAGTATGGCGAACGTCGGCGCCAGCGCCACGTCATCCGCCCACTTCGCGATCTACAACGGCGGAGAGCGGCCCCGGCAGTTCACGGTGGCGCCCGGCGAGACGGTGACCGAATCGGTCGACGCCGGCGCGCAGCACGACAGCCACTACCACGTCACGGTCATCGGCCCGAACCGCTTCCTGCGCCGCATGACCGGCGCTGCCGGCGGTGCTGCCCGCGGTCTGGAAATCGTCACCCGGTTCTCCGGCGCCCCCGAGAAGCTGTGGTTCGACTTCGTGAACGACTCCGCGCACGCGGCGACGTTCACGGTGACACCGAACAACTACCGCGCGGACGGGCCCTGGAACTATCGCGTGGCCTCGGGTGCGACAAGGAGTGAAGGCTTCAACACCGTTGTCGATCAACACGGTTGGTACGACTTCACCGTCACCTGCTCGGCCGACCTGTTCTGGACCCGGCGGGTCGTCGGCCACATCGAGAACGGGCACCCCAGCATCACGGGCTGAGCGAACGCGGAAGAGCCCGGTCGTGTCCCGGGTAGCCACATACCAATTCGAGTTCAGAATACGTTCTGAAGTATGGTGTGGGTGTGCCAGCCCAGACGATCCAACCCACCTTCCCGTCCTCCGACCTCAGCCGCCATTCAACGAAGGTTTTTGAGGCCGCTGAGGACCAACCTGTCGCGGTCACCCGCCGCGACGGGGAAGACCTCGTGCTCATGAGCAAACGGGAGGCCGATGCGCGTGCGGAGCTGCTGAACTTCGCCGCGCAGATCATCGCTGCCTCGACCGACGACCGGGGCACCCTCCCCGAACGCATGGCGAACGCGTTCCCCTGGATGCTCGCGCTCAGCGAGAACGGTCGCGACAAGTGCGCCCATGAACTCGTCGAGGCCGCCCGTGGATCATTTGCGACCGGCCAGCCGTACCTGGCGATCGCGACGATGACCGCCTGGCGCGAGACAGCGATCAACATGGCCGCCGGTTACGGTTCCGAGCCGGTGGAATGGTTCGACGAGGGCGTTCCGGTGGAGCGCCCCTGAATGAAGCGCGGGCACAAGGTCGAGCGGCCAACGAAGAAGAGCGAATACACGATCGAGTTCGGTTCCGCCGGTGCAGCAAGAGGATGGCGCGATCTGTGCGCGACGATCCGCAACCCGCTCGCCGATGTCTGGGACTTTTTGACGAAGACGCCGCACGCCAGCTCACCGACGTGCTATCCGCTGAAGGACGAACTCGAGACGGTTGTTCACGACGGCATCGAGTACCAGCGCTGGCAGGTGAAGCCGACGCGGCAGGGCGACGCCAGGATCTGGTATTTCGTGCGTGGCCAGGTCGTCGTGCTGGAGCGGGTGTACACACATCACCCGAACGAAACGAAGTAGGAGCCGCAACGGCCCCTGACCTGCGTGTCCGCGCGTCGGAGGCCGTTTTCGTGTGGTGGATGTGAAGGGACTCGAACCCCTGACCTCTCGCGTGTGAAGCGAACGCTCTAACCAGCTGAGCTACACATCCGGGTGCTGCGACCGGCCGTCATACAGACCGTGCTGCGAGCGCCAACATTAGCCGACGGCGGGCGCCGGCGCATAATCGGGTGGCCTCAGAGCCCGGGCAGATGGCCGATCCAATCCTTGACCTGGGCGGGCAGGAAAGTCGGCACACCGCTGACCAGGAAGACCAACCAGAAGCAGGCCGCGACCAGCAGCACGATGCCGAGCCCTACGAGTGCGCGGACGAACCAGTTCTGCCGGCCCATCCAGGCGGTCCAGAGCCCGACCTTCTCCTTGGCGAACCGCAGCAGCCGCTTGGCCCAGGTGAACTCGGTCGCCCAGATCCCGATGCCGACGAAGATGATCACCCAGCCGGGGCCGGGCAGCGGAAGCAGCACGATCCCGGCTGCCACGACGAGCGCCCCGAGGATGCCGATCCCGATGCGATAGAAGAGGTATGACGTGGGGTTGGCCCGGATCCGGGCGCGCCACGCGAACCGCTCCTCAAAGATCTTGGCGTCCTTGTCGTGCACGGCGCGATCGATGTCCTGGGGCGGCGGGCCGGCCATGGTGTACCTCAGTCGCGACCCGCTGCCGACGCGTCGGCGAATGCCTTCGCAGCGGCAGTGGTGACCGGTCCCGGTGCGGGCAACTCGCGGTCGCCCACGGCGGAGACCGCCTGGATGTCGCGGGTGGACGAGGTGATGAAGACTTCGTCCGCGGTGTCGAGCACGTCGATCGGGAGGATCTCCTCGCGCACCGGGATGCCGGCCTCGCGGCTCCACTCGATCGTCAGCGCCCGGGTGATGCCGGCCAGCGGGCCGCACTCGAGCTTGGGGGTGAGCAGCTCGCCGTTGACGACGACGAAGATGCTGGAGCCGGTCCCCTCGCACAGCTCGCCACGGTTGTTGGCGAAGATCGCCTCGGTGCCACCTTCCTTCTTCGCGGCGGCGAGGGCGACGACGTTCTCGGCATACGACGTGGTCTTCAGGCCCACGACGGCGCTGCGCTCGTTGCGGGTCCACGGCACGACGACGATCTTGGTGCTCGGCGCCGGGCGGTCGACCGGCATCGAGGCAACGATGTAGGTCAGCGGGCTGTCGCTGCGGTCGGACCCGAGCGGCCCCTCGCCCGCGGTCACCGTGTAGCGCAGGCGACCGAAGTCGAGCGGCTCAGCAAGGACCGCGTCGAAACCCTCCTGCAGTCGCGCCCGGTCGGCGGACGGCAGGCCGAGGCCGTGCAGCGAGCGGTCCAGCCGGTCATTGTGTCGATTGATCGCGAACGGCTTGCCGTCGACCACCTTCGCGGTCTCGAAGACTCCGTCGCCCACGGTGATGCCGTGGTCCAGCGCTCGCACACTGGGCTTGTCGTCGACCATCTCGCCGTCCACCCAGACCCGCACGCTCATGTCACCCTCCAAAGCTCGAGATTCGTCCCCTCATCCTTTCACTCCAACGCGTTGCGGCGCCTGTTGGTTCGATCGGACACGGCACGTCCGCTCGGCATACGGACCGATGATGCGACAATCACCGGCATGCCGAGCCCGTTGCCCCACGACCCGATCGCCGAGGCACGCCGACAGTGGACCTCCCACGGCTGGGGCGAGTATGCCGACGGTATGGCGGCGATCACCTCGGTCATCCGGGCGCAGCAGATCTTCCTCGCACGTGTCGAGGAAGTGCTCAAGCCACTCGGATTGACCTTCGCCCGTTACGAATTGCTCACCCTGCTGCACTTCACCCGCACCGGGGCGCTGCCGATGACCAAGGCGAGCGCGCGACTACAGGTGCACCCGACGAGCGTCACCAATGCCGTCGACCGGCTGGAAGCGGTCGGGCTGGTACGACGTACGCCGCATCCGACCGACCGGCGCACGACACTGGTCGAGCTGACACCGGAAGGTCACGAGCTGTCGCTGACCGCGACCCGGGAACTGAACGAAGCGGTCTTCGCCAAACCCGGGCTGGCCGACGAGGACCTCGAACCGTTGCTGCGGATCCTGGCCCGATTGCGCCAGGACGCAGGGGATTTCGAGGAATCGTCGGAGTGGTGAGCGCTGCCGGTTTCGATACGGCTCCTCCGCTGCGCTCCCCCGCCTACTCAACCCGCAGAGGTCGCTGGTTTCGATACGCTCCTTCGTCGCTACTCAACCCGCAGACCCGGCTACTCAAACCCGCAGATTCACGAGTTGGTGAACTTCGGCGCGCGCTTCTCGACGAAGGCCGCCATACCTTCCTTCTGGTCGTCGGTGGCGAATGCCGCGTGAAATGAACGACGTTCGAGCCGCACACCCTCGGACAGGGTGGTCTCGAAGGCCGCATTGACCGCGTCCTTGGCCAGCATCGCAGCGGGCAGCGACATACCGGCGATCTTCGCCGCGACCTCTGCGGCAGTGGTCAGCAACTCGTCGGCAGGGACGACCCTGGCGACCAGACCCGAACGCTCAGCCTCCTCCGCGCCGATCTGCCGGCCGGTGAGCACCATGTCCATCGCCTTGGCCTTGCCGACCGCACGCGCCAGCCGTTGCGAGCCACCCATGCCGGGTATGACGCCGAGCGTGATCTCCGGCTGGCCGAACTTCGCCGTGTCGGCCGCGATGATCAGGTCGCAGAGCATGGCGAGCTCGCAGCCGCCGCCCAGCGCGTAGCCGGCCACGGCCGCGACGATGGGCGTGCGGACCTGGGTGAGGCGCTCCCAGCCCCAGAAGAGGTTGCCGCCATACACCTCGGAGAAGGTCTTGTCGGCCATCTCCTTGATGTCCGCGCCGGCCGCGAAGGCCTTCGCCGAACCGGTGATGACGATGGCGCCGATGCCGGCGTCCTGGTCGAGTTCCTCCGCTGCGGCAACCACCTCGGTCATCACTTCGGAGTTCAGCGCATTGAGGGCCTTGGGCCGGTTCAGCGTGATCGTCGCGGTGCGGCCCTCTCGGTCCACCAGGATCGTGTTGTATTCGGTCACCGTCACTCCTCGTTCCGTGGGCTGTATATCGCGTGAGTGACATTGTGTCCAATGGGTTCCGCGCCGTGTGCAGAGGCCGTCGTCGCACCGCACGACCGTGGCCCGGAGCACGCTGTGCTCCGGGCCGCGGTGAACGTCGAGTCGGGCGTCAGCGCACCGGCCGGACGACGAACGGAAGCAGACCCTCGCTCGGGTGGGAGAAGAGGCCCGCGACGTGCACGCTGTTGTGCGTGCGCGGCACGGACGACTCGATGATCTGGTTGTTCCCGATGTAGAGCGCGACATGGGTCGTGCTGGACGCGGACGAACCCCAGAAGACCATGTCGCCCGGACGGCGTTGGCTCAGCGGGATGTGCTGGTAATTCCCTTGTTGCGCACCGGAGTAGCCGCCCACGTCGATGTGCGCGCCCTGCCAGAACGCGTATTGCATCAGCCCCGAGCAGTCGTAGCCGATGTGGTCTCCGTCGTGGTGTCCGGAGGGACTGGTCGTCCCCCGCGTCGGGCCGTACTTGCCGCCGCCCGCCCAGGCATAGACATAGCCCTTGCCGATCTGCGAGCGTGCCGCAGCGATGACATCACGGACCGTGCCGCTGCTCTTCGGCGGCGGCGAGGCATGCCCGCCGAACTCGTGCGATGCGTTGTTGTTCTTCAGCGCCGGGATGAGATTTGCCTTGTGCCCCGGGGCAATTCGCTGCGACGGGCCGCCGTAGTTGCTGTTGTAGTAGACCGTCACGGTGTGACCGGTCCGGTTCCAGACGGATGCCGCGTTGTTCTTCACGCATACCTGCTTGCCACTGCCGGGACCACGGAACTCGTAGCAATCCGGCTGGCTCGCACCGAGATTCGCCTTCGAGTGCTTGAAGTCGGACACCGACCCCTTCTCGTTGCTGTTGAAGTAGTAACAGAACTCGCCCTTGGTGCAGACACCGTCCCGTGACGCGGCATGTGCCGCCGTGCTACCCATGCCGAACGCCATCGCCGGCACGGCGACGACGCCCGCGGCGACCGCAGCCACTGTCCACTTCAGCTGCCCCTTGCGTCGGCGCCCCTCGCGAGATGTGGCTGACGCATAACTCTGCTGACTCATACCTGTCTCCGATCCCCTTGTGACACAACAGCTTTGCTGCGTTGTGTCGGATGAGGTATCGACGTCGGCAATCGAGGACAGGTTCCCTATCAATATTCGGAGATCATGCAGCGCAGCTCGCGGACAGCGACTGGTCAGCCCTGTGGGTGCCCTCGATCGGCCAGTCCGAGCTCGTGCTCCACCGGAGCGAAATAGGCGTCGACCATCGCGTCGTCGACCTCCGCCAGCGTCTCCGGCGACCAGTGCGGGTTGCGGTCCTTGTCGATGACCTGCGCGCGGATGCCCTCGGCCAGGTCGTGGGTCCGCAGGGCATGGGACACCGCCCGGAAATCCTGGTCGAGCACGGCCTCGAGCGAGTCGGTAGTCCGGGCTTTGCGCAACGACCTGAGGGTCGCCTTGAGCGCAACCGGCGACTTACCCGCGAGCGCTGTCGCTGCTGCCTGTGCTTCAGGCTCCGTGCGTCGCTCGAGTCGCTCGGCAATCTGCTCGACGGTGGCGGCGGCATACACCTCGTCGATCCAGGTTCGGGCGGCGAAAACCTTTGACTGGTGCGGTGTTTCGGCGTACGTGAGCACCGCCGCGTCCACACCGTCCGCAATTACCGACGCGGTGAAGGCGTCCAGGGAGCCGGACGGCACGAAGTGGTCGGCGAAGCCGAGTGCGATCGCGTCGGCGCCATCCATCTGTCCGGCGGTGAGTGCCAGATGGGTGCCGGTCTCCCCCGGCGCATGCGCGAGCAGGTGGATGCCGCCGACATCGGGCACGAAGCCGATGCCGGTCTCGGGCATCGCGATCCGCGACCGCTCGGTCACCACGCGGTGGCTGCCGTGCGCCGAGACGCCGACCCCGCCACCCATCACGATGCCGTCCATCAACGCGACATACGGCTTGGGGAAGTTGCTGATCGTCGCGTTGAGGATGTACTCGGCGCGCCAGAAGTCAAGGATGCCAGTGCCTTTCCCCACCGCGTCCGCATGCATTGCGACGACGTCACCTCCGGCGCAGAGTCCGCGGCTGCCTGCACCGTCGATGAGCACTGCGCTGATGCGCGGATCGGATCGCCACCCGTCGAGCGTGCGTTGCAGGATGTCGACCATCTCGGCGTTCAATGCGTTGATCGCTCGCGGCCGGTTGAGCGTCAGCCGCCCGACCGATCCGTCGACCCGGACGAGGACGGCCGGCTCCGTAATGCGTTGCGCTGTCATCTGTTCCTGCTCCGGTCGTCGCTCGCGGCGTAGAATTGAAGGCCACCGCCAGCACCGTAACGATCGACGCCGGTGCAGGACGATTCGGCACCTCGATGAACACCGCAGCATCGGCCCCGTGGTCTACAGTGCCGAGCGGCCGGTTCCCACCGGTCCGCCACCGAAACAAGGAGATATCACATGGTCGACTTCGGAAGCCTTCTCAACAAGGCGAAGGATTTCGCTCGCAAGAACCCGGACAAGGTGCGTGATGGTCTCGGCAAGGCCGAGGACGCGATCAGCTCGAAGACCGGCGGCAAGTACGACTCGCAGATCCACTCGGCCGGCGACAAGGTCGAGCAGCAGCTCGGCGTCGACGAGCAGAAGGCTGACAAGCCGGCTCAGGACGCCCCCCAGCAGGACGGCGCAGGCCAGCAGCCGAACGGCGACGCCAAGTAGGCGACTCGAACTCGCAACACCAAGAGAAGCGGGGCACCGACCTGTGGTCGGT
>NZ_DASZNO010000009.1:0-1506 GCF_035551235.1 Flexivirga sp. | reverse complement strand
TGGTTGGTTCTTCGGGTTGCCAGGCCGGACAACCGACCTCGACGTCGCCCGTCAGCCGGATGCCCGCGTGGCAGATCTCTTCGGCGGGCGGGCAGTTGCACATCGGGTCACCGTCACAGAACCCGCCGGTCACCTCGTAGTGGCGGCACGTCTTGCACGAGCGCACTTCCGGGTTGCTCCAGCAGCGCCCGATGTGCTCCACGGTGGCGGCCTTGCTGGCGCGCGCTCGCGTGCAGAACGGGCACTTCCACCGCGTCACCCGCAGCGCGACCGGTTCGGCAGTCATTCGCACTGTCCTTCCTGGGATGGTGGTGGGAGGGTGGCTGTCATCGTTTGCGGACACCGAATCGGCGGTGACGCGTGTCGTGGGTGGTGGCCGGGCGGGGCTTCTCGGCGGGAAGGGGGTGAGCCCGCCCCGCCCGGCCACGGTCAGTGCCGAACGCCGGTGTGCGCTTCCGCAGCAGACGGCACTGGGCTCTTCGGGGCGGCAGTCCAGGAACGATGGATCTCGGTCGGGCCGACCCGCAGATGCTGAGGGCCTTCAATCCGTGCCAGCGCGGCGTGCGCTTGGCTCAGTCCGATCGCGACCTCGGCCTTGCGAAGCAACGAAACGTCACGCGGCTCTCGGTCGGCATCGAACCGCTCGTACGCCTCCTCCGCGCGCTCCAGCCAGTCCTGCGCCTTCTCGTAGTGCGACTGCTCCTCGGCGAGCCGCAACTCGCTCTCCTCCGACGACATCACGCCTCACCGCCCGCGGTCAGGTCCGGGTCGTCCGGCAAAGTCGGGTCCGTCGGATCGACGTCCTGCGCCGAGCCCGAGTTCGTCAGCGTCGCGACCTCGGCCTCGATGACCTTGCGCCGCTCGGGAGTGGCGGTCTTCCACTCGCGCTTGAACTCGGCCACCCGGTCCTCGGTCGTCTCAACCAACGGCTGCACAACGAAGATCGCGGACTTGCCGCGCGTCACCAGCAACGGAACCTGTTTCTTCTTGTCCAGGTGGCTGAGGTGGCTGATGCGGGTCCCGCCCACCGCCTGACCGCCGAACCGGACTTCGGGATCGCAGTACAGGGTGACGCGGCGACCGACGTACGCGGACGCATCCGGCCCCCAGCAGGCGACCAGGACACGACGCATGCTCTTCCCCGGCCGCCACACTCGCGGGAACTCTGTGAGCTTGATGTTGACGGGCTGCTCGGCGTTTCCCTTCGAGACCTTCTCGACGGTGAAGGTCCGCGGCCCGCCGAGGAGGTCTACCGCGTCGAGCTGATCGCTCGTCGGCGCGATGCTGTCGGTGAGGTCCATCTAGATCGTCATCTCCATCTAGATCGTCATCTCCATCTCGATCGTCCGCTCCGTCGCGGGCAAACCAACGGTCTTCGCCAGGTAGTCGGCAGTCATCTCCGCAGCAGCGACCTCGAACCGCTCAGCGACAGCGACGATCGCCTCCTGCCACTCCGGGTCCGGGAAGACTCGCTTGTGCCACATCGGCATCCCGCCCGAGTAGCTG
>NZ_DASZNO010000008.1:0-104414 GCF_035551235.1 Flexivirga sp. | reverse complement strand
TCGTGTCCCACTTCTCCGGCTCCACGATCACCCCTGCAAGCAGCGCGCGATCCGGTCGAGCGCACCCGGCACCAACGCCCACTCGTAGGTCACCCGGCCCTCAGCCAACCGCTCGCCCTCGATGATGCCGACGTCCTCGAGCATGCGGAGCTCGTCGTGCCGGGACGGCAAGTCGGCGGTGAGCTTCGGCCCGTCGAGCAGCAGCTGCAGCGTTTCGAGCCGCGACCGGGTGCCGAGGACGTGCAGGATCGACGCCAACGCGGTGAAGTCTTTGGCGCGCGACAGCGGCACGGTCAGATTGGCGGCGATGGGTCGAACCATGCCCGAATTATCACCCGTCCATCACAACCATGTAACAGAATCGTTCGTCCCCGATACGGCATTCAGATGCGTCATGCCGGTCGCGCGCATGTCGTCATTGAGCTGGGCAGGCAGCCGCGAGGTGTCGCCCATCACCAGGGCCGGCACCAGGCCGCGGGGGTCGGTCGGCAGGCCCTCCGTGGCCGCCCGCGTGTCGCGCCGGACCTCCTCGACAGCATCGAAGAGCGGACCCGCGCCAGCGATGACCCGCGGTGGCCCGCGTGCCGTCAGCACGGCTTCCACGTCATCGCCGCGTTCCGCGGGCTGCAGTCGCCCGGTGATCGCAACACGCTCGTGCCAATGGACGGCCAGCCACCGCTCGTCGCCGAGCACGAGCACCGGTGTGTTGGGCGTGCTGAGCATGCCGCGGCCGACGATCTGGCGCACCGAGAGCTTCGCGATCACCAGACTCCGGTGGCCGCCGAGCCCGGCACCCACCGGCCGTGGGTCGGAGGTCACCACGGCTTCGAGCCGGACGATCGCCCGCCTCGCAGCCAGTTGGTCGACCGTGCCGGCCTGGCGTGTCATGAGATGTCCGGCGGTCCCGGCGCAGACGAGCGCGACAGCCGCCCCCGCGAGCGCCACTGTCTCCAGCATTCTGCGGCGGCGTCCGGGCACCTCCGCGGGTCGGCGTCGAAGCACGATCACAGCCGAGCAGAACGCGCCGGCCGCGGCGAGGCACACGCTGACCCCGGCCGGCAGCCGGAGTGCGACGAGCGTGACCGGCCAGGCGACCGCGGCAGCGGTGAACAGCCGAAGATCCAGCGAGCGCGACCGACCGGTGACGGGTTCGGGCACGCTCCGGAGCCGCTCGAGCACGGGCTGGATGACGGCCGCGCCGACTGCCCGCAGAGCACGCACCTCCTCAGCCGACCGTCACCAGCGGAAGCAGCTGCGCCAACGTCTTGTCGCCGATGCCACTGACCTCGCCGAGCTCGTCCACGGTGCTGAACCGACCGTTGTCCGCGCGCCATTGCAGGATGCGTTGAGCCATCACCGGCCCCACTCCGGGCAGACCCTCGAGGGTTGCCTGGTCGGCCGTGTTGAGATTGACGATGCTGCCGGTCGTGCTCCCGGCACTGCTCCCGGCCGCGCCACCCGTCGCCGACGCCGCCCCCGCGGCGCCGCCCGGCGGCGGTGCCGGCTGCTCGCCGGGCTTGGGGACGTGGATCTGCTCACCATCGGCCACGACTCGCGCCAGGTTGATCGCCGACAGGTCGGCGCCGGGCAACGCACCACCGGCCGCGGCGACCGCGTCCTGGACCCTTGACCCGCTCTTGACGTGCACCACGCCGGGTTTGCGCACCTGTCCCACGACCTGGACGACCAGGGTGGTGGGAGTCGCGCTCGATGAGGGGCCCGTGGCACCGAACCCCTGCCGCGCGGTCGAGGGCCCCGACGCCGGCGCCGACGCGGCGCGTGTGGAGGAGACCGCGCTCGCCGAACTGACCGGGTGCGGCTGCGCGGCCGCCCGCGCCCACAGCACCCGCCCGCCGAAGACCAGTGCCGCGACCGACACCAGGATCAGCGCACCGATCACGGCGAGTCTGCTCGGCGCGACCTGCGCACCGATGAGCGGCTCGGGTGGCCGAAGCAACGGCTCGCGCGGGCGCAGCTCCTCACCGGTCACCCCGGCGGCATGCCGACCCCCACGCCGAGCCTGCTCGGTGCGTTCGACCCGACGCGTCGCGGCGACCCGGCGCGGCAGGTCGGCGACCCGGGACCGCGGCTCGTCGACCACGGAGTCCTCGCTCGGCACCCAGCCCGGTGCGCGACGCACCGCCTCCAGCTCCTCCAGCACCGCCGCCAACCGATCGGGTGTGGCGTCCTCCGCACGCGACCTCCCCATCAGCTCACTCCCCAGCTCGCCGTGGTTGTTGCGAATTGACTGTCATGGGTGGAACTGTAAGTACGACAACGCAGTTCGCGCTCGAGCCAGGCGACTGACCTGTGGACAAACCGGCGTCCGCGCGGGGATGTGGACAACCCGCTGACCAGCCGTGGTTCCGGTCAGTCGGATGACCCCACGATGCGGGTCCGGCCGGACAGTCGCGGAGTCACGACCGCCGCCAGCGTGCCGGGGCCGACATGGGCGCCGACAGCCGCGCCGAGTTCGACGAGCAGCAGCCGGCGTGCCCTCGGCAGCTCGGCGGCCAGTTGTTCCACCAGGGTCTCGGCGCGCTCGCGCGAATCAAGGTGGTGCACGGCCACGTCCACCCCCTCGACGTCGTCGCGCTTCTCCAGTTCCTCGACCGCGTCAACCGTATGTTTCACGAGCCGGGCAAGTGCCTTGCCGGTGGTGCGCACGCGTTCCAGCGGCTCGATGTGCCCGTCGCGCACGGTCAGCAGCGGTTTGATGGCCAGCGCGGATCCCATCAGCGCGGAGGCACGACCGATACGTCCACCGCGGCGCAGATGCTCGAGGGTGTCGACGTAGAAGACGGTCGTGGACGCTCCGGTATGACGCCGCGCCGCGTCGGCGACCACTGTCGCATCAGCTCCGGACGCGGCGGCCTCCGCGGCCGCGATGACGCCGAAACCCATTGCCATGCCGATGGTTTCACTGTCTATCACGGTGACCGGGATCGGCGCGTCGCGCGCCGCCAGTTGTGCCGAGGACAGCGTCGCCGACATCTGCGAGGACACGTGCACCGACACGATCGAGTCGTGGCCGGCAGCCGCGAGTGCGGCATACACCTGGCTGAAGAGCGCCGGCGACGGCCGCGAGGTCGACACCGGCACGAAGTCGCGCAGCGCCTGCGCGACCTCCTCCGCGGAGACGCCGCGCCCCTCGTCATACGACACGCCACCGATCGCGAGCCGCATCGGCACGACCGAGATGCCGTTGGCCGCGGCCACCCCCGACGGCAGATACGCCGTCGAGTCGGTCACGACTGCCACAGACACGGAGTCAGCCAACGACCAAGTTGACGAGCTTGGGAGCGCGCACGATCACCTTGCGAATCTGCTTGTCCCCCACCGCTGCTGCGATCTTCTCGCTGGCACGGGCCAGCGACTCCAGGTCGGCGTCGGAGATGTCCGGCGACACCTCCAGGCGGTCGCGGACCTTGCCCTGGATCTGCACGACGCAGGTGACCGTCTCGTCGACCAGCAGGGACTCGTCGGCGGCCGGGAAGTCCTCGTGCGCCAGCGATGACTCGTGACCCAACCGGGACCACAGCTCCTCGGCGATGTGTGGTGCGACCGGTGCGGTCATCAAGACCAGGGGCTCGATGACCGTCCGTGGTGCGGGGCCATCCGCCGAAGCCTTGGTCAACGCGTTGTTCAACTCGATCAGCTTGGCGATCGCGGTGTTGAACTGCAGCGCCTCGTAGTCCTTGCCGACGCCGTCGGCCGTCTTGGCCAGCAGGCGCTGCAGATCCTGCGATGGCTCGGAGTCCGATACCCGCAGCTCGCCGGTCTCCTCATCGATCACGTTGCGCCACAGGCGTTGCAGGAAGCGCTGGGCACCGACAACGGCGCGGGTCTCCCACACACGGGACTGGTCCAGCGGGCCCATCGACATCTCGTAGACGCGGAACGTGTCCGCGCCGAAGGTCGCACACATCTCGTCCGGCGTGACGACGTTCTTCAGGGACTTGCCCATCTTGCCGAACTCGCGAGTGACCGGCTGGCCCTGCCAGGTGAAGGTCGTGGTGTCACCACTGACCTGCTCCTCCACCTCCGCGGCGGGGACGGGCTGGCCGCGATGGTCACGGTAGGCGAACGCCTGCACGTAGCCCTGGTTGAAGAGGCGGCGGAACGGCTCCTCGGAACTGACGTAGCCCAGGTCGAACAACACCTTGTGCCAGAAACGCGAGTAGAGCAGGTGCAACACCGCGTGCTCGACACCTCCGACGTACAGGTCGACGCCACCGGTGTCGCCGGCCCGACCGTTCGGCCCCATCCAGTAGCGCTCACAGTCGGCATCGACGAAGCGTTCCTTGTTGGACGGGTCCGTGTAACGGATCTCGTACCAGCATGAGCCGGCCCAGTTGGGCATGGTGTTGGTCTCGCGACGATAGGTCTTGGGACCGTCGCCCAGGTCGAGCTCGACCTCCACCCATTCCTCGGCGCGAGACAGCGGGGACTCGGGCATGGAGTCCGCGTCGTCGGGCGCGTAGGTCTTCGGTGAGTAGTCCGCCACCTCGGGCAGTTCGACGGGCAGCATCGACTCGGGCAGCGGATGTGCGACGCCGTCCTCGTCGTAGACGATCGGGAACGGCTCGCCCCAGTACCGCTGCCGGCTGAACAGCCAGTCGCGCAGCTTGTAGGTGATGGTCCCGCGCCCGGCGCCGTGCTGCTCCAGGAAATCGATCACGATCTGTTTTGCGTCGTCGATCTCCTTGCCGTCCAACGAGATTCGGTCGTTGGTGGAGTTGATCTTCGCGCCCGGACCGGTGTATGCCGTGTCCTCGTCGTGGCCCTCCGCGGGCTGCACGGTGCGCAGATACGGCAACTCGTACTTCTTGGCGAAGTCCCAGTCGCGCGGGTCCTCGGCAGGCACGGCCATGACTGCTCCGGTGCCGTAGCCCATCAGCACGTAATCGGCGATGAAGACCGGGATGCGTTCTCCGGACACGGGATTGGTCGCGAAGGCGCCGGTGAAGACTCCGGTCTTGGCCTTGGCATCCTCGGTCTGGCGCTCGAGCTCGGACTTGCGGGACGCGGCCCTCCGGTATGCCGATACCGCCTCCGCCGGGCCGGCCGCGCCGCCCGTCCACGCGTCCTGCGTGCCTTCCGGCCAGGCATCGGCGGTCACGATGTCCACCAGCGGGTGCTCCGGTGCCAGCACCATGAAGGTGGCGCCGAAGATCGTGTCGGGTCGGGTCGTGAAGACCTCGATCCGGTCTGTTGTGCCATCGACCTCGAACTCGACTGCGGCGCCTTGGGATCGGCCGATCCAGTTGCGCTGCATCGCCTTGACCGACTCCGGCCACTGCAGCCGGTCCAGGTCGTCGATCAGCCGGTCGGAGTAGGCGGTGATGCGCATCATCCATTGCGGCAGGTTGCGCTGGAAGACCGGCATGTCACCGCGTTCGGTCAGGCCCTCGTTCGTGACCTCTTCGTTGGCCACCACGGTGCCCAGGCCCGGCGCCCAGTTGACCGGCACTTCCTTCTTGTAGGCCAGTCGCCGGTTGTCGATCTCGTCGCGCCGCTCGGCAGCGGTCAGCTGCGACCAGGCGCGACCGTCCGAGGTCGGCACGTCGCCGGCTTCGAAGGCGGTCACCAGCTCGGCGATGGGCCGTGCCTTGGCGACGCGTTCGTCATACCAGGCGTTGTAGATCTGCAGGAAGATCCATTGGGTCCACTTGTAGAAGTCCGGGTCGATCGTCGCGAACGCCCGCCGCTTGTCGTGGGACAGGCCCAGCTGCCGCAGCTGCCGGGTGTAGGTCGTGATGTTGTCCTCAGTGGTCTTGCGCGGATGCTGGCCGGTCTGCACGGCATACTGCTCGGCCGGCAGCCCGAAGGCGTCAAAGCCCATCGTGTAGAGGACGTTCTTGCCGGTCATCCGCTGGTAGCGCGCGAAGACGTCGGTCGCGATGAAGCCGAGCGGGTGGCCGACGTGCAGCCCGGCACCACTCGGGTAGGGGAACATGTCCTGCAGGAAGTACTTCGGCCGGTCGCCGATGGCCGCCTCGTCCGCCCAGGGGCCGGCCGGGTTGGGGGCATGGAATGCGCCCTGCTCCTCCCAGCGGTCCTGCCAGGTGCGCTCGATGTCATTGGCCAGGGCAGCGGAATAGCGGTGTGCGGGTTGCTCGTCGTTCATGGTTCGTCCTTTGCGAGGGAGCAAGTGGCGTGCGCGTCGGACTCGCGCTGCGTGGTCCTTGAACCCAAGGAAAAGACCCCTCGTCGCAGGGAGGGGTCAGCCGCGTCGAAGTCCGCTTGCCGTCAACGCGGCTTGCTAAGAAGAAGCAACTGCCGCACGACAGACAGATTACCGCACCATGTCACCCACGCTGCGGTGGTCCGGTCAGGGAACGACGAAGGTCCGGGCCGTCCCTGCGGGACGGGCACCGGACCTCGTGTCGTTCGAGCCGATCAGGCGTCGAGCGAGTTGACTGCCTTGGCCAGCGCCGACTTCTTGTTGGCGGCCTGGTTCTTGTGGATGACACCCTTGCTCACGGCCTTGTCCAGCTTCTTGGACGCGGTCGCCAGCATCTCGGTGGCCTTGGCCTTGTCGCCGGCCTCGACGGCCGAGCGGGTGTGCCGGATCCAGGTACGGAGCTCCGACTTGTAGGCCCGGTTGCGCTCAGTGCGGATCGCGTTGGTCTTGATCCGCTTCATCTGCGACTTGATGTTTGCCACGTGTAGTACTTCCTTGGTCGAAACGATGTTGTTGTCAAGTGAGGGTTGACGGACGCGCCGACGGATGGGGCGTGGGGACACCCGGGCGATGTAGACGCGTCGTTTGCTGCTGCATGCGCGCACGACCAGAGCGCGCACGCAAGAATCAAAGTTACCAGCGGCGCGTCATTCCGCCCAAATCGGCCGTGATCTGGTCAGCCGTTGCGGGCGGCGGCGATGGTCATGATCGCGCGCTCGAGCGCGTAGACCGGGTCGCGGCCGCCACCCTTGACGTCGAAGTCCGCTGCCGCAACGGCCTGTATGGCGCTGCCCAGCCGGTTGCCGTCCCAGCCCTTGGCGTCACGGCGGGCGCGATCCACCTGCCAGGGCGCCATACCCAACTGTTTGGCGAGTGCGCCGGACGGTCCGCGACCGGCAGTCGCGACGCGCGCGATCTGCCGCAACTGGCTGGCCAGCACCGCGACGATCGGCACCGGGTCGAGGCCGGACGCGAGCGCATGGCGCACCAGCCGCAGCGCCTCGGGCAGGTTGCCGCTGATCGCAGCGTCTGCGACGCGGAAACCGGTGGCCTCGACCTTGCCGCCGTAGTAGCGCTGCACCACATCGGCGGTGACCATGCCGTCGGTGTCGTCGACCAGCTGCTTGCACGCCGATGCCAGCTCCCGAAGGTCCTTGCCGACCGCCTCGAGCAACGCACGCACCGCGTCCGGCGCCACCTTGCGACCGGCGGAACGGAATTCGTTCGTGACGAACGCCGACTTGTCACGGTCGCTCTTGATCGCGGGCGCCTCGATGATCCGGGCGCCGTTCTTCTTCAAGGCATCCAATGCCTTCTTGCCGCGCACCCCACCCTTGTGCGCGACGATCAGGGTCGCGTCGGGCGACCCGGCCGAGACCACGTCGACCAGGTCGGAGATCAGCTCCTCGCGACCTTCGTCGAGGTCCCGCACCAGCACGATCTTGCTGTCCCCGAAGAGGCTCGGGCTGGTGTGCAGCTGCAGGTCGCCGCTCTCATAACTGGCGGCTTCGATGCGCACCAGCTCGGCGTTCGGGTCGCTCTCGCGCACCAGTGCGATCGTGCTGGTGGCCGCGCGCTCGGCCAGAATCTGCTCCGGTCCGGTGATGAGCACCAGCGGCGGGACGTCCGTCATACCTGCACACCTTGCCACCCGGGGCCGACAGGTCGGTCGACGGGACCGACAAGGGCCGACGACCTCTCGCGAGGTCGCCGGCCCTTCGGTTTGGACAGTGTCAGCTGTCGAGGTCCTTCTCGTCCCTGCCCACGGCGCGCTTGGCGGCCGAGATGCCGGACTCACCGGCGTCGCCGGCCTTGTCCTTCAGGCCCTTCGCGCCGGCGGCTCCGGCTGCGCCGATGCCGGACGCCGTGGCGCCGAGGCCACCGGTCCGCTTCGATGCGCCCCGTCCGGAACCACTCGCGGCAGCTCCCGCCGGCACGCGCGCCGACACCTTCTGCACGAGCCAGAACCACGTCAGGATCAGGCCCAGCACGAAGCTGATGACGATCCAGATCCATTCCCTACCTGCGAGCCACCCCATCAGGACCGGCCTCCTTCAATGATCTGTGCACCGTCGACATCGTCGAAGGCGTTCTTCTTCAGCGGATACAGCAACCGCACGACGACCCAGGCCACGAGCGCACCCACGAGGAACGCGATCAGCAACCAGAACCATGTCTGTCCGAACAACCAAGCCATGTCAGCCTCCCTGGACCGTGATCTCGACGCGACGGTTGGCGGCCTTGCCTGCCGTCGTGTTGTTGGATGCGACCGGGTCGGCCTGTCCGAAGCCCTTCGCGGTCACGCTGCCGGCGTTCACGCCCTTGCCGACGAGGTACTTGCGGACCGCAGCAGCGCGGTTCTGGGACAGCGTCACGTTGCCGGACTTGGTTCCGGTGTTGTCGGTGTATCCAGCGACCTGCACCTTGACCCCGGCGTCCGCACCGGAGCACTTCTCCAGCGCCTTCGCGACCTTGTCGAGCGTCGCGAAGGACGAGGGGTTCAGCGTGGCCGACGCGTTCGCGAAGGTCGGCTGGTGACCCTTGAGGTAACCGGCCACCGTGGTGTTGACGCCGGAGCAGGCGTTCGCACCGGACACCGTCAGCTGGTTGTCGACGGTCGCCTTCGGGAAGGCCTTGGTCGCAGCCGCGCCCGCAGCCTTCTTGGCAGCGGCGTCCGCAGCCTTGCCGGTCAGCGTGACGTTGTCGCCGTCAACGGCGACCTTCTGGCCGTCGGCCAGCTTGCCGAGCGCCGTTCCGGCTGCCGTCACGGCGGCAGCGCTCGGTGCCTTCGCACCGGACTTCACCGTCACCTTGTCGATGACCTTCTTGGGTGCGACCGCCTTGGTCACGTCAGCGACGAGCTTCTTCTTCGTCGCCGCGTCCGGCACTGCGCCTTCTGCAAGCACCGAATTTCCTTGCGGGGCAAGCGAGAACGAGCCGTTGCCCGTGTCGGCCTTCGGCTTGGACTTGCCGGCAGCAGCCTTGTCGCCGCCGCCCTTCACGTCCGCGACACGCACGCCGTCGACGTTCTCGACGATCGCCTTGGCCTGCTTCGCGTCGGCGTTCGCCGGCAGCGTGACGGTGCCGTCACGGCCGGAGAAGTCGACCTTCGCGCCATTGACGCCCTTGTTCTGCAGCGCCTTCTCCGACGCCGACTTCAGGTCGTCCTGGATGCCCCCGCGGGTCACCAGGCCCGCGATCAGCGCGAGCAGGACGGGGACGGCGACAAGCGCGAGCCACCACCAGCCCCCGAGCCCGCGGCGTGCCCTGCGGGTCAGCGTCTCCTGTCCGGAATCGTTCGTGGTGCGGGACCCGGACGACGTACCGTCGCCCGTTCCGCCTGCAGCACGAGGCTGCTTATCGCCGGTGGAAGCCACAGCGATCTCCCTCTTTTCACATTGAATGGCACGAGGCGCCGCGCGCCCCGGATGTCATGTCTCGTGGCGACGAACCCGTCTCCACCGGTTCGTAACCGCGTGCCATCCTGTGGGTCGCCGCCGCGCATGTCGACCATCACGCGCCGGTCTTTTCACAAATTTTTACGATTCCTGAGACATCCATGACTTTCCACCCCTACAATCCGGCGCCCTGGGCCGAAATGTGAGACGAACAGCACACCGGCTCTCACTCCGGACACCCCGGCGGCGGCATCCGTCGCGGCTCTAAAGTTCGCGAATGAGCCAGAGCCAGTCCTACGTCTTCACCGCCTCGTGTTCCGACCGCCCCGGCATCATCGCGTCGATCAGCACCGAACTCGTCCGGCACGACGCGAACATCGACGAGTGCCAGCAGTTCGGCGACCCGCTGACCGGTCAGTTCTTCATCCGCGCCCGGGTGCACGGACGCGTCGACGAGGACACGCTGCGCGCGTCGCTCGCACCCGTCGCCGATCGATTCGGTATGACGTGGGGGCTCTTCCCCGCACAGCAGCCCACCAAGGCGCTGGTGCTGGTCTCCAAGCTCGGCCACTGCCTCAACGACCTGCTCTACCGCCAGCAGGTGGGATCACTGCCGATCGACATCGTCGCGGTCGGCTCCAACCACCTGAAGTTCCAGAAGCTGGTGTCGAGCCACGACATACCGTTCCACCACGTCCCCGTGGACCCGGCCCGCAAGGAGGACTCGGAGGCCCGCCTCGTCGAACTCATCGACCAGACCGGCGCCGACCTGGTGATCCTCGCCCGCTACATGCAGGTGCTCTCACCCCAGCTGTGCGAGCGCCTCGCCGGCCGGGCGATCAACATCCATCACTCGTTCCTGCCCAGCTTCCGCGGCGCACGTCCCTATCACCAGGCGCACGAGCGTGGCGTGAAACTCATCGGGGCCACCGCACACTACGTGACGCCCGACCTCGACGAAGGACCGATCATCGAGCAGGACGTGGAGCGCATCGACCACAGCTACTCCCCCGCGGACATGGTCGTCGCGGGGCGTGACGTCGAAGCGCAGGTCCTCGCGCGCGCCGTCACCTGGCATGCCGAGCACCGGGTCTTCCTCAACGGCTCCAGCACCGTCGTCCTCCGCTAGTCCTTCTTGCCGTGCGGGACCACCATCGGTATGCCGGTGCGGGGATCGGCGACGAGATCGGCCTGCAGGCCGAAGACGTCGTAGAGCAGCTCCGCGTCGACGACCTGCGCCGGATCCCCTTGCGCCACAACGCGACCGCGGTGCATGACGACAAGATGGTCACTGAACCGCACGGCGAGGTTGAGGTCGTGCAGCACCATCGCGACGGTGGCGCCGCGCTCGCGGTTGAGCCGGCATACGAGGTCGAGCACGTCCACCTGATGGGCCAGGTCGAGGTAGGTCGTCGGCTCGTCGAGCAGCACGAGATCGGTGTGCTGCGCGAGCGTCATCGCGATCCAGACGCGCTGCCGCTGGCCACCGGACAGCGCATCGACCGGCCGGTCGGCCAGCTCGAGGATGCCGGTCCAGCGCATCGCGTCGATGACGATGTCCTCATCACCGTGGGACCACTGCTGGAACCAGCGCTGGTGCGGGTGCCGCCCGCGTCCGACGAGGTCCCGCACCAGCAGCCCCTCGGGCGCGAGCGGGCTCTGCGGCAGCAGTGCCAGCGTGCACGCGAGCTGCTTGGCCGAGCGCGTGCCGATCGGGCTGCCGTCGAGCGTCACCTTGCCCGAGCTCGGTGACAGCAGACGCGAAAGCGTCCGCAGCAGAGTCGATTTGCCGCATCCGTTCGGGCCGATGATGGTGGTCACCTTGCCGTCCGGAATCTGCAACGAGACGTCGTGGACGACGGGCTCTTCGCCATACCCGACGGTGATGCCGTGGGCGACCAGTCGCGCGTCGGGCCCAGCCGCTGCATGCTCGAGGACGGCCGTGGAGGTCTGCGTCATGAGTCCTGCCTTTGCTTGCGGATCAACAAGTAGATGAAGTACGGCGCGCCGACCAGCGAGGTCACGACACCGGCGGCGAGACCGGTCAGCCACAGCCGGGTGATCACGTCGGCCCCCTGCACCAGGACGGCGCCCGCGAGCGCCGACGTGAGCAGCGGTGGCCGGGAGGTGCCCGCCAGCCGCCGGGCGATCTGCGGGCAGACGAACGCGACGAAGCCGATCGGGCCGACCGCCGACACGGCGACCGCGGCGAGCAACACCGCGCACAGCAGCGCGACGGCCTGGGCCCGCGAGGTGCGTATGCCGAGGGCGCGCGCCGTGTCGTCGCCGAGTTCGACGATGTTGAGGGTGCTACCCAGCCAGAGCGCGACGGGCGCCACCAGCACGATGACGACGAGCAGCCAGGTGACGTTGCTACCGGAGACCCCGGTCAGCGACCCGGACAGCCACACCTGCGCGGATGCCGCGGTCTGCAGTCGTGCCGAGACCAGTAACCACGACGTGCACGCGGTCAGTGCCGCGGCGATCCCGATGCCCACCAGCACGAGCCGGCGGCCGTCGAGCCCATGGCGCCACCCGGCGGCATACAGCAGCCCGGCGGCGATCAGTGCGCCACAGAACGCGGCGAGCGGCAGCGCGAGGTCAGCCGAAACACCTGACGGGACACCGGAACCCGCGGTCGCGAAGAGCACGATGTAGCCCACTGCGCCGGCTGCCGCACCGGCGTTGACGCCGATGACATCAGGGCTGGCGAGCGGGTTGCGCGCGATCGTCTGGATGAGCGCGCCGGACAGACCGAGGGCGAGGCCGGCAAGGAGTGCGACGGCCGCTTCCGGCAGGCGCACGTCCCGCACGATGAAGGAATTGACGCCCGACGAGTCACCCAGCAGTGCACGGATGACGTCGATGAAGGGGATCTTCAGGTCGCCGTACGACAGGTTGACGACGAGCAGCACCGACACCGCAACTCCGGCGAGCGCCGCACAGATCGTCGCCCGCGGGTGCACCCGCCACGAGGTGCGGCCGATGCGCAGCGCGGGACGGAGCCGGGCCGGTGTCGCCGGTGTCGCCGTTGTCGAACCCACAGTCGAACTCACAGTTGCACCAACCGGGCGCGGCGGACGAGGAGCACGAAGGCCGGACCACCGACCAGGGCCATCACGATCCCGACCTGAACCTCGGCGCCTCCCGCCATGACGCGGCCGAGGATGTCGGCGAGGGTGAGCACGAGCGCGCCGATCAGCCCCGAGTACGGGACCACCCAGCGGTAGTCGGGACCGCAGCAGAAGCGCGCGACGTGCGGCGCCACCAGGCCGAGGAAGCCGATCGGACCACACGCAGCGACCGCGCCACCGGTGAGCAGCATGACGGCGCAGATGCCGAGGAACTTGTGCAACCCGGGCCGCACGCCCAGTGCGCGGGCGGCATCGTCACCGAGTTGCAGGAGGTTGATGGCCGGCGTGCAGATCACGGTCAGGACCATTCCGAGCGCGATGAACGGCAGCACCTGCCAGCAGACCTCGAGGCCACGGCCGCTTGCCGAACCCACCACCCAGAACCGGTATTGGTCCAGCGTCGAGACGTTCGAGGTGATGATCGAGGTGATGATCGCAGAAGCGAGCGCGCTGACCGCGGCGCCGGCGAGGACGAGGGTCAACGGGGACGGTCCGCCACGGACGGCGCTGATCGCGAAGACCAGCCACGCGGTCAGGCCGGCGCCCAGCAGCGCGAACCAGGCGTATGCCGCGGGCGACCCGATGTGCAGCCAGAAGATCGCGAGCACGACGGCGAGCGACGCACCCTCGGAGACGCCGAGCAGGCCGGGATCGGCGAGCGGGTTGCGCGACTGGCCCTGCATGAGGGCGCCCGAGACACCCAGCGCGACGCCGACGACCAGCAGCAGGAGAGTCCTCGGCAGCCTCAGGTTGTGGATGATCGCCGACGCCTGTGAGCTGTCCGAGTCGAACAGCACGTGCAGGGTGCGCGCCGGGCTGATGCCGACGTTGCCGATCATCAGGCTGAGCACGCCGCAGACGAGAACACCTGCGACCAGCAGGCCGACGATCAGCCACGAGCCGGTGCGCGCCGAAGTCTTCTTCGTTGAATTCGCCTGTGCAACAGGCGAATTCGCCGTGTCGCTCTTCTCCAGGGTCGTCACGAAAGCTCCGTCGGCGGCGGTCCGCGACCCGTGCGGCCGCAGCTGTCTCAGTAGGAAGGTTAGCCTTACCAAAGGCATCTGGCGAACCGGGGGGCTCGAGTGGAACCGCTCGACCCGGTCATGTTTAGGTAGGTAAGCCTTACCAACCTTCTCATCACATCATCGCCAGGAGAACCATGCAACCGTCTCGTCGTCTTGTCCTCGCCAGCAGCGGCGCACTCGGCCTCAGTGCCTTCCTCGCGGCCTGTGGCAGCAGCTCCGGCGGGTCCGCGTCGCAGAGCCCGGCCGCGTCCGGCGGTGCGGCGGGCGGCAAGTCCTTCCCCGTCACGGTCGAGCACAAGTACGGGTCCGCCACGATCAAGTCGGCCCCCAAGCGCGTCGTGTGCGTCGGGCTGCTCGAACAGGACTCCGTCCTGGCGCTCGGTGTCGTGCCGGTCGGGGTGACCTCGTGGCTCGGAGCGGCCAAGGGTGAGATCTACCCGTGGGCCAAGGACAAGCTCGGTGACTCCCCACTGCCGAAGGTCCTGGACAGCAAGAAGATCAACGTCGAGGAGATCGCCGCGCTCCGGCCGGATCTGATCCTCGCGATCTACTCCGACCTCAAGCAGGCGGATTACGACAAGTTGTCGAAGCTGGCGCCGACGATCGCCGCTCCCAAGGGGTATGTCGACTGGGGCACCCCCTGGGACAAGACCGCGCAGCTCATCGCGGACGCCCTCGGCAAGCACGCCGAGGGCGTGGCGCTGGTCAAGAGCGTCAAGGACGATCTCGCGGCCGCCAGGAAGGCCCATCCGCAGTTCGTCGGCAAGACCGCCGTCGTGGCAACGCCATACGAGGGCGCCTACATCTACGGGCCGTCCGACATCCGCTCGCAGATCCAGCACGCGCTCGGCTTCACCTTCCCGGCGAAGTTCAAGGACATCGGCGGCAAGACGTTCGGCGGCTCGATCAGCGCCGAGCGCACCAAGGAGATCGACTTCGACGTCGTGGTGTGGCTGGACAGCCCGGCGAACGTGAAGTCCAAGCTCGGTGGGCTCTACGAGCAGACGAAGGCCTACAAGGAGGGCCGCACGATCTACGTGCCGAGCGCGATCGGCGACAGCAAGAAGGTCAGCACCTACTCCTCGGCGTTCAGCATGGTGACGCCGCTGTCGATCCCGTGGGTTCTCAAGCGCTACGTGCCGCAGCTCGCCGCTGCTGTCGACGGCAAGAAGTCGACGAAGGTGCGCATCATCAACGAGTGACTCAGCCGATCCGTAACTGCACCAACCGGTTTCGCACGTCCTCCAGCGGCCGGTCGAGGTGGTCGGCGAGCTCCTCCGGCTCGAGCCCGAGGTCGATGCCGTCGCGCAGCTCTTCGTCGTCCTCGGCGTTCCAGCCGCCGGCCGCGGGCGCCGCCTCGGCGACCGGCGCCTGCTCGGCGACCGGCGCCCGCTCGGTCACCGGTTCCTGCTCGACGACCTGCTCGGTGACCGCGAGCTGCGGTGTCTCGGCGGGGAGCGTCTCGGTCTCGACGTCGGGGTGCGGCGCCAGCTCGGTCGGGACGTCGTGCGCGGCGTCGACGGTGGTCTCCTCTGCCTCGGCGGCGGCGCGCTCGACCTCCTCGACGTCGGTCGCGGCCGGCCGGTCCACGGCCGTCTCGTCGAGCCGCTTGAGGGCCTTCAGCACCAGGGCGCGATCGGTCGTGGGCCAGAACGGCGGCAGCGACTTCTGCAGGAACCCCGCATAGCGCGCAGTGATCATGCGGGTGTCGAGGAAGGCCACGACACCGCGGTCGGCACTGCTGCGCACCAGTCGCCCGGCGCCCTGGGAGAGGCGCAGCGCGGCGTGGGTCGCCGACACCGACATGAAGCCGTTGCCACCGCGCCGCGCGATCTCCTGCGACCGCGCGGACGCCAGGGGGTCGTCCGGCCGCGGGAATGGGATGCGGTCGATGATCACCAGCTGGCAGGACGGGCCGGGCACGTCGACGCCCTGCCACAGGGTCAGGGTGCCGAACAGGCAGGTCCGCGGGTCAGCGGCGAATTGCCCCACGAGAGTGCGGATCTGGTCATCCCCCTGGCACAGCACGGGTATGTCGTCGCCGAATCGGGTGCGCATCTCCTCGGCAGCCGCGCGAGCCGCACGCGTCGAGGAGAAGAGACCGAGTGTGCGGCCGCCCGCGGCCCGCACGAGGGTCTCGATCTCGTCCATGGCCTGGGTCGACATGCCGTCGCGCCCCGGCGGCGGGAGCTGGGAGGCGACATACGCGATCGCCTGCCGGGGGTAGTCGAAGGGCGAGCCGACGTCGAGACCCTTCCACTGTGGGCCGCCCTCGCCGCGCAGTCCGAGGGTGCCGGCGACGGAGTCGAAGGACCCGCCGAGCTCCAGCGTCGCGGACGTCATGATCACCGTACGGTCGCCGAAGACCTTGTCCCGCAACAGCATTGCGACACTCATCGGTGCCACGCGCAGGATCGCGCCACGTCGCTGGTCCTGCGACACCCAGACGACGTCGAGCTCGCGCCCCTCGAGGATGCGGTCGCAGTTGTCGAAGATCTCGTCGATCGCGGCACGGGCGACCTGCCGGGACGCGTCGTTGTCCGCGGGTGAGGCGGGCTTCAGCTCGCTCTGCACCGAGCGGGCGGCATCGCGCACGCGGGTCAGCGCCAGCGCCAGGTTGTCGGGTATGCCGAGCAGGCGTCCCTCCTGGACGCCGTTGAGCAGCTCCTGCAGGAGCTCCCCCGCCTCGCGCATGGTCGACGCGTCCGCCATACGGCCACAGCGGCGGGCCGCCGTCGCGATCATCCCGCCGGTGACCTCGTCGGTGATCGTAGAGGTGACCCGGTCGACGAGCTCGTGCGCCTCGTCGACGACCAGCAGATCGTGCTCGGGCAGCATCTGCCGGCCCTCGAAGGAGTCGATCGCCATGAAGCTGTGGTTGGTGACGACGACGTCGACGTCCTTCGCGGCGGCACGCGACCGCTCGACGAAGCACTCCTGCACCATCGGGCACTTCGAACCGAGGCACTCCTCGGCCGAGACCGACACCTGTCGCCAGGCGCGCTCACTGACGCCGGGGACGAGTTCGTCGCGTTCGCCGGAGTCGGTCTCCTGCGCCCACTCGCGCAACCGGACGACCTCCTCGCCGATCCGGCCGGCGGCCCGGTCGACCTCTCCGACGTCGAGCAGTGAGTCCTCGTCGTCGGGGTATCCGCCTTCGATCTTGTGCAGGCACAGGTAGTTTCGTCGCCCCTTGACCAGTCCGTAGGTCGGGCGGCGGCCCAGGATCGGAGCCAGGGCGTCGGCTATCCGCGGTAGATCGCGGTCGACGATCTGCGCCTGCAGGGCCAGTGTCGCGGTCGCCACGATGGCCGGCTGCCCCGTCTCGACGGCATGCCGGATCGCGGGCACCAGGTAGGCCAGCGACTTGCCGGTGCCGGTGCCGGCCTGCACCAGCAGGTGGGTGCCACTGCGCGCCGCCTGGTCGACGGCCCGCGCCATCTTCCGCTGGCCGGGGCGATCGGTGCCACCGACTCCTCCGACCGCAGCTTCCATCAGGGCATCGAGGTCGGCAGGCATCCTCACAGGGTATGCGGTCGGCTTTCGCCGTGGTCGTCGTCCACCGGTCGACCCGCGCGCCGCCCTTTCTTACCGAGAGGAGTACCGAACAACCGAGCGGAGTACGGATTCGGCCCGATTTCGTACTCCCCTCGGTCAAGTGGTGCTCCTCTCGGTCATGAACCGGTCGCGACGATCAGGGAGACGGGCACTACTGGGGTTCGGGGCCGCGGCAGATGAAGTAGGCGACCAGCGCGGTCCAGCCGGTCTGGTGGGTGGCGCCCAGACCGGAGCCGTCGTCGCCGTGGAAGTACTCGCTGAAGGTCGGGTGCGGATCCCACAGTGGGCCGCTGGGATACCACTTCGGGGTGCCGGGGCGCCGACCTTCCGCATCCGGCCGGAACAACGTCACCAGCCGGTCCATCAGGTCGGCGGTGATCTCGTCGAGACTGCGCTGCTGCCCGGAGCCGGTCGGATGCTCCACCCGCAGGTCGGGATACGCCTCGGCATACGTCGCGAGCGCATCGACCAGTAGGAAGTTGATCGGGAACCAGACGGGACCGCGCCAGTTGGAGTTGCCGCCGAAGAGCGCACTGTCGGACTCGGCCGGCGTGTAGCCCACGGTGAAGTCGGCGCCGTCGACGTCGACCGTCAACGGCGTGCGGTATGCCGCGGAGAGCGAGCGTATGCCGTGCGGTGACAGGAATTCGTCCTCGGCGAGCAGCCGCGCGAGCAACTGCTCGCGGCGTTCCACCGGCACCAGCGACATGGTGATGCGGGTGTCGTCGTGGTGCTCGTGGTGTGCCAGGACGTCGGCCAGCCCGGTGTCCCGGCGCTCCAGCCAGTGCACCTCGCTGAGCAGGTCGGGTATCTGCCGGGCGATGACGGGGTGCACGGATTCGACTGCAACCAAAGGCAACAGCCCCACCAGAGAGCGCACCGGCAGCCGCTCGGCGCTGCCGTCGGGACGCACCAGGGCGTCGTAGTAGAAGCCGTCCTGCTCGTCCCACAGGGAGATGCCGGTGCTGCCGAAGTCGTCCATCGCGCGGGCCAGCCGCAGGAAGTACTCGAAGAACGTGCGGACCGAGGCACTCCAGCTGCGGTCGTGCCGGGCGAGCTCGACGCCGATCCGCAGCATCGAGAGCGAGTAGAACGCCATCCAGCTGGTGGCGTCCGACTGCTCCAGGCGCATGCCGTCCGGCAGCGGCTTCGACCGGTCGAACGGGCCGATGTTGTCCATGCCGAGGAAGCCGCCCTCGAAGAGGTAGGAGTCGTCGGCGTCCTTGCGGTTGACCCACCACGAGAAGTTCATCAGCAGCTTGCTGTAGACCCGGGCGAGGAACTCCCGATCCGGTTCTCCTGCGACATCTGCCGCAAGCGAATACACCTGCCAGGCCGCCCAGGCGTGGACGGGCGGGTTGACGTCGTTGAAGTTCCACTCGTAGGCCGGCAACTGGCCGTTCGGGTGTTGCGCCCACTCGCGGACCATCAGGTCGACCTGCTCCTTGGCGAATGCCGGATCGATCAGCGCCAGCGGGACGGTGTGGAAGGCCAGGTCCCAGGAGGCGAACCACGGGTACTCCCATTCGTCCGGCATCGAGATGACGTCGGCCAGGTCGAGGTGCGACCAGCCGGCATTGCGTGCACCCGCGGTGCGGCGCTGTGGCGGTGGCGGCGGGCCGGCCGGGTCACCCTCGAGCCACTCACCGATCGCGTAGCGGTAGAGCTGCTTGCCCCACAACAGGCCGGCGAACGCGCGCCGCGCGATCAACGCGTCCTCCTCGCTCGCCGTCTCCGGTATGACGCCTCGGTAGAACTCGTCCGCCTCGGCAGCGCGGGCCCGCTGGATCTGCTCGAAATCGGCGAAGCCGCCCGCCGAGGTGGTGTCGACGGGTGCGGAAGCGTGGTCGCTGCCGGCCGCGACCGCACGCAGTCGCAGGCGCACCGTGCGGGTCTCCCCCGGCGCCATACCGCGCAATTGCCACCAGAAGCCGACCTTCGTGCCGTGGTCGGTGCGCACGGCGGCCTCATCGGCGTGCACGATCGCGCGGTCCAGGCCGTTCTTCGGGCAGTCGGTCCGCGGCTCGACTCCCCACAGGCCGGCATCATCGGTCTCGTTGTCGCAGAAGAGGATTCGCGGGTCGCCATCGGCTTCCAGCTCGTAGCTGCCGAGCCAGGCATGCTGCAGGTGAACCGTGCCGTCGGTCAGCGTCATCGACGGGGTGCGGTCGTCGCGGCCGTATGCCCAGGTGTTGCGGAACCACGCCTGCGGGATCAGGTGCAGGTCGCTCGCCTCGGGACCGTGGTTGGTCACATCGATCCGCATCAGCAGGTCGGTCGGGTTCGCCTTGGCGTGGGTGACCGCGACGTCGAAGAACCGGTCCTCGGCCAGCACACCGGTGTCCGTCAGCTCGAACTCCGGGTCGTTGCGGGTGCGCGCGGCATTGGCGGCGACGAGTTCGTCATACGGGAAGGCGGCCTGGGGGTAGCGGTAGAGCCACGACGCCCAGGAGTGCGTCGGCGTGGCGTCGGTCGGCCACCAGACCTCCTTGACGTCCTCGCCGTGGTTGCCCTGCGCGTTGGTCAGGCCGAAGAAGCGTTCCTTGAGGCGGTCGTCCCTGCCGTTCCACAGCGCGATGCCGAGGTTGAGGAAGCCGAAGCTGTCGCAGACCGCCGCCATACCGTCCTCACCCCAGCGGTACGCGCGACGGTGCGCTTGGTCGAAAGGTAAGTAGTCCCAGGCATTTCCGTCCGCCGAGTAGTCCTCGCGGACAGTGCCCCACTGGCGTGCCGAGACGTAGGGTCCCCACAATCGCCAGGGATCATCGGCGCCGGGTGAGGCTGCGATGCGGTCGTGTTCAGAGCCGACTGCTGGTGACGTCACGACACCGATGGTGCCAGCCGGCCCTGAACCTGAGTGCTCTACACGGCGAAAGTTGCGAGTTCGGCCTGCAACGTCGGGGTGACCTTCGCGTGGACGTGCGTGCCCTCGCCGGTGTGCTCGCTGGAGAGCACCTCGCCGTCGTCGTGGATCCGGGAGAGCAGGTCGCCGCGCTCGTAGGGCAGCAGCAACTCCATCCGGATCTCCGGACGCGGCAGCTCCCGCGCGACCAGGGCGGCCAGCTCGTCGAAACCGGTGCCGGTGCGCGCGCTCACGGCGAGCGCATGCTTCTCCGAACGCAGGATCCGGTCGACGACCTCGGGATCGGCGATGTCCGCCTTGTTGACGACGACGACCTCCTTGACGTCGTGCGCGCCCACGTCGGCGAGCACCGATCGGACCGCGGTGATCTGCGACTCCGGGTCGGGATGCGAGCCGTCGACGATGTGCAGGACGAGGTCGGCGTCGCCCACTTCCTCCAGGGTCGAGCGGAACGCCTCGACCAGCTGGTGCGGCAACTCGCGCACGAAACCGACGGTGTCGACCAGCGTGTAGGTGCGGCCGTCCTCCGTCTCCGCCCGGCGGACCGTGGGGTCCAGCGTTGCGAAGAGTTGGTTCTGGACCAGCACCCCGGCACCGGTGAGGCGGTTGAGGATCGACGACTTGCCGGCGTTGGTGTAACCGGCGATGGCGACCGACGGCACGTGAGCGGCGTGACGCGAGCCACGCTTGGTCTCGCGCATCGTCTTCATGCCCTTCAACTCGCGACGCAGCTTGGCGATGCGGGTGTTGATGCGGCGGCGGTCCAGCTCGATCTTGGTCTCACCGGGACCACGCGAACCCATGCCCTGACCACCGGCGGCCTGACCACCGGCCTGACGGGACATCGACTCACCCCAACCACGCAGGCGCGGCAGAAGGTACTGCAGCTGGGCCAGCTCGACCTGCGCCTTGCCCTCCTTGGACTTGGCGTGCTGGGCGAAGATGTCCAGGATCAGCGCGGTCCGGTCGATCACCTTGACCTTGACGACGTCCTCGAGGCCACGTCGCTGGCTGGGCGTCAGCTCGGTGTCGGCGATGACGGTGTCGGCGCCCTCCTCGATGACGATGTCGCGCAACTCGGCGGCCTTGCCCGAACCCATCCAGGTGCCCGGGTCCGGCTTCATCCGGCGCTGCAGCACACCGGCGAGGACGGTCGAGCCGGCGGTCTCGGCGAGCGCCGACAGCTCGTGCATCGAGTGCTCGGCATCCTCCGCCGTGCCCTCACCCCAGACCCCGGCCAGCACGACGCGCTCCAGGCGCAGCTGGCGGTATTCGACCTCGGTGACGTCCTGCAGCTCGGTGGAGAGCCCGGCAACGCGGCGGAGCGCGGCCCGGTCCTCGCGGTCGAACTGGTCTCCGTCGTACGACTCCTCGATCAGGAAGCCGTCGGCGTCATACCGCCGGTCCTGATCGGTCTCCGCGGCCAAGGCCTCGGCGCGACCATCGAGCACATGTGAGCGAGCGGTCATCGCGCCTCCATCGGTGTTGCGTTGGGTCATGTTCCCCCTGTTCGGGCTTCACGGTCGCAAATGTCAACGTCATACGCGAATGGTTTATTGCGCGGTATCCGCGGTGAGCAGGTCAAATCTACGCGACTGTCCCACGTCCGCCGCTGCGTATGACGGGCTGCCCGGCATACCTACACCGTCTGCACATCTGTAGAAAACTAGCTTCCCCGCATGGCTTCCCTGACGACGTCCGCGCCGCCCGGCAGTGCCGCTCGCCGGCGCACCCTCAACAAGGTCCCCGAGGTCACCATCTGGTTCTGGGTGATCAAGATCCTGTGCACGACGGTCGGCGAGAGTTTCGCCGACTGGATCAACATGCAACTCGGTGTCGGACTCGACAACACCGCCCTGCTGTTCACCGCCATCCTCGTGGTGACGCTGGGTGTGCAACTGACCCTGAAGAGATACGTCCCGTTCCCGTACTGGCTCACGGTCGTCGTCGTGTCCGTGACCGGCACGCTCTACACCGACATCCTCACCGACGAGCAGAACGTGCCGCTGTGGATATCGTCCACCGTTTTCGCAGTGGCGCTGGCAGCCGTGTTCGGCATCTGGTGGCGCAGGGAACGCACGCTGTCCATCCACTCGATCGTCACGCTGCCCCGGGAGGCCTTCTACTGGCTCACGGTGCTGGTGACCTTCGCGCTCGGCACGGCCACCGGTGACTGGACGCTCGAGCTCACCGGGTGGAGCCCGGGCGTCTCGATCCTGTTGCCGCTCAGCCTGATCGCCGCAGTGACCGCCCTGTGGAAGTTCGGCGCCAACCCGGTGCTGTCGTTCTGGCTCGCCTACATCCTCACCCGGCCGCTCGGCGCCAACATCGGTGACTTCCTCGCCTCGCCGACCAAGGCGACCAACCCCGGCGACCCCGTGGGCCTCGGCATCGGCACGTTCACGACCAGTCTGATCTTCCTCGGGCTGATCCTTGCCACGGTCATCTACCTCTCGGTCACTCGCTCGGACGTCACGGAGACCTACGAGGTCACCCACGAGCCGGCTGTCGCCACCGACCCACGGCGGGAACGCCTGGGACTGGCGGGCTTCGGTGCCCTCGCCGCGGCCCTGGCCGCGATTCTCATCTGGGCACACCTGACCCCGCACCAGGGCCCCGCTCCCGCTGATGACGGCGCAGCCACCGGGCCGGTCAAGCACTTGACCCCCGCTCAGGCGACGGCACATCTCCCGAAGCCGATCGTCGCGAAGTACCGGACGTTCGCGAAAACCGCAGTGGCACAGGACAAGACGGGCAACGCGTCCGCATCGCACGCCACGGTGCAGCAGATGCGCGACAGCTGGGATGCGGATGCCAGCCGACTGCAGGCCGCGAACGGAACGGGATGGACCTTCCTGGACCACGAGATGGATGCCGTGCTGAAGAAGTACGCGATCGATCACCCGGGTGTCCACGCGGCATCGCCCGCGGCTCAGGAAGCCGAGCTGCGCGTGCTCCTGAGTGACCTCGGCGCCTGACGATCGGGCCACCGGCATGGGTACCCTCGTGGCACCATGACCGAGCGTCCTGATCATTATTTCTCCGCGAGTCCGGCCAGCGCCGACGAACGTCGCACCATCCACGTTCCGTTGGCCGGCCGGACTCGCGCTGTGCAGGTGGCGCCGGGCGTCTTCTCCGCGGAGCGGATCGACCAGGGCACCTCGGTCCTGCTGCAGAACGCGCCGGAACCGCCCTCGTCGGGCACCTTCCTGGACCTCGGCTGCGGCTGGGGGCCGATCGCGCTCACGCTCGGCCTGCGCTCCGCCGACGCGCAGGTGTGGGGCGTCGACGTCAACGAACGGGCCCTGGACCTGGCCCGTGGCAACGCGGCCTCGCTCGGACTGTCGAACGTGCATGCCGAGACCGCGGACGCTGTGCCGGCCGAGCTGCGCTTCGATCTCATCTGGTCGAATCCGCCGATCCGGGTCGGGAAGTCGGTGCTACACGACCTGCTGCTGGCCTGGCTCCCCCGGATGACCGACACCGGGGTCGCCTACCTGGTCGTCCAGCGCAACCTCGGATCCGACTCGCTGCAGCGCTGGCTGATCGAGCACGGGTTCCCGACCGAGCGCTTCACGAGTGTCAAGGGTTTCCGGATCCTGCAGGTCCGGCCGCGCGCCTGAGAGCCGAGACCTCGATGCGCGGCTCGTGCCTCGCCGCTTACTCGGCCAGCGTGGGCAGTGGCAGCCGCACCGTCCCGGACGCGACGATCTCCGCCGGCCCGGACAGCAGGACACGGTCACCCTCGATGCGTATGCCGAGCCGGCCTCCCGGGACGTCGACCTGCCAGTCGAGCTGGTCACTCGGCTGCCCGGCCCACCACCAGGTGGCGATCGCCGCTGCCGCGGCACCGGTGCCGCAGCTCTGCGTCTCGCCGACGCCACGCTCGTGCACCCGCATCGCGATGTGCCCGGGGCCCACCGCGCGGACGAACTCCACGTTGGTGCCGTGCTCCGGGAGCGGGTCGACGCGCGGCTGATGCGTCAACTCCAGTGTGCGCAGGTCGAATTCGGGAGGGAGTGCCACCACGGTGTGCGGGTTGCCCATGTCGATGCTCAGCGCCGGCAGTGCGTCGGGAGCGCCCACCGCCTGCACCACGCTGTCCGACCCGTGCTCGTCCGCCTCGGGCTCGCGCGCGAGGCGCCATACACCCAGGTCGACCTCGAAACCGTTCTGGATACTCGTCATCCGCTTGATGCCGGCACGGGTCGCGATGTCGAAGTCCGGTCCGGTGACCAGCGCATTGTCGACGAGGTAGCGCGCGAAGACGCGGGTGCCGTTGCCGCACATCTCCCCTACCGAACCGTCCTGGTTGCGGTAGTCCATGAACCACTCCGCACTGCCGGCACCTGCGCGGATCTCGGCCGGTGCGTGCTCGATCGGCACCACGCGAATGACGCCGTCGCCGCCGACTCCGCCACGCCGGTCCGCCAGGAACGCCGTCTCGTCCGCGCTGAGCTCCGGTGTGCCGTCCAGCGCCGGGACCAGCACGAAGTCGTTCTTCGTGCCGTGACCCTTGGCGAAACTGATCGTCCTCATACCACCATTCAAGGTCATCGGGCCGCCACGCGTCATCCCGGTGTCACGGCCTGGACCGGTCACCCACCTCTTGCAGGGCCTCCTGCAGCGTGCGCCGAGTGCGCTCCAGCAGGTCCGGGGCGTCATACGGCTGCCAGTGGATGCGCGGCTCGGGACCGAACCACGAGTGTTGCCTGCGCGCGAATTTCCTTGTCAGACTTGCCGTTTCGTCCTTCGCCTGCTCCTCCGTGAGAACCCCGTCCAGCTGTTGCAGGGCCTGCGCGTAACCGATCGCCCGGCTCGCAGTGCGGCCCTCCCGCAACCCGATGCGGTCCAGCGCACGGACCTCGTCCAGCAGCCCGTCCCGCCACATGTGCTCGACGCGGCGACCGATGCGGGCATACAGCTCGCTGCGCTCGATCCGCAGCCCGATCATCACCGCGGGCGCGATGAACTCGCGGGTGGGCATGGTGGCGCTGAACGGCTCGCCGGTCAGCTCGATCACCTCGAGTGCCCGGACGACGCGCCGGCCGTTGCTCGGGTGGATCTGTGCCGCGGCGGAAGGGTCGGACGCGGCCAGCCGGGCGTGCAGCGCGGGCGCGCCCTCCTGCTCCAGCCGCGCCTCCCAGCGCGCGCGCACAGCGGGCTCGGTCGGCGGGATCCGCAGGTCGTCCAGCACCGCCCGGACGTAGAGTCCGCTGCCACCGACCAGGATCGGCACCCGGCCGCGCTGTCGGATGCCGTCGATCGCCACCCGCGCATCCCGCTGGTATGACGCAACGCTCGCCTCGTCCCGCACCTCCAGCACATCGAGCATGTGGTGCGGCACGCCCTCGCGCTCCGCGGGTGTCAGCTTCGCCGTGCCGATGTCCATCCCGCGGTAGAGCTGCGAGGCGTCGGCGTTGACGATCTCGCCGTCCAGGGCGTGCGCGAGCGCAACGCCGAGGTCGGACTTACCGGTCGCCGTCGGTCCGACGACGGCGACGATCGGGTGCGGGGTCGTCATACGGCTCAGTCTCGCAAAGTGGCGATCCTCCTACGATGGCCCGGTGACTTCGCTGCCCACGACCGACCAGTTGCGCACCCGCATCTCCGGAGCCGCGTTGCAGCGGGCGTTCGACTACTTCGCGGTGCAGCAGCCGGACCGCGCCGACTTCGCGACGGCCGCCGCACGGATCAGCGGCGACGCCGCTGCGCTCGCCCGGGTCGGCCAAGTCGTCGCCGCGCTCCGCAGCGGGATGGGCCGACTGCTGACGCAGGAGCAGGCGTCCCTGCCTGCCACCTTCGACCCGCAGGACCCGAACGAACCGGTCGAGGCGCGTTTCTTCCACGCGGTCGCGTTCGCCGCGACCCTGCCGGACACGCTGGCGTTCCACCGGACTCGCGCGATCCCGGACACCGCGTCGCGAGCGATCCTCGCCGATCTCGGTCGCCACCTGCGGATCTTCGAGCGCACCTTCGGGCACACGGGCCTGCACGTGCAGAACTGGCTCGCACTGCACCTGCGTGGTGTGATCTACGATTTCGGGCGCCTGCAGGCCGAGCTCGAGAGGCTGGACGTGCCGGCCGCCGAGTTGCGCGCGGCCGGGGTGCCGACCGTGACGGGGTCGGTCGTTGCCGGCATACACATCCCGGACAGCGGCCCGCTGCGACCGGCCGAGGTCGATGCATCACTGGCTCGGGTACGGCCGTTCCTGGCCCGTCACTTCCCGGAGCTGCCGCCGGTCTCGGTCGCGCGCTGCACCAGCTGGCTGCTCGACGAGCAGTTGTGCGATCTGGTCCCGGACAGCAACATCGCCCGCTTCTGCGCCCGCTGGCACCCGATCGGCGCACCGACCGACGGCGACTGGTCGGTGCGCAACTTCGTCTTCCGCCGGCCGGACGCCGATCCCGCCGACCTCGTGGCGTCCACTCGTCTCGAGCGGGCCGTCCTGGACCACTGGCGGTCCGGCGGTCACCTGCACCAGCGATCCGGCTGGCTGAAACTGTCGGGAGCTGTTCCTTCCTGAGCCCGGGTGCGGGAAGGTGGACGGTATGAGTACCGAACAGGAGCACGACGACTACGACCGTACGGAAGAGGAGACCGCGACCGAGGAGGGTATGCCGCTGCTTCCCCACCGGGACGACTGGAACGAACCGATCGAGGACGACGGCGAGGACTGAGTCCCCGCGCTTGACCTTCGAGCCGGTCGAAGGTCCACGCTCGGTCGTATGACGAATCCAGCGGACCCCGGACCGGACCCGGCATGAGCGTCCTGGTCCACCTCTGCCGGTCGTGCGGACATCAGCAGACCTGGCACTCCGCCGGCAACGGCGGCTACACCTCCTGCCGATGCTGTCGGGCCTATCAGTGCGACCCGGAGCCGGAACCCGTGCTGCTGCAGACCTTTTCGTTCCCCGGCTGGCGGGTGGAACCGTTGCTCGTGCCCGGGAGCATCCGTAATCCACGATCCATGCATTCCACGGAGTGCTGCTCCTGCGACGCCTGCCTGGCGGCATACGACCGACTGGCCGGCACCGCCCGGTCCGCCTGACGCACCGCGAATTCGGTTGCCCGCCGGGCCGTCCTCCCGCACCCTTGGGGCGTGACCGATTACCTCGCGCTCAACAGGGCCAACTGGGACGACCGGGCCGCGGCACACGCCGCGAGCCCGGACTACGCCGTGTCCGAGATCGTTGACGACACAACGCGATTGAGCGATGTCGTCGCCTTCGACAAGGAACGCCTGGGTGACATCCGAGGGCTCGAAGCGTTGCACCTGCAGTGCCACATCGGCACCGACACCCTGTCGCTGCACCGCCTCGGCGCGCGCGTGACGGGGCTCGACTTCTCCCCAGCGTCGCTGGCCGAGGCACGCACGATCGCCGACCGCGCGGGCGCGGCGATCGACTATGTCGAGTCGGACGTCTACTCCGCGCCGGAAGCGCTCGGCGGCCGCACCTTCGATCTGGTCTACACGGGTATCGGCGCGTTGTGCTGGTTGCCCTCGGCCGACCGGTGGGCCCAGGTCGTCGCGTCCTTGCTGCGACCCGGTGGGCGCCTCTTCATCCGGGAGGGCCACCCGATGCTGTGGACCTTCGAGGAGGACGGTTTGGAACCCGAGTACTCGTATTTCGAGCAGCCAGAGGGCAATAGGTGGACCGACGGCGGCACGTACGTCGCCACCGACCACGAGATCACCGCGAAGACCACGGTGGACTGGAATCACGGGCTCGGCGAGATCGTCACCGCGCTACTGCGGCACGGGCTGCAGCTGACCGGGCTCGTCGAGCACGACAGCGTGCCGTGGTGCGCGTTGCCCGGTCTGATGACGGTCGACGAGCGCGGTGAATGGCGCCTCAGCGACCGACCCGAGCGCCTCGCCGCCAGCTACACCCTGCAGGCGGTCAAGACCTGACCGACACCGTTCTTCCAATACGGCGTCGGTCCTTGATCGACGCCGTATTTGTATGCTCAGCAAAGGAATTCATCATGCAGAAGATCAACGACCGGCTCTTCAACTGGGCTTCGCTGCTCGAGAACAACCCTCGGGAGCAGGCGGAGCTCACCGCAACGATGCCGTTCATCCACCCGCACCTCGCTCTGATGCCGGACGCCCACCTCGGGCTCGGCGCGACTGTCGGGTCGGTCATTCCCACCCTCCGGGCGATCATCCCGGCGGCGGTCGGTGTCGACATCGGCTGCGGCATGATCGCCGTCCGGACCCAGTTCAGCGTCGGCGACCTGCCGGAGGACCGGTCCGTCATACGGCACAGCATCGAGCGGTCCATCCCGCTGTCGGCGGGCGGCTACAACCACCGGATCACGAGGGAGCACACCCAGGTTCGACTCGACGAGCTGTCCACGATGGCGCAGGACGCCGGGTTCGACCCGTCGTCATACGCCAAGAAGTGGGATGTGCAGCTCGGTTCGCTCGGCTCCGGCAACCACTTCATCGAGGTGAGCCTGGACGAGCAGGACCGGGTGTGGCTGTTCCTGCACTCGGGGTCACGGGGCGTCGGCAACCGGATCGCCCAGCGGCACATCAAGGTCGCCCGGGAGCTGTGCGAGCAGTGGTGGATTCCGCTGCCGCACAAGGACCTTGCCTACCTGGTCGAGGGGACCGCGGAGTTCGACACCTACCTGCGGGAGCTGCGGTGGGCGCAGCACTTCGCGCTGCTCAACCGGGAGGAGATGATGGACCGGGTCGTGCACGACGTGTCGCACTGGGTCGGTGAGCCGGTCGTGGAGCAGGAGCGGATCAACTGCCACCACAACTACACCGAGCGGGAGCGGCACTTCGGCAAGGATGTCTGGCTCTCCCGGAAGGGCGCCATCAACGCCGAGTCGGGCCGGCCGGGGCTGATCCCGGGGTCGATGGGCACTGCGTCATACGTCGTGGTGGGCAAGGGTAACCCGCTGGCGCTGAACTCCTCACCGCACGGGGCGGGGCGGATGTACTCCCGGAGCAAGGCCCGGAAGACGTTCACCGTCGACCAGCTCCGGACGGCCATGACGGGCATCGAGTACCGGGACACCGAGGCGTTCCTGGACGAGATCCCGCAGGCGTACAAGGACATCGATGTGGTCATGCAGGATGCCGCCGACCTCGTCGAGGTCCGGCACACGCTGCGGCAGATCGTCAACGTCAAGGGCGACTGACGTCGGAGTCGCCGAGAGTGCAGTAGCGGTCGTTTTCGGCATACGAGAACGACCGCTGCTGCACTATCGGCACCGGGTCAGTAACGCAGGCCGAGGCGATCCTGGACGTCGTCGAGCGTCCTGGCCGCGACTTCGCGGGCACGCGCATTGCCTTCTCGCAGCACACTTTCCAGGTATGCCGGATCAGCTGCGAACTCCGCCCGGCGCGCGCGGTGCACGGCCAGTCCGTCATTGACCGCGGTCGTGAGCGCAGCCTTCAATGCCGCGGCTCCCCCGTCGCCGATGCGGTCGGCCACCTGCTCCGGGCGCTCGCCGGTGAAGAGCCCGGCGATCCGCAGCATGCTGGCGACCTCGGGGCGACCGTCGGGGTCGAAGGTGATCCGGCGCTCGGAATCGGTGCGTGCCTTGCGGATCCGGGCGGCGGTCTCGTCTGCCGTCATACCGAGTGAGATGCCGTTGCCGCGACTGGTCGACATCTTGCGGCCGTCCAGTCCGGGCACGACAGGCAGGTCGGTGAGCAGCGCGTCCGGGGTTCGGAAATACTCCTCGCCGCCGGCATACCGGGCGTTGAAGCGTCGTGCGATCGCCCGGGTCTGCTCGACGTGCGGCAGCTGGTCGCGTCCGACCGGCACGACCGAGCCGTGGACGCTGAGGATGTCCGCGGCCTGGTGCACCGGATAGGTCAGCAACAGGCCGGACAGCGGGCGACCGTCGGTGGCGGCCAGCTCATCCTTCACCGTGGGGTTGCGTCGCAGCTCCGCATCGGTGACCAGGGACAGGAACGACAGCATCAGCTGGCCGATCTCGGGCACGGCGGAGTGCGCGAAGATCGTCGAGCGAGCCGGGTCGATCCCGGACGCGAGATAGTCGGCCAGCTGTCCGTAGGTGGCCGCCCGCACGTCGCCAACGCTGTCGCGATCGGTGATCACCTGGTAGTCCGCGACCAGGATGAACGTGTCGATCCCCTTGTCCTGTATGGCGACTCGCGACTGCAGCGTCGCGAAGAGGTGGCCGATGTGCAGCGGCCCGGTCGGTCGGTCGCCGGTCAGGACCCGTAGCTTCTCGCGGCCTCTCCCGTGTGGGTCGTCGATCAGCTTGTGGATGGTGTCGCTGCGCGCCCGGCTCGCGGCGTATGACGCGTCGCCGTGCAGTTCGGTGTCGTCCAGGATGGTCATTAGGTGCTCCTTGGGGTCGGAGCCCGACCGGGAGCGTCATACGAAAGAAGCCGCCCGACCGGGCGGCTTCGAGGAAAACGGGTTTCGTCAGCGGGCCGCCGGGGAGGGCAGCCACCACTGGATGCTGACGATGTGCATGCACCAAGCCTAGCGCGCGGTTCGGCCGGCCACGCGCGCGACCATTGCCGCCACCAGGAGCGCGGCAGCCAGGAAGAAGCCCATGTAACAGACCATCGACGTCCAACCCCCGGCGCTGAACGCGATGCCCGCACACGCGCCGATGACCGAGCTGCCGATGTAGTAGGCGAAGAGGTAGAGCGAGCTGGCCTCGGCACGATGTTGTCGGGCGAGCAACCCGACCCAGCCACTGGCGATCGCATGCGCCGCGAAGAACCCAGCGGTGAAGAGCAGGACCCCGAAGAGGACCGCGACCAACGAGCCGGGAAGGGTCAGGACCAGACCGAGCACCATCACCACCTCGGCTGTCATCAGCGTCCGCGCCCTCCCGAACCGTTCGGCGAGACGTCCTGCGATCGCCGACGAGACCGTGCCCGAGAGATACATCAGGAAGATCGAGCCGACCACCGCATCCGACAGGTTGAATGGTGCTGCGGACAAACGGAATCCGAGCATGTTGTAGAGCGACACGAAGCCGCCCATGAGCAACAGTGCGGTCGCGAAGAGACCGAGCAGCGCAGGGTCACGTAGGTGGTCCGCGAGCGCACCGGACGTGGCCCGCAGGCCGACGGGCTGTGCCGCGAAATGACGCGAGGCCGGCGCCAGGCGCACGAACACCACGGTGAAGGCCAGTGCGACGAGCGCGGCCACCTCGAGGGCCCAGCGCCAGGTGCTGAGGTCGAGCGTGAACGACGCGACGAGCCGCCCGGCCAGGCCACCGATCGTGGTGCCGGCGATATAGCGACCCATGGCGGCACCGAGGTGCCTGCGGTCGACCTCCTCGGCCAGGTAGGCCATCGCGGTTGCCGGGACACCGGCGAGCGCGATGCCCTGCAGCGCGCGCAGCACGACCAGCACCGCCATGGACGGCGACCACGGCAGCACCAGGCCTATCGCCGCGGAGGCCAGCGCCGACCACGTCATCACCCGGGTGCGGCCGAACCGTTCGGACAGGGCACTGGCCGGAATGATCGCGAGGGCGAGCAGGCCGGTGGTGGCGGAGACGCTGAGCGCCGAGACCGCCGGTGACACCGAGAAGTCGGTGGCCAGCGACGGCAGCACGGCCTGGGCGCAGTACATCGCGACGAACGTCGTCATACCCGCGGCGAAGAGGGCCGCGGTGATCCGGCGGTACCCGGAGTCACCACGTCGATAGCCGACGGGCGCGAGCTGCGCAGTGGTCGTGGTCACCACGCCATCGTCACGCACGCTTCGTTCATACGGAAATGATTCTTTCTTCCCTCTCTCATGCTAAATAGGCATAAGCTGGGCTCTGTGCGTGATGCCGTGTGGTGGTTCGTCGTCCTCGCCGAGGAGGAGAACGTCACGGCCGCCGCTGCCCGCCTGCAGATCCCGCAGCCGACCCTCTCGCGGCGTCTCGGCCGACTCGAACGTCAGCTCGGCAGCACTCTTTTCGACCGTCGCGGCAAGCGACTGCACCTCAATGCCGCCGGTCGCGTGTATGCCGAACACCTGCGCCGCGCGCACAGCGAGCTCGTCGCCGCCGAGGAAGCGGTGCGCGAGCTCCGGGCACACGGCCCGCGCGTGGTGCACCTGGGCTTTCTGCACTCCTTCGGCACCTGGCTGGTCCCCGAGCTGATCCAACGGACACGGGCGGCCGAGCCCGGGCTGCGGTTCGAGCTGATCCAGGACGCGGCGGACATCATCACGGCCAAGGTGGTCGCAGGCGACGTCGATCTCGGGATCGTGTCGCCGCGACCGCGGGATGCGCCGGTGAGCTGGCGTCGACTGCTCCGGCAACGGGTGCAACTCGTCGTGCCGGCGGGCGATCCGCTCGCCCGACGCCACTCGATAGGGTTCAGCGAGCTTCGGGATCGCGAATTCATCGCAATGGCAACCGGATTCGGGATGCGTCAGTTGCTGGACGAAGCATCTGCCGCCGCGGGCATCGAGCCGCACATCACCGTCGAGTGCCAGGAGCTGGACACCGTCGCCGGACTCGTCGCGGCCGGCATCGGTGTCGCCCTGCTGCCGGAATCCCCCGATCGGCATCTCCCGCCGGGCGTCACCGCGTTGCAGGTCACCGGGATCGATGCGACGCGCGAGGTCGGCCTGATCTGGGCACGCGGGAAGGCTCTTCCCGAGCCGGCGCGCCAGGTGCGCGCCCTGGCCATCAGCAGATGACCGGCGTCAACCGGATCTCGATACGCCTTCCTCCGCTTCGCCCCCGGGCACTCGATCCGCGGGGTCGGTCAGTTGCAGCCGCAGCCGTCCGCGACGGGCGCGGAGATCGGCTTGCCGAGGCCCGGCATACCGAGGGCGACGGCGGGCTTGCGCGTCCCACCGTCGGTGGCTTGGTCCTGCAGCGCCTCCCAGGCGTCGCCGCCACGGGTACGGCGAACCTCCCAGGTGCCGCCCTCGGCGCCGGAGTCGGCGACCAGATGGTGCGGGGCGCCATACGTGACGCCCACGGTGGCCAGGTCACCCGGACGCGGCCGGTCGACGCCCTCGGGCACGGCGAAGTGCACCAGCCGGTTGTCGCGGGCGCGGCCCGACATACGGTGCGTCTCGGCGTCCTTGCGGCCCTCCCCCGGCGACACCAGCACCTCGACCGTCGTGCCCTCCAACTCCTTGTTGCTCGCCCAGGAGACTTCCTCCTGCAGCTCGATGAGCCGGTCGAAGCGTTCTTGCACAACGGCTTTCGGGAGCTGGTCGGGCAGGTCGGCAGCGGGCGTGCCCGGGCGGATGGAGTATTGGAAGGTGAACGCCGATGAGAAGCGCGCCTCGCGAGCGACGCGCAGGGTCTCGGCGAAGTCCTCCTCGGTCTCCCCCGGGAAGCCGACGATGATGTCGGTGGTGATCGCCGCGTCGGGCATCCGCTCGCGGACCCGGTCGAGGATGCCGAGGAACTTCGTCGAGCGGTAGGACCGGCGCATGGCCTTCAGCACCCGGTCGGAACCCGACTGCAGCGGCATGTGCAGCGACGGCATCACATTGTGCGTCTCGGCCATCGCGTCGATCACGTCGTCCGTGAACGCGGCGGGGTGGGGAGAGGTGAAGCGCACCCGCTCCAGGCCCTCGATCTCGCCGCACGCGCGCAGCAGCTTGCCGAAGGCGAGCTTGTCACCGAACTCAACGCCGTAGGTGTTGACGTTCTGACCGAGCAGGGTGACCTCGACGACGCCCTGCTCGACGAGCGCTCGGATCTCGGCGAGCACGTCGCCCGGGCGGCGGTCCTTCTCCTTGCCACGCAGCGACGGCACGATGCAGAAGGTGCAGGTGTTGTTGCAGCCGACCGAGATGGAGACCCAGCCGCTGAAGGCCGAGTCGCGCCGCGTCGGCAGCGTCGACGGGAAGGTCTCCAGCGACTCCAGGATCTCGACCTGTGCCTCGGTGTTGTGCCGCGCCCGCTCCAGTAGCACCGGCAGCGACCCGACGTTATGGGTCCCGAAGACGACGTCGACCCACGGCGCACGCTTGACGATCTCGCCCTGGTCCTTCTGCGCCAGGCAGCCGCCGACGGCGATCTGCATCCCGGGGTGCGCGTCCTTGGCCGGGCGCAATTGGCCGAGCTGGCCGTAGAGCTTGCCGGCGGCGTTCTCGCGCACCGCACAGGTGTTGAAGACCACCACGTCCGGCTGCTCCGGCCGGTCCCCGAAAGCGAGGCCGGCACGGTCGACATACCCCGCGGTTTCCAGCAATCCGGCGATGCGCTCGGAGTCGTGGACGTTCATCTGGCACCCGTGGGTGCGCACTTCATAGGTCTTCAGATCACCAGTCATGACCCGTCAAGGGTACGGCGTCGTCCCGACACGCCCGGAATCGCCGCTCAGGTGCAGGTCAGGACCCCGGCGGGCGCTGGTACGGCGAACCGCCCGTGTATGGCGCGGGGCGTGGCGGCACGAACGGCTTCTGGGTCTTCGGGCGTTGCCGCATGCTCGACGCCATCGAGCCGATGCCCACACCGGCCATGACGAGCAGGAGCAGGCCTATCGACAGATCATCCGCCAGCGCAGCGTTGTCGCGACACAACTCACCGATCGCGAGCGCACCGGCGATGCCGGTCACCGGGAACGAGGCCCACAGCATGGCCGGACCGGCCTGGTACTTCCCCAACGTCACGCTGGCCCCGACGATCGCGTACGCCACCGCGCACACAGCGGCCAGGGTGACACCCAGCATGAAGAACTCGAGCAGAATCATCCCGTCCGGGTCAGCACTCCGATGCGTGTCGTAGTACTCCGTCGTCTCCGAGCGGTTGAGCCAATGGATGCACGCCCAGGCCCCGCCCGCGAAGACGAAGGCGTTCAGCAAATGGCACACGGCGGTCGCGATCCACCACCACTTCCCGGGCGGCCGGCCGGACGAGGTGCGGTTCATCATCGGGCCTTACCGGTGCTTCGGTTGCCGGTGAAACAACGCAAGGACCGGGCACACGATCAGTGCGAGGGCTGCCAGACCCAACACGACGAGCGTCGACATCGAGATGCGCAGCACCGTCGCGCACCAGACCAGCTCGCCGATCGAGAGGGCACCGAGCAGCATGCTGAGCACGGCGCCGGAGGTCCTTGCGCGCAGGCAACGGAGACCGGCCATGAATCCGAGCATCACCGAACCGACCTGGAAAGCAAGGAAGATCCAGACAGCCACCCCGGAGCCGGAGAAGAAATCGTCGGAGATCTGCCGCAGGCCTTCACCACCGCCCATGACGGCGACCAGAAACAGGAGGTAACCAGCCATCACTGCGATGGATGCCAGAACTGACGCCGCGAAGCCGGCGCCGATGAACGCAAGCACCGCGGAAGCGGTCCACCACCCGTGCACCGGTGGTCGGACCGGCCGTGTCCTGACCGGATATCCGGGGCGCAACGGCGGGCCCTGTTGCCACGGCGGCGGTATGGCGCCCGCGCCCTGCTGCCACGGCGGCGGGCCGAACTGCTGCGGTGGCGGGCCGACCCGCTGCGGCGGTCCGAACTGCTGCGGCGCCTGCGGCGGAATGCTCCCCTGCGGTTGACTCATGACGATCAAGCTAGCCGCGCGGACGGCCCGAAAAGAGCTTGTCCACAGGCCAGTTCTGCGGTCACCGCCAGCGAGTCAGAACACCTTGCCCGGGTTGAAGATGCCGTGCGGATCCAGCGCCGCCTTCACGGCACGCTGCATGGCGATGACCTCTGGGCCGAGCTCGCGCGCCGCACCGGGCATCTTCAGCAGGCCGACACCGTGCTCGCCGGTGACCGTGCCACCGAGCTTCAGGCACTCGTCGATGATCCGGTCGAAGGCCGCCTGTGCGCGTTCGCGCTCGTCGTCATCGTCGTGGCCGGCGACCATCAGTGGATGCAGGTTGCCGTCGCCGGCGTGCGCGACGCTGGCGATGGTGATCCCCACTTCGGCCGAGATCTGCTCGATCCGGCGCAACATCTCCGGCACATGCTCCTTGGCCACCACGATGTCCTCGGTGAGCAACGGCCCCTTGCGCTCCATCGCCGGGTAGGCGAGCCGCCGAGCGGCCATCATGGCGTCGGCCTCCTCGGCATCCGAGGTCTCGGCGACGAACGTCGCTCCCCCGGTCTGGAAGGCGGCGACCATCTCCTGCGCCGCCGCCACACCGGCTTCCCCCGGCTCGTCCAGCTTGCCGATCAGGACCACATTGGCCTCTGCCGCCAGGCCCATGTTGGTCATCTCGTCGACGGCTTCCAGGCAGATGCGGTCGACGATCTCCAGGGCGGATGGCGTCAGGCCGCGGGCCGCCACGTCGCGCACCGCGACACCGGCGTCGACGATGCTGTCGAAGTAGCCCAGCACCGTCCGCCCCGGATCGGGCAACGGCCGCAGCTTCACGGTGATCTCGGTGACGATGCCGAGCGTTCCCTCCGACCCGACGAACAGGCCGGCCAGGTCGAGTCCGGCCACACCCTTCGCCGTGCGCCGACCGAGCCGCACGACTTCACCCGTGCCCGTGACGACCTCGAGCCCGATGACGTAGTCGCGCGTCACGCCATACTTCACGCAACACACGCCACCCGCGTTCGTCGCGACGTTGCCGCCGATCGTCGACCAGGGTGAGCTGGCCGGATCCGGCGGGTACCAAAGACCTTGCTCCCCAACGGTTTTGCGCAGATCGTCGTTGACGACGCCGGGTTGTACGACGGCGATCCGCTCCAGCGGGTTCACCTCGAGGACAGCGTTCATCTTCTCCAGGCTCACGACCACGCAACCGTCGGTCGAGTTGGCGCCGCCCGACAACCCGGTCCCGGCGCCGCGTGGCACCAGCGGCACATCGTGCTGCAGCGCCCACCGCACGGTCCGCTGCACGTCGTCCGTGCTCGTCGCGCGCACCACCGCGAGCGGCGTGCTGTATGGCGCCCACTCGGCCTCGTCGTGCACGTAGGACGCGATCCGGTCCGGGTCGGTGAGCACGCGCGAGCTGTCCAGCGTGCTGATGAGTTCGTCGATGACGGGCATGCGGCCCACGCTAGTGGTGCCGGTCAGCGCGGCACGAGCGTGATGCCGATCGCCGTGAACAGGCCGCCGGCGATGCGGTCGATGGTCCGTTGCAAACGTCGGTATGCCGCGACCACCGGCCGGGAACCGGCGCACCAACTCACGACGGCGAGCCAGCCGACCGCCATCGCCAGCATCATGGCCAGCACCGCGACACGGACACCGACTCCCTCCTGCCGCGGCATCAACGTGGCGAAGAGCGCCCCGAAGAAGACCAGCGCCTTGGGGTTGGCCAGATTGGTGAAAAGCCCCAGCCGCCAATAGTTTCCGGCGCTCGGCCGCTGCTCCTGTATGGCGCCATGACCGGCCTTGCGCGCCGACCACAGGATGTGCACGCCATACCCGATCAGCAGCACGGCACCCACGCTGCGCACGACGAGATAGAGGTGCTCGTAACGTGCCAGCAGAGCACTGAGTCCGCACATCGCCAGCGTCGCCCAGCAGGCGATGCCGGACACGACACCGAAGCCGACCCGCATGCCCGCCGACCGACCGTGTGCGGCCGAAGTGCGAAGCACCGCAAGGAAATCCGGCCCCGGGCTGATCACAGCGACAAGCCACGCAAGCAGAAGTGGGAGGACGAGGAACATACGGATCATCCGTTCAGAGGCTGACTGGGGAGGCAATGAGGACGGTGAGGTCCGCCGGCTCGGAGGTGGTTCGGTACGAGTGTGCGACGTCGCCGGGGAAGGCCAGCAGGTCACCCGCGCCGAGTTCGACGAGATCGCTCGTCGGCCCTGCGGACAGGTTCCCCGACGCGACCACGAGGTGCTCGAGCGTGCCGGTCGCATGCGGAACGCCGACGAACTCGGTGTGCGCGGGAAGGCGGAGTCGCCAGATCTCCACCTGGTGGCCCCCGCTCACCCTGCGCAACAACTCGCGATGCGGTCCCGACGTGTCAGCGTCGGTGGCGCGCACGACGTGCGTCCCGGCATCGTCGGTCTCCGCGAGCAGATCGGCCAGTGGCACGCCGAGCGCGACGGCGACCGCGTCGAGGGTGTCGATCGTCGGATTCGCTCGCCCCGACTCCAGGCCGGACAGTGTGGCCTTGGACAACCCGGCGCGCCGGGCGAGCTCAGCGGCGGACATACCGCGTTGGTCACGACGCAGGCGTAGCTGCGCTCCCACGGAGGCTGCGAGCGAGGACGGCGGCATGATGTCCACTATATCGAACGCTCAGTTCATTTCAATACGCCTATACCAAACCGACCATGACGAAGTCGTCGCCGTTCTGCCAGGCCGTGCCGACCTCGGCACAGCCCGCGCCGGTCAGCGCACGCTGCACATCGGACAGCGATGCCACCCGTTGCCGGCGACGCTCCACGCTGCTCGGCAACTGCTCCGCCGCGCGGCGCTGCATGAGCGACCGCAGCTCCGGCGCCTCGGCGACGGCGTCCCACCATGCTCCCCAGTCCTCGGCGTCGACGCGTCCGGCACGGCGCGCGGCGCCGGCTGCCACGTCTCGTCGCACGGCGTCGAGCCGCGGAGTGCGCTCCGGCTCGTAGAAATGATCTCCGTCGACGAACACCCCGCCGGGTGCGAGGTGCCGGACCGCCTCGTCGGCGACGGCCGCGAAGTCGTCGGCGCCGAGCCAATGGAGTGCCGTCGTGCTGACGAACGCATCGGCCGCGCGGTCCAGCCCCAGCCGCCCGCACCAACCGCGTTCAGTGAGGTTCAACTGCATCACGCTGAAATCGTCACTGCCGTATGCCGATTCGGCGAGCGCCAAAAGCAGCGGATCCATGTCGACACCGACCACCGTCGCAGCGGGAATGCGCTGCAGCAACCGATGGGCCAACGAGCCCGGGCCGACACCGAGGTCGACGACCAGCGGATCCGGGCGGCCGACTGCCGCCTCGACGACATCGGCGATCACTTCGAAACGCTCTTCCCTGTCCGCGAAGTAGGTCGCCTGCTGGTCGTCCCACCGTTGCAGCCAGCCGAGGGCCGATTCCTTGTCGATCTGTGTTGTCATGCCTTCATCCTCCGGCCCGGCCAGGGCCAGCAGTAGATGCTGATCGAGGCGGATCGGTCATAGCCTGGGCCTATGTCTTCACTGCCTGAGGTAGATGACCTGACGTTGGTGCGGGAGGTCTCGCGCACCGGCTCGGTGGGCGGTGCGGCGCGCAACCTGCGGATCAGCCAACCGTCGGCGAGCGCCCGACTGGCCAGACTCGAACGGCGGATCGGCATCGAACTGTTCGAGCGGGACACCAGCGGCGCCAGACCGACGACGGCCGGCGCCGAACTCGTTCGCCAGGCCGACCACATCCTCGGCCACCTCGAAGGTGCCTTCGGCGCGGCTCGTGCTGCGGCGTCCCATCGGCCCCTTGTCGTCGGCAGCTTTGCCAGCCTGACCTCGCTGCTCTTTCCGGCCCTTGACGCACTGCTGCCCGAGGTTGCCATCGAGCAGCGACAGGATCACGGACCGGTGCTCATGCAATGGGTCGCCGAGGGGACGATGGACGCCGCTTTCGTGGCGATCGCCGACCAGGTCACACTGCCCAGCAGCGTGGTGGCGCACCCGATCGGCCGCGACCCGCTCGTGTTCTTCCGGGCCGCCGGCGTCGAACCGCCGGGCCGGGGCCGGCTGCCGCTGCGGGATCGCCCGGTGATCGTCTCGACCTTCGACCTACGGCTGGACGACATCGTGCAGCGGCTGCAGCGGCTGGGCTCCGACGCGCGTCGCGGCATCACGCTCGCCACGGCCATCTCGATGGCACGACGGCGCGGCCACCTGGCCGTGCTGCCGCACAGCGCCGTCGCGATGGATCTACATCCGGATGAAGCGATCGACCGATTGCCGTTCCGCATGTCGGTGCAGCTGACGATGATCACCGGACGGCGCCCCGACCCGCGGCTGACCGACCTCATCCCTGCGCTACGCAAGGAGCTCGGGCTCCGCAAGTGACCGCACGTGCTCGGTCAGTCCGGTTGGTGCTCCGGGGCGTCGGCGATCGCCTCGCGGATCACCGACCAGGCGATCGATGACGAATAGCCTTTGCGGGCAAGCATTCCCGCCAGGCGTCGTGCTTGAACCGTTGCGTCGAGACCGTGCATCGAGCGCAGCTTCTTGTCGACCAGCGCCCGAGCGCGCTCCCGCTCGTCATCGTCGTCGATGCTCTCGAGCTGCTCGTCGATGACCTCGGAGGCGACCCCCTTGCGGCGCAGCTCCTGACTGATCCCCTGTCGACCCAGGCCACGACGGGTCTGCTGGGACTGGATCATGGTCGCGGCGTAGGCGGCGTCGTCGATCAGCCCGACCTGCTCCAACCGGTCGAGCACGGACGCGGCGATGTCGTCGTCGCAGCCGCGCTCGCGCAGCTTGTCGGCCAGCTGTTTGCGGCTGCGTGGCGCGGCAGCCAGCTGCCGCAGCACGATGGTGCGGGCCACCTCGTGCGGGTCGGCATCGGGGCCCTGCTTGTCGGGCGGCGGCTCCCGATCGTCGCGCGCCTGTCGCGGGCTGCGCCGACCGCCGGTGGTTCCGGCCGCACGGCTGGTTGCGCCGCCGCCGCGAGGACTGGGCCGCCGGGCACCCCTGTCGCGCCCCCTGTCGGCACCTTCGTCCCGGCCGGGCGTCGGTCCCTGAGCGCCCGAGCCGGCCCATGGGCCGACGATGACGTCCGCCGGGTCTACGAAGTCCGGCGGTGAATCCGGTGCACTGTCAAAGGGATTCATCGCCTTCGGGACACCTCACTTCGTGGCTCGGGCCCTCGGGCAAGCAGCGGCGTGCTGCAGGGCTCCGTCATACGGGAGAACATCTCGGCCGCCGACCGCCCGATCGACGGCCGAGATGTCGATCAGAAGTCGACCGCGGTGACGACCGGTGCCGCTTCTTCGGCCGGCTTGTCGACTCGCGGCCCGACGCCGAGCTTCTCCTTGATCTTCTTCTCCAGCTCGTCGGCGAGGTCGGGGTTGTCCCGCAGGAAACCGCGGGCGTTCTCCTTGCCCTGGCCGAGCTGGTCGCCCTCGTAGGTGTACCAAGCACCGGCCTTGCGCACGAAGCCCTGCTCGACACCCATGTCGATCAGGCCACCCTCGCGCGAGATGCCATGGCCATAGAGGATGTCGAACTCCGCCTGCTTGAACGGCGGGGACACCTTGTTCTTGACCACCTTGACGCGGGTGCGGTTGCCGACCGCGTCGGTGCCGTCCTTCAGCGTCTCGATGCGCCGCACGTCCAGGCGGACCGAGGCGTAGAACTTCAGCGCCTTGCCACCGGTCGTCGTCTCGGGCGAGCCGAACATGACACCGATCTTCTCGCGCAGCTGGTTGATGAAGATCGCGGTGGTGCCGGTGTTGTTGAGCGCACCGGTGATCTTGCGCAGCGCCTGCGACATCAGCCGCGCCTGCAGGCCGACGTGACTGTCACCCATCTCGCCCTCGATCTCCGCGCGCGGCACCAGCGCGGCGACGGAGTCGACGACGATGATGTCGAGCGAACCGGACCGGATCAGCATGTCGGCGATCTCGAGTGCCTGCTCGCCGGTGTCGGGCTGGCTGACCAGGAGTGCATCGGTGTCGACACCGAGCTTCCGGGCGTATTCGGGGTCGAGCGCGTGCTCGGCGTCGATGAAGGCCGCAATGCCGCCGTTGCGCTGCGCGCTGGCGACGGCGTGCAGGGCGACCGTGGTCTTACCGGAGGACTCCGGTCCGTAGATCTCCACCACGCGGCCCCGCGGTAGCCCGCCGATGCCGAGCGCGACATCGAGCGCGATGGCACCGGTGGGGATCACGTCGATCGGCGGCCGGACGTCATCGCCCAGGCGCATGACCGCGCCCTTGCCGTGCGCCTTCTCGATCTGGGACAGGACGGTGTCCAGCGACTTGAGCTTGTTGTCCCCGGCGTTCGCCGTTTTTGCTGCCATGTGCGGCACTCCTTCAAGAGTTCGTGGATGGGTCGCGTCCACCGGCGACCGTCCGCAGCCCGCCAGTGCAGGTCGAGCCTTGGAACGTGTCAGACGCTAGATCCCCGCACCGACAACCCGATGTGTGTCGTCCATGCACTGTGGACAACGGGTCGTCGTTCGAGGACTTGTGGATGAGCCTAGCCCAGCTTCCCGAACATCCGTACGAAGGTTTGCGGCGTGGCGTGTCGCACTTGCGCACGTCGCCGACTGGCCCGTTCTACGGGTGCAGGTGCGCGCCCTTGAGGATCTTGTCGACACCGTTCTTGGGTCCGTGCACCGCGAGTCCGACCAGGTCCAGCTCCTCCGCCGGCACGCCCGCGGTGGCCGCACGGTTCGCGGCGTCATACCCGGTCGAGAACATCTCCTGCGTGTAGATCGCCGGGCGCAGCCCTCGGGAGACCGCGCGGTTGCGCGCGTTGGCGAGTTCGCGCGCGCCGCCCTCGAAGACCAGCACCGGCATACCGAGCAGCGGCAGGTAGGTCCCGTCGTCACCGTCGCGGTAGGGCTCGCTCACCAGCTCCGGATTCGCCGCCGCTATCCCCGACGCGAGGAACGCGGTCACGTTCATCCGCTGCCAGGCGGCCAGGTCGTCACGCAGCAGGATCGCCACCTTCGTCGCGAAGGGCGGGGTCAGCAGGTCGGTGGCGGTTTCGTGGTTGGTCCGTCGGTCGGTCACGTCATACATGCGGTCATCGTGCGTGCGGGCGCACGGCAACGTCTTGTACGAAAGTGACCATCAGTCGAGGACGAGGTGCTGATGACCGTCGAGCAGTTCCCGGACCGCATCGAGGTGACCCGCGTGCGTGGCCGTCTCCACCAGCACATGCACCAGGACCGATCGCAGATCGGGGAAGTCGCCCGGCGCTTCTCCGGGGTTCGCGGGTGGTTCGTCGAGTCGGTGCTCGGCGATGAGCTCATCCGAGACGGCGATGGCATCGCGGTAGGTCTGCAGCACTTCCGCGGCCGGCTCGTCGCCTGCGACGAGCCAATCGGCGTTCTTCCCCTCCGGCCAGAAGTCGAGTGGTCGCCCGGCGACGACGACCTCGAACCAGAATCGCTCGTCCGACAGCGTCAGGTGACGCACCAGCCCGAGGCAGCTCCACCCGGACGGCAGCACCGGTCGGCGCAGCTGCTCATCGGTGAGTCCGTCCAGCTGCGCCAGCACGTGCTCCCGCTTCGCGGTCAGCGACGACAGCAGCTCTTCTCGTTCCCGATCGGTTTCCGCCATACCGACGAACCTAACCGGTGCGGCCGCCACGGTGCGGTCGCACGATCGCGGGGTCATTTCACGCGGCCGACGCCTGATAGCTGCCGGGTGTGGTGCGCAGCAGCCGGCGGAAGTGCCGGTGGAAATGCGCCTGGTCGTAGAACCCGGTGGCGACGGCGACCGCTGCGGCCGGTTCGCCCTCGAGCAGTCGCCGCCGGGCCAGGTCCAGCCGACGCCCGGTGACGTACCGGTGCGGAGGTATGGCGAACTCCCTCGTGAAGGCGCGGATCAGGTATGCCGCACTGACGCCGAGCCGGGTCGCCAGCTGCTCGACCGGCGGCGCCTCCACCGGGTCGGCATCGAGGATGTCGCGGGCCCGGCGGGCGATCCACGCCCGGCGGGATGCGTCGACGCGCGCGGGCGCGGGGCGCCCACCCAGATGCCACCGCAGGCCGTGCGACACCAGTGCCAGGTGCGACTCGGCCGCGAGGCGCTCGCCCGCGGACAACGCGGTGTCCAACTGCGAAACCGACTGTCGCAACGTCGAATCCAGCACCAACGGCGCATCGACGCACGGGCCGATCAGCGATTCCGGGAGCACGCACTCCTCGAGGTAGACGACGCGCTTGCGGAACCCGCTCGACGTCAGCGGATGGCCGTCATGGGTCACGTGCGGCGGCAGCAACGTGACGCCGACACCCGCGTCCGCGCGGTCCCGGTGGCGGTCCACGTCATACCCGATGAAGCCGTCGTCGACGATCAGCAGCGTCCAGGCGTCGTGCGTGTGCGCGGGATAGCTGTGGTCGGCCCAGGACGCGTGCAGCACCTCGCGGATCCCGGCGACACCGGGATCCCACGCACGCACTCGATCCGGACTTGCTGGCACTCCGCCAATTTACCGACCCCACCCGGACCCCGCCGAATGACGGCTTCTTCGGCGAATGACGGCGAGATCGAGCCGTCACTCGCCGAGGGAGCCGTCATTCGCGGCTGGCCTGTGACCCTTGACACATCAGGTCACCAAGTGATCTAGTCACTTCTCGTGACCACCCAGACCTCGCTGACCAGCCGCCTCGCCGACGAGATCGTCGACCTCATCGTCGAGGGCGGCCTGCGCCCGGGCGACGCCCTCGAGTCGTCGCGGGCACTCGCCCAGCGCTTCGAGGTGACCACCCCGACCGTGCGCGAAGCGCTGCGTCGCCTCGAGGCCACGGACGTCGTGCAGTTCCGGCACGGTTCGGGGACGTATGTCGGTGCGGGTTTCGAGCGCCGCATGGTCGTCAACCAGCACGCGGGGCGTGACTCGATCGAGGAACTGATCGCCACGCGCCTGCTGCTCGAGCCGGCCATCGCGGCCGAGGCGGCCCGCAGCCGCACCGACGCGGATCTCCTCGCGCTGGAGAGCGCCCTGGCCAACGCACTCACCCCGCAGCGCGGCGACGAGCGTCCCGCCCTGCATTTCCACGTCGCCGTAGCCGGTGCCACCGGCAACCGCCTCGTCGCCGAAACGCTGGAAGCGTTGCTGCACCTACGTTCTCGCGAGCAGGTCCAGATCCGGCACCGGTATGACGACCGCGAGCGCGACCACGCCGAGCACCAGCAGATCCTGGAGGCGATCCGCGCCGGCGACGCCGACCGTGCGTCCGAGCTGACGCGTTCGCACCTGCAGTCGATCCGCGACGTCCTCGCGCCCGGGTCCGCCGACAAGGGCGCGAAATGACCGGCACGTCATACCGATTGGGTGAACTGACCACGCACGATGCCGCCGAATCGGTCGCGCGCGGCGACATCGTGATCCTGCCCGCGGGCGCGTTCGAGCAGCACGGACCCGCGATGCCGATGGCCACCGACCTGATCCGTGCCGAGGACATGGCCGACCGGGTCGCCGCGACGCTTCCGGGCCGGGTCGTCATCGGGCCGAGCCTGCCGGTCGGGGTCTCCCCGCACCATCTCGGCTTCGCCGGCACCGTCACGCTGCGTCCGGCCACCTTCCTCACAGTGGCTCGCGAGTATGTCGACTCCCTCGCGCACCACGGGTGGCGCCGGATCCTGGTGATCACCGGGCATGCGGGCAACAACGCCACCCTCGGCGCGCTCGCACAGGACCTCCTGCACGATCGGCCGGACATCGAATTCGCTTGGACCGCAATAGCTTCCCTCGCTGCACCCGTCACCGCGCAGATGGACCGCGCTGAGGTGACCGGGCACTGCGGCGAGTCGGAGACCGCCCAGATGCTGCATGTCGCACCGCATCTGGTGCACACCGACCGGCTGGCCCCGGGCACGACTGCCCTGGATCAGCTGGACCCGTTGTCGCGCATCGCGCGACGCACCGCGCCGGCGCTCGCCCGCCGGTACGACCAGCTCAGCGCGAATGGCGTGCTGGGTGATCCCACGACCGCGACGGCGGACCAGGGCCGCGCGATCGTCGACGCCGTCACCACGGCACTCGTCGAATATCTCCAGGAGTGGCGCTCCGCCTGACCCACCTCCCCGCAACAACCGGTCGCTTCCCCGAGCCGACCGGTGGGTCGAGCACGCCTCGAGAAGGCCCGACCCGGCCGAAAGGAACCAGTTATGAAGACGATTCGGCAACGACTCGCCGTCCTCACCGTGAGCCTGATGACCACCGGCGCCCTCGGTGCCATGGCCGCCCCCGCCGTCGCTGCCGGCGGCTCCCCTGACGCGTCACCTGAGACCGGCGGTGCTCAGGCGGCCGCGCAGTCCTGCACGAAGGCGACGGACCAGGAGTCCGGAGCGAGCGCGAAGTACGAGATCACCAGTGGCGATGACACTCGCACCTACATCCTGCACCTGCCGAAAAACTATGAGCAGCACCGCAATTGGCCGCTGATCGTCGCTTACCACGGCCGTGGCAGCACCGGCACCGAGATCGAGGGGTTCTCCGGCCTCTCGTCGCTGCCGGCCGTGGTCGCCTACCCGAACGGTGAGATCGGCACCGGCTCCGGCTATCGCCAGGCGTGGCAGGGTGCGCCATACGCCCCGCCGGGAGTCGACGACGTCAAGTTCACCTCCGACCTGCTCGACCAGCTGCAGTCCGACTACTGCGTCGATCCGTCCCGGACCTACGCCACCGGGAAGTCGAACGGCGCCGGCTTCGTCAACCTGCTCGCGTGCCGTATGGCGGACCGCTTCGCGGCCTTCGCGCCGACCTCCGGCGCGTTCTACCCGCAAGCGACGGAAGGCTGCGATAGCGCGAAACCCGTTGCACTGCTTGATATTCACGGCACCGGAGACAGCACCATCCCCTACGCGGGCGACCCGGATCGCAAGCTGCCCGCCATCCGCTCCTACGTCGCCGATTGGGCTGCCCGCGACAAGTGTGACCCGAACCCGTCCACCCGCCGGATCGGCACCGACGTCACTGTCTACGACTGGACGAACTGCGCGGCAGGCGACGTCGAGCACGTCGCCGTCACCGGCGGCGGTCACGTCTGGCCCGGCACCAACACCTACTCCGGCGGCGGCCACGTGACCCACACGATCGCCGCGCAGGACGTCATGTGGCGGTTCTTCTCCGAGCACCGGCTGGCCGCACCGAGGGGAGCCATGTCATGACGACCTCCACCAAGGCCGCACCCGATGAGACGGAGCAGGAGCTACCGCGCATCATCCGCGCGATGGCCGTCGTCGAGAAGGCCGGCAACGCGCTGCCGAATCCGTTCTGGCTCTTCTGGATCCTCGCCGGCATCCTCGGCATCCTCAGCGCAATCCTCGCCGGCGCCGACGTCAGCGTCGTGTCGCCGAGCGACCACAAGTCGGTCGCGGTGCGCAACCTCTTCAGCGGCGACGGCCTGGCGATGGCCCTCTCCACCGCCATCGACAACTTCGCGACCTTCCCACCGATGGCCACGATCGTCGTGGTGATCATGGGAGTCGCCGTCGCGGAGCGCACCGGCTTCCTCGCCGCGGTGATGAAGGTCGGTGTCTCCCGCGTCCCGGCGTCGGCGGTGGTCTTCGCCGTCGCCTTCCTCGGGACCGTCTCGCACGTGGCGTCAGCCGCGGCATACATCATCCTGGTTCCGTTGGGCGGCTTGGCTTTTCGAGCCGTCGGCCGCTCGCCGATCCTCGGCATCGTGGTCGCCTACACCTCAATCGCCTCGGGGTATGACGCAAGCCCGATCCCCACCCCGAACGACACGATCTTCGCCGGCATCACCACCTCGGCCGCGCGGATCATCGACAAGGACGTGACGGTGTCGGCGGTGAGCAACTGGTTCTTCAACATCGCGTCCTCGCTGCTGCTGGCGACGGTCATCACCCTGGTGACCCGCTGGGTGCTGGCCAAGCGACCCGACCTGGATCCGGACCCGGACATCGACCTGGAGGACATCGGTGACCTGCACCTGTCCGACCGCGAGCGCTCGGCCGTCCGTGCTGCCTGCCTGACCCTGCTCGGGCTGCTCGTGGTGTTGGCGGCTGTCGTCATACCGTCGGGTTCGCCGTTGCGCGGTGAGCACGGCAGCATCGCCGAGTCGCCGTTCCTGGACGGCATCGCCTTCGTGATCGCGATCCTCTTCGGCGCGACCGGCATGGTCTACGGCCTGCGCACCGGCGTGCTCAAGGGCGTCGGTGACACGCCGCGGCTGATGGCCGAGGGCATCCGGCAGATGGCGCCGGTGCTGGTGTTGTTCTTCGCGATCGCCCAGTTCCTCGCGTACTTCGACTGGACCCACCTGGGCGACGTGATGTCGGTGAAGGCCGCCGACGTCCTCGATCAGGCCAACGTGCCGGCGCCGATCGTCTTCCTGATGGTGCTCGCGCTGCTCAGCGTCGTCAACGTGCTGGTCACCAGCGGCTCGGCGATGTGGTCCATCGCCGCACCGGTGCTGGTGCCGACGCTGATGCTGCTGTCGGTGCCGCCGGAGACCACGCAGGCGATCTTCCGGATCGCCGACTCCGGATCGACCGCGATCACGCCGATGAGCCCGTACTTCATCATGGCGCTGGGCTTCCTGCAGCGCTATCGCAAGAAGGCCGGCATCGGCACGCTGGCGTCGTACACCTTGCCGCTGGCGGTGGCGATGACCGTGACCTGGACGCTGTTGTTCTTCGTGTGGTGGGCGCTCGGCATACCGCTCGGTCCCGGCGCACCCGTCCGGTGAACCCCGCCGGATGACGGCTTCTTCGCCGAGTGACGCTCTGATCAGGCCGTCACTCGCCGAGAGAGCCGTCATTCGGCAAGAGGGGGCTGCGGCTCAGACGTCGCGACGCTCCCGAATGGGTAGGTCGCGGCCGAGCCGGCGCTCCTCGGGGATCTGCAGGTCGTCGCAGACGGCCAGCCAGATCTCGCGGAATTTGATGCCGTCGACGATGGCCTCGTCCGGGGTGCGGTTGCCCAGTGCCTGCAGGACGTGGCTGTTGCCGAGAACGGCGGCGTATGCCGACCCGAACTCCTCGTTCATCAGCCGGCGGTACTCGGAATGCTTCACCGCTACAGGGTAAGTGGAGCCGGCCGCCGGCCGGACCGTCGTACCGGAACCTGGCCGCCGAGGCCACCGGTGCGTACGTTGGTCGATCATGGGTACCGATCGATTGCAGAACAAGCGGGTCCTCATCACCGGCGGCGCCCGTGGCATCGGCGCCGCGCTCGCCCGACGACTCACCGAACGTGGCGCGCGGGTGGCGATCGCCGGTCTCGAGCCGGAGCTGCTCGAGCAGGTCGCGGCCGACATTCACGGCCCGTGGCGCGAGCTCGACGTCGCCGACCGCGAGCAGGTCGACACGGTCGTCGGCGAGCTGGTGGATGAGCTCGGTGGCCTGGACATCGTCATCGCGAATGCCGGTATCGCCAAACAACTTCCGCTGGTCGGCGGCGACCCGGAGGTGATGGAACGCACGCTCGCAGTCAACACCCTCGGCACCTATTACACGTTGCGCGCCGCCGCCCCGCACATCGCGCACCCGGGCGGCTACGCGCTCGCGACCTCGTCCCTGGCCGCCGCTGTGCAGGCACCGTTGATGGGTGCCTACTCCGCGTCGAAGGCAGCAGTCGAAGCCATCGGCAACACGTTGCGGTGGGAGCTGCACGGCACCGGCGCCCGTGTCGGCGTCGCCTACTACGCCGAGCTGGACACCGACATGACCAGCCGTGGCTTCGGCACCAGGGCCGGCTCGACCCTGCTCGGCGGCCGCAAGTCGGCCACCGTCATCACGCCGCTGTCCGCGGCGATGAATGCCCTGGAGCGCGGCATCAACCGCCGGTCACGCTTCATCTGGGCACCGTGGTGGATCGCACCGTTGCTGCCGGGCCGGATGATCGCCCAGCGCGTGGCCGAGCTGAAGCCGATGCCGGATCTGCAGCGTGCGCTGCAGCTTGCTCGCGATGAACGCACGGATTTCACCACGGCACAGCCGAATTCGCGGATCGAGGACAACGTATGACGACGGGATCGCGGGGTCTCGATACGCCCTCCTCCGCTTCGCTCCCCCGGGCTACTCGACCCGCAGAGGCGCTCCCCCGGCCTGCTCAACCGGCGGAAACGGCCCGAGTCCGACCCGGCAGCTGGCGCACCAACGGACCGCTGGCGGCCGGGTTCGCCCGTCTTGCCGGACGCGTCACGCGCACCGCACCGCCGGCGATCTTCACCGTGCTCGGCCGTGGTCGGCGGACCTTCTGGGGCTGGCTCGCGTTCGCCGGGAGCCTGATGCCCTTCGGGTCGCTCCCCCGGGCCGACAGCGAACTGGTGATCCTGCGGGTCGCGCGGTTACGCGACAGCGACTACGAGACCGCGCACCACCGGCACATCGCCCAGCGGGCCGGTGTCACTGCGGACCAGATCGAGCAGCTGCTCAGCGAGACGCCCGAGGCGTCATACTTCAGCGACCGGCAGCAGGCCCTCCTCGCCGCAACCGACGAGCTCATCGCGACCGACGACCTCTCCGACCCCACCTGGCAACAGCTGCATGGCCATCTCGGCGACCGCGGCTGCGTCGAATTCCTTTTGCTCGCAGGCCATTACCGCATGCTCGCCACCGCCCTGCACACCATGAGAATCGAGCCCGACCAACCAAGGTGACAGACAAGGCACGGCAATCGGCCACCAGACGAAGGCGACCCGAACGGGGAGCCGGCTGCGTCGTCGGCCCGGGCCTATGGAGGAGCGGAGCGCCCGCGGAGCGACGGAGTGAGACCGGGACGGCGGCGTAGCCGGCGACCATCAAGGCGACCATACGCACCCGGCGGCGCGTCCGGCGCCGCCCCGGTGACCGAACGACAACGGGAGCAACGCGGGCGCGCAGCGCCTTTCGAGACGCTCGCTCGTGCCTCACGAGCTCCTCAAGGAGCTTGACGGACGGGTGTCGGCGGGTGATGCGAAGCTAGGCGTGCGATGAGCAACGACGTCCTGGACCGCTTCTCCCCCGCCACGCGCGCATGGTTCGAGGGGTCCTTCAGCGAGCCCACGCCGGCCCAGGCCGGCGCCTGGGACGCGATCAGCAACGGCGATCACACGCTGGTCGTGGCACCGACCGGGTCGGGCAAGACGCTGTCGGCATTCCTGTGGGCGATCGATCGGATGGCCGCGACACCACCACCCGATGAAGCGTTGAAACGGTGCCGGGTCCTCTACGTCTCCCCGATGAAGGCGCTGGCCGTCGACGTGGAGCGCAACCTGCGGTCGCCGCTGGTCGGCATCCAGCACGCTGCCGACCGGCTCGGGGTGGCGAAGCCCGATGTCTCGGTGTCGGTGCGATCCGGCGACACCCCGGCCAGTGAGCGGCGCGCGTTCGCCAGGCGGCCGACCGACATCCTGATCACGACGCCCGAGTCGCTCTTCCTGCTGCTCACCTCCTCGGCACGTGAGGCGCTGGCCGGTGTCGAGACGGTGATCATCGACGAGGTGCATGCCGTCGCCGGGACCAAGCGCGGCGCGCACCTCGCGCTCTCCCTGGAGCGACTGGACGCCATACTCCCCAAGCCCGCGCAGCGCATCGGGCTGTCCGCGACCGTGCGGCCGGTCGAGGAGGTGGCCCGTTATCTCGCCGGTGGCCGGCCGGTCACCACGGTGCAGCCGCCGGCCGAGAAGTCCTGGGACCTCGAGGTCGTCGTGCCGGTGGCGGACCTGACCGAGTTGGGCCGGGTGGCCGACGACCTCACCGGGCCATCCGCCGATCCGGTCGAGCGGGCGTCGATCTGGCCGCACGTCGAGGAACGCATCGTCGACCTGATCGCGCAGCACCGGTCGACGATCGTCTTCGCGAACTCCAGGCGGCTGGCCGAGCGGCTGACCGCTCGGCTCAACGAGATCTGGGCCGAGCGCAACGATGTCACCGACGACGCGCCGGCTCCCACGCGCGCGCCCGCGCAGATGATGGCCCAGGCGGGCCAGAGCTCAGGCGCCGCAGGCATTTTGGCGCGCGCCCACCACGGGTCGGTGAGCAAGGAGCAGCGCGGCGAGATCGAGGACGCGCTCAAGTCCGGGCGTCTGCCGGCCGTCGTCGCGACGAGTTCGCTGGAACTCGGCATCGACATGGGACTGGTCGATCTGGTGATCCAGGTCGAGTCGCCGCCAAGCGTCGCCAGCGGGTTGCAACGCGTCGGTCGCGCCGGGCACCAGGTCGGAGCGGTGAGCCGTGGTGTGCTCTTCCCCAAGTTCCGCGGCGACCTCGTGCAGACGTGCGTCGTGGTCGACCGGATGAAGGCCGGAATGATCGAATCCCTTGCGGTGCCGAGCAATCCGGTCGACGTGCTGGCACAGCAGATCGTCGCGATGTGCGCGATGGACGACTGGTCCGTCGACGACCTGGAGCAGCTCACACACCGGACCGCGTCGTTCGCGAGCCTGCCGCGCAGCATCCTGGAGTCGGTGCTCGACATGCTCGCCGGGCGTTACCCGTCCGACGACTTCGCCGAGCTGCGACCGCGCATCGTCTGGGACCGGATCACCGGCACGCTGACCGGTCGCCGCGGCGCCCAGCGGCTCGCTGTCACCAGCGGCGGCACCATCCCCGATCGTGGCCTGTATGGCGTCTTCCTCGCCGCCGGCGAGGGCCCCGGCCGCCGGGTCGGTGAGCTCGACGAGGAGATGGTCTACGAGTCCCGCGTCGGCGACGTCTTCACCCTGGGCACGACCAGCTGGCGGATCGAGGACATCACCCACGACCAGGTCCGCGTGACGCCGGCGCCCGGCCAGCCGGGCAAGCTGCCCTTCTGGAAGGGCGACTCGCCGGGCCGCCCACTCGAACTCGGTGCGGCCGTAGGCAAATTCGTCCGCGAGCTGATCGCATTGCCCGACGAAACGGCACGGGAGAGGGTCCGGGACACCGGCCTCGACCAGTGGGCCTCGGACAACCTCTTCGCCTACCTGCGCGAGCAGCAGGAGGCGACCGGGCAGGTGCCGCACGACAGGGCGATCGTGGTCGAGCGCTTCCGGGACGAGCTCGGCGACTGGCGGGTCGTCGTCCATTCCCCGTATGGCGCACCGGTCCACGCACCCTGGGCGCTCGCTCTCGCGGCCCGGATGCGCGAGCGCTTCGGTGTCGAGGTGCAGGCGATGCACGGCGACGACGGCATCGTGCTGCGGTTGCCCGACTCCGATCCGGACACCGACGCCACGGCTGCCGCGCAACTGGTCGAGCTGATCGTGCAGGACCCCGACGAGGTCGCCGACCTGGTGACCGAGGAGATCGGTGGATCTGCTTTGTTCGCAGCGCGATTCCGCGAATGTGCGGCGCGTGCGCTGTTGCTGCCTCGTCGCAACCCCGGCCGCCGGCAGGCGTTGTGGCAACAGCGGCAGCGCTCCGCGCAACTGCTGGAGGTGGCGTCCCGCTTCCCGTCGTTCCCGATCGTGCTGGAGGCCGTGCGCGAGTGCGTCCAGGACGTCTTCGACGTGCCGGGCCTGGTCCAGCTGATGCGCGACATCACGGCGCGCCGGATCCGTGTCATCCAGGTCGACACCGAGAGCCCGTCACCGTTCGCGACCAGCCTGCTCTTCGGCTACGTCGCGCAGTTCCTCTACGAGGGCGACTCCCCACTGGCCGAGCGCCGAGCCGCCGCACTGGCGCTGGATCCGTCCCTGCTGGCCGACCTACTCGGTTCCGGTGAGGGCGCGTCACTGCGCGATCTGCTGGATTCGCAGGTCGTTTCGGAGGTGGAGCAACAGCTGCAGCGCCTGGTGCCGGAGCGACATTCTCGCGACGCGGAGGACGTCGCCGACCTGGTGCGGGTGCTCGGTGTGCTCACCCGGGAGCAGATCGAGCAGCGCACCCGTGAAGAGTCCCGCACGGAGGTTGCGGGCTGGCTGCACGACCTGGTCGCCGCGCGCCGGCTGATCGAGGTGCGCTGGGCCGACACCACCGGTTACGCCGCGATCGAGGATGCCGCACGTCTGCGGGACGCGCTCGGGCTGGCACTGCCGGCCGGCATACCGGCCGCCTTCCTGGAGCCGACCGCGGATCCACTGGGCGAGCTGGTGGCGCGCTACGCACGCACGCACGCGCCGTTCCCGGAGACCGAGGTTGCGACCGCGCTCGGGATCGGTCGTGCCGTCGCACACGACACGTTGCGCCGGCTGGTCTCGACCGGCCGGCTCGTCGAGGGTGAGTTGCGCCCGACCGAGCTGGGCGGTGGTGTGCACGGGATCGACTACGCCGATCCGGAGGTGCTGCGCACCATCAAGCGCACGTCGCTGGCTTCGCTGCGTGCCGAGGTCGAGCCCGTCCCGGCCGAGGATCTGGCGTCGTTCCTGCCTTCCTGGCAGGGCGTCGGCGCCGGCCTGCGCGGCAGCGACGGGCTGCTGCGGGCGATCGAGCAGCTGTGTGGGGCGCGGGTGCCCGCCAGTGCCCTGGAGACGCTGATCCTGCCGGAGCGCGTTGCGTCATACCACCCGGGGATGCTGGATGAGCTGATGGCCAGTGGTGAGGTCATCTGGCAAGGGCACGCCGCGTTGCCCGGCGACGACGGGTGGGTGTCGCTGCACCTGGCCGACACGGCTCCCCTGACCCTCGGCGCTCCGGACGACACGATCGACCTCACGCCGGCGCACCAGGAGATGCTCACCTCCCTCGACAGCGGCGGCTCCTTCTTCTTCCGCAACCTCGCCGACACCGTCAATGCCACCGACGCCCGCTGCTCCGACGCCGATCTGCAGTCCTACCTCTGGGACCTCATCTGGTCGGGGCGGGTCAGCGGCGACACGTTCGCGCCGCTGCGCGCGTTGCTGGCCGGCGGCCGCACCGCGCACAAGGCCCGCTCGCAGGGACCGAGACAGAGCCGCCACGGCCGGATCGGCACCGGCCTGCGCGGGTCCCGCAGCGGACTGGCGCGGCCGACCTCGGCGCTGCGTTCCGCACCACCGTCGGTCTCCGGCCGGTGGTCCCGACTGCCCGCTCTCGAAACCGACCAGACAGCAAGGGCTCTCGCACTTGCCGAGGTATTGCTAGACCGACACGGCATCGTCACTCGCGGCGCCGTGCAGGCCGAGTCGGTCAGCGGTGGGTTCGCGACCGTCTATCGCGTGCTGGCCGCTGCGGAGGAGACCGGCCGGGTCCGGCGCGGCTATTTCATCGAGGGGCTCGGCGCCGCACAGTTCGGCAGCGCCGGCGCCATCGACCGCCTGCGCGCGGCGGGCCGCCCCACCGCCGCGCCGCGCAACCCGTGGGACGTCGCGCCGGCCCAGCCGGAGACGGCAACCGTGCTCGCCGCGGCGGACCCGGCGAACCCCTTCGGTGCCGCGCTCCCCTGGCCCGACCGTGATGGCGAAGGTCCCGATCACCGGCCGAGTCGTCGGGCGGGTGCCATGGTCGTGCTCGTCGAGGGCACCCTGACGCTCTTCGTCGAGCGGGGCGGCCGCAAGATCCTGACGTTCACCGACGACTCCGGCCTACTGACCGCGGCTGCCGCAGCGCTCGCCCGGACCGTCGTGCTGCCGCCCGACAGCCGCGGCACACCACGACTGCGCGGGCTCACCGTCGAGAGCATCGACGGCAAGCCCGCGCTGGGGTCCGAGCATGAGCTGGCAACTTCCTTGAGCGACAACGGTTTTCACGTCACCCCCAAGGGGCTGCGGATTCGCCGTTAGCTGCTCACGTCGCGGCGGCGCAGGATGACGGCCACCACGGCCACGCCGAGCACGGCATACAACGCCAGGCGCAGCCACAGTGTGGCGCCCGTGACCGTGGCCGTCTCGGGTGCCACGACATACCGCAGCAGCAGCCCGGGGAACCAGTGCGAGCCGAACGACAGGTTGTCACCGAGGACGTTCTCGATCGGGCCCGCCCACAGGATGCCGACGCCGAGGCCGACCGCGACCGAGCGGGTCAGGATGCCGATGAGAGTGCCGAGCAGTGCCCAACCGATCAGGAAGACCATGACTTCGAGGAAGTCGTCGAGGGCCATCCGCAGCGACGTGGTGTCGAGCCAGGAGCCGGTGTCGATGCCCTGACTCGGGGCGACGATGTATGCCGTCACCATGCCCGCCACGAACAGCACCGCGACGATGATCGCGCCGATCGCGATCCGAGCCCCGAACGTGCCGACCGCGAGGGTCAGTCGCCGCGGCTGCTGCAACAGCGACGCCCGCCAGGTGCCGCGCGCGAACGAACCGGCGCTCATGCCGACGAACACCGCGAGGATCAGCACGGAGGTGAAGGCTGCAGCCGTGCGCACCGCCAGCGTGCCACCACCGGACTCACCGAGCGCCTGGATGCTGATGCCGGCGGGCGCCCGTTCGGGAGCGGTGTTGATCATGACGACCGTCAGCACCGCCGAGTAGATGACGGTGAACGACAGCGCGATCAGCCAGATTCGCTTGCTGGACAAGCGGATCCACTCCGCCACGAAGGCGCGCGCCAGTGCTGGCGTGGGGCGCCCGCGACTCGGCTCACTCAGGTGGGTGACCGCGGCGGGGGCGCCGGTACGTGTGGACGTGGACGTGCTCATGATCGACTTCCTGTTCCGACCAGGTCGAGCACCCGGTCCTCGAGTGACTGTTTCTGATGGTGCAGCTCGACCAGGTGGATCCCACTCTCGGCTGCGTCGCGATTGATCCGACCGGCCAGCTGCGCTGCGTCGATCGCTCCGACGTCGACGGCGAAACCATCCGCCCGGCGTTCGACCGTCAGGCCCTGGGTGCTCAGCATCCGGTGCAATGCCTCGTCGTCGGACTGTCCGGAGCCGCGCAGCAGGATCACTTCGGGGCGCGATGCGGGCAACTCGGTCAATGGCCCGGAGTAGCGCAGACCGCCCTGGTCCAACACGATCACCCGGTCGCAGATGTGTTCCAGCTCGGCCAGCAGGTGCGAGGAGATGAGCACCGTGCGACCGTCGGCCGCGATCCGGCGAACCATGGCGCGGATGTCGCGCATGCCGGCGGGGTCCACACCATTGGTCGGCTCGTCCAGGATCACCAGCTGTGGATCGCTCAGCAGCGCAGCACCGATGCCGAGCCGCTGCTTCATGCCGAGTGAGTATGACGAGTACGAATCCCCTTCTCGGCCTTGCAGACCCACGAGCTCGAGAACCTCCGGGATGCCGGACCGATCGTGTCCGCCGAGCCGTGCGAAGTATTCCAGGTTGCCCCGGCCCGACAGGTTGCCGAAGAACGCGGGCCCCTCGATCAGCGCCCCCACCTGCGGCAGGTAGTCCGCGGGCCGGGACAGATCGTGGCCGAGGACGGTGCCGCGGCCGGCACTCGGCCGCACCAGGCCGAGCAGCATCGACATGATGGTGGTCTTGCCGGCTCCGTTCGGGCCGATCAGCCCGGTGATCGAGCCGGCGGTCAGGTGCAGGTCGACATCGTCGACGACGGTGCGGCTTCCATATCGCTTGGTGAGGCCTTCAACCGCAACGACCTCAAACTCGTTGTCTGTGTTCATACCTCGACGATGTCGTGGCCGCGTCTCGCGCACATCGCGTCAGCGTGGAGATCGGCCTACGTCAGATGTTGAGCGCCACCCCGACGCTCATGTCGAAGTCGCTCGTGTCGATCAGTCGACGGCGGGCGGCTCAGCCAAGCCGTGCTGGTAGGCGATCACGACCAACTGTGCGCGGTCGCGCGCGTGCAGTTTCGTCATCGCCCGGCTGACGTGGGTGCGCACGGTCGCCTGGCTGACGAACCATCGCCCGGCGATCTCGTCGTTCGACAGGCCTTGTCCCACCAGGCCGACGACCTCACGCTCCCGTTCGGTGAGCAGGTCGGCCAGTGGCGAGGTCGGCGGCGCACTCCGTCCGAGGCTGACGTCGGCGCCGGCATCCGAGGTCGCGAACCGTGCGATCAGCCGACGGGTGACAGTCGGCGACAACAGCGCATCACCGGCTGCCACCACCCGCACCGCACGGATCAGCTCGTCGGGCTCGGTGTGCTTGACAAGGAACCCGCTGGCGCCGAATCGCAAGGCCTGGAAGACGTATTCGTCCAGGTCGAAGGTCGTCAGCATCACCACGTGTACGGCGCTCAAGGCAGCGTCAGCGGTGATCTGCCGAGTCGCCTCCAGCCCGTCCAGGTCGGGCATTCGGATGTCCATCAAGAGAACGTCCGGTCGGTGTTCGTGTGCCGCGGTGACCGCCTCGCGTCCGGTGGTCACCTCGGCGACCACCTCGATGTCCGGCTCGAGCCCGATCAGGGCTGCGAAGCCCCGGCGGACCAATGCCTGGTCGTCGGCAACGACAACCCGGATCACGCTGTCTCCCAACGTGCTTCGACGAGGTAGCCGCCGTCGGGCAGTGGCCCGTGTCGTAACACGCCGTCGGTGGCGCGGACGCGCTCCGCCATACCGACCAGACCGTGCCCGCCGCCTGCAGGCTGCACGGTGCCGCCGGGCGCGGCGCCGTCGTCGGCGAGGGATACCCGCAATCCGTCGCCCTCCCTACGCATCTGCAGCTGCACGTGCGACCCCGGCGCGTAACGGACCGCATTGGTCAGGCCCTCCTGCACCACACGGTATGCCGCGCCCTGCACCGACTCGGAAAGGTCGTGCAGCGGTTCGCGGTCGGCGTCGATGCGCAACCCGGCTTCACGTGCGCGCTCCACGAGAGCATCGATCTCCTCCATCCCGGGCTGCGGCCGGGTCGGCGCAGCACCCGGCTCGCGCAGCGAGCCCACGATCGAGTTGAGCTCCGCGAGCGCATCGCGGCCTGCGATCCGCGCCGCGCGTGCGGCCTCCGCGGCCTGCTCGGGCTGGTCCTTGGCCAGCCGCTCGGCGAGCGCCGTCTGCACGGTGATCGCCGTCAGCGCGTGCGCGACACTGTCGTGCAGGTCGCGTGCAAGCGCCAGTTGCTGTTCCACGGCTGCGCGTTTCTGCTGTTGTTGCAACGCTTTTCGTTGCTCGAGGGCGCGGTCGGTCCGAGTCCGCAACCACTCCGCCAGGATCGCCGCCGCGATCCCCCAGCTGAGCATGATCGTGATCCGCACCGCGGTGTCCTGCCCGCCGCCGAGATAGGCACTTGCCGTGACGAGCAGCACGACGACCGGCACCAGACGGTGCGCCAGCTCCCGGCGGGCGTGGAAGCCGAAGCAGAAGACACCGAGCGGCAGCAGGAAGTACGTCGGGCCATTGGGATACTGCAGCAGCAGGTAGACGGCGAGGGCCGCGCTCGGCACCAGCAGACTGACCAACAGCGACACCCGTCGTGCGACGACCGCGGCCAGGCCGACCACGCCGAGCGTGATCGCGAGCGCGTCGATGCCACGCTCGGTGTTGTGCTTGTCCAGATGGCTCGCGGAGCCGATGACGGCCAGCGCACCGATCGCCGCGAGCACGTCGAGCAGGTGGCGCTGCCACCAGGGCGCGGCCACGGGTGCGGTGGTCAGTGCGGTGGTCTCGGTCATGCAGGTCAGCGTACGGAGCGTGGGCCGTGCGCTCGTCATACCAGTGTTGAGATGATGCCTGGCATGAGAAGGCGCTGCCGTGCCCGAGGGTGATGCCGTCCGCCGGGCGGCAACCCGGCTGGACCGCGCGTTGCGCGGCGAGCCGCTGGTCGGTTGCGAGCTGCGCTGGCCGAGCCTGGCCGACCGCTCACTGCACGGTATGACGACCCGCGAAGTCGTCAGCCGCGGCAAGCACCTCCTGCACCGCCTGGACTCCGGTATGACGCTGCACACCCACCTGCGCATGGAGGGCAGCTGGCGGGTGCGCCCGACTCGGGCGATGACACCGAACACGGTGCGCAACAACGCGATTCGGGTGCTGCTCGCGACATCGGAGTGGACCGCCATCGGTTACCGGCTGGGAATGGTCGACCTCGTCGACACCCGCGACGAGCACCGGCTGGTCGGGCACCTGGGCCCGGACCTGCTCGGCGCGGACTGGGACCCGGTCGCCGCAGCCGCGCTGCTGCGCCGGCAACCGCACCGGCCGATCGGGGCCGCGCTGCTCGATCAGCGCAATCTCGCGGGGCTGGGCACGATCTGGACGACGGAGACGCTCTTCCACGAGCGGGTGAATCCGTGGGCGGCGGTCGGAGACCTATCGGCAGCACAGCTGGATGCGGTGCTGACGTCCGCGCATCGGTTGCTGACGGCGGCGGCAGTGCAGGATCCGTCGAGGACACCGCACGCGGCATACGGGCACGCGGGCGAACCTTGCCCGAGGTGTGGACGGTTGTTGCGTGCCGGACCGATCGGCGAGCCGCCGACGCAGCGCACGCTGGGATTCTGTGCCGGCTGTCAGGCCGGCAGGTAGCTCACGCTGCGGAGGAGACGACCGCGGACGGGTCGGGCACCGGCAGCGGCACGGGAGCGGCGAGGCCTTCGGCAGCAGCCAGCCGCTGGGAGACGCTCAACAGCGCCTCCGACATCGGCACCCCGAGGGCATCGCACACGGCGGCGAGCAACTCGGAGGAGGCTTCCTTCTCGCCGCGCTCGATCTCGGAGAGATAACCGAGCGACAGCTGGGCGTCCTGCGCGACCTCGCGCAGGGTCCTGCCCTGCTCGCGACGGACACCGCGCAGCACGTCACCGAGCTCGCGACGGAGCAGAATCATGACGCCTCCCAGTGACCTCGACGGTTGCTCTGACACATCCAGCTTAACGCCCTGCACCGACGGCTGCCCGGTACGGATCCGTTGAACCGCCTGCACCGGTCTCAACCACCGGTTGCACCCTCAGCATTCCCGGTCACCCGAGACACACGCCCCGAGCAACTCCAGCACCGCCGCGACCGTCTGCTCGCGGACGGCCGCACGATCGCCGGTCAGGTCGAGCATCCGCACCTCGTCCACCGGCACTCCGGGCGCGTCGTCCCAGCCGGCGGCGATGAAGACCCGGCCGACCGGTACGTCGTCCTGCGGGTCGGGACCCGCCACGCCGGTGGTCGCGATGCCGTGCGTGGCGCCGAGGAGCCGCCGTACACCGTGCGCCATCTGCCGGGCGACCTCCGCCTGCACGGGACCACCGGCCTGCAGCAGGTGCAGGTCGACGCCGAGGACGCTCGCCTTCACGTCGGTCGCGTATGACGTGACGGAGCCGCGGACGACCGCGCTCGCGCCGGGCACCGCGGTCAGCGCAGCGCACACGAGCCCGCCGGTGAGCGACTCGGCCACCGCGACGGTGTCGCCCTTGCGGACCAGGTCCGCAACCAGGTTGTCGTACCCCATGGCGCGTCAGGCCCCGCCGCCGCGAGCTGCCCGCCGGGCCCGGCGCAGGCGGGATCGCTCGCTGTTCCGGCGCAGCTTGAGCGCCCGGAAGACATAGTCGACGCCGGTGGCCACCGTGACGGCGAGCGCGGCCAGCATCACCAGCCAGGCGACGATGTCGAACCAGCCGTCGATCGGCAGCAGGAACAGCCCGATGGCGATGGCCTGCAGGAACGTCTTCAGCTTGCCCCCGCGGCTGGCCGGCAGCACCCCGTGCCGGATCACCAGCAGGCGCAGCACCGTGATGCCGACCTCGCGGATCAGGATGACCGCGGTGACCCACCACGGTAGGCGCCCGATGACCGAGAGGCCGACCAGCGCCATACCCATGAGCGCCTTGTCGGCGATCGGGTCCATCATCTTGCCGAAATCGGTGACCAGATTGCGAGACCGCGCCAGGTCGCCATCGATCCGATCGGTGATCGAGGCGAGCACGAAGACTGCGAACGCGCCGAGGCGATAGCCGGTGTTGTCGCCGCCGTGCATCAACAACAGCCAGCCGAAGACCGGGACCAGCGCGATGCGGAACATCGTCAGGGCGTTGGCGATGTTCCAGTTGCTCACGCCGCTGCTGGGCGCGGACGCCGGGTCCGGTGGGGGTGGTGCGAGCAACGGCTCCCCCGCCGCGCGGCGCCGCTCGAACTCCGCGCGACGGCGCTCGAACTCCAACCGCCGACGCTCGAGTTCCTCACGGGTATGCACTCTGCGACGTTCGACGCCCTCACGAGCGGTCGGACGGCCCTCTCGGCGCTCAGCACTCACCGGGTGGCCGCCGTCGGTGTGGCGATCAGGTCGATGCCGAGGGTGCTCGTGACGGTGGCGGTGACGATGTCGCCGATCGCGACACTGCCGGGAGCGACCGCGAGGATCGTCTCGCCGTCCACATCGGGGCCCTGCTGGCCGGCTCGACCGCGCACCTCCCCGTCGTCACCGTCGGCCAGGCCGTCGGACTCGACCAGCACCTCGAGGGTCTGGCCGATCCGGTCGGCGGCGCTCTGCTCGTTCAGCTGCTCGACAAGGGTCTGGAAGTGCGCCAGCCGGTCCGCGACCTCACGGTCGGGAAGTTTCGCGTCATACGTCTCGGCCTCGGTGCCGTCCTCGTCGGAGTAGCCGAAGACACCGACGACGTCGAGCTGCGCCTCCGTGAGGAAGCTCTCCAGCTCCTCGAGGTCATGGTCGGTCTCGCCCGGGAAGCCGACGATGACATTGCTGCGGATACCGGCGTATGGCGACCGCCGGCGCACGTCCTGCAGCAGCTGCAGGAACGACTCACGGTCGCCGAACCGGCGCATCCGGCGCAGCAGCGGACCGCTGGCGTGCTGGAAGGAGATGTCGAAGTAGGGGGCCACACCCGGCGTCGAGGTCATCACGTCGAGCAGGTCGGGACGGATCTCGGCAGGCTGCAGGTAGGACACGCGAACCCGCGAAATCCCTTCAACTGCAGTGAGTTCCGGCAACATCGTGTCGAGCAGTCGCAGGTCACCGAGGTCCTTGCCGTATGACGTGGAGTTCTCCGAGACCAGGAACACCTCGCGCACGTCGTGCTGCCCGAGCCACCGCGCCTCGGCCAGCACATCGGACGGTCGACGCGACACGAACGCGCCGCGGAACGACGGGATCGCACAGAACGCGCAGCGCCGGTCGCAGCCGGAGGCGATCTTCAGCGGGGCCCACGGCCGGCCGTCGAGGCGGGCGCGGATCACCCGCGGCGAGGAGGCCGGCGAGGCGATCTCGACGTCACCGGGACGCTGGACGTCGCCGTGGCCGGGGGTTGCGACATCGGTCCCCTGCCGGTCGACCGGGCTGATCGGCAGCAGCTTGCGACGGTCGGACGGCGTGTGCGAAGCGGGCGCGTGCCCGTCGAGCACGGCTCGCAGGTGGCTGGACATGTCGACATACGAATCGAATCCGAGCACGGCGTCGGCCTCGGGCAACTGGTCGGCGAGCTGTGCGCCATACCGCTCGGCGAGGCAGCCCACGGCGACGACCGCCTGGGTGCGGCCGTGGTCCTTGAGGTCGTTGGCCTCGAGCAGCGCGTCGATCGAGTCCTTCTTGGCCTGCTCAACGAAACCGCAGGTGTTGATGACCGCAACATCGGCGTCGGCGGCGTCGTCCACGAGGGTCCAGCCCTCGCCGGCGAGGCGACCCGCCAGCTCCTCGGAGTCGACTTCGTTCCTTGCGCAGCCCAAAGTGACCAGAGCGACGCTGCGGGATTCCATGCCCCCAACTGTATGGGACGCGGGCGGTGCTCCGGTCACCCGCGACGCTTCCCCGAGTCCGCATACTTCAAAGGTTTCCTCGTGATGTGATGGCAGGTATGGCGAACACCGACACCTCCACCTCCCTTGACCACGTCCGTGACCTGCTGGCGAAACACCCGCTGATCGACGGTCACAACGACCTGCCCTGGGAGGCCCGCGACCTGGTGCGCTACGACTTCGACAAGCTGGACCTGGCGGCCGGCACCGCCGACCGCACCCACACCGATATCAAGCGGTTGCGCGAGGGCTGCCTCGGTGGACAGTTCTGGTCGGTCTACGTCCCGTCCAATCAGCCCGGCAGCGAGGCCGTCACGCAGACGCTCGAGCAGATCGACGCGGTGCATCAGATGATCGGCCGGTGGCCCGAGACCTTCGGTCTGGCGCGCACCGCCGACGAGGTGGAGTCGGTCTTCGCATCCGGACGGATCGCATCCCTGCTCGGTGCCGAGGGTGGACAGTCGATCGACAGCTCCCTCGCGGCGCTGCGGATGCTCTACGTCCTGGGCGTGCGCTACATGACGCTGACGCACAACGACAACAATCCGTGGGCCGACTCGGCGACCGATGAGCCGGTGCACGACGGGCTGTCGCGGTTCGGCGTCGAGGTGGTGCGCGAGATGAACCGCATCGGCATGCTCGTCGACCTCTCGCACGTCAGCGCCGACACCATGCGCGCGGCGCTGGCGGTCTCGGAGTCGCCGGTGATCTTCAGCCACTCCTCCGCCCGCGCGGTGTGTGACTCCCCGCGCAATGCACCCGATGACGTGCTCGAGACGCTGCGCGACAAGAACGGCGTGATCATGTCGACCTTCGTGCCGCCGTTCGTGTCCCCCGCATGCGCCCAGTGGCGGGTCGACGCGGGCGAGGCGGCACGTGAGGCAGGCGTCGTCCCCACGGACGTCACCGCGTTCCAGAAATTCTCGGAGCAGTGGGCGGCCAGGCACCCGATGCCGGTCGCGACCCTCGACGACGTCGTGGCGCACTTCGTGCACATCCGTGAGGTCGCGGGCATCGACCACCTCGGTGTCGGTGGCGACTACGACGGCGTGACCGTGCTGCCCGAAGGCATGGGCGACGTGACGTCATACCCGAAGGTCTTCGCGGCGCTCGCGGACCTCGGCTGGTCCGACGACGATCTCGCCAAGGTCGCCGGTGGCAACGTGCTGCGGGTGATGCGCGATGCCGAGGCGGTGGCGCGTGACCTGCAGACCACCCGTGGTCCCAGTGTTGCGACCATCGACGAACTCGACGGCTGATCTCCGCGGTTTGGTTATGCCAGAAGTGCGCTCCACCGCACTCTTGGCATAACCGGACACGGCGATCAACTGCGATGGCGGCGCAAACGGTCGTACGTGCCGCGGACCTGTCCCATGAACTTCGCGGCCGCCAACCGTAGACCGAGCACCGGAATACGTATGACGCTCTCCCCTGCAGCGACCCGATCGTTCTGACGCAGCGCGTCATCGACCGAGTTCAGAGCAAGTGCATGGTGCCCGCCGTCGATCTCCACCACGAGACCGACCTCGTCCCATGCGACGTCGAGGTAGACACGACCTCGCGGTCCCTGCCGCAACGCCTGACGCGTGGGAGGTGGCAGACCGGCACGGCGAGCCATCCGTGCGAAATCCAACTCGCCCAGTGAGTGCGCGCCGTCGGTCACATCGGCGACGACTGTCTCGAGGAACTCGTGGCGCGCCGATCGCTGGATTCCACGCCATGCCAGTTGGATCCGCCGCGCGCTCGTCAGACGTTGTTGGAGCGGCAGGCAGATCAGCAGCGCAGCCTGTCGATCGCTCACAGCCCATTGCGCGGCGTGGATCATCGCCATCTCCAGCGCAACGCGAGGTATGCCGGACCCCACGATTGGGGCTGGTCTGCGCAGCAGGTGCATGCGCACTCCGTCGACCCGATGATGACGGTTGCGCGCGGGAAGAGAGACGTCGATACACGACGGTGTGAAGCCGGTCATGCCGCCTGCGACGAGTGCGCTGACACCGTCCAGCCGAGAGCCGGATCCGCTCTCCCACACTGCGCGCCATCGCAGCGCCACCTCACCGAGTTCCGGGGTACCGATCGCGACCGTGTGTCGCCCGACCTTGAACCAGCGGCCGGACTCGACTTCATTCCGGACGCCGAACCGGTCGATGCCATGAAGCGCAAGGGTCGCACGGTGGACCACGCCGCCGCAGTCGGACGCGAGTTCCAGTGCGATCTCGCGCCGCCTCCCGCCATACGCCAACGGTCGCGCCGCTGCGACAACATGCCGAGCTGCGCCGATCGCTTCGTCCATCCGCAGATCTTCGCCAGTTCTGGCGGACCCTGCTGAGAGCCTGTGGACAACCCGGTTCCGAGCGTTCCGGTTATGCCAGGTGTGCGCCCCACCGCACGTTTGGCATAACACCATCTGCAGACCACTGTTAAGAACGCGTCAAAACCCGCAAAAGCCGCGTCAACACGACGAGTTGGACCACCACGGCGGCGAACGCTGGGAGTCATGGCCGAATATCTCGTCGCGGGCGTCATCGCCTTCGCGCTCCTGGTGTACCTCGCGTACGCCCTCATCCGCCCGGACAAGTTCTGATGAGCGACGATGCCGCCGGCGTCCTGACGATCGCCGTCCTGGTGGCAGTGCTCGCGGCGGTGCACGTGCCGCTGGGCGACTACATGGCGCGCGTGTTCACCAGCGACAAGGACCTGACCGTCGAGCGAATCCTCTATCGTCTCAGCGGAGTCGAGCCGCGCTCCCAGCAACGATGGGCCCCGTATGCCGTCTCGGTGCTCGCCTTCACCGGTGTCAGCATCGTCGCGCTCTGGGCACTGTGCACCTGGCAGGGACGACTCCCGCTGGACCGCGGCGCGACGATGGACTGGCACACCGCGATCAACACGGCGATCTCATTCACCACCAACACCAACTGGCAGAGCTACGCGGGCGAGTCCGGCGCGAGCGCTGTCGTGCAGGCCCTGGGGCTGGCCGTGCAGAACTTCGTCTCCGCCGCTGTCGGTCTCGCCGTCGCGATCGCCCTGGTCCGCGGGCTGGTCGCGCACCGCACCGGCGTGATCGGCAACTTCTGGGTCGACCTCACCCGCGCGACGATCCGCATCCTGCTGCCGATCGCATTGATCGGCGCTGTCGTGCTGCTGGCGTCCGGCGTCATACAGGACCTCGCCGCGCCGCAGGTCATCGACACCCTCGCCGGCGGTCACCAGACCATCGAGAGCGGCCTGGTCGCGAGCCAGGAGGCGATCAAGGAGCTCGGCACGAACGGCGGCGGCTACTTCAACGCCAACTCGGCGCACCCGTTCGAGAACCCCAACGGATTCAGCAATCTCGTCGAGATCTTCCTCATCCTGGTCATCCCGTTCTCGCTGCCGCGCACCTACGGCCAGCTGGTCGGCGACAAGCGCCAGGGGTATGCCGTCCTCGGTTTCATGGCCTTCCTGTGGACCGCGATGCTGGTCGTCATCACCTGGGCAGAGCACGCCGCAACCTCCTCCCCGACCGGTGCCATGGAGGGCAAGGAGGTCCGCCTCGGCGTCTGGGCATCCGCGCTCTTCGCCAACTCGACCACCGCCACGTCCACCGGTGCCGTCGACTCCTGGCACGAGTCGTTCAGTCCCATCGGCGGCGGTGGCGCCTTGAGCAACATGCTGCTCGGCGAGATCACCCCTGGCGGCGTCGGCTCCGGTCTGTATGGCGCACTGGTCGTGGCCATCCTCGCGGTCTTCATCGCCGGGCTGATGGTCGGCCGCACCCCGGAGATCCTCGGAAAACAGGTGGGGCGCAAGGAAATAACGTATGCCGCCCTCTACTCGATCACCACGCCGGCGCTGGTGCTGCTGGGCACGGGCGCCGCGTTGCTGGTGTCGAGCGCCAAGGGCGCCATCCTCGCGACCGGGCCGCACGGGCTGACCGAGATCCTCTACGCCTACGCGTCCGCGTCGAACAACAACGGCTCGGCGTTCGGCGGCCTCAGCGCCGACCAGCCCTACCTCAACCTGACACTCGCCGCCTGCATGCTGCTCGGCCGCTTCTTACCGATCCTCGCCGTGCTGGCCCTGGCCGGCTCGTTCGCGACGCAACACCGGCGTCCCGCCACCGACGGCACCATGCCGACCCACACACCACTGTTCGCCGGGCTGATGGTCGGGGTCGCTCTGCTGGTCACCGGCCTCACCTTCCTGCCGGCACTCGCTCTCGGACCGCTCGCGGAGGCTTTAACATGACGACCGAAATCGCATATCCCACAACACAATCAACTCGACCGAAGCCAGCTTCGGACCTGTGGCGCCAAGCGGTCGACGCACTACCCGGTGCGCTCGCCAAGGTCGACCCGCGTCATCTGTGGCACCAGCCGGTGCTCTTCGTCGTGTGGGTGAGCGCCGCCCTGACAACCGTGCTGGCCTGCCTGCACTCGTCGTGGTTCTCCTGGCTGGTCGCCGGCTGGCTCTGGGCGACCATCCTCTTCGCGAACCTGGCCGAGTCGGTCGCCGAAGGACGCGGCAAGGCGCAGGCCGACAGTCTCCGTAGGACGCGCGCCACCGCGACGGCTCGCCGCCTCGCGGGTGACGTCGAGGAAGAGGTCCCGGCCGCTCAGCTTCGGCTCGGCGACCGCGTCGTCGTCGAAGCCGGCCAGTTGATCCCTGGTGACGGTGATGTCGTGGAAGGTATTGCCACCGTTGACGAATCGGCGATCACCGGCGAATCGGCGCCTGTCGTGCGCGAGGCCGGAGGCGACCGGTGCGCGGTGACCGGGGGCACGACGGTGCTGTCGGACCGGATCATCGTGCAGATCACCGCCAAGCCGGGCGAGACGTTCATCGACCGGATGATCGCACTCGTCGAGGGTGCCGAACGGCAGAAGACCCCGAACGAGATCGCGCTCGGCATCCTGCTCACGGTGCTGACCATCATCTTCCTGCTCGCGGTCAGCACGATCCCGTCTTTCGCCGGCTGGTCGGGTCATCGTCCGAGCGTCCTGGTCCTGGTCGCACTGCTCGTCTGCCTGATCCCGACCACGATCGGCGCGCTGCTCTCCGCCGTCGGGATCGCCGGCATGGACCGCCTCGTGCAACGCAACGTGCTGGCCATGTCCGGCCGTGCCGTCGAGGCCGCAGGTGACGTCTCGACGCTGTTGCTCGACAAGACCGGCACCATCACCCTCGGCAATCGTCAGGCGTCCGACATCGTCGCCATCGGCACGCTGAGCGTGGACGAAGTGCATCGTCGGGCCCACCTGTCGTCGCTCGCCGATGAGACGCCCGAAGGTCGATCCATTGTCACCTGGACCGCCGAACGCCTTGGTATGACGATGGATTCGCCACCCGATGCGGTCGTCGTCCCTTTCACCGCACAGACCCGGATGAGCGGTCTCGACCTCGCGGACGGCACGCAGTTGCGCAAGGGCGCCGCCGGCTCGGTGTGCCGGCTGGTTCGCGAGTCCGGTGGGACCGGCGCAGACGAAGCCCTGCAGGTTGCCGACCGGATCTCCGCCGCCGGAGGCACTCCCCTGGTCGTTTCCGCCGGCCGGATCGGCGCAGCGCAGAACGCCGTCGGGGTGATCCACCTGAAGGACGTCATCAAGCCCGGTATGGCGCAGCGCTTCGCGCAACTGCGCCGGATGGGCATCCGCACGGTGATGATCACCGGCGACAATCCGTTGACGGCCAAGGCCATCGCCGAGGAGGCCGGCGTCGACGACTTCCTGGCCGAGGCCACGCCCGAGGACAAGATGCGGCTGATCAGGAGCGAGCAGGACGGCGGCCGCCTCGTCGCCATGACCGGTGACGGGACCAACGACGCGCCGGCACTCGCCCAGGCCGACGTCGGCGTCGCAATGAACACCGGCACCTCGGCGGCCAAGGAGGCCGGCAACATGGTCGACCTCGACTCGGACCCGACCAAGTTGATCGACATCGTCGCCATCGGCAAACAGTTGCTGATCACCCGTGGCGCCCTGACGACGTTCTCGATCGCCAACGACCTGGCGAAGTACTTCGCGATCATCCCGGCGATGTTCGTCGCGAGCCACCCCGGCCTCGCGGACCTGAACATCATGCGCCTGCACTCCTCGGACTCAGCGATCCTGTCCGCGGTGATCTTCAACGCCCTCGTCATCGTCGCGCTGATTCCGTTGTCCCTCAAGGGTGTTCGCTACCGTCCCCTGCGGGCCGACCAGTTGCTGGCGCGCAACATCCTGATCTACGGGCTCGGCGGTGTCGTCGCTCCGTTCCTCGGGATCAAGCTCATCGACCTTCTCGTCCAATTCCTCCCCGGGATGTGATCCACATGGCAACCACCTCGCTCACCATCGGACGCCAGACGTTGGCGGCGATTCGACTCTTGCTCGTCCTCACCGTCCTGCTCGGCGTGCTCTACCCGGCGGCGGTCTGGGGCGTCGGACGCATCGCCTTCCACGACCAGGCGACCGGTTCACTCGTCCACTCCGGTGGCAGGGTCATCGGGTCGTCGCTGATCGGCCAGCGCTTCACCGGCTCGCAGTGGTTCCATGGGCGACCCTCGGCCACCGGCTACTCGGGTGACTCGAGCGCGGGCTCCAATCTTCCGGCCACCGACAAGCGGCAACAGGCGGCCGTGGCAGCGCGCCGGAAGGCGCTGGCCGGCACGGCCGGCACCCCTCCGCCGGACGCCCTCACCATGAGCGCCAGCGGCCTGGACCCGCACATCTCGCCGGCATACGCACGGTTCCAGGCGTCGAACGTCGCTGCCGCGCGCGGCCTGTCCACCGCACAGGTCGACCGCCTGATCGACGCCGCGACCACGGGCCGCGACGGCGGCTTCCTCGGCGCACCGAAGGTCAACGTGCTCCAGCTCAACCTCGCGCTGCAACGCCTTGCCGGTGAACGCTGACGAACGATGGACAATCGTCGTATGACGCGTGGCCGACTTCGCATCTACCTGGGTGCGGCACCCGGGGTGGGCAAGACCGTCAAGATGCTGCAGGAGGCCCACCGGAGAAAGCAGCGCGGCACCGATGTCGTCGTCGGCATCGTCGAGACCCATGACCGGTCCTACACCGCGGAGCAGCTCGAAGGGCTGGAAACCGTTCCGCTGCAAGAAATTCAGCACGCCGGGGCGACGATCCGCGAGCTCGACGTCGACGCTGTCCTGCGACGCCGACCCGACGTCGTGCTCGTCGACGAGTTGGCCCACCGCAAGGTCGGTGGGCCCGACGGGCGGCGCTGGCAGGACATCGACCGGCTGCTCGGGGCCGGCATCGACGTCCTGTCCACGGTCAACGTGCAGCACTTGGAGTCGTTGAACGACGCGGTCTTCCAGATCACCGGCGTCCGCCAGCAGGAGACCGTCCCGGACGCAGTGGTCCGCGCCGCCGACCAGGTCGAGCTCGTCGACATGACACCGGAGGCGCTGCGCCGACGGCTCGCACACGGGCACGTCTATCCGGCGGAACGGGTCGATGCCGCGCTGGCCAACTACTTCCGCGGCGGCAATCTGTCGGCCCTGCGCGAGCTCGCCCTGCTCTGGACAGCCGACCGGGTGGACGAGGCACTCGCGCGCTACCGCGACGACCACGACATCGAGTCGATCTGGCCCATCCGCGAGCGGGTCGTCGTCGCTCTCACGGGCGGCCCCGAGCAGGAGACTCTCCTCCGCCGCGGCGCGCGGGTCGCCGGACGCGGCGCGGGTGGTGAGCTGTATGCCGTGCAGGTCGTGACCGACACGGGGCTGCGCGATGTCCGCGCCGAATCCGCTGCAGCGACAAGGCAGTTGGTTACTGAGCTGGGCGGCACGATGCACACGGTGACGGGGTCCGACGTGGGCGAGGCGATCCTGGAGTTCGCTCGTGGCGTCAATGCCTCGCAGATCGTCATCGGCGCATCCCGCCGGACCAGCTTGCAACGCATCTTCGGACGCGGCGTCGGCGACACGGTCGTCGACGGTTCCGGTGACATCGACGTGCTCATGGTGACCCACGAGCTCGCGCACGGCGGCCGGCGGCCCGCGGTCACCTGGGGCGGCGTCGGGCGCCGTCGCGAGATCGGCGGCTGGCTGCTCGCCACGGTCGGCCTCGCATTGCTCACCGCACTGCTCAACGCCACCGAACCCTGGCACGCCCTGCCGCTCGAGGTCCTCATCTATCTGGCCTTCACCGTCCTGACGGCGATCGTCGGCGGCATCTGGCCGGGCCTCACCACCGCTGTGCTGGCCAGCCTGCTGCTCAACTGGTTCTTCGCTCCCCCGACCGGCGCACTGACCATCAACGAACCGCAGAACGTCGCGGCGCTGGCCGTCTTCCTCGTGGTGGCGGCGTCCGTCTCCGCAGTGGTTCACCTCGCCGTCCGCCGGACCACGCAATCGGTTGCTGCTGAATACGATTCACGGGTGCTCGCCGAGCTCACACACTCCCTGCTGGCGGTGAAGGATCCGCTCCCGGAGTTGCTGGAGCAGGCACGGGACATCTTCGCGACGGGTGGAGCGGCCATCGTGCGGACCTCCCGGGCGGGCGTGCCGGGAGAGCCGGTGATCGTCAGCGGCAGCGTCCCGCTGGCCGACCTGGACGCGCCGCTCAGCCGGGTGCCGATCGACGAGCACCACCAACTGGTGCTCGACGGTGACGTCGTCGACGCCGGGCAGCGGCGGTTGATGGAGGCTTACGCGAGCGTCGCGTCCGCCATACTCCACCGCAACGAGCTGGCGCGGCAGGCCGCCGCGGCAGCGGGCCTGGCGAAGGACAACCGGTCACGAGCGGCACTGCTCGCCGCCGTGTCACACGACCTGCGCACTCCGCTGTCGGCGATCAAGGCCGGAGTGTCCAGCCTGCGCAGCACCGACATACAGCTCACCGCAGCGGACCAGGGCGAGCTGCTGGAAACCGTTGAGGCTGCTACGGATCGCCTCGACGGACTGATCGAGAACCTGCTCGACATGTCGCGCATCCAGTCGGGCAACATCACGGCCCGGACCGATGACGTGCTCGTCGCCGACCTCCTGGCGATCACCCGGCGGACCCTGAGCGCACCCGAGCGCGTGCATGTCTGGCTGCCGGATCCCGACATCAGTTGCCTCGCCGACACCGGCCTGGCCGAGCGGGTGCTGGCGAACCTGTTGGAGAACGCGCTGCACTACTCCCCCGGACGCCAGGAGGTCGTGCTCACCGGTGAGCGGCTCGGCGCGTGGGTCGAGATCCGGGTGGTCGACCGGGGGCCGGGTGTGCCCGAGTCCGAGCGCACCGGCATCTTCGCGCCCTTCCAGCGGTATGGCGACAGTCCCCGCGGCAACGGCGTCGGGCTCGGACTCGCCGTGTCCAAGGGCCTGACCGAGGCGATGGACGGCACACTGGAGGCCGAGGACACCCCCGGCGGTGGCCTCACCATGTGCGTGCGGCTACCGGTCGCCGGCCACCACCAGCGGCCGATCGTGACGAAGACTGGCGACGAAGGAGCGACCCGATGACCAAGGTCCTGGTGGTCGACGACGAGCCCGCACTGGTGCGGACCCTCAGCATCAACCTGCGCGCCCGTGACTACGAGGTCGCGCACGCCTTCGACGGCCGCACCGCGCTGCAATGCATCGCGGAAGACACTCCCGACGTCGTCGTGCTCGACCTCGGGTTGCCGGACATCGACGGAGTGGACGTCATCCGGCGGGTCCGGCGCACCAGTGAACTGCCGATCATCGTGCTGTCGGCCCGGCACGACTCCGACGACAAGGTCGAAGCGCTCGACGAGGGCGCGGACGATTACGTCACCAAGCCGTTCGGCATGGACGAGTTGCTCGCGCGCGTCCGTGCCGCGGTCCGTCGCCGTACGGTGAGCACCCCGCACGCGGATCCGGTCCGGACCGCGGACTTCGCGCTCGACTTCGCCGAGCGCGTCGCCTTGCGCGACGGCGCGCCGGTGAAACTGACCCCCACCGAGTGGCATCTGTTGGAAACGCTCGCGATTCGGCCAGGACGCCTGGTCAGTCAGGCCGTGTTGCTGCGGGAGGTGTGGGGGCCGGGTTACGAGAAGGACACGCATTACCTGCGGGTGTATGTCGCCGGCCTCCGCCGCAAGCTGGAGCCCGACCCGGCGGCACCGCGTTACCTGCTCACCGACCCGGGCCAGGGTTACCGCCTGGTCGTATGACGCAGGTGTATGACGCCCCTCAGCGCTGCGCCGGTTTGCGGCGCATCGCGTGCACGATGACCAGCACGAGGGCGGCGATCCAGCCGAACAGCAGACCCCACTGGAGTCCGATGCCGAGATCGTTCTGCCAGGCGGCCCCGGCATACGACCAGGATCCCTGCTGCCGGGCGACCAGCCCTGCGGTCACGCACGCACCGCCACCGGCAATGACGGACGCCATCCACGCCGCGAGGAAGAGCGCGAAACCGCCTGTCCCAGCACGGGTCGACATCGCCGCGGCCATCATCAGCAGCACCGTGACGACAAGCACGACCAGCACCCCGACGATGAATGCCGTCGTCAGGTCACCGCCACGACCGGATGGCCACGGCAGGAGACCCATGCGGTAGGTGACGAAGCCGGGCAGCTTCCGCGCATCGATGCTCGAGTGGTTCTTCAGGATCTGGTAGGCGCCGAACGACGTTGCCACAGCCAGGAGGGTCGCGACGACGGCGCCGATGATCGCAGCCGGGAAGCCGCCGGACCCACGGTCGATGGGCAGCATCGGTGCGCCATACGCCTGGGCCGGCGCGGGCTGCGCGGGTCGATAACCGCCACCGGCCGGCGGATAGGCGCCACCCTGCTGCTGCGGCGCCGGCGCAGGTCGATACCCCGGGGCCTGCCCCGGCGCATTCTGCGGCGGGCGACTGAACTCCGCGGTGTCATCGCGACGCGACGAGCGCTGATCCGACTGCGCCGGAGACGAATCGCCTTGTCCCGCAGGCCGATACTGGTCGCCGTCACGGCGGATCTCCTGCGTGCGATCGTTGTCATCGGTCATTGCTCGCCCTCCGCGCTCTCGGTCTTGTCCGGCTTGCGTTGAAATCTGGCCAGGGTCAGGCCCATCAGTCGTGCGACCACCAGCGCAACATAGTTCACGCCCGCGAGCTGCTCCAGCATCATCACCGAGCGAGCGTGCCCGCCTCCGGGCACGATGTCCGAGAGTCCGGTGTTGGTCATGGTCGTGAACGACAGGAAGAGCAGCTCGACCCAGCGCAGCTCGTGCGGCGTGCCGGAGACGAACTGGCCCGGGCCCCAGATGGTCTGGACCACTGCGTAGACATAGGCGAAACCCCATGCCACGACGGTGAAACACGCTCCCGTTGCGAACATTTCGTCACGCGTCACATCGTTGTCGGAGAACATGTACCGGATCAGTGCATACGCCGTGTAGAAGTAGAAGATCGCGTGCGTGACGTCGGATGCCAGACCCAGTGGGTCGCTGTCCGGGAGGAATGCGGTCAGCACGGTGAGGACCGCAGCAGGCGCACCGATGCACAGCGACACCCACGTCAATGCCGGGGTCAGGCGCACCGCGGCGACCGCGAGGCCGAGCACCACCAGCTGGAAGAGCGAGAAGACGGTGCGGCCGGTCGATGTCTCCGCGGTGAACGGATAGACCAGGATGCCGAGCAGTTGCACGATCAGCAGGATCGCGCTGGGCAATGCCCGCAGCTGCTGCAGCAGGTGCCCGCGTGGAGCGCTTGTCAGTCCCCCCGGTTGGTGAGTTGCCACGCGTCCTCGCTGCCGTCCGAATCACCTTCCGCTGCAGCGTCATACGGCTGCTCGGCGGCGGGCGGGTCCTCGCCCCGCAGCAGGGCCAGCGTCGTCGGCAGGTCATCGGGTCGAACGAGCACATCGCGTGCCTTCGAACCCTCGGACGGGCCGACGATGCCGCGGCTCTCCATCAGGTCCATCAGGCGGCCGGCCTTGGCGAAGCCGACGCGCAGCTTGCGCTGCAACATCGACGTCGAGCCGAACTGGCTGTTGACGACGAGCTCGGCCGCTTGCACCAGCAGATCCAGATCGTCACCGATGTCCTCGTCGATCTCCTTCTTCGGCGCAGTGACCGCCACGTCGTCGCGGTAGATCGGCTTCAGCTGCTCGCGAACGTGCGAAACCACTTCCTGCACTTCGGTTTCGGTGACCCACGCACCCTGCACACGCATCGGCTTGGACGCGCCCATCGGCAGGAACAGGGCGTCACCCTGACCGATCAGCTTCTCCGCACCGGGCTGGTCCAGCACGACCCGGGAGTCGGCCAGTGACGAGGTCGCGAACGCCATCCGGCTGGGAACGTTGGCCTTGATCAGGCCGGTCACGACGTCGACCGACGGTCGCTGGGTCGCCAGCACCAGGTGGATCCCGGCCGCGCGCGCCAGCTGCGTGATGCGCACGATCGACTCCTCGACGTCGCGCGGCGCCACCATCATCAGGTCGGCGAGCTCGTCGACGATGACCAGCAGGTAGGGGTAGGTCTGCATGACCCGCTCCGACCCCGGGGGCGGCGTCACCTTCCCGGCACGCACCGCCTTGTTGAAGTCGTCGATGTGCTTGAACCCGAACGCCGCCAGGTCGTCATACCGGGTGTCCATCTCGCGGACGACCCACTGCAGCGCCTCGGCGGCCTTCTTCGGGTTGGTGATGATCGGGGTGATCAGGTGCGGAATGCCTTCGTATGCCGTGAGTTCCACGCGCTTGGGGTCGACCAGCACCATCCGGACCTCGTCCGGGGTGGACCGCATCATGATCGAGGTGATCATGGAGTTGACGAACGACGACTTACCGGCGCCGGTCGCACCGGCGACCAGCAGGTGGGGCATCTTCGCGAGGTTCGCGACGACATAGCCGCCCTCGACGTCCTTGCCGACACCCATCACCATCGGGTGTTCGTTGCCCCGCGCCGCCCCACTGCGCAGGACATCGCCGAGGCTGACCTTCTCGCGGTCGGTGTTGGGGATCTCGATACCGATCGCGGACTTGCCCGGGATCGGCGAGAGGATGCGCACGTCGGCGGACGCCACGGCATACGCGATGTTCTTCGAGAGTGCGGTGACCCGCTCGACCTTGGTGCCCTGGCCGAGCTCGACCTCGTAGCGGGTGACGGTCGGACCACGGCTGAACCCGGTGACCTGCGCGTCGACGCCGAAGGAGTTCATCGTGTCGGTGAGCGCCTCGACGACCCGGTCGTTGGCGGCCGACCGCGATTTCGGCGGCGTTCCCGGCTTCAGCAGCTCGTTGCCCGGGAGCGTGTAAGTGACGTCCCCGGCCAGCTGAAGCTGCTCGACGCGCTGCGGCAGCGGTGTCGTCGGCGGCGCCTGCAGACCGGGCGCCACGGCGATCGACTCCGGCGGGTTGCCGGTCGTGCCGGGCAGCGGCATCGCCTGGGTGTCACGCGGGGCGTCGCGCGGCGTGTCACGCGGGGCGGGCTTCTTCGGCTCCTTCGGTGCCGGCTCGCTGCCGTCGACGTCGTAGACCTCGTCCTTGCCGGGATCCTTCTCCCCGGGGCGCAGCATACGGCCGCTCTTCGTGCGGCGCGGCGCGACGGTCGCGGCCTGTTCGAAGGGCTCGTCGCCGTCCAGGCTCGGGTCGTTCTCGTCGTTCTTCGGCTTGCGGCGGCGCCGGCGCTTCCCGCCGTCGATCTGGTCGCCGTGCAGGTCCTGGGCCACGGCGTCGACGGCTTCGTCGTCCTCGGCATAGAAACCGCCGTGCTCGAAGAGCCGCGCACGGACCATCGCCAGGCGCTCCGGGATCATCGTCACCGGCGTCGCGGTCATCACCAGCACGCTGAAGATGCCCAGGATGAGCAGCAGCGCCATGGCGCCGACCGTGTGCACCGCAGCCACCAGCGGGCTGCTCGCGAGGAAGCCGATGATGCCGCCGGCGCCGCGCAGCGCGTCGGTCTCGCTGGGCTGCGGGATGTCCTTGGCGATGCTGGTGACACCGCAGACCGCGATCGCGAACAGCGCGAGCCCGACCATCACCCGGTTGGTCCCCTGGTCACCGCGCGGTGACCGCATCAGGTGGACGCCGATCAGCACCAGGACCAACGGCAGCACGAGCGCACCGAGACCGAACGTCCCCGCCACGATCGCGTGTATGACGTCGCCCGCCATACCGGTCAGACCCCACCATTCCCGGGCGGCGATGACGATGGCGGCGGCGATCAGCGCGAAACCGAGTCCGTCACGGCGCAACTCGGGCTCGAGGTCGCGCGCCGAGTGACCGACCCGACGGGCCGCACCTCCGGCGACGTGTGCAACACCCATCCAGGTGCCGCGCGCCGCGCGCAACGGGAACGGCAGTCCGCCTCCGGACGGCTTGCCTCCGGCCCGCGCCTTGGCGCCGGTCGCCTTCTTGGCGGGCGGGCGGGTCGAAGTGCGCCCCGAAGCGGGTCGGGAGCGCGAGCCGGCCGCACTGGACGCGGACTTGCTCCGGGTCGCGCGCGCGGTCGTTGTCGACGAAGACGGACGGGTAGCCACGAAAACACCGTACGCGACAACCACATCAGCCCCATCGGAAACACGCCGCGAGCGCCGTCGGAGGACGACGCACCTTCCCAATCTGCGGGACAGGTTTGACGTCATCGCAGGGGCTCGCGCTAGATTTGTCCGCAGGTCATGAGTCTCAGCGACAAGCCCCGGCTTGCTGAGCGGCAACCCTCCAACCGCGGTGGGGTGCTCCGGGTGACGACCAGGCCGGCGTGAACAACACGTCGGCAAGCGCGGATCGACCATGCACTTGCCCTTGTCGATCCCTGATCGGCCAAGGAGCAACCGATGAGCATCGTCAGCATCGACCCCGATGAGAACGCCACCGACCGGAACGTCACCCGGCAATTGGGTGTGCCGGCCGCCGGAACCCACCGCGACCGAGCGACCGCGAACGGGCTGCCACGGACCGTCTCGGCCGATCTCGGCGTGCCGACGGTCCATCGCACGGTCACCGACTATGCCAACTTCGATCACGGCGCCACGACGCCGGCGCTGATCGCCGTCGCCGAGGCCGCCGAGCAGGTGCAGCGCCGCTACGGGTCGGTCCACCGCGGCGCGGGCTACGCCAGCCGGGTCACGACCGGTTGGTTCGAGGCGGCCCGCGCGCAGGTCGCGGAATTCGTCGGCGCCCGGGCCGGCGACGAGGTCGTGTTCACCCGCAACACCACCGACGCGCTGCGACTGCTCGGACATTGCCTGCCGGCGAACACGCAGGTCTTCGCCTGGGAGTCCGCGCATCACGCGGCACTCCTGCCCTGGGCCCAGGACCGGACCACTCGATTGCCCGTTCCGAGGAGCGCGCAGCACGCCATACAACTCCTGCGCGAAGCGCTTGCCCAGTCCCCCGAGACCGAGCGCCTCGTGGTGATCACCGGCGCGTGCAACGTCACCGGCGAGATCTGGCCGGTCACCGAACTCGTCGCCGTGGCAAGGGAATTCGGTGCTCGAACAGTCCTGGATGCCGCGCAGTACGCACCGCACGCGGAGATCGACCTCGACACACTCGGCGTCGATTGGGTCGCCTTCTCCGGCCACAAGCTCTATGCCCCGTATGGCGCGGGCGTGCTCGCCGGCCGCAGTGACTGGCTGGATGCCGCCGAGCCCTACCTGCCGGCCGGGGGCGCCACCTCGCGGGTGTGGCACGACCACACGCAGTGGCAGACCGGTCCGGGACGGCACGAGGGCGGCACCCCGAACGCGGTCGGTGCAGTGGCCATCGCGGCCGCGTGCGCCACGTTGCAGGCCAACCGCGCACCGATCGAGGCGCACGAGGCCCAGCTGCATGCCCGGCTGCGCGCCGGCCTCGCCGCGATCGAGCGGGTCAGCATCGTCGAGGCGCTCGGCGACCGGCCCAACGTCGGAGTCGTGACCTTCACGGTCGAGGGATATGACCCGTCACTGGTCTCCCAGGTGCTGGCCGACGAGGACGCCATCGCGGTGCGCGACGGCCGGTTCTGCGCGCACCTGCTCTGCGATGCCGTCGTCGGCGAGGGCGCCTGTGCCGTCCGCGCGAGCCTCGGCCTGGCCACCACCGGTGAGCACGTCGACCGGCTGATCGCCGCCGTCCGGCGGCTGGTCGAGCACGGCCCCGCGTTGTCCTACGTGCACACCGATGAGGGCTGGTCGGCCCCGGCGGACCCGCGCGATCTCAGCGAGCCGCTCCCCTGGTGATTCAGCTGGTGACCGGTTCGGGCCGCAACCTGGCCCAGTAGCCACGGTGGTCGGTGCCCGAGACCTCGACGGTGCCGTCGGCCACGACACCGAAGCCGCGTGTCAGCACGTGGTCCAACTGGATGAAGGGCGGCAACCAGGTGTCGCGTGGCCAGGTGCGGCTCCAGCCCGACCCGGCCGCCCTGCTGCTGTCGGTGAGGCCGTCGGCGAGTTCGCGGAAGCCCGGCATCGCCGCTGAGGCGTTGAAATCCCCCGCCATGACCAGCCGCTGCCCCGGCGGCAGTTCGGCACGCCATCGGGCGAGCGACCGTAGCGCGGCCCGCCAGTCCGAGACGATGTCCGGCAGCGGCGCGGGCGTGTGCACGGCGCGCAGCCGGTAATCACCCTGCTGCGTGCGCACCCGGACATCGGGGCTGCTCGGGAAGGGATCCGCCGGATGCTCCGCGAGCACGGTGAGCGGATGCGTGCTGCGCACCAGAGTTCCGCGGATGCCCGCCGCGGCCTCGCCCGCCTGATGGGGCAACACTGCGTCCAGGCCGAGCCGTCGCAACGCGGCCAACTCGTGTGGCGTGCACTCCTGCAGGACGAGCGTGTCGACGTGGTGCTCACGCACTGCCGCCACGACCTGCGCCGGATCGGCTGCTCCGTATTTCAGATTGAGAGTCAGCACGACCTCGTCGTGCGGCCCGGCCGGGACGGTGTCGCTGCGCACTGTCGTCATACCCAACAGAGCAGGGGGTATGGCGATCACCAACGCACACAACGCCAGCCAGCGATAACGCAGTGCGGCCACCGCCAGGCACAGGACGAGCGCCGCCACGCCGAAGACCGGGAAGAACGCCTGCACGAGCGGCACCAGCCAGGTGGCGTCCAGCCAGCGGGCCAGGACTCCGAATGCGGTCAGCCCCAAGAGCACCGCGAGCGTCCACCACGTCGCAGTTCTGCCCTCGGCGCGCCACCACGTGCGTGGTGCGGAGTGGGGTTCGGGCACGACCGCATTGTCGCTCACCGGGAGCCGGCACCGGATGCGGGATCAGCGTGACGGGTGTGACGCGTGCAACATATTTCATGTGACTCTCGCGACACTTTCAAAAAAAGTCACGAAATGGTCACGGTTCGACTTGGAAAACGTGTCCGGACCACGTACCTTCGACGGTCGGTGGTTCAAAACTTCGCCCCCTGGCCGAAGGTCCGATCCATCAACGAGGTCGCGCAACCGGCACGATCTCGAACCTGCCTGTGGTCCGCTGCGCACAACTTCGTTGGGCGGCCACCAAGATCCGGGACGGTCCCGGAGGCACAACGAGGATGGGGAACCCATTTCGGTCGCGACAGCGGCCTTGGGGTGAGAGCAGGCCTGAAACGGCCTGCCGGGCACCTGACAGCCCGACCCGACAGCTAACCCCGTATGCGCACGTCAGGAGAGGAATCAATGAACCTCAGCAAGAAGACTCAGACCACGACCCGCGCCGTCGGCATCGGGGTTGCCGCCGCTGCGGCCCTTGCCGCTGCCGGCGTCGCCACCGCTGGTGACGCCCACGCCGCCTCGGTTTCCACCTGGGACCGCGTCGCCGCCTGCGAGAGCGGTGGCAACTGGGCGATCAACACCGGCAACGGTTTCTACGGTGGCCTGCAGTTCACCCACTCGACTTGGATGGCCTACGGTGGCGGCGCCTACGCGTCGAACGCCAACCTGGCAAGCAAGTCGGCCCAGATCTCGGTCGCCGAGAAGGTCCTGGCTTCCCAGGGTCCCGGCGCCTGGCCGGTCTGCTCCGTGCGTGCGGGCCTGACCCGTGGTGGCGGCTCGCCGGTCGTCAACCCGGCCCCGGCCCCCAAGCCGGCTCCGCAGAAGACCTACACCGCGCCGAAGAAGACCTACACGGCCCCCAAGACCTCGCGCTCCACGCAGCGTCCGACCTACACCGCGCCGAAGAAGACCTACACGGCGCCCAAGAAGGTCTACACCGCGCCGAAGGTCGCCCTCTCGGGCAAGACCCTCACCGTGAAGAAGGGCGACACCCTGAGCAAGCTCGCGCAGAGCTACCAGGTCAAGGGTGGATGGCAGGCGCTGTTCTCGGCCAACAAGGGCATCGTGAACGACCCCAACCTGATCTTCGTCGGCCAGCACCTGAACCTGCCGGCCTGATCTGATCGTCCGTCAGCGTCGCTCCGGTGACGCTGACAACCCGGAAGCCCCGTCCCACCGTTCGGTGGGGCGGGGCTTCCGCCATGTGTGATGGGCTGGGCGTATGACACACCCGCCAGCGGAGATGCTCTGGGAACAGGACGACCCCGCGACCGCTCTCTCGGAGCGGTTCGGCTTCGCCGATGTGACAGCGGTGGTCGACTGGGTGTCGATGACCCTTCAGCACTATTGGCAGATCGAGGTCGTCTGCTGCGAACGCATCGTGATGAGCTTCAAGAACGCGCTGGTGTGGATCCAGACACCACACGGCCGGATGCTCGTCAAGTGGTCGATCATGACGCCTTGGTTTCCCCGCCTCGCAGTGCTCGCAGACATCACCGCGTGGCTCGACCGGTGCGGGCTGCCCGTCTCAGCCCCGGTGCCGACGACTGAAGGTCAACGTCAGGTCGAGGTCGACGGCGTCTCGATCTCGTTGCAGCGACACGTCGACGGTGAACTGCTGGAGTTCACCGACGTGAGGCAGGTGTCCGCCGCCGGCGTCACGCTGGCCCGGCTCCATGACGCGCTGTCGTCATACCCCGATGCCGAGCGGGTCGCGGTGCTCGAGCAGCAGTCCGAGACGTTGGCCGCGCGGATCACCGGCTGGCTTGCGACAGAACACCCGAGGGCGCCCGCCGCGGCACTGGAGGTTCTGCGACGACAGCTGGCCGCCGCGCCGGCAGCCGCACTCCCCACGCAATTGGTGCACGGCGACTTCCGTGCGGCGAACATCCTGATGACCGGGGAGGACGTCGCCGCTGTCCTGGACTTCGAGGAGGCACGGCTCGATCATCGCATCGCAGAACTCGCCCGATCAGCAGTGCTGTTGGGGACGAGGTACCACGACTGGGGACCGGTCACGCCGGCCGTGCACGCGGCCTTCCTCGACGGCTATCAGTCGGTATGCCGGCTGACCGCCGCCGAGGCAGCCTGGTGGGACACGCTCGTACTGTGGTTCTCGCTGGCGATGATCCCGGCGGGCGACGACCCCACGGGCTGGGGCGCCGCAGTCGACCTGCTTACGCGTCAATCACGATCGGGATGATCATCGGACGGCGGCGCAACTTGCCGCCGACGAAGCCACCGACGGCGCGGCGGATCACCTGCTGCAGCTGGTAGGTGTCGCTGATGCCCTTCTCGCGGGCCTCCTCGAGCGCTGCCTCCAGCTTGGGTCGCACCTTGTCGAAGACCTCGTCCTCCTCGGCGAACCCGCGGGTCTGGATCTCCGGGCCCGAGACGATCTTGCCCGTGTCGGCGTCGCGCACCACGATGATCGTCACGAAGCCCTCGTCGCGCAGGATGCGCCGGTCCTTGAGCATCGTCTCGTCGGTCGTGCCGACGAGAGATCCGTCGACATACACATAACCGCATGGCACGGCGCCGACGATCGAGGCGCGGCCGTCGACCAGGTCGACGACGACGCCGTCCTCGGCGAGCAGGACCCGGTTGGCCGGCACACCGGTCGCGACGGCGAGGTCGCCGTTGGCGACGAGGTGGCGCCATTCGCCATGGATCGGCATCACGTTGCGCGGCTTGACGATGTTGTAGCAGTAGAGGAGCTCGCCGGCGCTGGCGTGCCCGGAGACGTGCACCAGCGCGTTCCCCTTGTGTATGACGCTCGCGCCGCGTCGCATCAGGCCGTTGATGACCCGGTAGACGGCGTTCTCGTTGCCCGGGATGAGCGACGACGCCATCAGCACCGTGTCGCCCGGGCCGATCTCGATGGTGTTGTGATCGCCGGCCGCCATACGGGACAGCGCGGCCATCGGCTCGCCCTGCGAACCGGTCGACACGAGCACGATCTGGTTGTCGGCGAACTTGTCGATCTTCTTCAGATCGACCAGTACACCCTCGGGAACGTGCAGGTAGCCCAACTCCGCGGCGATGCCCATGTTGCGCACCATCGAGCGGCCGACGAAGGCGACCTTGCGGCGATGCGCCGCGGCCGCGTCCAGCACCTGCTGCACGCGGTGCACGTGGGAGGAGAAACAGGCGACGATGATGCGGCGCTCGGCCTGCTGGAAGACGCGCTCGATGGCCGGGGCGATGTTGCGCTCCGGCGTGGTGAAGCCGGGGACCTCGGCATTGGTGGAGTCGGTCAGGAAGAGGTCGACACCCTCCTCCCCCGCCTTGGCGAAGGCGCGCAGGTCGGTGATCCGGCCGTCCAGCGGCAGCTGGTCCATCTTGAAGTCGCCGGTGATCAGCAGATTGCCGCCGGGCGTTTTGACGAAGACCGCGAGCGCGTCCGGGATGGAGTGGTTGACGGCGATGAAGTCGCAGTCGAAGGCACCGAGCTTCTCGTTGCCGCCCTCTTTCACCGCCAGGGTGTAGGGCCTGATCCGGTGTTCCTTGAGCTTGGCCTCGACCAGCGCCAGCGTCAGCGTGGAGCCGACCAGCGGGATGTCCGGCTTCAGGCGCAGCAGGTAGGGCACGGCACCGATATGGTCCTCGTGCCCGTGTGTCAGCACGATCGCCTCGATGTCGTCGAGCCGGTCCTTGATGTACTCGAAGTCCGGCAGGATCAGGTCGACGCCGGGGTGGTCCTCGGGGAAGAGCACGCCGCAGTCGACGACGAGGAGCCTCCCGTCATACTCCACGACCGTCATGTTGCGGCCGACCTCGCCGAGCCCGCCCAGTGGGACTACGCGAACGCCGCCCCTGGGTAGTGCCGGAGGCTCTTCGAGTTCGGGATGGGGATGGCTCACATCAGTCCTTGCGTTGTCAGTGCATCGCGCAGGATCGCGCGGTGCTCTTCAGGCGCCGGCACCAATGGGAGCCGGCAGAAGTCGGAGTCGATCACGCCCATGAGGCGCAGGGCCGCCTTGGCCTGGATGGTGCCCTGGGTGACGTTCATGACGGCCCTGATCACCGGTCCGAGCTGGTGGTTGATCGCGCGTGCGGCGGGCAGGTCGCCGGCCACGACGGCACGCAGCAGCGACACCAGGGTGGCACTGGCGACGTTACCCACTGTGCTCACCATGCCGGTCGCGCCGAGCGCGAGCCAGGGCAGGTTGAGCGCGTCGTCGCCGGAGTACCAGAGCAGCCCGGTCTCGACCATCAGCGGCGCGCTCGTGGCCAGGTCGCCCTTGGCGTCCTTGAGCGCCTTGATGTTGGGCACCTCGGCGAGGGCCCGGATGGTGTCGGGCGCCAGGGCGGTGCCGGTGCGGCCGGGTATGTCGTAGGCCATCGCCGGCAGGTCCGTCGCGGCCGCCACGGTGCGGTAGTGCTCGAGCACGCCCGCCTGCGGCGGCTTGTTGTAGTAGGGGGTGACGATGAGGGAAGCACGCGCGCCGGCGGCGGCGAGATTCCGGGCGGCGGCCACGGAGTGCGCGGTGTCGTTGGTGCCCACGCCGGCCATCACGATCGCGCGATCACCGACCGCTTCGGCGACGACCCGGACCAGGTCGATGTTCTCCTGGTCCGTCGTGGTCGCGGACTCGCCGGTCGTGCCGTTGACCAGGATGCCGTCGTTCCCCTCGTCGACGAGGTGTGTCGCGAGCTTCTGCGCGCCGTCCAGATCGAGTGAGCCGTCGTCACGCATGGGCGTGACCATGGCGGTGATCATGGTGCCGAAATGGTTCGCGGAGAGCTGCGTCATGCGCCCAGGCTAGCGGCGCCACCGGCTCACGCGCGGACGCCTTCCGCGTGCCGAGCATCACCGGCGAACGGCCGGGAAATGATAGATCGCGTCGTCACCCGCTCGGGGGTCCGGGTGACGACGCGATCAACGGTTACATCGGGGGCGCCCGGAAAGTGTTACAAGCGTTCAATGTGATCTGGGTCACATTTTTTCGATGGTGCGCCGAGTCCCTCTGCGCGCTGGGATGTCGGGCCCCGCTGATAGCGTCTGATGGCGTGAAGCAGTACCTCGACCTCCTCGATCGGGTCATCGCCGAAGGCACGCGCAAGGACGACCGCACGGGCACCGGCACGCTGTCGGTCTTCGGGCATCAGATGCGCTTCGACCTGACCGCCGGATTCCCCGCGCTGACCACCAAGAAGCTGCACCTGCGCTCGATCATCGGTGAGTTGCTGTGGTTCCTGCGCGGCGACACCAACGTGCAGTGGCTGCACGACCGCAAGATCTCCATCTGGGACGAGTGGGCCGACGAGAACGGCGACCTGGGTCCGGTCTACGGCCACCAGTGGCGGTCCTGGCCGACGCCGGACGGCGGCACGATCGACCAGATCGCCCGCCTGATCGACGGGCTGCGCACCAACCCCGATTCGCGCCGGCACATCGTCTCCGCCTGGAACGTCGCGGACGTCGACGACATGGCGCTGCCGCCCTGTCACACGATGTTCCAGTTCTACGTCGGCGCCGAGAGCGAGGACGGTCGCCGGTCACTCTCCTGCCAGCTCTACCAGCGCTCCGCCGACATCTTCCTGGGCGTCCCCTTCAACATCGCCTCCTACGGGCTGCTGACCGCGATGGTCGCCCAGGTGACCGACCTGGTGCCCGGCGAGTTCGTGCACACGATCGGTGACGCGCACCTCTACCTCAACCACCTCGACCAGGCACGCTTGCAGCTGACCCGTGAGCCGGGTCCATTGCCGACGCTGCGGCTCAACCCGCAGATCCGCGAGATCGACGCCTTCGACCTGCCGGACATCACGCTCGAGGGTTACGTCGCCGCTCCGTCCATCAAGGCGCCGATCGCGGTATGAGCTCCGACCGAGCCGAGGACACGAGCGAGGCACGAGCGAGGCCCGCAGGCGAGGGCAGAGGAGCGACGGAAGATATGAGTCACCCATGACGATCAGCTTCATCGCCGCCGTCGCGCACAACGGCGTGGTCGGCCGCGACGGCACGATGCCGTGGCGGGTCCCCGGCGAGCAGAAGGGCTTCAAGGCCGCGACCATGGGACACCCGATGGTGATGGGCCGGCGCACCTTCGAGTCGCACGGCCTGCTGCCCGGCCGCCGGCACATCGTGCTGACCCGCGACCCCGACTGGTCCGCGGACGGTGTCGAGGTCGCGCGCTCGGTCGACGAGGCGCTGCTCCTGGCCGGCGACGAGGACTTCTTCGTGACCGGCGGCGGCCAGGTGTGGGAGCTCTTCGCGCCATACGCCGACCGGATGGTGCTGTCCGAGATCCCGCTGGAGCCCGAGGGCGACACGGTCTTCCCCGGCTGGCCGTTCACCGACTCGCCCGTATGGCGGGAAGCCTCCCGTGAGCCGCACGACGGCTGGACCGTGCTGACCTACGAGCGACGCAAACCGCGCGCGCAGGTCGACGTCGGACCGCGCATCGCGGGCTCGGCGGAGGCGGGAGCCACCGAGATCAAGGCCGGCGCGAGCTGTGCCATCGGCGACGGCGACCGGCTGCTGCTCACCCGGCGCGAGGACAACGGGCTGTGGTGCCTACCCGGCGGCGGCGCGGAGATCGGCGAGACCTGGTCGGAGGCGGCGGTTCGCGAGGCGCGCGAGGAAACAGGGCTGCAGGTCGCCGTCGATTCTGTGCTGTCGGCATACAGCAATCCGGACGTCGTGATCGTCCACCCGGACGGCCGCCGGCGGGCGATCTTCGGGGTGTGTTTCCGGGCGCATGTCGTCGACGGAACGGCTGGCGTGTCCGACGAGGTCACCGAGTCGGCATGGTTCACCCAGGCCGAGGCGGCCCGCCTGCCGATCATCCCCGCACACCGGCCGCTCGTGCGCGCCTTCTTCGAAACCGACGCAGGCACAACGCTTTTCGACTAGTGCGGTGCGTTCAAAGTTGCTGGACAGTCGCTCCGCCCCTGACCAGCAACTTTGCCCACCTTCGCACCAGCCCTATTTCTGATTGACTCCGCTGTCGAGCAGCACCGGGTCCTGGAAGAACTCCTCGTGGTGCACGGTCGCCGGGTCGGCGCCATCGGCCACGACCGCTACTCGCACGTCGTCCACCAGGCCGGTCGGACCGCACAGGAACCACTGGTCGACCTCGGACACCGCGACACCGGAACGTCGCAGGATCTGCCGCACCTTCGCGCCGTCGATCCGGCCGGTGAGCAGTGGATCCCTCGACGTCGAGTTGTCGCGGGAGAACACCTCGATGAGGTCGAACCGGGCGGCGCAGTTCTCGGCGAGCCACTCCAGCTCGTCCCGGAACATCGTGCTGGCCGGGGTGCGATTGCCGAAGATCAGTGTGACCTGTGAGCCCGGCTCCTCCTCCAGGAGGGTGCGGACCAGTGAGATCACCGGTGTGATGCCGGAGCCGGCGGCGACGGCGACGATGTCCCGCTCGGTGTCGTCGGTCGGGCAGATGAAGTCGCCCAGTGGTGCGAGCACCGCGATCCGATCTCCGACCGCCACGTCCCGGTTGAGCCAGACCGACATCGCGCCACCGTCGACTTCGTTGGAGGCGATCCGCAGCTGGTGGGTCGCGGCGGCCTGCGCACGCGACATACAGATGGAATAGGAACGGCGCACGTCCGCACCGCCGATCTCGGCACGCAGCGTCAGGTGCTGGCCCGGCTCGAAGCGGAAGGTGTCGCGCAGCTCCTCCGGTATGTCGAAGGTGATCGCCACGGCACGGTCGGTCAGCCGCTGGATGCCGGCGACGGTCAGCGGATGGAACTGCGGGCGGCGATGCCGCACTCCGGAGGACTTCAACAGACTCACAACGAGTGCAGCTTCTCAGATCCGCTCGGACGGCGCGCGACCACCCGCTGAAGTGGCGCGCACCGGGGATGAAAAGCTGACCGGATGAACTCCCCCACCAGTGACGCAGGGGTCCGCACCGCCCGCCCGAACGACGTGCCCGCGGTCGCACACGTGCAGGCTGCCGTATGGCGCGACGCCTACGGCGCACTGGTCGACGCCGAGGTCCGGGACGCGTTCACCCCGGCGGCCTTCGAGCCGGCCTGGCGCGAGTCGCTGCGCAACCCACCCACCCCGTTGCACCGATTGCTGGTGGCGACCGAGGGAGACACCGTCGTCGGCTTCGCCGCGATCGGGCCCGCGACCGAGGCCGAGACACCGCAGCCCACCGACAGCGCAGACGACACCGGGCGCACCGGTGAGATCTTCACCTTCGGTGTCACCCCGCAGCGACGCGGCGCCGGCAACGGCTCCCGGCTGCTGAACGCCGCCGTCGACACGCTGCGCGCCGGCGACTTCCGGGACGTGACGATGTGGGTGCTCGCCGACGCCGAGCAGGTCCGCGCCTTCGTGTCGGCCGCCGGCCTGGAGCCGGACGGCGCGTGGCGGGATCGGGTGATCGCAGCTGACGGCCGCACCGTGCGGGAGGTGCGCCTGACGGCGTCGCTGCTCGACCCGGACGACCCAGCAATCCCATGACCGGTACCTCCGCGGGCACGACGAGCGACCCACCGACTCCTGCGGACGACGCGTCGAAAGCCGTTGCCCGCAAAGGCATTTGGGTTGGTGTCGCGACCGGCGCCTACGGCATCAGTTACGGCGCACTCGCCGTCGCTGCCGGGCTCAGTTTCTGGCAGGCGGTCGCGCTGTCACTGCTGCTCTTCAGCGGTGGCTCGCAGTTCGCACTGGTCGGCGTGATCGGAGCCGGCGGCTCCGGCGTGAGCGCAGTGGGCACGTCGACGCTCCTCGGCCTGCGCAACGGCTTCTACGGCCTGCAGGTGAGCAAGCTGTTGCAGGTCAGCGGGTGGCGGCGAGCGGCCGCCGCACACCTCACGATCGACGAATCCACGGCAGTGACGATCACCCAGCCGAACCGCGCCCTCTCGCGCGTCGGCTTCTGGTGGACCGGCCTGTCGGTCTTCGTGCTCTGGGGCCTGATGTCAGCGGTCGGCGCCGCACTCGGCAACGCCATGGGCGACCCGGCACGCTACGGCCTGGACGCAGCCGCGCCCGCCGCGTTCTGCGCGCTCGTCTGGTCGCGCCTGCAGACCCGTCGCGCCCAGATCGTCGCCGTCGCCGCCGGTGCGGTCGCGCTGATCGTGGCCCCGCACACGGCCTCCGGCATACCCGTGCTGATCGCCGCCCTCGTGGCCGTTGTCGCCGGCTTCCTGCCGGACCGAACCGTCACCACGGCCGAGGAGATCTGAACCGATGAACCTCTGGACGACCGTGCTGCTGGCCAGCGTGATCTCCTTCGCCACCAAGTTCGCCGGGTATGTCGTGCCACAGGCGATCCTCGACCACCCGCTCACCGACCGGGTCATGCACTACCTGCCGGTCGCGCTGTTGTCAGCGCTCATCGCCGTCCAGACCTTCACGGCCGGAAGCGGATCCATCACCCTGGACGCGCGAGCCGCCGGCCTGGCGGTCGCGATGATCTGCTTGCTGCTGCGGGCTCCGTTCCTCGCGGTGGTCGTCGCGGCTGCTGTCACGACGGCGTTGCTGCGCGCGGCCGGCATCGGCTGACGTCGTAGTGCAGTTAGTCGGAAATATGACAGCTACGGGTGCGAAGTACTGTGGAGCGGTGACGAACCAGTCTTCTGCGCAGCCCCGCTGGATCGACCTCGAGGGTGTCGTGAACATGCGCGACGTGGGAGGCCTGCCGACCGCGGACGGTCGCACGGTGCAGCGCGGACGGCTGCTGCGCTCTGACAATCTGCAGGACCTGACCGCCGAGGACATTCGCCTGCTGATCGAGCAGCACGGCCTCACCGACGTCGTCGACCTGCGCAGTGACGTCGAGCTGCGGATCACCGGGCCCGGACCGTTGCACGAGATCGAGACGGTCGTCCATCACCATCACTCGCTCTTCCCCGACGACAAGCAGATCGACACCCGCGATGTCCTGGTGCTGCCGTGGCACGACACCGACGACGAGCCGAAGCTGCACGACAACGCGCGCGCCAGCCACTACCTGAGCTACCTCGCCCGGCGTCCCGACTCGGTCGCCGCCGCGCTCGATGTCATCGCCACCAGCCCCGGTGCCACCGTCGTGCACTGCGCCGCGGGCAAGGACCGGACCGGCACCGTCGTTGCCATGGCGCTGTCCGTGGCGGGCGTACCGCGCCCGGAGATCGTCGCCGACTATGTCGCCAGCACCGAGCGCACCGAGCGGATCGTCCGCCGGCTGGAGCGTCTGCCTGGATATGCGGACAACCTGCGCGACGTCCCGATGACCGCGCACCACTCCCGGCCGGAGACGATCACCCGGGTGCTCGAGGCGATCGACGCCGACTACGGATCGGTGGCCGGCTGGCTGCGCACGGTCGGCTGGTCCGACGAGCGGATCGCTGCGCTGCGCGACAAGCTCGTCGCCTGAGCGCCGGCGGGGTCAGGAAACGCGGGCCGCGGCCGACTGTCGGACGACGTCCACGAATCGCCCGAAGAATGCGCGCCACGTCGTCTCCAGTTGCTCCTCGTGCTGCTGGGCAACCCGCTTGACGTCGTCGGGGTCGAAGCCGAGTTCGCTCAATGTGTCGTCACTCCACGTCGCGACGCGTTCGGCGCTGGACTCGGGATGCCACTGGGTCGCCCACGCGGTGTCGCCGAGCCGGAACGCCTGGTTGCGGCATCGTTCGCTCGACATGAGCAGGTGGGCGCCGCTGGGAAGTTCGGTGATCTGATCGCGGTGACTCTCGATCCCGAACGTCGGAGCTGAAAACTCTTGGAAGAGAACGTCATCCGCAGCCGACAGCTGTGGCGTCAGTTCGGTGACGCCCTTCTCCGGCATCCCGAAGTCGCCCTCCACCCGACCGCCGCCGACGTGGGCGAGCAGTTGGGCGCCCAGGCAGATCCCGAGCACCGGCACAGCGCGGTCGAGACAGTCCCGGACGAGCGCACGTTCGGCGGGCAGCCACGGCTTCTCGTCATCGACATCCGGTAGGAAGCCTCCGCCGAGCATGACGACGCCATCCAATTCGGCTGCGCCAGCAGGGATTTCGTCGCCCTCGTCGGCCTTGACGAGATCGACTGCAACACCCGCTGCCTCGCTCCAGTCGAGCAGCCGCCCGGGCCCGCTGTCAGCATCGTTGCGTATGACGGTCAGGGTCACGGGCTGCGTCGAATTCGCCATACCTCCAAGACAATCACGCCACACCGCCTCCTGCGCCCACGTGCGCCGAGCTCAGTCGAGGCCGAGGAAGTGCTCCAGGCCGACCGTGAGGCCGGGGTGCTCCGGGACCGCGCGGACACCCGCCAGCACGCCGGGCATGAAGCTGACCCGATCGAAGGAGTCGTGTCGCACGGTCAGCGCCTCCCCCTCGCCGCCGAAGGACACCTCCTGGTGCGCGACCCTGCCGGGCAGTCGCTGCGCGTGCACGCGGATGCCGCTGACCTCCGCGCCGCGGGCGCCGTCGGGGTCCGTCCTGGTCGCGTCGGGGACCGCCCCGAGGCCGGCATCCTGGCGAGCAGCCGCGATGAGTTCGGCGGTGCGCGCCGCAGTGCCCGACGGTGCATCGACCTTGCCGGGGTGATGGGTCTCCACGATCTCGACCGACTCGTAGAAACGAGCCGCCTGCTGGGCGAACCGCATCATCAGCAGGGCGCCGATCGCGAAGTTGGGGGCGATCAGCACTCCCACCGAATCATGCTCTGCGAGCTTCGCTTTCAGCGCATCGAGCCGCTCAGCGGTCCACCCGGTCGTGCCCACTACGGCGTGCACGCCGTGCTCCACGCAGTAGGCGACGTTGGCCGGGGACGAATCGGGAACGGTGAAGTCGACCGCGACCTGGGCACCGCCGAGATCGCCGAGGTCGTCCCCTGCGTCATACCGGCCGACGAGCGTGAGATCCGGAGCGTTCTCGATCGCGGCGCAGGTGGTGGCGCCCATCCGTCCGGCGGCTCCGATGACAGCGACAGCAAGCGATGTAGTCACGCCGCCAGGGTAGACGGCCGGGGCCGGCGCGTCCGGCAACCGTCCATGCAGCGATCGGGCACAGGACGTTCTTGCATACCGGTGCTATGTTGTTAGTTACCTCGGCTAACGATTTCCACGTTCGTCGGCCGGCACGAACCGAACCAATAAACGGAAAGATCGCACCACTCGTGACCGAAGCTCCCACCCCTGACCAGGGCACACCCCACAAGCGTGGCCCCCGTCGCCGCTTCGAGGCGGATCACCCGCGCTACAAGTGGGTGGCCCTGTCCAACACCACCCTCGGCGTGCTGATGGCGACCATCAACTCCTCGATCGTGATCATCTCGCTGCCGGCGATCTTCCGCGGGATCCACCTCGACCCGCTGGGCGCGGGCAACATCGGCTACCTGCTCTGGACCCTGATGGGTTACCTGGTGGTGTCCGCGGTGCTCGTCGTCGCGCTCGGCCGGCTCGGCGACATGTTCGGGCGGGTCAAGATGTACAACCTCGGCTTCGTGGTCTTCACCGTCGCGTCGGTGCTGCTCTCCCTCGACCCGGTCGACGGCGGCACCGGTGCGATGTGGATCATCGTCGGCCGCATCCTGCAGGGCGTCGGCGGCGCGATGCTGATGGCCAACTCCACCGCGATCCTCACCGATGCCTTCTCCGCCACCGAACGCGGTATGGCGCTGGGGATCAACCAGGTCTCCGCGATCGCCGGATCGTTCCTGGGCCTGATCATCGGCGGCGTCCTCTCCGAGTGGCACTGGCGGGCGATCTTCTGGGTGAGTGTGCCGATCGGGGTGGTGGGCACGGTGTGGGCGTACAAGTCGCTGCACGAGCTGGGCGCCAAGCGGCGGGGGCGGCTCGACATACCGGGCAACCTCACCTTCGCGGCCGGCGTGACCGCGATCCTGGTCGCGATCACCTACGGCATCCAGCCGTATGGCGGGCACACCATGGGCTGGACCAGCCCCTGGGTGCTGGCCGGCCTGATCGGCGGCGCCGTTGTGCTCGTGGCGTTCTGCATCATCGAGACGAAGGTCGCCGACCCGATGTTCTCCATGAGCCTGTTCAAGATCAAGGCCTTCAGCGCCGGCAACTTCGCGGGCCTGCTGGCGTCCATCGGCCGCGGTGGCATGCAGTTCATGCTGATCATCTGGTTGCAGGGCATCTGGCTGCCGTTGCACGGCTACCGCTACGAGTCGACGCCGCTGTGGGCAGGTATCTTCCTGCTCCCACTGACTATCGGGTTCCTGATCGCCGGCCCGGTCTGCGGGTTCTTGTCCGACCGCTTCGGAGCTCGCGCCTTCGCCAGCGGCGGCCTGCTCATCACTGCGGCCACCTTCGTCGGATTCCTGCTGATACCGGTCAATTTCAACTATTGGGCCTTCGCCGCGCTGCTCTTCGTCAACGGCGTCGGCTCCGGCATGTTCTCCGCCCCGAACACCACGGCGATCATGAACTCCGTCCCGGCACACCAGCGCGGCGCCGCGTCCGGGATGCGCGCGACCTTCTTCAACTCCGGCACGTCGCTGTCGATCGGCATCTTCTTCTCCCTGATGATCGCCGGCCTGGCGCAGAACCTGCCCCACGCCATGCGCTCCGGGCTCCTCGCGCAGCACGTCCCGGCCGGAGTCGCGGACCAGGTCGCCGGACTGCCGCCGGTGGGCTCGATGTTCGCGGCGTTCCTCGGCTACAACCCGATCGAGAGCCTGCTGGGTCCGACCGGAACGCTCGACAATATCCCTGCCTCGAACGCGTCCACGCTGACCGGCAAGGAGTTCTTCCCGCACCTGCTGTCCGGTCCCTTCCACGACGGACTGATCGTCGTCTTCACCGCTGCCGCGGCGATGATGGTCGTCGCCGCGATCGCCAGCCTGCTGCGCGGCAGCAAGTACGTGCACGACGACCTCGCCGACCAGTCGAAGGAGTCTGCGTCTTCAGCTGACGTTGTGGTTGGCCGGTGACAATTCCCAGGTGACCGGTCTGGCCCCTGAGCCCTTCGACGTATCGAGCTGGCTGACCGCCTGGCGATTCGACCTCGTGGGCGTGGTGCTCGCTCTGCTCCTGCTCGGCGGTTATTCATGGATGCTGCTCGCCGCACGACGACGTGGCGTTCGCTGGCCGTGGTGGCGGGTTGCGGCATACCTCGTGCTCGGTGTCGGCACGCTGCTCTACGTGACCTGTGGTGCCGTCGGCGTCTATCGCCAGACGTTCCTGTGGATGTTCGCCGCGCAGGTCGCGGTGATCGGCACGGTGACGCCGATGGGGCTCGCGATCGGTGACCCGCTGCGCCTGCTGAGTGCTGCCCTCGGCCCGGAGGACACCCGAGTCGAGCGGGTCGTGCATGCACGACCTGTGCGGATGCTGACCTTTCCGCTGGTCAGCTTCCTGCTGGACATCGCCGGCATCCTGGCGATCTTCTTCACGCCGTATGGCGAGCACGCGGTCCGCTCCGAGTTCATCGGCACGGTGTTGATCCTGCAGCTGCTGATCGTCGGACTGCTCTTCGTCCTGCCGACGCTGGCCGACGATCTGCTGCCCGCGTGGGCGACTCCCCCGGTCCGCACCTTCCTGGCGTTCCTCGACGGGGTGGCCGACGCGCTTCCCGGCATACTCGTCATGACCGCGAATTCCATTCTGTTCCCGAACTTTCCGGGCTTCTCGCACGCGGCCGACGCGCTGCGCGGCGGGCTGAGCCACACGATGGACCAGAAGTATGCCGGGGGCGCTCTGCTCGCCGTCGCGGAGAGCATCGGGGTGCCGATGCTGGCAGCGGTCTTCATCGAGTGGTTGCGCAGCGACGCCGCCGAGGCGCGCGCGATGGACGCGGAACTGGACCGTGCGGACGTCGGCCGTGCGACCTCGGCGAAAGGCTCGGCGGAGCCCGAGGCCGGCCCGGCGAACGAGCAGAAGGCCGATCAGCCGTGGTGGTTGTCCGATCCCCGGTTGGCGGACCGGTTCGGCAACCGCGACGATTGAGGCATGTCCGACACGGAGTTGCTCGACGGCTGGGTCGCTGCCGTGGCCGTGCTGTCACCCGAGGTCGACGGCTCGGTCGCTCATCGCGCGGGTGTCGAGTTGCTGGGTCGCTGGGGCGAGCCACACCGCAGCTATCACACACAGCAGCACCTGGCCGAGATGCTCTCTGCCATCGACGAACTCGGGCCGGGAAGCGGTCTCGGCTCGCGCGAAACACTCCTGGCGCACGTCGCCGCCTGGCTGCACGACGCCGTGTATGACGTCCAGGCGCCCTCCGGGGAGAGCGAGCGCAAGAGCGCGCGGATGGCCCGAAACCTGCTGGCCTCTTTGCAATTCGACGGAGCCGACCGTCAGGTCGTCGAGGAGCTGATCCTGCTCACGATCGACCACGGCACCCAGCTGCCCGGCCCGCTCGCGGACGTCTTCACCGACGCCGACCTGGCGATCCTGGCCGCACTCGAGGCCCGCTTCGACGAATACTGCGCCCAGGTCCGTGCCGAATACGCGCACGTGCCGGACGCGGCATACGCCACGGGTCGCAGCGAGATCCTCGCAGCACTCGTCGAGCGGCCGGAGGTCTACCGGACGCGGTTCGCCCGCACCGCGTGGACAGCCGCGGCACGGGCGAACGTGCGTCGTGAGATGGACCGGCTCAGTGCTTCGTCGGGATGAGATATGTCCCGTCGGACCCGATGATCTTGGGCTTTCCCTTGTCCGGGATCGACATCAGGACCATCAGCGATGCCCGGCGTACCACTGAGTCCTTGGCCTTGCCGTCGTCGCCCTCGACACGTGCAACATCGCGCGGTATCTGCACCTGTCCGCCGTCCTGGCTATAGGTATCGAGTCGACAGTCCAGGTTGAGCACTGCAAGGGTCTGCGCTCCGACCCGGGTCAGGCGCAGTGCGTCCGTGCCGACGACCGTCGCCGTCGCTACGTCCGTGCCCTCCTTCGTCCCCCACGGCCGGCAGTCGGCGCCCACCAGGTAGCCCTTGCTGCCGTCAGCCCGAACCGCGGTGCGAAACGCTTTGAGCGGCGCCGGATTCGCAACATGACTCATGGTGCCGGTCGCCACCGCGTCCACCACAACGGGCACGGCATTGGCAGCCGCTTGGCGTTGGGCTGCCGTCAGGGATGGAGTTGTCTGCACCTCGTGCGGCAGCGTCTTCAGAGTCACTCCGCCCATCTGCGCATCCATCCGCCATCCCGTGGGTCCCTTGACGTAGACGAAGGCGCCGGCAACCGATGCGTCGGGCGCTTTCGAACCGTCGCGGTGCGCGATCACCAGGGTCCAGGGTTCCCGGCCGTCCGAGCTGTGGGTAGGGCTCCCGAAAGCACTCAGCACCCGTGGCGCCTTCTCCGGGCCGGCCGACGTCGGCTGCTTCGACTTCTTCAGCGACGCCGCTCGGGTGTCATAGGCATCCGCGGCCAGGATCGGGCCGGAGTCGACGGTCTGCCACGCCTTGGCGTCATACGGCTTGTTCAACGCCTTGCTGATCGCGATGTTGTTCTGCTTCTCGTAGGCCCGGGTGATCGAGGCCGCCTCGGCGTGCGTGATCGACGCGTCCGGACTCCTGCGCGTCGAGGACACCGACGCGGACGCGCTGTGGCCCTTGGAGGACTCGCCGCCGGATCCGCTGGATCCACACCCGCCGAGTGCCAGTGCCGCACCGACCCCTACTGCGACAAGGCGAAAACGCTTGGTCATCAACTACTCCCCTGTTGGTGGTGAACGAAGCGTCGGTAGTCAAGCACAGCGCGCACAACCGTGGCTCACGTTGTCCACAGGGGATCTCGGGCCGCGGTGGCCGGTCAGGAGTCGAAGCCGAGACCGACCCGGTCCAGGCCACGCAGCCACAGATTGCGGCGTCCCTCGTGCTCGTCGGCATGCGCCATCGACCGTCGGGTTGCCTCGATCCCGATGAATGCCAACGGTTCCGGCGGGAACGGCAGCGGTTTGCTACGGACCAGTGGTGTCCGGGTGCGTTCGGTGTCGGCGCCGTCCAGCAGGTCGAGCATGACCTGCGCGCCGAACCTGCTGGCTCCGACGCCGAGGCCGGTGTAGCCGAGTGCGTATGCCACCCGGTGGTCGTATGCCGCGCCGAAGAACGCACAGAAGCGGGTGCAGGTGTCGATCGCGCCGCCCCATCGATGGCTGAAGCCGATGCCGGCCAGCTGCGGGAACGTCGCGTCGAAGTGCTCGGCGAGCTTCCGGAACGTCTCGGGGCGATCGTCATACTCGGCCTTGAGCTGCCGGCCGTAGTGGTAGACCGCGTCATACCCGCCCCAGAGGATCCGGTTGTCCGCGGTCAGCCGGTAGTAGTGGAACTGGTTGCCGCTGTCGCCGAAGCCCTGCCGGTGCTGCCAGCCGATCGCGGCGAGTTGCTCCTGCGACAACGGCTCGGTCATCAGCACGTGGTCGTAGACGGGGACGCAATGGAGTCGGAGTCGCCGCAGCAACGACGGAAAAACGTTGGTGGCCAACGCAACTCGCTCTGCGCGGACCGACCCACGATCGGTGCGCAACCCGATCGAGTCACCGTGCTTGCGCAGCTCACGCACCGGTGACTGCTCGACGATGCGCACGCCGAGACGCTCGGCCACGTCGGCCAGGCCCCAGGCGAGTTTGGCCGGGTCCAGCATGGCGACACCGCGCTTGTCCCAGACACCGCCGAGGAACGTCGGCGAGTTCAGCTCGGCACGGACCGCCTGCCCGTCCAGCAGCACCGAGCCGGGCGGCGCCTCGCCTGCGACCTGGTAGGCCTCGGTCGCGACGTCGACCTCACCGGTGCGTTCGAAGTCGCAGTCGATGCCGTAACGCGCGACCGTCTCCTCGATCTGGTCGAGGTTCGCCATACCGAGCCGGTCGAGTTCGGCCTGCGCTTCCTCCCCGAACCGGCTGACGCCGTTGTCGTAGCCGTGGGTGAGGCTCGCCGCGCAGAAGCCGCCGTTGCGGCCCGACGCAGCCCACGCCAGCCGGCCGCCCTCCAGCAGGAGGACGTCGCGGTCGGGGTTGGCCTCCTTGGCGAGCACAGCTGTCCACAGACCGCTGAATCCGCCTCCCACCACTGCGAGTTCACACGAAGTGTCGCCCTCGAGCGATGGCCGCGCGGGCGGCCGGGCCGGCGTGTCGAGCCAGAAGGGCGCACGTTTGGCGCGCGCGAGGCGCGTGTCGATCGAGGTCACCGGTTATGCGGTGGCGTGCTGGTCGGCGACTTCGAGGGCACTGTCGATGATGTCCAGTCCGGCGCTCAGCTCGTCCTCGCTGATGGTGCAGGGCGGCACAACGTGCGTGCGGTTCATGTGGATGAAGGGCCACAGGCCCTCCTTCTTGCACGCCGCGGCGAAGGCACCCATCGGTGCGGCCGCCTCGCCCGCAGCGTTGAACGGCACGAGCGGCTCGCGGGTGTCCTTGTCCTTGACGAGCTCGATCGCCCAGAACATCCCGAGCCCGCGCACGTCGCCGACGCTGGCGTGCTTCTCCTTGAACTCCTGCAGTCGCGGCTCGACCACCGTCTCGCCGAGCTTGCGGGCGTTCTCCAGGATGCCCTCGTCCTCGAACGCCTTGATCGACGCGACGGCGGCCGCGCAGCCCAGCGGGTGCCCGGAGTAGGTGAGCCCGCCCGGGTAGGGCTGGTCGGCGAAGCGGTCATAGGTGGCCGGTCCGAGGATCACGCCACCGAGCGGGACATAGCCGGAGTTGACGCCCTTGGCGAAGGTGATCAGGTCGGGCACGACATCCCAGTGCTGGATGGCGAACCACTCACCGCAGCGCCCGAATCCGGCCATCACCTCGTCGGCGATCAGCAGGATGCCGTATTCGTCGCACAGCTCACGGACGCCGGCCAGGTAGCCCGGCGGTGGCACGAGAATGCCGTTGGTGCCGACCACGGACTCCTGGATGATCGCGGCGATCGTGCTCGGACCCTGCAACTGCACGACGTCGCGCAGATGCTGCAGCGCGCGCTCCGCCTCCTGCTCCTCGGAGTCGGAGTGGAAGGCCGACCGATAGGCATAGGGACCGAAGAAGTGCGCCACCGACTGACCGGTGGCTTCGTTCGCCCAGCGCCGTGGGTCGCCGGTCAGCGCGATCGCGCCGCCCGTCGCGCCGTGATAGCTGCGGTATGCCGACAGGACCGTCGGCCGGCCGGTCTGCAGGCGCGCCATTCGTATGGCGTGCTCGTTGGCGTCGGCTCCGCCATTGGTGAAGAACACCCGGTCCAGGTCGCCGGGGGCGCGTTCGGCGATCAGCCGCGCCGCTTCGCCGCGCACATCGCTGCCCAGTGCGGGCGCGATCGTGGCCAGCTTGGCGGCCTGCTCCTGGATGGCCCGCACGACCTTCGGGTGGCCGTGACCGATGTTCAGATTGACCAGCTGGGAGGAGAAGTCGAGGAACCGGTTTCCGTCGTAATCCCAGAAGTACGAACCGGATCCGCCCGCGATCGGCAGCGCGTCGACATGCGCCTGTGCACTCCATGAGTGGAAGACGTGTGCGCGGTCGTCGGCACGCACCTGTTCTGCGGCTGCGCTCGCGCCCGAGTCGTGGCTGCTCATGTCAGTGATCTCCATTGGTGGGGAAGCCCAGGTCGATCTTCGAGCTGCCCGGGTCGGGCCAACGACTGGTGACCACCTTGCGCCGGGTGTGGAAGTTGATGCCCTCCGGGCCGTACATGTGGGTGTCGCCGAAGAGCGAGGACTTCCACCCGCCGAACGAGTAGTAGCCGACCGGCACCGGAATCGGCACGTTGACGCCGACCATGCCGACCTGCACGTCGAACTGGAAGCGACGCGCCGCTCCCCCGTCCCGGGTGAAGATCGCCGTGCCGTTGGCGAACGGGTGGCCGTTGATCAGTGCCAGTGCCTCCTCGTAGGTGTCGACGCGGACGACGGAGAGCACCGGGCCGAAGATCTCATCGGTGTAGGCGACGTTGTCCGGCCGCACGTCGTCGAGCAGTGTGCAACCGAGGAAATAGCCTGTCTCGCTTTGGTTCTCGCGCCCGTCGACAACAACCTTCGCACCCTCCTGCTCACCGCGATTGATGTAGTCGACGACCTTGTCGCGGTGCTGCGAGGTGATCAGCGGACCCATGTCCGTGCCGTCCTGATCACCGGGGCCGATCTGCAGCGACGGGATCCGCTCCTTGATCGCATCGATCAGCGGGTCGGCCACCGCACCGACCGCGACAACGACGGAGATCGCCATACAGCGTTCGCCGGCGGCGCCGTATGCCGCCGAAACCGCAGCATCCGCAGCGACATCCAGATCCGCGTCGGGCAGGACCATCATGTGGTTCTTGGCGCCACCGAGCGCCTGCACCCGCTTGCCGGCCTTGGTGCCGGTCTCGTAGATGTACTTGGCGATCGGCGTCGACCCGACGAAGCTGACCGCGTCGACGTCGGGGTGCTGCAGCAGACCGTCGACGGCGACCTTGTCCCCCTGCAACACACTGAAGACACCATCCGGCAGGCCCGCTTCCTTCCAGAGGCGCGCGAGCAGCAGCGACACCGACGGGTCCTTCTCACTGGGCTTGAGGATGAAGGCGTTGCCGCAGGCGATCGCACTGGCGCACATCCAGAGCGGCACCATGAGCGGGAAGTTGAACGGCGTGATGCCCGCGACGACTCCGACCGGCTGTCGGATCGAGTAGACGTCGACGCCGGTCGATGCCTGCTCGGTGAAGTCGCCCTTGAGCAGATCCGCTATGCCACAAGCGAATTCGACGTTCTCCAGGCCACGCGCGACTTCGCCCGCGGCGTCGGACAGAACCTTGCCGTGCTCGGACGTGACGATCGCCGAGAGCTCGTCGCCGTGCTCGGAGAGCAGCTGCCGGAAGGCGAAGAGCACCTTGGTGCGGGCCGCGAGGGAGGTGCTGCGCCAAGCGTCGGCGGCGGCGCGTGCCGAAGCCACCACGGTGTCGACGTCGGCCGTCGACGCGAGCGCCAGCTCGGCGCTCTGCTCGCCCGTGGCGGGATTGTGAATGGGAGCCGTCGCGGTCGGCGTGCCGGCGGTCAGCTGCCCGTTGATCCAGTGCTGCACATGTTCCATGTCTCGCACATTACGTGCCAGGCTTTGCCGACACAATACATACTCTGTAGTGTCACATAAGTGATCGATGCCCTGAGGACACACCTGTCCGACCCGACGGCGCGTGGGCTTGCCGATGCCGTCGCACGAGCCGTGGCGGCCGGCGCCTGGGAGCCCGGGGTCCGGCTGCCTCCGATCCGCTCCGTCGCCGAGTCGTTGCAGTTGTCCCCCACCACCGTCAGCTCGGCCTGGGCGATCCTGCGCCGCGCGGGAACCATCCGCACCGAAGGACGGCATGGCTCGTTCATCGCCGAACCGCGCGGCGGGCTCGCCGGAAACAGCCGCTATCGCCGCGCCGTGGGCAGCCCGGTCAGCTTCAGCCTCGATCTGTCGACCGGCGTTCCCGATCCCGTCCTGCTACCGGCAGTCGGCCCGGCGCTCAGCGCCCTCGGCGACGCCCCCGCGACGCATCACTACCTGGACGACCCGGTGCTCCCCGAACTCGCGGAGCAGATCGGCCGGACGTGGCCGTTCGCTCCCGAACGCCTGACGATCGCCGACGGTGCGACCGACGCCATGGACTCGGTGCTGCGCCAGTTCACCGGTTACGGCGCCCGTGTCGCCATCGAAAACCCCGCATTCCCACCGTTTCTCGACCTTTTGGATGCAGCCGGATTGCAGCCGATACCGGTCGAGCTGGACGAGGAGGGGCCGCGTCCCGATGCGCTCGCGGATGCGCTCACGCAGGGCGCGGCGCTCTTCGTGATGCAGCCGCGCGGCCAGAACCCCACGGGAGTGACGACAGCCGCGCAGCGATCGGCCGAGCTGGCCGCCGTACTGGCTCCGACCGACGCCGTGGTCGTCGAGGACGACTCGCTCGACGGCATCGCCACCACCGAGCTGGTCAGCATCGGAGCGCATCTGCCCGACCGGGTCCTGCACATCCGCAGCTTCTCCAAGGCCTACGGGCCCGACCTGCGGCTGGCAGCCATCGGCGGCCCGGCCAGGCTCATCGAGCCGATCGAACACCGACGCCAGCTCGGTCAGGGATGGAGCAGCCGGCTGTTGCAACGCCTGCTGCTGGAGTTCCTGACCAGCACCCGCAGCCAGAGCCAGGTGACCGACGCGCGCCGCAGTTACGAGGGCCGCCGGCAACGGATGATCGATCTGCTCGCACACGGCGGCCTGCGCGTGACCGGCGACGACGGCATCAACATCTGGGTGCCGGTGCTCGACGAGGTCGCGGCGCTGCAGAGTCTCGCCGCCGGGGGCATCGGCGCGGCACCGGGATCGCCGTTCCGGATCGGCACTGGCCATGCGCCGCACATCCGGGTGACCGTCGGACTGGTGGCGGATGACGAGCAGGACGTCGCCGCGGCACTGCTGGCCGCTGCGAACGCAGGAGGACTGATAAGCCGCTGAACCCCAGCCCGACTCAGCCGCGGATGCGGTCCCGGCTGCGATCGCGGCGCCATCCCACGGCCGCCACGAAGGATGCTGCCACGGCCCAGACCAGCACGACCGCGATGTCGAGCAACGGCCGGCCCGGGGTGCGGACACCGAACTCGGCGGCCTGACCGGGCGTCGCGATCGCGCCCCACGCGAGGTTGCCCCAGTGCGAGGTCGGCAGGTATGTCGACAGCGCGGCGATCGGGCCGGGGAGCGCATCCACCGGTGTCATGAATCCGGACGTGTAGGACAACGGGAGGAAGATCAGGTTGCCGATCACGCCGGCCGCACCGGGCCGCGCCCAGTAGGCGAGCGCGAACCCGAACGGTGCGAGACACACCGTGCCGAAGAGTATGACGACCCACAGGCGCAGCAGGTGCATGATCGGCACCCCGGCTCCGACAATCCCAGCGATGATCGAGTTTCCGGCCAAAACCGTTGTGGCAGCTGCCAGTCCGAGCATCAATTTGCCGCCGAAGAAGGACCACAGTGGCATCGCGGACGCACGCAGCCTGCGGATCCAGCCCATCCCGCGCTGCTCCGCGGCGGCGACCCCGACGGCGAAGATCGACAGATTGACGACGCCGAAACAGGTGAACGACGCCATCAGCATGGCTGCCACTGCCAGACCGCCGTCCAGGTCTCCGTGCAGCGTCGTGCCGAAGAGCACGAAGAGCAGCATCGGCATGGTCACGAGCGCGATGAACCAGCCGCTGCGCCAGCCACCGCGCCACTCGGCTCGGAAGATTGCGAACGCGGCGGCGAAGCCGAGCGGCATACGTGCGGATTCAACGGTGCGCTTGGCAACCGCGGTGACCTCACTCATGCGGCATCCTCCCGGGTGAGCGCGACGAAGGCCGACTCGAGATCGGCGTCCGCGACGGTGAGCTCGGTGAGGTGGTGACCGGCCGTGAAGAGGGTCCGAAGGAGGCCCTCGACGTCGGTCGCGAGCAGCTCAAAGCGGTCATCGTGAAGTCTCGAAACCTGTGTAACACCAGGGACGCTCGCGATCCAGTCCATCGATGCGCCCGTGGTGAATCGGACCGTGCTGACATCGACCCGGCGCACGATGTCACGGGTCGGAGCATCCGCGATCTTGCGGCCGTGGTGCAGGACCACGACGCGGTCGGCAACCGCCTGCGCCTCCCGCAGGTCGTGCGTGGCCAGCACGATCGCGCGGTTCTGCCCCGCCAGCTCACGGATCGCCCGGAGCAGCCGGCGTCGGCCCGCGACGTCCATCGCGGCGGTCGGCTCGTCCAGCACCAGCAGCTCCGGAGCACCGGCCAGTGCGAGGGCGAGCGAGAGCCGCCCGCGCTCACCGCCGGACAGCTCTCCGACCCGCCGGTCGGCCTTGGCCGCGAGTTCGACCAGCGCGAGCAGTTCGGCCATCGGGGTGTTCACCGGGTAGAGGTGCTGCGTCAGCCGTACGGTCTCGGCCACGGTCAGCCCGACAGGTCCGGTGGTGTCCTGCAGCATGGCGCCCACGCGAGCACGGGCGCGACGAGCGGTCGGCGGCATACCGAACACGCGGACCGTGCCGGCGGTCGGGTCGCGTAGGCCGAGCAACATGTCCAGCAGTGTCGATTTCCCTGCGCCGTTCGGGCCGAGGAGAGCGACGATCTCCCCCGGATCGAGAGTCAGGTCAACGGAATCGACGGCGATCGCGCCGCGGAACGTCCGCGTGACGCCGGTGCATCGGGCGATTTCTTCCATGCCACCGACAGTGCCCGACCGCGCCCGCCGTCCACAGTGTCACCAGGCATGACTCCCACCCATGACCAATGGCACCCACACCCAAAACGCCGAGAGGACACGCGATGACCGAGAGGACAGGCGATTTGGGCC
>NZ_DASZNO010000007.1:0-87293 GCF_035551235.1 Flexivirga sp. | reverse complement strand
ACAGGCGATGCGGGCCGAATTCGGCCCGAATCGCCTGTCCTCTCGATGTTTGTGTGTCCTCTCGGCAAGGAGGGCTATTCGTTGATGCCGGTCTGTTCCACGCCGGCGACGATCCAGCGCTGCAGGAAGAGGAACATCACGAGCAGCGGCACCATCGACACCAGCGCGGCGGTGAACATGCCGGACAGGTCGACCGACTGCGCCGTGATGTATGTCGACAGCGACACCTGCACGGTCCACGCCGACTGGTCCTGGCCGATGACCAGCGGCCACAGGAACGAGTTCCAGCTGCCGATGAACGTGATGGTGGCGATCGCGGCGGTGAAGCCCCACGAGTTGGGCACCACGATCGACAGGAAGGTCCGCATCGGGCCGGCGCCGTCGATCCGCGCGGCCTCCTCCAACTCCTTGGGGAAGCCGAGGAAGTACTGCCGGAAGAGGAATGTCGCGAGCGACTGGAAGAGCCCCGGGATGATCAGGCCGCGCAACGTCGACACCCAGCCGAGCGAGGACACCATCACGAAGGACGGGACGAACGTCACCGCCGCGGGGATCAGCAACGTCGCCACGATCAGGTAGAACACCGCGTTCGCGTAACGCACGGTCGAGCGTGCGAGGCCGTAGCCCGCCATACCCGAGATGACCAGGACCAGCACGGTCTGCGTGACCGCCATGGCCAGCGAATTGAACATGCTGCGGGCGAGCGGCACCGTCGAATTGTTGAACGTGTCAGCGAAATTGGACCACTGCGGACTCCCCGGGAACCACGTCCAGTGATCGATGCCGACCAACTGTTGCTCGGTCGACAGGGCACCGCGCAGCAGCAGGTAGAACGGCACCAGGAAGATCAGGGCGGCCACGGACAGCACGACATAGCGCGCGGCGCGGGCACTCAACGCGCCGTTCATCGTTCCCGCCTCCCGATGCCGGTGAACCGGCCCTGCAGCAGCGCGAAGATCGCGATGATCAGCGTGAGGATGACGGCACCGGCGCTGCCGTCACCGAAGTCCTGGCCGTTGCCGAGTGCCACGTTGAACAAATAGACCAACGGCGGCCGGGCGTACGGCGGGTAACCGCCCGTCGTCGACAGGACGTTGTAGAACTCGTCGAACGCCTGAAAAGCATTGACCAGCAACAGCATCAGCACCGCCGTCGAGGTCGCACGCAACTGCGGGAAGGTGATGTAGCGGAACGCCTTCCATCCGGTGGCACCATCGAGCGCGGCCGCTTCGTAGAGCTGCTGTGGCACCCGTTGCAGTGCGGCGAGGAAGAGCACCATGAAGAAGCCGACCTGCAGCCAGAGTCGGACGGTGACCAGCACCAGCCAGTACCACGGCGGATGCACCACCGACAGCCACGCGATCGGCGCACCGCCGACCCAGCCCAGCACGGTGTTGACCATCCCGGCGGCGGTGCCGCCGAAGAGTGAATGCCGCCAGATCATCGCCGCGACGACGTAGCTGCAGGCTGTCGGCAGGAAGAACACCGACCGGAAGAACGCCTTGCCGCGGCGCACGCCATTGACGAGCACCGCGAGGCCGAGCGACAGCACGAACGTCGTCGGCACGATGAACACCGCGAAGAGGACGAAGGTGACCAGACTGGACCGGAACGCCGAGTCGCCCAGCATCCGCCGGTAGTTGTCGAATCCGACGAAATGGGTTGGTGTCACTGTGTTTCGGGCGTCGTAGAAGCTCAGCCACACACTCCACAGGATGGGTATGACGACGAAGACCAGCAGTCCCGCGACGAACGGACCGACGAAGATCCAGAACCACAGGTGCGGGCTGTCGGTCCACTTGCGGCGCGGACTCGCCGGCCGCGCCGGCGCGGAGCCGGCACGCTCGACGGCCTGTTCAGCCACCGATCCGCTTCAGCTCCGCCGTCACCGTCTTCTCCACCGCGGCGAGGCTCGACGTCGCGTTGGCACCGGAGCGGACGATCTTGTCGACCGCGTCGGTCATCGCGGTCGCCGACTTCGGCGACCACAGCAACGGCGTCTGCGGGTGGCCGTAGGTCTTGAGGTAGCCGGCCGCGGTCTTGGCTTCACCCGACTGCAGCTTGGTGGCCTTGCCGATCAGGCTCGTGCGCGAGGGCACGTGGAAGCCGTAGCTCTGCGCGAAGTCGAGCTGGTCGGCGGTCTGATCGACCCAGAGCCACTTCACGAACGCCTTGGCGGCCTCGACGTCCTTGGCCTTGGCGCTCACGCACGACGCGTAGGCACCGACGGGCACCGACGGCTTCCCGGACGAGCCGATCGCCGGGAACGGCAGCACGCCGAAGTCGTCGCCCAGCTTGTCCTTGAGCATCGGGAAGTTCCAGAGGCCGGTCCACTGAATCGCGGTGAGACCACTGGTGATTGCGCCCGGGTCGGACCAGTCGGTCGGCGCACCGAGCAGCAGGTGCCCGGACGTGAAGAGGTCGTGGAACTTGCTGAGCGCCCCGGCCACGTCGGCGTTGGCGAAGTCCGGCTTGCCGTCTTTGAGGTAGTCGTGACCGCTGCTCCACAGCACCGGTCCGGCCAGGATCCCGGCGCCACCGTCGTTGCCGAGGAAGAGTCCCTTCACCTTGCCCGTGGTGAGCTTCGCCGCAGCGGCGACCAGGTCGTCGAGCGTCTCCGGCGGCTTGACGCCGGCCTTCTTCAGCATCGACTTGCGATAGACGAACAGCTGCATGTCGACGACCTGCGGGACGCCGTAGATCTTGCCCTTCCACGTCATATGCTCCAGCAGGGACGGCGTGAAGTCGTCCTTGGCGTCGCCGAAGACGTCGGTCAGGTCGACCACCTGCTTGCCGGTGATCATGTCGATCGTCGGGCCGTTGCCGTATTCGAAGACGTCCGGCCCCGACGTGGTCAGCAGCGCCGCCGCGGACTTCTGGTCGTAGTTGCCCGGGATCCACTGGACGTTGACCTTGGCCTTCTTGTATGCCGCGGCGTAGCGCTTGACGGCCTGCTCGGTGCCCTGCTCGCCGTACTGGTGGTACCACTGCGAGATCGCTCCCCCGCCGCCACCACTGCCGCCGCTCGTGCCACCCCCGCTGGAGCCGGACGAGCGACCGGTGTTGCCACCGCACGCCGCCAGCGCGCCCGAGACCAGGATCCCGCCACCGGCGGCCAGCAGTTGACGCCGTGACGGCGTACCCGAATAACGCTTCATGATCGAAAACATACCGTTCCGAAGGGTATTCCGGCCGGAAGGAGCGCCTAGCCGACGAGACAGGACGGCCCGAGCAGCGCCTTGAGGTCGCCGAACAGCGCGGGCGACGCGGTGACCCGCAGGCCGTCCTCGAGGCGAACGGTCACCGAACGACCGGGCTGGGTCAGCTTCAGGTGCACCTCGGTCGCGCCGGGGTGCTCGCCGAGGACGCCCTTGAGCCGGTGCGCGAGGCCGTTGTTGGCGCGCACCAGCGGCAGCGTCAGCACGACCGGTCCGCGCACGTCACCCTTGAGCTCCGGGATCGTCAGCTCCTGCGCGGACAGCGAGATCGTGTCATCGCGCTCGAGCACCCGGCCCTTGACGACGCACACCGTGTCGGGACTGAGCATCGTCGAGACCGTCATGTAGGTCTTGGCGAAGAACAGCACCTCCACGCTGCCCTCGAGGTCCTCGACGGTCGCGATCGCCCACAGCTCACCGCGCTTGTTGCGCTTGAGCTGCAACCCGGTGATCAGACCCGCGATGGTGATCATCGAGCCCTCCTTGGGCGCGTCGTCACCGTGCAGCTTGGCGATCGAGACGTCGGCGTGCTGCGCGAGCATGTGCTCGATGCCGAAGAGCGGGTGGTCGGAGACGTAGAGCCCGAGCATGTCCCGCTCGAACGCCAGCTTGGTCTGCTTGTCCCACTCCATGTCAGGGATCGGCGGCAGCGCGGCCAGGCTCACACCCTCGTCGTCGCCGAAGCCGGCGAAGAGGCTCTCCTGACCCTGCTCACTCTTCTTGGCCTCGTCGGCGAGCGAGTCGACATACGTCTCGTGTATGGCGACAAGGCCCTGCCGGGTGTGCTCGAGATCGTCGAAAGCGCCTGCCTTGATGAGGGATTCGACCGTGCGCTTGTTGCAGACCGCGGTGCCGCCCTTGCGCAGGAAGTCGTCGAACGAGGAGAACTTGCCCTTCGACTCACGCGCCCGGACCGTCGCGTCGACGACGTTGGCACCGACGTTGCGGACCGCACCCAGGCCGAAGCGGATGTCCTTGCCGACGGCGGTGAAGTCGTGCGACGACTCGTTGACCGACGGCGGCAGCACCTGGATGCCCTGCTTGCGCGTGTCGGCCAGGTAGATCGCCATCTTGGTCTTGTCGTCACCGACCGAGGTCAGCAGTGCGGCGGCGTATTCGGCCGGGTAGTTGGCCTTGAGGTATGCCGTCCAGTAGCTCACCAGTCCGTAACCGGCGGTGTGCGACTTGTTGAACGCGTAACCGGAGAACGGCAGCATGACGTCCCACAGCGCCTGGGTCGCCTCCGGGGAGAAGCCGTTCTTGATCATGCCGGCGGAGAAGTTGTCCCACTCCTTGGCCAGCACCTCCGGCTTCTTCTTACCCATGGCGCGGCGCAGCAGGTCGGCGCCACCCAGGGTGTAACCCGCGAGCTCGCGGGCGATCGCCATGATCTGCTCCTGGTAGACCAGCAGGTGGTAGGTGGTGCCGAGGATCGGGTCGAGCGCTTCCTTCAGCTCCGGGTGGATCGGGGTGATCTCCTGCCGGCCGTTCTTGCGCTCGGCGTAGTTGACGTGCGCGTTGGCGGCCATCGGACCCGGCCGGTAGAGCGCGAGCACGGCCGCGATGTCCTCGAATCGGGTCGGCACCATCAGCCGCAGGAGGCTGCGCATCGCGCCGCCGTCGAGCTGGAAGACACCCAGGGTCTCGCCGCTGGCGAGCAGCTTGTAGGTCTTCTCGTCGTCGAGCGGAATGCCCTCGGTGGTGACGGTCTCGCCACGGTTGCTCTCGATGTTCTTCAGGGCGTGATCGATGATGCCGAGGTTGCGCAACCCCAGGAAGTCCATCTTGATCAGGCCCATGTCCTCGCACTGCGGGTACGAGAAGCCGGTGATGATCGTGCCGTCCTTGTCCCGGCGGTGCATCGGGATCAGGTCCAGCAGCGGCGCGGACGAGAGGATGACGGCGGCCGCGTGCACACCGGTGCCGCGGATCTTGCCCTCCAGGCCCCGGGCGGTGTCGAAGACCTTCTTCACCTCGGGCTGGGCGGCGATCATCGCGCGGAAGTCGACGCCCTCGGCATACCGGGGGTGCTTCTCGTCGTAGGTGGCTGCCAGCGGCACACCCTTGCCCTGGACATCCGGTGGCATCGCCTTGGAGATCTGGTCCCCGAGGCTGAACGGGAAGCCCAGGATGCGGTTGGCGTCCTTGATCGCGGCCTTCGCCTTGATGGTGGAGAAGGTGTTGACCTGCGCGGTGTATTCGGCGCCGTACTTGGCGGTGACGTATTGCACCATCTTGTCGCGCTGGCGGTCGTCGAAGTCGAGGTCGACGTCCGGCGGGTTGATGCGCTCGGGGTTGAGGAACCGCTCGAACAGCAACTGGTGCTCCAGCGGGTCGAGCTCGGTGATGCGGGTCAGGTAGGCGACCATCGAGCCGGTCGCCGAGCCACGACCGGGGCCGACCGGCACGCCGTTGTCGCGCGCGTACTTACAGATGTCGGCGACGACGAGGAAGTATGACGAGAAGCCCATCGGCTCGATGACCTTCATCTCGGTCTCGATCCGGTCGAGCACCTCCTGGCTCGGCTTGCCGTCGTAGCGCTCCTGCAGGCCGACCTGGATCTGCTCGCGCAGGAACGACGCCTGGGTCTGACCCTCCGGGACGTCCGGGAACTGCGGCATCCGGTCGACATACTCGAAGACCTCGCTGTAGTCGCCGATCATCTCGGCGACCCGCATGGTGTTGTCGCACGCCTCGGGCAGCTCGCGGAACAGCTCGCGCATCTCGTCGGCGGACTTCAGGTAGTAGCCGCTGCCGTTGAACTTGAACCGGCCCGGGTCGTCCTTGTTCTTGCCGACGCCGATGCACAGCAGGTCGTCGTGGCTGTCGGCCTGGTCCTCGGTGACGTAGTGGCTGTCGTTGGTGGCCAGCAGCGGTATGCCGAGCTTCTTGGCGATGTCCAGCAGACCGGACCGCACGGACCGCTCGATGTCGAGGCCGTGGTCCATCAGCTCCAGGAAGTAGTTCTCCTTGCCGAAGATGTCCTGGTATGCCGCCGCCGCCTCGACGGCCTCGTCGAACTGCCCGAGCCGCAGTCGGGTCTGCACCTCACCGGACGGGCAGCCGGTCGTGGCGATGATGCCCTTGCCGTGCTCGGCCAGCAGCTCGCGGTCCATGCGGGGCTTCATGTAGTAGCCCTCGAAGCTGGCCAGCGAGCTGAGCTTGAAGAGGTTGCGCAGGCCCGGGGCGTCCTTGGCCCACATCGTCATGTGGGTGTAGCGCCCGCCGCCCGAGACGTCCTTGCCGCCCTCGCCGTCGACGTTGGCGTCGCGCTTTCCGCCCGGCGCCCAGAACTCCTGCTTGCGCGAATGGCGGGTGCTGGGAGCGACGTAGGCCTCGATGCCGATGATCGGCTTGACCGGGGATCCCTTTGCGGCGCCGAAGAATTCGTAGGCTCCGAACATGTTGCCGTGATCGCTCATCGCGATCGCCGGCATGCCGAGTCGCTCCACCTCCTCGAACATTCGCCCGACGTTTGCGGCGCCGTCGAGCATGGAGTATTCGGTGTGCACATGCAGGTGCACGAAGTCTGCGGAGGCGGCGGGATCGGACATCGCGATGAGTCTAAGTCCGGGGTCGGACAGGTCGGTCAGGGCACGCGGATCTGTGACGGATGAGGCTGGTGGTATGGCGGGCTCCGTCTCGGCATACGCTCGCCCACACCTCTACCGGCAACCGTTGTCAGTTAGGAACGGGTTTCCAGCCAATCAGCGTGCGCAACCAGCAACCGTTGCCACTTACGAACGGGTTTCCAGCCAATCAGCGTGCGCAACCGGCAACCGTTGTCAGTTAGGAACGGGCTCCGCCACCGACGCGGCTCACTCAGCCGTTGCGGGCGATCTCCAGGGCGCGCTCGAGGTCGGCCGGATAGGGGCTGGCGAAGGTGACCCACTCCCCCGAACCGGGGTGCGTGAAGCCGAGCTCGGTGGCGTGCAACCACTGCCGCGACAGGCCGAGCCGCTTGGCGACGGTCGGGTCCGAACCGTAGAGCGGATCACCGACCAGCGGGCGGTGCAGCGCGGAGAAGTGCACCCGGATCTGATGGGTGCGGCCGGTCTCCAGATGGATCGTCAGCAGGCTCATCGACCGGAACGCCTCGAGCAGCTCGTAGTGCGTCACGCTGTGCCGGCCGGTCTGCATCACCGCGAACTTGTAGTCGTGCCCCGGGTGCCGGCCGATCGGCGCCTCGATGGTGCCGACCACCGGGTCGGGCAGGCCCTGGACGAGGGCGTGGTAGGTCTTGTCGACGGAGCGGTCGCGGAAGGCCTGCTTGAGCACCGTGTAGGCGCGTTCGCTCTTGGCCACCACCATCAGGCCACTCGTGCCGACGTCGAGGCGCTGCACGATGCCCTGCCGCTCGGCGGCACCCGAGGTCGAGATGCGGTAGCCGGCCGCGGCCAGCCCGCTCACGACGTCCGGGCCGTTCCAGCCGACGCTGGGGTGCGCGGCGACCCCGGCGGGCTTGTCGATCACGACGATCTCGGTGTCGTCGTGCACGATCCGCAGGCCCTCGACGGCCTGTGGCCTCACCTCGGCGACCCGCGGGCCGACGCGCTCCGGCATACGGACCTCGAGCCACTGGCCGGCGCTCACCCGATCGGACTTACCGACGACCTTGCCGTCGACCGTCACCTCGCCGTCGGCGGCCAGCTGGGCCGCCTGGGTACGCGAGAAGCCGAGGACCCGGGCGAGCGCGGTGTCCACCCGCTCACCCTCGAGCCCATCGGGTATGCCGAGGGCCTTCACCTCACTCATCGGTCTCGTCGCCCTTCGCCTGGTCCGTGGACGCACGCCGGCCGTCGATGCCGATCCCGAGGAACGCCAGCAGCGCGATCAGGCACGCGGCGGTCACGACGCAACAGTCCGCGACATTGAAGATCGGCCAGTGCGGCAACTCCAGGAAGTCGACCACGTGACCCTTGCCGCCGCCGGGAGCGCGCACGAAGCGGTCGGTGAGATTGCCCAGCGCGCCGCCGATCAGCAGGCCGAGCGCGCACGCCCAGGGCCTGCTGCGCAACCGGCGAGCGATGAAGATCGTCACCACGATGACGACGGCCGCGACGATGGTCAGCACCCAGGTCGCGTTCGTCGCGATCGAGAAGGCCGCACCCGGATTGTGCGTCAGCCGCAGCTGCAGCACGCTGCCGACGAGTTGTTTCGGCTGCGCCGGGTCCAGGGAGTTCGACGCCCAGGCCTTGGTCGCCTGGTCGAGACCGTAACCAACGACGGCGACGCCCACCAGCAGTGCGATCAGCTGGGCGGAAGGGCGCTTCTGTGTCGTCGGTGCGGGGTCGTGCGCGTCGGCGGATTTCTCGGAGGTCAGCGCCGCTCCTGCTGTGCCTTGCACGTCAGGCACAGCGTCGCCCTCGGGAATGCCTGCAGCCGAAGCTTGCCGATCGCGTTGCCACAATTTTCACAAACTCCGTAGGTGCCGTCGTCGATGCGTTCGAGCGCATGCACCGATTGTTCCAGCAGGTCCCGAGAGTTCTGCGCGAGGGAGTACTCGTGCTCGCGCTCGAAGGTCTTCGCGCCCGCATCGGCCTCGTCGTCACCGGCTCCGTCGCCGCTGTCCTTGATCAGACCCGCGATGTCGTTCTCGAAGCCGTTGAGCTCGGTTGTCAGGCGCTCGACGTCACCCTCGAGCTCGGCGCGCACATCGGCGAGTTCCTCGGGCGTCCAAGGGGATTCGTCGTCGCGGACCTTGAGCTTGCGAGGGGTCGCGGGCTTATTGGCAGTGGTGGTTTTCGTGGCGGCCTTCTTCATCGGTGCCGCCTTCGTGGCGGCGGCGGTCGTCTTCGGGGTCTTGCTACGGGTTGCCGTCGTCTTCTTGGCCACCCGGGTCGTGGGGGCCGCTGCCTGCTTCGCGGGCGCGGCCGATTTCTTGGCTGGTGCGGATTTCTTGGCGGCAGTCTTCTTCGCCGGCGCCTTCTTCGCGACCGGTTTCTTCGCGGCTGTCTTCGTCGCCGGTGCCGCCTTGCTGGGGGTCGTTTTCTTCGCGGGCGCCTTGGCCGCCGCTCTGGTGGCCGTTGCCTTCTTCGTCGTCGCCTTCGTGGCGGCGGTCTTCTTCGCCGGGGCCTTCTTCGCGGTCCTGGCGGCTGCCTTCTTCGCAGTGGTCCTGGACGAGTCGTCGCCGCGCCCCGCTGCCTTGGCGACGACCCCGGTGGCCTTGCGCAAAGCGGCAGTCACCCGGGAGCGGCTCCGTCCGGAGGACGCAGTGGCGGACGCAGAACTGGACGAGCCGGAGGCCGTCTTCTTGGCTGGCATCGCATACCTTCCTGTCGCAGCAGACCGGTTCATCCGATGGATGCGCCGGGCTCCTGCCCCCGATGTGACTGCGGGCAGGATAAGCGACACACAGCCGACATACAACGAATTTGGCCCTTGACGTCACGACCCGCGAATACCGCAGGTCAACGCAAGCTCCCACTCCGGTATGCCCGACCACCGAACGAAGGCAGGTGTCCGACGACGAAGCCGCCGGACACGGGTGCCTCACCCTAACGGATCGGCAGCCGTGGAGGCTTGTTCTGCGTTGGCGTTGCGAGTCGCAAGCTCCTCGTAACGCCAACGCATCCCAAGCTTCCCGTGCCTGTCCAGGATGAGCTCCGTGTCCGGCGGCTCGTGGTACGGCGTGTCAGGCCGTGATCAGCTCTTGGTCTTCGGCTTGTCGTCGACCGCGGTGTGATCCAGCTGCGTGAGGTGATCCTCGATGTAGCCGCGCAGCTTGTTGCGGTAGTCGCCCTCGAAGGAACGCAGCTGCTCGATGTGGCTGCTGACCTTCTCGCGCTCGGAGTTGAGCTCGCCCAGGATGCGGTTCTTGCGGTCCTCGGCCTCGCGCACCATCTTCTCCGACTTCTCGGTGCCGGTGCGGACCAGCTCGTCGTGCTTGCTCTGCCCGGTCGACAGCAGCTCGTCATGACGGCTCTGTGCCGAGCTGATCAGCTCGTCGTGCTTGATGTGTGCGGAACCGATCAGCTCGTCACGCTTGGCGTTGGCCTCACCGATGACCTTGTCGTGGTGCGCCTGCGCCTCGGTGACCAGGCGGTCACGCTTGGTGTTGGCCTCACCGATGACCTTGTCGTGGTGCGCCTGCGCGTCGCTGATCAGGCGGTCGCGCTTGGTCTCGCCCTCGTGCACGTGCTCGTCGTGCAACCGCTGCGCCAGCGCGATGACGCCGGCGGCGCCCTCGGTGGAGGCGATCGCGGCAACGTCGGAGTTGTTGGCGGGCTTCAGCTCGCCCGGCTTGGTCTGGGCCTGCTGGTTGCCGGTGCTCGCCGCAGCAGCCTGCTGCTCGCTCAGCCGCGCCTGGTGCTGCTCCTGCAGCTGTGCCTGCTCCTTCTTGGCAGCAGCCAGTGCGCTCTGCGCCTGGTCGAGCTCTGCCTTGGTGCGGGTCAACTCGTCCTTGGCGGACTTGAGGTTGGCCTGCGTGGTCCGCAGCTCACCCTGCGCGGCCTTCAGCTCGCCCTGGGCCTTCTCCAACTCGGCCTTGGCAGCCTTGGCGGCCTCGGCGTCCTTGGCGCTGGGGACCACCTGGGTCTTGTCCGCGTCATCGTTGCGCCGGTTGACCGGCGTGAGTGCCGGCACCGCCGCGGCCCGGGACGAGCCCTGACCGGAATCGGCTTCGCTGCGACCGGGAACGCCCTTGGAACGACGGCAGTCCTCGAGCTTGCCGGTGATGTCCTCGTTCTCAGCGTTCAGCCGACGCAGCTCGACCACGATCTCGTCGAGGAAGTCGTCCACCTGGATCTCGTCGTAACCGCTACGACCGAACCCCTTGGGCTTGGTGAACTCCTTCTTGACCACATCTTCTGGCGTCAACGCCATATGTGCACCTCAGTCAGTACATCAGGACGGAGAGCATGCATGTCCAGGAGGACACGCGGCGCTCGCCGCAACAATCGGATAAATATCGTGCTCACTTTATGATACTGAGCAGCAAAGAGACAGCCAGGATCAAAATCAGGAACGCCAGGTCCAGGCGAACCTGCCCCAATCGCAGGGGCGGAACGACCTTGCGCAACGCCTTCAGCGGCGGATCCGTTGTGCTGTAAATGGTTTCGGCGACGACGAGCACAGGGCCACGCGGCCGCCAGCTCCGGGCGAAGACCTGCACCCAGTCCAGCACCAGCCGCCCCAGCAGCAGGATGAAGAAGACGTAGAGCAGCAGCGAGACCACGGTGAGGACGGCTGACATGACTCAATTGTGCGTCATCAACGAGCTGGGACCGACCACCAGCCCGTGAGCGGACGCCGTGGGAGCGTCGATCAGCTCTGGTTGAACAGGCCGCGGCCGGTGGGGCGCGCCGCTTCGGGGCCGCTCGTGGCGACCTCGATGCCGTGCGGCGACAGGAGGAAGACCTTGCTCGTGACGCGCTCGATCGTGCCGTGCAGCCCGAACACCAGACCGGCGGCGAAGTCGACCAGGCGCTTGGCGTCGGTGTCGTCCATGTCGGAGAGGTTCATGATGACCGGGACGCCGCTGCGGAAGCTCTCGCCGATCTCCTTCGCCTCGTTGTAGGTCCGCGGGTGGATCGTGTTGATGCGGCTCATGTCGCCGGCCTCCTGCCGATGCTGTGCCGGGGCAGCCGGCGAGGTGTGCAACTGGGTGACCGGCGCCGGCTCGCGGTGGGTCTCCTCAACGGGGTATCCGCTGTCCTGCGCCTCGTCGTACTCCTCGGACCATTCACCGGTGTAATCATCGTCACGGTAGTGCGGGTCGGCCTCGGCCAAGCCGAGATATTCCATCGTCGCGCGCAGCTTGCCAGCCATGAATTGCACTCCTTCTCACCGCGAGGGGCCAACCTCTGAGGCGTTTCGTCGGTCGCGGACGACGCTACCGGGGAGTGGGCCGAGAACCGAGGATTGCGCTACCGACACGCAGGTGTGTCGCGCCGGCCGCCACGGCCTGCTCCAGGTCGCCGCTCATGCCGGCGGACAACCATCGGGCGTCCGGATGATCGCCGCGTATGACGTCCGCCACACTCGCCAGCCGATCGAAGGCCTCGGCCGGATCGGCGTCCAGCGGCGCCACGGCCATCACGCCACGCAGCCGGAGCGCACGGCAGCCGGCGACCTCGTCCGCGAGGGCCCGCGCGGCGTCCGGGGCAACCCCGCCGCGACCGGTCGCACCGGACAGGTCGACCTGGACGAGCACCTCGAGCGTGCGGTCGCGTGCGGCGGCCGCCTTGTCGAGAGCACGGGCGATCTTGGCGCGATCCACCGACTGCACGACGTCGGCGTAGCGCACGACGTGGGCGGCCTTGTTGGACTGCAGCTGACCGATGAAGTGCACCGTGAGATCACCACGGATCTCGGCGGGCAGTTCGTCGAACTTCGCGCCGGCCTCCTGGTCGCGGTTCTCCCCCATGTCGGTCACTCCGAGCGCGGCGAGGTGCTCCACGTCGGAGGCCGGGAAGAACTTGGTGACCGCGATCAGCGTGACATCGTCGCGGGCGCGGCCGGCGGCGGCGCAGGCACGGTCGATGCGGGCATGCACCCGGGCGAGACTCGCCGCGAGCTGGTCGCGACGGTTGACGTCATACATCGGCGCCTCGTTGGACGATGACTCCGGCGAATCGCCCGGACCGGTGGTCGCGCCGGTGGGAGAAGAGCCGATCCGACTCCCGGGTGCAACCCGGCACCCATGTGGTGTCGACGCCGCGCGCATGCAGTTGCGCGACGACACCGCCCGCGACATCGATCGCAGGGGTGCCGGTCCAGCTCACAGTGCGGCTCTCCGGGGTGATCGCGGCCGCCTCCTCGCGCAGCTCGAGCGGAACTTCGTAACAGCGGCCACAGACCGAAGGCCCAATGATCGCAACGGGATTCGTCGCTCCGTGCTCGCTCATCCGGTCGAGGGCGCGGTCGACGATGCGCGCCATCATGCCCGGGCGTCCCGCGTGAACGGCGCCGATGACGCCTGCGGCCGGGTCGGCCAGCAGCACCGGCGTGCAGTCGGCCACGAGTACGGCGAGGGCGACACCGGACGAGGAGGTGACGATGCCATCGCCCTCGGGATCACGGTGGCCGTCCTCGAGCGAGACGACGCGGTCGCTGTGCGTCTGGCGCATGAAGACCAGGTCCTCCGGCGAGACGTCCACGGCAGCGGCCACGGCACCACGGTTGCGCACGACGTTCGACGGGTCGTCGCCGACATTGCCACCGAGATTGAGCGACGCGATCGGACCCGCGGGACTGACCCCGCCGGCAGTGTCGGTGAAGCCCACATCGACGACGCGGCCACCGGGGCCGGTCAGCTGATCACGCCACCACCACATCGTCGGACCTGACTACGCCCGCTGGCGGGTTGAGTGGGGCGCGAGCGAAGCGGTGGGGCGTGCGGAAACCGGACGCCCGGTCACTTCAGGAAGTCGGGGACGTCGAGGTCCTGGCCGTCGTCGAAGGTGACCTCGCGCGGCGGGCGGTTGCTCGGGGTCTGCTTGACCTCACCCGGGTTGGCCGGCGGCTGCGCCTGCTCACCCTCGCCCTGCTGACCGCCCTGCGGCGCCGTGCCCTGCTTCGGCTGCTGACCGTTGCCGCCCTGGGGTGCGCCCTGCTGGCCACTCTGTTGGCCACTCTGCTGCGACTGGCCAGCCTGCGGCGCGGACTGCTGAGCAGCCGGCTGACCACTCTGCTGCGGGCCGCCCTGCTGGGCCTGGCCGGCGCCCTGCTGCTGCGCGGCCGGAGTCTGCTGCTGCGACTGCTCGCGCCGGGCGGGCGTCGGAGCACCCTGGATCTGACCGAGCGCACGCTCGTCGGTGCGCTTGTTGGGCGCCCCGCCCTCGAAGCCGGCAGCGATGACCGTGACACGCACCTCGTCGCCGAGAGCGTCGTCGATGACGGCACCGAAGATGATGTTGGCCTCCGGGTGGGCGGCCTCCTGGACCAGGCGCGCAGCCTCGTTGATCTCGAAGAGACCGAGGTCGCTGCCACCCTGGACGGACAGCAGCACGCCCTGCGCGCCGTCGATGCTGGCTTCGAGCAGTGGCGAGGAGATGGCGAACTCCGCGGCCTGCACGGCGCGGTCCTCGCCTCGGGCCGAGCCGATGCCCATGAGCGCGGAGCCGGCGCCCTGCATGACCGACTTGACGTCGGCGAAGTCGAGGTTGATCAGACCCGGGGTCGTGATCAGGTCGGTGATGCCCTGCACACCGGAGAGCAGCACCTGGTCGGCGCTGTGGAACGCGTCCAGCATCGACACGTTGCGGTCGCTGATCGACAGCAGCCGGTCGTTCGGGATGACGATGAGGGTGTCGACCTCTTCGCGCAGCGCGTTGATACCGAGGTCCGCCTGGTTGGCGCGACGGCGGCCCTCGAAGGTGAACGGTCGGGTGACGACACCGATGGTCAGTGCGCCGAGGCTCTTGGCGATCTTGGCCACGACCGGTGCGCCACCGGTGCCCGTTCCGCCGCCCTCACCGGCGGTGACGAAGACCATGTCGGCGCCCTTGAGGACTTCTTCGATGTCCTCGGCGTGGTCCTCGGCTGCCTTCTTGCCGACCTCCGGGTCGGCGCCGGCGCCGAGGCCGCGGGTCAGGTCGCGGCCGACCTCAAGCTTGACGTCAGCGTCACACATCAGAAGCGCCTGCGCGTCGGTGTTGATGGCGATGAACTCGACACCCTTCAGACCGACCTCGATCATCCGATTGATTGCGTTGACGCCACCGCCGCCGATGCCGACGACCTTGATGACGGCCAAGTAGTTCTGCGGAGTTGCCACGAGGAACGGCCTTTCCAGCGGTAGACGATGTGAGCAAGCAAGTATGCCGACTGCAAGCACCGCGCCGGAACGCGGCTGCCATACAGTCACCATGATGATGACGTTGATGGCGGCGCTGCCCTAATCGACACACCGTGTGGCGTCGACCGGCGTCTCACATACGCAGCATTCGCGGAATGCTACGCGTCATCCTGTGCGCGCGGCGAGTATCGACCTGTACTTGACGGTGAAATACGTCGCGGTCACCCGCAGGTGCGCACCAGCAGTGGGACGAATTCACATCCCGCTCATTAGGCTTCGTGACATGAACGGACTGGGAACGGAACGATGATCGACTGGATCGGCTCACTACTCACCTGGCTCGCAGCTGCTGTGCTTGTCACGAGCGGCGTGCTGAAGTTCGGGACCGCGGCGTCATTCCAGCTCACGCTCTCACAGTTCGGTCTTCCCCGGTGGACCTGGAAGGACGAGCGTTTCGCGCGGGCCTTCCCGTGGATCGAGCTGGTCCTCGGCCTGGGCGCCATACTCCTGCCCAGCCCGTGGCAGGTGGTCCCCTCCATCGGGATCCTCGCGCTCTTCATCGGTTTCCTCGTCCTGGTGATCCAGGTGAGTCGACGCCCGTCGACCGTCTCGTGCAACTGTTTCGGCGGCCTCGGCGACGACACGGTCGGCACGCGCACCATCGTGCGCAATGCCGTGCTCGTCGCGCTTGCCCTCGCCGCGGTCGCGGCGCACCGCTCCCCCGCATCGGTCGGGTCCGACCGCCTCGCCGGCTGGTGCTACCCGCTCCCCGCCCTACTCGCCCTGGCGGTCGCCGGGGCACTGGTCGTATGCCGCACGGTCGCCACCCGACGCCGTCGAGCGCACCTGGTCCGCACCCTCACCGTGCAGGACGTCGACGGCAACGAGATGCCGATCACCGAGTTCCAGGACCCGCCGACGTTCCTGGTCTTCTTCTCGTCAGGGTGCGGGAGTTGTCACTCCGTGGTGGAACATTTCCGCTGGTGGCCGAACCTGCTGAAGGACGGCTGGGACCTGCAACCCGTCTTCCTCGGTAGGCCGGAGGAATTCAGGAGCCAGGAGGCATTCGCACCGCTCGTCGAACACGCCTGGTATGCCGACCGTTCATTGGCCGGCGCGATGCAGGTCGCTGGGACGCCGGGTGTTGCCGCGGTCGACGCAGAGCACCCGCTCGGGCATCTGGCGACCAGCGGACATGGCGCGATCCAGGAGCTCGTACTGCGGACGGGCTGGCGCGACGAGCTGCCGAGCGAATCGGCCGATCAGACCGCCGGCTGACCGCCGCTCGCGCCGCGGGCCACCAGGACGGGCCACCAGAACAAACGACGACGGGCGACCCCATTCGGGGTCGCCCGTCGTTTCAACCGGATGTGATCAGGGAAGCAGCAGACCGCTGGTCAGGTAGGAGACCGTGTTGGGCACGACTCCCTGGTTGACCGAGTAGAGGCTGCCGGTGAGCAGGTTGAAGCCGAAGCAGACCTGGCCGGGGCAGGTGACCGTCGTGCCGGGGGTGCTGCCCAGGACGTCGAGCACAACCGTGTAGCTGATGCAGAGGCTCTGCGGAACGACCGGCGCGTTGGTGAGACCCGAGAGGAGGTCGCCGTCGGGGAAGTTGACGCTCGGGAACGACGCACCGATCGTCGCCATCGCGAATGCGGCGCTCGCGGCCGTCGCGCCGGCCGAGACACCGGTCGTGCCGGTGTAGGCGGTCGTCTTGCCGGTCGCGGTCTCCTTCATGGTCAACGTTGCGTCGCCGACCGTCACCAGGGACGCCTGCAGGAGGCCGCCGCCGCTGCACTCCGGCGTCAGGAAGTTGGCGACCTCGGTGCCGGCGGTGATGTTCAGGTCTGCGGTGTTGGTGTTTGCCGCGAACACACCCGTGCTCAGCGTGACCGCCGACAGCACGGGCTTGGGGCAGCTGGCACCCGGGCAGGCGGGGGTGCTGGCGGCGCTGGCAGGCGCTGCTGCGGCGACCGCAACAACGGGCACGGACCAAGCGGCACCCTTTGCGATGGTGCGACGCGAGATCTTCTGCTGGCTTGTCATGTGATGAAATGCCTTTCAATTTTTCGATGAGGGCGGGAACCCATCGCCCCGAGAAGCGCGACCGTCCCTGTGCGTCACCGACAGTAGGGGCAGCCGGGCACTCACTCATGCGGACTAATCAAAAAGGACTATATAAACGTGAGACACCGGGGCCGATCAGGCCGGTGTCAGAGCAACCCCGCCAAGACGTACGAGCCCGATCCGTTGCCTCCGCCGCCGACCGCGTAGAGCGATAATCCGAGATCGAAGTTGAAGGTGATCGTCTGCGGGCACTGCAACTGCTTGCCGAGGATGTCCAGCAGGATCACGACGTCAAAGGAGACCGAGCTCGGCTTCACCGGCACAGGGTTCGTGAGACTGGAGTTCGGGAAGTCGATCCCCGAGAAGGTGAGTGCAGCCGTTGCAAGCGCGGTCGCAACCGTCGCACTCGCCCCGACCGCCAGGCCAACGGTCGTGGAATAGGTCTTCGTGGAGCCGTTCGAGTACTTCATCGTGAGCGTCGCCGAGTTCGCGGTGAGGACCGAGGCGTTGATCAGCCCCGTGCAACCGACCATGTTCGCGACGAACGCACCCACCGGGATGACCAGGCTTCCGACGTTCTTCTTCACCGCCGCAGTTGCGGTCACCACATTCAGGATCGGGACGCCACACTGCGGACACGTCGGATTGGTGCTGGCCGAGGCCGCGGGTGCTGCGGCAGCCGTCGCGATGACCGGCAGCGACCAGGCCGCCCCCTTCGCGACCGAGCGACGACTGACCGTTTTGTTCTCCGTACTCACAATCAAGAACCCCTTTGAGGAAGACACGCCAAACACTGGCGCTCGCCGCGCATATCGTGGCGGCCACAGCAGGAGATTACGGATATGCGCGTGACGAATTCCGCCGGTTGATCATGAAGGACTATGCATTCCCAAATACGGTCGAACAACGCACTATGGCGAGTATTACCCATTCGTAACCAACGGACTTTACCAGTCCTTTACCGGTAAAGCGTTGGTATAGTCACAAGGGACTAGAGGGCGGCCGGGAACCTGGCCGCGGACTGCGGTAACCACCGAAACGACGCGCGACAGCCCGGATCGGCGACGACGTGAAAGGGCTCAGCCGTCGAGCATGCCGCGGGCCCGCAGGTGCCGCGCCAGCTCGACGCGGTTCGCGGCGGAGCTGTTGATCTTGGCGCGGACGTTCGCCAGGTGCACCTTGAGCGTTCGCTCGCTGATGCCGAGCTCGGCCGCCACGGACGCGCGCGACGAATCGGCCAGATCCACCAGGTATGCCTGACACACCCGACGCTCCGCCGGCGTCAGCCGCACGACCGTCGGGTCGATCTGCGGCAACGACAACTCCCCCGACGCGACGCGAATAACCGCGGACACCAGGTCACGCCGTGCGCCGATGACCGAGACGTAGCCGCGCATCCCCGCGTCGACCAAACCGGCCACCGTCCCGGTGTGCAGGTAACCACCCCATGCCACCGTCGGCCGGCTCCGCACGATCTCGCGCACGGTCGCATCGTCGAGCGCGGGCAGGTCGATGACCGTCACGTGATACGCGCCCACGACCGACGCAGTGGCGTGCGCCTCCACGACCCCGAACGCCCCCGAGTCGCGCAGGGTGGCGGCGAGTGCGTCGCGATGCAGCGCGAGCGGACTGATCACTTCGATGGATGGTCCACCCGGGTCACCGTGCGCACCGGCAGGGTGGGAATTTTCTCGGCTATTCACCTCGGGCCTCCTCGCGATCGGGGAAACTGGTCGCATGGCCCCACGCAGCAGCATCTACATCGTGCACAGTAGCCCGATAGTGGCACATGCCATCGAGAAATCTTTGCAAATCGCTGGACGTCCGGTCAGCCACTCCGATTACTCGTGGATTCAGTTCATCACCAAATGGGACTTCTCCTCGGCGGTGGTGGTCGTGGACGCCTATCTGGATGATCACGTTCCCCTCTCGCTCAAGGTCCGTGCGCTGTATGACGTCGGCAGCAGCGCCATCGTGATCGGTGAGCCGGACGACCGGCTGCGTCATCGCGCCCAGCTCGAGGGCTGTCAGCAATGGATCCGTCCCGACACAGGCGCCGCCGACATCGCCCGGCAGATCTGCGAGATCGCGGACGGTGAGCGCACCCCGCGACCGGACAGCGTTGCCACCGGACCGCATTTCACCGACCGCGAGCTGCAGATCATGACGGCCTACGCCAGCCGCCGGGCGCCGACCGCGAAGGCGCTCGCGCGCAGCCTCGGCATCAGCATCGACACCGCCCGCAGCCACCTGCGTGCCGGACGCCGCAAGTACGAGAACGCCGGTGTCGAGGTCGGCTCCCGCAAGCGGCTGCAGCAGGCCCTGATCGGCGACGGCTACATGGTGGACGTCGACCGGTGGTCGGCACTGGCCAGGTGGTGAGTCGCGGGGCGCGGGTTTCGATACGCGCTCCGCAGACTCCGGGCTACTCAGGCCTGCGCCCAACCAGCTCGAGCGCGGTCAGGAGCCGCGGTCCGAGGGTCGTGATGTCGCCCGCGCCGGCGGTGATGACCAGATCGCCGGGCCGGACCCGGTCGAGCACGGCTTCCAGCGCCTCGTCGAGCGCGGGCGCGTAGACCACGTCGGCACCGGTCACCCGGTCGGCGATGAGCGCACCGGTCACGCCCGGCACCGGCGCCTCACGGGCCGGATAGACATCCAGCACAATCGCCACATCGGACAAGGACAGCGCAGCCGCGAGGCCGGTGGCGGCGTGCTGGGTGCGCGAGTAGAGGTGCGGCTGGAACACCGTGATGAGCCGGCCGCCGTCCCGCAGCCCGAGTCCGGCGCGGACCGCCGCGTCGAGCTTGTCGGGGTTGTGCGCGTAGTCGTCGATGACCCGCACTCCCCCTGCCTCACCGCGTGGCTCGAGACGGCGTGCGGACCCGGTGAACTCACCGAGGCCGGCCACCGCCTGCTCCAGCGGTATGCCGAACCCCTCGGTCATGGCGAGCGCGACGCCCGTGGCGTTCTGCAGGTTGTGCGCACCCGGCACCTTCAGCCGCAACGGCACGCTCCCACCGGACGCCGGCAGCAGCGTTGCGCTCCAGTCGAACCCGGACCCGGACTCGTCGGCCAACCGCAGATCGGCGTCGGCTGTGCGCCCGTAGGTGACGACGCGCCGGCCGAGCTCCCGGTGCCGCACCGCCAGGGCAGCAGCGCCCGGGTCATCGGCGCACGCCACGAGCAGGCCACCGTCACGGATGGTGTCGGCGAACTCGGCATACGCCTGCTGGAGGCGCTCGGAGGTGCCGTAGAAGTCCAAGTGATCGTCGCGCACACTCGTGACGATGGCGACCTGCGGGCGATAGACGACGAACGAACCGTCACTCTCGTCCGCTTCGACGACGAACGAATCCCCTTGTCCGACACCGGAGTTGGCCCCGATGCCGGCGATCGGTGCGCCCATCGCGAACGACGGGTCCGCCCCTGCCGCGCGCAGGGCGACGACCGCCATGGCGCTGGTCGTGGTCTTGCCGTTGGCACCGGCAACGGCCAGGGCGGCGCGGCCCGCCATCAGCACGCCGAGGGCCTGGGCCCGGTGCAGCACCTGCAAGCCGCGCGCACGGACCGCGGCGAGCTCCGGGTTGTCCTCCGCGATGGCCGAGGACACCACGACGACCGCGTCGTCCGGCACCAGGGCGCCACCCTCCGCGGTCTGCCCGACGCGGACGTCGGCACCGGCTGCGCGCAACTCGTCCAGCACCGGGCTGTCGTTGCGGTCCGAGCCGCTGACCGTCACGCCCGCGTCCAGCAGGAGGCGAGCGACGCCCGACATACCCGACCCGCCGATCGCGACCAGGTGCGCGGCACGGATGTCCGCGAGGGCCGGCAACGGCGCGGCGAAGTCGAAGCGATGGTTCGTGCCGTCGGGTGCGTGGGCGTTCATGGTCAAGGTCCTATGCTCGAAAACAACTGTGCGGCGCTGGGTTTCGATGCGCTTCCCCGCTACTCGACCCGTATGCGCTCTTCAACCACCGTCGTGCGCTGCCTCTTCGATCATGTCGACCAGACGTTCGTCGGCGTCACCGTGGCCCTGGCCGCGAGCGGCTTCGGACATGCGGGCCAGCTTCTGGCCGTCCTGGACCAGCGGAATCACCTGCCGCCCAAGGTAATCGACGGTGAAATCGTCATTGTCGACGAGCAGCGCACCACCGGCCGCGACCACGTCGGCGGCGTTCAGCCGCTGCTCGCCGTTGCCGACCGGAAGCGGCACGAAGACCGCCGGCAGGCCGATCGTCGAGGTCTCGCACACCATGTTGCCGCCGGAGCGGGTCACGACCAGGTCGGCGGCCGCGTAGGCGAGGTCCATGCGGTCGGCATACGGGAGCACCACGTATGCCGGGTCATTCGGGCCGGCGGTCGGCACCGTGACCTCCTTGCCCTTACCGGTGACGTGCAGCACCTGCACGCCCGCCTCACGGAACGCGGCGGCGGCCGCGGCAACCGGCTCGTTGACCCGGACGGCACCGCTGGATCCGCCGGTCACCAGCAGCGTCGGCCGGTCGCCGCGCAGTCCGAAGGTGTCCAGCGCCTCCGGGCGCAGTGCGGCGCGATCCAGGGTGGTGATCTCGCGTCGCAGCGGCATACCGGTCACCTGCGCGTGGGGCAGCTTGGTCACCGAGAACGCCGTGGCGACGTGCGTGCTGAAGCGCGAGCCGAGTTTGGTGGCCAGCCCCGCCAGCGCGTTGCCGTCGTGCACGACGATCGGAACACCGAGCTTGCGGGCGGCCAGGAAGGCCGGCGGGCTGACGTAGCCACCGAAGCCGACGACGACCTGCGCGCCGACCTCCTGCGCGATGGCGGCGGCGGCCTTGCGGGCGCCCAGGAACTTGGCCGGGAAACGCACTGCGTCGGCATTGGGCCGGCGCGGGAACGCGGCCTTGTCGATCAGTCGCAGGTCGTAGCCACGCTCCGGAACCAGCGTCTCCTCCAGGCCGCCATACGAACCGAGCACGGTGATGCGCACATCCGGGTAGCGTCGCCGCAGCGCATCCGCCGTCGCGAGCAGCGGCGAGATGTGGCCGGCGGTGCCGCCACCGGCGAGCAGGACAGACGTCAGCGGGCTTGCGGATGAGGTCATGGACGTATTGTGCCCGGCCGCGTCATCGACGACCCAGCGGCAGCACCGCCAGGGTGCGCTTGACGGCGTTGGGCCGGGCCGCGAGTGCCGACTTGCAGGTGGGTTCGTTGCGGGCGAACGAGATCAGGATGCCGAGGGCGAGAAGTGTTGTCACCAGGGCCGATCCACCCGAGGAGACCAGCGGCAGCGGCACACCGATGATCGGCAGCAGGCCGGTCACCGAGCCGATGTTGATCATCGCCTGCACGAGGATCCAGGCCATGATGCCGGCGGTGGCCAGCCGGACGAAGAAGTCCTTGCTGGTCACGATCAGCCGGTAGCAGGCGTAGCCGAGTGCGACATACAGGGCGACGACGGCCAGCGTGCCGGGCAGGCCGAGCTCCTCGCCGATGATCGCGAAGATGAAGTCGTTGTGCGCCTCCGGCAGCCAGGACCACTTCTCGCGGCTCGCGCCGAGGCCGACGCCCCACCAGCCGCCGTCGGCCATCGCGTAGAGGCCGTGGACCTTCTGGTAGCAGCCCTCGGTCTGTGCGTTGATGCAGGTGCCGAGCCAGGCGTCGAGCCGGCCGGTGCGGTTGCTGTTGGTCGCCACGAACGCGAGGGTGACCGCCGCCGCGAAGCCACCGACGATCGCGAAGAGCCGCATCCGGACACCGGCGACGAAGAGGACCGCGCCGACGATCGAGGCGAGCACCATCGTGGTACCGAGGTCGTGGCCGAGCAGGACGAGACCCAGCAGGAGCAGCGACATCGGCACGAGCGGGATCATCACGTGCCGCCACTCCGCGAGCACCTTGCGCTTGCGGGTCAGGATCATCGCGGCGACCAGGATGATCGCGATCTTGCCCGCCTCGGACGGCTGCACGCTGAAGCTGCCGAATCCGATCCAGTTGCGGTTGCCCTGAACGGTGCGTCCGAGCGGCGAGAAGACCGCCAGCTGCAGCAGCACCGCGCCGGTGAAGGCCGGCAGTGCCAGCCATTTCCACACCCGCACCGGCACCCGGCTGGCGACGAGCGCGGCGACGACACCGATGGCGGCATACATCGCCTGGTTCTTGAAGACGGTGTATGACGAACCGCTCGCCTGGTATGACGTGACGCTCGACGCCGACAGCACCATCACCAGGCCGAAGAGCAACAGCATGCCGGTGGAGCCGAGCAGCAGGTAATAGGGGGCGACCGGCGACTCCAGCCGCCGCATCAGGCTCTTGGGCTGGAAACGGGACAGGTCGAACGAGGAGTCGGTCGAGCTCGTCGAACTCATGACAGGTCCTGCACCGCAGCGGCGAAGGCGTCGCCGCGCGCGCCGTAGTTGGCGAACATGTCCATGGAGGCGGCCGCCGGTGCCAGCAGCACCACGTCACCGGGTCGGGCGAGCGACTGGGCGGCGCGGACTACCTGGGCCATGGCCCCAGTGTCGGTGCTGGCGATGTCGACGACCGGGACATCCGGCGCGTGTCGGCGCAATGCGTCGGCGAGCTGCTCCCGATCGCGGCCCAGCAGTACTGCCCCGCGCAGCCGGGGCGCCGCCGCCCGCACCAGCTCGTCGACCTCGGCGCCCTTGAGCAGGCCGCCGGCGATCCACACGATGTGGTCGTAGGCGGTGACCGAGGCCAGCGCGGCGTCGGTGTTGGTGGCCTTGGAGTCGTCGATGTAGGCGACGTCGCCGACCCGGCCGACGCTCTGCACCCGGTGCGGTTGCGGACGGTAGGCGCGCAGCCCGGCCCGCACGCCGGCCGGTGTGACGCCGTAGGCGCGCGCCAGGGCGGCCGCGGCGAGGGCGTCGGCGATGTAGTGCGGCGCCGGTGGGACACCGTCGATCGTCAGGTCCTCGATGGTCGCGAGCTCGGCGGCGCTGTTGCGGCGGTCGTCGACGAACGCCCGGTCGGCGAGCACCTCGTCGACGACGCCGACCATCGAGATCTCCGGTGTGCCGGTCGTGAATCCGATGGCGCGACAACCCTCCACGACGTCGGCGTCCATCAGCAGCTGCTCGGTGGCCGGGTCCTGCGCGTTGTAGACCGCGGCCACCTGGGTCTGCTCGAACACGCGGCCCTTGATGCGCCGGTATTCGTCATACGACCCGTGCCAATCGAGGTGGTCGGGCGCGACGTTCAGCAGGCACGAGGCGTATGGCGACAGGCTCCTCGACCAGTGGATCTGGAAGCTGGACAGCTCGACCGCGAGCACCTCGAACGGCTCCGGGTGCAGCACCGCCTCCAGGATCGGGGTGCCGACGTTGCCGGCGGCCACGGCGCGGATGCCGGCCGCCTGCAGGATCGACTCGAGCATCGTCACCGCAGTGGTCTTGCCGTTGGTGCCGGTGATGGTCAGCCAGGGCGCGGCGCCCTCGGCAGGACGCATCCGCCAGGCCAGCTCGACCTCGCCCCAGACCGGGATGCCGGCCTCGGCGGCGGCCAGCAGGAAGGGATTCGACGGCGGAACACCCGGGGAGGTCACCACCAGCTGGGTGCCCTCCGGCGGAGCGGCCGGCACGTCGTCGCCGAAAAGCACTGTGACACCGAGGGTCTGCAGGATCTGTGCCCGCTTGTCCATCGTGTCGTTGCGATCGCGGCTGACCACGGTGACGGCGGCGTCGCGCTGCATCAGCGCGTCCGCGGCGGCGAAGCCGGACAGGCCGAGGCCGACCACGAGGACCCGCAGGCCGGCCCAGTCGGCATCCCGATGGGTCAGGTTGCGCCGTCCACCGTCCGGCTCGTACGAGTCTGCGGTGTCAGACACCGCCGACGACCCACTCGGCGTAGAACAGGCCGAGGCCACCCGCGACACACAGCCCGCAGATGATCCAGAAGCGGATCGTCACGGTGACTTCGTTCCAGCCGAGCATCTCGAAGTGGTGATGGACCGGGGCGATGCGGAAGATCCGCTTGTGCCGCAGCTTGAACGACCCGACCTGCAGGATGACCGACAGGGTCTCGATGACGAAGAGGCCACCGATGATGACGACCAGCAGCTCGGTGCGGGTGGTGATCGCCAGGCCGGCCAGCGCGCCACCGAGAGCGAGCGAACCGGTGTCGCCCATGAAGATCTTCGCCGGTGAGGCGTTCCACCACAGGAAGCCGAAGCAGGCACCCATGACACACGCGGCGACGACCGCGAGATCGAGCGGGTCGCGCACGTTGTAGCACTTGGACGAGGTGACGAACTGGCAGTTCTGGTTGAACTGCCAGACGCTGATCAGCGTGTAGGCGCCGAAGACCATCACGCAGGCGCCGGTGGCCAGACCGTCGAGGCCGTCGGTGAGGTTCACGCCGTTGCTGGTGCCGGCGATCATCAGGTTGGCCCAGATCACGAAGAGGACGACGCCGAGTGCCGTGCCGCCGGCGGCGAGGTTGAACCACGTGTCGCGCACGAACGAGATGTGGTAGCTCGCCGGTGTGATGCCGCCGCGCGAGAACTTCGTCGCCAGCACCGCGAAGAGCACCGCGATCAGGGTCTGGCCGATCAGCTTCTCCGCCGACCGCAGCCCGAGGGACCGCTGCCGGGAGATCTTGATCCAGTCGTCGAGGAAGCCGACCAGGCCCAGGCCGACCATCAGGAAGACCACCAGCAACCCCGATGCGGTCGGAGCATCCCAGGTGAGCAGGTGCGCGAGGCCGTAACCGAGGACCGTGCCGGCAATGATCACGGCACCGCCCATCGTCGGGGTGCCGCGTTTGGTGTGGTGACTGGTCGGTCCGTCATCGCGGACGAATTGGCCGTAACCCTTGCGGATCACGAAGTCGATGAAGGCCCGGGTGCCGACCAGCCCGACGATGAGCGCCACGAGCGCTCCGATCAGAACGAGTTTCACCGAAGCGTCCTCTGGCCGGGCCTACGCATGCTTCGATCCATCCTCAGACAAAAACCCACCTTGTTCGACAGTGATCCGATCCCCGAGGTAACGCAGACCCGAATCACGACTGGACTTGAGAAGTATGACGTCTCCCGGCGCCAACAGTTGCATCACCATCCGGTGTGCCTCCTCCACGTCGTCGGCACGCTCGACGTGGACGCCTGCGGCCTCCGCCGCCGCGGCGATCGGCTCCGCACCCGCACCGACGGCCATGACGACCCCGATGTCGAATTCCGCGGCCGTCGCGCCCACGTCGTGGTGCGCCTGCCGGCTCAGCTCGCCGAGCTCGCGCATCTCCCCCAGCACCGCGATCGTGCGGCGCCCCTGCCCCATCCGCTGCAGCGCCGCCAGCGCAGCGCGCATCGAGTCGGGGTTGGCGTTGTAGGCGTCGTTGACCAGGGTCACGCCGCGGTCCAGCTGATGCACTTCCATCCGCCACCGGCTGACCGGTCGCGCGCCGGCAAGACCCGCCGCGATCTGCTCCGGCGCGATGCCGAGCTCACGAGCCGCGACGGCGACCGCCAGGGCGTTGCCGATCTGGTGCTCGCCGTGCAGGCCGAGGTGCACCGGCAAGCGGTCGACGCCGTCGAGTCCGGTGATCACGAAGGAGGGACGGTCCTGCTCGTCGAGCACGACATCGACCGCACGAACCTGCGCATCGTCGCCACGGCCCACCGTGACCACCCGGGCGACACTGCGGCCGGCCATCGCGACGACCCGCGGGTCGTCGGCGTTGAGCACGGCCAGCCCGGCGGTCGGCAACGCCTCGACGAGCTCGCCCTTGGTCTGCGCGATCGCCTCGACGGAGCCGAACTCACCGACGTGCGCCGTGCCGACGTTGAGCACGATGCCGATCGACGGTGGTGCGATCCGGGTGAGGTAGGTGATGTTGCCGATGTTGGTGGCGCCCATCTCGGCGACCAGGAAGCGCGTGTCGGAGGTGACCCGGCATACGGTCAACGGCACACCGACCTCGGAGTTGTAGGAGCCGACCGGAGCGACCGTCTCCCCCACGGGTGCCAGCACCTGGGCCAGCAGGTCCTTGGTGGAGGTCTTGCCGGAGCTGCCGGTGATGCCGACGATCCGCAACCGCGGCGCCTTGTCGACCACGGCGCGGGCCAGGTCGGCGAAGGCCTGCTGCACGTCGGCCACCACCACGGTGGGTATGCCGGGCAGCGCGCGCGAGCCGAGCACGCCGACCGCGCCGTTGTCGATGGCCGAGGGCGCGAAGTCGTGACCGTCGGCGTGCTCGCCGACGCGGGCGACATACAGGCTGCCGGGGGCGGCTTCCCGCGAGTCGGTGACGACGGGCCCGTCGACCAGCTGGTCGTCACCGTGCAGCGTGCCGCCGGTGACTGTGGCGATGTTTTCGAGTGTGAACGCGATCATGGTCTTTCTCAGGGCTTGCGACTGCTCGCGTCGAAGGTCAGCGGGTAGGGGGCGGCCTGCCTGCCGGTGGGCGGGATGCCTGCCTTCTGCAGCGCGTAGCGCATCACCTTCGAGAAGACCGGGCCGGCCACGTCACCACCGAATTGGCTGCCCTTGGTCGGGTGCTGCAGCGTCACGGCGACGATGTAGCGCGGATTGTCGGCCGGCGCGAAACCGATGAATGATGCCGTGACACCGTTGTACCGGCCGAGCTTGGGGTCGTAGCGGTCGGCGGTGCCGGTCTTGCCCGCGATGGAGTAGCCGTTGACCCCGGCGGCCTTCGCGGTGCCGGTCTTGGAGATCACGCCCTCCATCATCTTGGTCAGCTGGCTCGCGGTCGACTTCGCGATCACCCTCCGGGACTTACGGTTGTCCTTCGGGGCGGTGTAGTCGGTGCCGGCGACGGTATTCGCGCCGATGCCCTCGATCAGCTTGACCGGCTCCTTGACACCGCCGTTGGCGACCGTCGCGAAGACCGAGGCCTCCTGGACCGCGGTGCTTGCCAGGCCCTGGCCGAACATCACCGTGAAGCGCTGCGTGGCGCTCCAGTCCTTGTATGGCGAGAGCACGCCCTGCGACTCGCCGGGGTAGCCCAGGCCCGAGGTCTGCCCGAGGCCGAAGGCGCGCAGGTAGTGGTAGAGCGTGCCCTTGGGCAGCCTGCTGCCGGCGAGCATGGTGCCGATGTTGGACGACTGGGAGAGCACACCGGACAAGGTGAGCGGCTCGGTGCCGTGCACCTCCGCGTCGTGGAACGTCGTGCCGGCCCGGGTCAGCGTCGGGGGCACCGTCACGTGCGTGGTCGGCGTGGCCTTGTGCTGATCCAGCAGCGCCGCCATCGTGATGACCTTGCTGGTCGAACCCGGCTCGTAGGCCTGGTTGAACGGTGCCGACTGCAACTCGCTGGAGGTCGCTGCGCCGACGTTGTTGTTGTCGAAGCTCGGGTAGCTCGCGACCGCCTTGAGGTTCTGCTTGGTGTCCATGATGACCACCTCACCGGACAGCGAGCCGGACTTCTTGACGGCGTCGGCGATGGCGTTCTGGGCGTACCACTGCAGGTCGTTGTCGATCGTCAGCTTGACGTTCTCGCCGTTCTGCGCCGGGGTGTCCTGGTTGTCCCCGGTCGCGATGACGACACCGTTGGGCGACTGCTCGTAGACGTGCTTGCCGGGTGTGCCGTTGAGCACCTTCTGCTTCATCTGCTCGACGCCGCCACCGCCCTGGCCGCTGCCATCGACCCAGCCGATCAGGGGCGCCACCGAGGTGCCCTGCGGGTAGTCACGCTGCGTGCTGGTCTCGGGCAGCACACCCGGTATGCCGAGCTCGGCGATCCGCGTCCACTGGCGCGGCGTGACCTTCTTGGCGAGGTAGGTGAACCGTGAGTTCTTCTTCAGCGCCCGCTGCATCGCGGTCAGGATGGGCTGCGGCTCCACCCCGATGGCGTCGGCGATGTCGATGGCCGCGCCCGGAAGGCCGACCTTGACCACCTGCCCGTCGATGCGCTTGCGGTAGGTCTGCGTCGCGGTCGGGTCGTCGGTGACGTTGACCCGGTCGACGCTCGAGGCGAGCACGACACCGTTGGAGTCGACGATCGAGCCGCGCTGCGCGGGCAGCACGGTGGAGCGCAGTCGCGAGTCGAGCGCCCGCTGGGAGACGCCCTTGGCATCGAGCCCCTGGATGCGCAGCAGTTGCGCCGCGAAGAGACTGAAGACGATCAGCGTCGCGACCATCAGGAACCGGGCCCGGCGCCGTGGGTGTCCCACACCGAGGCCGACCGGACGACGTGGTCCGGCCGGAGGAGTCGCTGCGTGGACGCGCGGCGGCTCGTGGCGGCGCGGCGAGTGCTGCTCGGCCCGGGCGTGGGTCGTGCGGTTGGCTGCCGGGCGCTTTCTCGTGGGCCTGCTCTCACCCGACGTGCGGGAAGTCCTGCCGGATGTCCTGCCGGGTGTGTTGCCGGATGTGTTGGCGCCGCTCCCCCGAGCCGATCCGCTGGAGCGCGCGGGACGCGCTCCGGGGCGTCGGGACGTGGTCACTGTCTACCTCGCGATGATCGGCTACTGCTTGGGCTTTGCTGCGGTGTCGGACGCGCCCGCCTTGGCGGGTGTGCCGGACGATCCGGACTGTGCCGGGTTGTCCTTGGCGGCGGGCTTCTTCGCGTTCTTGGCGGGCGGCGTGGATTTGGCAGGTTTCGTGGACTTGTCCGGCGTGGACTTCTCCGGCTTGGCCTTCTCCACCTTCAAGGTCTTGGGCTTGGTCACCAGCAGGCCCGAGGAGGCCGCGCTGACAGCCGTGCCCGCAGCCCGCGAAGCGGGTGTCGACGGCAGTGTGCCCACCGTAATCGCGGAGTCCTTACCGGACCGTTTCGCCACGCCGACCACGGTGCCATCCGCCTTGCGCACATAGCGGACCTTGCTCGCCGGCTCCAGACCCATCTTCTGCGCCCGCAGCGCGAGTTGCTGTGGCGCGGACTGGGCGTCGATCTCACCGGCGAGCTGTTGCTGCTGGTCGGTGAGGGCGGCCGACTTCGCCTGCAGCTTCTCGATCGCGAAGGACTCCTGAGCGCGGTTGGTGTTGAGCAGCAACAGCGCCAGCAGGCCGCCGACCAGGAGGAAAACGCACAGGAGGACGAAGCCGACGCCGGTGTGTTCGGCGGCGTCCTGGGTCTGGACCACGCGCAGTCGCGGGGTGTTCGCCTTCGCACGGCGAGCAGGCTGTGCCGTTCGGGCGGCCCTCGCGGTAGGCCGTGGGAGCGCGGTCAGTTGGCTCATCGCCGGAGTCCCTTCGTCCTTGATTGGACCCCACGGGTTGTGGGGAGAATACGTTCGGCAGCGCGCAACCGGGCGGACGCCGCGCGCGCGTTGTCGGCAATTTCCTGCTCAGTGGGCTGCTCGCCGCCCCGGGTGAGCAATTTCAGGTAGGGCGCGTGTTCGGGCAGTTCGACCGGCAGGTCGGGCGGCGCCGTGCTCGTGGCACCGGCCGCCAGCGCACGTTTGGTGATGCGGTCCTCCAGCGAGTGGTAGGACAGCACCGCGATCCGTCCGCCCACCGCGAGCGCATCGATCGCGGCCGGCAATGCCGCCTCCCACGAGGCGAGTTCGCCGTTGACCTCGATCCGCAGCGCCTGGAAGGTGCGCTTGCCCGGGTGGCCACTGGTCCGCTGCGATGCACCCGGGATGACGCGGCGCAGCAGCTCCACGAGTCGCGCGGAGTCGGTGAACGGTTCCTGTTCGCGCTCGCGCACGATCGCCGCGGCGATCTTGCGCGCGAAACGCTCCTCGCCATACACCCGCAGGATCCGGGTGAGGTCGGCTGCTGAGTAGGTGTTGAGCACGTCGGCCGCGGTCGGGCCCGTGGTCTGGTCCATCCGCATGTCGAGCGGCGCGTCGACGCTGTAGGCGAAGCCGCGGTCGGTCTCGTCCAGTTGCAGTGACGAGACGCCGAGGTCGAAGAGGACGGCGTCGACCGAGCTGACGCCACGCTCGGCGAGCGCGTCGATCGCCTCGTCATACACCGAGTGCACCGGCTGGAAGCGGTCGCCGTATGACGCGAGCCGCTCCCCCGCCAGGCGGAGCGCGTCGGTGTCACGGTCGACGCCGTACGCGGTGGCGTGCGGGCACGCCTGCAGGATCGCCTCGGTGTGGCCGCCCATGCCGAGCGTGCCGTCGAGGAAGACGGCGCCCGGGTGGTCGAGGGCCGGTGCGAGCAGCTCGGTGATCCGCGCGGCGAGCACCGGCGTATGCCGGTCGGCTGCGCCTCGTGCGGTCACGCCCATCTCCCTCTGCGTGGTCGTCATCTGGTGTGTGGTGGTTCGTGTCTGCGGTCGTTGGTGTCTGCGGTGATTCCTGACGGTCGTTTCTGAGCCTTGGTCCCCAGCCGCTCGAACGTTCGGATCGGTGAGTCCGGCACCGGGGAAGGTGTGCCGGAATCGCCCGCCCGAGAAGCGGATGGAGGCCGAGAATCAGAACAGCCCGCCAGGAATCACCTCCTCGCCCTGGTCGGCGAAGTCGTCCTCGGTCGCTGCGAGGAAGTCGTTCCAGGCCGCGGTGTCCCACACCTCGACCCGGTTGCCGGTGCCGATCACCGTGCACTCCTTGGAGAGCCCGGCGTATTCGCGCAGCACCGCCGGAATGGTCACGCGCCCCTGCTTGTCGGGAATCTCGTCCGACGCCGCGGACAGCAGCACGCGCTGGAAGTTGCGGACCGCGCGGTTGGTGACCGGGGTGTTGCTCATCTGTGCCGTCAGTTGCTCGAAGTCGGTCATGGCGAAGACGTAGAGGCAGTGCTCCTGACCACGCGTGATGACCAGCCCCCCGGCCAGCTTGTCGCGGAACTTCGCGGGCAGTGCCAGGCGCCCCTTCTCGTCCAGCCGAGGGGTGTACGTGCCGAGAAACATTGCCCGCACCTCCCTCCCGTTACCGCGTGCTCACCAACGCGCCCCACCTTACTCCACTTCCCCCCACCTGTCGCCCCTCCACACGCCTTCCGACCCGCGATATCGAGTGTTTACGCAGGTCAGCGTGGGTGGGGTGCAGTGGGGAGGAAATGTCGACGATGCGCCGCGCAGTTCCCCGCTGTCGTCCGACGAGGGCCACGCGATCCGCGGAATTGCAACAATTCGTCCGACCGCTGCACCTCGCGACGGCGGATTTCCGCATCCCGTGGGGAGGAGTGGGGAGTGCTGGAACCGACCGCGCGCGCGTCGGCCGGTCACGATTGGGGCCGCGTCGTTGGCCGAATGAGGTGACCACCGGCCGCCCATCGGGCAGGATCGAGACATGCCCGCCACAACCCATACGGAGTCCGTCACCTCGGAGTCCGGAGCCACCCCCGGCCCGCCCGCCTCGATCGACGACGTCCGGCAGGTGGCGAGCGCCATACACCGCGCCGTGTCCTCGGTGATCGAGGGCAAGTCGGACGTCATCGAGACGGCGGTCGTGGTGTTGCTGGCCGGCGGTCACCTGTTGCTCGAGGACGTGCCCGGCACCGGCAAGACGATGCTGGCCAAGGCACTCGCGCGATCGATCGACTCACCGATGCGCCGCATCCAGTTCACCCCGGACCTGCTGCCCAGTGACGTGACCGGCGTCAGCGTCTTCAACCAGGACAGCCGCACGTTCGAGTTCCGGCGCGGCGCGATCTTCGCCAACATCGTGGTGGGCGACGAGATCAACCGCGCATCGCCCAAGACGCAGTCGGCGCTGCTGGAGTGCATGGAGGAAGGGCAGGTCACCGTCGACGGTGACACCTACCAGCTGCGCGAGCCGTTCATGGTGATGGCGACCCAGAACCCCATCGAGATGGAGGGCACCTACCCGTTGCCGGAAGCCCAGCGGGACCGCTTCATGGCACGCATCTCGATGGGTTACCCGACGGCCGCCGCCGAGCTCGAGATGCTCGACGTGCACGGCGGCCCGTCGCCCCTCGAACAACTGACACCGGTCACCGACGGCGCCACGGTCCAGCGGATGGCGCGCCGGGTGACCCAGGTCCACGCCAGCCCCGCGCTACGGCAGTACATCGTCGACATCGCCGGTGCTACCCGCGACAGCAGCGCGCTGCGGCTGGGTGCCTCGCCGCGAGCCTCGCTGCAGCTGTTGCGGGCCGCACGTGCCGTCGCCGCTCTGGCCGGCCGCGACCACGTGATACCCGAGGACGTGCAGCGACTCGTCGGACCGGTGCTGGCGCACCGCGTGATCCTGACCAGCGACAACCAGCATCTGCATCGCGGGGTCGGCGGTGTGCTGACCGAGATCGTGCGACGCGTGGCGGTTCCCTCCGGCGCCCGCTGATGTCCCGGTCGCGACGGCACACCTTCACCGGCCTGGGCCGGGGATTCGTCACGGCCGGCATCGTGCTCGGCGTCGCCGGGCTCGTCCTCGGTTTCGAGGACATCGTGCGCGTCGGCGTGCTGCTGGTCGTGCTCGCCGTGCTCGCGCTCCTCTTCGCCCGCCGGCCCGCGCCACGCATCGAGGTTCATCGCGAGGTGACACCACCGACCGCCATACCCGATGAGCGTGCGGAGGTGCGGGTGACCTTCACCAACATCGACCGCCGCTCCAGCCGGCTCTATCTCGCCGAGGAACGCATCGATTACGTCCTCGGCGACCGGCCGCGCTTCGTGGTCGCCAGGCTCGAGCCGGGCGCGACGCGCGAAGTGACGTATGTCGTGCGCAGTCACCTGCGTGGCCGCTACACGCTCGGCCCCGTCACGCTGACCCAGCGCGACCCCTTCGGGCTGACGTTCGTGACGCGGTCGGTGGAACGCACCGACGAGTTGCTCGTCCTCCCCCGGATCGTCCCGCTCGGTGCGGCGCATCCACCGGGATCCGGCGTCGGCAATGACGGCGAGACCCCGCAGATGGTGGCGTTGCACGGCGAGGAGGACGTCAGCATCCGGAACTATCACGACGGCGACGACCTGCGGAAGGTCCACTGGCCGGCGACCGCGCACCGTGGCGAGCTGATGGTCCGGCAGGAGGACCGGCCGGCCCGCCGGTCGGCCCTGGTGCTGCTGGATTCACGTGAGTCGGCGCACGGCGGCGCGGGCGCTGCGAGCTCCTTCGAGTGGGCGGTCAGTGCCGTCGCCTCGGTGCTGGTGCGGCTGGACGAGCTGGGCTACCGCACGCAACTGGTGACGCGGGAGTCACTGCACGCCACCAATGTCGACCTCATCGAGCGGACCACACCGGAGATGGTCGAGGACCTCGCGTCGGCCGCCCTCGGCACCGATCAGGACTTCACGCGGGTGCTGTCGGCGGGCCAGGAACGCACCACTGCCGGCCGGCTCATCGCTGCCGTCGTGGCTGCGGGCGTGGACGACACCGGCACCGAACTGGCCGGATTGCGCCAGCCCGGCGCCGCCGCGTTGGGCTTCGTCCTCGACAGCGCCGCCTTCGAGAACAACCACGCCGACGGGCCGAGCGAGGACGCGCTGCGCGTTCGCGACCAGTTGGCCGCTGCCGGGTGGCGCGTCGTGATCGTCGACCCGAAACTGTCGATCCTGGAAGGCTGGACGACGGTCACCAACAAGGCACTCGTGCAGGTGGGCTCGCTGTGATCGCGAGGGCACGACTCAGCGAAACCGGGCTCGCACTGCTGGGCGCGGTCGTCGCGCTCTGGCCGCTGACCACGCTGTTGCAGGGCGGTTCGTGGCTGTCGTTGCTGGTGGTGTTGTGTGCGTTCGTCGGGCTGGTCGGTGCCGGGATGCGCACGACCCGGGCGCCCGCGGGCGCCATACTCCTCGTGCAGGTGGTGGCCCTGCTCGCGGTCGTGGCGCTGCTGAACGTCCACGACCATCTGGACACGACGTTCGCGTCCGCCATACAGGACCTGGTGCGGGAGGCCGACGACACGGTGCGGCACTCGTCGGTGCCGGCACCGGTGACACCGGGCCTGCAGATGATGCTGGAGCTGATCGTTCCCGGGCTCGCCATCGGCATCGATTTCCTCGCGGTTACCAGCCGCCAGCCGGCGCTGGCCGGTGTGCCGATGATGGTCATCTACATGCTCTCGACGTCCAACACGGGCTCGGCGCTCAACCCGATCTTCTTCATCATGCTGGCCGCCGCGTGGCTGACGATGCTCGCGCACGGCAGCGGCCTACTCGTCCGCGGCTGGTCCTCGGTGCGCGCGCGGGCCTTGACGCCGACGCTGCACGAGGATCAGCTCGGACTGGCCGGATTGGCCTCCGCGGCCAGGACGCTCGGCATCGTGACGATCCTCCTGGCGCTGATCGTGCCGGCCGTGTTGCCCAGCTCCGGGCCGCATTACTTCGCCAACGGCCTCGGCCGCGGCGGCAACGGCGGCGGCGAGGGCGTCGTGGCGTTCAGCACGACCGTCAACCTGGCCAGGGACCTGCGCAGGACCGACGGCTCGCCGGTCCTCACCTTCAAGACCACCGACCTGGCTCCGCCGCCGTTGCGGGTGACCGCCGGCGGCACCTACAGCGATGGCGAATGGCACGACTTCCCCAAGGCGACCGGGCTGGTGATCAGCCCCAACGGCAAGCCATTGCCACCACCGGAGGGCGCGACCAAGAGCGACACGTCGTATGTCGAGCACATGCAGGTGAGCGACAACACGATGTCCGCGCCGAGTGTGCCGGTGCCGTTCCCGCTGGAGTCCGGCGACTTCGGCCCGACGCAATGGGGTTACTCGCCCACCACGCAACAGCCCTACGTCACCAGGGCCGTCAAGTCCTACGAGCTGGACTACCTGATCCCGCAGCGTGATGCCTACAAGGTGGGCAGGGCGGACCCGCAGAAGTTCAGCGACACGTTGCGGCTCGACCCGAAGTCGGCCGCACGGGTGCGCGCCCTGGCCACGAGTCTCGGCGGCAAGGACACGTTCGACCAGGCGGTGCGCATCCAGGACTACCTGCGGTCGGGCGAATTCACCTATTCGCTGAAGCTGGCGCCGACCCAGACGGTGGACGGCAAGAAGCTGGATCCGTTGTCGAACTTCCTGGTGACCAAGAAGGGCTATTGCACGCAGTTCGCGACCGCGATGATCATGCTCGCGCGTGCCGATGGCATCCCGGCGCGGATGGCGCTGGGCTTCCTGCCGGGTACCCCGTCGGCCAACGACACCTACACGGTGGTCCAGTCCAACGCACACGCCTGGCCGGAGCTCTACCTGCGCGGTATGGGCTGGACCCGCTTCGAGCCGACGCCCGGCAGTCACACGGGCGCCCCTCCGACATACACGACCCAGATCACGAATGGCGGTGCCGCCGGTCACGCACCGTCGCAGGCGACGAGCGCACCGACGTCGTCCTCGGCGGCGCCGTCCGCGACACCGTCCCGGACCGCCTCGACAGCACCGCAGTCGTCCACCGGCGGGCGTCATACCGACTGGGGTGGGGACCTTCTCGTGGTGCTGCTGGTGCTGGTCGTCGGTCTGCTCGGTGCGCTCGTGGTGCCGTTGCTCGCCCGCCGGCACCGTGAGTCGATCAGTGCCCGGTTGCGCGAGCACCGGCCGGTCGAAGCGCAGTGGCAGGTGCTGCAGACGCGGCTCGGCGATCTCGGCATACCGCCGCCGGAGGCGGAGTCGTCGCCGCGCGCGACCGAGCGCTACTACCGCTCGCGGGCGGCGTTGCCCCCGTCCGGCCTGGAGGCGTTGCACAGTGCGATGCAGACGCTCGAGCAGGAACGGTATGCCGCTCCCGGCACGGCAGCGACCTCGATCGACCCGCAGGCGCGGGAGGTCCTCGATGGCGTGCGCCGCCAGCAGTCCTGGACGCAGCGGCTCGGCTCGACGATCCTGCCGGCGTCCGGACGTGCGGTCCTGCGCCGAGGTGTCGGGCGTGTCATCGAGTGGCCGGCACGGGTGCTCGGCATACGACGTCGGCGCCGGTAGGAGTCGAACGAAGACAACTGACGTAACAGCCCAGATCACGCACGCGAACGACCCGCGGACGGCGAGCGGAGACGACGACCGGCATACAAGAAGGTCCCCGGCGAACTCGTTCGCCGGGGACCTTCCTGTATGCCGCGAGGAGTCGGAGCCAAAGGCTCAGCAACGAACTCAGTCGAGGTAGTCGCGCAGGACCTGCGAGCGCGACGGGTGCCGCAGCTTGCTCATCGTCTTGGACTCGATCTGGCGGATCCGCTCGCGGGTCACGCCGTAGACCTTGCCGATCTCGTCGAGGGTCTTCGGCTGGCCGTCGGTCAGGCCGAAGCGCATCGAGACGACGCCCGCCTCGCGCTCCGAGAGCGTGTCGAGGACCGAGTGCAACTGCTCCTGCAGCAGCGTGAAGCTGACGGCGTCAGCGGGCACGACGGCCTCGGAGTCCTCGATGAGGTCACCGAACTCGCTGTCGCCGTCCTCGCCGAGCGGGGTGTGCAGGGAGATCGGCTCGCGACCGTACTTCTGGACCTCGACGACCTTCTCCGGGGTCATGTCGAGCTCCTTGGCGAGCTCCTCCGGGGTGGGCTCGCGGCCCAGGTCCTGCAGCATCTGGCGCTGGACGCGGGCCAGCTTGTTGATGACCTCGACCATGTGCACCGGGATGCGGATGGTGCGCGCCTGGTCGGCCATCGCGCGGGTGATGGCCTGGCGGATCCACCAGGTGGCGTAGGTCGAGAACTTGTAACCCTTGGTGTAGTCGAACTTCTCGACCGCACGGATCAGACCGAGGTTGCCCTCCTGGATGAGGTCGAGGAAGAGCATGCCGCGACCGGTGTAGCGCTTGGCCAGTGACACGACCAGCCGCAGGTTGGCCTCGAGCAGGTGGTTCTTGGCCTTCTTGCCGTCCTGGGCGATCCACCACAGCTCGCGCTTGAGCTTCATGTCGATCTTGCCGCCGGAGTTGAGCTGCTCCTCGGCGAACAGGCCGGCCTCGATGCGCTTGGCGAGCTCGACCTCCTGTTCGGCGTTGAGGAGGGCGACCTTGCCGATCTGCTTGAGGTAGTCCTTGACCGGGTCGGCCGTCGCGCCGGCGGTGACGACCTGCTGCGCGGGTGCGTCGTCCTCGTCGTCCTGCCGGATGACGAACGCGCCGGACGCGCTCGTCTTCTCCTCCTGCTTGGGCTCCTCGACGTCCTTCGCGTCCTCCGCGGTGGGTTCGAGGATGACCTCACCGGCCTTGCGACGCCCGGCGGCCTTCTTGGTCGCCGTCTTCTTGGCCGCGGTCTTCTTGACGGGCGACGTCTCGTCCTCGACGACCTCGTCGTCGGCCTTCTGGGCAGTGGTCTTCTTCGCCGCCGCCTTCTTGGCCGACGGGGCGTCGCCCTCGTCGGCCTTCTTGGCCGCGGTCTTCTTCGCCGCCGCCTTCTGGCTGGTGCCGCGGCGGGTCGTGGTGGTCGCCACCGCACGGACGGCGTGCTCGGAGTCGAGGGTCACGGCGATGCCGTGCTCGTCCAGCGCCCGCAACACGGTCTTCATCCGGTTGGGCGCGATCTCACTGGCTTCCAGCGCAGCCTTGAGCTGCGAGCTGTCGATCGAGCCGCTCGCCTGGCCGGCTGCCATCAACTGCTGCAGAGCCGGATGCGCGAACTCCGCCGGCAATGCCGGCGCTCCGGGGGTCTTCGACACGGGGTCCACCAACTACCTTCCGAAACTGTCGGCCAGTGGTGCATGGACACCACTACGTTGCCGTCCGGGGATGACGGCTGACCGAGGTTGGGGTTTCGAAGCGACCGTTTTCCCGGGCTGGTCCGGCCCGGTCACGAGCGCTTCCACACCATTATAAAACGATTCGGGGCGCAGAACATTCCATCGGCCCCCGATCGGCAGGCCGACCACGTCTCTCCCGGCCATGAAAGTCGTTGGCGCACAAGAGAATCGGACGAGAATGGGTCACTCGGCAGGTTTCACCGCGAGCACGGGACACGCTGCGTCGAGCAGAATGCGCTGGGCATTGGCGCCCAGAATCAGCTTGCCGACCGGTGAGCGCCGGCGCAGCCCGATCACCAGCAGGTCCGCCGACTCGTCCTCGGCGATGCGCAGCAGCTCGTCGGTGGCGTCCTCACTGGGTCCCAGGGTGCGTACCTCATAGCTGACGTCCTGGTCGGCGAGTTCCTCCAACTGGGCGCGGGCGTCCGGGGTCTGGTCCTGCCCGTCGCTGTGTGCCGAGTCGAGCACGATCAGCGGCGTCTGCCGTACGGCGGCTTCGGCGGCTGCTCGCCGCAATGCGGCAGCGCCTTCCTTGGTCGGCACGTATCCCACCACGACAGCCACTGCGCGCTCACCTCTTCTGTCAGGAACACCTCGGAGCTACTCCCGACGCTACCGGACCGGCGCCGCGGGCGGGCGGTCGGCGACGTGACCCGGATCACGTCACCCGGCGACCGGCACCGCCAGTCGGTGCCGGCGGGCGTCCGCGACCGTCTCGGAGACGATGGCGGCGATCTGGTCCGTCTCGATCAGGAAGCCGTCGTGGCCGTGCCGGGAACGCATGAGCCGCACCCTGCCATGGCCGTGCGCGGCCACGATCTGCTCGGACAGTGCGACCGGGAAGAGCCGGTCGGAGTCGACCGCGGCGACGCGCAACAGGCCGGGGTAGCTGCCGAGGACATCGGTCAGGCTGCCCCGCCCGCGCGTCACGTCGTGCGTCGCCATCGCTGCGGTGAGGTGCACGTAGGACCCTGCGTCGAACCGCGCCACGAGTTTGCCGGCCTGATGGTCGAGGTAGCTCTCCACCGCGAATCGCCCGTCCGCGAGCGGGTTCTCGTCATCCTGCGGACGGATGCCGAACCGGGTGTTGAACTCGTCGGCGCTGCGGTAGGTCGCGTGTGCGATCCGGCGGGCGATGCCCAGCCCGGCGGCCGGTATGACGCCCGTGTCGTAGTAGTCGCCCCCGGCATACGCGGGGTCGGAGGTGATCGCGAGCGTCTGCGCCTGGCCCCAGGCGATCTGGTCGCCGGTGGCCTGGGCGGCGCTGGCGATGACCAGTGCGGCGTGCGTGCGGTCCGGGAAACCGGTGGCCCACTCGATGGCCCGCATGCCGCCCATCGAGCCACCGAGCACGAGGAACCATGCGTCGATGCCCAGCGCGTCCGCGACGGCCGCCTCGACCGCGACCTGGTCGCGAATCGTCGTACGCGGGAAGCGGGAGCCCCAGGGCGCACCGTCCGGTGCGGGCGAGCCGGGCCCGGTCGTGCCGCGGCAACCGCCGAGGACGTTGATCGCCACGACATACAGCTCGTCGGTGTCCAGCGGGCAGCCCGGACCGATCAGATCGGGCCACCAACCGGCGGTGGGCTGGCCGGGGCCCGCCTCTCCGTCGACGTGCGAGTCGCCGGTGAGGGCGTGTTCGACGAGTACGGCGTTGTCGGCGTTCGGGGACAGCCGGCCCCACGTCTGGAAGCTGACGATGACCTCGGGCAGGTGATCGCCGTTCTCGAGCGCCACGTCGGTCAGCCGGATGGCGCGCGCGTCGGGGTTGGCGTCCTGTGGGGGCGCGCACCACTGCGTCGTCGCTCTCGCGGTGTGTATGGCGGTCATCCGGCCCACTCCTTGCGTGCCCTTTGGGGCTCGCCGGCCCCGCGCTTGCCGACCGGCGTGCGCGGTCGACCCTGTCCTCACCCGGGGCACCCCACCGCGGTGGAGGGTTGCCGCCCAGCCAGCCGGGGCTGTGTCCGCCGTGGAGTTGACCGTCCCTGGGGATGGCCACTTCCAGCGAACGCTGGGACTCATGACAGGTATGACGGTAGCAAAATCGGCCGTCCGCAAAAAGTCGTGGTCCACTCTGCGGAGCACCGATCAGGTGCTGGGCCGGTCATGCCGAACGCTGCTCCCCACGGTGCGGGCGCAGCCCGCCGTGCAGTGCAGCGGCGAACAACTGGGCCAACCGGCAGTCCGGGTCGATGTCGAGCGCACGCTCGACTGCGAACGTGGCGAGCACGCCACTGCCGGTCGTCCACTGGATGCCGGCGACCAGCATCAGCACGGGCACGCTGTGCTCCCGCGGGATGCAGGCCACCCACTCCCCCAGACGTGCCGCCACATCCGCGGCCGGGTCGCTGAACGTGGCCTCGTCCCGGGCGTGCAACGGCGGCGGCCCGAAATCGGCATGCTTGCCGAGACCGTCGGGCAGCACCTGCTCCTGCGAGAGGAAGTCCGGCATCAGCCAGGCCAGCACGTAGTCACGCACGCCGACCCGCGCGACCGCCGAGGTGGCGGCGGCCAACACCTCCACGGGCAGGCGGTGCACCTCCGGCTCCGTCTCGCACAGGATGCGCCGCAGCGCGTCCGCGCCCGCGCGATCGGGTCCTCCGGCGGCACACCGCCCCGACCTGCCGGACAATGCCCTCCCCACGGCGTGGGCGACCAGCGGATGGCGCAGGTCGAAGCGATGCCGCAGCTCGTCACGGCTGGGTGCGGGCACCACGCCACGCAGCACGTGCTCGGCGACCGGGGCGACACTGGACGCGGCCGGCAGCGCGACGAGCTCGCGCGGACAGCAACCGCACGTGCACTGGTCCGCGCGCCACTGCGTGCCGTGGACGCTCGCGACGTGCGAGACCTCGACACCGAAGGTGTCCAGCTCCCAGCGCAACACGTCGACGAAATCGCCGTCCCCCGGCAGATAGCCGCCGTAACACAGCACGATCAGCTCATCGGGGTGCGAGCGTGCGACACCGGCGGCCATCTGCCGCGCCGCCTCGACCACCTCGAGCGGATCGGGGCGGTTCAGGCGGGCGGTGACCGCCAGCTGTCCGTCGTGGATGCCCACCAGCGCCAGCGAGTCGGCGGGCACGAAACCGAGCTCGTAGGGCAGGAGGGCGATGATCTCGCCGATGCCGCTCACCTGGGATGTCATGCATCGCAGCGTGTGGGGCGGGACCCTGCTCGGCATACCCCTTCGAACGCCGGCTGTGGACAGCACCGACCGGACGCGAAGGATGTGGATCAGGACAGTCGTTCGCCCCTGATCGTGCTCCCGCGGCGCTTCTCCCACTCCAGGAACTGATCGGTGTCATGGGCCAGCGTCTTGGCCAGCCAGGCCAGCACCACAGCGTCGTCGGCCAGTCCGATGACGCCGACCAGCGCTTCCGGAAGCAGGTCGACCGGCGAGACGACATACGCGGCGGCCGCGGCGAGCAGGCCGAGGTGCCCGGCGCTGACCGCGGTGTATTCGCCGCGCGCGACGGCCTTGGTCATCCGGGGCAGGCAGGCGATCCGCACCGCGACGGCCGGGCCACCGGGTTCGCTCACGTCCTGCAACGCCTGCGAGACGCGCCGCATCGCCGACCAGCGCAGGCTCGGCACCCGTGGCATGGTCAGCGTCGCCCTGCGCGCAGTGCGCGGTCCGTCGGCGGGAACTCCTTCTTGGCGCCCTTGGCGATCCGGCTGAGCAGGAACGCGTCGAGCCCCGCGCCGATCACACCGCCGGCGACCGGGATGCCCTTGCCGAGTTTGGTGAGCAGCTTGTCGCCGAGCTGGCTGACCAGCCGGAAGCCGACCGCCTTGTTGACGACCATGACGGCGGGCGGCGGCAACTGGCTCGCCGCCAGGTTGGCCAACCGGCCGGTGCTGACGACGCCGGCCTTCTTGAGCAGGTCGTCGGCGTCGCCACCCACGAGCGTCAGGAGTATGGCGGTGCGCGTGCCCTGGTCGGTCAGGTCGTAACCACGCACGTGTGCGATGGCCGCGACCATCCGCGTGTTGAGCAGGTAGAAGCCCACCAGGTTGACCGGCAACGCGACCGCCATCGTGGCGAATCCGCCCAAGCTGGTGACGAAGCCGGCGCTCGCTGCCAGCCTGCGGTGCTGGCTGATGATGTGGTCGATCGCGCGCTCGGGGTCGGCGGGATAGTCGTGCAGCGCCGCCTGTGCGACCTCACGAGCGCTGTCGAAACCCGCCTTGCCGTCGATGCCGACCGACATGAGGCGCTGCGAGAGGGTCAGCGCGGTGCTGCCGAGCGGTCCCTTGTCGAGTGGGACCGGCTTCGCGCTCTTCTTCTTCCTGTCGAACATGCGCCCATCCTGCCAGCCGCCTGCACGCCATACGCACTGTCGGCGCGCCATACCCGAGCGCGTAACGTGGCGTTATGGCGTACCCCACTGATCAAAGCCCCGAACTCGCCGACTACGCGCATCCCGAGCGCCTGGTCACCACCGGATGGCTGGCCGACCAGCTCGCCGGCGACCATCCCGATCTGGTGGTGCTGGAGTCCGATGAGGATGTGCTCCTCTACGACACCGGTCACATCCCGGGCAGCTTCAAGCTCGACTGGCACACCGATCTCAACGACGCCGTGACGCGCGACTTCGTCGACGGCGCCGGCTTCGCGAAGGTCATGTCGGAGCGCGGCATCGGCCGCGACACCACCGTGGTGATCTACGGCGACAAGTCCAACTGGTGGGCGGCATACGCGCTGTGGGTCATGACGCTCTTCGGGCACGAGGACGTCCGGCTGCTGGACGGCGGCCGCTCCGCGTGGCTCGCCGAGGACCGCGAGATGACCCGCGAGGTGCCGACCGCGCAACCGGCCGACTACCCGGTGGTCGAACGCAACGACGCACCGGTGCGCGCCTACAAGGACGACGTCCTCGCCCACCTGGGCAAGGCACTGGTCGACGTGCGCTCCCCCGGCGAGTTCACCGGCGAGCTGCTGCATATGCCCGATTACCCGCAGGAGGGCGCGATGCGTGGTGGCCACATCCCCGGCGCACGCTCGGTGCCGTGGGGCAAGGCGGCGCGCGAGGACGGCCGGTTCAAGAGCCGCAAGGACCTCGAGGACCTCTACCTCAACCAGCAGGAGCTCGACGCCGGCGAGGACGTCGTCGTCTACTGCCGGATCGGCGAGCGCTCGTCGCACACCTGGTTCGTGCTGACGCACCTGCTCGGCTTCGGCAACGTCCGCAACTACGACGGGTCGTGGACCGAGTGGGGCAACGCTGTGCGCGTGCCCGTGGAGCAGGGTGAGCCGGCCCGATGACCGAGGAAACGACCGACGAGACGACTGACGAGACGACCGACGCGGCCCTGCCCGCGCCGCTCGCCGAGCTGATCGACGATTTCGAGGCCGTCGGCCCGAAGGACCGTTTGCAGCTGCTGCTCGAGCTGAGTGAGGACCTGCCCGAGCTGCCTGCCCGGTATGCCGATCAGCCCGACAAGCTGGAGCAGGTGCACGAGTGCCAGTCGCCGCTGTTCCTGGCGGTGGAGTTGACCGACGGCGTCATACATCTGTTCTTCGATGCACCCCGTGAAGCTCCGACCACGAGGGGCTTCGCGGGGATCCTGCACACCGGCCTGGACGGTCAGCCCGCACAGGCGGTGCTGGACGTTCCGGACGACGTGCCGTTCAAGTTCGGACTCGCCGAAGCGGTTTCCCCGTTGCGAATGCGCGGAATGGTCGCAATGCTCTCTAGGATCAAACGGCAGACGCGGGTGCTGCTGTCGGACTGATTCCGTCGGTGCGCGCACCCAGGACATGAAATCGACATGCGTTAGGTTGCGCCATATGAACTCCTTGGGGAATAAGAAGCTCCTTGCCGTGCCCGCGATCGTCGCGGTCATCGGCCTCGTGCTCCTGATCATCGGGCTGCTGAGCGGATCCACCGTGAAGCTCACGCAGTTCACCAGCGGCAGCAATCTGTCCATGAGCGGCGGCTTCTCGGTCTACAGCCCCGAGTCCGCGGACCGTCAGGCGACCACCTGCAAGGTGGGCTCGGACACGCTGGGCCGGCCGACCAAGGACTTCTCGGTCAGCGCCGACGGCACCAAGTACTACGAGATCGCGCGCAGCTCGCAGGACAAGGGCACGGTCACCTGCTCGGGGAATTCCGGCAAGCTGTATGCCGGTGAGCGCGCCGACAAGATCGGCGGTGGCTTCCACACCCTCGGGATCGTGCTCGGCGGCATTCTGCTGGCGCTCGGCATCATCGGCCTGATCGTGCTCTTCCTGCTCGGCCGGAAGAAGGGCGCTGCCGGCTCCGACGCCTCCGGCCCGCAGGGGTTCGGTCAGGGCGGTTACGGACAGCAGCAGGGTTACGGCCAGCAGGGCGGCTACCAGGGTTACGGGCAGCCGCAGGGGCAGCCGGGGCAGCCGCAGGGCGTTTACGGCCAGCCGCAGGGCCAGAACCACTCGAACACCCCGTCGCACGGCCAGCCGGCGACGCCGCAGCAGGGTTATCAGCAGCAGGGTTATGGCCAGCAGGGTTACCAGCAGCCGGGCCAGCCGGGTTACGGCCAGGGGCAGCAGGGCCAGTCGCCCTACGGTCAGCCGGCACAGGGTCAGCACGCACAGGGTCAGCAGGGCGCCGGTCAGACGCCGTACGGCCAGCAGGGCCAGTACCCGGGCGGCCAGCCGGGTTATGGTCAGCAGTCGCAGCCGGGTCAGCACTCCCCCTACGGCCAGCAGGCGCAGCCGGGCCAGCAGTCCGGTCAGTCGCCATACGGTCAGCAGCCGGGCCAGCAGCAGTCGCCGTACGGACAGCCGGGTTACGGCCAGCACAGCCAGCCGGGTTACGGCCAGCAGCCGCAGCAGGGGCAGCAGCCCGCTTACGGTCAGGGCGGGCAACCGCAGGACCGGCCGGCCTCGCCGTACGGTGACCAGCAGGGGCAGCAGGACTTCAACAGCGCTCCCACGCAAGCGGTTTCGTCCGACGACGTGAAGCGCGGCAGCGGCTCCGAGCAGCAGTCGGGTGCCCAGCAGTCGGGTGCCCAGCAGGGCCAGTCGTCCCAGCAGCAGCCGTCGTACGGCGCCGGCCAGGACAACTCCGAGGCCGCCACCGAGACGGTGTCGAGCGACGAGGTCAACCGCCTGTCCTACGGCCAGGCATCGACGCCCGCCTACGAGCAGCCCGGGTACCAAGGCACACAGGGCACACAGGGCACACCGCAGCAAGGCAGCCGTCCGGCGCAGGACGACCGGCCGAGCTACGGCAGCGATGACCGCTCCGAGGAGCCCACCCAGGCGATCTCGGGGCTGCCGCTGTCCACCGGCGGCCGGCCGTACGGCCAGTCCGGGCAGGAGTCGGCTCCGCGAGCGGGCGGAACCGACGGCACCGATGGCGGCGACCTCCACGACCAGGCGACCACGGCCGTTCCCGCGGTGGATGGCGAGCAGCAGCAGGGTGACCGCAACCCATGGGTGCTGCAGCAGCCGCAGCACGATGCGGAGAAGAACGCCGGCGACGGCTCCGACGGCCAGAACGGCGAGCAGCGCTAGCCGCTTCGAACCGCTCTCCACGAACCCCGCACCGCCCTTCGGTGCGGGGTTTCGTAGGTCGCTGTCAGTGCCTGCGGCCAAGATCGTGTTCGAACCGAGGGGCGTGTTGGGCGCCGGACAGGAGACGCACCGTGCAGGGTTCCCTGTATGCCGTTGCGGTGCAGGGCGACCGGGCGGCCTGCGCCTCCTCGGACACCCTGCACGTCAACGGCACGGTGGACGATCTCGTCCGGTTCGTGCGCGACCGTGAAGCAGCCCGTATGCCGGACCCGCCGCGGTGGGTCTGGTGGTCCGCCGCCGAGGCCGCGACTCCCCTGGTGCGGGCCGGCGTCGCGCTGCGGCGCTGCTGGGACCTGACCGAGGCACACCGGCTCCTCGTCGGCGGGTTCGACACCGATGACCAGGAGATCTGGGCCGTGGCAGCCGGGCTCGATCCCGATGGCCGGCCCGCGCCCGTGATGGGCGACCTCTTCGACGTCGTGGGTGACGACGACGCCGCGGTGCGACCCGACGGCTATCTCAATCCATCGTGTTCGCAGGCGGATTGGCGTTCGGAGCACCTCACCGACCTTGCCCGGCTGGCGCTCACCGTTGCGGCCCGTCAACAGCACCTGCTGGGCCGGCGGTCACACGCGGTCAGCACCGCTGCCAGTGAATCGGGCGCGGCGCTGCTGTGTGTGGAGCTGGGTGAGCAGGGCCTGCCCGTCGATCGGGCGGTGCTGGAGCGGCTGATCGAGGCGGTAGCCGGACCGCGACCTCGCGACGAGGCGCACGCCGCGCGGATCCGGGCGGAGCGCGACGAGTTGGTGTTGCGGCACGTTCCCGGTCGTGGTACGACCGACCTGCGCAACCCCTCACACGTGCGGGAGTTGTTGCAATCACTGGGTGTTCGCGTCGATGACACACGTGCATGGCATCTGGAGCCCTATCGTGACGTCCATCCGGTCGTGGACGCGCTGCTCGACTGGCGCAAGGCCGAACGCATCGCCACGACCTACGGCTGGACGTGGCTCGACCGCTTCGTCGGCCCGGACGACCGGTTGCGCGGCACCTGGACGGCCTGCGACGGCGGTGCCGGCCGGATGACCGCCGGCGCGGGGTTGCACAGCCTGCCCACTCCCCTGCGTCCCGGCATCGCGGCCGCGCCGGACCACGTGCTCGTCCGCGCCGACCTCGGCCAGGTCGAACCCCGTGTGCTGGCAGTCGTTTCCGCCGATCCCGACTTCGCTGCGGCGACCGCCGAGGACGACCTCTACGCGACGGTGGCAGCCCAACTGAACCTCGACCGACCGGCAGCCAAGATCGCGGTGCTCGCGGCGATGTACGGCCAGACATCGGGCCCCGCCGCCGATGCACTCCGCCGGATGGAGCGGACCTATCCGCGGGCCCTGCAATACCTCCGCGAGGCCGCCGACCAGGGTGAGCGCGGCGACCCGGTGCTGACCTACGGCGGCCGCTTCGTGCGCGGCCGGGAGGCCGGTGATCAGACCGGGCGGAGAGCTGTCGGGCGCTTCACCCGCAACGCCGTCGTGCAGGGCGCAGCCGCGGAGTTCTTCAAGGCGTGGGCGCTGACCGTGCGGGACGCATTGCGTCCGCTGGGCGGCCGGATCGTGCTGTGCCTGCACGACGAACTGCTGGTGCACGCGCCGAGTGTCCATGCGCAGGAGGCCGCTCGGGCCGTCGATGACGCGTTGCAGGCCGCTGCGCGGCGCTGGTCCGGCGGTGCGCCCGTCCGGTTCGTCGCCGACACCCGCGTCATACACCGCTGGTCGGAGGCGAAGGATTAACGCAGGAAGTCGGGGCCGTCGGGGCCCTTCTTGTGGTCCTCGTCGGCCGGCTCCTCCTCGCGCAGGAACTTCTCCAGCTCGGCACCGATCTCGTCGGCGCTGGGCAGCTCGGCCATCTCGGTGGCCAGCAGGTTCTGGCGCTTCAGGCCCTCGGTGAAGGCGTCGTACTGCTCCTCCAGGCCATGCACCACGTCGCCGACCTCTTCGTTCTCGTCGACCTGCTTGCCGATCTCCGCCCGGTGCAGCCCGGCGAGCGCGGCTAACTCGTGCACCGGGATGTCCAGGCCGGTGAGCCCGGTGATCGCGTTGAGGGCCTCGACGGCGGCGTCGCCGAAGTCCATCTGCGCCAGGTAGTGCGGAACGTGTATGGCGAAACCGACCGTGTCCACACCGGATTCGCCGAGACGCAGATGCATCAGGCTGTCCAGCGAACCGGGCACCTGGACGGAGCCGAAGAGCGCTTCGTTGTCCGGGATGAGGGAGGACTTGCTCGCGAAGCGCGTCATACCGACCGGGCGGGTGTGCGGCACCCCCATCGGGATGCCCTGGGCGCTGACCACCAGCTGTACGCCGAGACGGCGGATCAACTGCCGGATCGCCTCGATCATCCGCTCCCACTGGTAGTCCGGCTCGGGACCGGCCAGCAGGTAGAAGGGCGTGCCCTCGGCGTCGATCATCCGGTAGAGCAGCAGCGACGGGTCGGCGTATTCGGTGAACCGGTCACGGTCGAACGTCATCACCGGGCGCCGGCCGCGGTAGTCGAGCAACTGGTCGATGTCGAACGACGCGACCACGGTGTGCTCGAGCGTGCCGAGCAGGTGGGCGGTCAGCAGTTGCTGGGTGTTGCCGGCGTCGATCAATCCGCCGAGCGACACCACCATGGTGTGCGCACCCAGCGCGCTGGCGTGGGTGTCGGTCTCGAGCTGGTAGAGCTCACGCGGGTCTTGCACGACATACTCCTGGAGTTGATGGCTTCCCAAAAGGCAACGCCAGGTGGTGCCGCAGGATTCCCCGTGCTGTGGAGGTCACGTCAGGGTCACTTCGCCGCGGCATCCTCGACGGCGTCCATGGCCAGGTAGATGCGCTTGGGTGAGACCGGTCTGGCGGTGCCGAGGCGTTGCGCGAACAGGCTGACCCGCAGCTCCTCCAGCTGCCAGCGCAGGTCGACGACATCAGGGTCGGTATGGCGGGCCCGCGGCAGCGTCGCGAGCAGTTTCCGGCGCTCGTCCTCGACCACGGCGACCTCCTCGGCGCGCTGACGGTCACGCGCCAGGTCGGACGGCGCCTTGGCGATCCGCTCGAGCATGCCACGCAGGTAACGGTCGAGGTCACGCAGCCGTGCGGCGCCGGTGTCGGCGACGAACCCGGGGTGGATGAGCGCGGTCAGCTGCTGTTCCAGCTCGGCGCGCAACTCCGTGACCGACGGCTGGGTCATCGCGTCGAGCGCGAGCCGCACCTCACGGGCGTGGTCGAGCGCGGGCGCGAGCGCCTCGACGACGGACACCACGCGCGGGGCGATCTGCTGGCGTACGACGCGAAGTGCCTCGTCGAACTGGTCCTTGTCGCGAACCCGGCCGTCGGGCAGGTCGCGGGCGATGATGTCGTCGACGGCGGCGGCGAGCACGTCGTCCATCAGCGCGCGGGTACTGCCGTGCGGGTTGTTGCCGAGCGCCAGCCGCTGGCGGGTGGTGAACAGGCTCTCGATGCGCTTCCACGGCACGTCGACGTTGAGCAGCACCAGGCGGCGGATGCCGGCGTGCGTGGCGTGCGCCTGCTCGGACGCGGTGGGCAGCACTTCGAGGGCGACGCTCCCACCGTGGTCGACCAGGGACGGGAAGCCCTGGATCGTGCGCCGGCCGGTCCGCTGCTCGTAGGTCGCCGGGAGCTCGCCGAGATCCCAGGTGGTCAGGCCGGTCCGCTCGATGTCTGCGGCCGCCTTCGAGACGGCACCGCGCACCTTGCCGGCCAGCTTCTCCTGCAAGGCGGCGAGGTCCTTGCCCTCGTCGAGCCGCCGTCCGCGCGAGTCCTCGACCCGGAAGGTGATCCGCAGGTGGTCGGGCACCCGGGACCAGTCCCAGTCCTGCGGTGGTATGGCGATGCCGGTCTGTGCGCGCAGCGCAGCGCCGAGCTCGTCGGTGATAGGGCCGGCGTCCGGGTCCAGCGACGGGAGAACCTTGCGGGCGTGGTCAGGCGCGGGCACGAAGTTCCGGCGAATCGCCTTGGGCAGCGCGCGGATCAGCGCGGTCACCAGCTCCTCGCGCACGCCCGGCACCAGCCAGTCGAAGCCGTCGTCGACGACCTGGTTGAGCTGCTCCAGGGGCAGGTGCACGGTCACGCCGTCCGCGTCGGAGCCGGGCTCGAACTGGTAGGTCAGCCGCAGCTTCAGGTCGCCCTGCCGCCAGGTCTTCGGATAGTCGGTCGCGTCGACGGCGTCGGCGTCGTCCCGCAGCAGGACCTCCTCGGTGAGGGTGAGCAACTGCGGGTTCGTGCGGTGCTCGGTCTTCCACCAGGTGTCGAAATGCGTTGCCGACACGACGGATTCGGGGATGCGCGCGTCGTAGAAGTCGAAGAGCTCCTCGTCGCCGACCAGCAGGTCTCGGCGCCGGGCGCGTGCTTCGAGGTCGGCGATGCGTGCGACGAGCGCCCGGTTGTCCTTGAAGAACTGGTGGCGGGTCTCCCAGTCGCCCTCCACGAGCGCGTTGCGGATGAACAGCTCGCGACACAGCTGCGGGTCGACCTTGGCGTAGGACACCTGCCGGCCGGCGACGAGGGTGACGCCATACAGGGTGACGCGCTCGGCGGCCATGACGCTGCCCCGTTTGCGGGACCAATGTGGTTCTGCGTACTGCCGTTTCACCAGGTGTATGGCGAGCCGCTCGGCCCAGGCCGGGTCGATCCGTGCATTGGTGCGCGCCCACAGCCGGGTGGTCTCGACCAGTTCGGCGGACATGACGTAGTCGGGCTGCCGCCGGAAGAGCGTCGAGCCGGGCTGGATCGAGAAGCGCGCACCGCGGGACCCCTGGTAGTCGCGCTTGTCGGGGTCCCGCAGCCCGATCTGCGAGAGCAGACCCGCCAGCAACGCCTGATGTATGGCGTCCTCCCCCGCCGGGTTGTCGCTCGGCGTGAGGTCGTGCTGCTTCGCGATCCGCTTGAGCTGCGAGTGCAGGTCCTGCCACTCGCGGATGCGCAGGTAGTGCAGGTATTCGCGCTTGCACATGCGCCGGAATGCGCTGCTGGACAACGAATTCCGCTGTTCCTTCAGATAACGCCACAGGTTGAGCAGGCTGAGGAAGTCGCTGGTCTCGTGCTTGAACCGTGCATGCGACTGGTCCGCCTGCGCCTGTGCATCGGCCGGACGCTCACGCGGATCCTGGATCGACAGGGCGGCGACGATGACCAGCACCTCACGCAGCGAGCCGTTCTCGGCGGCGGCGATCAGCATCCGCGCCAGCCGAGGGTCGATCGGCAGCGCCGCGATCGTCCGCCCGTATGGCGTGAGCCGGCGACGCTGCCCGGTCCCCCGCACCTCGATCGCGCCGAGCTCCTCCAGCAACCGCACACCGTCGGTGACCTGGCGGGAATCCGGCGGCTCGAGGAACGGGAAACGCGCGACGTCGCCGAGGCCGAGCGAGGTCATCTGCAGGATGACCGAGGCCAGGTTGGTGCGCAGGATCTCCGGCTCGGTGAAGTCCGGCCGCGCGACGAAGTCGTCCTCGGCATACAGCCGGATGCAGACGCCGTCGGCGACGCGACCACAGCGACCGGACCGCTGCCGTGCGGACGCCTTGGAGATCGGCTCGATCGGCAGCCGCTGCACCTTGGTGCGCTGGCTGTAGCGGGAGATGCGGGCGGTGCCGGTGTCGACGACATACCGGATGCCGGGGACGGTCAATGAGGTCTCGGCGACGTTGGTGGCCAACACGATTCGGCGTTTGCCGGATCGCTTGAAGACGCGGTGCTGCTCGGCAGCCGACAGTCGCGCGAAGAGCGGCAGCACCTCGGTGGCTGGCAGGTCGAGGGCCGTCAGCGCGTCGGCTGCGTCACGGATCTCCCGCTCCCCGGAGCAGAACACCAACACATCCTGCGGTCCCCCGTCGCCCCGCGCCTCGGTCCAGAGCTCGGTGACGGCGTCGGTGATGCCGGTCACTTGATCGACATCGACCTCTTGCTCGCCCTCGAGGCGGACCAGCGGGCGGTAGCGCATCTCCACCGGGTAGGTGCGGCCGGACACCTCGATGACAGGCACCGGCGGGTGTCCGTCGAGCGTGAAGTGATCGGCGAAGCGCTGCGGGTCGATGGTGGCCGAGGTGATGATGACCTTGAGGTCGGGTCGCCGCGGCAGCAACTGGCGCAGGTAGCCGAGGATGAAGTCGATGTTGAGCGACCGCTCGTGCGCCTCGTCGATGATCAGCGTGTCGTAGCGGCGCAGGTCTCGGTCGCGCTGCAGCTCCGACAGCAGGACACCGTCGGTCATCACCTTGATCAGCGAGTCGTTGCTCGTGTGATCGGCGAATCGCATTTGGTAGCCGACGGTTTCGCCGAGCGTGACGTCCAGTTCCTCGGCGACGCGCTCGGCCACCGAACGGGCCGCGATGCGCCGCGGCTGGGTGTGCCCGATCAGCCCGTCGAGGCCGCGCCCCAGCTCCAGGCAGATCTTCGGCAGCTGGGTGGTCTTGCCCGAACCCGTCTCGCCGGCGATGACGACCACCTGATGATCGCGTATGGCGGCCGCGATCTCGTCCTTGGCCGCGCTGACCGGCAGCTGCTCCGGGTAGGTGATGGCCGGCACGAGGGTGCGCCGGTGCTCGCGACGCGCCTCCTGCTGCTCCGGTGTCTCGCGCGGCGGGCGGTTCCCGCGACGAGCGTCGGGTCGCCTGCCGCGCCCGCCACGGCCACGGGACCGGCGGTTGGTGGGCGCGGAGGAGTCAGGTGAGGTCATGGTGATCGGGTTCATTGTCGCAAACCCGCGCGGCATACGTCGCACGCATTTCACCCAGCGGCCCGCCCGGCCTAGACGGCGCGCGCCACCACCTCGCCGAAGAGCTCCTCACCGTCGACCTGCAGGCCACGCGCCCGGAACCAGGTGGCGACGTTGGTGCAGTCGCGCTGCAGCATCTCCATTCCGTGCGGGTTGCCGAAGAGGTCGACCGTCTGCGGCAGGTCGATCAGCACCAGCCGCTCCCCCGACACCAGCAGGTTGTATGCCGACAGGTCGCCATGGACGCAGCCGAGCGAGGCGAGCCCGCCGATGGCGTCCGTCAGCTGGGACCACAATGATGCCAACAGGTTTCGATCCGGTCGGGTGGCGGCGAGTCGCGGCGCGGGCGAGCCGTCGTCGCCGAGCACCAGCTCCATCAGGATCTCCGTGCCGTCGATCTGCACGGGGTACGGCACCGGTAGCCCGGCGCGGTGGAAACGCACGAGTGACTCCCACTCGGCCCACGCCCACATGCCGGCCGCGACCGACTTGCCGAAGGACGTGCTCTTGGCCATCGCGCGGGCCTCGCGCCCACCCTTCTTGGCCAGCTTGCGACCGTCGGTGTAGTCGGTGTTGCGGTGGAACGTGCGGTGCGCCGAGTCCCGGTAGCGCTTCGCGGCCAGGACGACGGCGCGGTCGTCCAGCGGTGCCGAGCGTTCCAGCAGGAAAACGTCGGCTTCCTTGCCGGTCTTGAGGATCCCGAGCTCGGTGTCGACGGCGGCGTCGTCGGTGATGATCCAGTCCGGCCAGGGCTGCGGGCCGCGGCTCAGCGGCTGGCAACTCCCCCAGGTCGACCAGCGCTGGTCGTCGCCCAGCGCACCGATCTGCTGGTAGTCGAAGGTGAAACGGGAATCAAGGGAGGAGGCGGCTGCCTCCGGGTGTTGCGTCATACGTGGTGCTCCGATCGAGGAAGAGTCTGAAAGCGGGCACAGTGCCCTGTCCTTCTGCCATCACTGACTCCTTCCCTCGGGGCGACGTATGCCGCCATGCGTGTGCGACAACCCTCACCGGCAGCGCGGGATGCCGTCAACCGATTTTTTCATCGACCGGCGGACAAACTGATTGAGCGGCATACGAATTCAGGCCGAATTCGTATGCCGCTCAATGCGGTGGTATGCCGGTCAATCAGGCTGGGTATCAGCCCTTCGCCGCGCGGAAGCCCTGCTCGAGGTCGGCGATGATGTCGTCGACGTGCTCGATGCCGACGGACAGTCGCACCAGGCCCGGGGTCACACCCGCGGCCAGGCGGTCCTCGTCGGGGCCCTGCGAGTGCGTGGTCGACGCCGGGTGGATGGCCAGCGACCGGACGTCACCGATGTTGGCGACGTGCGAGTGCAGCGTCAGCGCCTCGACGAACTTCTTGCCCGCCTCGACACCACCGGCGATCTCGAAGGCCAGCACGGCGCCGGCGCCGAGCGGCGTGTATTTCTGCGCCAGCTCGTAGTACTCGTTGCCCGGCAGCGAGGCCCAGCGGACCGACTCGACCTGGTCCTGCTCCTGCAGCCACTCGGCGACCTTGCGGGCGTTCTGGACGTGCCGCTCGACGCGCAGGCTCAGCGTCTCGATGCCCTGCTCGATGAGGAACGCGTTGAACGGCGACACCGCGGAGCCGAGGTCGCGCAGCAACTGCACGCGGGCCTTGAGGATGAAGGCCAGGTTGGCACCCAGTGCACTGCCGACGCCGAGGTCCCGCGCGTAGACCAGACCGTGGTAGGACTCGTCCGGGGTGTTGAAGGAGGGGAACTTCTCCGGGTCCTTGGCGAAGTCGAAGTTGCCGCTGTCGACGATGACGCCGGCGATCGAGTTTCCGTGTCCGCCAAGGTATTTCGTCGCCGAGTGGATGACGATGTCCGCACCGTGCTCGATCGGGCGCAGCAGGAACGGCGTCGCGATCGTGTTGTCCACGACCAGCGGCACACCATGGTCGTGCGCGACCTTGGCGATGGCCTCGATGTCCAGGACCTCGGACTTCGGGTTGGAGACCGTCTCACCGAAGACCAGCTTGGTGTTCGGGCGCAGGGCGGCCTTCCAGCTCTCCGGGTCGGAGGTGTTCTCCACGAAGGTCGTCTCGATGCCGAGCTTGGGCAGCGTGTGCTTGAGCAGGTTGAACGTGCCGCCATACAGGCTCGGGCTGGCGACGATGTGGTCACCGGCCTGGACGATGTTGAGGAACGTCAGCGTCTCAGCGGCCTGCCCCGAGGAGACCAGCAGCGCGCCCACGCCGCCCTCGAGGTCGGCGATGCGCTTCTCGGCGACGTCGGTGGTCGGGTTCATCAGTCGGGTGTAGATGTTCCCGAATTCCTTGAGCCCGAAGAGGTTTGCCGCGTGGTCGGTGTCGTTGAACTGGTATGACGTGGTCTGGTAGATGGGCAGCGCGAGCGCACCCGTCGCCGGGTCGGCGGTCTGCCCGGCGTGGATCTGCCGCGTCTCGAAGGACCAGTTGGGTGTTGCGTCGCTCATGATGACCTTCCGTGCTCTTGGCGATGACTTGCGAATCGCCGAACACGGCACGCGCGCCGCATTCGGCGGCGGACCCACGTTCGTGATGCCCGCGCTTGCCACGCGGCGATCTGCACCGGTGGCCAGGTCCTCACCCGGGGCACCCCACCGCGAGAGGAGGGTTGCCGGTCAGCGAGCCGGGGCTTGGCGCTGACACTCATGACCTGGTCGCGATTTTAGCGCCGCCCGCGCCCTGATACATAACCGTCTCTAACTTTGGACGCCTCACGACGTTATGCATGGCGGATCGCGGCACGCCCACGACACAGAGCCCACGACACAGCGGCGACGACACAGCGCACGACACAATGCCCCGACACAATGAAGCCATGACCGACGCAGCCAGCACGATCGAGGACCTCACCCGCGTCGACGCCGCGGATGTGGTCGCACTCACCGCCATACTCGACACATTGGTCCGCGGCGACGCCGCGATCGGCTGGACCGACCCGCCGGTCGAGCAGGAAGTGCACGAGCTGTTGACGTCGCTCGTGGTGGCCGGGCCGGAGAACGCCTCGGTGTTGGTCGCTCGGGACCCCGCTCTGCGCATCGTGGGCTTCGGGTACTGGCGGCGTTACGCGCGCCCCACCCTGCGCAACAATGCCGACCTCGAACGCCTCGCAGTGGCAACAGAATTCGACGGCCATGGCATCGGACGATCGCTGCTTCGCCGGCTGATCGGCACCGCACGGGCCGCGGGCTGCGAACAACTGACGATCGACTTCCGCGGCGACAACCACCGGGCCGAGCAGCTCTATCTGTCCGAAGGGTTCACCGAATACGGCCGGCTACCTGACTTCGTCGCCCCCGATGCCGATCGCCGGTTCGACAAGGTTTTCCAGGTGCTCGACCTGCGGCGCTAGACACCGGCCCCCGCACGGGGTTGACGGCCGTCATACCTGCTTTCTATATTGCTAGCATGCCAGCAAATGATAAACCGTCGGCGAAGGCACAGTTCAACGTCTACCTGCCGGCCGACCTGATCCGCGAGGTCAAGCACCGCGCGATCGACGACGGCCTCAGCCTCTCCGCGCTCGTCGAGCAGGCGCTGCGCGGCTACCTCGGCGAAGGAGCGACCCGATGAGCCTGACTGTGCAACCGATCCGCTTCACCGACAACGTCGAGGAGATGTCGCGACTGCTCGTCGCACTCGGCCTGTCGGTCAGCATCACCGGCGACAAGGGCGGTTGGGTCGTGCTCGCCGGCCGCACCGGGACCGTGGCGCTGCACAGTGCTGCCGACTCCGCCGGCGGCGCACGCGAGGGCCAGACCAGCCTGTCGTTCGAGACCGATACCCTCGACCAACTCGCCCAGCAACTGACCGCGAGTGGCTTCGGCAACGCCGATCACCCCGACGAGTCGATCGTCTATGACGAGGCCTACGGCCGCGCGATCACCATCACCTCGGGCGAGGACGAGCTGATCATCAACGGCCGGTCGGACGACCTCTACGGCTACAGCGCCACCGGCGTCGCGCCCGGACCGGACGCCGGCGACCTGCGGGTCACGCCGATCCGGTTCGTGGACGACCAGACCGCCGACCGGCGCCTGCTGGAGGCTCTCGGCTTCTCCGTGGTGGGCGAAGCCAGTCCGGATTTCACCCAGATGGCGCTCCCCGACCCGGGCGGTGCCGTCGGTCTGCACCACATCTACACCGACGAACTCCCCGTCGTGCCAGGGCCTTTCGCCATACAGCTCACGTTTGAGACTGCGACTCCGTTGCCCGAGATCGTGCAGCGTGCGCAGTCGGCCGGCGCCGCGGCGACTTTGAACGAGTCCGAGTTCGGCGACTTCATCACGATCACGGATGCCGATGGCCAACAGCTGCAGGTGCACGCGGCGTCGGTATGACGGCCGGCTGAAACGCCTCACCGGAGGCGGCACGAACGGCCGGCGCCTCGACCGGGAGAGGTTGTCGGTGCCGAGTGCTTCACTGAACACATGATCGAAATGAGGCACGACGAGTCTGCGGCGGCTGTCACCGACAGCCCTCGTTGGGAGTCGTCTGCCTCCGATCTGGCCATGTCCGCGGCGCGCCACGAGCTGGCCAAAATCAGCGCCCAGCTCAATGACGGGCACGCCCGGCTCGTGACGCTGATGCGTCGGGTGCTGGCCGAGGAGCTGTGGTGCGGCGCCGGGTTCAAGTCGCCGGAGCACTGGCTGACGGCATACGCCGGGCTGACCTGGTCGTCTGCGCACGACATCGTGCGGATCGCCGAGCGGTCGGCCGACCTGCCGACCATGCAGGCTCTGATCGACGACGGCAAGCTCACACTCGGGCAGGCTGCGGTCGTCGCCAAATACACGCCGAGCGCGTATGACGCCGACGTGGCCGAGTTCGCGTCATACACGACCGTGACGCAGCTGCGGAGGGCGTTGTGCCGCTACAACTTTCGCGCCGATGCCGCGGATGGCTCAGACGGTGACAACTCCGCCACGGAGAACCCCGACGAGACGGGCGCCGGTGGAGACGACGACGACAGCGTCGTCCTACCCGGCGACGACTCTGACAACGAGCAGCAGGTGGATGCCGCGTCGGATGCGGCCCAAGACCGCGCTCCCGGCGAGTTCGACCCAGCGGCCGCCCCGCCCAGGCTCGACATGCGCTACGTCAACGGCCGCTTCCGGCTGGTGTATGACGCGCCGGCCGACCTCGGTGCGCTCGTCGAGCAAGCTCTGCTCGAGGCCAAGGACACGCTCTTCCGCCTCCGCACGGAGCCACCCGAGGAGCCGAGTGCCAACGGCGGCGGGCGATCCGGCGCGGCTTCCCAGGCCCGACCGTCCCGACCCGGCGCCGCCGACTGCGGTGACAACCGCGGTGACGCTTCGAAATCGCACCGCGGCGCGTCGTTCGGTGAGGCCATGAGCCTCATGGCGCAGCGCTCCCTCGACGACGGCGCACCGTTGGGTCACTCCCGTGCCAGCCGTTATCGCATCTACCTGCACCTGGACACCCTCGGACACGGCTGGCTCAACAAGGGTTGCTCACTCCCGCAGTCACTGCGCGACCGCGTCCTGTGCGACGGCGTCATCCAGCCGATCTGGGAGACCGAGGGCAAACCGATCAATGTCGGCCGCGCACAACGCATCGTGCCCGCCCGCACCCGGCGGTTGCTCGAGGACCGTGACCGCGGCTGCCGGTTCCCCGGATGCCTGGCGATGCACCACCTCGAGTGCCATCACCTCGACCACTGGATCAACGGCGGACGCACCGACGCGGACCGGATGATCATGCTCTGCCCCTTCCACCACGACGAGCACCACCGGGGCGCGTTCGTGATGGTCGGCGACCCGTCCAAGCCGGCCGGAGTCGTGTTCACCGCACGCGACGGGACCAGAGTGCGTCCGGAGTTCCTGCCGTATGACGCACCCGGCCCACCGGGCGACGACCTATCACCGACCGACGGCCGGCACGGCGCGAAAAGGCCTGCGCCCTCACGAGATTCGGGATCGAAGCAGCCGCCGTTCGCGCCATACGCCGGGCCGGTGAACGAGACGCTTCACCTTTCCCTCGTGCGCTTCGGCCCGAAGCCGCCGGTCGACAGCTGACGCCCGACAGCTGGCCCCAGACAGTTATTAACCCCGATCACGCCACTGCGCGGCGACCGGAGGCGCCATACGGCCGCCCGATGCCACTGCACCCGCCGGGGTCCGGTCCCCCAGCGGCGACACGACGGCGCCGGCCACAGTACGACTGTGACCGGCGCCGTCGGCAGGCGTTGCTCGGCGTTGGACGGAGCAGCTGGGATGATCGTCAGCCTCGGAAGCGACCGATCACGCGATAGAGGATCGGGTCCTCGTCGCCATACGGGGACAGGCCGTCCGACTCCTGATCGGTGAGCACGTCGAAGCCGAAGCGACCCTCCAGCGACTCCCGGAACTCCGCGGCGTTCTGGAAACGCCGGTAGTGGTTGCCGAAGGTCTTCTTGCGCTTCTCGTCCTCATCGGTGCGGAACTCGGCGGCGAAGAGGTCACCCTCACGAGCGACGGACTGGATGTGCGACAGGAGGTTCTCCTGCACATCCGCCTTGATCGAGTGGAGGAAGAACCGGAGGTAGAAGAGCGCGGCACCCTCGTGCTCGGCCCGGAACTGCTGGAGCGCCTTGCCCAGCGCTTCGGAGTCCGACACGTCGCACACCTCGAACCGGGCGTGATCGCCCACACCCAGCTGCTTTGCCCGCGCGGACGCGCCCTCGACGGCCACACCCGACTGGTCGATGCCGACGACGTTCCGACCGATCTGCGCGAAGGCGCAGGAGTCACGACCGTCGCCGCAGCCGATGTCGATGACCGCCTCGGGCAGTCCCTCGAGCTTGCTGACCTCGTCGAAGAAGGTCGAGCCCTCGGTGTTGGTGTGGTGCGCATAGAAGTTGGACCAGTAGACGCGGTCCCGCTGCGGGATGGTGAGCACGCCGTCGTCGGCAACGTCGGTGCGCGCGTGCGACCAGTGGAAGCCCGGCTTGGGCAGCCGCCAGTCGTCGCCGTAGATGTGCGCCACCAGCGGCTCGGGATTCTTCGGCCGCAGGACCTTCCCGCCCGGGAAGTCCACGAGCTCGGTCCCCTGGTAGTCCGCGGTGGTGTACGTGCGCGATCCGGCGACACCCCAGGGGAACCGCAGTCGGCCCTCGGGGTCGAAGTAGAGGTGGAACAGGTCGATGCGGTAGTTGCGGTCCTCCGGGTCGTGCACGTGCAGCACCCGCTGCCGCATGTCGACCTCCAGGCCGGCCTCCAGCAGCGCCAGCGCGATCCGCACCAGTTCGTCGGCAGCTTCCGGCCCGGTGGTGAACTTGGAGATGAACGCGGAATCGAAGTCCGCGTCGTGACCGATGTAGCCGCCCTCGCGGACCGATCCGAGCAGCGTCCCGTAGACGACGAACACGTCGTGGCCGAATTCGGCGTCGACGACGTCCCGCACCTTCGAGTAGATGCCGGCGACCCGCCGCTGCCATTCCTCGTCAAGCCGCTTGGACAACATCACCCGTCCGGTCTGCGTCAGGATGTAGCCCTGATCCAGCCGCTGCTGCAGCGTCTTCAGGTTCGACTTGCCGTTCTTGGATGCACGCAGGAAGAGCCCGTGCCCGGCGATCGGCACCGGCTGGCCGTCGAACTTCACGGTGACGTGGTCGCCCGAGCTCAGGTACTGCCAGATCTCGCGGACCTGGAAGGTGAATGCTCGCGCCTCGTAACCGCTGCGCACGTTGCGACCACCATCGGAACGTCCAGCGGTCACCCCGCCACCCACGACGCGCTTGTGCGTGGCGGCGTCCTGCGCGGTCGGCGGCCCCTGGTCCTCCTTGGTCACCACCATCGCGGACAGCGCACCCGCCGCGGTCGGATAGGTGGTGGAGAGTTGGACCGAGCCGAGGTGCAAGGTCACCGGCAGCGGAGGGGTCCTGACCGGCACCATCACCCACCCCGAGATCTGCGTCTCCGCGATGCGCTCGACCATCCCGACGACGGGAGCGCCCTTGGCCGGGCGCGTCACCTGTCCGCGGAGCTCGCGCACGACCTGCCGCGCCCCCACCAACCTCTTGCGAGAATCCTCGGGAATCTTGTCGATCACGCGTCGTCGCAACGAAGCCATCCGGTAGCCACCTCTCCTGGCAAAGCGTCGTCGCCTCGGCCCACGTCCTACGGGAGCGATCCTCGGGTGGGCAGGCCGATGCGCGCTTTGCGAATCTTTACGGCAAAGTCCAGCCAACATACCGGTAAACCACAGGTGAACATGCCCAACGTGGCGTGTCGGATTATCCGGGTTCCGTCGACCCGGTCAGAGCAGCTGCGCGAGCGTGTAGATCAGCAGTCCGACCAGCCCACCGACGACGGTGCCGTTGATCCGGATGAACTGCAGGTCCCGGCCCACATGCAGCTCGATCCGCTTGGACGCCTCATCGCCGTCCCACCGCTCGATGGTCTGCGAGATGACGGTCGAGATCTCATGCCCGTATGTCGTCACGACGTGCCCGGAGATCTCACCGAGCCGGCGATCGAGCGAGGCACGCAGGTTGTCGTCGGTCACGATCCGTCCGCCGAGGTCAGTGAGCGCGCGCACCAGCCGCTCGCGCAGATCGCTCTCGGGGTCCTCCAGTGACTCGACCACCACGCGCTTGACCGACTGCCACATGCCGACGAGCGAGTCGCCGACCGACGGATGGGACAGCACACGCACCTTCAGCTGCTCGGTGCGCTCCATCGTGGTCGGGTCGTTCTGCAGGTTGTCGGCGAGTTTGGCGAGCAGGTCGTCGACCGCCTGCCGCACCTGGTGGTCCGGGGTGTCCCGTATGTCGGCCAGCCACCGGACCAGCTCGACGTGCAGCCGAGCGGCGACCGTGTCGTCCAGCCAGCGCGGCGACCACCACGGCGCGCGGCTGCCGATCAGCGACGTCACCGTGGCCTCGTTGTCGCGGACCCAGTCGTGCAGCTCCCGCACGACCAGGTCGACCACCTGTCGATGCGAGCCGTCCTTGACCACGCCTTCGAGCAGCGTGCCCAGGATCGGCGACACGGGCTCGCGCGCGAGCCGGGGCAACAACACCCGACCGAGGAAGTCCCCCACCTCGGCGTCACTGATCGAGTCGATGCCCTTCGCGAGGGAGGGCGCCGACTCGGTGACAACCCGGCGGGCGTTCGCGGGTTCGGCGAGCCAGCGGCCGACCCGCATCGGTACCTGAGCCGTCGCCAGGCGCTGCTGGACGTTCTCGGCGGTGAGGAAGTTGTCGGTGACGAAATCCTCGAGGCTGTGCCCGATGCTGTCCTTGCGCTCCGGAATGATCGCCGTGTGCGGAACCTTCAGCCCGAGCGGATGGCGGAAGAGCGCCGTCACCGCGAACCAGTCGGCAACCGCACCCACCATCGCGGCCTCCGCGGCGGCGTTCAGATACCCCCACGCGCCGTGGTGTCCGTGCGTGACGACGAAGATGATCGCCGCCACGACCAGCAACGACGTCGCGACCAGTCGCATCTTGCGCAGCCGGCTGCGGCGTTCGAGGTCCGCGGCGCTCAGCGTCATACCCGCGCTCAGCATGCGGTGTAGCTCACGTGGATCACGTCGTACCGCCGCTCATGCACTGCCAACGGGCGGACGCAGGTGATCGTTCAGTTCGTCCACGCGACCGGCGCGTCCGTGGTCTTGTTGTCGAAGTCGTCCGCCCGGTAGAGCAACGTGTACTTCTTGTAGTCCTGATTCGCGGGCACCTCGTAGACCAGCGTCCCGCTGTAGGTCCTGGTCGTCTTGCTCACGTCACCGTCGTCGAACTGCTCCTGCTTCGGAACGGCCTCACTCAGGGACGCATAGTTGCAGACGTTCTTCTGTGTGTCGCGCAACGTGAAGTAGATGCCGGCGATGCTGCTCTTGTCACCGGACTTGTACTTCACGGTCACCTTGATCAGCAGGCTGACCTGACCCTTCTCCGGGCCGAAGACGTCGTCGCCCGACGGCTTCTTCACCGTGGGCAGCTGCGGTGTGATCGTCACGGTGCCGCCATACTTCTGGGTCAGGTCCAGCGGCTTGCCCCACTTGGCCTTCTTGGTGCTCGGCGCGACCGCACCGGGCGTGAGGAAGGTGTCGTTGTCGTTGCACACCTTCGCCGGGTCGCCGGTGGAGGACGACCCAGACGGCGCGGCGGACACCGTGGGCACGCCGGTGTCGGTGGGCACCGTGTCGTCGGTGCTCTGATCGGTCGACGGCGCTGTCGGCACGCCGGAGTCGGTTGCGGCCGCGGCCGCGGAATTCGCCGACGTGGCCGGCGCCTGCACCGACGGTGCCCCCTCGTTGCCGCAGCCGGCGAGTGCACCGGCGATCAGCATGGCCGGAGTCGCGCCGAGCGCAATCCTGCGGAATGCGGTGGTGGTCATAGTCCCCGTCATAGTCCCCGTCATGGTCCCCTTGAACCTCTCTCGATGATGCTCCCGGCCCGCGCCGACACACACAGATGCAACAGGTTACGCGACACCGGGCGGCCCCCGGTGCCGACGGTCAGGCCGTCGGTCAGGCCGTTCGAACCGTCCAGATCTCCGGCCTGCCGGAGGCACTTTCGTCCTTGACGAACTCCCGGTTGCCCTCGCCCACCGGGATCCCCTGGTGGGTCGCCGCCTGGGAGATCGCGGTCGCGATGCGATCCCACACCGCCGCTCCCTGCGGGAAGCCCATCTCCCAGGTCATCGCCTCGACGCCGATGACGGTGCGGTCCGCCATCAGGTGCGCGCGGGCCCGCGGGAAGGAGCCGTCGATCTGTATGACGATCGCGCCCGCTTCGGAATGCACGTCGGTGACCCGGTCGTCGGAGGAGGCGACATGGGCGATGAGTTCGCCCGCCCGAGTCGGGTCAGCACCGAGGGTGAGGGTGCGGCCCATCATCGACAGGTGCTTGGTCGCCGGGCCGGCCGCGAGCGCCCGGCCGAAGTTTCCCTCGATCGCGCGATCGCGCACCTGCTGATGGGTGTTGGAGACCTTGCCCTTGACGAAGTACCAGACGAACGAGCCGATGATGATGACGAGCACCACCAGGAAGAGTTTGGCGATCACGGCCCCAGTATGCCTGCCACACGGGCCCGTGCTCCGCCCCGCGGTCGCTCAGCGGGCGAAGGCCGCCCGGCGCGGATAGGACACCACCCGCACGAGTTCCGCGAGCGTGTCCAGCGACCCGGCCAGGCGTGCGGCGGGCACGTTGAGTCGCAACGGCACGCACAACAGGCGGGTGCCGATGCTGCGCACGACGACCTCGGGGGCAGGTGCCTGATCGGCGTGCGCATAGATCAGCAGTCCTGCTTCGAGACCGAGCGCGGAGGCGTAGGCCAGCAGCGGGTAGAAGTCCGAGCCATCACGGCGATCGGCTTCCAGATGGTAGGCGACGTTGCCGACCAGCACCGGCCGCTGGTCACGGCGCAACAGCAGGTCGGGCGTGAAATGCCACTGGTCCTGGACGTCGAGCGCGTACTGCGGGCGTTCCTCCAGGGAGATGTCCGGCCAGAGCCGGTTGCTCATCTCGACGGTGATCCACCGGCGGAAGAGGTCGTCCATGTCGACCATGAACGCGTGCGCGGTCTGCGAACCCTCCAGATGCCGAATCGTGATGCCGTCCAACGCTTTTCGCGCGAGATCGAGGGCGGGTGCGTAGTGCTCGTTCAGTCGGGTGATCGGCAGGTCGCCGTGGTGCTGATCGGGACTGGTGACCTCCACGCCCTCGAACCGCTGGATCAGTCGCAGTCCGTCGCGGCGTACGAGCGGCGGCAGGTCCGGCCAGGTCAGCACCTGACGCACGGCGCACAGCAACAGGCGGTTCTCGGCGATGTCCGGGGTGAATTCGTCATACCGGCACGGCGGTGACGCGGTGGCCCACGGACGGGTCGCGAGCTGATCGACCAGCAGCCGCCCGCGAATCGTGCTGGTGTCCTCCTCGAGCGTCACGTAACCGTGCAGCAGGCCGCGGCGGGTCGCCGTGTCGATCGCGCGCAGCAGGAAGGCCGCCACACCGTCGACGAGTTCGGTGTCACCGGCCCAGCCGACCGCGTCGCTCCCCCACGCGTCCGACGGCAGGCCCGCGGAGAACATGGTGAAGAGGTTCTCCATCGGCGCACGCGGCTCGACACGGATGGTGCAACCGGGTACGGCAAGCGCGCCCACCCATGAGCCGGTGCGCAGGATCACCCGCTCCGGGTCGGCGGTTGCGACGACCGTGATCTTGTCGCTGGCGGCCTCCAGGAGCGCCGTCCGCGCTGCGGGCGCGAGCCGCATCGGTGCGCTTTCGCCGTGCTCGCGGAGTATGACGTCGCTCATGTGGCGAGAGTCGCGGCGGGCGGCGGCTCCTCACCGGCAGCGGCACGTGCTCCCGGGCCGTGGCGCTCCAGCACGCTCTGCCAGGTGAACGTCTTCAGCACATCCTCGCGACCATAGAACTGGTCCTCGATGAACGGATAGATGCTGTAGGTCCAGATCCGTTGCAGCGCAGCGTCACTCAGCCCGTCGGCCATGAAATGGCTGTGCCCGATCTGCAGGTGTGGGCCGCGCAACGCGCGACGCAACTCGTCGTTGACCCGGTCGACGATCCCGGCAACCCAGACCGGCCCGTTGTGCGCCTGCAGCCAGCGCCGCAGCAGCCCCTCCATCGGACCTTCGTGCGGCATGAACGGCACGAAGTGGAACCGGCGCCGCAGTGCTGCGTCAACCAGGGCGATGGACCGGTCGGCGGTGTTCATGGTGCCGATGAAATAGAGGTTCGGCGGCAACTCGAAACCCTCGTCCGGCCGGTATGACGTCATGACCGACTGCGAGCGGTATTCGAGCAGGTACAGCAGTTCGCCGAACACCCGCGGCAGGTTCGCGCGGTTGATCTCGTCGATGAGCATGATGTGCGGCGTGGTCGGGTCGGCCTCGGCGGCCTCGGCCAACATGGCCAGCGGCCCCTTGCGCAGCTCGTAGACCATCTGGCCCTCGGCGTCCAGGCGTGGCCGGAAGCCCTCGAAGAAGTCCTCGTACGACGTCGACGGGTGGAACTGCACGACCTGCCGCTTGGTCGAGTCCGGTTGCAGCGCGGCAGCCAGCCGCTGCGCGAGGTAGGTCTTGCCGGTGCCGGGCGGGCCGTAGAAGATCAGCTGCTTCTTGTCCTCCAGCAGCCCATGGATCTCCCGCAGGAAGTCCTCGTCGACCAGTAGTTCGGCGGCGGCCTCGGCGATCAGGTCGCGCTCCGGGTCGGCGACGGACTCGCTCTTGTGCAGCATCCAGAGCGCGAATTGCACCTGGCCCCAAGGGTCTCCGGGCAGCAGAGGTTCGAGACGGGCACGCAAGCGGTCGTTGATCACGACATGCAGGCGGGCGCGATTCGGGGAGTCGATCTTCGGCAGTTGGACACCGACGGCACGCGCCACCGCGATCTTCCCGTCCGCTCCGCCGAGCGCGTGGATCGGCAGGTACCGGGCCGGATGTGCGACGGCCATCAGCTTCATCACGACTGCTTCGCCCAGGCCGGGGGCCGGCATACCGTCGCCCAGGATGTGCTCGATGCGGGCGACATCGTCGCCGTCGCCCCACAGCAACTCCTTGATCGCCCGGGCGAATGCGTCCAGCCCGGCAGCGTCCATGGTCGCCAGGCTCGCCTGCAGCACCGAGTGGGTGCCGGGGTGACCGTAGGCACGGCCGCTGAGCAACCGGCGGAACGCGGCCATGTCGAAGGCGTCGAGCCCGGCCGGCTCCAGCGCCTGCGCGAGGGCACGGCGCTGCTCCTGGTGCCAGTTGTCGCGATCGCCCGGATAGGGGCGCTCGGCCACGAACCGTTCGAGTTGGGCGAGCAGGTCCAGGTCGACGGGCCCGGTCGGAGTCGGCTCCTTCCCGGACATGACCTCCACGAGCGGGGCGAGCCGCCGGACCGTGTCGACGATCTCGTCGGCGAAGTCAGCCCGGCCGAGCGACTCCGGATGCGGCCACCAGCGGCCGACATACACCTCACCACCGGGGTATTCGCGCTCCACCGGCTCGACCCGGTCGGGGCTGCTCGTGGTGCGCAGGTGGAAGAAGCGCATGCCTTCGGGTAGGTGCTCCTGGACGACGCCGCCGATCTCCTCGTGGCGCGCGCCCGATCCCGGGCCGTCCCAGCCGGAGTGCAGCCCGACCGCGACGCCGGACCGGGTGAGCCAGAGCCGGAAACCCGGCGCACCGGTGCCGCCGGGTAGCGTCCACGTCGCGTGTGCGTCGACGCGGTATGGCGCGTCCTTGGACTGGCCGGTCCGGGTCTGCAGGTTGGTCTCCTGCAGGCGCAGGCCGGTGGCCTGCCGCAGCGGTTTGTGCAGGGACCGCACGGTGAGCGTGGCGACGCCACGCAACTGCAGTGCCAGGCCGGCGGCGCGAGCATCCGCGTCGGCGGACGCGTAGCCGAGACCCGGCTTGAAGCCCGCGATCAGGTCGGCCGCCTCCTCGCAGATGTCCGGCAGCGAGGTGCCCAGCCCGACGAAGCACTGCTTGCTGCCGAGGTAGCCGACCAGGCGCTCGGCCAGGCTCGGGTCGTCGGGCTCGAAACTGCGGCACAGGTCGGCGAAGGCCAGGTACCGCTCCGAGTGGCTCAGGTGCCGGCCCATCCAGCCCAGCGTCTGGAACGGCTCGGAGCCGCCCGGCCACAGCGTCGGCCAGTCGGTGGGCGCATCCGTCGCCCAGAAGATCGACAGCACGGTCGGCACGCGAGAGGCGTCGAGCTTGTTCTCGGTGTATTCCTCCAGCGCGCGGATGCGCGTCGCAGCCTCTTCGTCGTCGCGCGGCGTCTGGGTCGTCTCGACCAGCAGGTCGGCCAGGTCGCGCTCGTAACCGCCTGCGGTGCCGCGCAACTGGCCCAGCCAGGTGGGCAGGCTCGAGGCGTGCTGGGCGAACGGGCCGGGACGGCGCGACCAGACCGCGAATCCCTCGACGAACGCATGCAGGTCGCGCCCGACGGCCAGCGTCCGGATCAGCTCGCGGGCTTCCGCCACCCGCTCCTCGCGCAGCGAATCCACTTGGTGCCACAGCGCTTGCGCCGCAGGGTCGTTGTTGGCCGCGACCTTGATCAGCTCGTAGGTCGCCTTCCAACGCCGCAGGTCCCTCTGCCGGCCGGGACTGACGCTGCTCGAGCGCTGGGCCCGCTTGACCTCGAAGCCGAGGCCCGCGAGGTGTGCGCCGATCTCGTCGGGTGTGGGCAACGACACGGGCGTCAGCGGACCGAAGTCCGCGCGCGCGAAACCGTGTGCGGCGGCCGCGATGGCCGGTGCGTCATAGACGACGCCGTCGAAGTGCACGACATGCTCGAGATCGGGTTCGAACCCGTATGCCGAGAGGAAGGACTCTCGTCCTTGGGATTGCCATTCCTGCAGTGCTGCGAGCACATCGTCTCGGGTGATATCGGCAAGGGCCACGGTGGTTGAAGCTCCGGAATCGTGGGTGGTGGGAGGAGGGACCGAACGTCCAGATTACGGGATGCCCGGTCTCGGGCGGCGGGCAATGGGGAACCCGCCGGTGAACCACACGAGTTTGGCACCATGGAGTCCGTGCATTCCCAAGCCCTCCGCTCCGACGTCAACTTCACCGGTGCCTTCGTCCCCGATCCAGACACCGCGATCGGCCGTCTCGTGTTGCGCATCTGCATCGGCACCGACAGCCGGGAGGAACTGGAGAACCGGCTGCGCTGGGAGATGATCGGCGACGGTCCGCTGCGCGACGCCGACATCACCCAGGAATCGGTGCCCGAGGTCGTCGACTGGCTCATCCAGGACCACAACACGCAGGTTCCCTTCCCGAGTCAGACCGCACTCGGTCTGATCACGGCGTTCGAGGAGCTGACCGCAGAGGGCATCGTCTTCGGATTCGGCGAGGGCCGCGACGTGATGCAGTCGCTGACCGCGGTCTCGAATGCCGCGAACATCCTTGCCCAGGAAGGGCATTCGATCGACGGATACTGCTTCTGCACCGCTGCCGACGTGGAGCGGATGATCTTCGACGGAGAGCTGTTCGTCGCGTTCGGCGTCTTCGACGAAACCGGGGAGGGAGCCGTCCGGATCGGCGAGCGCATCACCGAGGCGTTCGCTCGTCATGACCTGCAGGTCGACTGGAACGGCACCGAGGAGCAGCGCATCCAGGTCATCGGCAGCTATGCCGTGCCCTACGTCGACCTGCCCGAGTAGCCGCTTCGGCGGCTGGCATTAGTCTCGAACGCATGGGTGTCGAGCCGGTCAACATCGAACGAGTCATGGCGCAGGTCGACGTCGAGCAGCTTCGGTCTCGCGGGTCGGTCAAGTGGTCGGTCACCAGCGGGCGCCAACTGGGGGCGTTCATCGCGGAGTCGGATCTGCCGCTCGCGCCGTCGATCCAGCGGGCCCTCGCTGACGCGATCGGGCGCGGTCTCACCGGCTACCTGCCCACACCCCTTGCACGGGACACAGCAGCCGCGTGTGCGACGTTCCAGCACAAGCGATTCGGATGGGACGTGGACCCGGCGCACATCGAGTTGCTCCCGGACGTCCTGGGCGCGTTCACGTTCACGCTCGGCCATCTGGTCGAGCCCGGGACTCCGGTGGTGCTGCCGACCCCCGCCTACATGCCGTTCCTGGAACTGCCCGGAGCCGTCGGTCACGAGTTGCGGAAGCTGCCGATGGACCTGGTCGACGGCCGCTTCGTGATCGACCCACGGCGTCTGGCCACAGCGCTGGAGGGCGGCGGGCTGCTGGTGCTCATCAACCCGCACAACCCGACCGGACAGGTCGCGACACGCGAGGAACTCCTCGCCATCGCCGATGTCGTCGAGCGCACCGGCGCCACCGTCTTCGCCGACGAGATCCACTCTCCCCTGGTCTATTCGGGCGGCCAGCACATCCCCTACGCGTCCCTCGACGAGCGCACTGCGGCGCACACCGTCACCGCCGTGTCGGCGTCCAAGGGCTGGAACCTGCCCGGCCTGGCGTGCGCGCAACTGATCATGACCTCGGCCGCGCACCGGCGACGCTGGTCGGCGTCACCCTTCGTGGTGCGACACGGCACCTCACCGCTCGGAGCGGTCGCGGCGACAGCGGCATACGGGGTGGACGGGGTGGCGCACCTGGACGCCTTGGTCGACCACCTGCAACGCGGCCGTGACCTGTTCGCAGCGCGTATGGCGCACGCCCCCACGATCGGTTACACGCCACCCGCTGCGACATACATCCACTGGCTGGACCTGCGGGACGCCGGAGTCGATCCCGGCAGGGTCGCCGAACGCACCGGAGTTATCGGCACCAACGGAACCGCTTGTGGCACAGCGGGATTCCTGCGTCTGACGCTGGCGACCTCGCACGCGGTGGTGGGTGAGGTCGCCGACCGGCTGGTGTCGTTAACCGCCGATGACGCGTAGCTGGATCGTCTCCGGCATCGCCTGCAGGTCTGCGACGGCCGCGTCCGGCAGCTGCGGGACGTCGGTGACGACGTAGCCGTTCTCGCCGCGCGTGTTGAGCAGCTGGCCCTCGATGTTGACGCCGTGCTCGGCCAGGATGCTGTTGACCTTGGCGAGCACGCCGGGGGTGTTGCGGTGCAGGTGGGTGATGCGCCGGCCGCCCGGGCGTTCTTCCAGCGTGAGGGAGGGGAGGTTGACGCTGAGCGTCGTGGTGCCCCGCTGGACGTAGTCGCGCAACTTGCTGGCGACGAAGCGACCGATGTCCTCCTGCGCCTCCTCGGTGGACCCGCCGATGTGCGGGGTGAGGATGACGTTGGGGATGCCCTGCAGCGGGGAGTGGAACGCATCCCCGCGCTTCTTCGGCTCGGTCGGGAAGACGTCGACGGCCGCGCCGGCGATGTGGCCCGACAGGAGGTTCTCGCGCAGCGCCTCGTAGTCGACGACGAAGCCACGGGAGAGGTTCAGGAACAACGCGCGCTCACGCATCTTGGCGAACTGCTCGGCGCCGAAGAACCCGGCGTTGCCCGACCGGCCGTCGACGTGCAGCGTGATGACCTCGGCGGTCTCCAGCAACTCCTCCAGGCTGTCGCACCGGTGCGCGTTGCCCATCGCGAGCTTGTCGTCGGTGTCGTAGAAGAAGACCTGCAGACCGAGCATCTCGGCGACCACCGACAGCTGGGAGCCGATGTTGCCGTAGCCGACGATGCCGAGCTTGCGGCCGCGGATCTCGTGGGAGCCCTTGGAGTTCTTGTCCCACACTCCGTCGTGCAGCGAACTGTCCTTCTCGGTGAGCCGTCGCGCCATCGCGATGATCTCGGCGATCGCCAGCTCGACCACGCTGCGCGTGTTGGAGAACGGCGCGTTGAACGTCGCGATGCCGCGGGCAGCCGCCTCGTCCAGCGCGATCTGGTTGGTGCCGATGCAGAATGCACCGATCGCGGTCAGCCCGGCCGACTTCTCGAGCACGGCCGGGGTGATCTCGGTCTTGGAGCGGATGCCGACCAGGTCGACGCCCTGCAGGGCCTCGACCAGCTCGGGCTCGTCGAGGGCCCCGGTGCGGGTCTCGACCTCGAATCCCGCTTCGCGCAGGATCGACTCGGCAAACGGGTGGATGCTTTCCAGGAGCAGCGCCTTCACAGGGCGCAGTCTCCCATCGTGACCTGACCGGACTCACAGCGCGTCCGGAATGCGGGCGCCGGAAGCACGTGTTCGTCAGGGTTGTCCGGCGAGTGCGTGAGCGATGTCACGCGTGCTCTCGTAGAGCCGTCGATAGAGGCGGTAGCGCTCGTCGTACAGCTTCCGGTTGCCGGCGTGCGGCCGGCAGACCGTGCGCGGTGGGTTCCAGTCGTCGATGTCGACGTCGGTGACCTGCCTCGCCGCCAGGTATGCCGCGCCGTATGACGCCCCGAGGGTGCGGTGCGGAATGACCTGCTCGACCCCGGTGACATCGGTGACGATCTGCGGCCACAGCGCACCGGTCACGCCGCCACCGACCGCGACCACTCGCTCGACCGACCCACCCGCTTCGAGCATCGTCTCGATGTTGTGCCGGACGCCGAAAGCGATCGCTTCCAATGCGGCCCGGTAGATGTGCGCCCTGCCGTGCGACAGCGTGAGTCCGGCGATGACACCTCGTGCGCGCGGGTCCATGATCGGTGTGCGCTCGCCGGCGAAGTAGGGCAGCATCAGCAGGCCGTCGGATCCGGCGGGAACGCCCGCCGCTTCGCGGGTCAGTTGCCCGTAATCGACGCCGCCGTAGAGATCGCGCAGCCAGCCGGTGATCGCGCCGGAGGTCGCCATACCCCCGGCCAGGCTGAAGGTGCCGCGCAGGGCACCGACCGGACCCCACAGGGCGGGCACCCGCACCGGCGTTGCGACGGTGTTGATCAGGAACATCGTGGTGCCGTACATCAGCATCAGGTCACCCGTGTTGTGAGCGCCCACGCTGATCGCTTCCGACCACGCGTCGATCGTGCCCGTTGTGACCGGGATCCCTTGCGGTAGCCCGGTTTCGGCGGCTGCGGCGGGCGTCACCTGGCCCGCGGTCTCGTCGGCCCACCGCAACGGCGGAAGCTCGATGCCCGGCGCGACCTCACCGGCCCACGGCTGCAGCCAGTCCTGCGCCTGCACGTCATACATCGGCGTGGACTGGCTCGCCGAGTGATGATCGAGGACGTATTCGCCGGTGAGCTTGCGCGCCAACCAGGAGGACGCCATGAAGAGTCGCCGGGCGCGCGCATAGGCGTCCGGTTCGTTCTCGGCGACCCAGGTGATCTTGCTGCCGGCTGCCTGACTCGACATCGCCGACCCGCACCGGCGCAGAATCTCCGCCGAGCCGTACCTGCGGTCGCACGCATCCTGCTGGACCTGGGCTCGGGTGTCGACGCCGTACAGGATGGCCGAGCGCACCGGCTCGTCCTGCTCGTCGGTCAGCAGCACACAGGGACCCATCCCGCTCACGCCGACGGCGGCCACCTCGTCGCGTGTGTGGCCCACCAATTCCCGTGCCAGCGAACGGAATTCGTCCCACCAGACGCGACCGTCCATCTCGACGTGCCCCACTGCGGGACGGTCGACGCCGTGCTCGCGGGTCGCCTGCGCGAGAACCTCTCCGGATCGGTCGACGAGAACGCCCTTCGTGCTCGAGGTGCCGATGTCCACACCGAGGAAGACCTGCGTCATTTCGCCTCCTGCTCGGCCGGCTGTGCCGGGACGGACAGCCGGGGATCGTGCGGCCGGTACCTCGCAACTTCAGCGGTGATGGTCAGCATGCCCAGCAGTGTGCCGCGATCACCGGTCGGCGTGTGGCAGCCACCCGCACCTGAACGTCCCGCCACGACGAGCGAACCCGCCCCGGACGGCGTGATGCCGTCGGGGCGGGTTCGTCGACTCGAATGGATCTTCCGGTCAGCTGCAACCGCTGGTCGAGCCGCAACCCTCGCAGACGTAGCAGGAGCCGGCCGGACGCATCTTGGTCCCGCAGGTCATGCACATCGGCGCATCGGCGGCCTTGCCCTGGAAGCGCTCCATCAGCTCGGCCGACGAGTGGATCTCACCGGACACCGCCCTCGTGTCGGCAGCACCCGAGCCGGACCGGATGTCCGCGACCGCGGTGTCGTCGGACGACGCTGCTTCGGCCGCCTCGTCCTCCCGGCGCGTCGTCGCGCCGACGGACTGGGAGTAGGACTCCAGCTCGTCGGAGACGTCGTCGTCGGTGGGTTCCGGTGCGTAGGAACCAGTTTCGAGCTGACGGGCACGTTCCTCGGCGGTGTGGATCCCCATGAACGACCGGGTCTCGAAGTCGAGGTGATCCAGCGCCAACCGGCGGAAGACGTAGTCCATGATCGACTGCGCCATCCGGACGTCCGGGTCGTCGGTCATGCCCGCCGGGTCGAAGCGCAGGTTGGTGAACTTCTCGACATACGTCTCGAGCGGCACGCCGTACTGCAGGCCGACCGAGATCGCGATCGAGAAGGCGTCCATCATGCCGGCGAGCGTCGAACCCTGCTTGCCCAGCTTGAGGAAGAGCTCACCGAGCTTGCCGTCCTCGTAGGTGCCCGCAGTCAGGTAGCCCTCTGCACCGGCGACCGCGAACGACGTGGTCTCGCTCTTGCGACGCTTGGGCAGCCGACGGCGGACCGGGCGGTACTCGACGACCTTCTCCGGTTCGGTCTCCTCCACTGGTGCAGCCTTCTTGCGGCCGTCGGACAGTGGCTGGCCGACCTTGCAGTTGTCGCGGTAGACCGCCAGCGCCTTCAGACCGAGCTTCCAGCCCTCGAGGTGCACTTCGGCGATGTCCTCGATCGTCGCGTCCTCGGGGAGGTTGACGGTCTTGGAGATGGCTCCGGACAGGAACGGCTGGGTCGCCGCCATCATCCGGACGTGTCCCATCGGCGCGATCGCGCGCTCACCCATGGCGCAGTCGAAGACCTCGTAGTGCTCCGGCTTCAGGCCCGGTGCGTCGATGACGTGGCCGTGCTCGGCGATGTGCTCGACGATCGCCTCGATCTGCTCGTTCTGGTAGCCGAGCTTCTTCAGCGCCCGCGGGATCGTCTGGTTGACGATCTGCATGGAGCCGCCGCCGACCAGCTTCTTGAACTTGACCAGCGAGAAGTCCGGCTCGATGCCCGTCGTGTCGCAGTCCATCATGAAGCCGATGGTGCCGGTCGGTGCGAGCACCGAGGCCTGCGCGTTGCGGTAGCCGTTCTCGGTGCCGATCTCGACGACATCGGCCCATGCCTTCGTCGCGTAACGGTGCACCTCGGAGTCCATCGCGTCGAGCGTGCGAACGGCGTCGTTGGCGGCCTGGTGCTTGCGCATCACGCGCTGGTGGGCCTCGGCGTTGCGGGCATAGCCGTTGTAGGGGCCGACGATGCCGGCAAGCTCGGCGGAGCGCTTGTAGGAGGCTCCGGTGAGCAGCGAGGTGATCGCCGCGGCCAGCGAACGGCCGCCCTCGGAGTCGTAGCCGTGACCGGTCGCCATGAGCAACGCGCCGAGGTTGGCGTAGCCGATGCCCAGCTGGCGGTAGTCACGCGTCGTCTGGCCGATCGACTCGGTCGGGAAGTCCGCGAAGCAGATCGAGATGTCCATCGCGGTGATGACCAGCTCCGCGACCTTCTGGAAGGTCGCGGCGTCGAACGTGTCGTCCTCGCGCAGGAACTTCAGCAGGTTGAGACTCGCCAGGTTGCAGGAGCTGTTGTCCAGGGACATGTACTCCGAGCACGGGTTGGACGCGGTGATCCGACCACTCTCGGGGTTGGTGTGCCAGTCGTTGATCGTGTCGTCGTACTGCAGGCCCGGGTCGGCGCACTCCCAGGCGGCCTTGTTGATCTTGTCGAAGAGGGTGCGCGCGTCGACCTCCTCGATGACCTCACCGGAGTGACGGGCACGCAGCCCGAAGGACGTGCCGTCCTCGACCGCACGCATGAACTCGTCGGTGACCCGGACCGAGTTGTTGGCGTTCTGGTACTGGACCGAGGTGATGTCCTTGCCGCCGAGGTCCATGTCGAATCCGGCGTCGCGCAGCGCACGGATCTTGTCCTCCTCGCGCGCCTTGGTCTCGACGAACTCCACGATGTCGGGGTGGTCGACGTCCAGAACGACCATCTTGGCCGCCCGCCGGGTCGCGCCGCCCGACTTGATCGTGCCCGCGGACGCGTCGGCGCCGCGCATGAATGACACCGGGCCGGAGGCGGTGCCGCCGGAGGACAGGAGCTCCTTGGAGGAGCGGATGCGCGAGAGGTTCAGGCCGGCACCGGAGCCGCCCTTGAAGATGAAGCCCTCTTCCTTGTACCAGTTGAGGATCGAGTCCATCGAGTCGTCGACCGAGAGGATGAAGCAGGCCGAAACCTGTTGCGGCGACTTGGTGCCCACGTTGAACCACACCGGCGAGTTGAAGCTGAAGACCTGGTGCAGCAGGGACCAGGTCAGCTCGTGCTCGAAGATCTCGGCGTCCTGGTCACCGGCGAAGTAGCCGTTCTCCTTGCCGGCGCGCACGTAGGTGAGGACGACGCGGTCGATGAGCTGCTTGAGGCTGCTCTCGCGTTCGGGGGTGCCGACAGCACCGCGGAAGTACTTGGTGGTGACGATCGTGGAAGCGTTGAGCGACCAGCTGTCGGGGAACTCGACCCCGCGCTGCTCGAAGATCGTCTCACCGGTCTTCCAGTTCTGCTGGACGACGTCGCGACGTTCCCAGGTGACCTCGTCATAGGGGTGCACGCCGGGGGTGGTGAAGATTCGCTCGACGGTCAACCCCTTGCCTGCGCGGGTGCCGCGCTTCGTCTTGGAGCCGGCGTCTGCAGTGTCGGTCATGTCCAACTTCCTTTCCACCTCAGGTGGTCAACTGTGCTGCGAGATGTGTTCTGTGACGGTGCAGGTGATGCGGGTGGGATGACTCAGTCGTCGGCACGTTGAGGATCCGGCTCAACACCCGTAGCGGGCCGCTCGGCGCGCAACAGGGCGATGGCCGACTCGAAATCCTCGAGGTCGTCGAAGGCCTGGTAGACGGAGGCGAACCGGAGATAGGCGACCTCGTCGAGGCTGCGCAGCGGACCGAGGATCGCCAGGCCGACGTCGTGCGCGTCGATCTCCGCCGCGCCCTGAGCCCGGATCGACTCCTCCACCTCCTGGGCGAGCAGTGCCAGGTCGTCCTCACTGACCGGCCGGCCCTGGCACGCCTTGCGCACCCCCAACAGGACCTTCTGCCGGCTGAAGGGTTCGCTGGCCCCGGAACGCTTCACGACCGTGAGGCTCGCGGTCTCCATCGTGGAGAATCGCTTGCCACAGCTGGGGCACTGCCTGCGTCGCTTGATGCAGGTGCCGTCCTCACTCGTGCGGCTGTCGACCACGCGACTGTCGTCGTGACGGCAGAACGGACAATGCACGAACGACTCCTCTCCGCTCGATCCGGGCCCCCGTCGCCACCGCCCCCGGAACGACGTCGCCTGTGGACGAAGTTGTGGGTAAGTGGTGGATGAGCTGGGGACTACCGGGCTCTACATGTGGACTAGATGTGGATGAATCCCATCCGTGTAACTACTAGATATAGGGATGTTAGGCCGATCCCACCACAATCGCAAGAGCAGTCGGTGTCACCCGGAAAACCGCTGGTCAGCCGCCTCGAACACCGCGTGTCGCAGCCCGGTCAGGGCAGCCTCAACTGCTGCCCCGCAACCACCTGCAGGCCGTTGAGATCATTGGCCAGCGCCACCTTCGTGACAGCATTCGAGATCGGCATCGTGGGGTAGGCGCGGTGCGCCACGCCGGACAAGGTCTCGCCGCTGCGGACAGTGACCGAATGGCCCGCCGAGGGCGGTGTGGAGGCCCACGCACGCGCCGCCGCTCCCCCACCGATCAACAAGGCGAGCGCCGCAACTATGCCCGCCAACCGGCGCCCGCGCGCCGTCAATCGCAGCCCACCGGGCTCGACTCGAACCCCTACCCGCGGGCCGCCACCGGATGCGGACGGACCCGTCGGGACCGCTCGCAGGTGCCGGCGACCCTGACGCAGGTCGGCCGGCGCATCCCATCGCGCAACTGCACTCATCTCTTCCTCCTGAAACTCCGGTGCGAACTGGTGCAGCCCGCCGGGACGGCCGGCGCCATCCGAACACGCGTGCGATCGCACACCTGTCGGATGTATAGCACGAACGTTCGATCGCGTCGAGACACGCGTCGTACAGATGTTTGGAAACTGTGTCCGAAACCCATACGCTGTTTTCACGAAGCCAAGGCAAGCACCGACCACCGACAACCGTTCGGATCACAGGCCACGCAGGCCGCTCGCCGACCGCTTCCCGCGAACTGTTCGCCGAGGAGGAGATGACAGCGATGGCACAGGTGCACGAACTTCCCGACCGCGCCGGTGAGAGCCTGACGACGCGGCAGCGCAAGGTGCTGCAGGTGATCCGCAATTCCGTTGACAGGCGCGGATATCCGCCTAGCCTGCGCGAGATCGGCGATGCCGTCGGGCTGACCAGTCCGAGCTCCGTCGCGCACCAACTGACGATGCTCGAGCGCAAGGGTTACCTGCGCCGTGACCCCAACCGGCCACGGGCGATGGAGGTCATCGATCCGGACGCCACCGACACCCGCGGCTACCGGGGTGGCTCGAGCGTGCGCGGTGCGCAGGAGTCGGGCGTGGACGAGACCGGCTTGGGCGACGCACGGCCCGAGGCGTCATACATTCCGGTTGTCGGACGGATCGCGGCCGGCGGCCCGATCCTGGCCGAGCAGGTCGTCGAGGACATCTTCCCGCTGCCGAAGCAGATCGTCGGCGAGGGCGACCTCTTCCTCCTCAAGGTGGTCGGCGATTCGATGGTCGATGCGGCGATCTGCGACGGCGACTGGGTGGTCGTGCGCCAGCAGCCGACCGCGACGAACGGCGACATCGTTGCGGCCATGCTCGACAACGAGGCGACCGTGAAGACGTTCAAGCGCGCCCGCGGGAAGGTCTGGTTGATGCCGCACAACGACGCCTACGATCCCATCGACGGTGACGACGCGACGATCCTCGGCAAGGTCACGGCGGTTCTGCGCCGCGTGTGATCAGGAGGCGCGGCGCTCGGTGAGGTCCTTCGCCAGGGACCGCAGTGTCAGCCCGAGCGGTGCGTCGATGCGCACCGACACCTCCTCGTCGGTCGCTCGGGTCCAGCCGTGGGTCACGACCGCGACCGGGATCCCCTCCCGCACCGCGCGGCGGATGAATCGGTAACCCGACATCACCGCGAGCGATGAGCCGAGCACCAGGATCGCTCGAGCTGCGTGCACCTGAGCGAAACAGCGCTCGACCAGGGGTTTGGGCACGGACTCCCCGAACATCACCACGTCCGGTTTCAACAGGTCCGAACCGCAGATGATGCAGTGCACCAGCCGGAATCCGTCGATCAGGGACTCGGCGATGGCGACATCGCCGTCCGGCCGCAATGGCCCGTCGGCCGAACGGTCGAAGTCGGGGTTGGCGAGCCGGAGCCATTCGTCGACCATCGAGCGCTCATACCGCTCCCCGCAGTGCATGCACACGACGTGCGTCAGGCTGCCGTGCAACTCGGCGACTCGGTAGGCGCCGGCCGCCTGGTGCAGGCCGTCGACATTCTGGGTGATGATCGGCCCGATCAGACCCGCTTGTTGCAACGCCGCGACGGCGATGTGCCCGGAGTTGGGTTCGGCCGCGGCGAAGCGCGGCCAGCCGACAAACGAGCGCGCCCAATACCGTTGGCGCGCAGCGGAATCCGCAAGCAGCTGCTGGGCAGTCATCGGCGCGAAACGCCGGTGCCCGTCGGCACCCCTATAGTCGGGGATCCCCGATTCGGTGGAGAGGCCGGCCCCGGTCAGGGCCAAGACTCCCCCACGACTCACCAACTCGGTCAGCGCAGCCGGATCCGTTGTCACCACAGTGCCAAGGTCTCACATCCGCGGGACGATGGCTGCACCGACACATTGATTAGCAATACCGGAGAATTGGCCACAAATAATAACGAAATGTTATTCTCTATACCATGATCGACGCAGCTGGGCTCAGGGTTATCAAGGCGATCAGCGACCACGGCAGTTTCACCGCTGCGGCCACGTCGCTGGGTTACTCGCAACCGGCGATCTCGCAGATGGTGCGGCGCCTGGAGGACCGCACCGGGACCGTCCTGGTCGAGCGCCTCGGCCGCAGCGTCCGCCTCACCGAGGCCGGCCAGGTCCTGGCCCGCCATGCCAACCCGGTGCTCGCCGCACTCGACGCCGCCGAGTCCGAAGTGGCCGCGATCGCGGGCCTGCGGGCCGGTCGGGTCCGACTGATGGCCTTCCCGTCGTCGTCATCCACACTGGTGCCGCGTGCGCTCGCGCTGGTCAAGAAGCGCTTCCCCGACGTCCACGTGAGCTTCACCGAAGCCGAGCCACCGGAGTCGCTCGCCGCCCTGCGCTCGGGTGAATGCGACGTGGCCGTTGCGTTCGCCTATGAAGGCACCGACCTCGCGCGGGGTGAGGAGGACATCGAGTCGTTCGTGACCCGCAAGCTGCTCGACGACGAGGTCCGGCTCGCGCTTCCGCTGGATCATCCGAAGGCGAAGTCCAAGAAGGTCAAGCTCGCCGATCTGGCGAGCGAGCCCTGGATCGCCGGGTGTCCGCGTTGCCGAGGTCACCTCTTGTCGCTCGCAGAGCGATCCGGTTTTAACCCCGACGTGGCCTTCGAGACGGAGGACTACGTCGCGGTTCTCGGCTTGGTGTCGGAGGGCCTGGGCGTCGCGTTGATCCCGGATCTGATCCGGCGCTCGGCCGGCAACCCCGGCGTCGTCACCGTGCCGATGGACCCTGCCTCCCGGCGCTCGGTGTATGCCGTCACCACTCCTGACCTGCAACGCGTTCCGGCCGTTTCGGCGACCCTCGACGCGCTGTGCGAGGCTGCTCGCACCAAGAACATCTGCTCCTGAGGAGCGACGAGCATCTGCTCCTGAGGAGCGACGCGGCATAGGCCGCCTCACGGCCTGGCGACCAGCGGCGCACCGTTCTTCGCGATGATCACAATGTCGCCGCCGCGGTCCGTGCGCAACACGGTGGAATCACTCTGCGCCAGCAGGTCGAGCGTCCGCGGAGCCGGATGTCCGTAGTCGTTGTGTGCGCCGACGCTGATCACTGCGATCGGCGCACGCACCGTGTGCTCCAGTTGCGGATCCTGGTTCGCCGAGCCGTGGTGCGGCACCTTGAGCACGTCGACAGGTGGCGCGTCCGGCAACTGTCGCAACTGGGCGACCACCGATGCCGCAGCTTCCTTCTCGATGTCACCGGTCATCAGCAGGCGCAGGCCGTGCGAGCGCACGTCCAGCACGATGCTCGCGTTGTTCTGGACCGAACCGGCCCGGATGAGCCGGGTCGGTCCGAGGACCAGTGCGTGGACCGCCCCGATATTCAACTCGTCGCCGCTCGCGAGGGTCTGCAGCGCGAGATGGTGTCGGGCGGCGAGTGACCGCACCAAGGGCTCCTCACTGGGTTCGTCCCGGGCGCCGGAAGCACCGGTCGATTCGACCGGCGTGACGTAGAGGGCACGCACCTGTCGTCCGTCGAACACCGCCGCGAGCCCACCGACGTGATCCGCGTGGAAGTGGGTCAGCACCACGGCATCGACGACCCGGACCTGCAATCGGTCGAGACAGCTGTCCATCGCGCCGGGCTCCGGGCCGGTGTCGACGACCAACGCGTGTCCCGGGGCCGTCTCGAGCACGCCGCCGTCCCCCTGCCCGACGTCGCATGCGACGTAGACCCAGCCGGGCGGTGGCCACCCACTGATCGGCGTCGGTGCCCAGGCGGCAGCAGCGAGCACTGCGCCCGCACCGGCCAGGTAGGGACGCACCCAGAGGGTCCGCAGCAGCCATACGCCGGCGAACAACAGCAGTACGGTCAGCGCCGCGAGCAGCACCGCACCGAACGTTCCGTCGGGCCATGGGAGCGTGCCGAGCGGCACGCGTGCACAGGTGTGCGCGATCCACGCAATGCCCTGGGTCGGCAGCGCGGCCAGCCATGCCGGCAGACGCGCCAGCTCGACGCTGACGGGTGCGAGCAGGACGGTGAGGACGCCGCACATCGTCGCCGGAGCCACCAGCGGCGCAGCCAGCACGTTGGCCGGTATGCCGATGAGGCTGACCGAGCCCTGCAGCAGCACGATCACCGGGGCACACATCGCCTGCGCCGCCATGGGTATGGCAACCGCCTCCGCGACCGGCGACAGCCGTGGCGGCAGGAACCGCGCGATCCGGTCCGCCCACGGTCGGGCGAAGAAGAGCAGCCCCGCCGTGGCCAAGGTCGACAAGGCGAAGCCGTAGGACGCGGCCAGCCACGGATCGATCACGAGCAGCAGCAGCACCGCAGCCGCGAGCACGGGTGGTCCGGCCGCCCGGCGTGACACGGATAGGCCCACGAGACCCACGACGCCCATGACGGCGGCACGGATCACCGATGGCTCCGGACGGCACAGCAGCACGAACATGCCGAGGGCCACCCCAGCGACCAGCAGTCGCCATCTGCCGCGGATGCGCAACCAGCCCGCGACCCACATCGTGGCGAGCAGCACCATGGTTACGTTGGAACCGGAGACCGCTGTCGGTCCATGGTTGTAGTTTCCGGATCATGCGCTGCCTGATCTACGCCCGCGTCTCCCGCGACCAACGAGGCGAATCCCGTTCTGTCACAGAGCAGCTCACCGAGCTCCGGGCCTGGGCCGAACGCGAGAACTGGGTCATCGTCGACGTCATCGACGAAACAGGGTCCGCCTCACGGTACGCCCGATCCACCGGTGCACGCTCCCGCTGGGACGAAGTCTCGACCGAGATCACCTCCGGCAAATACGACGCACTCCTCACCTGGGAATCGTCCCGTGCGACCCGCGACCTCGCCGACTACGCAGACCTGCGCGACCTGTGCGCGAAGCACTCCGTGAAGTGGGGATACTCCGGCACCCTCTACGACCTGGACGCCCGCAGTGACCGGTTCCGCACCGGCCTCGATGCCCTCATGGCCGAAGACGAAGCCGCCCGCACCTCCGAGCGGGTCCGTCGCGCCGTCCGAGCCCGGGCGGTCGCGGGCACACCCCACGGGAAAACCCCGTACGGGTACCGCCGCGAGTACGACCCCGCCACGGGTGCTCTGCTGCGCCAGGTCCCCGACGAGACCACGGCGCCGGTAGTGCGGGAGATCTACCAGCGGGTCATCCGAGGCGACAGCCTGCGGACCATCGCTGCAGACCTGACCGCACGGGGTGTCACTCCCCCGCGGCCGGCGCGCACCGACCGGGAGCCGGGGTGGTTGCCGTCGACGGTGAAGCGGATCGCGACGAACCCCGCGCATGCCGGCCGCCGCGTCCACCAAGGCGCAGTGATCGGCGACGCCGCTTGGGAGCCGCTCGTCGACCCCGACACCCACGACCGGGCAGTCGCGATCCTCGCCGACCCGGCACGGTTCGCCCACCACGAGAGCAAGAAGGCCAAGCACCTCTTGTCCGGGATAGCCCGCTGCGGTGTGTGCACCCACCCCTTGTATGTGTTGTCGAACCGTGGCCGGCCCACCTACCAGTGCATGACTGCGGGCTGCTTCAAGGTGGCCCGGCTCGTGACAAAGATCGACGGGCATGTCCTCGGCACGCTGGTCGGTCTGCTGGGCACGCACGCCACCGACCTGACCGCCCACGACCGGGCCGACAGTGCTGAGCTCACTCAGGCGCGCGCCGACGCGGAAGCGCTACAGAAACGGCTCGACGGGTTCGTCGACCAAGCCGCCGACGGTGGGCCTGGCGCCCTCTCCCCCGCCGCACTCGCGCGTATCGAGGCGAAGCTGACCCCACAGATCCAGGCAGCAAACCGCCGCGTCCGCGCACTGTTGTTGCCGTCTGTCCTCGACGACGTCGACCTGACTGACCCCGAGGCGGCAGTCGAGGGCATGACATTGACGAAGAAACGACTTGTGGTCGGCACCCTGCTCGACATCCGCGTCGACCCTGTCGGCCGCGGGAAACGCACATTCGACCCGGACTCGGTCCGGATCAAGCCCCTCTGGTAGGACGCTGCCGCATCTTGGCGTCGCGCCGCTCGCGGAGGATCCGGCACATCACCGGATCGGCTTCGTTCGCACCCGCAGTGTTGATGATGGCGTTGACGCGCTGCAGATGCCGGGTTACGGACGTGCCGAAACGTTCACGAACGTCTCGCTCGTAGCGGCCGTCGTGCGGCCGGTTCAACCATTCCGCTTCGAATGCCAGCAGGTCCGCCGGCCGGTCACCGCCACTCATGTGTTGTCGCACGTCACGATCGACGGAAATCCGGATGCAGTATTGGTCGCCACCACGTCACCGTTTGACGCGACGATCTCGCACGTGACGTCGCCGCCGGACTCATCTGTGATCTGCGCTGAGATGTAGAGGAAGTCGGTGTCGTCGATGTCCTTTTCGAACGGCAACGACACGTCGGACTCCTGCGACGTACCTCCGGCGGTGCTCATCGTGATGTCGACCGAATCGGCCGATCCCGTGAGTCTGTAGGTGTATCCACTGATGATGTCGGACGGGTCGATCGAGTAGTAGCCGCCGTCATCTCCGCCGACGCCGCCTCCGCTGGACGCGCACCCGCTCAGCGCCAATGCTGCGACAGCCATCGCAGCCGCTCCCCAACGCTTGTTCATAGCCCCTGGTCCCTTCCTCCGTTGCCGACCGTGACGGGCCGACGTCCCCAAGTCATACATCCGCGGCCTCCCCGGGCGCGGCGTAATTGCACGACCTGGTCACCGGTCTGTCGCCATCTCTTCGACGAACGCCCGCCATTTCGCCCGCTCGACCGGGTGCGTCATCGACGACAACCGGCACAGCAGCATGTCTTCGGTGACGCCGAGCTCGTAGGCAGCTTCCTCCGTGGACAGCGCCCACCGTGCGACGTCGATCAGGTCATCCACCGAGATCAGCCGGCGCGCTGCTTCCCGCTCCACGGCGAGCTCCTCGGCGGGGTCATGCTTGTGCGGTACGCCGCGCTCGTCATGCACGAGCTCGTGCATCAGCGCGCACCTGCGTTCGGCGTAGTCAAGGTCGTTCGCGATCTGGACGACACCAGCCGTGTCGATCGTCGCGTTCTGCTCGAGACCCATGTCGACGAACCTGAGCGTCAGGTGCTCGCGACCTCGAAGAATCCTCCACGGGTGAATCACGCCGTGAGGCTAAGCGGCGGGTCTGACACCCCGTTACGGCAGATCCATCCGCCCTTGCGTGCCGCCGGGATATTGCTGCAGCACCTTCTCCACAGTCCGCTTGATCCGCAGAGTGCCATCAGCCTTGGGCTCTTGAACGATCCGCATCCGCACCTTGAAGAGATCATTGGCCCCGATCCGCAAGCCATCCTCGTCTACACGGTGACGAAAATCCTCGTCCGCCATCGTGACCGAGAACTTCGATCCCCCATCAGTGACCCGCCACTGCCGCCAATCGAACTCGACGCCCAACGGCTGCAGCATGAACTCGTTAACGATCTCTGATGGGGCGTCAATGGTGGTTGACGGTGGCGTCTGGAAGGCCCGAGTCTCGTCCGCCGTGATCACAACGGAGTTCGATCCTTCGCTGCTGCTCGTGACAGAGACCTCGCTGATTCCGGGCGCTTCAAGCGGCGCGGTGAACTGCTCTGTCGCCTGGCGAAATTGCAGGTCATTCAGGACGCGCGCAGTCACCGCATCGATCGTGATCTCTTCACCGTCGGAGAGTGTCCACGTAACCTGCTCGCCGACTGCTCGCTCGTCGGTTATCGACCGCCCGCCAAGCCGCTTCAAGACCTTCCACGCGCCAGTCACGATCGCATACAGTCCGGCTGCATTCAGAGCAGCCTCAGCGCCTTTGCTGGTGACCAGGTCGACGAGCCGCTCCGCCAGGGTTGGCACTTCGGCTAGCAGCGTCACTGCGAACGAACCCTGATTGGTCGCCTTGACGCGCAGCTTCACTGGGTCAGCTCCTGGCGTGAGCACTTGCTGAGTTCGCCCGAGCGACCGGGCGAGCGACATCATCGCGGGAGCGAATACCTCGACATCAATCTCGTGATACTCCAGCGCAGGACCGTCATATTTCACGACGAATTCTGTGGTGGTCATGCGCGGCACCCTTCAAGTCTGGCACCGAACGGTGTCAGCGCGTTCATTACGCTCCGACCTCCGGCCCTTCGCCCTGGTCCTCCCCCGGGATCCGGTTCTTCTCCTCGCGCCGGCGCGCACGGTTCGCCCGAGTGCGCGGCGTGTTCGACTGCGCCGCCTTCGCGTAGTCGTCCTTACGCAACGGCGCACCCTCGACCGTTGGTGCATCGTTGCCATCCGGCGCGGCGCTACGGGCATTAGTGCGTGTTCCAGGTTGCTCAATTGCGTCAGCTATGGGGGCGGTGTTGCCACGGTCGTTCTCCTCACTGTCGATCATCACTCGGATGAGTTGATCCAGCGCTTCGCGCTGCTTGCGCGTGAGGCGATCCGAACCCTCCGGCGGGTCGTAGGGCTCCTCGAGCTCCCGCGACTGCCCAACCCAACTGGCCACCAGCTTCACCGGCAACCGCAGGGCCTTCGCCAGCGCGCTGACGATCGCATCCGACGGCGTCTCCGTGCCGCCAAGGACGATGTCGATCACGGTCTGCGTCGTCGGCGACGTCGTGCCCGTAACCGTCTGCGCCTCAGCGGCGAGCCGCGAGAACGACGGACGACCGCCATACACGAACCCTCGCTCGACCATGGCAGACGCCCACGGTTCCCTCGGTTCTCGCCTCACGTCTACAGATCCTTCCGTGACACAGCGGGGAGTTGTCTAGTCGCATCGTAGACAAGCCGTCTACAACTTCCACGCGTGTAACTTGCGGTTCCGCCGAATCTCCCCCGAAAAATTCTCATCGATGTGTAGACAAAGGCGTCTAACTCGTCTACCGTCTAGACAGACGAACGACAAGACGTCTACCATCAACGGGAGGGAAACAACATGATCACTACGGAGGTGAGACTCGACGTGAAGTGCATCAGCCACCAGGCGCTCGCCACCTACATGAAGCACCGCGGATGGGCGGTCCGCCCCCTCGCTGCAGCCGTTGAACGCGAGCTGCAGAAGAAGGACAAGAACGCCACATTCAGCTACCAGTCGCTCGGGCATCTTCGCTCCGGCAAGCGGGACACCTGCCCGCCGGCCGTCGGCAAGACGATCGAGAGGCTGCTCGACGCCCCGCAGGGCTCTCTCTTCATCGACAAGTTGTCTACCGTCCAGCGCGAAACTGGGCGAGTGGCATGACTCCGGAGCAGCGCGCGCAGCGCAAGCAGGCACGCGAGGACGCGGAACGGCAACGGATCCGGGAAGCCGGCGCCGCGAAGGCACGGGAGCTCGTCGCAGAGCGCGGCCCGATCCCTGAACAGGTCCTGCGCGAGGTCATCCGGCCCGCGCTCGTCGAGGCCACCGCGGCAATGCGGGCCTACCGGTCCAAGCGGCACCCCGCCTGAACCACCCCAGACATAAGCCGGGCGCCCGGCCATCCACCAAAGACAGACCGAGCGCCACGAACAAAGGAATCGTCTCATGGAGACCACCACCCAGAACACAACCGCCGCGCCGACCACGCGAGGTGTCGCATTCCTCGCGACCCACCCCGAGCTCCTCGACGGCGCCTACGCCGTCAGCGTCTACGAGAACGAGGTCAAGATCCAGGGCCGCATGACGGACATGCTCGACACCATCCTCGCCCTGCACGACCTCGACCCCGACGCGAAGGTCGTCCGCAAGCGCATCAACTCCGACAGCGGTGACACCTACACCACCATCACCGGCAACGTCGGGGTCCGCGTCGAGCTGGTGCTCGTCACGCCCGCCACGCAGGACGAGGCGGTGCAGTCATGACTCACCCCGCCGAGATCACCGAAGCGTGGCAGGCACTCGCTGCCGCCACCGACAGCCCCGCCCTCACCGAACCCATGCGGTGCATCGCCGCCGTCCTCGAAGCAGCCGGCCTGAAGGTCTCCGTCGTCGACGGCGTCCTCTACGCGGACGACGTCAACGTCGACCCCGACACCGGCATCGCCGACTGCACCGCATCGTTCCGTGTCGAGCAGGAGAACTGACATGAGCATCGACCTGCAGAAGGCCGTCGACATGACGATCACCCGGATGCTCGACGGCACCGGCCT
>NZ_DASZNO010000006.1:0-5423 GCF_035551235.1 Flexivirga sp. | reverse complement strand
CGGAACGTGTTGTTCCGGCGGCCGACTCGTTGGGTGTGCCTCAGGCGAGGTTCTTCAGGATCTCCCGCATCAGCTCGGCGGTCTCGGACGGCGTCTTGCCGACCTTGACGCCGGCTGCCTCGAGCGCTTCCTTCTTCGCCGCGGCGGTGCCGGACGAACCGGAGACGATGGCGCCCGCGTGGCCCATGGTCTTGCCCTCCGGGGCGGTGAAGCCCGCGACATACCCGACGACGGGCTTGGTCACGTGCTCCTTGATGTATGCCGCGGCGCGCTCCTCGGCGTCGCCACCGATCTCACCGATCATCACGATCGCCTTGGTGTCGGGGTCGGCCTCGAACGCCTCGAGCGCGTCGATGTGCGTGGTGCCGATGACCGGGTCACCGCCGATGCCGATGGCCGTGGTGAAGCCGTAGTCACGCAGCTCGTACATCATCTGGTAGGTCAGCGTGCCCGACTTGGAGACCAGGCCGATCGGACCCTTGCCCGCGATCGTGTGCGGCGTGATGCCGGCCAGCGACTCCTCCGGCGTGATGATGCCGGGGCAGTTCGGGCCGATGATGCGGGTCTTCTTGCCGACGCTGTAGTTGTAGAACTCCGCGGAGTCCTTCACCGGGATGCCCTCGGTGATGACGACCAGCAGCGGGATCTCGGCGTCGATGGCCTCGATCGCGGCGTCCTTGGCGAACTTCGGCGGCACGAAGGCGACCGAGACGTTCGCGCCGGTGGCTTCCATGGCCTCCTTCACCGTGCCGTAGACGGGCAGCTGCTGGCCGCCGATCTCGGCCTTGGTGCCGGCCTTGCGGGAGTTGACGCCGCCGACGATGTTGGAGCCGGCCTCGAGCATCAGTGCGGTGTGCTTGGAGCCCATGCCACCGGTCATGCCCTGGACGATGATCTTGCTGTCAGCATCCAAAAAGATTGCCATTATTGGTGATTCCTTAGTTTCGTATGCCGTCAGCGGTCACTTGGAGGCGAGCTCGGCGGCCCGGGCCGCAGCCCCGTCCATCGTGTCGACCTGGGTCACGAGCGGGTGGTTCAGCTCGTCGAGGATCGCGCGGCCCTTCTCGACGTTGTTGCCGTCGAGGCGAACGACCAGCGGCTTGGTGGCGTTGTCACCGAGGATCTCCAGCGCGCCCTTGATGCCGCTCGCGACCTCGTCACATGCGGTGATGCCACCGAAGACGTTGACGAAGACGGACTTGACCTGCTCGTCGCCGAGGATGACGTCGAGACCGTCGGCCATGACCTGCGCGTTGGCGCCGCCGCCGATGTCCAGGAAGTTGGCGGGCTTCACGTCATACTGCTCGCCCGCGTAGGCGACGACGTCGAGCGTGGACATGACCAGGCCCGCGCCGTTGCCGATGATGCCGACCTGGCCGTCGAGCTTGACGTAGTTGAGGTTCTTGGCCTTGGCCTTGGCCTCGAGCGGGTCGGCGGAAGCGGTGTCCTCCAAGCCCTCGTGGTCGGGGTGGCGGAAGTCCGCGTTGGCATCCAGGGTGACCTTGCCGTCGAGAGCGACGATGTCGCCGGCGCCGGTCTGCACCAGCGGGTTGACCTCGACCAGCGTGGCGTCCTCCTCGCGGTAGACGTCCCACAGCTTCTCCAGCACCGGGGCGATCTTGGCGCCGAGCTCGGCGTCGAAGCCGGCCTCGTCGACGATCTCCTTGGCCTTGGCGGAGTCGATGCCGACGTTGGGGTCGACGGCCACGCGGGCGAGTGCCTCGGGGCGCTCGACGGCGAGCTGCTCGATCTCCATGCCGCCCTCCTTGCTGCACATCGCAAGGTAGGTGCGGTTGGACCGGTCGAGCAGGACGGAGAAGTAGTACTCCTCCTTGATGTCCGCGCCCTGGGCAATCATCACGGTGCCGACCGTGTGGCCCTTGATGTCCATGCCGAGGATCTCTGCGGCGCGATCACGCGCTTCCTCCGGCGACTTGGCGACCTTGACGCCGCCCGCCTTGCCGCGGCCGCCGGTCTTGACCTGCGCCTTGACGACGGTCACACCGCCGGACTTGGCACCGATCTCGGCAGCGGCCTGCTCGGCCTGCTCGGCAGTCGTGGCGGTCTGTCCGGCCAGCACCGGTACACCGTGCGCCTCGAACATGTCGCGCGCCTGATATTCGAAAAGATCCACGCGGAATCCGTCCTCGTCCCGGGAGTCGACCCCGCGTGGCGCGAGGCAGGCCCCCTCATTGATTCGTGATGAACTTCTGAAGGGATGAGGTCTCCGCGCTCGCCGGGGCGACGTGTCCGGGACCTCGTTGTCCAGATCGGATGCTAGTAGCCCCAAGGCCCGCAGCGCAGGCTGGCCCCGGGGCTACCGGCGAGTACGTGACTGAACTCACGTGGTTCGCGCCCAGCACTTGTCACTTGCGCCTCAGGTGACGCGGCGGGTCATCGACACCCGGCCCCGGGTCGCGAGCGCGGCTAGTGCCGCCGCGAGCAGCGGCACGCCGATCGCGACCACCAACAGTTGGAGCCACGGTATGGCGGTGATGGTGTGGTGCGCACCGGGATCGGTCACGACGGTGACAGGGTTGCTCACGGCGATCCCGGCCACCGCACCGACGAGCAGACCGAGCAGCGCGCCGAACAGTCCGACAACGGCCGCGTTAGCCGCGGCGATCTTGCGCCGCAACGATGCCGGCGCCCCCAACGATGCGAATGTCGCACTGTCTGCACGGGATTCGGCATTGGACAATGCCGTCGCCGTCAATGTGGCGACCAGCACCAGGAGTCCGAACACACCTCCGATGAGCCAGTACAGCCAGGCGCCGACGGAGTCATAGCCGCGCTCGACATACAGATAGCTGTCGCCGGTCAAGTGCTCGTCGATCTGCTGTTGGGCCGAGGCGGGGATCCCGCCGGAGTTCCGGATCCAGAGGCCAGCAGTGAAGCCGCCGCCCGGGATCTGCGCCGCGGCCTTCGTCGAGACGAGCGCTGCCGGGGTCAGGCTGTTTCCGAAGGTCGAATAGGTCTCCGGCTTCTGCGAGACCATGGTCAGCTCCCGCTGCTTGCTAACCCGGACGGGGAGCGTCACGCCGTGCACGTTCCTGACCTGCGTACCGTGCTTGGTGCCGATGACCAGCCGGACCGTGGCCGAATGCCGGCTCCCGAGTGCGCCCGACGGGACCAGCACGTGTCCGCTGCGTAGGGCGGCGACGTCCGCGGCACTCAGCCGGTATGCCGCTCCGAGCTGCTCCGGTGAGGCGGCCAGGATCGGCGGCCCTTCGGTGCCGAAGACCGGGTTGCATGCGGCCGACCCACCAGGACGCGGCGCCGCCCTGAGCGCTGCCACATCCGTGCAGCCGGCGGTGTATGCCGCGAACCGCTGCGTCGTCTCGACAGGATCGCCCATCGGTCGCCCGACACTGCGCAGCTGGACAAGCTCCGCGTCCGGCAGCGCCTTCCGCACTGTGGCAACGGACGAAGCGACCCCGCCGAGCCCGCCGACGCCGTCGGTCACCAGGCCCTGCCCGACGGGCAGCGACGGCTGGTAGGCCGCACTGCTAGCTCGGTCGGAGCTGGCGAACGCGATGGAGAGGGTGGTCAGGGCAGCGACGGTCGCCAGTATGGCGCCCACCGTCGCAACGGCCCGGCCTCGTTGGCGGCTGACATCGCGTGCCGCGACCCGGAAGGGCAGCGGCAGGTGCCGGGCGAGCAGCCCCAGCCGGGTGAGCAGCCAGGGTGCCGTCATGAGCGTGCCGGCGAACAGCGCGATAGTTCCGGTGATGGTGCCGCCCATCAGTTCCGGCGACAGGCGTTGCGCATGGATCCCGCTGCCGACGAGCGTCGCCGTGAGCACGGCGCCGCCCACGACCGCGATCACCAGCCCGAGGATCGGCCAGCCGACCCGGACCTTCGGGGCGGAGACGTGCCCGCGCAGGACTGCGATGAGATTGACGCGCGACGCGACGACGGCCGGCACGAACGCCGCAATCAGTGACGCGGCGACCGCCACCCCGAAGAGCAACAGGCCCCAGCCCAAACGCAAATCGACCGGGCCAGGCGCCTGGGCGGTGACCGACCAATGGCCGTAGAGCTTCGCGGCGATCGCGCCGAGCACGGCGCCGAGCACGATCGCGATGAGCGCCGCGAGGGCACCGAGCAGCAGCGCTTGGGCAAGGACATATTTGCGCAGTTGTCGCTTGGTCGCACCGTTGCTGGCCAGTTGCGCGAGCGCCCGCCGATGACGTGACCCGCTGGCCGCGAAGGCCGGACCGGCGAGCAACGCGATCACGATGACCAGCCCGACCCCCAGCAACACCCACACGGCTGGCGGCACCGGGCTGTAGTCCATCCCGCGGGTGGCGGAGTCCGCTTCGGCCTGCACCGGATGGTTGATCACCTCGCGACTGGCGACAGCCAACCCGTAGCGGTTGAGGTGCTTGACCTCCGGCCACGCGACAGGGTCGCTGCGCTCCAGCAGCCAGGTGCTGGTGCGGGCTGCCGGCAGAGCGACCAGGTCCTGCGCGTTCGGCGTCTCGACCCGACCGACGACGGTCAGTCGCGTACGGTGACCGTCGCCGTCGACGACGGTCAACACGCCGTCGGTCGGAATGCCATGGGCCTCACCCGATCGCGAGACCAACACCTCGTGCGCATCGGACGGCCAGTGTCCGCTGGTCAGCGTGGCCATCCCGGCATACGGGCGCTTCCTGCCATCGATGCCAAGGACGTCCGCCCGCACTCGACGATCGCCGATCTGCACACGACGGCTCCGCTCGCTCACCGGCAGCACGGATCCACCGGTCATGTGCTGAACGTCCTGCGTGTCCGGACGCTTCGGCGTCCCCGGGAATCGCAGCGCCGACCGAGCACCGGGGCCGCCGCCCCAGCCTCTCCCATCGGCCGACTGCGTGATGCCCTCGTTGCTGGCATCGCCGGCACTTGAGATGAGCGCCTGACTCGAGCCCATGGTCCGGTCGATGCCTTCGGTCGCGTTCACGTCCTTGGTGAATGCGAAGGTGCCGGTGGCCGCGACCAGGAACAGCGGCAGGCCGATGAGCAGCACCACCAGTGCTGCCCGGCCAGGGTATTTGCGTATGTCGCGGGCGGCGAGCCGCAGGGCGACTCGCCAGCCCCCGACATACCCTCCGGGGCCTCCTGACCCCCGGAGGGAGTGACCTGATGTGCGCTCCCCCGAGCTGCTCACCATTGCGCGGTCCCCGCGTATCGGAGTGACGAAGGAGCGGAGAACTTCGTGGGGTGCATCAGACCACCCGGCTCAGCAGCGACTCGGGCGTTGCCGGGTCACCGGTCGTGTCGACGACGACACCGTCGCGCAGGAAGATGACCCGGTCCGCCCAGGCGGCGTGCCGTGACTCGTGCGTCACCAGCAGCCCTGCCGCGCCGTCGTCGCACTGGTCACGCAACGTGCGCAGCACGGCTTCGCCGGTCGTCGAGTCGAGTGCTCCGGTGGG
>NZ_DASZNO010000005.1:0-127291 GCF_035551235.1 Flexivirga sp. | reverse complement strand
GCGGTCGGGGTAGTCCGGCGCGGCCAGGTTGGCCGGCTCGACCCGGAAGTCCAGCACCGTCGGCGACGGGATCGAGAACTTCGGCTGCACATGGTTCGCCTCCGCGACGGACTTCAGGTAGCGGAAGTGCTCCAGCATCGGATGGTCCTTCGGGAAGCCGAGCTTGCCGTCGATCCGGACCCCGAGCGCCTTCGTCGTCGCGCCCTGGAAAGGCAGGCTGTGGTCCAACTCGACAACCGACACACCGTCGAGACCGCCGAGGAAGTCGAAGTGCCACCAGGACCGGCGGAACTCACCATCGGTCACCGCGCGAAGCCCGGCCTGCGCCTCCTTGGCGACCAACTCGGCGATCTGCTGGTCCTCGACGCCGCGCAGGTCCTCGTCGGACAACTCGCCGGCCTCGTGCGCCGCTCGTGCCCGCTTGATGGCGTCCGGCCGCAGGAATGAGCCGACGATGTCAGATCGGAACGGAGGATTGATCGTCATACCTCCCGACCCTAATGACCGGCCGGGCCGGCGGCGGGACAGGAGCCGACCGAATTCAACAGTTCGTCATCCTGAAACACCCCCCGGCAACGCCCCGGAGTCCCTACAGTCCCAAGAACGTACGGCGCGATCGCGCCGCCAAGCACCCTTGGAAGGTCCTCATGCCACAACTTCCCACGCGACCACGCATCACCCGCGTGCGTCTCGTCACGCTGCTCGCCACGTCGGCCCTCGCCGTCGGCGGGCCCACCTGCCTGGCCGTCACCCCGGCCCATGCCGCCTCGAACTCCGTCGTCATCTCCGCCGTCTACGGCGGCGGCGGGAACTCCGGTGCGCCATACCAGAACGACTACATCGAGCTCTACAACGGCGGATCGACCGCGGTCGACCTGTCCGGCTGGTCGCTCGCCTACTACTCGTCGACCGGCGGCAGCGGCGGGACGACGAGCCTCACCGGCTCGATCGCACCGGGCGGCCACTTCCTCGTGCAGGAGGGAGCGGGCAGCGCCTCGGCCGCTCCGCTCCCGATCCCCGACGCCACGGGCACCCTCAACATGTCGGCCAGCAAGGGCAGCGTCGTCCTCGCCCACGGCGACGCCACGGTCGACACCGTCGGGTATGGCGCGGTCACCTCCTCGTATGTCGAGGGCTCCACCGCGCCCGGGATCACGAACACCACCGCCGACAGCCGGACCAAGGGCTGCGTCGACACCGACGACAACTCCAAGGACTTCGTCGCGGCCGACCCGAAGCCGCTCAACTCCACCGCGCCGATCGGCGTCTGCGGCACCGACGGCAACACACAACCGCCGCCGACCGGCACATCGTCGACCATCGAGCAGATCCAGGGCACCGGTTTCCAATCGCCGCTGGCCGGTGAGCAGGTAAAGGACATCAAGGGCATCGTGACCGCTCTCAACGGCGGCGCCGGCTTCTGGATCCAGTCGACCACTCCGGACGACGACCCGCGGACCAGCGAGGGCCTCTATGTCTTCGGCGGTGCCGGCATGGTCAAGGTCGGCGACGACGTCACCGTCGCCGGCAAGGTCAGCGAGTACCGCCCCGGTGGTGTGAGCAACGGCAACCTGACGACCACCGAGTTGGGTAGCCCGAACATCCAGGTGAACAGCTCCGGCAACGCGTTGCCGACGGCGGTCGAGATCGGCTCGCAGGGTCATGTGCCACCGGCTCAGGTCGTGGAGCAGGGCGACCCCGGCAATGTCGAGCAGGCGGGGCTGACCCTCGACCCGCAGATGAACGCGCTCGACTTCTGGGAATCGTTGGAGGGTATGCGGATCCAGGAGACCGACGCCAAGGCGGTCGGCCCGACCGCGACGAGCTACGGCGAGACACCCATCGTCCCGGCGAACACGAAGGACGTCACCTGGACACCCGACGGCGGCGTCCTCTACCGCAGCTACGACACCCCGAACGCGATGCGGTTGATCCTCTCCGACGCTCTGCTGCCGAAGGACTCCATCGCACCGGCCAACACCGGAGACACCTACCAGGGCGTGACCGCCGGCGTACTCGACTACAACTTCGGCAACTTCACCCTGCTGGCCACCGAAGCCGGTCAGCACAAGTCCGGCGGCACCACCCGTGACGTCACCACCGCACCCAGCAAGCAACAGGCCGCGGTTGCGACCTTCAACGTCGAGAACCTCGCGCCATCCGACCCGCAGAGCAAGTTCGACCGGCTCGCCGGTCAGATCACGACGAACCTCGCGTCGCCGGATGTCCTTGCCATCGAAGAGATCCAGGACAATACCGGTGCGACCGACGACGGCACCGTCGACTCCGCGCAGACCACCGACAAGCTGATCGCGGCGATCAAGGCCGCGGGCGGCCCGGCATACCAGGCGAAGTGGATCGATCCCGTCAATGACCAGGACGGCGGGCAGCCCGGCGGCAACATCCGCTCGGTGTTCCTCTACCGCACCGACCGCGGTATGTCGTTCGTCGACAAGCCCGGTGGAACGCCGACGAACTCGGTCGCAGTGACCGGCAACGGCCCCACGACCTCGATCAACTACTCGCCCGGCCGGATCGACCCCACCAACGCGGCCTGGGACGACTCGCGCAAGCCGCTCGTCGGCGAGTTCCGGTGGCAGGGCAAGCCGCTCTTCGTCATCGCGAACCACTTCAACTCCAAGGGAGGCGACGACGGCATCATGGGCCGCTACCAGCCGCCGCAGCGCTCCTCCGAGGTGCAGCGGCACGCGCAGGCGACCGCCGTCCGCGGCTTCATCGACGACCTGTTGACCGCGAACAAGAAGGCCAACGTGATCGTGCTTGGCGACCTGAACGACTTCAACTTCAGCGAGACCGCGAACATCGTCAAGGGCTCGGGCAAGACGGCGATGACCGATCTGATCGACACGCTGCCGGCGAACGAGCGCTACAGCTACGACTACCAGGGCAACAGCCAGGTGCTCGACCAGCTGCTGGTGAGTCCGGCGCTGGCCAAGAAGTACGACTATCAGGTCGTGCACACCAATTCGCAGTTCTACGACCAGGATTCCGATCACGACCCGCAGATCGTGAAGCTGCAGGTCCACTGACACACACCAGCCGTCGCGGGCGCGAAGACGACGACCACGAGACCCGGATGCGTGAGCGAGCTTGCGAGCCACACATCCGGGTCTCGTGCGAGGAGTCGAGCCAAAGACACCGGGAACGTCCGGCGGGGTCGCGTTGTTGTGCGGTATGACGAAACTTCTCCCGCGACGGAAAGGACGGCGCCCGTGAGCGACCAGTCGACATACAAGGTCACCAAGACCGACGAGGAGTGGAAGGCCGAGCTGTCCCCCGCTGAGTACGCCGTGCTGCGCGAGGCGGCGACCGAGCGACCCTTCACCGGCGAATACACCGACACCGAGACCGAAGGCGTCTACTCGTGCCGGGCGTGCGGCGAGGAGCTCTTCCGCAGCACGACGAAGTTCCACAGCCACTGCGGCTGGCCGTCGTTCTACGCACCATCCGAGGACGACAACGTCGAGCTGATCACCGATACGTCGATGGGTATGACGCGCACCGAAGTCCGTTGCGCCAGTTGCGGATCCCACCTCGGGCACGTCTTCGAGGGTGAGGGTTACCCGACCCCGACCGACCAGCGTTACTGCATCAACTCGGTGTCGCTCAAGCTCGCTCCGACCGGCAGCACCGACTGACCGGTAACCCCACGGCCCGTCGCCGCGCCTCCTCGACAGCGACCGGAACCAGTGCCACGCTTGCCCGGTTCCGAACTGGAGGAGAGTTATGGCGACGGACCGAGCGACCCCGATTCCCAAGACGACCGGGATCTTCCGGCGCAAGCCGATCGAGGCGGCTGAGGACAGCGGTCTGGAACGCACCATCGGCCTGTGGCAGCTGACCGCCATCGGCCTGGGCGCGATCATCGGGGCCGGCATCTTCGCGCTCGCCGGGCCCGTCGCCAAGGCCGACGCCGGTCCGGCCGTGTCGATCTCCTTCATCATCGCCGGCATCGCCAGCGCATGTGCTGCGCTCTCCTACGCCGAGTTCGGTGGCCTGATCCCCCGCGCCGGCTCGGCATACACCTATGGGTACGCCGTGCTCGGCGAGGCGGTCGGCTGGTTCATCGGCTGGGACCTGCTGCTGGAATACACCGCGATCGTCGCTGTCGTCGCGATCGGCGTCTCGCAGTACTTCAGCTTCCTGCTCAGCGCGATCGGCATCCACCTGCCCGCTTGGATGCTCGGCGCGCCCGGCACCGGCAGCGGACACCATGTCGATCTGTTCGCCGTGCTGCTCTGCCTGTTCGTCGCCTGGTTGCTCAACCGCGGCATCCAGACCAGTGCGAAGGTGGAGACCTGGCTGGTGTTCGTCAAGATCGCGATCGTGCTCGCGGTCATCGTGGTCGGGGCGTTCTACATCAAGTCCGACAACCTGTCGCCATACATGCCCTACGGCATGTCGGGTGTCGCGACGGGTGCGGCAACGGTCTTCTTCGCGGTCTTCGGGTATGACGCGATGAGCACGGCTGCTGAGGAGTCCAAGGACGCCGAGCGCAACCTGCCCAAGGCGATCATCCTGTCCCTCGCCATCGCGATGGTGCTCTACCTGCTGGCCGCGACCGTGCTGACCGGCATGGTCGACTACAAGCACCTGTCCGACACCGCCGCTTTCGCCGAGGCGTTCAACGGCGCGGGGCTGACGGTGTTCGCGAAGATCGTGTCGATCGGCGCCATCGTCGGGATCATCACGGTCCTGTTCTCGTTCACCCTGGGTGCCTCCCGCGTCTGGTTCGCGATCAGCCGCGACGGGCTGCTGCCCTCGTGGTTCGCCAAGACGAACAAGCACCGGTCGCCGTCACGCCCCACCTGGATCGTTGGCATCGTGGCCGCCGCCATCGCCGGCTTCGTCAAGATCGGCGATGCCGCCGAGCTCACCAACATCGGCATCCTGCTGGCGTTCGTGGTCGTCTCGGCCGCAGTGATCGTGCTGCGCTACCGCTCGCCGGAACTGCCGCGGACCTTCAGGACGCCGTTCATGCCCATCACTCCGCTGGTCGGCATCGCCTTCTCCATCTGGCTGGTGACCAAGCTGCAGGAAGCGACCTGGATCCGGTTCGTGGTGTGGTTCCTGATCGGCGCGATCGTCTACGCGGCATACGGTTACCGGCACAGCAAGGTCGGTCAGGGAGAAGCCGTCCAGACCAACGACGGCTAACCATGCCGAGTGACGGCTTCTTCGCCGAGAGACGGTCGGATCGGACCGTCACTCGCCGAGGAAGCCGTCACTCGGGATGAAACGTCAACGTAGGCGGCGGGCGATGTCGCCGATCGGCGCGAGCGGGCCGGTGAAGAACGGGATCTCGACGCGGGTGTGCATGCGCGCCTCGGCGGCGCGCAGGTCGCGCATCAGATCGACGATGCGGTGCAGTTCGCCCGCCTCGAACGCCAGGATCCACTCATAGTCACCGAGGGCGAACGCCGGCACGGTGTTGGCCCGCACGTCGGGGTAGCCGCGAGCCAGCAGGCCGTGGTCCTTGAGCATCGTGCGGCGCTCGGCGTCGGGCAGGAGGTACCACTCGTAGGAGCGGACGAACGGGTAGACGCAGACGTACTTCTTCGGCTCCGGGTCGACCAGGAAGTCCGGCACGTGCGACTTGTTGAACTCCGCCGGGCGGTGCACCGCGACGCTGGACCACACCGCGTCGAAGCTGCGGCCGAGCTCGGTCAGCTGGAAGCGGTGGTAGGCGTCCTGCAGCGGCTCGATGTCCGCCGAGTGCCACCAGATCATCAGGTCCGCGTCGGCGCGCAGGCCTCCCACGTCATACGTGCCGCGCACCACGACGTCCTGCGACTCCAGCTCCTTCAGGAACTGCTCCGCCTCCGCGATGGCGCCTTCCCGGTCGTCCGGCAACGCGCGGGTCGCCTTGAACGCGGAGTACATCGTGTAGCGGATGGTGTCGTTGATCTCGTTGATCGCCTTGGCACCCGGTCGCAGTCGGTCGTCGCTCATGTGCCCATTGTCGCGCTCGCGATCAGCGACCCGCGAGGTGGGTGAGCACCGCCCCGGCTGCCCGTCGCCCGGTGCCGATGCACGCCGGTATGCCGACGCCGTCGTATGCCGCGCCCGCCACTTCGAGACCGGGTAGAGCAGTCAGCTCGGCACGCACCTCGGCGATCCGGTCCAGGTGCCCGACGGCATACTGCGGCAACGCTCCACCCCAGCGCTGCACATGGGCGGCGATCGGACGGGGCATGTCCTCGCCGAGGGCGGCGCGCAGATCCGACATGCCGGCCGCCGCGAGCTCGGCGTCGCTGCGCTGCAGATCGGCTTCCTCCCCCTGCCGGCCGATCGAGACCCGAGCGAACGTGACCTCCGGCGCCGCCTCCTCGAGCCACGGCCACTTGCTGGAACTGAAGGTCGACGCCTTGATCCGCCGGCCGTCGACCGGAGGCACGAGGAAGCCGGAACTGCCTGCGAACACTGTGGATTCGGCGCCGGAGAACGCATAGGTGACGATCGCCATCGACGCGTAGTCGATGCCGGCGAGCGCCGTCGCGGCCTCCGGCGCAACGGACGAGAGCAACCGGGAAGTGGCACGCGCCGGGGTCGCGACAACGACGGCGTCGGCGTCGATGATCTCCGGCGACCGGGTCTCGCCCACCGTGACCTGCCACTGGTCCCCGGTCCGCTGCAGGTCCCGGACCGTGGCCCCGGTGCGCACCGTCACTCCCCTGTCGAGCAGCAGCCGGACCAAGTGCTTGGGCAGCGACCCGACACCGCCTCGAACACCGGCGAACACCGGTTTCGGCGAGCCGCTCGTCGTGGCCGACCGCTCGGCCGCCGACCGCGCCGCATCGGTCAACGCCTGCCCGTGCTGTGCGGCAGCAAGCAGCGCCGGCGCGGCTACCGCAGCGGAAAGTCGCCGGGCGTGACCGGCATACACACCGCCGAGCAGGGGCTCGACGAGACGGTCGACGACGGCGGACCCGAGCGCGGACTCGACCAGTTCACCCACCGACAGATCGCCCGACACCTCGACCACACGCTCGTCCCGCACCCGGTCGATCTCGGCATCGGTCAGCAGGGGTTCCAGCGATGAGGCATCCGCGGGTACGCCGAGCATCGTGCCCTTCGGCATCGGTCGCAGCGCGTCCCGTGTCCAGATCGACGCGAACACCGACGCGGGGTGCACCGGTTCGACATCGAGATCAGCGAGCAGCTCGAGACCCTCGGGGCGGCGGGCGAGCATCGACTCGGCACCGACGTCGACCTGGTGGCCGGCGATGGTCGCCAGGCGCAGCTTGCCGCCGATCTGCGGAGACCCCTCGAGCACCATCACGTCGTGTGAGGACGCCGATGCTTCGAAGGCAGCGGTCAGACCACTGATCCCTGCGCCGATGATGACGATGCGAGCCATGCTCACAGCCTCTCACCAGGCCGCTGCGCCACCGCAGCAGCATCGTGACACCGGCCGGAAACCGCTCAGTCCAGGCAGAATTCGTTGCCCTCGGGGTCGGTCATGACGATGAACCCCAGCGACATCGGTGGTGCGGGTTCGAAGCGGCGCACTCGCGCCGCGCCCAGCGCGACGAGCCGGGCGCACTCGGCCTCCAGAGCGCTCATCCGCTCGTCGCCCTCCAGACCGGGTGCCGCCCGCACGTCCAGATGCAGCCTGTTCTTCGCGCGCTTGGCCTCGGGCACCTGCTGGAAGAAGATGCGCGGTCGCAAGTCATCGGGGTCGACCAGTGCGGACGCCGAGTTGCGCTGGTCCTCCGGCACACCGGACTCCTCCAGGAACCGGTCCCACGCGGCGAGTGGATCCTCGCCCTCGGCGAGTTCGGCCCCGGGCGGTCCCGGATGGACATACCCGAGTGCATCTCGCCAGAAGGTCGACAGGGCCCTGGGGTCGAGTGCATCGAACGTCACCTGGAAATCACGGGTCATGAGGACAACGTGTCAGGTCCACCGGACAGTTGCGGTCCGTATCGACTCGCTATGTCGCATTGGTTCGCCAGGTCGCATCGACTCGCGAACCTCGGGGAGCGGACGCCGCAACCTCGCCCCACGCCTCCGCGATCACATCCGCCGCGCGGTGCAGGCTGACCTCGTCCAGGGCGTATGGCGTCCGGACCCACCGCTCGAGCCCACGACCGTCGACGGCGAAGAGCGCTCCCGGCGCGAGCAGCACGCCCCGTCGTTCCGCAGCAGTCACCAATGCGGTCGAACTCTCGCTGGGCAGGTGCCACCAGAGGCTGAGACCACCGGTGGAGACCTCCACCTGCCATCCCGCGCACCGCGTGGCCAGCCCGAGCATCACCTGCCGGGACGCCTTGATGCGCTCCCGCGACTCGTCGCTCAGACCGCCCTGGCTCCGCAACAATCCGGCAACCACGAGTTGCTCCAGCACCGGCGCGCCGAGGTCCATCGACAGTCGCGCCCTGGCGATCGCGCCCACGAGCGCGTGCGGGGCCCGGATCCACCCGATGCGCAGCCCGCCCCAGAACGTCTTCGATGCACTACCCACCGTGACGCAGCCCGGCGCGTGGGCGGCCATCGGCCGGGCGTCGATCGGGCGGTCGAGCCAGGTGTCGGACATCGTCTCGTCGACCACGCCGACGACACCGGTCGACCGCCACTTCCGCGCGACGTGGGCACGTTCGTCGTCGGACCAGACGTGCCCGGTCGGATTGTGGAAGTCGGGCATTGCCAACATCATTCGCGCGTTCGACCGGCGTATGACGCCCGCGACCTCCTCGACGCCGTCGGCGACGAGCGGGGCCCCGATCACCCGAGCTCCGGCGTGCTCGAGAGCACGCACCGAGTTGGGGTAGCTCGGGCTCTCCACCACCACCGGATCCGCGCGGTTCAGGCCGGCCCGGAAGACCGCGGCCAGCCCGGCGAGCGCGCCGGTCGTCACGATGATCTGGTCGGGATCGGTCGCCACGCCACGGTCGGTGAACCGCTCGGCGAGCGCCTCCCGCAGCTCCGGCACCCCGAGCGGGAAGTAGCCGGCCGCCGCGATGAAGGACGGCATCCGCTCCACCGCCGCCGCGTAGGCGCGGTTCAGCCCCGGCGTCGCCGCGGGCGCCGCACAGGTCAGGTCGATGACATCACCCCCACTGGGCTGCAGCGAGGACAACTCCAACGGCTCACCGCCGCCGGCGACCGGACCGCCCGGCACCTGCACCACGGTGCCCGACCCGCGCACGGCCGACGCGTATCCGCGGTCGCGCAGCACGCCATACGCACGGGTGACGGTGGTGCGACTGACGCCCAGCTGGCTGAGCAGCTCCCGCTCGCTCGGCAGCCGGGTGCCGTGCAGCAGCCGCCCGTCCGCGACCAGCTGGCGAATGCCGTCGGCCAGCCAGCTGTATGCCGGGGTGCCACCGGCACGAGGGCCGAGCAGGACCGAGAGACGCCGGGCGGACACGCGACTTTCCATGCGTCCATGGTCACCCGAGTGGACCTCTCCGGCAATGCCAACTGCTTCGAAAAGGTGCCCGAACACGCCACTCACTCCGAAGTGGCTATTTTTTCAGGGGCCATCGACACGTCATCCTGGCGGGGTGAAGCCGACTCTCGCCTCCCTCAGCCCTCGGGAGCAACTACGCGCCGGGAAACTGCCCACCCGACTGGTCCGCCTCTTCGTGGGTCTCAGCCTGTATGGACTCGCGATGGCACTCTTCGTGCGGGCCGGGCTCGGCCTCGACCCGTGGGACGTCTTCCACTACGGCGTCGCGAAGCACCTCGGGCTCGACCTCGGCACCACCGTCATCCTGGTCAGCATCCCCGTCCTGCTGTTGTGGATCCCGCTGCGCCAGTGGCCGGGCTTCGGCACGATCGCCAACGCGATCTGGATCGGCATCGCGACCAACATCGCACTCGCCGTCATACCCACCCCGCACTCGCTGACCGTGCGGATCGTCATGTTGCCGACAGCGTTGGTGGTCAACGCGATCGGTGGCGCGCTCTACATCGGCAGCCAGCTCGGCCCCGGTCCGCGGGACGGGTTGATGACCGGCCTGCATCTGCGCACCGGACTGAGCCTCCGGCTGGTGCGGACCTCACTGGAGCTCACCGTGCTCGCCGTCGGCTGGCTGCTCGGCGGTGTCGTCGGCATCGGCACCGTGCTCTACGCCGTGTCGATCGGGCCGCTCGTGCAGTTCTTCCTGCGCTTCCTGGTGGTCCCGCTGGACGAACCGGTCAGGAAGTCGCCGAGTGAACCAGCTCCACAACCCGGGTCAGCGCATCCGGATCCGTGTGCGGCAACACTCCGTGCCCGAGGTTGAAGATGTGCCCGCGAGCAGCCTTCCCCTCGGTGAGGATCTGGCGGACCTTCGCCTCCAGCGGCTCCCACGGCGCGAAGAGCAACGCCGGGTCGAGGTTGCCCTGCAGGCTGTATGACGGGCCGACCCGCCGCGCCGCCTCGTCCAGGGGCACCCGGTAGTCGACACCGACCACGTCGGCGCCGGCCTCGCCCATCGCAGCCAGCAGCTCACCGGTGCCGACACCGAAGTGGATGCGCGGCACGTCGAGGTCGGCGACCGCGTCCAGTGCAGCAGTGGAATGCGGGAGCACGAATCGCCGGTAGTCGGCGAGGGACAGCGCGCCGACCCACGAGTCGAAGAGTTGTATGGCGCTCGCCCCTGCCTCCGCCTGCACCCGCAGGAAGGTCCCGGAGATGCGGGCGAGCTTGGCGCACAAGGCATTCCAGACATCGGGGGCGCCATACATGAGCGCCTTGGTGTGCTCGTGGTTCTTGGACGGACCGCCCTCGACGAGGTAGCTGGCGAGCGTGAACGGCGCTCCCGCGAAACCGATCAGCGGGGTGCCGCCGAGCTCGGCGGTGACCAGCCGCACCGACTGCGCGATGTCCTCGATCCGGTCCGGCGTCAGCTCCGGCAACGCGTCGACGTCCGCCGCCGTACGCACCGGATGCGCGATGACGGGACCGATCCCGGGGTGGATGTCGACGTCGACGCCGGCGGCGGCGAGCGGCACCACGATGTCGCTGAAGAAGACGGCCGCGTCGACACCGTGCCGGCGCACCGGCTGCATGGTGATCTCGCAGACCAGCTCCGGCGTCCGGCATGCCTGCAGCATCGGCACGTCGGCTCGCACCTGCTTGTACTCGGGCAGGGAGCGACCGGCCTGGCGCATGAACCACACCGGCGTGTGTGTTGTCGGCAGGCCGCGCGCGGCGCGCACCAGGGCGCTGTCACGGGGGTCGGAGGCTTCGCGGGTCACGCGACAGATCCTCGCAGGTGACCGAGCTGACGACGAGCACGACCCCGAGCGGGCCGACCTCGCGGTTCTTGGGCCTTCTTCGCCGGCGACCCGCCGCCCCGACATCCAGCAATCGAAGGCTTGTACGACTTAGGCTGGCAGGCGTGGGAAATCAAGACTTTGGCGGCGCAGCAGCACTGGACTTCCAGGCGGCCGTGCGCGACCTGCAGAGCGTGCGGTTGCGACCGGAGATCAGCCTGACCGAAGTACCTGCTCCGGCGCGGATCGCCCCGTACTCGCTGGCGATGACCGCGGACGTGCACAGCACCGTCGGCACCGACGAGGCAGAGCTGGCGACCGGCCGGCTCGTCGTGCTGCACGACCCGGATTTCCCTGAGCCCTGGGAAGGTTCGTGGCGGCTGGTCAGCTACGCCCGTGCCGAGCTGGAGACCGAGACCGGCGCCGATCCGCTCCTCGGCCAGGTCGGCTGGAGCTGGCTGATGGACTCGCTGCGCGATGCCGGAGCCACATTCCGCGCCGAGGCGGGCACGGTCACCCGTGTCCTGTCCGAGGGCTTCGGGTCGCTGGCCGAGGACGGCGGCAATGTCGAGATCGAGATCCGGGCATCGTGGACGCCCATCGGGCTCGACCTCGGCACCCACCTGTCCGCCTGGACCAACCTGCTGTCGACCGTCGCCGGTCTGCCGCCGCTGCCGGAGGGCGTCGTCGCCCTGCCCGGCCAGCGACGATGATCATGGTGCGATGAGCGAAACCCCAGAGACGCCGGAGGCGGCTCCGGCATACCCCGTCCTGGCTGCGCCGGCCGACGGCATACCGGATGTCATCGTCGACGAGCGCGGACTGCAACGTGCCGCCGACGCTGTTGCCGCAGCGGACGGGCCGGTCGCCATCGATGCCGAGCGCGCCGCCGGGTACCGCTACGGCAATCGGGCCTACCTGGTCCAGTTGCGCCGCGAGGGCGCCGGCACCTTCCTGCTGGACCCCATCGCACTGCCCGACCTGTCGCCGATGCAGGAGGCGATCGGCGACGCCGAATGGGTGCTGCACGCCGCGACCCAGGACCTGCCCTGCCTGGCCGAGGTCGGCATGCAGCCGCGCGCGCTGTTCGACACCGAGCTCGGCTCGCGCCTGGCCGGCCTGCCCCGTGTCGGCCTCGCCGCGGTGATCGAGCACTACGTCGGCATCTCGCTCGCCAAGGAGCACTCCGCGGTGGACTGGTCCACCAGGCCGCTGCCCGAGCCATGGCTCACCTATGCCGCGCTCGATGTCGAGGTGCTCGTAGAGGTCCGCAACCGGCTGCGCGCCGACCTGGAGCAGCAGGGCAAGCTCGAGTGGGCGCTGCAGGATTTCGCGGCGCTCACCTCGTTCACCGGATCGGCACAGCGGACCGAGCCGTGGCGACGCACCTCCGGCATGCACCGGATCAAGGACAAGCGGGCCGTCGCGCGAGTGCGCGAGTTATGGCTCACCCGCGACGCGATCGCGCAGGAACGCGACACCGCACCCGGCCGGATCCTTCCCGACGCGATGATCGTCGAGCTGGCCAACTCCGGGCCGCGCACCACCGAGGCGCTGCAGCAGGTCGGCTCGAACCTGCAGGGCGCGTCCCGCAGTCGCGCCCGACTCGCCGGTCGCGGCACCAGCCGGTATGCCGGCCGCTGGCTGGACGCCATCGAGCGCGTCGCCGCCATGAAGGACGCCGACCTGCCCCCGGCCACCGTGCGCAACGATGCTCCTCCCCCGCAGCGCACCTGGGCCGACCGCAATCCGGAGGCTGCCGCCCGGCTGTCGTTCGTCCGCGCGGCACTCACCGACTTCGCCGAGCAGCATCACGTCCCCATCGAGAACCTCATCACTCCGGACACCCTGCGCCGAGTGCTGTGGACTCCCCCGAAACCGTTGACGGACAACGCGATTCGCGCACGCCTCGCCGAGCTCGGAGCGCGTCCGTGGCAGATCGACCTGGTGGCGCCATACATCCTCGAGGCGCCGGACGAACCCCCTGCTACTGGCGAGTAACAACCGGGTTAGAGTCGACTCCGTCAACTCGTCCCACTCTCGGGAGGCACCGTGCCCCGCACGCTCTCTGAGGTCGTCTTCGTCGATGGTGTCCGCACACCGTTCGGCAAGGCCGGGGAAAAGGGCATGTACGCCCAGACCCGCGCCGACGACCTGGTCATCAAATGCATCCGTGAACTTCTGCGTCGCCAGCCCGACCTCGACCCGGCCAAGGTCGAGGAGGTCGCGCTCGCGGCAACCACCCAGATCGGCGACCAGGGCCTGACCCTGGGTCGCGTGGCCGGCCTGCTCGCCGGCCTGCCCAAGACCACTCCGGGCTACTCGATCGACCGCATGTGCGCCGGCGCCATGACGGCGGTGACCAACACCGCGTCGAGCATCGCGTTCGGTTCCTACGACATCGCCATCGCCGGTGGTGTCGAGCACATGGGGCGCCACCCCATGGGTGAGGGTGTCGACCCGAACCCGCGGATCATCGCCGAGAAGCTCGTCGACCCGTCGGCGCTCGTCATGGGCGAGACCGCCGAGAACCTGCACGACCGCTTCCCGGAGATCACCAAGGAGCGCTGCGACGCGTTCGCCGTGGGCAGCCAGAACAAGCTGGCCAAGGCGTATGCCGAGAACAAGATCCAGCCCGACCTGGTGCCCGTGGCGACCCGCCACGAGGACAAGGGCTGGGGCCTGGCAACGGCCGACGAGCCGCCGCGTCCCGGCACGACGGTCGAGGACCTGGCGCAGCTGAAGACGCCGTTCCGTCCGCACGGCAACGTGACCGCGGGCAACGCCGCCGGCCTGAACGACGGCGCCACCGCCTGCCTGCTCGCCTCCGAGCGCGCGGCGACCGAGCTCGGCCTGCCGGTCGGCATGCGCCTGGTCAACTACGCCTTCGTCGGCGTGGAGCCCGAGGTCATGGGCATCGGGCCGGTCCCGGCGACCGAGAAGGCCCTGGACCACGCCGGCCTGGGCATCAGCGACATCGGCCTCTTCGAGCTCAACGAGGCGTTCGCCGTCCAGGTGCTGTCGTTCCTGGACCACTTCGGCATCGCCGACGACGACCCGCGCGTCAACGAGTACGGCGGCGCGATCGCCACCGGTCACCCGCTCGCTTCCTCCGGCGTTCGCCTGATGACGCAGCTGTCCCGCCAGTTCGCCGAGCACCCGGAGGTCCGCTACGGCCTCACCGCGATGTGCATCGGCATCGGCATGGGTGGCGCGGTCATCTGGGAGAACCCGCACCACAAGGACTACGTCAGCAGCGTCAGCAGCACTGACTCGGAAGGAGCCGCGTGATGACCGACACCGCACAGCAGGCACCCGCACGCGACGAGGTCGTCACCCACGCGCACGTCCAGGACGTCGAACTGCCCGGCGGCGCAGGCACTTTCGCGCTGATCACGCTGGACAACGGCTTCGACCACACCAAGCCCAGCTCGTTCGGGCCGGCCGGCCTGGCCGAGCTGAGCGACGCGCTCGACACCCTCGCCGAGCGCGCCACCAAGGGCGAGATCGTCGGTGCCGGCATCACCGGCAAGCCGTTCATCTTCGCCGTCGGCGCGGACATCACCGGCATCCCGTCGATCACCGACCGGGACCAGGCGCTGGAGATCGCCCGCACCGGCCACGAGGCGTTCAACAAGATCACGCAGCTGTCCGTCCCCACCTTCGCGTTCATCAACGGCGCGTCGATGGGTGGCGGTGTCGAGGTCGCCCTGTATGCCGACTACCGCACCATCTCGTCCGACGTGCCGGCCTATGCGTTGCCGGAGTGCTTCCTCGGACTGGTTCCCGGCTGGGGTGGCACCTACCTCGTGCCGAACCTCATCGGCACCGAGAAGGCCGCCCAGCTGATCATCAAGAACCCGCTGTCGCAGAACCGGATGATCAAGGGCAAGAACGCCTTCGAGCTGGGTCTGGCCGACCGTCTGCTGCAGCCGGTCACCTTCCTGGAGGACTCCCTGGCCTTCGCCGCGCGCGTCATCAAGGGCGAGGAGAAGGTCGAACGCGCTCCGGTCGACACCTCCGAGGATGCGTGGAACGCTCCCCTGGACGAGGCACAGGCCGAGGCCGATGCCAAGACGGGCAAGGCGTCGCCGGCGCCATACAAGGCGATCGAGCTGATGCGTGCAGCGCGTACGGCGAGCCGGGAGGACGCGTTCGAGGCCGAGAACCAAGCGCTGGCAGACCTGATCATGAGCGACGAGCTGCGCGCGGGTCTCTACGCCTTCAACCTGGTGCAGAAGCGGGCGAAGCGTCCGGCCGGTGCGCCGGACAAGTCACTGGCCCGCAAGGTCACCAAGGTCGGCATCGTCGGCGCGGGCCTGATGGCCAGCCAGATGGCGCTGCTCTTCGCCCGCAAGCTGAAGGTGCCGGTGCTGCTCACCGACCTCGATCAGGAGCGGGTCGACAAGGGCGTGGCCTACACCCACGCCGAGATCGACAAGCTGCTTGCGAAGGGCCGGCTCAACTCCGACGGCGCCAACCGCCTGAAGGCACTGGTGTCCGGGTCGACCAGCAAGGACGGCTTCGCCGACGCCGACTTCGTGATCGAAGCCGTCTTCGAGGAGATGTCGGTCAAGAAGAAGGTCTTCGCCGAGGTCGAGGCCGTCGTGTCGCCCGAGTGCGTGCTGGCGACGAACACCTCGTCGCTGGACATCACCGAGATGGCCTCCGAACTGCAGCACCCGGAGCGGGTCGTGGGCTTCCACTTCTTCAACCCGGTCGCGGTCATGCCGCTGCTGGAGATCATCCGGGGAGACCGGACCGACGACGCCACCCTGGCGACGGCGTTCGCGACCTCGCGGGGGCTGGGCAAGACCAGCATCCTGGTGAAGAACTCCCCGTCATTCGTGGTCAACCGCCTGCTCGGCCGCTTCATGGGCGACGCGGGCCGGATCGTCGACGAGGGCACTCCGATCGAGGTCGTGGAGCAGGCGTTCGCGGGGCTGACCCCGATGCCGCCGTTCATGCTGATCAGCCTGGTCGGCCCGGCGATCGCGCTGCACAACAGCGAGACGCTGACCAAGGCGTTCCCGGAGCGGTTCTACGTCTCCCCCAACCTGGCCAAGGTGGTCGAGGCGAAGATCCCGAGCTTCTACGGCAGCGACGGCGCCATCGACCCGAAGGTGCTCGAACTCTTCGAGGCGCCGGCGTCACCGGTCGCGCTCACCGCCGAACAGGTGCGCGAGCGGGCACTGGAGTCGCTGGCCGACGAGGTGCGCAAGATGCTGGACGAGGGTGTCGTGCAGGCACCCGAGGACATCGACCTGGCGATGATCACCGGGGCGGGCTTCCCGTTCTGGAACGGTGGCGTCACCCCGCTGCTGGACCGCACCGGGATCAGCGAGAAGGTCACCGGCAAGCGGTTCCTCGAGCCGGGTGTCGCCTCCGTGACGAGCAGCTGACGAAGAGCTGAATCGGCGCCGACATACCACGGCGTAACAATTTCGGGACCGAAACGGGCTCTGTGACACGCATCGCGTGTCGCAGAGCCCGTTTCAATCTCATATGTGAGCTACACTCGCGACATGACCGATGACTACCTCTCCCGCGTCGGAACACTCATCCGCGACGCGCGGCGGCACAAGAAGCTCACTCAGAACGAGTTGGCCGAGGCGCTGCAAACATCGCAGAGTGCGGTCGCCCGTATCGAACAAGGCAAGCAGAACCTCAGCCTGGAGACGCTGGCCCGCATCAGCGAGGCGCTCGACACCGAGGTCGTGGCCGTTGCTTCCTCGACACCTCTCAACCTGCGGATCAAGGGCGGGCGCAAGCTGTCCGGCGAGATCGACGTCCGCACCTCCAAGAACGCCGCGGTCGCCTGCCTGTGCGCGACCCTCCTGAACAAGGGCAAGACCACGCTGCGCAATCTGGCGCGCATCGAGGAGGTCAACCGCATCACCGAGGTGCTGACCTCCATCGGCGTCAAGACCCGCTGGCTGCCCGACAGCAGCGACCTCGAGATCATCCCGCCCGCGCAGTTCGACCTGGGTGCGATGGACGAGACGGCGGCGCGCCGCACCCGGACCATCCTGATGTTCCTGGGCCCGCTGCTGCACCAGTTCGACGAGTTCCAGCTGCCCAACGCCGGCGGTTGTGACCTCGGCTCGCGGACGGTCGAGCCGCACCTCTACGCACTGCGTGCGTTCGGTCTCGACGTCGTTGCCAGCCACGGCTACTACCACGCCAAGGTCGACCCGTCGGTCCACCCGACCAAGCCGATCATTCTCACCGAGCGCGGCGACACCGTCACCGAAAACGCTTTGTTCGCAGCGGCTTTGCACGACGGTGAGACCGTCATCCACAACGCCAGCCCCAACTACATGGTCCAGGACCTGTGCTTCATGCTGGAGAAGTTCGGGGTGCGGATCGAGGGCGTCGGCACCACCACACTGCGCGTGCACGGCGTCAAGGAGATCAACGAGGACGTCGAGTACCACCCGTCCGAGGACCCGATCGAGGCGATGACCCTCGTCGCGGCCGCGGTCGTCACCGAGTCCGAGATCACCATTCGGCGTGTGCCGATCGAGTTCATGGAGATCGAGCTGACCCTGCTCGAGGGCATGGGCATGAAGTACGAGATCGAGGGTGAGGAATACACCTCGGCCAACGGCAAGACCCGGCTGGTCGACATCACCACCAAGCCCGGTCCGCTGACGGCGCCCAAGGACAAGATCCACCCGATGCCGTTCCCCGGGCTCAACATCGACAACCTGCCGTTCTTCGCGGTCATCGCTGCCTACGCGCAGGGCACCACGACCCTGCACGACTGGGTCTATGAGAACCGCGCGATCTACCTGACCGAGCTCAACTCGCTCGGTGCCAAGGTGCACCTGATGGACCCGCACCGGGTGATGATCGAGGGCAACACGCGGTGGCGTGCGGCCGAGGTCATGTCGCCGCCGGCGCTGCGGCCCGCCGTCGTCATACTGCTGGCGATGCTTGCTGCTCCGGGCGTCTCGGTGCTGCGCAACATCTACGTGATCGACCGCGGCTACGAGGAGCTCGACACCCGGCTCAACAAGCTGGGTGCCGACATCCAGACGTTCCGCGACATCTGAATCTCATGGCTCGATTCCGCGCGTCGGGCCGGGCTTGCTGCGCTGCGCCCGACCCGGCTGTCATCTTCGCGCCTCCACCGCCTCGATGACGCGGACCGCGTTCTTCGACCATCCCGATGTGATCGCGATGGCGCACCGGGGCTTCACCAATGGCCCCGGTGCACCGGAGAATTCGCTCCCGGCATTCGCCGCGGCCGTCGATCTCGGTTTCCGGTATGTCGAGACCGATGTCCACGCCACCGTCGACGGGACCCTCATCGCCTTTCACGACGACCGGCTCGAGCGCGTCACCGACGGCTCGGGGGTGATCGCCGAACGGCCATGGAGTGTGGTGCGCCAGGCGAAGATCGCCGGCACGCAGGAGATTCCGACACTCGACATGGTGCTCGAGTCGTGGCCGGAGCTGCGGGTGAACATCGACTGCAAGGCCGAGTCAGCGGTGCAGCCGCTGGTGGAGGTCATCGAGCGGCACCGTGCCCATGATCGGGTGTGCGTTGCGTCGTTCTCGGACGAGCGACGACGAGCGGTGCTGCGCCGACTGTCGCGGCCGGTGGCGACGTCCGGCGGAAGGTCGGTGATCAGCCGTTTCGTGGTCGGTGGCCGCACTCCGGCCTGGGCACGGATTCCGTTGGGTCAGAACGCCCTTCGCGATGTCGACTGTTTGCAGGTTCCGCGGGCGGCAGGACGCATCCGGGTGGTCACCGATGCATCACTGCGCCGGGCGCACAACGCGGGCGTGCAGGTGCATGTGTGGACCATCGACGACGAGACCCAGATGCAGGAGCTGCTGGATCTCGGCGTCGACGGCATCATGACCGACCGCGCTGACCGACTGCGCGACGTGCTGGTCGCGCGCGGTCAGTGGGTCAGCTGAGCGGGCTGTCCCGCCCCTAACCAGCGACCGTTGCCGGTTATTCGCTTCGGGTCAGCGACGCCCGGAGCTGAACGACGCCGCGGAGTGACCGCCGCCGTTGCGAGCCGGACCCGAGCCGGAGCCACCACCGGACCGGCGCTGTCCGCCGGAGCGGGCGCCGGCCGAGCGGCCGCCCGCGGCGGAGCCGTTGGCACCGCCACGACTGTCGGCCCGACTGTCGTTCCGGCGACGACCATTGCCGCCGCCGTTTCCGTTCCCGCTTCCGCGGTTACGGCCGGATCGCTGGCCGTTGCCCTGCTTGCGGCCGCCGGACTGCTCGCTGCGCCCGCCGCCGGACCTGGCGGGCTGCTGTGCCTGGGCCGGAGCGGCATACCCGCCGTCGACGAGCACCCGCTCGCCCGGGGCGAGCTCGCGCAGCACCGGGTTGTCGGTGCCGGCGACACGCGTCGTGGTCGGCTTGATGCCGGCCGCCTTGGTCAGGCTGCGGACGTCGTTGCGCTGGTCGTCGGTCATCAAGGTGATGACGGTGCCTTCGGCGCCCGCACGTGCCGTGCGACCGGAGCGGTGCAGGTATGCCTTGTGCTCGGCGGGCGGGTCGGCGTGCACCACGAGGGCCACATCGTCGACGTGGATGCCGCGGGCCGCGACGTCGGTGGCGACCAGGGTGTTCGCGGCGCCGGAGTGGAACGCCGCCAGGTTGCGGGTCCGGGCGTTCTGGCCGAGGTTGCCGTGCAGGTCCACCGCCGGCACACCACGCTTGTTCAGCTGGCGTGCCAGCGCCTTGGCGCCATACTTCGTGCGCGTGAAGACGACCGTGCGACCGGGCGCGGACGCGAGGTCGGCCAGCACCGGCACGCGCAAGTCGCGGTTGGCGATGTGCAGCACGTGGTGGCTCATCTTGGCGACCGGCGACTGGGCCGAATCCGCCTCGTGCGTCACGGGATTGTGCAGGAACTCACGGACCACGCCATCGATCGCCTTGTCGAGCGTGGCGGAGAAGAGCAGCCGCTGACCCGAGGCCGGCGTCTGCTTCAGCAGCCGGCGCACACCGGGCAGGAAGCCGAGGTCGGCCATGTGGTCCGCCTCGTCCAGCACGGTGATCTCAACTGCCGCGAGCGAGCAGTGGCCCTGGCTGATCAGGTCCTCGAGCCGACCTGGACAGGCGATGAGAATGTCGACGCCGGAACGCAATCCGCGCACCTGCGGGTTCTGGCCGACGCCACCGATCACCGTCAGTGTGTTGAGCTGCGCTGCGTCGGCAAGAGGCTTGATCGCGTCCTGGATCTGCGCGACCAGCTCGCGCGTCGGCGCGAGAATGAGGGCGCGGGGACGGCCGGGCGTGCGCTTGGCGTTACTTTCCTGCAGCCGGGACACGAGCGGTAGTGCGAATGCGTAGGTCTTGCCACTGCCGGTGCGACCGCGGCCGAGGACGTCACGTCCGGCCAGCGAGTCGGGCAGGGTTGCCGCTTGGATCGGGGTGGGAGTCGAAATGTCCTGTGCGGCAAGGACGTCGACGAGGCGTGCGGGCACGCCGAGGGCATCGAACGATGAGGTCACGAAAGCTACGTTCTCTTCGGTTGCCTCGCCTGACCAGCCGGTTCCTGTGATCAGGGGCTGCGCATGGAGCGTGCTCAACATGCGGATCAACTCGTGGCGAGAACTGGGACGAGCAGATGCCAACAGGCTATCGGGTCACCTGTGGTCTTGACGAATCGGCCGACGGCACAACGCGGTACGTGACCTGCGACACACGTTCACGGACCGAGGGTGGCGGCGAACGCTCGCACCCGTTCGACGACGTCCATATGCAGCTCGTTGCTCTCGCGCACTCCCCCTCGGTGCATTGCGTGGTCCGCACCGTCGACATACATCACCTCACCGGAGGGACGCGGGGCGACGGGCGGCCACAACTCATCTGCCGAGCCCCCGACAACCAGCTGCTGCGCCGGGTATGCCGAAAGCGCCTGCGCTACAACCGTGTCCGACAACACCGGTGTCAGCCACACGGCAGGCAGATCGAGCTCGGCCGCCACCGGTGCGGCGAGTGTGCCGAGCGACTTGGCCACGATCAGGGTCTGCTCCGCGGCCGGCGCCTCCCGCAACGCGAGCTCGAGCGCCTCCCGCACGAATCCGGCCTCCATCGGCGGCCGCTGCCAACGTACGGCCTGGACGGCCCACCCATCCTCCACGAGCCCGAGCGCCGTCCAGAAGAGCAACGGCGCGTCGATCGGATAGCCCCCGCCGGGCAGAACGACCACGCGGTTGACGACATGGTCGGCGGGTTTCGCATGCGGTGGCCAGGCCTCGGTGACCAGGAGGTGATCCGACTCGTCGCTTGCTCCCATGCTCCCTTGACTACCGGTTGATGTGCCGCCGCGCAAGAGACCCGTGTGACCAGCACGACAGCCAGGATGGGGAGGACCACACCCGGACGGGCAATATCCTTATGAGAGCTATGAATGATGTCGCGACGAGTCCGCTTCGCTCCGCGTTCGTCCTCGGCCCACACGCGGGCGCCCATCGGGTCGCCGCGCGGGCGGGCGTCTCGGTCGCCATACCGCTGCTGATCCTGGTCCTGATCGATCACACCGACTGGGCCGCGTATGCCGCATTCGGGGCGTTCACCTCGCTCTACGGCCGCCGCAGCGGGTATGCCGAGCGGACCGGCATGCAGGCGATGGCCGGTCTCTTCCTGACGCTCTCGGTCGTGCTGGGCGCGACGATCGCACTGTTGCCGGGACGTGCCTGGTGGACGGTCCCCGGCGCGGCATTGGTGTCCGTCACGGGCCAGATCGTCTCCTCGGCCTTCCGCTGGCACCCACCGGGGTCGATCTTCCTGGTCTTCGGGATCACGGTGTCGGCGTCGATTCCCGGCCGAGCGGAGCTCGTGCCGATCGCAGCCGGCGTGGCCGCACTCAGCGCCGCGTTCGCCATGTTGGTGGGCCGCGTGGGTGCACTCCGTGAGCCGGCACAACGGCCGCGAGCGGTGGTGCCCACCGCGAACCTCGAAGGCACGCTGCGAGACCCGGTGCAGCGGATCACCTTGCTACGCCTACTGATCGGCATCGTCGTCGCGGGGACGATCTCGACCGGCCTGGGCGGGTCCCATCCGTCATGGGCGATGGTCGCCGTCGTGGCGACCTTGACCGGTCCGCGCCGGCAGATTCAGATCGTCCGCGGCGCGCATCGAGTGATCGGCACCCTGGCCGGCGTGCTCGTGGCGTGGCCACTGCTCGCGACCCACCCGTCGCCGATTGTCATGGTCGTGCTCATCATGGCGTTGCAGATGGCTGCGGAGCTGCTCGTGGGCCGCAACTACGCGATCGCGTTGCTCGCCATCACGCCGTTGGCACTGCTGATGGGCCAGCTCTCCGCGCCACGCCCGATCGGGCCGGTGCTGACCGATCGGGCAGTGGAAACCGCATTGGGTGCAGTGATCGCCCTGGCGATGCTGGTCCCATGGCGGCGGCTGCTGCGCCGCTGACGCCACGGGTCACACCTGGGCGACGGCCGCGTCCGAAACCCACTGCCGCAGTGCTGACACGGCTCCAGCACGGACACCCACCAGTGACGGCTGATCCACGATCGGGCTGACGACGGTCGCGGCGCGCGGAGCATCTCGCAGGGCACTCTCGAGCCACGGCAGGGCGAGTTCGCCCCAGGGTCCGGCGACCACGGTGAACTCCGGATCCGCCAGCGCGACGAACCCACTGACCACTCCCGCCAGCGCTCGGCCGAGTACCGCTGCCGTGCTCGAATCCTGCAGTGCGTCCTGCACACGCGCGATCTCGATGGCCGTCGAATTCGCTTGCCGCAGGCCCATTTCGGCGAAGACTTGGGTAATGGGCATCGCGCGCCCCTGCGGTCCTGCCACGACGACATGGGCGATTTCGCCGACCAAACCGTGGTGGCCGCGCCGGACGACTCCGTCATTGAGCACGGCACCGCCCAGGCCGGTGCCGAGGTGCAAGTAGCCGAAGTCTGCGACGCCCGGACGAGCCGACAACTCGGCGCCCGCCGCCCAGTTGACGTCGTTGTCGACCAGCACCTCGCCCTCGACGTATGGCGAGAGCGCCTTGCGCGCATCGAGCGATCCGACGAGGAAGGGTGCATCCGGCAACTCGACCAACCGGCCGTCGGAACGCCGCACCGGATCGGCGGCACTGACCGCCGCCGCCCGGATCGGGACAGATGCCGATGTCGCGACAGCTCGGACCGCCTTCCGCAGCGCCGTCGCCACCGCGCGCGGGCCGTGACCCGAGAGCAGCTCGACCTCGGACTCGCCGACGACGGCGCCGGACACCCCATGCGTGCTCGCCCGTATGGCGGAAGGCTCGATCATGACCGCCAACCCGAGGCCGGCATCGGGACGGATCCCCATCAAAGTGGCGCTGCGTCCGACCCCGCGCCGGCGATCACCGGTCTCCCCCACCAGCCCGCGCGCCTCGAGGCGTCGCATGCTCTCCGATGCGGTCGGCTTCGAGAACCCGCCCTGCGCCGCGAGCTCGGCACGACTGAGCGGGCCGTCATACAACAGCTCGAGGACGCGTCGGTCCGTCCCGGCGCGCAACACGTCCGGTGGTGCTCCCGCCATACCAGCCTCACTTCGTTAGGACTCTTGCCTATTGTGCACGAAGTGTCATACTCTGCGTTGGTAAGGACGCCTTACCAAACAGGAGTGATCATGCCGACCACTGCGACCCCGACCCTTCCCCACTGGCCGGACCCGCCCCAGGATCTGGGTGGTGCGATCCGGGAGATCAAACTCGCCCTGCGGCAGCGCATCGAAGCCTCGGGGCGCTCCGTCACGGAGGTCTTCGAGGTGGTCGAGCGCCGGATCGCCGCGCAGGTCGCGGAGATCCAGCAGCTGCGCACAGAGGGCCGAACCCCTTGGCCCATCATCGAATTCGACGAACTGGCCGACCTTGCTAACCATCCGGCACTGCACGACCTGATCCGCCGACGCGGTTGTGTCGTCATTCGCGGGCACTTTCCCCGCGAGCAGGCTCACGCGTGGGACGCCGACATCGTCGACTACGTCGAGCGCAATCATTTCTTCGAGAACTACCGGGGGCCCGGCGACGACTTCTTCGGCTCGGTCGGGTCCAAGCCGGAGATCTACCCGGTCTACTGGTCGCACGCGCAGATGGAGGCGCGACAGAGCGACCGGATGGCGACCGTGCAGTCGTTCCTCAACCACGCCTGGCGCAGTGAGTCCGAGGGACAACGATGGTTCGACCCCGACCGTGGCTCGCTCTACCCGGACCGCATTCGCCGTCGCCCGCCGGGCGCCGATTCAGCAGGCCTCGGCACGCACTTGGACCCCGGAACGCTGGATCTGTGGATGACGCAGGCCAACCAGCAGGCGTTCCGGCATCTCTTCGACGGCTCGGTCGAGCAGTACGACCCGTGGGATGCGGCATACCGAACCAGCGGCAAGCAATACCCAGGCAGCACAATGTGTTCCGCGTTCCGCACCTTCCAGGGCTGGACCGCACTGTCGGACATGCGGCACGACCAGGGCGTGCTGCAGACCGTCCCCATCCCGGAGGCGATGGCCTACCTGATGCTCCGTCCGCTGCTGGAGGACGTCCCGGACGACGACATGTGCGGCGTGACGACCAACCAGGTGTTCCCCGCCGGTTGGAAGTGGCACCCGTTGCTGATGGAAGCGCTGAGCGGCCTGCCCGACATACAAGCCGGAGACTCGGTGTGGTGGCACTGCGACATGATCCACGGCGTCGACTCCGTGCAGGACCAGGTCGGCTGGGGCAACGTCATGTACATCCCGGCCGCCCCCTGGTGCCCGCGCAACGAGGCGTATGCCGAGTCCGTCCGCGCCGCGTTCCGCGCAGGCGACAGCCCGAGCGACTTCCCGGCCGAACACTACGAGCGCGACTGGGTACGCCGCTTCAGCGAAGCCGAGCTCAACGACACCGGCCGTCGCGGCCTCGGCCTCACCGACTGACCACGCTCGCCTCGGCCGTGCCTGGCCCTCGAAATTTCCCGTCATACCGCGATTGACGCTCGAAACAGCGACTGACGCCCCTGCTGCACCGTCAGCCGCTGTTTCGAGCGTCAATCGCCGTTTGGACCGTCAGCGGGCGCATCCGCGACGGTGGGCAGTTCCACACCGGTCGCGGTGAGAATCTCCTCGACAACCGGGTCGATGATCCGCGGCGCCCACTCGGCATGTTCGGCCGCGGTGGCGTGCTCCAACGCGCGCTCGTTGGCGCGGATCCGGGCGAGCTTGGCGATCAGCAGCGCGTCGGGCAGCAGCTCGATCAGTCGCGCGCTCGGGACCCAGTCGGCCCAGGCCGCGGCATACGACCGCATCAAGCGCGCATCGCGCTCGGGATCGGCCGGTAGGCCGAAGTGGTATGCCGGCCCGGCGAACGCAATCAGCAAGGAACACAACGGGTTTCCGACGTACGCGTCACCCCAGTCGAAGAACCGCGAGTCGTGTATGGCGGCCGCCGAACCGTCCGTGCAGAAGACGTTCCCGGCATGCAGGTCGTTGTGCTGGATGGTGTCCGGGAGATCCGACGCGGAAAGCCGCGCGGCGGCCTCGCGCAACGGACGCTCCGTCTCGGGCACTGCGGCGCCACGCCCCTCGAGCCAGCACGACACCAGTTCCTGAGGGCCCCAGCGCGGCACACCGGCGGCCACCAGCCCGTCGACGACCTCGGTGGACGCGCGCTGCAGCCGCGCATACCGGCGCAGCACCCCCGACCACAGTCCGACGATGCTGTCGGCATCGGCCACCTCGCGCAGCTGCGAGCCCTGCTCGGGCATCAGCAGCCAGCCGTTCTCCTCGTCCGACGCCCACACCTCCGGCAGGCGGTCCGGCGCCACCCGGGTGAGCAGCCGGTAGATGGCCGGTTCCGGAGACGTGCTCGGCGAACACGCCTTGAACCATGCCCGCCCGGCCGAGGTGTCGACCACCAGCTGCGTCGACCAGGCACGCACCCGCGGCTGGCGCGGCGTCACCGGAACCCGGGTGATACCACGGCGTTCCAGTGACTCGTCGATCCAGCGCGTCGCCTCCTGGCGCCACGAATCCGTTTGCCAGCGTTGGGAAGTGGCGGAGGATCGGGTTTCGATACGCGCTCCCCCGCTTCGCTCCGCCGCACTGCTCAGCCCGCGAGAGCCGGGTCCGTGACCGGCTTCGCTCGTGTCCTCGTGTTCGGAGGTCACTCGTGCGCGGACAGGCGCGCGATCAGCTGCGTGCCGATGACGTCGGGGGTCAGGCCGATCGCCTCGAGGACCTGACCACGGGAGGCGTGCTCGAGGTATTCCTTGGGTATGCCGAACGTGTGCACCCGAGCCGGCACGTCTGCCGCTCCGAGTGCATGTGTCACGGCCGCGCCGATACCCGACGACACCAGGTTGTCCTCGATGACCACCACGTGCTGCGCGGTGCGCGCCAGGCGAACGACGTCCTCCGACACCGGCAGCACCCACCGCGGGTCCACCACCAGGGTCGGATGTCCTTGCGCCTCAAGCTTTTCCGCGACCTGCAACGCCGTCGGGCACATCGATCCCACACCGACGATCAGCACCTGCGGATCGGTCGCATCGTGCAGCACGTCGAGCGCACCGTCGGTGCGCACCGCGGTCAACGGCTCGGCGACATCACCCTTGGGGAACCGGATGACTGTCGGTGCATCAGCGACCGAAACCGCCTCGCGCAACTGCGTTTTCACTTGCTCGCCGTCGCGGGGAGCGGCAAGCCGTAAGCCGGGCACGATCGAGCAGATGGACATGTCCCACATGCCGTTGTGCGACGCACCGTCCGAGCCGGTGACGCCGGCCCGGTCGAGCACGAATGTGACTCCCGCGTGGTGCAATCCGGCATCCATCAGCATCTGGTCGAACGCACGGTTGAGGAATGTCGCGTAGACCGCGACGACCGGGTGCATCCCGCCGTACGCAAGCCCGGAGGCCATGGTGACCGCGTGCTGCTCGGCGATGCCGACATCGATCACGCGCTGCGGATAGACCTCGGCGAACTTGTCGAGCCCGACCGGGATCATCATCGCCGCCGTGATCGCGACCAGGTCCGGTCGCTCCTCCCCCAATCGAACCATCTCGTCGCTGAACTCATCGGTCCAGATCCGCCCGGCCACCTCGAAGGGCAGCCCAGTCTCCGGGTTGATCTTGCCGATGCCGTGCATGTGGTCGGCCTGGTCGTCGAGCGCCGGCTGGTAACCGCGCCCCTTCTCGGTGATCACGTGCACGATGCACGGGGCGCCATACGCCCGCGCCCGGCGCAGCGCCTGCTCGACAGCGGCCTCGTCATGTCCGTCGACCGGGCCGACATACTTGATGCCCAGGTCCTCGAACATGCCCTGCTGCGGGTAGACGATGTCCTTGATCCCGCGCTTGACGCCGTGCAATGTCTCGTAGACGAGGTCGCCGACGACGGGCGTGCCCTTCAGGGTCGTCTTGCCCCAGTCGAGCATCTGCTCGTACTTCCGGGTGGTCCGCAGTGCCGCCAGATGATCGGCGAGCCCGCCGATGGTCGGGGCGTAGCTGCGCTCGTTGTCGTTGACCACGATCACCAGCGGCAACTCCCGCTCGACCGCGATGTTGTTGATGGCCTCCCACGACATACCGCCGGTGAGCGCTCCGTCACCGATCACCGCAACGGTATGGCGATGAGGCTCCCCACTCAGCACGCGCGCCTTGGCGATGCCCTCCGCCCACGACAACGAGGACGATGCGTGCGAGCTCTCGACGATGTCGTGCTCGGACTCCGCCCGCGACGGGTAGCCGGACAGTCCGCCCTGCTTCTTCAGCAGGGAGAAGTCGTGCCGGCCGGTCAGCAGCTTGTGCACGTAGGATTGGTGCCCGGTGTCGAAAACGATGGAATCGGTGGGTGACTCGAACACCCGGTGGATGGCGATCGTCAGCTCGACGACGCCGAGATTGGGGCCGAGGTGGCCACCGGTGCGAGAGACCGAATCGACCAGGAATTCCCGGATCTCACCGGCGAGGTCGTCCAGGCGGTCCGCGGGAACCCGCCGCAGGTCCTCGGGCGAGGAGATGGTGTCGAGCAGTCCCGCTTCCAGTCCCACTTCAGCTCGTGCCTTTCGTCTTCGTCATACGCGTCGATCGAGTCTACGCGTCGGTAGACGCGCACTCTGTCAAGACGCCGTATGCCGCACCTCGGTTGCACGGATCCGACGCTGGTACCGTGGAATCACACATCCACAGACAGGGGAGCGCTTCGGCGCTGAGAGTGCGGCTCGCCCGCAGACCCTCGAACCTGCTCCGGTTAGCACCGGCGAAGGGAGTCAAGCATGGCTACTGTCAGCGCGCCCAATGAACGAACCAAGGTCAGCGCACTGTTCGCCTACCGCACCATCGATCTGGTCACCGTCGCCACGCTCGGCGTCGCATCCGGTGTCGTCTTCTGGGCCTGGTCCCAGGCGTGGAACGGCATCAGCACCCTCACGCTGTTCGCCGCTCCACCCCTGCTCGGGCTGCTCGTCGGCCCTTGGCTTATCGCCGGCGTCCTGGGCGGGCTCGTCGTGCGCAAGCCGGGCGCCGCGCTGGCGGCCGAGCTCATCGGTGCCGCCGTCGAGATGCTGATCGGCAACCAGTGGGGCACCAGCACGCTGGTCTCCGGCCTGCTGCAGGGACTCGGCGTCGAGGTCGTCCTCGCGCTGGTCCTCTACAAGCGCTTCGGCGTCGTGGTCGCGGCGCTCGGCGGTGCCCTGGCCGGTGCGTTCGAGATCTTCTACGAGTGGCACAGCTACTACTCGGCGTGGACCTGGAACTACAAGCTCGCCTACCTCGGCTGCACGATGCTCTCCGGGGCGATCCTGGCCGGTGTCGTCGGCTGGATCCTGGTGCGCGCACTCGCGGCGACCGGTGTGCTGGACGCGTTCGGCGCGGGACGTGAGCATCACGCCCGCAACGCGGTGTGAGTGCCGACCGAGGCGAGGACACGACCGTAGTGAGGCCCGGAGGCGAGGGCAGCGGCACGACGAGAACAGGCGCCGCACACGCTGAGCTCCGCGGCTTCGGCTGGCGCCCGCTGGGACGCCGCGAAGAGGTCATCAGCGGGCTCGACCTCAGCTTCTCCGCCGGCCAGTTCGTGTTGCTCGCCGGTGGCAGCGGAGCCGGCAAGTCCACCGTGCTGCGCGCACTGGCGGGCCTGCTCGGCGAAGCCGTCCCGGGCGAGCAGACCGGCACGGTCGAGGTCAGCGCCGCGTCCGGGATGTTGCTGCAGAATCCGGCGGACTCGCTGGTCGCCGCGACCATCGGGCGCGAGGTCGCCTTCGGGCCGGAAAACCTCGCACTCCCCCGCGACGAGATCTGGCAGCGGGTGCACGAATGCCTCTCCCAGGTCGGTCTGGCGTATGACGCGAGCCGCTCCACCTCCGCACTCTCCGGCGGCGAGCTGCAACGTCTCGCACTTGCGGGCGTGCTCGCCATACGACCCGGGCTGTTGCTGCTGGACGAGCCGACCTCGATGCTCGACGACGACACCGCCGATCAGGTGCGGCGCTGTGTGGTCGACGCCGCCCGTGCGACGGGCGCCACGACCGTTGTCGTCGAGCACCGCATCGGGCCGTGGCTGCCGCACTGTGATCGCGTCGTGGTGCTCGAGCGCGGGCAGGTCGTCGCCGACACCACACCGTCGGCGTTCACCGCCGAACACACACCGCGGATGCTCAATGCCGGTGTGTGGATGCCGGGCGCGCCCGACCCGACGCCGGTCGCCGTCGATCCCGGTTGGGTGACACCGGACCGTCCCGGGAGCGCGCTGCAGGCCGAATCGCTGCAGGTCGACCTCTCGGTCCGGTCGTTGCAGGGCAACGTCAGCCACCGCGCGCTGGACGGGGCGACGACAGCACTGCAGCCGGGGGAATTGACCTCGTTCGTCGGCCCGTCGGGAGCCGGCAAGTCGACGCTGCTGGCAGCGTTCGCGGGCATGCTCCGGCCGTCCGGCGGCGCCATCACCGGTGCTGAACCGCCCTTCGCCCGCCGCCGTTCCAAGGACCTTGCCGTGGCGGCCGGGTTCGTCCCGCAGAACCCGGAGCACGGATTCCTACGCACCACTGTGCGGGACGAAGTCGCCTGCACCGCAACGCAACTCGGCCGCTCGGTCGACGTGGACGGGCTTCTTGCACTGATGCGGCTGGACCATCTGGCCGGTGCCAACCCGTTCCAGTTGTCCGGCGGCGAGCAACGCCGGCTGGCGGTGCTGGCCGCCCTGGCGCATCGCCCCGGGGTGGTGCTGCTCGACGAGCCGACGGTCGGCCAGGACCGGCATACCTGGGCCGCGGTGACGGGGTGGGCGCTCGCCGCGCGCGATGCCGGCGCGACCGTCGCGGTCGCGACCCACGACCATTCGCTGGTCGAGCTGTCGGACACCGTCATACAGCTGAAGAACGGGCAGGCCGTCGGATGAAAAACGTGATGCCCCAAGCAAATCCGCTCGCACTGTTGACGTTCGGCTGCACTGCCGTCATCGGCTCGTTCCTCGTCGATCGCCCGGCGACCGCCGTCGCGATCGTCCTGCTGTATGCCGTGCTCGCGCTCGCGACCGTCCCGACCTGGCGACCGCTGCGGTGGCGCCTGGTTGCCGTCGGGTTCGCGGCGGTTTCGCTCTGGTGGTCCAGCTGGTTGCTCGGTGGCCACGACGTCACCGTGGCCACCACGGCCGCCGGGCGCATCCTGGTGCTGGCGCTGCCGGGAGTCGTCGTCGCGGCGTTCATCGACCCGATGCGATTCGGTGACGCTCTAGCTCAGAACCTAAGGATGCCAGCGCGATTCGTCGGTGCGTTCACCGCGTCGCTCACCCGGTTCGACCGGCTCGGTGAGACGTACGAGCAGCTGCAGCGCACCCGTCGGATCCGCGGGTTCGGGCCCACGCGCAACCCGCTGGCGCGCGTCGCAGCGACGGGGCCGCTCACCTTCGGCCTGCTGGTCTCGGCGATGCGCGGCGCGACCCAGCTGTCGCTCGCAATGGACGCGCGTGGCTTCGCGACAGCGCAGAGCCGCACGTGGGCAGAACCGTCACCGTGGCGGCGGCGCGACACCGTGACGGTCATCGTCGCGGTGCTGGTGACCATCGCGCTGCCGGCCGCCATACGCGCCCGCTGACCCCGTGCCGAGTGACGGCTTCTTCGGCGAGCGACGGTCCAATTCGGCCGTCGTTCGGCGAGGAAGCCGTCATTCGCGGAGAGGGAACCTCGCTAGCGCGGGCGTCACCAGTTGGCCTCACGCGGCGCGGGCGGCAGCGGCAGGCTCGCCGGGTGGTTGATGTAGACCGTGCCGCCGCTGTGCGGGACCCAGACGTTCTCGAACTGCTCGCGCTTGTAGGTGACGCGGACCTCCTTGTTGTCCGCGATCAGGTGCGACGCCGGGTCGTTCATCACCGGGTCACCGTCGGCGGTGAAGCCGACCAGCACCATCAGGTGCCCGTTGGTCGAATAACCGGCGCCGTCCAGCTCGGAGCTCTTGAACGACACCGAGGTGATGACCGGCATACCGGCCGCGATGAACGGCTCGGCCTCGGCCAGGCTGCGCAATCGCGTCACGAAACCCTCCAGCCCGCGGCTGCCGGTGTATGCCGTGTTGAACGGCCAGTTGCCGCAACCCTCGTAGACGTAGTCGTAGGTGTTGCGCGCCGCGAAGTCGACCTGCGGGTCCTCGTATGACGGGTCGACCCACGACAATTCGGCCTTGCTCGGCCCCTTCTTCCAATACGCCAGCACCATCGACGACGAGGTCGGCGAGCACCACGCCTCTCCCCCGTTGTCCCACTGCGGGTATTCGCCGACGTGCTTCTCCTGGGAGAACGTCGGCACGTCCAGGATGTGCTCGCGCCCGAGGGTGAACGCACTGACCGGCACGGTCGCGTCATCGGGCAGTGCGGAGGCGACCGCGCCGAGGAAACGCACCGTCGGTGTCAGCGAGCTGCCGCTGGGCCGAAACAACTGCACGCGCAGCTGGAAATCGGTCAGCGTGTGCGCGTCATACATGTGCAGCGTGTCGGTCCACACCGTGCCGTAGTCGGTGCCCTGGCCATCCAGCGACTGCCGCTGTATGGCGCCACCCTGCTCCGTGTCGGTGCTGCACCAGCGACCGAGCACGAACCAGCCGGTCAGCGTGCCGTCGTCGGCGTGACCGCGGACGTTGACCTCGATCCAGGTGCCGTTCGGGGTGTCGGCGTTCCAGGAGCTGATCAGCTCGGTCAGCCCGAAACCGCTGCGCCGCCAGGACGATGTCCAGGCGCTGACGTCATACAGCTTCGTGGGGGCGTTTTCGACTGTGGGGTCGGCGAATTCGCGGGTTCCGGAAGGTTGGGAGATCGTCAGGCCGTGCTGGTCGAAGTGCACTCCGGCACCGGTGCCGTGCGCCCACGCATCGGCCCCAGTGAACCGGTGGTAGCGGATGTGTCGGGTGCCGGCCGCGGCGCCCGCAGCACGCGTCGCAGCGGACGCGACGGGTGCCCCGAAGAGCAACGCACCGCCCGCCGCCATACTGCCGAGCACCACCTGACGCCGGGTCGGCGACGGCAGGTGCACTGTGGGGAGCAACGCGGAACGATCAGACATGGTCCAGACTCCTTGAGCCGTGTGAGCGGGATCCACTCAGTCTTGCGTAAAGGACGTCCGCAGATATCGTTCGCACGCAAAAATTTTCCGCAGGCGGTCGACGGCCGCGGCACTCAGTCAGGGGCGACGACGATTGTGGCTCCGCCGGCCCGTAGCCGCTCCGCAAGATGCGCCGGCGGCTCCTGGTCGGTGATGAGCACATCGACGACCGAGAGATCGCCCAACGCAATCGCCTTCTTACGGTCGAACTTCGTGTGGTCCGCCACGACCACGACCCGGTCGGCGAGCTCGCACAGAGTCCGCCGGATCTCGACCTCGCCGGGATCGAAGTACGTGACTCCCCTGTCCACCGACAGTCCGCCACAGCCGAGGACCAGCACGTCGAGATGGATCTGTGGCTGCTCCTGGGCCGCACCGGAGCTGACCAGACTGAGTTCGCGTGTCATGACGCCGCCCAGGACGATGACCCGACTGGCCGTGTCGTGCAACTCGAGCGCGGCGTGCAGCGAGTTGGTGATCAACGTGAGGTCGCTCCGGTGCGCGAGTTCGCCGGCGACCGCCGCGCAGGTCGTGCCGGTGTCGATGCCGACGGCCGCGTGGTCGGTGACGACCGACGACACGGCTCGAGCGATCCTCGCCTTCTCGGTCGCCATCGTGGACGACCTCGAGCCGTATGCCGGAGCCCGACGACCCACCGCACCACCGTGAACCCGATGGACCAGCCCGGCATCGTCGAGCTCCGCCAGGTCTCGACGGATCGTCATACCCGACACACCGAAGTGCTGCGCGAGTTCGTTGACATCGACCTTCCCGGCCGCCTGAAGCATGCCGATGATCTGTCGTTGCCGAACTTCGGCCGCTGATCCGATCTCATCCTGAGCCACGCCCATGAAGCTACCGACCCTCCTCGTCCAGACCTGCAGGACCCGGCGCGAGCGCTGATGCAGCCGACCGTGATCCGCTCGTTGTTCGTGCGAATGAACGCCAGCGATGCTAACAGCTGCCACCCTTACCCCGGGCTACCAATCGGTAATACGACTCTGATTCATGATTGTTCGTCCAAACCCTTGACCATTCCACCGGCCGTGTGACTACACTCACTGCCCATCGTATGTTCATATGAACATTTATGGAGGTTACTGTGGCTGTCCCCATCAAGGCAGGGATCGAGAAGATCCCGGGCGGGATGATGCTCGTCCCGATGCTCGTCGGTGCCGTCATACACACGACGGCTCCTGGCTCCGGCGAGTTCTTCGGATCGTTCACCGGCGCGTTCTTCACCGGCCTGCCGGCGCTGCTCGGCGCCTTCTACCTGTGCTTGGGCGCGACGCTCGACGTCCGGACCACGCCGTACATCGCCAAGAAGGGCGGCGTGCTGCTGGGCAGCAAGATCCTGTTCGCCATCATCATCGGGTTCATCGCGGGCCGGCTGATGGGCGAAGCCCCCGTCGGTGGCGGGGTCTTCTCCGGACTGTCCACTCTCGCGGTCGTCGCGGCCCTGAACGACACCAACGGCGGCCTCTACATGTCACTGATGGCGCAGTTCGGTCGCAAGCGCGATGTCGGGGCCTACAGCGTCATGAGCCTGGAGTCCGGGCCGTTCCTGACCATGGTCACCCTGGGCGTCGCCGGTCTGTCGGCCTTCCCGTGGCAGACGCTGGTGGGTGCGATCCTGCCGCTCGCGCTGGGCATGCTGCTCGGCAACCTCGACCCGGACATGCGACGGTTCCTGGCCCCTGCCGTGCCGGTGATGATCCCGTTCCTCGGACTGACCCTCGGTCTCACGCTGAGTCTGACCGCCGTCTGGAAGGCGGGGCTCCTCGGTGTCGCGTTGGGCCTCTTCGTGGTGTTCGTCGGCGGCGCAGTGCTGCTGCTCGCCGATCGCCTCAGTGGTGGGGACGGCATCGCCGGGCTCGCCGCAGCCACCACAGCGGGCAACGCGGCCGTCGTGCCGGCCATCGTCGCGGAGGCCAACCCCGCCTACGCATCCGCGGCGGGCCCCGCCACGGTTCTCATCGCGTCGTCGCTGGTCGTCTCGGCCGTCCTGTGCCCGGTCGTCACGTCCTTCTGGGCGAAGCGAGTCCTCGGGCAGGACACGCTGCCACCGGACGAAGTGACAGCGCTGCGAGAGCCGGCCGAGGCATGAGGGAGACGGTGAATGCCACTCGCACCGGGCGCGATCAGCGGGTCGCACGCTGCACCTACTACCTGGAGTCCGAGGTCGATCCCGAACAGGCGGCGGCAGCACTGGCCGGTGAACAGTCGAGCGGGACATTCGTTCCCGTGCCCGGCGAGACGCCCCGCATCCGGGAGCGGCACGCGGCTCGCGTGGTCGACGTGCGTCGGCTCGGACGCGGTGGACCGTCGCTGCCGTCGCGGACCCATCCGGATCAGGTGACCCGAGCCGTTGCCACCATCGAGTTCCCGATGGAGAACTTCGGCACCGACCTCGCGACCCTGCAGACCACGGTCGCAGGCAACCTCTTCGAACTCGGCGGACTCTTCGCCTGCCGGCTGGAGGACATCGACCTACCGGAGGACTTCATCACGGCCCACCGCGGTCCCGCCTTCGGCATCACCGGCACCCGGCGTCTGATGGGCGGCGTGGAAGGCGTCATGGTGGGCACCATCGTCAAGCCCAACGTTGGGCTCTCGGAGGACGAGTTCCGCACAGCCGTGAGGGAATTGGCCCGCTCGTCGATCGACCTGATCAAGGACGACGAACTGATGACCGACCCGGCGTACCTCCCGCTGGCGAAGCGCGTCGCGGTGGCCACCGAGGAGATCCGCGCCGCCGAGCAGATCACCGGGCACCCGACGATGTACGCATTCAACATCACCGGTGACCTGGCCGGTCTGCGGCGGCGCCACGACGAGGTCGTCGAGGCCGGCGGACGGTGCGTGATGCTGAACGTGCCGATCATGGGACTACCTGCAGTGGCCTGGCTGCGCGAGTTCAGCGCGGTGCCGATCCACGGGCACCGCGCCGGGCTGGCCGGCGTCATGCGCTCCCCCGCGCTGGGGATGTCCTACCGCGTGTGGCAGCGCCTCGCGCGGCTGGCCGGCGCGGACCACCTGCACGTCAGCGGTCTGGGCAGCAAGTTCTACGAGCGCGACGAGGAGGTCGCCGCCAACGTGCGCAGCCTGCTGGAGCCGCTCGGTGACACCCTTGGTCCGGTGCCCACGTTGTCGTCCGGTCAGAACGTCTCGACTCCCGCGCCGACCTTTGCGGCGACCGGCTCGACGGACCTGCTGATGCTGGCCGGTGGCGGCGTCGCCGGTCATCCGGACGGCCCCGCGGCGGGTGTGCGCAGCCTGCGGACGGCGTGGCGCGCCGCGGTCGACGGCGTTCCCCTACAGCAAGCAGCCCGCGACGCGGCCACCGGCGGTGACCCGGCACTGCTCCATGCGGTTCACGGGCTGGAAGGCGGTGCCTGACATGGCGTATGTCGCCTTCGTCGCCGACGACCTGACCGGGGCCTCGGACGTGCTCGCCCAAGCCCACCGCTACGGGCTCGACGCGGTCCTCGTGGTGGGAGAGGGCGATGGGCCGCTTCCGGTGGATGCGGACGTCGTCGGCATCGCGGGACCATCGCGGTCGCTCGGTGGTCCGGCTTTCGACGAGCTGGTCCGCGCCCAGCTCGGCCGCGCGTCGACCCTCGACGCCGACGTGCTGCTCTACAAGGTCTGCTCCACGTTCGACAGCTCACCGACCCGGGGCAGCATCGGGCGCGCCATCGAGTTGCTGCACGAGACCCTGCCCGCACACGGGCCGGTGGCGGTCGCCCCCGCGCAACCGGACTTCGGCCGATACACCGCTTTCAGCAACCACTTCGCCGTGTATGGCGGTCAGATCCACCGGCTCGACCGGCATCCGGTGATGTCCCGCCATCCCTCGACGCCCATGCATGAGGCCGACCTTCGCCGGGTCCTGGCCGAGCAGTTCACGCGGGATGCGGCCGTCGATGCCATCCAGCTCCCGTCGTTCTCGGACGGCACGTTCGGCGAACAATGGCAGGCCTGCCGCGCGGCGGACCACGCAGCCTTCGTCATCGACGCCGCCGAGAACGAGCAACTCGACGAGTTGGCCCGTGCGCTGCTCGCGGACGGCGCCACTCCGGCAACAGTCGTGGGCTCGGGCGGCATCATGGCGGCGCTCGCCCGGGTGACGACCGGCCAGCCGGCGCTCGCTCCGCAAGCCCAGCAGGCCACCGGTCCGGTCCTGACGGTCAGCGCATCCGCGTCGAGCACCACCGCGGCCCAGATCGGCGACGCGGTGGACCACGGCTGGGCGGAGCTCGCCCTCCCCGCCGCGCTTTTCACCGGCACCGAACCGGGCCTGCTCACCGGCGTCGAGCAACAGGCGTCGGCTCATCTCGCGGACGGACGCAGTGTCGTCATACACACCACGCGAGGTGCCGACGACCCGCGCTACGCGGCGACCGGCGCCGTCGACGCCGCCCACCTCGGGACGATCCTCGGCACCCTGGTGGCCACCATGGCGCGCCGGGGCCTCACCCGCGACATCGCCGTCCTCGGCGGTGACACCTCCAGCCACGCCCTCACCGCCATGGGGGTCCGCGAGCTGCGCGTCCTGTCGCAGTTCGTCACCGCAGGCCCCGTGTGCCACACCGACGACGACGCAGCGGTCGCCGGGTGCCGGCTGCTGCTCAAGGGCGGCCAGGTCGGCCCGACCGACGTATTGCGCCTATTTGCAGGCGAATTGCCATCCACACAGCCAGGAGAAGAATCATGAGAGCAGTCCTCAAGACGTCCGCGGGCAGAGGTGCAACGTATGCGCCGGACGCCGCCGAGCCGAAGGCCGGCGACCAGGAGGTCGTCGTCGAGATCGCTGCCGCGTCCCTGTGCGGCACCGACCGGGAGTGCTACGAGTGGTCACCGGCGGCGCAGGCGTTCAACCTGAACATTCCGACCGTCCTCGGCCACGAGGGCGCCGGGACGGTGGTCGACGTCGGCGCCGGCGTCACCGACCTCCGGCCCGGTGACCGCGTCGCGCTGGAAAGTCACCTGGTGTGCGGCCAGTGCTTCCCGTGCCGTACCGGGTCCGCGCATGCCTGCGAGCGCACCCGCATTCTCGGGATGCACATCGACGGTGTGTTCGCCGAGAGGGTCGCCGTGCCCCGGGACATCTGCGTGCCCCTGCCGGATGCGGTGTCACTGGAGACCGGCGCGCTGCTCGAATCCGCCGGTGTCGCCGTGCACGCCATACAGCGCTCGGGTTATGAGGTTGCCGGCCGCGGCGTCATCGTCAGCGGCGGCGGCCCCGTCGGGCTGGTCGTCGCACACCTCTCACATCTCATGGGTGCGGCGTATGTCGTTGTGGTGGAACCAAATCCGTTCCGACGAGCCCAGGCGGAGAAGTTGGGCCTGACTGTCCTCGAACCCGGTGAGGCACTCGTCGAGACCGTCCGGGGCCTGAGCGGCCGCCGTGGCGGCGCGGACGTCGCGTTCGAGTGTTCGGGAGCGGCTGCCGCGCTGCCGTCGCTGTTCGACGCCGTCCGCACCGATGGCACCATCGTCACGGTCGGGCATCCGAGCCGGCCACTGCCGATCGACATCGCCGCCCACATCAACAAGAAGGGCATCACGTTGCGCGGCATCTTCGGGCGGCGGCTCTGGGAGACGTGGGAGCAGACCATGCTGCTACTGGGCTCCGGACGTCTGGACCTGGACTGGCTGATCACCCACCGGTTGCCGCTCAGCCAGGTCGACGAGGCGATCGGCCTGCTCACCGGCGACGCGTGCAAGGTCCTGCTCGTCCCCGGCCTCGGCTGATCACTCGGCCACGTGAGCACGAAGGTCCCGCACGCCGGAGCGTGCGGGACCTTCTTTCGTATGGCGGGACTCAGTCCACCAGGGACCGGAGCACGTACTGCAGGATGCCGCCGTTGCGGTAGTAGTCGGCCTCACCGGGCGTGTCGATGCGGACGACCGCGTCGAACTCGACCTTGGTGCCGTCCTCCTTCGTGGCGGTCACGTGGACCGTCTTCGGGATGTCCTTGCCCTCGTTGAGCGCGGTGACCCCGCTGAAGTCGAAGGTCTCGGTGCCGGACAGGCCGAGCGACTCGATGTTCTGACCCTCGGGGTACTGCAGCGGCAGCACGCCCATGCCGATCAGGTTCGAGCGGTGGATCCGCTCGAACGACTCGGCGATGACAGCGCGAACGCCCAGCAGCACGGTGCCCTTGGCCGCCCAGTCACGGGAGCTTCCGGTGCCGTACTCCTTGCCGGCGAGCACGACCAGCGGGATGCCGGCCTTCTCGTAGTTCTGCGCGGCGTCGAAGATCGTCGTCTGCTCACCGTTGTTGGTGAAGTCGCGGGTGAAACCGCCCTCGACGTCGTCCAGCAGCTGGTTGCGCAGCCGGATGTTCGCGAAGGTGCCGCGCACCATCACCTCGTGGTTACCGCGACGCGAGCCGTAGGAGTTGAAGTCCTTGCGCTCGATGCCGTGCTCGGAGAGGTACTTGCCCGCGGGGCTGTCACCCTTGATCGAGCCGGCCGGGCTGATGTGGTCGGTGGTGACCGAATCGCCCAGCTTCGCCAGCACGCGCGCACCCGAGATGTCCTCGACGGGCGAGGGGTCCTTCGCCATACCTTCGAAGTACGGGGGCTTGCGGACGTAGGTCGACTCGGTGTCCCACTCGAAGATGTCGCCCTCGGGCGTCGGCAGCGACTGCCAGCGCTCGTCGCCGGCGAAGACGTCGGCGTAGTCCTTGATGAACATGTCGCGGTCCATCGAGGCGGCGATCGTGGACTCGACATCGGCCGGGTTCGGCCAGATGTCCTTCAGGAACACGTCGTTGCCCTGCGGGTCCTGGCCGAGCGGGTCGGACTCGAAGTCGAAGTTCATCGTGCCCGCGAGCGCGTAGGCGATGACCAGCGGCGGGGAGGCCAGGTAGTTCATCTTCACGTCGGGGTTGATGCGACCCTCGAAGTTGCGGTTGCCCGACAGGACGGACACGGCCGTGAGGTCGTTGTCCTGGATCGCCTGGCTGATCTCGTCGGCCAGCGGACCGGAGTTGCCGATGCAGGTGGTGCAGCCGTAGCCGACCAGGTAGAAGCCGAGCTTCTCCAGGTAGGGCCACATCCCGGCCTTGTCGTAGTAACCGGTCACGACCTGCGAGCCCGGGGCCATCGACGTCTTGACCCACGGCGGGACCGTGAGGCCCTTCTCGACGGCGTTCTTGGCCAGCAGGGCGGCCGCCATCATCACCGACGGGTTGGAGGTGTTGGTGCAGCTGGTGATCGAGGCGATCACGACCGCGCCGTCCTTCAGGCCGTATGCCGGGCCCTCGGCGGGCGTGACCTGCGCCTCGCGGTAGTCACCCTCGACGCCGTAGTTCTTGATGTCGAGGTTGAACTGCTGCTTGGCGTCGGAGACCACGATGCGGTCCTGCGGACGCTTCGGACCGGCGATCGACGGCACGACGGTGGACAGGTCCAGCTCGAGCTTCTCGGAGAAGCGCGGCTCGACGCTCGGGTCGTGCCAGAGGCCCTGCTCCTTGGCGTAGGCCTCGACGAGGGCGACCTGGTCGTCGGGGCGGCCGGTGAGACGCAGGTAGTCCAGCGTCACGTCGTCGACCGGGAAGATCGCACAGGTGGAGCCGAACTCGGGACTCATGTTGCCGATCGTGGCGCGGTTGGCCAGCGGGACCGAGGCGACGCCGTCGCCGTAGAACTCCACGAACTTGCCGACCACGCCGTGCTCGCGCAGCTGCTGGGTGATGGTCAGCACGACGTCGGTTGCCGTTGCGCCAGAGGGAATCTCGCCGGTCAGCTTGAAGCCGACGACGCGCGGGATGAGCATCGACACGGGCTGGCCGAGCATCGCGGCCTCGGCCTCGATGCCGCCGACGCCCCAGCCGAGCACGCCGAGGCCGTTGACCATCGTGGTGTGGCTGTCGGTGCCGACACAGCTGTCGGGGTAGGCCTGCACGACGCCCTCGGCGTTCTCGCGGGTCATGACGCCGCGCGCGAGGTGCTCGATGTTGACCTGGTGGACGATGCCGGTGCCCGGCGGCACGACCTTGAAGTCGTCGAAGGCGGTCTGGCCCCAGCGCAGGAACTGGTAGCGCTCGCGGTTACGGCCGTACTCGATCTCGACGTTCTTCTCGAACGCGTCGGGGCGACCTGCGACATCGATGATGACCGAGTGGTCGATGACCATCTCGGCCGGAGCCAGCGGGTTGATCTTCTTGGCGTCGCCGCCGAGGGCGCTGACAGCCTCACGCATCGTGGCCAGGTCGACGACACACGGCACACCGGTGAAGTCCTGCATGATCACGCGCGCCGGCGTGAACTGGATCTCGGTGCTGGGGTTCGCGGTCTCGTCCCACTGGCCCACCGCGTTGATGTGGTCCTGGGTGATGTTGGCGCCGTCCTCGGTGCGCAGCAGGCACTCGAGCAGGACCTTCAGGCTGAACGGCAGGTTCTTGCTGCCCTCCACCTTGTCCAAGCGGTAGATCTCATAGGACTTCTCACCTACGGCGAGCGTGTCCTTCGCTCCGAAACTATTTGAGCTCACGCCGACTCCTTCGTCTCTGGCACTCGTGAACGGCTTTATCTTGACGTCAAGATAAGTTAATCACAGCGGCCGCTACGGGATCAGCGAAGGTTCGCCTTACCATCGCCGGCCGGTGCACCACGCCCCGATCTTCTCACCGATCGAGGGTGAGCACTCCGGCAAGTTCGTCCCTCATCTCCTCGGACACCACGATGCGAGCGATGCCGAAGGCCGAGCGCCACGACGCCAGCGTTACGGCGATCTCCTCGGCACGCTCGGGCAACAGCGCGAACGCGCCGGCTGCGCGCAGCTCGGCGACGGACGGGCCGCCGTCGTGGAACCCCACCACGCGATCGCCCACCGCGATCGGGTTGACGACGAAGGTGATCTCTCGATCATGTTGCTGCGCAACGGTGTTCGCGGACTGCACCATGTGGCTCACGTCATCCGCCGTCGCCGTGGGTCGTATGGCGAGCGCGATCTCGTCGGCCACCGCGGCAGCCGCTGCCAGCGCCCTGGGACCGCCCGCGGCGACGGTGATCGGCACCGGCCCGGGCAACTGCGCCGCGCGGACCGCACGCGCCGATGCGGCGATCCAGGATCGTGCGGCGCGCCCGTCCATCGCCGGACGGCCGGCGCGCTGCGCGTACTCATGGATCATCGGCAGACCCGTTCCCAGTCCGAGGCAGAACCGGCCACCGCTGAGTGCTGCCAGTGATCTGGTCTGATCGGCGACCTCGGTGGGTTCGCGCAGCGGCGCCGCGAGGACGTGCGTTCCCACGTGCAGCGTGGTCGTCACCGAAGCCGCGATCGCCATCAGCTGGAAGGGGTCCGCCGACCACGGGTTGTCCGGGCAGACCACACCGTGGAATCCGGCCGCCTCGAGCTCGCGCGGGAGGGTGCGCCATACATCCAGGTCCGGCTGGGGATTGGCGATGACGTCGATGTCGGGTAGTTGTTTCGTCATACGGCCAGCTTCGGGCGGTATGCCGTCGTGCGCATCAGCACAGCGTGGAGATGGATGTTGAGATCGGCCGGCGGCCGAACCTCAACGGCGCACGCTCGGCTCCAGGATCGCGACGCACTCGATGTGGTGGGTCATCGGGAAGGCGTCGAACGCCCGTAGCGACACCACGCGGTAGCCCGACTCGGCGGCATACGCGATGTCCCGGGCCAGGGCGGCTGGGTCACATGCGATGTATGCCGCCCGACGCGGCTCGCGGGCCAGGACGTCCCGGACCACCGCACGCCCGGCTCCGGACCGCGGCGGGTCCAGCACGACCAGGTCGACGGTGCCGAGCGTCTCGTCGACCACGGCGTCCCAGCTGTCGCGGCCGATGTCGGCGCGCCGCAGCGACGCGTGCTCGAGGCCCGCGATGTTCGGGCCGGCGTCACGCACCGCGCGGGAGTCACCCTCGAGGCCGAGCACCCGGCCCTTCGGTCCGACCGCGTCGCCCAGGAATGCGGTGAAGACGCCGACACCGGCATACAGGTCCAGCGCCCGCTCCCCCGGCCGCGGCTGCAACCCATCCAACGCTGCCGCGACGAACGTCGAAGCAGCACCCGGGTGCACCTGCCAGAAGCCACGGGACGAGACCCGAAAGCCCCGAGCCGCAACGCCATTCGGCGCCACGCTCTCGACAACGTTCGGAACGCCGGAGTCGCGCACCGGCAGGTCCACGGCCACGACCTCGCGGTCCGCGGCCACGGCCACGTCGACGCCGGTGGCGCCGGGCTCGACCGGTTCGTCGAGCAGCCCGGTGGCGGCGATCTCCGGAACGGCGATGAGGCAGTCGTCGACCGGCACCACGTCGTGCGAGCGGTGCTTGCGCAACCCGAGCCGGCGGTCCGGTGACACCGCGAACTCGACACGGGTCCGCCAGCGCAGGCCCTCCTCGTCGCCGGGCACCGGCTCGACGACACCGTCCCAGTCGACTCCGGCGAGCCGGCGCAACTGCTCACGCACGACCCGGGTCTTCAGCTCGCGGCCGAACGCGGCCGACGTGTGCTGCCAGTCGCAGCCGCCGCAGCCGCCGGGACCGGAGAAGCGACACGGTGCCTCACGACGTTCCGGAGACGCATCCAGCACCTGCACCGCGTCGGCCCGCAGGAAGCGTGATGCCGTGCCGCCGTCGGTGATACGGGCGACGACGCGTTCACCGGGCAGGGCATGACGCAGGAAGATCACCCGGCCGTCGTGCCGGGCGACGCAGTGTCCTCCGTGCGCGACATCGCCGACCTCGACCTCGACCTCGGTGCCGATGAGTGAGTCACCCTGCGACACCGCCCGGCGCCGCTGCTGCTTGCCACGTCCCGTGGACGCCGGCCGCTTCCCTCTGCTCATCGTCCGTTCCTCATCGTCGGCAGGGTCATCCGCAGGGTCATCCGCAGGGTCATCGTCCGCGCCGGACGGATCCCGGCCGCGGCCCGTCATACCGCTGCTCGTGACCCTGGCTGGAACGCAGTTGCCACGGCACGCTGGCGACCAGGACACCGGGGGTGAAGAGCAGCCGCGACTTCAACCGTAATGCGGACTGGTTGTGCAGCAGCTGCTCGTACCAGCGGCCGACGACATACTCCGGGATGTACACCATCACCACGTCACGTGGGCTGTCCCGGCGAATCGTCTTGACGTACTTGATGATCGGGCGAGTGATCTCGCGGTATGGCGAGGAGATGATCTTCAGGGTCACGGGGATCTCGCGACGCTCCCACTCCTCCTGCAGGGCGCGCGTCTCCTCGGGATCGACGTCGACCGTGATCGCCTCGAGCACCGAGGGCCGGGTCGCCCGCGCGTAGGCCAGCGCACGCATCGCCGGCTTGTGCACCTTGGAGACCAGCACGATCGCGTGGACCCGGGACGGCAGCAACTGGTCGTCGGCCGACTCGGCGAGCCGCAGTTCCTCGCTGACGTTGGTGTAGTGACGCCGGATCTGGACCATCAGCGCGAAGAGCACCACCATCGCGGCCACCGCGTAGCCGGCGCCGTGGGTGAACTTGGTCAGCAACACGACCGCCAGCACGGTGCCGGACATCACGGCACCGATGGCATTGATGACGCGCGCGCGCTTCATCCTGGCCGGCGTGGTCGGCGGGTCCTCGGCCTTCAGGTTGCGGTTCCAGTGGCGGATCATGCCGATCTGGCTGGTGGTGAAGGAGACGAACACACCGACGATGTAGAGCTGGATCAGGCGGGTCGGTTCGGCGTCATACACGACCACCAGCAGCATGGCCATGCCGGCGAGGATCAGGATCCCGTTGGAGTAGGCGAGCCGGTCGCCGCGGGTGTGCAGCTGCCGGGGCAGCCATCCGTCGCGGGCGAGGATCGAGGCCAGCACCGGGAAACCGTTGAACGCCGTGTTGGCCGCCAGCACGAGGATGACACCGGTCACGACGGCGAGGAAGAGGATGCCGGGCGGGAAGCCGTGGAAGACCGCGTGCGACAGCTGGCCGAGCACGGTGTCCTCGTTGTAGCCCGTCACCGGCTTGCCGTGCAGCAACAGGTTGCCGGGGTGGTCCGGGTCCTGGATGTGTATGCCGGTCCAGTTCGCCAGCGTCACGATCGACACCAGCATCACGACCGAGATCGAACCCATCAGCAGCAGGGTGGTGGCGGCGTTCCTGCTCTTCGGCTTCTTGAACGCGGGCACACCGTTGGAGATCGCCTCGACACCGGTGAGTGCCGCACAGCCGCTGGAGAACGCCCGCAGCAGCAGGAAGATCAGCGCGATCTGGCCGAGGGTGTCCATGTGCGGCTGCGGCGCCAGCGTGAACTTCGCGCTCTCGGCCATCGGCAGGTCACCGGCGAGCTTGCGGACCGTGCCGACGATCGCCAGCGCGATGACGCCGAGCATGAACAGATAGACGGGTATGGCGAAGAAGCTGCCCGACTCGCGCACGCCACGCAGGTTCATCGCCGTCAGTCCGACGATCAATAAAAGGGCCACGATCACCTCGTGGCCGTGGATCCCGGGCATCGCGGACGCGGCGTTCTGCACACCCGAGGAGATCGACACCGCCACCGTGAGCGTGTAATCGACCAGCAACGCCGAGGCGACCGTCAGCCCGGCCTTCGGGCCGAGGTTGGTCGTGGCGACCTCGTAGTCGCCGCCGCCGGACGGGTACGCGTGGACATTCTGCCGGTACGACGCAACGACCACCGCCATCACGCAGACGACGCCGAGCGTGATCTGCCAGGAGTGGGTGAACGCGAACGACCCGCCGGCCAGGCCGAGGGTCAGCAGGATCTCGTCGGGCGCGTAGGCGACCGACGACAAGGCGTCACTCGCGAAGATCGGCAGCGCGAGCTTTTTCGGCAGCAGCGTTTCGCCGAGTTTGTCGCTGCGCATCGCGCGACCCACGAGGATGCGCTTCAGCGCGCGACCGGTCCCAGACACAACGCGTGAGTGTAGGACTGATCGCGACTCAACCGGACATCCACCACCTGCTGGTCACCGGCGAGTTTGCTCACACGCCATGTCCCGGCCCGTGGTGACGGCGCTCCCCCGGCGCTCGGGTAGCGTTCGGTTCGTGTACTTCGTGATCATGGGTTGTGGTCGTGTCGGCTCCATGCTGGCGCTGAGTTTGGAGAAGCACGGGCACGAGGTCGCAGTGATCGACCGCGACGAGGCGGCCTTCCGCCGACTCGGTCCCAGCTTCGAGGGCCTGCGCGTTCCCGGCATCGGCTTCGACCGCGAAACGTTGCTGCGATCCGGCATCAAGAACGCCGACGCGTTCGCCGCCGTCAGCAGTGGTGACAACTCCAACATCCTGGCCGCGCGGGTGGCCCGCGAGACCTTCGGCGTGCAGAACGTCGTCGCGCGGATCTACGACCCGGGCCGCGCCGAGGTCTACGAGCGGCTCGGCATACCGACGGTCGCGACGGTGCGTTGGACCAGCGACCAGATCGTGCGCAAGATCCTGCCGCTGGGCGCGCTGCCGTTGCACACCGACGCCAGTGGGAAGGTGATGATTGCCGAGATCCCGCCGCACCCATCATGGGTCGGCACCCCGCTGCAGCACATCGAGGAGGCGACCGGCACCCGCGTCGCATATCTGACGCGGCTCGGCGACGGCTTGGTCCCTGAGGCCGACGCCGTCTTCCAGGAGGGCGACCTGCTGCAGCTGAGCCTGCCGGCCGACCGCATGCAGGAGATCGAAGACATCCTCAAGTCCGTCAAGCCGGTCGACTGACCCACGAAACAGCTGTAATCCCAAGGAGATTCGTCAGATGCGAGTTGTTGTCGTCGGCGCCGGAAGCGTGGGTCGTTCGATCGCCCGCGAGTTGATCCTGCGTCAGCACCAAGTGCTGATCATCGACAAGTATGCCGACGAGGACCGCTCCAGCGCGGTCCCCGAAGCATCCTGGCTGCTGGCCGACGCCTGTGAGATCTCCACCCTGCGGGAGGCCAATCTCGAGTCCTGCGAGGTCGTGGTCTGCGCGACGGGTGACGACAAGGTCAACCTCGTCGTCTCACTGCTGGCCAAGACCGAGTTCGGGATCAACCGCACCGTCGCCCGGGTCAACAACCCCAAGAACGAGTGGATGTTCGACGAGGCATGGGGTGTCGACGTCGCGGTCTCGACACCGCGGCTGATGACCGCGCTGGTCGAGGAGGCCGTCAGCGTCGGCGACCTGGTCCGGTTGTTCCAGTTCCAGCAGGGCAAGGCGACGATGGTCGAGATCACGGTACCCGCCGACAGCCCGAACATCGGGGTGGCCGTCGGTCAGTTGCAACTGCCCCCGGACTGTGTGCTGGTCGGCATCATCCGCGACAACGTGCCGATCGCGCCCGGTCAGTACGACGCCATCGAGAGTCTGGACGAGCTGTTGCTGTTGGCGACGCCCGAGGCCGAGCAGTCACTGGGGGCGGTGCTCACCGGCCGACCGGCCGATCAGATCCGCACCCACTCCCCTGCCGGCGACTGAGTCGGTGCGGCTTATCGCGTCTTGATCTCGTACGACGGGTTGAAGATCGTCGGCGTGCCCTTGATGTAGGTGACGCGCCCGGTGACCTTCAGGTAGGTGCCCGGCTCGATGCCGGCGATCTTGCGGCGGCCCAGCCACACGAGATTCATGGTGCGGCTGCCGTCGTCGAGGTCGACGACCATGGCGGGGACGGAGTCGGCCCGAGGGCGCAGGCTCACACTGCGCACGGTGCCACAGCAGCACGCGATCGACCGGTCCGCAGCATCGCAGATCGGGGTCGCACCGAGCTTGCGGGTCGAAGCCCGCAGGTCGTCGCTCTCCAGCACATCGTCCGACTTGGTCAGCCGATCGGTGACCTTGCCCAAGGACGTCTTCCAACCCATCAGGCGCACGCTCCCATCGCGTGGCGGTCGCGGGCTCCCTGCCACGCGTTGGGCGCGCAGGCCTGCTGGCCGTGTTCGAAACCAAAATTCATGTCAACGGACCTCGGTGATCTCCGGGCCGCGTTCGAACGGCTTGAAGTCGTCCGTCGTGTCCGACTTGTCGCCGGTCTGGTCCGGCTTGGCGTTCGGGTCCTGCTCCAGGGCCGCGGCTTCGGCATCGGCCTGGTTCTGGACGTCCTGCGGGATCTGCAGCGGCAGCATCTCGCGCGGCGCACGCGGCTCACCACCACGTGTGATGACCGAGCGGCGCAGGAACTCCACGAGCCGGTCCCCCGTCGCCTCGTCGAGCGCAGCATTGCCGGACAGCACGGCCCGCAGGAACCACCGCGGTCCGTCGACACCGACGAACCGGGCCGGTGCATAGGTGGTGCGGCCGTCCGGGCCCTGGGTGGGCATCCGCGTGTGCAGCTCGATGCCCAACGGGCCCAGCTTCTCCTCGGCGGTGCCGCCACTGCTGAGCAGGTTGTCGGCGATCTCGTCGCGGATGTCGTCCCAGACACCCCTGCTCTTGGGTGCTGCGAAGGCCTGCACCTGACAGGCCGCACCGTCGATGACGGCCGTGATGCCGGTGATCTCCTGGCCCGCGTCGTCGACGTCCAGGCGCAACTCCATGCCGGCCTCGGGCACGATCGCGACGGCGCCGAAGTCCAGGTGACCGTCGAGGTCCTTGACCTCAGAACGGTCGAACGGGCCGTTCGAGCGGTCCAGGTCGTGGGGTCGTGGCAGCCGCGCACGCCGGGCATCCGCGTCGGGCTCATCCTCGGGCCGATCGTCAGGCGCGTCCGACGCGTCGGTCGCGTCGAGTTCAGCGGCGGTGTCGGTGCCGGAGGTGTCGGTGTCCGACTCCTCGACCTGCTCGACGTCGTTGTCCTGCTCGGCCCCGGTCGTGACGTCAGCCGTGTCGGCCTGTGTCTCCTTGGCCTTGCGCCGGAAGATTGCCACTGCGCTCGTGCCCCTCAGTTGATTGTCGTTCGGTGGTGAAGAAGTGGGCGGTCAGCGGCCGCCGAAGCCGCCGCTGTCGCCATGTCCAGTGTCGCCCCTGACTGACTCCGGAAGCGAATCGACCGCCTCCCACTGCACGGCGACGACTTCCTGCACGACCAGCTGTGCGATCCGATCACCGCGGTGCACCGTGAAAGGCACCCGCGGGTCGTGATTGATCAGGTTGACCTTGATCTCTCCCCGGTAGCCGGCGTCGACCGTGCCCGGGCCGTTCAGGGTGGTGATGCCGTGCCGGGCGGCGAGACCCGAGCGGGGGTGCACGAACGCGGCATACCCCTCGGGCAGTGCGATCGCGACTCCCGTTGCGATCATTGCGTGTTCGCCGGGAGCGATGGTCACATCCTCCCGGGCATGCAGGTCCGCGCCCGCGTCACCCGGCCGGGCGTATGACGGCAGCGGCAGCTCGGGGTCGAGCTGCCGCACCGCCACCTGCAGTTGCTGCATCCGTCAGGCCGCGCACTCGGTGCAGACCGGCAGTCCGCCGACCTCCTTGGCCAGCTGGCTGCGGTGATGCACCAAGAAGCACTTGGAGCAGGTGAACTCGTCGACCTGACGCGGAATCACCTGGACCGAGAGTTCCTCGCCGGACAGGTCGGCGCCGGGCAGCTCGAAACCTTCGGCCTGCTCGGTCTCGTCGACGTCGACGTTGGACGTGCTCTTGTCGTTGCGTCGTGCCTTCAACTCCTCGATCGAGTCATTCTCGAGGTCGTCGTCGGTCTTTCGTGGAGCGTCGTAATCTGTTGCCATCGCGTGCCTTTCCCGTCTCGTCATCGCCCTGTACGCACAGCTGGGCGGAAGTTTTCTTGGTCTTCGGCCGCAATAACGCTGGAGGCTCGCGTTTTGTGCCCGGACCGCGGGGATTTTGCCTCATCGGCGCGGGACGTGATCAGGCGGGGTCCGATGTCGGCCTGTTGGACGCCTCAGCGGTCGACCAGCGGGGCCAGTTTCGCGACGTGTTCGGTGCCCCCGGCGACCACCAGATCCGAGGTCGGAGCACCACCTGCCTGACCCTGCACGAGGCCACCGGCCTCGGTCACGATGAGCCATCCGGCCGCCAGATCCCAAGGGTTCAGGCCGGCCTCGTAGTAGCCGTCGAGCCGGCCGGCAGCCACCGAGCACAGGTCGAGCGCAGCACTGCCCGCGCGCCGGATGTCGCGAACCCGGCCGATCAGCTCGGCGGCGAGCGCCGCCTGCCGCTTGCGCTTGTCGACGTCATAGCCGAAGCCGGTCGCGAGCAGGCTCATCGCCAGGTCGCCCTGGGCTGTCACCCGTATGGCGGACGAGCGGCCCGCGTGGTCCAGGAACGCACCACTGCCCAGTCCGGCGTGGAAGAGCTCGTCGGTGACCGGATTCAGCACGGCACCCGCGACCGGACGCCACGCGCCCTCGGTGTGGACGTCTCCGACACAGGCTGCGACCGACACGGCATACGCCGGCAGCTGATAGAGGTAGTTGACGGTGCCGTCGATCGGATCGACGACCCAGGTGACACCGGTCGTGGAGGGCTTGGACGCGCCCTCCTCGCCCAGTAGCCCGTCGCCGGGGCGAGCGGCCTCGAGGCGGGTGCGCAGCAGTTCCTCGCTGCGCTTGTCCATGATCGTGACGACGTCGGTCTCGGTGCTCTTGGTGGCGGCCACTCCGAGATGGTCGGGGCGCTCGTCGACGATCAGGTCGCCGGCTTCGCGCGCGATGGTGCAGGCGATCGTCTCCAGGTCGGCGATCTCGTCGGTGGACAACCGGGGTTCGGTGGAGGTCATGGTGATCAGTCCCGTCCGCAGGCGGCCGGCTTGGCGGTCCGCAGGTTGGGGCAGCATCCCGCCGCGCAGATGGGCGGCATCGCCTCGCCCGGCCAGGCGAGCGCATCGACCCGCTCACCCCGTGCCTGCGCCGCGCGTTCCTCGGCCAGGTCGACCAGGCCCATGACGAACTCCGCGTCGGTGCCCACGGTCGGCACCCGCGTCATCCGCAGGCCGACCTCGGCCGCGGTCTCGGCGGCCTCGGTGTCGAGGTCGTGCACGACCTCCATGTGGTCGGAGACGAAGCCGATCGGCGCCACGACCACGTCGGTGACGCCGCTATCGGCCAGCTGCCGCAAGTGGTCGTTGATGTCGGGCTCGAGCCATGGTTGTTCGGGGCGACCCGAGCGTGAGCAGAAGACGAGCGCACCGCGCAGGTCGCGGTCCAGTGTGATGCCGGCCTCGTCGAGGATCACGTGCGCGATCTCGTCGTGCTGGTGCTCGTAGAGGTTGCCCTCGCCGTCACCCGGCCCCGACGTGTCGTCCATCGCGGTCGGGATCGAGTGCGTCACGAAGACGACGCGCAGCTTGTCGTCGTCCTCCTGGCCGCTCGCCCGCACCGCATCGGTCACCAGCCGCGCGTTCACCCGCGCGAAACTGGGGTGGGTGGCGTATTGCCGGATCTTGTCGACCTGCAGGCTGCGGCCCTCATCGGACAACTGCGAGAGCGCCTCGGCGATGTCCTCGCGGTACTGCCGGCAGGAGCTGTATGACGCGTACGCACTCGTCGTGACCACGAGCAACCGCTCGGTGCCGGAGTCCTGCGCACCGCGCAGCACGTCGGGCAGGAACGGCTCGCTGTTGCGGTTGGCGACCAGCACCGGTGTGGAGAAACCGCGACGTCGCAATTCGGCCCGGATCGCCTGCTGCAGGGCGCGGGTCTGCCCGTTGATCGGACTGCGGCCGCCGCGGGCGTAGTAGTGCTCGGCGACCTCCGCCAACCGCTCGTCGGGTATGCCGCGACCGCCCGTCACCCGGCGCAGGAACGGCATGACCTCCTCCTCGCCCTCGGGGCCGCCGAAGGACAGGACGAGCACTGCGTCATACGGCTCGAGCGCCAACGACTCCGGCGCCGGCTGCCCGGCGGATTCGGGCGTGTGCTCGGCGCCGGGCAGCGGCCCGGCAGCCTGTGGTCGGTCGGGTCGCGCAGTGGGCTCTGGGGGCTCCGCGATCGGCGAGGACATGGGGTGGGCTCCTGGCGAGGGACGTGAGAGGCCGCCCTGGAGTGGTCGGCACAGCCAGCGTACGACGCTCGCGGGGTGGCTTCCGGCGCGCCCTACGGGGTCCGCACCGCGCATCGTGGCATGGTTGACTGCGGCTGATTGCAGCGCGGCTGCAGCTGCCGACGGATCCGAGCTGGACTCGGCGCACCACCGGCTACCTGGGAGAGACGCACATGCGGGAGTTGCGACTGATCGGCGTCCACGACGACGGCGAGCACCTGCTTCTTACCGAGGACGGCGAGGACCGTCTCACGGTGCCGATCGACGATGCGCTGCGGTCGGCGGTCCGGCGCGCCATGCCGGTCCCGTCCGCCGATGTCGACTCGGTGCCGGTGCCCGAGGAATTGCGCCCACGTGACGTGCAGGCGCTGCTGCGCGCCGGCGCATCGGTGGCCGACGTCGCCGAACGCGCGGGGTGGACCGCCGAGAAGGTTCGCCGTTACGAAGGCCCGATCCGCGCCGAGCGCGACCACATCGCCGGACTCGCCCGCGCGATCGCCGTCACCAGCGGCGGTGGCCGTGGCGAGACGACGTTCGGCGAACGTGCCGAGCGGCGACTGGACGGCCGGGGCGTCGATCCCGAGGCCGTCGTCTGGGATTCCTGGCGAGGACGCGACGGCGACTGGACCGTGCTGTGCAGCTTCCCCGCTGGCGGCCGGCCGCGTCGCGCGACCTGGCACTTCGACGTGCGCAGCCGCACCCTCGAGCCGACCGACGACGAGGCGCGCTGGCTCGGCGAGGACGAGAACTCCCCCAGCCCGCTGGCCTCAGCCCGCGAGACCTCGGTCTACGACGTCGAGGCCGAGGGCGGCCTGAATGCCGCCCGCAGCCCGCAGGTGCGCCGTGTGCGCGGCGGCCGGACCTCGGCGACCGCGGTGCCGAAGCAGCCCGAGCCGACGACCGGGACGAAGCCTTCCTCCGCCGAGCCCTCCAAGGACTCGACCGAGACCGGCGAACGACCCGTCGATCTGGTCGCCGCGATGCGCGAGCGCTCCAAGAACCGTCGCCGCAAGGGTCGCGCCGCCACCACTGCGCAGCAGGACTTTCCCGAGGACGCGGCTCCGCGCGAGCAGCTCGACACCTCGGGCGAGGCTCCGCCGGTCGGGTCCCACCCTCGCGAGGACGAACTCGCCGACGTCGAGGCCGCGGCAGGCGAGGCGGCTGCCGGCGACACCGACCGCACTGCGGCCGACGAGAACACCACGCCATCGGTCGAGCATCTGGGCCACGATCCGGTGACCGGCACCGCCGACCTCTTCGCCGACCTGCACACCGAGGAGAGCGCCAAGGAGAGCACTGAGGAGAGCGCCGCGGAGAGTACGGCGAAGCCCGGTGCGTCCGAGGACACCACCGAGGACACCACCAAGGACACCACCAAGGACGTCGGCGACGACTCCGAGGTCAGTGACGAGGGCACCGACGAGGGCACCAACGAATCCAGCGACGAATCCAGCGACTCCGACGATGCCTCCGAGGTCACCAATGAGTCCGAGGAGTCCGAAGGATCCGAGGGATCCGACGATCCGGAGGATGCGACCGACGTCCCGGCCGATGACAAGCCGGCGGAGCGAGCCGCTCCGCGCGACGCGGGCACCGTGGTCCCCGACCGGCCGAGTTCGGCGCGCAAGGGCCGGCCGAGTGTCCCCAGCTGGGACGACATCATGTTCGGCCGGCGACCCGGTCGCGACTGACCCTGATCGACCTAGCGCCAGCCGCCGGGACGCGGCGGGCGCGGGTCCCCGTGACCGCCGGGTCCGTCGGGTCCGTCGGGTCCGTCGGGTCCGTCGGGTCGATGCCTTGACACGGCACTCCGGCGGACACTGATCGTCTCTGCTTGGTCCCGCGGCTGCTGTGCGCCCGGGTGCTCCTCGGCGGGCGTCTGGTCGCCATACATGCCGGGGCTCTGGTAGCTGTCCGGCGCCGCAGGTGACTGCGGCCGACCCGCCGGCCTCCGACGAGGTCGACGCGGCGCAGCCTCGCGGACCCGGCCCGGCACCGGCAGGGACCGGCCGCTGTTCCAGATGAGCACGACGCTCGCCCAGGCGACCAGCACCACGGCGGCGATGATCATGCCCAGTGTGGCGTTCGTCGGGATCGCGACGGCGATGATGCCGCCGATGACCCACGCCAGCTGCAGCAGGGTCTCGGAGCGCCCGAAGACGCTGGTGCGCATGTGCTCGGGGACGGTGTCCTGGATCTGCGAGTCGAGGGCCAGCTTGCCCAGCTGCTGACCCGTGCCGGCCACGAAGCCGACCGCGACCGCGGTCCACACGGTGAAGTGGGCGGCCGCGATCACCACCATCACCGCGTCGGCGATGAGCGTCGCGAGCACGATCGTCTTGGGTGAGGCGATCTTCAGGGCAGCACCGGCGACGGTGCCGACCGAGTTGCCGGCGCCGGCGGCGCCCAGCACGAGGGCGAGCAGCAACGTCTCCTTGCCGCCCCACCCGGCGAACGGATGGCTGCGCACCAGGAACGCGAGAAAGATCGTCAGGAACCCGGACAGCCAGCGCAGGCCGGTGTTGGCGCGCAGTGCCGTGACGACGGCCGGACCGATGCCACGGCCGGTCGCCTTACCGGTGGTCAGCCCCGAGGGCGCCGGTTTCTCACCGACGCTGGAGTCGACCCGTGGCGGCAGCAGGATCGCCAGCACCGTGCCGATCGCGAACAGCAGAGCGGCCACCCGCAACGACCACGCGCCGCCGCCGAATTTGGCGGCGCCGCCGGCGAGCGCACCCGCCATACCGGCACCGACCACACCGGCCAGGGACATCCGTCCGTTGGCCTTGACGAGCGTGAGCTGGTCGGGCAGCAGCCGTGGTGTGGCCGCCGACCGGGTCACCAGGTAGGCCTTCGAGGCGATGAGCACGCCCATTGCGAGGGGGAAGAGCCAGAACGAGTCGGCGGCGATCGCCCCGGCCAGCACCCAGCACAGGAACGCCCGGAGGGCGAGGGTGAAGCCGATGGCCCACCGCCGGCCGTGGCTGAAGCGGTCCAGCAGCGGACCGATCAGCGGTGCCAGGACGGCGAACGGCAGCATCGTGAAGCAGAGGAAGAACAGCACCTGGCCCTTGGCCTGTGCCGAGGACACGGAGAAGAACACCGTTCCGGCCAGGCCGATGGTCAGTGCGGCATCACCCGCCGAGCTGAACGCATGGACCTGGATCAGCCGCGCGAGACCGGTCTCCCCCGCACCCTGCGCCTCGCTCGCGCGGCGGGCGGCATGGACGGTCTTCTTGCTGGCGAGCGCGGTGAGCCGGGCCATCGCACCGGCGCCACGGACGACTCCGCGGCCGGCGGCACGCGCCGTGTCGCGCCCACCGTGCTGGACATTGCCGGAGTCGTCGGGTCCAGCGGGTCGGTCGGATCTCGCGTCGTGGTCGGGACCCGGGCGGTATGGCGCCTGCTCCCGCGTCCGGTCCTCCGGTGGGCGGGCCGGTGGGCGGGCCGGTCGGCCAGGTCCCGGTTGCCGTGCAGCCCACGGGTCGTGGGGAGACGCCCCCGGCGGTGTACGGCGCGGCGGAATCGGCCGCGTGCGCGACGACTGAGGGACGGGTTCGGTGAAGGCCCTGTCACGTTCGTCGCGCCGGCGTTGCCTGCCGGAGCGTCCGTCACGTGTCATGTGTCCATCATGCCAACTTGACGCGGCTGTGAGCCCGGCAACGGGCACAGGTCGAGGTCGAATGGCAGGACTTGGGCGGACGCCGACTGCGACCGGGCGGCGTGGGACGTCATACGCCGCATGTAGTGGCGGCGGCAGAGCACTTCGTATTCGACGACAGCAGGGCTGCCCTGTGCGGTGTCGCCGACGACGACCTGCTCGCCCTCGACCACCATGTCGCCGTCGACCACGCGCGCGTTGTGGGTCGCGCGCTTGCCGCACCAGCACAGCGCCTCGACCTGCGGGACCTGGGTGCGATCGGCGAGTTCGATCAGCCGCCGGGATCCGGGGAAGAGCTGGGCACGGAAGTCGGCGGTGATGCCGAAGGTGAAGACGTCGATATTCATCTCGTCGACCAGGCGGGCGAGTTGCTCCACCTGCACGGGCGTGTAGAACTGCGCCTCGTCGCAGATGAGGTAGTCGATGACCCGGCCGCCGGTGGCCTGTTCGACGACGACCTCCCAGAAGTCCAGCGAGTCCTCGACCTCGATCGCCTCGTGCGACAGGCCCAACCGGGAGGACAGCACCGCGGCGCCGGCCCGGTCCAACTTGGTGAACACCAGTCCGCGGCGCCCGCGAGCGCGGTGGTTGTGATCCAGCTGCAGGGCCAGGGTCGACTTGCCGCAGTCCATCGTGCCGGAGAAGAAGACGAGTTCAGCCACGATCGAACAGCCTACGAGGCGGGCCGGGTCGGCGGCTCACCGTGCCGGGAGGTGGATGAACGGAATCTGCTGCTCGGCGTCGGTCAGCGAGCCGTGCTGACCGATCAGGCTGACGATGCGCGAATTCATCACTCGGGTGTCGACGAATCCGATCGGTGCGTGCACGGCGACGATCACGTCACCGAACCGCGGTAGCACCTCGGGCGAGACCGGGCCGAAGAGCCCGGCCGCGACGGCTTCGTCGCGGGTCATCACCCAGCCGTCGTCGCCGACCCGCGCGGCCCAGGTCGCTGCCACATCGGCCGCCGCGCCCTCGCGGCAGTAGAGCTGCAGGCCACGGGGTTCGCCGCCGACCAGGGTGACGCCGGCGCGCAACTCGCGGTCGCGGGCGACGTCGGTCTTGGCGGAGTCCGGCACGTCGACCATGCCGTGGTCGGCGGTCACGGTGAGTGAGGTGTCGTCGGGCAACATCGTCCGCAGCCGCCGCAGCTCACCGTCGAGCAGCTCGACCGCCTCACCCCACTGCCACGACTCGCAGCCGTGCTGGTGGCCGGTGCGGTCGATGTCGCCCCAGTAGAGGTAGACCAGCGCGCGTGGCGTCGCGCGGGCCGCCCGCACTGCGGCATCGACCAGGGACGCGAGCTCCCGCGCGCCGGTGAAGCGGGCGCCGCGCAGCGCCGAGGTGGTGAGTCCGGAGTCCTCGAACTTCGCCGGCCCGACCATCGTCACAGGAACACCGGCAGCAGCGGTGCGCTCGAACACGGTCGCGTGCGGCTGCCACTGCACGGGGTCGGGGCCGTCGATCCAGTCGAGTTCGTTGAACAGCCGGTCACTCCCGGGCACGCGCACCTGGTAGCCGGCGAGCCCATGTGTGCCCGGTGGCAGGCCGGTGCCGAAGGTGCCCATGCTCGTCGCGGTCGTGGACGGGAAACCTGCGGTCAGCACGCCGGGTATGGCGGGGTCCTGCCCGGCGGCAGCGACCCGCAGGAACGGCGCGTGCCCCGAGCGGCGGCGCAGCAGGTCGGCGCCGAGACCGTCGGCGAGGACCACAACAGCGCGTTTCGCCGCCGGAAGTGGCGCCGCGCCCGCCGCCGGGGACAGCTGCGGACCGCCGAGTGAGTGCACGACGCGGGGCAGCACACCCGCCAGTCCTCCCTCGTCGTATGACGGGGGCGCCCCCAATTTCACCGGCCGGGTCACCGGCCGATGGCGGCAGACAAAGCCGCCGAAAACACCTGCGCCTGCTGCAGGTTGGCGTCGCCATCCGCGTCGGCGCTGACCCGGACGGTCACGTCGTCGCCGGTGATGGTGCCTTCGTAGCCGTGATCGGCGTCGCAGGTCGGGTCGGCGCAGTTGGCCGGCAACAGGTCGACCCGGGAGACCGCGCCCCAGGAGATCGTGAGCGTCACCTCGCGGCCGAACGAGCCCTCGACATACTTCTCGGGGTCGGGGACGACCCGGCCCAGCATGACCCCACGCACGCACGACAGCGGCACGGTCTCGCTGGTGGCCGTCGCCACCATGCCGAGGTGTTGCACCGGCGAATCCGGTGTCGGCGCATGGTCGTCGGCGTGCGCCAGGATCAGCCGGCTGCCCGTCAGCACGAAGACCGTGACGTGGCGCCGGACCGTCTCGCTGTCGATCGTCGTCTCCGCGTGCACCAGATGCGAGGTCACGCTCTCGGTGCCGACCGCGGCGGCCACGACGTCGGCCACCAGCAGCGGGAAGTAACCCGCCTGTTCGATGTCGGCGAGGAGCACGGCCGGCAACGCCGACGCGGTGATCTGCTTACTGGACGAAGACATACTCGTCATTGTCGCAGGTCAGTGGACCGGTCGAAGAGCGGCTGTGGACACCGGCCCTAGGCATCGGTCTTGGGCAGCGAACGGCGCCCGGAGTCGGTGCGCAGCACCGGCGGCGCGACCGTCACCGCCGCCCCGAGGACTTCCAACCCACCCGCATGGGTGTTGACCGGGTTGAGCTCCAGGGACGCGATGTCGGGAAGGTGCTCGGCCAGCACGGAGATCCGCGCCACGACGTCCTCCAGCGCCGTCCGGTCGACCGCCAGTCCGCCGCCGCGGCCGTGCAACAAAGGGGCAGCACGCACGGAGTTGATCAGGTCGCTCACATCCACGGCGGTCAGGGGCGGGATCCGGTAGGCGACATCACCCATCACCTCGGTCGGTGCGCCGGCGAGACTGAACCGCACGACCGGGCCGAAGAGCGGGTCCTCACCCGTCGCGACGACGCACGGGATGCCGGGGACCGCCATACGCTGCACGACAAGGCGATTGGCGTGCAGTGGCGCCAGGCGTTCGTCCAGTGTGCGGTAGGCGTCACGCACAGCCTCGGCGTTCGTCAGGTCGACCCGGACCGCGGTGACCGGCTGGGTCCGCACCAGCGGCGACACCGACTTGACCACGACCGGATACCCCAGCCGGTCCGCGACCTGCACGGCCTCGTCCGCGGACCGCACCGACGTGTGCGGCCACACCTCGATCCCGTATGCCGCGAGGAGCTGCTGCACCTCGGACGGAGTCAGCGGACGGCCGTCGGGCGACGCTTCGAGGACCCGGTCGACCAGCTGCTCGGCGGCGGCCCGGTCGATGCCGTCCGGCAGCACGGGGGCGCCCCGGTCGGTGGCCCGCCACTCCCCGTAACGGGTGGCTGCGGCGAGCGCCCGCACGCCGTCCTCGGGCACGGCATACGACGGCACGAAGCGCTCGACCTGTGTCCGCGGATCGGGGGCCGACAATGCGTCGCTGACTCCGCTGATGCCGAGGAACGTTGTCAGGCAAGGCTTTTCGTGACGTGCTGAGACCTTCGCGAGCGCCGTCGCCAGGCCGATGCCCTGGATGATGATGGGCTGCATCAGCGCGGTGACGACACTGTCGACATCCGGGTCCGCGAAGGCGGCCTCGAGTGCCGTCTCCAACTGCTCGGGGGTGCACTCGGCGGGCAGGTTGACCGGGCCGTGCGCGATCTGCAGCCCCCAGCTGATCGCGTTGTCGGCGGTGAGCGCCCCGAGCGCGTCGGAGTTGCCGACGATCGCCACCCGCGGACCGGACGGGATCGGCTGGTTGACCACGAGTTGGGCCACGTCGAACATCTGGTGCAGGTTCTCCACGCGTATGACGCCCGCCTGCCGCAGCATCGACTTGAACGCCTCCGGCGAGGTGTGGGTCGGCCGGACCCGGTGGCCCGGTGGCACGCCATACGAGGACACACCGGACTTGACCACGATGACCGGCTTCTGCAGCGACAACCGGCGCGCGATCCGGGAGAACTTGCGCGGGTTGCCCATCGACTCCAGGTAGAGACCGACGGCCTCGGTGCTGGGGTCGTCCATCCACCCCTGCATGACGTCGTTGCCCGAGACGTCGGCGCGGTTGCCGGTCGACACGAAGTCGGTCAGGCCCAGGCCACGGCGTTCGGCGAAGTCGAGCACGGCGATGCCGAGCGCACCGCTCTGCGCGAACAGCCCGAAGCTGCCGTTGCCCGGCATCTCGGGAGCGAGGGTGGCGTTCATCCGCACGTCGTCGCGGGTGTTGATCAGTCCGAACGAGTTGGGCCCGGCCACGCGCATGCCGTGCCGCCGGGCGGTGCGCACGAGTTCGTCCTGTAGCTGCGCACCCTCCGGGCCGGCCTCGGCGAACCCGGCCGAGATCACCACCAGCGCCTTCACGTCGTGTTCGGCGCAATCGTGGACGACCTGCATGACTTCGGCTGCGGGCACCGCGATGACGACCAGCTCGACAGGTCCGGGCAGGTCCCTGACGCTGGGATGCACTGTCACGTCACGGATCTCGTGATGGACATTGCGGTTGACGGCATACAGGGCACCGGTGAATCCGCCGGCCTGTAGGTGCTCGAAGACACCGCGCCCGAGCCCGGTCGGCCTGGCGCCGACCCCGACGACCGCGATCGACGACGGTGCCAGCAGTGAGCGCATGCTGCGGGCCTCGGCGCGCTGCTCGCGGGCCACCCGGACCGCCTTCGACTGCTCCGTCGGCTCGATCCGGAAGGACAGCGCCATCACGCCGTCGTCGAACCTGCGCTGCACCGCGAATCCGGCATCGGTGAAGACGCCCATCATCTTGTGGTTCTGCGGCAGCACGTCCGCGGTGAACTCCTGCACACCGGCTTCGGCGCCGATGGCCGCGAGGTGTTCCAGCAGCACCGACCCGACACCGCGGCCCTGGAAGTCGTCGGCGATGTTGAACGCGACCTCCGCCTTCGGCCCGTCCGGGCCGGACAGGCGGTCGTAGCGCGCGACGCCGACCATCCGGCCACCGGCTTCGACGATGAGCGCGACCCGCTCGATGTAGTCGACGTTGGCAAACCGGGTCGCTTCCCGGTCCGACAGGTGCTTCAGCGGCGCGAAGAACCGCAGGTAGATCGACTCGTCGGACTGGCGTTCGTGGAACTCCTTCAACAGGTCCACGTCGTCGGGACGGATGGGGCGCACCTGGGCGACCGACCCGTCCCGCAGCACCACGTCGGCTTCCCAGTCACGCGGATACCCCGGCGGCAACTCCTCCGCGGACATGTCGTCGGTCGAGTTCATGCCCTGAGCATGCCAGGTCCGGGCGTCAGGGCCCCGAGTGCCGCGGGTCCACCAGGGTCCAGGGGCCGCCGAACTTGCTGGTCACCCAGAATCCGTGGGTGGTTCGCGGAACGGCATAGAAGATCGGCCCGCCCGCGCTGGCCGTCCAGTCGAAGCCGCTTCGTGGAACCGTTGTGCCCTTGGGCGCGGGAACCGGGCCGAACCCCTGGCCCCCGTTGGTCGAGCGGACCAGGCTGCCGTCGCCGTTCGGCGCCGGGACGCCGGACATCTCGCGCGGTCCGCCGGCCGACGCGACGAGATGCTTGGCATCCGCGGCGGCGAGCCAGACCTGGCCGAGACGCGGCAGGGTCAGTGCACCGGCGGACACGCTCTGCCACGACTTCCCCGCGTCATCACTGCTCACGATCGTGTATGACGTGTGGCTGGCGCCCGACTCGAGCGGCTTGCAGAGCGCGAAGAGCTTCAGCTGCTTGCCGTTCGTGACCGGCGTGACGGTCTGCAGCGTCGTACCGCCGCAGGCGTTCGGGGAGCCGAGGCTGGTCAGCTTCGAGCCGTCCAACCGCATCGGTGCGACCGGCTTCGACCCGTCCGCAGCCGTCAGTTGGACGAAGACCTGGCCGTTCTGCACCGCGACGTTGCCGGCGCGAACCGGGCTGCTCGGCGTGACTTCCACACCCGTGCCGGAGATGCTGCTCTTGGCCGGGTCGAAGCGGCTGACGTGGATCGGACCGTTGCAGACGCCCAGACCGCAGTTGTCGGCGCTGAGCAGCACGGCCTGTCCCTGGTTGATCTCGACATCCAGCACCGTCGTGCCGGGGTGGCTCATCTTGGTGAAGCTGGCGCCGCTGTCGTGCGTCACCCACAGGTCACCGCCGAAGACGTAGCCGGTGTTCGGCGTCGCGAAGCGGGCCTGACTGAGCGCCCGCTCCGGCTGGATCTGCGGCACGGCGTTGCCGGTCGCGGCCGAGACATCGGTGCCGGTGAACGTGTGCACCGCCGCCCACGTCGCGCCGTTGGTGCCCGACTTCAGCAGCACGGGGCAGGTGTCGCCGCCGCAGGTCTGCGAACCGAACGCGTAGAGCGTGCTCTGTCCGGCATTGCTGACCGACCAGGTGCGGAAGCTGTCGGGCACCTTGGTGGGCTGCTGCTGGGGCGACACGGATGACGGGCTTGACGTCGGCACCCCGGTCTGCGCCCGGCCGGTGGCACCCACGATGGCCTCACCGCGCTGCACACCGCCGCCGATACCGTCCTGCTGCCAGAGGAACACCGCGAACAGCGCGATGATCGCGACGGCGGCGCTGGACAACAGCGCCACCCGGTTGCGTCGTCGGTTGGTCCGGCGGGCACCGCTGACGATGCGCTGCCAGTCCAGGTCGGTGGACCGCTCATCGCGCACCTGCGCCCGGGCGCTCGCGAAGAAATCCGCCACCGAATCGTGCTCGCCGGCCGGCTCACTCTCGTGTCGCTCCGTCATTGCCTCACCTCCAGCCGTTGTGCCAGCAACTTCCGGGCATCGTGCAGGTCACGTTTGACGGTGCCCTCGCTCTTACCGGTCTGCAGGGCCACCTGGGCGACCGACAGGTCGCCGAAATAGTGCAGCAGCACCACGAGCCGGAACCGCTCGGGCAACGACTCGACCGCATCGCGGACGGTCAGCCTGGTCGCCGTGTCCAAGCCGGGTTCGGCGACATCGACCGCACGGGCGTTGCCGCCCATGAACCTCTCGTATGCCGACGCCTCCCGGCCGCGCTTGCGCCAGTGGTCACGGACCTGGTTGGCGGCAGCCGTGTAGAGCCAGGCACGCGGGTCCTGCACCGTGTGCCAGTGCGTCATCAGCTTCACGAAGGCCTCCGTGGCCACGTCATGGGCCAAGTCACGGTCACCGATCAACTGCGTGGTCCAGCCGACGAGCCGCCCGAAGTGTGCGTCATACACCTCGCGGACGGCCCGTTCGACGGCTGCTTCCCCCGAAGCCACCCATCGCCACCTTTCCCGTGGGACGCGGACAGCAGCGTGCTGGCCGGTGATCGTCGCCGTCATACCTGTGCAGACGCCGCAACGGCCCGCACGGTTGGTTGCCCGCCAGTTGTGCGTAGTTGTCCGGCCGGAACTCACCACCGGCCAGCCGAAATCGTAACCCGCGCAGCTGCCTAGGCTCGGGACCATGGAGTTGCGAGACGCGGTGCTGCGGCGGCGGATGGTGCGCCGGTTCGACCCCGAGCAGGATGTCCCTCCCGAGACGGTCCGGCGCCTGCTCGAGCTGGCGGTGCGCGCGCCGAGCGCGGGCTTCAGTCAGGGCTGGGACTTCCTCGTGCTCCGTGGCACCGACCGTGACGCCTTCTGGGCAGCGACGACCGATGACGGCATACCCGACTCCTGGCTGCGTGGTGTCAGTGCCGCACCGGTGCTGATCGTCTGCTGCTCGGACAAGAACACCTACCTGCGCCGCTACGCGCGCGATGACAAGCCCTGGCAGGACGAGTCGGAGGAGCACTGGCCCGTCCCGTACTGGGACGTCGACACGGGTATGGCGGCGCTGCTGATGCTGCTGGGCGCGGTCGACGAGGGCCTCGGCGGTCTCTTCTTCGGCGTGCCGGTCGAGCGGCTGGACACGGTGCGGGAGGCCTTCGGCATACCGGCCGATCGCGGGATCGTCGGCGTGGTGGCGATCGGGCACCCCGCCGAGTCGAAACCGTCCGGCAGCACCCGCGCGGTGCGCCGCCGCGACGTCGGCGAGGTGGCCCATTTCGGGCGGTTCGGAGTCACGCGGGCCGAGTAGGCGCGCCCCGGGGCGCGCCGTATCGAGGCCCGAGCCTCAGCGCGTGGTGACCATCGTCGGGTCGAGGTCGCCCAATCGCGCGGCGCCGGCCAGGCCGAGTGCGTGGGCCAGTTCAGCGGAGAGTTCCGCCAGCATCGCCGTGACCGCGTCGCTGCCCCCGGCGGCCAGTGCCCACATGGCTGGGCGGCCCAGCATGACCGCACGTGCCCCGAGCGCGAGCGCGGTCAGTGCATCGAAGCCGTCACGCACTCCCCCGTCGACGATGACCGGCACCGAGTCGCCCACTGCCGCAACGATTTCCGGCAGAGCCACGGCCGTCGGGACGACCCGGTCCAGCTGCCTGCCGCCGTGGTTGCTGACCCAGATCCCGGACGCTCCGGCCTCCGCGCAGGCGACGGCGTCGTCCGCACGCAGCACACCCTTGACGATGACCGGCAGGTGCGAGACGTCGGCGACCCAGCCGATGTCGGTGAGCGAGAGATCGGCCCGCTGGTCGATCAGTTCCCAGATGTCCGCGACGTCGGCCGGCAGGTGGTCGCGCATGTTCGTCAGTGCCTGCTCGTCGGTCAGCGGGAGCGGACGGCTCAGCGCCGCGCTGCGGGCACGGTGCCCGACGTATGGCGTGTCCGCCGTGAGCACCATCGCAGTGGCCCCGGCAGCTGCGGCGCGTTCGATCAGCGAGGCGGTGATGGAGCGTTCGCGCATCAGATAGACCTGGAACCACCACGGCCCGTCGATCGCTGCGGCGATGTCCTCGAGGCGACGCGTCGCGCGGCTGGACACGACCATTGGTGCACCCGAGGCGGCGGCGCCGGCGGCAGTCGCGACCTCGCCGTCCGGGTGCAGTAGGGCATGAAAAGCGGTGGGAGCAATGCCGATCGGTGTCCGCCAGGGTCCGAAGAGGTCGAGCTCGGTGGTCACGGTCGAGACGTCACGCAGCACCCGCGGCCGCAACCGGTAGCGGCCCCAGGCGTCGTGTGCCTCCTGGACGGTGCGCTCGTCCCCGGAGCCGCGATTGAGATAACTCCACGTGTCCGGGGCGACGACCTGCTCGGCCCGGTCGCGAAGTTCTGCGAGCTGCTCGTGCACGGTGGTCCCTTCCTGGTGGCCTCGCCGGTGGGCTCACCTAGTCTTGCGGACATGACTTCACGCCCGGTGCGTATCGCCGTCCAGATCCAGCCCCAGCATGCGTCATACGACCAGATCCGTGACGCCCTGCGTCGCGCCGAGGATCTCGGCGTCGACGTGGCGTTCAACTGGGACCACTTCTTCCCGCTCACCGGTGACCCGGACGGCTTGCATTTCGAGTGCTGGACGATGCTCGCCGCCTGGGCGGAGCAGACCTCGCGCATTCAGCTCGGCGCGCTCGTGACCTGCAACAGCTACCGCAACCCTGACCTGCTCGCCGACATGGCGCGCACCGTCGACCACATCTCGGACGGCCGTCTCATCCTCGGCATCGGCTCCGGCTGGTTCGAAAAGGACTACGACCAATACGGATTCGACTTCAAGACGGCCGGGCGCCGGCTCGACGACCTCGCGGCCGCCCTGCCGCGCATCGAGTCCCGTCTCGCCGCTCTGAACCCGCCACCGGTCGGACCGATGCCGGTGCTGATCGGCGGTGGCGGCGAGAAGAAGACGCTGCGCCTGGTCGCGCAACACGCGAACATCTGGCACACCTTCGCCGATGCCGAGGTGCTCGAGCACAAGGTCGAGGTGTTGCGTGGGCACTGTGATGCGGTCGGCCGGCCGATGGACGACATCGAGATCTCGGTCGGTGTCGGGGGTCGCGGTCGCGACGGCGGCCTCCCCGGCGAACCCGGGGCCGAGGGCGAGCCGCTGCTCAAGCTCGGTGCGAGGCTCTTCACCATCCCGATCGCGGGCCCGGAGTTCGACCTGTCGACCGTTGAGCACTGGGTCGCATGGCGGGACCGCGTCAACGCCTGAAGCTACTCCACCGTAGTTACGGATTCCGCCTTTCTCCAACGGATTCGGACTTTAGGCTGCGGCAATGAACGCGGGTCGGTTGAGCCTTTTCGGCACGGTTGTGGTCACTGCTCTCGCCCTCTCGGGCTGCAATGCGGAGGAGGACAGTGCGGTCTCGGTTGCGCCGACCCATACCGTCATACGCACCGTCACGGCGACGGCCACGGCACCCGCTCCTCGGCACACGTCGACCCGGGCGCCCCGCCATACGACATCGAGCACCGGGCGAGCGTCGACCCATTCAGTGCAGGCTGCCCGCCCGGCCGCGAAGCCGACGGCGACCAGCACGCGCGCGGCGTTGCCTCCCGCCACCCCACGGTCGACCACGACTGCACCGAGAGCGTTCGCTCCGGCACCGGCGCGGACGACACAAGCCCCGCGCCGTACGACGGTCCCTCCGGCACCCACGACAACAGCGACCAGCGGTGCATGCACCATCAAGGGCAACATCAGCAGTGACGGCGAGAAGATCTACCACGTGCCGGGACAGCGCTACTACAACGTCACGAAGATCTCGCCCGCCAAGGGTGAGCGCTGGTTCTGCTCCGAGCAGGATGCGCTCGCGGCCGGGTGGCGCAAGGCGCTCGTCTGAGTCGATCCGCACCGTTGCCCCGGCATCCAGAGTGTCGGTGCGCACCGTTCGGGCGCGGTGAGAGAAGATGATCGGCGCCGGACCGCGAGATCAGCAGGACATCTGAAGGGCAGCAATGGCGCGCAAGAAACGCGACGAGACCGAATACATCGATGATGCGCAGCAGAACATCATCGACATCGACGTCGACGACGAGATGCAGGCGGCGTACCTCGAGTACGCCTACTCGGTCATCTACTCCCGCGCCATCCCGGACGCGCGCGACGGCCTGAAGCCGGTGCAGCGGCGCATCCTCTACGCGATGGACGAGATGCGGCTCTACCCCGACCGCAACCACGTGAAGTCCTCCCGCGTCGTCGGTGAGGTCATGGGTAAGTACCACCCGCACGGTGACACCGCGATCTACGACGCCATCGTCCGGCAGGCGCAGGACTTCACCATGCGGCTGCCGCTGGTCGACGGCCACGGCAACTTCGGCTCGCTCGACAACGGCCCCGCTGCGTCGCGTTACACCGAGGTCCGCCTGGCCGGTGCGGCACTGGAGCTGACCCGGTCCCTGGGCGAGGACACGGTCGATTTCGTCCCCAACTACGACGAGAGCGAGCAGCAGCCCGACGTGCTGCCGGCCGCCTTCCCGAACCTGCTCGTCAACGGCGCCAGCGGCATCGCGGTCGGTATGGCGACCAACATGGCACCCCACAACCTGGGCGAGGTCGTGGCCGCCGCACGCCACCTGATCACGCACCCGGACTGCTCGCTGGACGACCTGATGAAGTTCGTGCCGGGGCCGGACCTGCCGTGCGGTGGGCGCATCGTCGGCCTGGAGGGCATCCGGGACGCCTACCTGACCGGGCGCGGTTCGTTCCGGACGAGGGCGACCGCAACCATCGAAAACCTCACGCCACGAAGGAAATCCATCGTGGTCACCGAGCTGCCCTACATGGTCGGCGCGGAGAAGGTCATCGAGCGGATGAAGGACCTGGTCCAGGCCAAGAAGCTGCAGGGTATCTCCGACGTCAACGACCTGTCCGACATGAAGGGCATGCGGCTGGTCATCGACGTGAAGAACGGTTTCAACCCGGAGGCCGTGCTGGAGGCGCTCTACAAGCACACCCCGATGGAGGAATCCTTCGGCATCAACAACGTGGCGCTGGTCGACGGACGCCCGAAGACCCTGGGTCTGAAGGAACTGCTCACCGTCTACGTCGACTTCCGCATCGACGTCGTCCGTCGACGCACTGCGTTCCGGCTGAAGAAGGCCACCGACCGGCTGCACCTGGTCGACGGGTTGCTCATCGCGATCCTCGACATCGACGAGGTCATCCAGGTCATCCGCTCCTCGGACAGCGCCGGTGAGGCGCGTGGCCGGCTGATGCAGGTCTTCGACCTCTCCGAGCCGCAGGCGGAGTACATCCTCGAGCTGCAGCTGCGCCGGCTGACCAAGTTCAGCCGGATCGAGCTGGAGAAGGAGCAGGCCGAGTTGCGGGAGCAGATCGCGGCCCTGCAGGCGATCCTCGATGACGAAAAGCTTTTGCGCAAAACGGTTTCCACCGAGCTGGCGGATGTCGTGAAGACCCATGGGACGCCCCGCCGTACCGTGCTGCTGGAGGGCAACGGCACCAAGGCGGCCGCGACGGCTGCTCCGCTCGAGGTCTCCGATGACCCCTGCTGGGTGCTGCTGTCCTCGAGCGGTTTGCTCGCCCGGACGACCGACGCGACCCCCCTCTCGAGCGACGGTTCGCGGCGCAAGCACGACGTCGTCACGTCGCGAGTGCTCGCGACCGCGCGCGGCGACTTCGGTGTGGTGACCTCGGAGGGGCGCCTGGTGCGGCTCAACGCCATCGACCTGCCGACGCTGCCGCCCACCAACGATGCGCCCGCGCTGGCCGGCGGGGCGCCTCTTGCGGCATACATCGATTTGGCGAAGGGCGAGCAGCCGCTCGCTCTTGCGCCGATGTCCGACGAGGCCAACGGCCTGGCGATCGGCACCGCGAACGGTGTGGTCAAGCGGGTCAACCCCGACTATCCGAGCAAGGACTCGTTCGAGGTGATCTCCCTCAAGGACGGCGACAAGGTCGTCGGCGCCGTCGAGGTGGTCACCGGCGAGGAGGACCTCGTCTTCGTCACCTCCGATGCCCAGCTGCTGCGTTACAGCGCGAATCTCGTTCGGCCCCAGGGTCGTTCGGGTGGCGGCGTCGCCGGAGTGAAGCTCGGCGCCGGTGCTCGAACCATCTGGTTCGGCATCGTCGACACCTCGGCTCCTGCCGTGGTCGTCACCGGCGCGGGTGCGTCGGGCGCACTGCCCGGCACCGGCCCGGAGTCGGTCAAGGTCAGCCCGTATGACGAGTTCCCTGCCAAGGGCCGTGCCACCGGCGGCGTGCGCTGTCACCGCTTCCTCCGCGGCGAGGACGAGCTCGTCATCGCCTGGGCCGGCACCGCCCCCGCGCGTGCCGCCAGCCCGACCGGCGCAGCCGTCGACCTGCCTGCTGCCGACGGCAGGCGCGACGGCAGCGGCGTCCCGACGGCCGGTCAGATCGCGGCGATCGGCGGCTCGTTCCCGGCAGCACCCTCCACTGATTGAGCGGCAGGTCAACGCATTGAGCGGCGTACCAACTGGCGCACATTTGCTACGCCGCTCAACACGGGTGTACGCCGCTCAACCATCTGTTTCCGTACGCTTGACCCTCCCATACCGCCCGACGAAATGGACCGTCCGCAATGACGACGCACGCCGACCCGCAACCGCCGACCGCCTGCTCGGTGCAATGGGACGACGCCGCACTGCCGGCCTGGGGCACGGCGTCATACGCGCGGTTCTGGGTGTGCCTGGAGCAGAACGGCCCGTGGGGGCACAGCGCGATCACCCAGTCGCACCTCGACCCGGAGATCGGCAAGGCCCTGGAGCGCGCCTGCGCCGATCACGGCGGCCGGCTGCTCCTGATCCGCCGCCCCGGTCCGCACGCGGACGAGCCGCACGAAGGAGCGCACCACGTGCTGATCGCCGGTTGCCTCGAACGCGACCCGTGGCTGCTCACCGGTGAGCTCGACGATCCGGCGCAACTGCTGTCGCTGCCGTGGGACCTGCTCCTCGAGGACGACCCGGACGCCGCCACCGAGCGACTGCCGGAGCTGGAGGAGACCCGCGACCCCGCGATGCTGATCTGCACCAACGGCAAGCGCGACGTGTGCTGCGCCGTCCGTGGCCGGCCGATCGCACTCGACCTCGCCGCGAAGCACCCCGGATCGGTGTGGGAGTGCTCGCACACCGGCGGCCATCGGTTGTCCCCCACCGGCATCGCACTCCCCTCCGGGCAGACCTATGCACGCCTCACACCCGAGCTCGCCGAGATCGCACTGGCCGGCGAGCGCCGGCACGAGGTGCCGATCGAGCTCGCGACACCTGCCCATGACCGCGGGCGCAGTTGCTTCCGCAACCCCCTGCAGGTCGCCGAATCCTTTGTGCGGCACGAGATCTCGGAGCCGGCACTCACCGCGCTGACCGCGACGGGTGCGGCGGCCACCGACGGCTCATGGGAATGCGACGTCACGCACACCGATGGCCGCGCCTGGTCGGTACGTGTCTCCAGCGAGGACGGCCCCGAGCTGAAGGCGTCGTGCGTGAAGTCTGCCGTCCCGAGCAATGTATGGCGCGCCACACTCGCCGAGTGAGTTCTCGACAGGGAAGCGGTCTCGATACACCTCCTCCGCTTCGCTCCCCCGGCTACTCGACCCGCTTATAGCTTCAGATACATCACGTGCAGCCCCACGAGGCCGTCACGCGGATGCCGGAAGGCCTCCGGGACCGTCCCGATCACGGTGAACCCCAACGACTTCCAGAGCTTCACCGCAGCAGTGTTCGACTCGACAACGGCGTTGAACTGGATCGAGTGATAGCCCGCGTCGCGCAGCCACTGCACGACATACTCCCCGAGCAACCGGCCGACGCCACGACCACGCGCGGCCGACGACACCATGAAACTGGCCGTGCCGACATGGGAGCCGGGACCCGGTCGATTGGGTCCCATGTGTGCGGTGCCGAGAACGACGCCGTCCTCGTCGACCGCGACCACCGTGCATCCCGGCGGCTTCTCGAGCCACATGTCCCGAGCGAAATCCTCGGCGAGGTCAGCAGGGAACGTGTAGGTCTCACCAGCCGCGAGGACCTCCTGAACGATCGGCCAGATCGATGCCCAGTCGTCACCAGTTGCCTGACGAATGCTGATCATTCGCCAACCCTGCCATCGATCGACTGGCGGATCAGATCGGCATGCCCGTTGTGCCGGGCGTACTCCTCGATCATGTGCGTGACGATCCACCGCAGCGTGAACGGCCGGCCGCTCCGACCGTCCGGCTTCGCCGACAACGTGTCGAAGCCGTCGGTCGCGAGCGCCCGCGAGATGCCGGCGTCAGCGATTCGCACCGACTCGTCGTACAGCTCCGCGAGATCGCCGGGGGCATCGGACGCACCGGTGCGCCATTCCCAATCCGGGTCGACCTCCCAATCGACCGCCGCCCAAGGCTCCGGCTCGTCGCCGCCTCCGAGCACCTGGTGGAACCACCACACCTCGACCAGCGCGAGGTGCTTGATCATCCCGCCGAGCGTCATGTCGGACGGTGGCAACGTGACGGCGAGCTGCTCGGTCGTCAAGCCACCGGTCTTCCAGCGGAAGGTGTCGCGCTGATAGCGCAGGAAGCCGAGCAGGGTGTCGGCCTCGTTCGCGTGCGGAGCCGGATCCACGCGCGCTGTGGGATCCGGGTTCGGTGTGGTGCCTGCGGCTGCTGTCATGCCGCCACGCTAGAAGCAACCGCGGACACCGCGCCATCGAGTTCTGCGGGCCCGGCGCTCTAGGCTGCGTGTATGGCGAGCATCCGGATAGCACAGGACGAAACCGCGGACCAGCTTCTCTCGACTGATCCCTTCGCACTCTTGATCGGCATGCTGCTGGACCAGCAGTACGGCATGGAGCATGCCTTCCGCGGGCCGGCGAAGATCGTCGACAAGCTCGGCACCCTCGACCCCGGGACGATCGCGGCGCAGGACCCGGAGAAGTTCGCCGATCTCTGTTCGACCACCCCCGCCATCCATCGCTATGCCCGCTCGATGGCCGGACGTGTCCAGCAACTGGCGCAGGTCGTGCTCGACGAGTACGACGGCGACGCCTCGCGCATCTGGACGACGGCCGACACGACCGCCGAGTTGCTCAAGCGGCTGAAGTCGCTTCCCGGGTATGGCGACCAGAAGGCCCGCATCTTCGCAGCACTGCTCGGCAAGCAGCTGGGCGTCACGCCCGACGGCTGGCGCGAGGCGATCGGCCCGTATGCCGAGGTCGGCTCGTTCCGCTCGGTCGCGGACGTCGTCGACGAGACCTCACTGCAGAAGGTTCGCGAGTTCAAGAAGAGCGCCAAGGCCGCGGCGAAGGCGAAGGCCGCGAAATGAGCGATCGCCGCGTTGCCGTCATACTCTTCGAGGGATTCGAGCTGCTCGACGTCTTCGGACCCGTCGAATTGCTCCATGTGACACCGGGATTCACGATCGACTACTACGGTCCGCAACGCGGACCGATCGCCAGTTCACAGGGCGGGCAGGTCGTCGCGGAGCACGCGTATGACGAACTCGTCGACCCGGACATCATCCTGGTGCCGGGCGGCTACGGCACCCGCCCGCTGGCCGAGGACGCGGAGTTCCTGAAGCAGCTGAAGACGATCGGAACAGCAGCCAACCTCGTCACGTCCGTCTGCACCGGCTCCGGCCTGTTGGCCGCCGCAGGCCTGCTGGACTCCTACCGGGCAACCAGCAACAAGCTGGCTTTCGGGTGGGCTTCGTCATTCGGCACCGACGTCGAATGGGTGAGCACGGCGCGTTGGGTCCACGACCGCGACAGGTGGACCTCGTCGGGCGTGGCCGCCGGGATGGACATGGCGGCCGCCCTCATCGCCGACCTCTGCGGCACCGACGTCGCCCGCGAGGCGACCGTCTTCACCGAGCTGGAGGTGCACTCCGACAGCACCTGGGACCCGTTCGCGGCCATCCACGGGCTGGCGTGACCGTGGCTAGTGTGGCCGGCATGAAGCTGCGAGCGGAAGTGACGACCGAACCCTTCAAGGGCGAGGGCGACCTGCCCGGACACGTCACCGCCGCCGCAGAAGCGCTGCGCGCCCACGGACTGAAACCCGATCTGGGCCCGTTGGGCACCGCAGTGGAGGGTGACGCCGACACGGTCACGACCGCCGTACGGGATGCCGCACGTGCGGCCCTGGCCGCCGGCGCCACGCGCGTGAGCGTGCAGATCGAGCGCATCGATGACTGAGCGCGTTTCGCCCGCGACGGAGCTCGCGGCCGCATTGCAGCCCCTGTTGCAGCGCATCGGTGCAGTGGTCGTCGATGACGAGCCACAAGCCGACGACGTCCCGATCACCTTGCACGGCACCACGATCCACGTGCGCGTGCTCGACGAGCACGATCTGTCCGACGGCCTCGCCAGGCTGATCCAGACGGTCGAGCAGGAACTCGGTGGGCGCCTGTCGGAGTTGCCCCGCGCAGAGAAACAGCACGCGGTCCGCCTGCTGGAGGAACGCGGCGCCTTCGAGATGCGCCGCTCCGCGGAGACGGTTGCCGAGGCGATGGGGATGTCCCGCTTCACGATCTACAACTACCTGAACAGGGTTCGCGGCTGAACTGTCGGGCGTGAGGAGTGCGGCCAAGAATGTTCAACAAACTGTTGACTTGGATGTGATCTACGACATACTCTCGTTGACGCGATCAAATTTCATATGTTGAAACTCGCATTCCGTATAAGCGAATGACCGGTGTCCGTGGCATCTCAGTCCACCCCACGTCTCGCATGACCAGCGGAGTCTTCCCCCGGCCGGGCCGCCGAAGCGCGAAGATGCCCATGCCACCACATCATTGATGTCCACCTGCCCTGGAAGGACCGCTCGCAATGTCTGCTGCCACTGCTGAAAAAGTGCGCCCCCAAGCGAAGCACCCGGTCGACGAGGTACTCCCCCCACAGCAACTCGCCGTCTACGGACTCCAGCACGTCCTCGCGTTCTACGCCGGGGCGGTCATCGTCCCGATCCTGCTCGCCGGCGCGATCGGCCTGTCCTCCGATCAGCTGATCCACCTGATCAACGCCGACCTGTTCACCTGCGGCATCGCCTCACTGCTGCAGGCCATCGGCTTCTGGAAGGTCGGCGTCCGGCTGCCGCTGCTGCAGGGCGTGACCTTCACCGCGGTCTCGCCGATGATCATCATCGGCGTCAACGCCGGCGGTGGCGTCAACGGCCTGCTGACCATCTACGGCGCCGTGCTCGTCTCCGGTGTCGTGACGTTCCTGCTCGCGCCATACTTCGGCAAGATCGTGCGGTTCTTCCCGCCCGTGGTCACCGGGTCGGTCATCACCGTCATCGGCTTCTCACTGCTGCCGGTCGCCGCGGGTGACGCCCTGTTGCGCTGGGACCCCAAGACCCACTCCTACAGCGCATCGGTACTCAGCCAGGACGCCCATGGCACCTACCACCTGGCCGCCGGCGGCTGGAAGATCCTCTGCCTCGCACTCGGCACCGTTCTCGTCATCGTCGTCATCCAGCGCCTCTTCCGCGGCTTCATCCAGACCATCGCGGTGCTGCTCGGGCTCGCCATCGGCACCCTGATCGCCTGGTTCGCCGGCGAAGCTCACTTCGACTCCGTCAGCAGCTCCAGCTGGGTCGGTGTCACGACGCCGTTCCACTTCGGTATGCCGAAATTCGCTCTCGCCGCGATCATTTCGATGGTGCTGGTCATGCTCGTCACCATGGTGGAGACGTGCGGTGACGTCTTCGCCACCGGCGAGATCGTGGGCAAGCGAGTCGACGGCGAGGACGTCGCCCGGGCGCTGCGCGCCGACGGCCTGGCCACTTTCATCGGCGGCGTCTTCAACTCGTTCCCCTACACCTGCTTCGCGGAGAACGTCGGACTCGTCCGGCTGACCAAGATCAAGAGCCGGTATGTCGTGGCCACCGCCGCGGTCTTCATGATCATCCTCGGCCTGCTGCCCAAGGCCGGCGCGATCGTCGCCGGCATACCGTCCAGCGTGCTCGGCGGTGCGGGGCTCGCGATGTTCGCCACGGTCGCCGTGGTCGGCATCCAGACGCTCGGCAAGGTCGACTTCAACGACCACCGCAACGGCCTCATCGTGGCCACTTCGCTCGGCCTGGCGATGCTGGTGACGGCACAGCCGGGCGTCGCGACCCTGCTGCCGAAGGACTACCAGGTGTTCCTCGGCTCGGGCATCACCATCGGCTCGATCTCGGCCTTCGTGCTCTACCTGGTCTTCTTCCACATCGGCACGAGTCGCGGCGCCGGCGTCGCCACGAGCGCGACCGGGTCCGTGATCGGGCTGACACAGGTCAACGCCATGTCCAGGGACGACTTCGTGCACACCTTCGAGCCGCTCTTCCAGGGCAACTCGTGGATCATCGAGGACGCCTACGAGCAGCGGCCGTTCAAGGACACGCAGGATCTGCGGGCGTCCTTCCAGGAGGCGTTGTTCTCCGCGTCGGACGAGAAGCAGCAGTCCCTCATCGCCGGCTACCCCGACCTCGGCAGCGTGGACATCGCCGGTGGCGAGGTCGGCGAAGCGTCCACCCGCGATCGGGCTGCCATCATGCTCAGCCAGTTGCGTGACGACGAGCGCGAGGAACTCTCGACGCTGACGGCGGCATACCGGGAGAAGTTCGGCTTCCCACTGGTGACCTGCGTCCGGGAGACCGACTCCATCGAGCAGCTCGTGGAGCAGGGCCGGGCGCGGCTGGGCAACTCCCGGCAGCACGAACTCGTGACCGCCCTGCTGGAGAGCGCCAAGATCGCGGGACACCGCTTCGACGACCTCGTCGCGGACGCTGACCCGCTCGGCAACGCACGGAGCAAGATGGCGGCCACCTCGTGAGCGCCGTCAGCGTTCTCGACGGATGCACCGTCGTCACGATGGACTCCGAGCAGCATGAGTATGCCGTCGGACACGTCGTCATCGACGGCGGCCGGATCCGCTCGGTGGCACCCGGGCCCTACGTGCCGACCGGTGACGACGTCGACATCGTGGACGGCACCGGCTGCGTGCTCACACCGGGGCTGGTCAACACGCACCACCACCTCTATCAGTGGGCGACTCGCGGGTATGCCGTGGACGCAACGCTTTTCGAGTGGTTGACCGCGCTCTACCCGGTGTGGGGCAACATCAACGAGCGCGTCGTCGGCCAGGCCGCATCGGCGGGCATCGGGCACCTCGCACTGTCGGGATGCACGACGGTGATGGACCACCACTACGTCTTCCCGCGAGGCGGCGGCGACGTGCTCGGTGCCGAGATCGAGGCTGCCGGCGACATCGGCGTGCGGTTCTTCGCCACTCGCGGATCGATGGATCTGGGTCGCAGCGACGGTGGCCTGCCGCCGGATCACGTCGTGGAGTCGATCGATGAGATCCTGCACGCGAGTGCCGCCGCGATCGATCTGCACCACGATGCGTCGGCCGACTCGATGGTCCGCGTCGGCGTCGCACCGTGCTCACCCTTCTCCGTGACGACCGACCTGCTGCGTGAGGCGGCGACCCTGGCCCGCGACCGCGGCGTCCGGCTGCACACCCACCTGGCCGAGACGCTCGACGAGGATGACTTCTGCCGCGAGCGCTTCGGGCAGGCTCCGATCGACTACATGGAGTCGATCGGCTGGCTAGGCCCCGATGTGTGGTTCGCGCACGGAATCCATTTCGATGACAAGGCGATTCGGACACTGGCCCGAACGGGCACCGGTGTCGCACACTGCCCGTCGTCCAATGCGCGGCTCGGCGCAGGTGTATGCCGCACCCGGGACCTGCTCGATGCCGGAGCACCCATCGGACTCGGGGTCGACGGAGCTGCTTCCAACGAAGCGACGTCGCTGCTCGAGGAGGCGCGCCACGCGCTGCTCTTCGCACGGGCACTCGGCGGTCCGACCGCACTCGGTGTCCGGCAGGCCCTCGAGGCCGCGACGATCGGCGGCGCACGCCTGCTCGGCTGGGAGGACGAGATCGGCTCGATCGAGCCCGGCAAGCAGGCCGACGTGTGCCTCTGGCGGATGGACACCCTGGCCCATGCCGGCATCGCCGATCCGGTCGCCGGTCTCGTGCTCGGCACGCCGCCGCCCCTCGAGCTGGCGTTGGTTGCAGGGCGGCCGGTCGTCCGCGGCGGTCACCTCACGCGTGCCGACGAGGCGGCTCTGGCAGCCGGTGCCGTCGAGGCATCACGGCAGGTTCGAGCGCCGGTCCTGGCCGGCTGAGCATCCCCAAATTTCTTGTTCAACAAATTGTTGAGCCGTAGAGTTGAAGTGCACTCCCGGCTCGAAAGGAGTCGCTGATGACCGACGCCACAGCGCTGGACGTGACCGTCAACGGGCAGGCACGTGTGTTCACCGATGCCGCCCACACCAACCTGCTGGACTGGCTGCGCTCCGAGGGGCTCACCGGCGCCAAGGAGGGCTGCGCCGAGGGCGAGTGCGGTGCGTGCTCCGTGCTGGTCGCCCGCCCGGACGGAGAGGGCCGCACCCAGTGGACCGCCGTCAACGCGTGCCTACCCCCGGCAGCCGCATTCGCCGGCCAGGAGATCATCACCGCCGAGGGTCTGGGGAGCCCCGACGCGCTGCACCCGGTGCAGCAGGAGATGGCGGTCCGCGGCGGATCGCAATGCGGTTACTGCACACCCGGTTTCGTCTGCAGTATGGCGGCCGAGTACTACCGCCCCGACCGCGTCGCGTGCGACCACGATCAGGCCGACAGCGAACATGGCGAGAACGGCTTCGACCTGCACGCATTGTCCGGCAACCTGTGCCGGTGCACCGGCTACCGGCCGATCCGCGACGCGGCATACGCGCTCGGCGACGTTCCCGACGATGACCAGCTCGCCGCCCGCCGCGACTCCCCCGCGCCCGACGCGGTGCCCGCGACCTACAGCTTCGGGGGGCGCCGTTTCGTTCGTCCGGCAACGCTGACGGAAGCACTCACCGTCCTGCGCGACAACCCCGACGCCGTGCCGGTGGCCGGCTGCACCGACTGGGGCGTCGACGTCAACATCAAGTCCACCCGCGCCGACCTCGTCATCGGCCTCGACCGGCTGCCCGAGCTACGGACGTTCACGGAGGCCGACGACCACGTCGAGCTCGGTGCAGCACTCACCCTCAGCGAGATAGAGCAGCGCCTCGACGGGCGAATCCCGTTGCTGTCCAAGCTCTTTCCGCAATTCGCCTCCCGTCTGATCCGCAACGGCGCGACCATCGGCGGCAATCTCGGCACCGCCTCCCCGATCGGCGACACACCGCCGGCACTCCTCGCGCTCGACGCCGAGCTCGTGCTCGCCGGGCTCGACGGAACCCGGGTCGTGCCGCTCGCCGATTACTTCACCGGCTACCGGCAGACCGTGCGCGCACCGGGTGAGCTGATCCAGTCGGTGCGCATCCCGTTGCCGCTGGCCGGGATCACCGCGTTCCATAAGATCGCCAAACGGCGCTTCGACGACATCTCCAGCGTCGCCATCGGCTACGCGATCGGCGTCCAGGACGGCATCGTGCGCACGGCCCGGATAGGGCTCGGCGGTGTTGCTGCCACTCCCCTGCGGGCAACCGCCGTCGAGGCGGCACTCGAGGGCAGGCCGTGGACGGCCGAGACGGTGGGGGCCGCCGCGCGTGTGCTCCAGGAGGAGGGCACCCCGATGGACGACCACCGCGCCAGCAGCAGATACCGCCGGGCCATGCTCGGCACCTCGCTGCGCAAGATCCACACCGAGACCGCCTCCCAGGAAGGAGACGTGGCATGAGCGAGCTATCAGACCGTCCCGCGAAAGCCGTTGTCGGAGAGTCGATCCCGCATGAGGCAGCCATCGGTCACGTCACCGGGGCCGCGCTCTACACGGATGACCTGGTGGGTCGCACGCACGGCGTGCTGCACGCCTACCCGGTGTCGGCGCCGCACGCACACGCACTCGTCACGCGGCTCGACACGGCCCCGGCATACGACGTGTCCGGTGTCGTGCGGGTGCTGACCGCCGATGACGTGCCGGGTGTGAACGACTCCAACATCAACCACGACGAGCCGCTCTTCCCGACCGAGGTCATGTTCTACGGCCACCCGGTTTGCTGGGTGCTCGGCGCGAGCCTCGAAGCTGCCCGTTTGGGCGCCGAAGCGGTCCAGATCGACTACGAGGAGCTGCCGTCGATCGTGACGATCCCCGAGGCGATCGCCGCGGGGAGCTTCCAGGGGCGGGCGCCGACCGTTTCGCGCGGTGACGTCGAGGCCGGCATGTCGGCCGCCACCCACGTCTTCAGCGGCACCTGGGAGGCGTCCGGGCAGGAGCAGTTCTACCTGGAGACCCAGGCATCGATCGCGTATGTCGACGAGGCGGGCCAGGTCTTCATCCACTCCAGCACCCAGAACCCGAGTGAGACCCAGGAGATCGCCGCGCACGTGCTCGGCGTCACCTCCTCGGAGGTCACCGTGCAGTGCCTTCGCATGGGCGGCGGCTTCGGCGGCAAGGAGACCCAGGCCAACGGCTACGCCGCGATCGCGGCACTCGGTGCGACGCTGACCGGGCGGCCGGTGCGGGTGCGTCTCAACCGCAACCAGGACATCCAGTTCACCGGCAAGCGACCCGACTTCCTGTCCACCTGGGAGGCCGGCTTCGACGACGAGGGTCACCTGCTGGCGCTGAAGGTGGTCTTCACCGCCGACGGCGGCTGGAGCCTCGACCTGATGCAGCCGGTGCTGTCCCGGGCGCTGTGCCACGTCGACAACGCCTACTGGATCCCCAACATCGAGGCGCACGGACGCATCGCCAAGACCAACCGCACCTCGCACACGGCGTTCCGTGGTTTCGGCGGCCCGCAGGGCATGCTGGTCACCGAGAACATCCTGGGCACCGTCGCGCCCAAGCTCGGCCTGACCGGCGAGGAGATCCGGCGGCGCAACTTCTACCGATCCGCTGACCAGACGACGCCATACGGCCAACGGGTGCGGCAGATCGAGCGGCTACACCAGATCTGGGACGAGGTGCTCACCGAGAGCGACTTCGCCGGACGGCAGCGGGAGATCGAGCAGTTCAACGCCACGCACGAGCACACCAAGCGCGCCATCGCGGCGACGCCGGTGAAGTTCGGGATCTCCTTCAACAAGAGCTCGATGAACCAGGGCGGCGCCCTCGTGCTCGTCTACAAGGACGGCTCCGTGCTGGTCAATCACGGCGGCACCGAGATGGGCCAGGGCCTGCACACCAAGATGCTGCAGGTCGCGGCCACGGCGCTCGGGCTGCCACTGTCCCGGGTGCGGCTGGCGCCGACCCGGACGGACAAGGTGCCGAACACGTCGGCGACCTCGGCCAGCACCGGCGCCGACCTCAACGGCGGCGCGGTCAAGCACGCCTGTGACCAGATCCGCGACCGTCTCGCCGTCGTCGCGGGAGGCATTCTTGGCGTGCCGCCGGCGGACGTGCGGTTCGCGGACGCCGCGGCATACGGCCTGAACAGCGAGCGCGAGCCGATCCCGTGGGAGGAGCTGGTGCGCACCGCCTACCTGCAGCGCATCCAGCTGCACGCCGCGGGCTACTACCGCACCGAGGGCCTGGAGTGGAACGAGGAGACCTACCAGGGCTCGCCGTTCAAGTACTTCTCGTACGGCGCAGCGGTCGCCGAGGTCGAGGTCGACGGATTCACCGGGGCTTACCGGACCCGGCGGGTCGACGTCGTGCACGATGTCGGCGACAGCCTGTCGCCGCTCATCGACATCGGCCAGATCGAGGGAGCGTTCGTGCAGGGCGCGGGCTGGCTGACGCTGGAGGATCAGCGCTGGGATGCCGGTGAGGGCCCGACTCGCGGCCGGTTCAGCACCCAGGGCGCCAGCACCTACAAGCTGCCGAGCTTCTCGGAGATGCCCGAGGTCTTCAACGTGACGATGTTCCAGAACGCCACCGAGGAGGGCGCGATCTACGGCTCGAAGGCCGTGGGCGAGCCGCCGCTGATGCTGCCGTTCTCGGTGCGCGAGGCGTTGCGCAAGGCTGCCAACGCCTTCGGGCCGGCCGGCACCAGCGTGCACCTGGCGTCCCCGGCGACGCCCGAGGCGGTCTACTGGGCGATCGAGGATGCACGGGCGAAGTCCACGGATTCCGTTGCGGCACAAGAGGTTCCGGCTACCATTCCACAGCGCGTTCCCTCGGGAGTATGACGTGAACTGGTATGACGCGATCGGTCTACTCCGACAACAACGACGTGCCGCTGTCCTGGTCACTCTCGTCGACGTGCGCGGCCACGCCCCTCGGGCGGCCGGCGCGAAGATGGTCGTCACCGCCGAGGAGGTCTTCGACACCATCGGCGGCGGCAACCTCGAGGAGACCGCCGTCTCGAGGGCGCGTGCGCTGCTCGCGGCGCAGGACGACCGGGAGCCACAGGAACTGACCATCGCACTCAGCGACAAGGCACCGGCCGAACACGGCGTCCAGTGCTGTGGCGGCGAGGTGCGAATCCTGCTGGAACCATTGCCGATCCGACCCTCGATCGCGATCTTCGGGGTCGGCCACGTCGGGCTCGAACTGGCCCGCATCCTGTCCCGGCACGAGGTCGAGTTGCATCTGGTCGACTCACGGCCGGCGCACCTCTCCCCCGAGCGGCTCGCCGTGCTGGACGACGCGATCGCTTCCGTCATACCCCATCGGGCGCCGGTGCCGGAGGTCGTGCTCGGCGAGGTTCCGCCGGGCAGTCACGTGCTGGTGATGACCCATGACCACGCCGAGGACATCGCGATCTGCGACTCGGCGCTCCGCTGCGCGCACCTGGGCAGCATCGGGCTGATCGGGTCCTCGGCGAAGTGGGCGCGCTTCCGCCGCCGGCTGACCGAGGAGGGCCACAGTGAGGCGGAACTCGCGCGCATCACCACGCCGATCGGCCTGCCGGACCTGCCGGGCAAGGCGCCGGCGATCATCGCGCTCAGCGTTGCGGCCGACCTCGTGCGTCGCTTCGCCGACGTCTCGGCCTCGGCGGTGAGCCGATGACGATCTATCGCGCCACCGTCCTCGACACCCCGGTCGACCCGTTCACCGGCGGGACGCTGCGGGCCGATGCCGACATCGCCCTGGCCGTGACCGACGGCCGGATCACGGCGCGTGGTCCGTTCCCCACGCTGCGCGCGCAGGCGCCAGACGACGACGTGATCGACCTGCGCGACGGCATCCTGCTGCCCGGCTTCGTCGACACTCACGTGCACTACCCGCAGATCCGTGCCATCGGCGGACTCGGCAAGCCACTGCTCGACTGGCTCGAGCACTCGGCGCTGCCCGAGGAGGCCAAACTGCACGACGAGACCTACGCCGCGCAGGTCGCCGACGAGTTCGTGCACGGCATGACCCGGGCCGGCACCACGTCGGCGCTGGTCTTCGGATCGCACTTCGCGTCGGCGGTCGACGCGCTCTTCCGCAGCGCGGAGCGCAGCGGTATGCGGATCACGTCCGGCCTGGTCGTCTCCGACCGCTTGCTGCGCGAGGACCTGCTCACGACCCCCGAGCGGGCGTATGACGAGTCGGTCTCCCTGGCCGCACGCTGGCGGGGTCACGAGCGCCTGCGGTATGCCGTGACGCCGCGCTTCTCCTACTCGTGCAGTGCCGATCTGCTCGAAGCCTGTGGCGCGGCATACAAGGACATCGACGACGCCTGGTGCACCTCGCACGTGAACGAGAACGTCACCGAAGTCGCAGAGGTGGCAAGGCTTTTCGACGGATCGAGCTACGTGGGCACCTATCAGGACCACGGCCTGCTCGATGCCCACACGGTGCTCGCCCACAACGTGCACCCGACCGATGCCGAGCTGGACATGCTGTCCGCGAGCCGCGCAGCGGTCGCGCACTGCCCGACCAGCAACGCCTCGCTCGGCAGCGGCATGTTCCCGCTCGCCGGCCACCTGAAGCATGGCGTGCGCGTCGCCATGGGCACGGATGTCGGCGGTGGCACCGGCTTCTCGTTGCTCAAGGAGGGCTTGCAGGCCTACTTCATCCAGAGCCTGCTCGGCGCGCAGGGCGTGCCACTCACCCCGGCCCACCTGCTGCACCTGATCACCACGGCCGGGGCCGATGCGCTCGGCCTGCGTGACCAGGTCGGGGATCTCGGTGTCGGCACGCAGTTCGACGCGGTTCTCGTTGCGCCGGAGGCGAATTCACCACTCGCTGTCGGCGTCCGCCATGCTGCCGGCCCGGAGGACGCACTGGCGAAGGTCTTCGCCATGGGCACACCTTCGGACATCGCACAGGTCTGGATCAACGGGAACCGGGTCAAATAGTCATACCCCGGACGCGGCGCTACGGAGACGACACACCCCCTTGCCGAGAGGACACCCGTTCGCCGAGAGGACAGGCAAATTCGCCTCCTGAGCGCACATTTGCGTGTCCTCTCGGTGCATCCGGTGTCCTCTCGGCAAGAAGGGGGGCCGGGGTCGGGGTCAGTCTGGGAGCGGGTGTTCCGCGAGGTATGCCGCCGCCAGCTTCTTGGGTGCCCGGTCCAGCCACGCCTCGATGACGACCTCGGTCAGCTCGTCGACGTCGATCTCGTCCAGCCGCACGAGGACCGCGGGATAACCGTCGAAGTGCGGGATGGTGAAGTAGATGCTCGGATCGTCAGCAATGAAAGCCTGTTTCACACCTTCATCCGGCACACGCACCCCGAGGATCTCGCCGTCCGGAGCAGCGTCCCCGAGGTCGGCCCGGTCCTTCTTGCCCAGCGGTCGCTCCCATACGAAGCCCTTGCCCTTGACCCGCCACATGAGGTGGCCCCACGACACCTTCGTGTCCACCTCGGGCAGGTCCGCCACGATGCGCCGTACGTCGTCCCAGCTCGCCATACCCAGCGAATCTACGCGTGAACGCCCAGGACCGTCACCAGTTCTCGATCGACCGGCTGAGGATGCCGGCGATGTCGTCCTCGGTCGGGGTCTTCGGGCAGGTCGAGAGCAACCGCTGCTGCTTCATCACACCGGGCACCAGGTCGGGCACATCGGACTCCGAGAACCCCACAGCACCAATGCCATTGGGTATCCCGATGTCGCGCATCAGGGCGGTCAGCACCGCCGGTAGCTGCTCGCGCGGATCCGACTGCTCGGGCACGTCCGGGCCCAGCAACTCAGCCACCCGCAGGTGTCGTTCGGGAGCGGCGTCGAACGAGAAGCGGAAGGCCTCCGGCGCGGTCAGCGACACCGCCATACCGTGGGGCACCATCGGCTCGTCGCCGGGATAGCCCTTCGGCCGAAACTCCTTGACCTGCCCTGCGATCGGGTAGGCGTTCGCGTGCGGGATGTGCACACCGGCGTTGCCGAACCCCATCCCGGCGAAGGTGGCTGCCTGCATCATGTCGACCCGCGCCTGCTGGTCCTGCGCGCCGTGCGAGACGGCCCGCCGGAACGCACCGGCCAGCAAGGTCAGTGCCCGCTCGCACCAGAGGTCGGACACCGGGTTCGACCCGCAGTAGGTAACGCGCTCCTCCGGCCGCTTCCTGCTGTATGACGAAAACGGTTTGGCCGTAAAGGATTCGGCAGCATGGCAGACGATGTCCATCCCAGCAGCCGCCGTGACCTCGGGCGGAAGGGACATGGTCAGCGCCGGGTCGACCACTGCCATCGTCGGCCGCAGCCGCCAGTGGCTGATGCCGGTCTTCACCCGCATCGACAGCACGTCCAGCACGCACATGGCGGTGCTCTCCGAACCGGTGCCGGCCGTGGTCGGGACCGCGAAGAGCGGCTTCAGCTCCCCCGGCGGCACCTGTGCCCGGCCGATCGGCGCGTTCAGGTAGTCGCCGAGCTCGCCGGGGAAGGTCGTCAGCAGGTTGACTGCCTTGGCGGTGTCGATCGACGAGCCGCCGCCGACCGCGACGAAGCCGTCCCACGGACCCTGTGCGGCGGCGTACTCGATCGCCTTGTTCATCGAGTCGTCGGTCGGCTCGACGTGCACCCCGTCGAACAACTCGGCGGTCACGTCATACCGTCGCAGCGCGTCGATGATGCGATGCGCGACGCCACTGGCCGCAACGCCGGCGTCGGTGATGACCAGGACCCGCGACACACCGTATTGCTTGAGGTCGTAACCGATTTCGTCACTCGCGCCGATGCCGAACTTCAGCGGCGGTGCCCCCCAGGTGAAGATGGTCTCGCTCTGGCTCATCCCGACAAACCTCTCGTTGGACCCGGGGCCCCCGCGAAGTATTCGGAGGAGCGCAGCGGGGGAGAAACTTCGCGGGGTGGGTCAGGCATCGATGCGCTCCCGGTCGAGCTCGCGTGCGGAGTCGACGATGAAGTCCTTGCGCGGCGCGACATCGCTGCCCATCAGCAACTCGAAGACGCGCTCGGAGTTCTCGGCGTCCTTGAGCGTCACGCGACGCAGGGTCCGGTGACGCGGGTCCATGGTCGTCTCGGCCAGCTGCGAGGCGTCCATCTCGCCCAGGCCCTTGTAGCGCTGCGGCTGCTTGACGGCGCGGCCCTTCTTCTGGAACTGCCCGATGACCTGGCGCATCTGCTGCTCGGAGTAGGTGTAGACGACCTCGCCCTTGGCCCGGCCCTGCGCGGTGGTCTCGATCCGGTGCAACGGGGGCACCGCGGCGAAGACCCGGCCCGCCTCGACCAGCGGTCGCATGTAGCGGAAGAAGAGGGTCAGCAGCAGCGTCCGGATGTGCGCGCCGTCGACGTCGGCGTCGGTCATCAGGATGATCTTGCCGTAGCGCGCCATCTCCAGGTCGAAGGTGCGCCCCGAGCCGGCACCGACCACCTGGATGATGGCGGCGCACTCGGCGTTCTTGAGCATGTCGCCCACGGACGCCTTCTGAACGTTCAGGATCTTGCCGCGGATCGGCAGCAGGGCCTGGAACTCGGAGTTGCGTGCCGCCATACCGGTGCCGAGTGCGCTGTCACCCTCGACGATGAACAACTCACTGCGCTCGTTGTCGCCCGACCGGCAGTCCTTCAGTTTGCCCGGCAGCGAAGACGATTCGAGTGCGCTCTTGCGGCGCAACGTCTCCTTCTGGACGCGCGCATGGATGCGCGCCTTCATCTCGGCGACGACCTTCTCCTGCAGCTGCGTCGACTGCGTCTTCAGGTCGCGCTTGCTCGCCGTCAGCAGCGCGGTCAACTCGCGCTCGACGATCTTGCTGACGAGTTGCCGGACCGCAGAGGTACCGAGGACCTCCTTGGTCTGCCCCTCGAACTGCGGCTCGGCCAGCCGGACCGTGATCACCGCGGTCATCCCGGCGAAGATGTCGTCCTTCTCGACCTTGTCGTTGCCGACCTTGAGCCGCCGGGCGTTGGTCTCGAGTTGCTTGCGGAAGACCTTCAGCAGCGCCTGCTCGAAGCCTGCGACGTGGGTGCCGCCCTTCGGAGTGTCGATGACGTTGACGAACGACCGCATCCGCTGGTCGTAGCCGGTCCCCCAGCGCAGCGCGATGTCGACGCCGCAGTTGCGCTCGACCTCGGTGGGCGCCATGTGTCCCTGCGCGTCGAGCACCGGCACGGTCTCGGTGAACGTGGCTTCGCCCTGCAGTCGCCAGATGTCGGTCACTGCCGGGTCGGGCGCGAGGAACTCGGTGAACTCAGAGATGCCCCCCTCGTGCAGGAACTTCTCCTCGACCGGACCGTCGGCACCGGGTGTGCCCTCGAGGCCGCGCTCGTCGCGGACGACGATCTCCAGCCCCGGCACCAGGAACGACGTCTGGCGGGCCCGCCCGATCAGCCGCTCGTAGTCGAACGTCGCGTTGCGCAGGAAGATCTGCGGGTCGGCCCAGTAGCGGATGCGCGTGCCGGTCACACCGCGCTTGACCTTGCCGACGACGCGTAGCTCGCTGCCCGCGGTGAACGGGGAGAACGGCGAGTCGGGACTGGGACCCGACTTCGGGTCGTCGAAGATGCCGGGCTCGCCGCGCCGGAAGCTCATGGCATAGGTCTTCCCGCCACGGTCGACCTCGACGTCGAGCCGGGCGGAGACTGCATTGACCACGGACGCGCCGACACCGTGCAGACCGCCCGAGGCGGTGTAGGAGCCACCGCCGAACTTGCCACCGGCATGCAGCTTGGTGAACACGACCTCGACGCCGGACAGGCCGGTCCGCGGCTCGATGTCGACCGGGATGCCTGCTCCGCGGTCGGCGACGGCGACCGAGCCGTCGGGATACAGCGTGACCAGCACGTGGCTTCCGCGGTCGGCGAGCGCCTCGTCGACGGCGTTGTCGATGATCTCCCACACGCAGTGCATGAGGCCACGGCCGTCCGTCGAACCGATGTACATGCCGGGTCGCTTGCGCACGGCTTCCAGGCCCTCGAGCACCTGGAGGTGCCGCGCTGTGTATTCGCTCTTGGACGTGGTGGACGGGCTTGCGGTCACGGGTAGCGCTCTCCTGGCTGGTCTGCCGCTCGGTCTCCCGCGCGGTCTTGCACGTTGGCAGGTTAACGCTCGGCTCCGACGATGCCGCGCAGGCTCACTGCGCGACGCCCGGAACGGCGCGCCGAACGATCACGCATATTCGGTTGACAGCGCCACACGATGCCAGTTTGATCTCTTGATATCAAGATATTTCGTGGGAGAAGCGTTGCGCAAACTGCTTGATCGAATCCTGTCCGACGACCCGCTCATCCGGGCCATGTCCTACCAGTCGGTGCTGTCGGCCTTCGGTGAGGGCGCGTTCCTCACGGGCTCGGCGGTCTTCTTCACCCAGATCGTGGGGCTCAGCGCCAGCCAGGTCGGCCTCGGCCTCACCATCGCGGGCGTCGCGACCTTCCTGCTCGCGGTGCCGCTCGGCAAGCTGGCGGACACCGTCGGCACGCGACGCACCTGGATCCTCGGCGCGCTGGCGCAGGCGCTGCTCTTCGGTGCCTGGCTGCTGATCGGCAACTTCGCCGGGTATGTCGCGGTGACCATCGGCCTGGAGCTCGCGCAGGCCTGGATGCGCGCCGGTCGCAACGCCTACCGGTTCGACGTGTTCCCGCGCGAGGCCAGGGTCCGCTCGCTCGCCTACATGCGCGCGTCCCGCAATGTCGGCTACACGCTGGGCGCGCTGGCCAGTGGCCTCGCCCTGGCCGCCGACAACGACACGCTCGTGCGGGTGGTGCCCCTGCTGACCGCGGCAGTGCTGCTGATCAACACGGTCCTGGTCACCCGGCTCCCGCACGTCGCGCCGGCCGCGCGCGGCGCCACCGAGCCCGCCATACAGCACGTGGGGAAGGGTCCACACCGGCGCAGCGCCCTGCGCAATCGCGGTTTCCTGCTGGCGAGCGTCTTCGACGGAGTCCTCGGCACGCACGGCGTCCTGCTCAACACGGTGATCCCGCTGTGGCTCGTCGAGCGCACCGACGCGCCGCGGGTCCTGCTCGCCTGGTTGTTCGGCACCAACACGCTGATGGCGGTGTTCCTGCAGGTGTCGGCAGCCCGCGGGGTCGCCGACACCACCAGCTCGCTGCGGGCCGAGCGCCGCGGGGCAGCCTGTTTCGTGCTGTCCTGTGTCGTCGTGGCCGTCACCCACGACACCGTCGGCTGGTTGACGATCGCGTTGGTCTGGCTGGGACACGTCACGGTCACGGGCACCGAGCTCTTCCAGTCGGCCGGCGAGTGGGGCCTGCAGGCGGAACTGTCCGACCCGGCCCGCCGCGGCGAATACCAGGGAGTGGCCCAGCTCGGCTTCACGCTCGGCACCGTGTGGGCACCCGCCGCCTACACGTTCTGGGCGATGAACTGGGGGCCGCTCGGCTGGCTGGTCATCGCAGTGATCGTGGTCATCGCCGCGGTCGCCATACACCCGGCCGCGCGGAGCGCGGAGCGCTACCTGACCGAGCACGCCGACGGTGCCGAGCCGGTCCGCGCCTGAGCCGGAGGGTTCCCCACGGCGGAACTCATGGCGCCCGCCACTCGTCGGAATGGTCGTGATCGACAAAGGTCACAAAAGTGTGAAGCACGACACACGGCCGGGATATGTTTCGACGGGAATCCCTTCGCGTGATTGACTGTTGAGTACTTCGACGACGGAAACCCCCCCCGGGCGACCGGGAGGGACCCGCAACGAGAGGATGATTACCGTGACTACAGCAGTTGCCCCCACCCTGACCGCATCCGATCGCTGCGACCGCTGCGGCGCCCAGGCCTTCATCCGTGCTCGCCTCAGCTCAGACCAGGATCTGCTCTTCTGCGCGCACCACGGGCGTGAGCACCTGGACAAGCTGCGCGAGATCGCTGACGAAGTGATCGACGAGACCGACCGGCTGCACAGCGAGTCCACGATCGAAGTGTGATCCCGACCCAGTACTTCCCGAGGACGGCGCACCCTGTGGTGCGCCGTTTTCGTTCTGTTCGGGCGCCGAGTCTGTTCAAGGGCTAGGTTCGCTGCGTGGACGCTGTGACGGTTGTGGCCGGGGCGATGATCACCATCGGGATCCTGGGGCTGATCGTCCCGGTGCTGCCGGGACTGCTGCTGTGCCTGGCGGGGGTGCTCCTGTGGGCGTGGAACGTCGATACCGGCACGTCCTGGACTGTCTTCGGCTGCTGCGTCGCGGTGGCGGCGATCGGCTGGGTGGTGCAGTTCCTGGTCCCGAACCGGCGCCTGAAGGCCGCCGGGGTGCCCGGTTTCGCGAAGCTGGCCGGCATTGCCGGAGCGGTTGTCGGCTTCTTCGTCATCCCGTATGTCGGGATGTTCGTCGGGTTTCCGGTCGGTGTGTTCGTGGCCGAACAGGCACGGCTACGGGACGCTCAGCGAGCGTGGGCGGCTACCAAGGCCGCGGTCCGCGCAGTGCTGACCAGCATCGGCATCGAACTCGCCGCAGCCGTGCTGGTGTCGTGGATCTGGGTGGCCGGCGTCCTGGTCACCTGAGGACGCCCGCAGGCGCCGGACCTACCAGCCCTCGCCGCGCCGTCGGTCCCAGCGCTCCTCGAGACGCTGCATGAAGCTGCCATTGGCGCGAGTCTGCCCCCTGGGATGCGCGGCGGCGACCGACCCGTCGTCCTGCACAGTGCCGAGCTCGCGATGGTGGCCCGGCTTGAAGGCATAGGCGCCGGCCGCGACCATGACCGCGAACCCGACCACACCGAGCCAGATCTGGGCGATCGTCATACCGATGATGACCAGTGCGAGTCCCACGACGACTCCGCAGACACCGACCGCAACCCGTCGCCGAAAGCGGCTGCGGCCCGGATGAGCGACCATGTGAGACGCAAACTTGGGGTCCTCCACCTTGAGTGCCTGCTCCATCTGGTCGAGCAGGCGCTGCTCGTGCTCTGAAAGTGGCACGTTGACCTCCCAATGTCCTTCGGCCGTCACCACGCGGCGACCGATCCCGCCGGCTGATCCCCGACTGATCTCTCCTACCAGGATAGTTCGCCGCGCTACCTTGCGGTAGGTGGGATCCGTCCTCTTCGCGCCAGCCTAAACAAGTCGGACGCTCCACAGTGCGGGAGGCAACAACAATTACCGGACTGTCACCCGCCACCCGTCGGAGCGACACATGCAGTGAACGAGTCGCCCATCGGCAGCCCGAGGTGGGTCAGCACCAGCTCCAGGAAGGTCTCCACCTGCCGCACCAGGTCATCCGCCTCGCGCGTCGAGATCACGGCGACGCCACGCTCCACCTGACTGCGCCGCCGGGCCGTGCCCTCGAAGAACTGCGCCCACTCGGCCAATTCGGGCGCCACCGAGGGCAGCACCGCCCAGACATTGCGCGGCCGGGATCCCGGTGTGCGGCGCGCATCGGCGGCGAGCACCGCGGCCGCCGCACGGAGCGCGGCGAGGTGCGCGAGCCGGTAACGCTCGTCCGCCGTCTCGGCGTGGCAGGCCTGCAGCAGCCCGATGCGGGTGCGGTCGACCAGGTCCAGGACGGTGCCGGCCACCGGCGTCGGGGACTTGGGATGAACTGGTGAGCGCATGCGGCCTCCTCGCAACGAGATATCGAACTTTTGTTCGATGCTGACGAGGTTAACCGTGGCCACCGACAACCGCCGGCTCGACGGGAACGGCCTTGGGAGCCGGGTCAGACCAGGCTGCTCTGCCGCAGGTTGGCGAATACCTCGAGCGTCGCGGTCGACTTGTTCATCGTCATGAAGTGCAGGCCCGGAGCGCCTTCGCGCAGCAATCGCTCCGAATGCTCGGTGCAGATGGCGATACCTTCTCGGCGTACGGCCGCGACGTCATCCCCCGCCGCCTCGATCCGCGCCACGACGTCGGCTGCGAGCGGCTGCCCGTTGAGCTCGGTGAGGCGCTGCAACTGTCCCACCGCGGTCACCGGCAACAGCCCGGGTATGACGGGCATCGCGCAGCCGCGTGCGTCCACCAGATCGCGCAGGCGCAGGTAGGCGTCGACATCGGTGATCATCTGGGTGATCGCGAATGCCGCGCCGGCGTCCGCCTTGCGGACCAGTGTCTCGGCCTCCTCCTCCAAGGACGCCGACTCGGGGTGCTTGTCCGGGAAGGCCGCGACACCGACGGTGAAATCTCCGAGCGACCGGACGAGAGACACGAGCTTGTCCGCGTGGTCGAGCCCTTCCGGATGCGCAACCCACGGCGCTGCCGGTCCGCCGGGAGGGTCACCGCGCAGCGCCAGGATGTTGCCGATGCCGACGGAGGCGTACTCCCCCACCACGCGCCGCAACTCCGCGACGGAGGATCCGACGCAGGTCAGGTGCGCCATCGTGCGCAGCGTCGTCTCCTGCTCGATGCGTCCGGTGATCCGCACCGTCCGGTCACGCGTGGAGCCGCCGGCGCCATACGTCACCGACACGAACGTCGGGTGCAACTGCTCCAGACGGCGAACGGAGTTCCAGAGGACCGCCTCCGCTCGTTCGCTGCGAGGCGGCATGAACTCGAAACTGAAGCTCGGACCGTCCTTCGCGAGTAACTCCGGGATCGGACGCGCGGACTTGTCGGAGCGCTGGTCGATGCCCTTCGTCATGCCGCCCAGCCTACGGACTGGTGCGGCGACTACGCTCAACTCGATCACGATTCGGAAGGACAATCACTTGCCCACCGCCGACCTCGACGACCTGCGGGTCCGTGTCCAGCACGCGCTCGACGAGGAGCGCCGGACCCAAGCCGGGATCCTGGCACCCCTCGGGCCGGACATGGCCGACCTGCTGGACGCCGTCTTCGCGCTCCTGAGCGGTGGGAAACGGCTGCGCGCGGGCTTCTTCTACTGGGGTTACCGTGCCGTCGGCGGCCCGGACAGCGCCGCGCTGGTGCGTGCTGCCATGTCCCTGGAGGTGTTCCAGGCCGCGGCCCTGCTCCACGACGACGTGATGGACGATTCCGACGTGCGGCGCGGTATGCCGTCGGCGCATCGCCGCCTGGCCGACATCCACCGCGAGCGGGGTATGGCTGGTGACCCGGACCGCTTCGGTGAAGCCGGAGCGATCCTGGCCGGCGACCTGTGCCTCAACTGGACCGACGAGATCTACTCGACCAGCGGGCTGCCCGCCGACGAGCTCGCCCGCGGGCGGCTGGTCCTGAACACCATGCGCACCCAGCTGATGGGCGGGCAGTACCTCGATGTCATCGAGGCGGCGCAGACCTGGGACGACGTGCCCACAGAGGAACGAATCAGCCGGGCTCGCAAGGTGATTCGTTTCAAGAGCGCGAAATACACCATCGAACACCCGGTCCTGATCGGCGCGACCTGTGCCGGCGCCGACGACGCGACACTGTCGGCGTTGTCCGACTACGGCCTCGCGCTGGGTGAGGCGTTCCAGTTGCGCGACGACCTGTTGGGCGTCTTCGGGGACCCCGAGCAGACCGGCAAACCGGCCGGCGACGACCTGCGCGAGGGCAAGCGCACGGTGCTCATCGCCTACGCGTTGCAGGGCATGAACTCATCGGATCTGCAGCGTTTTCGGGCCGTCTTCGGCGACGCACAGATCGCGCCCGACGACGTCACGTGGCTGCGCGAGCAATGTGTGCGCACCGGCGCCGTCGACCAGACCGAGAAGCTCATCGCCACCAGCGCGGACGCGGCCAGGACCGCTCTGGACACCGCCCGGCTCACCGACGAGGGCCGGGCCGCACTGCTCGACCTGATCGACATCTCCACGGCACGCTCGTCGTGAGAAGTGACGACCGTGGCCCGAGGAGTGCGGTCGTGGTCGGCGCCGGCCTTGCCGGGCTCTCGACAGCGCTGCACCTGCGGGGCGCCGGCGTCGAGGTCACCGTCCTCGAGGCACAACCGACTGCCGGCGGCCGCTGCCCCGAGGTGACCGCCGGCGGTTACCGCCTCGATGTCGGTCCCACTGTCCTCACTGAAACCGACCAGCTGGCAAGGGCATTCAAGGCCGTCGGCGAGTCACTCGAGGACCATCTGACTCTGCTCGAGGTGGACCCGGCATACGTCGCACACTTCGCAGATGGCAGCAGCCTGTCGATGCACAGCGACCCGCAACGCATGCGTGACGCCATACGTGACCTGGCCGGCGAGCGGGACGCTGCGGGGTACGACAGGTTCGTCCGCCACGTGCAACGCCTGTATGACGTCGAACTCCCCCACTTCATCGACCGCAACCTGGACGGTGTGCATTCGCTGCTCCGGCCGGCGCTGCCGCGGCTCGCGGCACTGCGTGGGTTCGGGCGCCTCGACCGGTTGATCGCATCGTTCTTCCACGATGAGCGGCTCCGACAGGCCTTCAGCTTCCAGTCGTTGTATGTCGGAGTGCCCCCGCACCGGGCGCGCGGCATGTTCGCCGTCGTGAGCGCGATGGACCTGGTGCATGGCGTGACCTACCCGGTCGGCGGCATGCACGCGATCGTGCGCGCGATGGTCGAGGTCGCCCGCGCGCACGGCGTGGAGTTCCGGTTCGACCACCAGGTCGACGCCGTCCGGCAGGTCGGCGACAGCTACGAGGTCCGCACCCCACACACCGCCCATGCGGCCGACGCAGTCGTGCTGACCTGCGAACCCGCCCGCGCCGCAACGCTGTTGGCCGATCCCGACGCCCTGCGACCGGACACGACGGCAGCACCGAGTTGTGTGCTGCTCGCAGCGGGAGTGCCTGCCGGCCTGCCGGGCTCAGGGCATCATCACCTGCATTTCGGAACATCGTTGCGTGGGGCGATGGACGACATCACGAGCGGGCGGCTGATGCGCGACCCGAGCTTCCTGGTGTCCGTGCCGACCCGGACCGACCCGACCCTCGGCCCGGCCGGTGCCGACGTGCTCTACGCACTCTTCCCGGCGCCGGCACGGGACGGCAGTGGCGCCGACCTGGACTGGCGCCAGCTGCGCGGTGCCTATCGGGACCACATGCTGCGGTGCCTGACTGCTGCCGGCTACGCGGTGGACGATCTCGTCGGGGAGCAGCTGATCACCCCGCAGGACTGGGACGACCGCGGAATGCCTTGGGGCACACCGTTTTCCAGCGCACACACCTTCCGACAGAGCGGGCCCTTCCGTCAACCGAACGTGATCGGACCGCGCCTCGCGCTCGCCGGTTCGGGCACCACCCCCGGGGTCGGGGTGCCGATGGTGCTGATCAGCGGCCGGCTGGCCGCCGAGCGAGTTCTGGCGGGTCGAGGACACAGGCGCCACCCCGACCATGGATGAGTTGAGCGCCGCCTACCGGACGTGCCGCCGGATCAACGCACTGCACGGTCGCTCGTTCTATCGCGCAACGAGCCTGCTGCCGCCCGGCCGTCGACCACACATCTGGGCCCTGTATGCCGTGGCCCGGCGCAGCGACGATCTGGTGGATGCTCCGGCGGCCGGCACCGATCCGGCAAAATCGTTGCGGCAGTGGGAATCCGAGGTGATGCGGGCAGTCTCGGGCGGGTCCGAACCCACTGATCCCGTGCTGCGCGCGTTGCGTCATACGGTGCGGATCTACGACATCCGCCCGCGACTCTTCGCGGAGTTCTTCGAGTCGATGCGTCGCGACCTGACCACCACGCGATATGCCACCTGGGACGACCTGCGCACCTACATGCGCGGCAGTGCCGCCGTGATCGGCGAGATGACGGCGCCGATCCTCGGCAGCGGCCCGCCCGGCCTGCCCTACGCGGCAGCGCTCGGCGAGGCGTTCCAGCTGACGAACTTCATCCGCGACATCGCCGAGGATTGGCAGCGCGGGCGAATCTACCTGCCATTGGAGGACTTTCGCACCGCCGGTTGCACCGAGGACGACCTCGGCACCTGCGTCGCGACCGGCACGAGCAGTCCAGCCCTACGGCGGCTGGTGGCGTTCGAGATCGCCCGCGCCCGCACCCTCTATGACGCAGCGCAGCCGGGCCTGGCCGAGGTCGACACGGTCGTCCGGCCCTGCCTGCGAACCGCCTTCGGGCTCTACAGCGAGATCCTGCGGGAGATCGAGCGACGCGACTTCGAGGTGTGCCGCGGCCGGGTCGTCGTCCCGGCGGCGCGACGTGCTGTCGTCCTCAGTCGCTCGCTGGCCGGCGGGCGTCCCTGGCGCTCCACCAGCGCCACGACACGATGGTGAGCAGAACCAGCGCGAACCCGAAGCCGAGGTCTTCGACCGGCGCGTAGAAGATCCGCCAATCCCCCATGAAACGCTGGTGATTCGTCCCGAGAATGGTCGATCCGTCATACGTGACGATCCGTCGGCCGGTGAGCCAGCCGTTGACCGCGAACTGCCCCGCCAGCGTGATCGCATAGGCGATCCACCACTGCAGCGTCAGCACAACGCGGGTGCGCACGACGACCAGGTCGATGACGAGCGCGACGGGCACGGCGATCAGCGCCAGCAGGGTGTAGGTCATCGTCCGCGCCGCCGCTGCAACAGAGAGCCGACGGCCTCATAACTGGCGATGGCAGCAAAGGGTATGACGACGAAGAACGCCCACTCCTCGAGCGGTAGCCCGAGCAACCGAGCTCCCAGGACCTGCCCACCGTCGAAGTCCCACTGCCCGGAATGTGTGGCCCACAGGTCCCAGATCACGAATGGCGCCGCAGCGCAGCAGATCGCCGCGAGCAGGACGCGCACCCGGCGCATCCGCGTGAGATAGAAGACCGGAACCAGCGGCACCGTCGCGGCCAGACAGGCGATCAGCACCGCGGCATACGCCAGGTGCCTCATCAGGTCAGAAAGCGAGCTCGGAGGCCCGCTTGCGCACCTCCGCCTTGCGATGTGCCAGCAGCATCGTGATCGGCGAACCCTCCACCGGCAGCGTGGGATCGACGGTGAACAGCCACTCCAGGGCCTCTTCGTCCGACAACCGGGCGTCCCGCAGCACGGTGATGGTGCCCTCGAGCGCGGTCAGCAGATGGTCCTCCTCGACGAAGGCCGCCGGCACACACAGCGCCCTGTTGGGCCCGACCCGGTGGGCGAGCACGACCTTGTCGTCGACGAGGCGCCGCGCCTGGCGCTGGGTCAGCCCCAGCGCGTCGCCGAGTTCGGGGATCGACAGCCATTCGCCGACCAGAGTCTCCAGGTCGCTCGTCGCATCAGTCACGAGAGAAGAGTCTAGGCGCCGATCCATTTGGCCCTTCGAGGCGCGGGGTGACGAAAGCGGGGTCCCCGCGAAGTATTCGGAGGAGCGAAGCGGGGGAGAAACTTCGTGGGGTGATCGACACGCCTGCCCGGCGTGGGTCGGCCACCTCGGGTCCGCAAGCCGCTACTTTGGCGGCGAGTCACATCTGTCCCAACTGCCACATCCGGGCGCCCCGAACGCCCGCTCGGGCTAAGGAGACCCATGCCACCGCTCACCACCGGCGCACCCCCGGCCGCCGTGCACGCCATCCACGCCCAGGCCGGCGTCAACACCAAGAAGGCGTCCCAGCACGCCACGAAGGTGAAGTCGAAATCGCCGCGGTTGCACCCCCGGCGCAGCACGTCGGTCGCCAAGAAGGCCACCCGCATCGCCTCGCCGTACCGCGTGCAACGGGGCGACAACCTGACCTCGATCGCCGCTCGGCAACACGTGTCCGTCGCCGCACTCATCAAGGCGAACGGCATCGCCAATCCCAATCGCGTGCTCAGTGGCTCGGTCCTGCGCATCCCGCATCGCGCCGCACCGCACAAGGCGGCTCCGCCGAAGAAGGCGACCGCCGGAAAGACGCCACGCCGGACCGCGAAGAAGACTCCGGCTGCCACCGGGACATCGGCCAGGACCAGGGCGACGCGAGCGGCCATCGAGAGACGAGCCGTGCCCAGCCGTACCCAGACGAAGGCGATGATCGAGCGGACCGCCCGCAAGTATGGCGTCAACCCCCGGCTCGCACTCGGCATCAGCTGGCAGGAGTCCGGCTGGAACCAACGCGTGGTGTCACCGGTCAATGCGATCGGCACGATGCAGGTCCTGCCGCAGTCCGGCGAGTGGGCGTCGGCGATGGTCGGCCGCAACCTGGACCTGACCGACACCCAGGACAACATCACCGCCGGCGTCGCCATCCTTCGCTACCTGACCAGCAACGCGACGAGCCTGGACCAGGCGATCGGTGGCTACTACCAGGGGCTCGCCGGTGTGAAGCAGCACGGGGCGTATGCCGAGACGAAACATTACGTGCGGAACGTCAGGGCCCTCATGGAACGTCTCTGACAAGAGTCCTTCCATGGCGCGCCCGGTCACCTGGCCGGCGCAGGAGCACGAGGTTCGTAGACTTTGGCCGTGTCCGTATCCGCCCCTTCGCTCGTCGGTCGCACGATCGACAAGCGATACGTCGTGCGCGAGCACCTTGCCGACGGCGGAATGGGATCGGTCTACGTCGCGCTCGACGAGCGCCTCGACCGCGAGGTCGCACTCAAGGTCATGCGGCCCGATCTCGCCCGCGACGAGGAGTTCGTGCGGCGCTTCCGTCGCGAGGCCCGCTCGGCCGCACGGCTGACGCACCCCAACGTCGTCGCGGTCACGGACCAGGGCTCCGACGACGAATTCGTCTTCCTCGCGATGGAGTTGGTGCGCGGCCAGACCCTGCGCCAGCTGATCCGCCGCGATGCACCCCTGCCGATCCGCCGGGCGCTGGACTACACCGAGGGCATCCTGCGCGCCCTCGACGCAGCGCACCAGGCCGGTCTGGTCCATCGCGACGTGAAACCCGAGAACGTCCTGATCGGCGCACACGGCGTGAAGGTCGCCGACTTCGGGCTGGCCCGTGCAGTCACGACGGACACGGTCACCGGTGACAGCGATGTGCTGCTCGGCACCGCCGCCTACCTGTCCCCGGAGCAGGTCGAGGTCGGCCGGGCCGACGAGCGCAGCGACGTCTATGCCGCCGGCCTGCTGCTCTTCGAGATGCTGACCGGCGAGAAGGCGTTCCCGGGTGACTCCCCCATCAACGTCGCCTACCAGCACGTCCATGGCACGATGCCGCGCCCGTCCGACGCGGTGCCCACCGTGCCGTCCGTCGTGGACGACCTGGTGCTCCGGTCCACCGCGAAGAACCCCGACGACCGCCCCGCGAACGCCGGCGCGATGCTGCACGAGTTGCACCTGACCCGCGACCGGCTCGGATCGGCCACGCTCGACCGGACGCCGCGCAGCGAACCGCTGGAGGTCTCCGACGACCACACGACCGGCCCGCTCGACGCCGACTCGACCCAGCAGATCGGGCTCGGCGACCCGCCTCCGACCGGCCGCACCCGGCGTCGCCGCTGGCGCTGGATCGCCGGGGCGCTGGCCGTCGTACTGCTCATCGCGGGCGGACTCGGCGCGTGGGCGTTCACGGCCGGGCCGTTGGGCAAGGTCGAGGTCCCGACCGTCGCCGGTGCGAAACAGGGGCGCGCGGTCGACGCCATACAACACGCGGGGTTGCACGCCCGGGTCAAGCAGGTCTTCTCGGAGAAGGTCGCCCGTGGAGTCGTCGTTTCGGCGGCCCCGGCCGCCGGTGACGAGGCGCGCAGGAACTCCACCGTGACGCTGACGGTCTCCAAGGGCGCCGAACGCTACAACGTCCCGTCCGTCGTCGGCAGGTCCGAAGCCGCCGCACGCATCGCCATCAAGAACGCGCACCTGCGGGTCGGCAAGGTCACCCACGCGTATGACGAGAAGGTGGCCACCGGCAAGGTGGCCCGCGTCGACCCGGACGGCGGAAGCGCACAGAAGCCCGGCACCAAGGTCGACCTGGTGATCAGCAAGGGCAAGCAGCCCATCGACATCGTCGATGTGACCGGCACGCCGAAGGCCGAGGCCGAACAGACCCTCACCGAGGCCGGCTTCACGGTGACGTTCGGTGCGACGCAGCACAGCGACACGGTCCCGCGCGGTGACGTGATCAGCCAGGATCCGCCGAACGGCACCGGACACAAGGGCGACGAGATCCGGTTGGTCGTGTCCCAGGGGCCCGTCATGGTCACGGTGCCCAAGGTGATCGGCATGAGTTCGGGCGCGGCGAAGGAGAAACTGGAGGCGCTGGGCTTCCAGGTCAAGACAAGCTATCCGCTGCTCGTCCCGGTGCTTTTCCAGGTACAGGGACAGTCGGTCAAGGCCAATACCCAGGCGCCCAAGGGAAGCACCATCACCATCGACGTGGTCTGAACGCTCCACCCGTCGCGGTCCGACGGATTCGGAAGCGGAGGATCCGTCCGATAGCATGCCTAAGTGACTGCCCGTAGTTCGTCCTCGCTCCCGAAATGACGGGGGCAGTTTCACAATCGCCGGCAACGGCAGGTGTCCCCGAGCCCGGACCGACACCTGCGGCCCGAAGGACCCGCCCGTCACACGCCGAGTGGATTGACCGTGTCCTCGCCTCCGACCCCGGCCTCAACCGGCTGCGGATGGCGCTGCAGGTCGTCGTCAGCATCGGCGCAGCACTGCTCGCCGAGCGCCTGTTCGTGCACGTCACCGGTGCCCTGCAGCAACCCGTGAGGGGCTTGCCGGCCGAGCTGGCCGCCGCGGCCACTGCCGGCAATCACGCGATGCTCGTGATGAGCATGATGGTCGGCGCCATGGTCTGCATGATGGCGACCTTCGCAGCTCCGATGGTGCCGACGGTGGGTCGGCTCTACCTGACGATCCTGCTCATGCCGATCCCGATGATCGCCGGGCTGGCCATCGGTCTGGCGACCGGCCGGAATCGTCCGCTCGCACTCGCGATCCTGACGGTGATCCTGGCCGGTGGTGCCTACCTGCGCCGTTTCGGGACGTGGGGCTTCTTCGGCGGGCAACTGCTGTTCATGGGCGACTTCATGGGTTTCTTCCTCGGGAGCCGGGTGGACTTCACGACGATCAACTGGCTGGCGCCCGAAGTCTGTGTGGGTGCCGCGGTCGCCGCTCTTGCCCAATTGCTTCTCTTCCACCCGAGCCGGCGGCGCACCCTGCGCCGCATCCGACGCAGTTTCGCCGGGCGCGCGAACGCGCTCGTGGACAGCGCGCTCGATGTGCTGGACGACCCCGACGACCGACGTGCCCTCCGGCGCCTTCAACGCCGTACCGTGCGCCTCAACGAGACCGCACTGATGGTCGACGCCGCGATCGGCGCGCCCGGGGCAGTGCCCGACGGCACGACCGCGAAGCAATTGCACCAGCTCGTCTTCGACGCCGAGCAAGCCCTCGCCAACATGGCCCGGTTCGCCGCGACCCTCGGCCGCAGCGGACTCAACGACGGCGATCAATCCCTCGTGCGTATGGCGCTGGCGGCCGTCGGCCGGCACGACCCGGCCGAAGCGCAGCAGAGTGCGCAACTGCTGTTCGAGCGCCTCCACCGGGCCGAGGCCCGGACACCGGCCGATGACGCATCCCGGCAACGGCGGGTCATCGTGCACCGCTTCGCGTCCAGCGTCCAGGACTGGGCACAGATCGCGGCCAACCCGCTGCGGAACGCCGCTACGAATGAGGACTCGGAGTTCATCCCGTCCGTTGCGCTGGTCGGCGGCTGGTTGCCCGGTTCGACCATGGTGAGTGCGAGCGCATCCAGCGAGCGCGGGCCGCGCAGGCGGGACCGGGTGCGTCTAGCCCCGAACGTGCGGGTCGCCTTCCAGATCGCAGTCGCCGTCTCGGGCTCGATCGTGATCGGCAGCATCCTGTCCGAACGCCGCTTCTACTGGGCGGTCATCGCTGCCTTCGTGACATTCATGGGTGCGAACAACGCGACCGAGCAGGTGCGCAAGGGGCTGCTCCGGGTCCTCGGCACCCTCGTCGGTGTCTTCGTCGGATCGCTGCTGGCGCACGTCATCGGGCATCACACCGACCTGGCCGTCATCGTCGTGCTCGTGTCCATCGGACTCGGCATCTATCTGCTACGCATCAGTTATGCATTCATGGTGATCGGCATCACCGTGATGGTGTCGCAGCTGTACGTCCAGCTCGGCGAATACACCGACTCCCTGCTGCGCCTGCGTTTGGAGGAGACCGCCATCGGCGCTGCCGTGGCGATCGTGACGGTGCTGGTCGTCTTCCCGTTGCGGTCCTGGCAGGTCGTCCGGGTCGCCGCGCGCGGGCACGCCGAGGCCGTCCAGGCGCTGGTCGACAGCACGCTGCGTCGTGTCACAGGCAGCTGCGCGGACGCCGAACTCCGTTCAGCAGCAAGGACTCTCGACGCAGCGCACCAAACCCTCATCGCATCGCTCCAACCGCTGCGCGGCCTGCCGGGCCCGGGCAGCAAGGTGCACCGCGGGCTGCGCTCGGCGGCGGACGCATCCGTCCACCGGGCCAGGATGATGCTGCGCGAGAGCGGGCGCATCGCGATGCGCGACGGCGAGGACACGAACGCAGGACTGCGGTCGGACGCGGTGGCGCTGGATGCGGCTCGGACCCACTTGAGCGGGTCGTTGCAGGTGATCGCCGATGCGCTGACCGAGGACCACGTCGCGAACGAACACGTCTACACGCGGTCCGCCTCACTCTTCGACGTCATCGCCACCCGACGTGCCGACGCCGACCTGATCACACCCGAGCAGCTGCTGCTGCGCGACGCCCGGCTGCTGGACGAGTCGATGGCCGCCTTCGCCGCCGCCGCGGACCTACGGGTGCGCGCGCTCGACACCGACGCGGACACCCACGCCGGCCGCTGATCAGTGCTGCGGGCGGTCCCGCTGCGAGAGCATCTCTGCGACGAGGAACGCCAGCTCCAGGCTCTGCTGGTGGTTCAGTCGCGGGTCGCAGGCGGTCTCGTAACGCTTCTCCAGGTCGGCGTCGAGGATCTTCTCGCTGCCGCCGAGGCACTCGGTCACGTCGTTGCCGGTGAGCTCCACGTGGATGCCGCCGGGCACCGTACCGAGGTCGCGGTGCACCTCGAAGAAGCCACGGACCTCTTCGATGATGTCGTCGAACTCGCGGGTCTTGTAACCGGTGGACGACTCGAACGTGTTGCCGTGCATCGGGTCACAGATCCAGACGACCTTCGCACCGGTCTCGGTGACCCGGCGGACGATCTCCGGCAGCTTGTCGCGGACGTTGCCCGCACCCATCCGGGTGATGAACGTCAGCCGGCCCGGCTCGTGCCCCGGGTCGAGGCGCTCGATCAGTGACACGACCTCGTCCGGGTCCGCCGTCGGCCCGAGCTTCACACCGATCGGGTTGTGGATGCGCGCCGCGAAGTCCACATGGGCGTGGTCCAACTGGCGGGTGCGCTCACCGACCCACACGAAGTGCCCGGACACGGCGTAGGGGTTGCCGGTGCGGGAGTCGATGCGGGTCAGCGGTTGCTCGTAGTCCAGCAGCAGCGCCTCGTGGCTCGCGAAGAACTCCACACCGGACAGTGGTGTCGACTCGAAGTCGACGCCACACGCGAGCATGAACTTCATCGCGCGGTCGATCTCCCGCGCGATCGATTCGTACCGCGAGTAGGCAGCGTTGGCGATGAAGCCGCGGTTCCACTCGTGGACGTGCCGCAGGTCGGCGAATCCGCCTGTGGTGAAAGCACGTACGAGGTTCAGCGTGGACGACGCCGTGTGGTAGGCGTGCAGCAGTCGCTGTGGGTTCGGGGTGCGCGACTCGGCGTCGAAGTCGAAGTCGTTGATGATGTCACCGCGGAAGGCCGGCAGCGTGACGTCGCCGCGGGTCTCGGTGTTGTTGCTGCGCGGTTTGGCGTACTGCCCGGCGATGCGGCCGATCTTGACCACGGGGGTGCTGGCGCCATACGTCAGCACAGCGGCCATCTGCAGGATCGTCTTGACCCGGTCGCGGATGTTGTCGGCGGTCGCCTCGGAGAAGCGCTCTGCGCAGTCGCCACCCTGCAGGACGAAGGCGTCACCCACCGCAGCGGCGGCCAGCCGCGAGCGCAACACGTCACACTCACCGGCGAAGACGAGCGGCGGTGCGGCGGCGAGCTCGGCACGGACTCGATAGACCTCGTCGGAGTCCGGCCACTGCGGCTGCTGCAGGGAAGGCAGTGCCGGCCACTCGATCTGCTCGGCCAGCAGGCGGGGCGTGGAAAATGCGTCAGGGGTCGTCGTGCTCACCCGCCAAGGGTACGGGCGCCGACTGGGTATGCCGCGTCCGGTATTGCCTGCTGGTCATGATCAAAGATGAAGGTAGTGCGGATGTGGGCAAAGTTGCTGGTCAGGCGCGGAGCGATTGACCAGCAACTTTGCACGCACCTCACTACTGGGACTTCGCCGCACCGTCGGCGTGGTCGGCGGCGGCCGTCGTCCGGTTCTCGGTCGCGCCGGGGTCGGCCGGTGCGTCGTCCTCGGCCCTGTCGGCCTGGTCGGTCTCGCCGTCCTTGTCGTCCTTGTCGTCCTTGTGGTGCTGCAGTCGATCCTTGGCCTGGGTCGCGAGGGCGGCCGCGCCACCGCCGATCTCCTTCGCCTTCTTGGTGATGCCGCCCTTCTTCAGGGATGCGGCATACACGTCGACATACTCCTGGCCGGTGAGCAGCATGATCTCGTACATCACTTCGTCGGTGATCGACCGCAAGACGAAACGGTCGTCCTCCATGCCCTCGTAGCGGGAGAAGTCGATCGGCGCGCCGAACCGCACATGCGGCCGCACGATCCGCCCGAAGAGCTTGCCCTGGGGCGCGATCACGTCGGTGCCGATGACACCCACCGGGATCACCGGCGCGCCGGATTCCAGTGCGATGCGCGCCAGGCCGGTCTTGCCCTTGTAGAGCCGGCCGTCGGGAGATCGAGTGCCCTCCGGGTAGATGCCGAAGACCTCGCCCTCCCGCAGGATCCGCAGGCCGGTCTCGAGCGCGCCCGCAGCCGCCGTGCCGCTGCTCCGGTCGATCGGCACCTGACCGGCGCCGGAGAAGAAGGCCTTCTGCAGGCGGCCCTTGACGCCAGGGGTGTTGAAGTACTCGGCCTTGGCCACGAACGTCACGCGGCGCGGGATCACCAGCGGCATGAAGAGCCAGTCCGCCACCGACAGGTGGTTGCTGGCGAGGATGACCGGTCCCCGCTCGGGGACGTTCTGCGCACCCTCGACCGTCGGGCGGAAGACGCCCTTGAGCAAGGGGCCCAGGAGCACCCACTTCAGCAACCAATAGAACACTGCATCTCCTTCGCACCGGGTTGATTCCCACCGCACGTGGCCGCAACCCGTTGCACGTCATCGGCTTCCGGTGCAGGATACGGCAGGCGTCACACGCCTTCGCCGAGGTGAAAGGATGTTACGCGGACGACAACCTCGAACACCCTCAGCGAAGGAATCATCATGGACGTTCTGCCTGGGGCGGAGCCCTTTGCCCACGACGGTTCCGACATCGGTGTCCTGGTCTGCCATGGCTTCACCGGGACCCCACAGAGCATGTTGCCGATCGCGCGCCGCTGCGCCGACGCCGGATACACCGTGCGGCTGCCACGCCTGCCCGGCCACGGCACGACGTGGAAGGAACTCAACACCAAGCGCTGGACCGACTGGTGGTCCGAGATCGATGCTGCGTATGACGAGCTGCGCCAGCGCTGCGACCGGATCGTCGCCGTCGGCCTCTCGATGGGCGGCACGCTGGCGACCCTCGCGGCACAGAGTCACCCCCACGGCATACGGGGCCTGGTGCTGATCAACCCCGCCTACACGATGCGCGACATCCGACTCAAGGCACTCCCGGCGTTGCAGCACGTGGTGCCGTCGATCGCGTCGATCGCCAACGACATCAAGAAGCCCGGGGTACGGGAACTCGCCTACGAGCGCACCCCGCTGCGGGCGTTGCAGTCCCAGCGGCAGATGTGGGAGAAGGTCACGCGCGACCTGCCGCAGGTGACACAGCCGGTGCTGTTGCTGCACTCCCCCGACGACCACGTCGTCCCGCCGGAGTGTTCGGCGTTGCTCCTGGCACGCGTGTCCAGCTCCGACAAGACCGAAATCCTGCTGACCGACAGCTATCACGTCGCCACCCTCGACAACGATGCCGCACTGATCGAGGATGAAACCATGCACTTCATCCAACGGGTGACCGAGCGGCCGTGATCGAGGACTTATGAGCCTCGAGGGCCGCGAGGGACCGGACGAGCAGACCGACATCGACCGCCGGTTTGCCGAGATCGTCGCGCAACTGCAGCCGCAGGAGACCGACTGGGACAAGGCCGCCGCGCACGATTCGCCGGCCGGCGAGCAGGCCGACAGCGACGCCGGAGATGACGACGCCGGAGATGACGACACCGGCGATGACGAGGAGGACGAGGACGACGAGGACCCGCCGCAGGCTGCAGCGCCGCCGGCGTCACCGTTGGCCGGCCTCCCGGACCAGTGGCGTATGCCGCCGAGCGGCTCGGCGTCCCTGCTGGACGACGACGACGCGGACGTGTTCGTCCCGGCGCCACCGCGCCCCCTGCCGAGCAGTGACGACATGGGCTTCTGGACCATGGCCGGTTGCCTGATCGGTGGCCCGGCCTGGCTGCTCTACCTCTTCTTCTTCGACCGCTACGCCCAATCCCTGTGGTGGGTGCTGGCCTGCGCGTTGTTCGTGGCGGGTGTCATCCAGTTGTTCATGCGGTCGCCGAAGAACCGCGACGACCTCGACGATGACGACGACGGCGCGGTGCTCTAAGGCCTTCCGGCTACTCGGACAAGGCGCTGACATCGACGTCGACGACCACGGGCAGGTGATCGGTCGCCGCCGCCAGCTGTGCCGTCGGCAGGACCAAATCCGGTGTCGTTCCTGCTAATTCGGCCGATGCGAAGATGCCGTCGATGCGTTTGTGCGGCTGCTGCGCCGAGTAGGTGGGTCCGTCCGCCGACACCTCCCGCAACCCGCGCGCGAGATATCGCCACGTCTTCCCGGCCGGCTCCTCGTTGAGGTCGCCACCGAGAACGACCGGGAGACCTCGGGTCGCTGCGGCACCGAGCAACGCCTTCGCCTCCGGCAGGCGATCCGTGCCGCGCAGCGACAGGTGGGCACTGGCTGCCACCAGCGGCCGATGGCCGGGCAGCCGAACGGTCGCCATACCGAAGCCTCGCGGCTCGTCGAATCTGCGCACGGGCAACCGGCCGTGGCATGCGTCGAGCACGTCCAGCCGCAGGCTGGTCATCAACGTGGTGCTCATCCGGTAGCGCCTGCCGCCGAACCACGTCAGCCCGACGTCGTCGGCGAATGTCGCGATGCGGTGGCCCGACACCGGATGCCGCGGGACCTCCTGCAGCAGCAGGACGTCCGGTGCGATCGCGCGAATGACCTCGACCAGCGCCGCACGATCATCCTTCAGAGCACGCACGTTGTATGACGCGACCCGGATCACGTGCGGATCGCGGGCCGGACCGGGTGCCTCGAGACTCGCCTCGAAACTCATCGGTCCGCCTCGGCGACCGCGGTGCGGGCCAGGTCAGCGGCTCCGACGAACCCGGACTCGTTGCCGAGCGCCGCCTGCACGATCCGTGCCTCGGGCCGGTAGCCACGGCCGGCCAGATGCCTGCGGAACGAGTCCCGCGCCGGGTCCAGCAGCATGCTTCCGGCAGCGCTCACGCCACCGCCGATCACGAAGGCACCGGGGTCGAACGCGTTCGCCAGGTTGGCCAGGCCGGTCCCCAGCCAGGTCCCGATCTCGGCCAGCAATTCGGCCGCCGTCGGATCGCCGGCCCGGGCAGCCTCGGTCACCATCGGACCGGTCAGCTCACGCGGGTCGCCGCCGACACTCGCCGCGAGGTCGTGCGCCAGCGGGGATCCGGCCAGCACCAGCGAACGAGCTTCTCGCACCAGCGCATTGCCACTGGCGTACTGCTCCCAGCAGCCACGGTTCCCGCACTCGCAACGGTGTCCGCCGGGCATGACCTGCATGTGCCCGAACTCACCCGCGATGCCGAACCGGCCACGCTGGATCCGGCCGTCCACGACGATCGCGCCGCCGATCCCGGTGCCGAGATTGACCATCACGACATGCGATTCGCCCTGGACGTTGCCGAAGCGGTATTCGGCCCAGCAGGCGGCGTTGGCGTCGTTGTCGACGAAGACCGGCACGTCGAGACGCTGCAACAGGGCATCGCGCAGTGGCTCGTGCCGCCACGACAGATGCGGTGCGAAGACGACGGTCGCCCGGTCGGCGGCGACGAAGCCGGCTGCGCCGATACCGACGCCGACCACCTCGCTCGTCGCGCGCCCATGCAACTCCTGCACGACCTCGACGATGAGGTCCTCCACCACCTTCGGCTCCGTCGTGCGGTGCGGCGTGTTGCGACGGACCTGGTCGATCACGGTCCCGCTCGCGTCCACCAGGCCACCGGCGACCTTGGTGCCGCCGATGTCGATCCCGATGGCGAGCGATGTGTGCGGATCGGTCACTGCGGCAACTCCCCTGCTCGTTCGTGTCCCATGTCAGTCGTCGTCCCCGCCGGTCACCGGGACGTCCATGCCGCCGTCGGACCGCCCCGATGCGCCGGCGTCGGGCGCGTTGCCGGCGCCGGTGGTGGACGTGCGGCGCTGCTCCGCGGCCGAGTGCAGGCCGCCGGCGACCAGTCCCAGCAGGTCGGCGACCCTGTCCAGCAGGTCCGGCTGGACGGCCTGCACCAGGCCCGCCATACGACACACCGGGCACATCCGACAGACGGCTTCGACCGCGGCGCCGTGCGCGCAATCGCAGCTGGGTGCTGCTGCGGCGGCGGGCGGACGCGCGCCGGCGGCCCGGTCGGGCTCCTCGGTGGCGGTGCCGGCGCCTGTGTCGTCGACGGACGTGTCGTGCGCTGCAACATCGGCCGCGAGCTTGCCGTTCTGCGCCCAGACCGCGAACGCCTCGGCCAACCGCATCGCTTCGTCGGCGACGGTGGACGCCCCGGTCTGCTGGTTGTCGGGATCGGCGGGATCGTCGGGTGTCACGTCAGGCTCCTGCTAAGTTCGGACGGAATGCAATGTCAAGCATGCCGTCTCGCAGCCGCGCACCCGACGGGCGGCATCGCTGCAATGCAGACGGCAACTCCAGCAGCGACTGGTGCCCGCATGCGCTGAGCGTGAGGCTGTGTCCGGACCAGTGGATCTTGAGATCTCGAAAGTCGCTGAGCGGCAACGGCATTCGCATCCGGTAACCCTCCGCCGCGTCCGGCTGGATGCGCAACGGCGGCTGGCCGTCCTGCTCGAGTCCGGCGAGCATGTCCTTCTGTGCAAGGCGCGGCACACCGGGCAGCACGTCGCTCGCGCCATCCAGACCGATGACGCCACGCACTCGCACGCCGCTGAGCCCCACGCCGACGCCGAGTCGCGCCGTCTTGCCCTCGTCCCCGGCGACCAGCAACGCACCGCCGGAGCCACCGCACACGTCATGACGTATGCCGCGGGCCCGCTGTGCAGCCGACTGCAGTTGCTCCAGCAACGCCGGACCGGACCGTCGCCCGCCGAGGGCCGCCAGCAGTGGCCGACTCGTCCGCAACCACCCGGTGCCGAGACGCGAGAGCCGCAGGAGGGTTCCGGGCAGTGTGCGAGCCAGTCGTGCCAGCTCGGGACCGGCCGTGCCGGAGTCGATGACGACCAGGTGATCCGCGGGCAGACCGACCGGGATCGACCAGAGCAGTTTCAGTGCCGAGGCCGTCGCCGTATGGCGCAAGGGGTCGATCAGGTCGGCGGAGGCACCGAGCGCCTCGAGCACCCGACGGGCACCATCACCACCATCGGTGTCGTGAGCGGTCGCGTGCAGCACCGACGACTCGCGGCAGCGCGCACCCGCTCCGTCATACGGGTCATCGTCCAGAACGGTGACGCCGCTGCCGTTGGCGGCGAACTCGTCGGCGACGCGCGCAGCTGTGGTCGACGCTCCCGCTCCGCCCGGTCCGACGACCAGCAGAACGCGAGGAGCCATCAGGCCTCGACGCGCTTCTTCAAGCCCTTCAGGGCGGTTTCGATGATCGTCTTCTCCGCCTTGCGACGAATCATGCCGATCACCGGGAGGCTCAGGTCGACGGTGAGCTCATAGACGACATTGGTCGTCTCGCTGTCGCCGGTCAGCCGGTAGACGCCGTCGAGTGACTTCAGGATGCTGGACTTCACCAGCTCCCAGGACACGATTCCGGTGCCGTCCTCGGCGACGTCCCACGTGTAGGCCAGCACGTAGGTGTCCTTGATGACACCGGCATCGAGCGTCAGCCGGACCTGCAGCGGCCAGCCCTGCTCGTCCTCGCTGAGGACCTCCGCCTTCTTGATCTGGCCGGTCCACTCGGGGTAGCCATCGAAGTCGGCGATCACGTCGAGCACCTCGGCGGGCGCGGCGTTGATCGAGACGGAGGACTTGGTGCTGTCAGCCATGCCGGGGAGCCTACCTGCCGGCTGAGGGCGGTTGTCGGCGCGTGACCGATCAGCTGCCGGCTGGTGGTGCGGTGCTGCCGGCCGCAACCTGCGTGCGAAGGAACCGTTGGAAAGGTTGCCGCAACGAGCCGGTCGATGTGCCGAAAGCCGCAGCGAAATCAGCGTGTTCGCCCGTGTCGGCCGATCGCACGAAGCCGGTGAACCGGGCGGTCCCGAAGCGCTCGACGAGGAACGCGCACCACGCGTAGGCCTCCTGGTATGCCGATTGTGGAGCGGACCGGAAACGCGCATCCGACGGTGGGCCCGTGGGTAGGTCGCCGGAGCGTACGGCCGCGGCGAGTTGGGGCGCCAGCCGAGGTAGTCCGAGGCCGGTTGAACGGTAGGCGGTGAACTCCGCCGAGCCCTCCACCACCCATCGGGCAAGAGCGCGGTCTCCCGCTTGATGTAGTGCGACGTGTGTCAGCTCATGGGTGAGCACGACCACCACGCCCTGCCCGGTCACCTGGGTGAACAACGCCGGCGACAGCACGACCCGGCCCGCTGCCGTCGTGGTGGCGGCGACCTGCGCCCCCGGCTCGGCAGAGCCTCCCTGGGCTCGAAACCCTGCCTCGTCGGCGGGCACCTCGATGTGCACCGGACCGGTGAGCACCGAACTTCCCCATATCTCCCGGACCCGACCCACTGCCGTCCGGGCGTCGGAGGCGACCCGTCGCAACCGGGCCTCGGTTGCGGTGCCGGAGACCACGAGCTGCCCGTCGCGCACCGTGTGCGCGGCAGCCCTAGACGTGGGCGAACGGGACGTCGTTGCGGATGTCGAAGCGGACTTCGATGCGGACTTCGATGCGGACTTCGAGACGGGTGTCGCAGCTGACGTCGTCGACGACGAACAGCCGGTGATCACCCCGCTGAGCAGCGCCCAGCCGACGCAGCACGCCATACGGCGCGTGATCGCCTGCCGGGTCGCCATCTTCACCCGGTCGACCGTAATGGCTTCCAGGGTTCGAGCCGTGCGGTGGCCGACACCGCTTCCTGTGCGGAGATCAGGCCGGCCGACGCGAGGGTGTCGACCGCGCGTCGCTCGTCGCTGTCCAGGCGCTGCTCCAGCGGTGCGAGCTGCAGCAGCGCGGTCACCATGCACTCGGCGCATTGCCGGTCGCGCACGGGGCAGGTGTCGCAATCGATGCGCATGTCATCACCTCTTCGTTCCTGGTCGTTAAATCAACCTTCGACTCGAACGCTAGGGCGGACGTGTGACAAGGCCCTGCGCGATGCCGTGACCACAGCGCCGGACAACTGCTCGAGGGAGGCGGTACGCAACCGCCACGCCTGCCAGTGGAGCGGCACGTCGGCGACGTGGTCACGCACGACCCGCACGAGCTCCCCTTCGTCGATCCGACGGCGCACCTGCGCCACCGGCAACATGCCCCAGCCGAGCCCGGCGGCCACCGCGGCGGCGAACGCCTCCGACGACGGAACCTCGTGCAGTGCGCCCGTCGCACGCACACCACGCGCACGCAACAGCTCGTCCTGCAGGTCGTCACGCTCGTTGAACCGCACCATCGGCATCGCCGCCAGATCGACCGTGCGACCACGGCGGTAGCGCTCCCGCAATTGCGGCGCACACAGCGGCAGGTATCGCATGGTCCCCAGCTGTATGACGGAACACCCCTGCACTGCAACGGGATCCGACGTGATGGCGGCGACCACCGCTCCCGACCGCAGCAGGGCACTGCTGTGGGCCTGGTCCTCCACACGAAGGTGCAGCGCGATGTCCGGCCATCCCGCCGCCATGTGCAGGACGTCCTCGAACCAGGTGGCGAGGGAGTCTGCGTTGACCGCGACCGCCAGGGCATCGACACCGCCGGGACGCAGGCCGAGCTCCGCGAGCGCCTCCTCCTCCAGGGCCATCCGTTGCCTGCCGAGGCGAAGCAGGACCTGCCCGACTTCCGTCGGCCGGACCGGCGAACTCCGTTGCACGACAACGGCGCCCACCGCCATCTCCAGTGCGCGGATCCGTTGGCTCACCGCCGACGGAGTGATCGTCAGCCGCCGCGCCGCTGCCTCGAAGGTGCCCTCGTCCGCTACCGCGACGAGCGTACGGAGTTGTTCGTCCTGCATGAAGCAACACTAATGGTTCATCAAAAACATTCGCTTTCCTGAACTCGCTGCCGATCATAGGTTGGGGCCCATCATGCTCAGCGCACTCCTCACCGGCCTGTTCACCGGACTCTCCCTGATCGTCGCCATCGGTGCGCAGAACGCCTTCGTACTGCGACAGGGCCTGTCCCGCGAGCACATCGGCACTGTGATCCTGATCTGCATCGCCGGTGACGTCCTGCTGATCACCGCCGGGGTCGCCGGTGTGGGCGCGGTCATCCAGAGCCATCCCGCGGTGCTGACCGTGTGTCGTTGGCTGGGCGCGGCATACCTCGTGTGGTTCGGGATCCGCTCCCTGCTCGCCGCGCGGCATCCGTCCACGCTCGGCACCGGCACGCCCGCGGCGCGCGGGTCCGTGGCGGTCGTCGCACTGACCATCACGTTCCTCAACCCGCACGTCTACCTCGACACCGTGCTGATGCTCGGCAACATCGCCAATCAGCAGGGCACCACCGCTCGCTGGTGGTTCGCGGTGGGCGCCTGCCTCGGCAGCATCGCCTGGTTCACCGTCATCGGGTATGGCGCCCGCTACGCCGCGCGATGGATGAGCCGACCCGGCACCTGGCGGGTGCTGGACGTACTCGTCGGCCTCACGATGCTGACCGTCGCCCTGCTGCTCGTTCTGGGTTGAGCGCAGCGGCGCGCCCCGACGCGCTTGTCACACCTGCGCCCTACCTTCGTCGGTATGACCTCGCCCGCTGCGATCCAGTCGACGTTCGACGACCTGGGCACCCCGCTCGCCGACGTCACCTTCGTGGTGCTCGACCTGGAGACCACCGGTGGCAGCGCGACGGAGTGCCAGATCACCGAGATCGGCGCGGTCAAGGTGCGCGGCGGCCAGCAGCTGGGCGAGTTCCAGACGCTGGTCAATCCCGGTGAGCCGATCCCGGCCTTCATCTCGGTGCTGACCGGCATCACGAACCCGATGGTCGCGACTGCTCCGCACATCCGCTCGGCACTGCCGGCGTTCCTCGAATTCATCGGCGACGCGGTGCTGGTCGCGCACAACGCACGGTTCGACATCACCTTCCTGAAGGTCAATTGCGAGCGGCTGCAGCTGTCCTGGCCGAACAACACGGTGCTCGACACCGTCCATCTCGCCCGGCAGCTGGTGACCCGCGATGAGGCCCCCAACCACAAGCTCTCCTCGCTGGCACGCGTCTTCAGCACTCGGGTGACTCCCGACCACCGGGCGTTGCACGACGCGCAGGCCACCGTCGACGTGCTGCACGGGCTCATCGAGCGGGTCGGCAACCTCGGCGTGCACACCCTCGAGGAGCTGCGGTCCTACACCTCACGGGTCACGCCCGACCAGCGGCGCAAGCGCTTCCTGGCCGACTCGTTGCCGTCGGCGCCGGGTGTCTACATCTTCAAGGATGAGCACGGCGAGCCGCTCTACATCGGCACTTCCATCGACATCAAGCGGCGGGTTCGCAACTACTTCACCGCCAGCGAGCAACGCACCCGGATGGCCGAGATGGTCCGACTGGCCACGTCGGTCACCCCCATCGTGTGCCACACGACGCTCGAGGCGCAGGTCCGCGAGCTGCGACTGATCGCCGAGCACAAGCCGCGCTACAACCGTCGGTCGCGGCATCCCGAGCGGGCGATGTGGCTCAAGCTGACGGCCGAGGCCTTTCCCCGCCTGTCGATCGTGCGCACCGTGCGCGACGACGGCGCCACCTACGCCGGCCCCTTCACCTCACGCGCGGTCGCCGAGCAGGCCGTCGCCGCGGTCCACGAAGTGGTGCCGCTGCGGCAGTGCACCAGCCGCCTGTCCCGCAAGGGCACCGGGTCCGCCTGCGTGCTCGCCGAGATGGGGCGCTGCGGTGCTCCGTGCGACGGACGGCAGTCCCCCGACGACTACGCCGAGATCGCCGACCGGGTGGCTCGCGCACTGGACGGTGACGGCCATCAGGTGATCGACGCACTGGGCGACCGGCTGCGCAGCCTCGCGGCCGACCAGCGCTTCGAGGACGCCGCGGTGGTCCGCGACCGCATGCTCGCGCTGGTGCGGGCCGCTGCGCGCTCCCAACGTATGACGCCCCTGGCCACCAGCCCGGAGATCATTGCGGCGGCGCGCACGCCCGCCGGCGGCTGGGAGTTCACCTGCGTCCGCTACGGCAGGTTCGCCGGTGCCACGGTCTGCCCGCCACGGTCCGATCCGCGCAGATACATCGCCGCCCTCCGCGAGAGCGCCGAGCAGGTCGAGCGTCCGCAGGTTCCTGTCCCGGCGGCCACCCATGAGGAGACCGAGAAGATCCTGCGCTGGATGGAGCAGCCCGGGGTGCGCGTCGTCGACATCGACGGCGTGTGGGTCTGCCCCGTCGGCGGTGCCGTCGGGGCTCAGGAATCACTCGACGACGCGATGGGCGAAGGGATGACCGACCGCGGCGATGCAGTCGGCTTCGACGACAGCTCCACCTGGCGGGGACGCAAGCGGGCAACTGCCTGAGACGAGCCCACGACATACTCCGGAGAGCGAGGTGTGTCCCGGGAAGTAGCTGCGGGAGCAGAGCGGAGGAGAAACTTCCGGGGTGACACTAAGCTGACGACATGATTTCTGCGATCGTGATGATCAAGGCCGACGTGGACCGCATACCGGAGGTCGCTCAGCAGATCTCCGAGATCGACGGCATCGCCGAGGTCTACAGCGTCACCGGTGACATCGACCTGATCGCGGTCGCCAAGGTGGCGCGGCACGAGGACTTCGCCGACGTCATCGCCGACCGCCTCAACAAGGTCGAGGGAGTGCGCGATTCACAGACGCACATCGCGTTCCGCACCTACTCCAGCAAGGACCTCGGCGCAGCATTCGCCATCGGCCTCGACGACTGACTGTGCCTTTGGCTCGACTCCTCGCAGCCCGGCGGTGGCGCTAGCTCGCAAGCTCGCCGCGCGCCCATTCGCCGGACTGGTCGTCGTCTCGCGTTCACGCCCGTGCCTGAGGTGACTCAGCGACGCGCAGCTTCGGTCGCGGTGGCCCACCGGTCGACCGCAGCCGTCGCAGCTCCGGAGTCGATCGCATCGCGGGCTCGGGCGATCCCGGCATCGAGAGCGGCGTCCAGGTCGTCATACGCACCGAACCGACCCGGCCCGTCGCCGCCGGCCACCACGGCCAGCGCGAGTCCGGCATTGAGCAGCACCGCATCGCGCACGGCACCGGGCGCCCCGGAGAACAGCTCCCGGGCGATCGCGGCGTTGTGCTCCGCGTCACCACCTCGCAGGGCTTCGATGCCGACGAGTTGTATGTCGTGGTCGCGCGGATCGAGCGTGTGGATGCTGACCTCACCATCGGCCACCCAGTGCACGGTCGAGGTCGTCGTCACCGTGACCTCATCGAGCCCGTCGTCACCGCGGGAGACCGCGGCGTTGCGACCGCGCTCGGCGAAGACACCGGCCATCAGCGGCAGGATCGACGCGTCCGCGACGCCGATCGATGCGAACTGCGGTGCCGCCGGGTTGGTCAGTGGGCCGAGCACGTTGAACGCCGTGCGGATCCCGAGCTCGCTGCGCGTCGGCGCCGTGAACCGGAACGACGGGTGGAACGTCTGGGCGAAGCAGAACGTGATGCCGGCCGACTTCGCCACCGTGGCCACCTGGTCCGCCGTGAGGTCCAGGCGCACACCGAGAGCTTCCAGCACGTCGGCCGCGCCGGACTTGGAGGACGCGGCTCGATTGCCGTGCTTCACCAGGGTCACGCCGGCCCCCGCGCAGACGATCGCCGACATCGTCGAGATGTTGACCGTGTGCGCTCCGTCACCGCCGGTGCCGACGATGTCCAGAATCGTGCCGGGAACCCGGATCGGCACAGCGTGCCGGATCATCTCGTCGGCCAGACCGCGCAACTCATCGACCGTCTCGCCCTTGGCGCGCAGGGCGACGAGGAATCCGGCGATCTGCGAGCCGGTGGCTTCACCGGACATGATCCGGTCCATCGCCCACCCCGCCTGCGGCGCGGTCAGATCCCGGCCGTCGAGCAAGGTGTTGAGCAGAACCGGCCAGGTGGTGTCCGCTGCCATTGCGGTGCGATCGCTCAGGACGCGGCGCCGCGACGCACCAGGTCGGCGATCGCCGACCCGATCGTGAGCGGGTCGATCGGGTGCGGGACCGCAGCGTCACACTGCGACCACACCGCGAGCCAGCCGTCGGAGGGACGGCCGGTGAGCACCAGGACCGGCGGGCAGTCGAAGACTTCGTTCTTCAGCTGCCGGCACAGGCCGAGGCCGCCGAGCTTGGCCGCTTCGCCGTCCAGGATGAGCAGGTCGTACTTCTCCTTGTCGACGGCCTCCACGACCGCCGCGGGAGTCGCACACTCACGCCAGCTGGTGATCTCCACATCCTTGGCCGGACGACGCCCGACCCCGAGACGTACGGCGTCGCGCGTCGCGATGTCGTCGCTGTAGAGCAGGACGCTCAACTGGTGCACAGCACCCGTGACGCCCACTGCCGGGACCACTGCGGAGGAAGAGCTCATAACGCAGAATGCTACTGGTCCGGCCGGGCACGATCGACAGCAGCCATCCGTTCATCAGCACGAGACCGATACGTATGACGAAGCCGGATTCGCGCTGTCCGCGGCATCTGAGCAGAAGCCCTGGCACGAAAAGGAACTCGCCCCGAAGTCCAATCCCGTCGGACCGGGGGGTCGCTCGCGCATGCGCGCGCCGATGGGGCCATAATGGCGGACGTGGCGACCGCAACGACGGCTCATACGAGCGATTCCCGGATCCCGGCAGGGCATGGACCTGTCAGTCGACCCAACCTGACGGCAGTCGGCACCATGGTGTGGCTGGCCAGCGAGTTGATGTTCTTCGCGGGGCTCTTCGCGATGTACTTCACGATTCGCTCCGTCGCCGGGCCCCTGTGGGACGAGCGCACCAGTCATCTCGAGGTCGGCTTTGCCTTCGGCAACACCGTGATCCTGGTGATCTCCTCGATCTGGTGCCAGTTCGGCGTCTTCAAGGCCGAGGCCGGCAAGGCCCACCGCGACGGCAAGCTGTGGCAGCTCGGCTCGTGGGGCATGCGCGAGTGGTACGTCCTGGCCTTCCTCTTCGGCGCGATCTTCGTCTCCGGCCAGGTCCTGGAGTACTCCAACATGTTCGCCGAGGGCATCTCGCTGGACTCCGATGCCTACGGCTCGATGTTCTACATGACCACCGGCTTCCACGCACTGCACGTGACCGGCGGGCTGATGGCGTTCCTGATGATCATCGGACGCACCTTCACCGCCAAGAAGTTCACGCACCACCAAGTCACCGGCGCGATCGTCGTGTCCTACTACTGGCACTTCGTCGACGTCGTCTGGATCGCGCTGTTCGCCACGATCTACCTGCTCCAGTGACCGGCGACGCCCTGTTCTGGCCCACCCATCCCTTCAACGACGACAGGACGACTTCGTGAGTTCACTCGTTGCCCGCCGCCGGCACCCGGCAGCGATAGCGATCGTGTTGCTTCTCGGCCTCATCATCACCGGTGGCCTCTACGCCGCGTTCGCCCCCAAGAACGCCGACGCCGCAAGCAGCAGCACCCAAGCAGCTTCGGCCGGCCACAAGCTGTTCTTGTCCAACTGCGCGACCTGCCACGGCCTGGACGGTGCCGGTGGTGACGGTGGTCCGTCGCTGGTCGGTGTGGGCGCCGCAGCCGTCGACTTCCAGGTCGGCACCGGCCGTATGCCGCTGGCCAACCCCGGTGTCCAGGCCGAGCGCGGCACGCCGCAGTTCGACAACAAGGAAACCTCCCAGCTCGCGGCATACGTCGCCACGCTCGGTGAGGGCCCCTCGGTTCCGTCCTCGAGCCTGACCAGCGGTGGCGGTGACATCGCCAAGGGTGGCGAGCTGTTCCGCGTCAACTGCGCCATGTGCCACAACTTCGCCGGCTCCGGCGGCGCACTGACCCGCGGCAAGTTCGCACCGAACCTCATGGACGTCTCCGGGAAGCACATCTACGAAGCGATGCTGACCGGCCCCCAGTCGATGCCGGTCTTCAACAACTCCAACCTGACGCCGCAGGACAAGAAGGACATCGTCTCCTTCCTGCAGAACGTCAAGGCCGAGTCCAGCCCCGGCGGTTGGAGCATGGGCAACCTCGGCCCCGTGCCGGAGGGCCTGTTCGCCTGGACCATCGGCATCGGCATGTTGATCCTGATCGCTGTCTGGCTCGGTAAGAAGGCCGCCTGATGACTGATGACAACGAAAGTTTGATCCGCAAGGAGACCGCAGTGACCCATGACGAGTCCGGCCATGCGGTCGCGACCCGTGACGAGCACGCTCTTCCCGAGGTGTTCGAGAACCCAGGGCTGCCCGCGCACGTGCACCGCCAGGGCGACTTGGACGAGGCGGCCGCGCGGCGCAGTGAGCGACAGGTCGCCTCCTTGTTCGGCCTGTCGATGCTGGCGACGGTCCTGTTCGTCGTCGCCTACGCGGTGATCGGTGAGGACACCAACGTCACCCTCCCGATCCTCGGCAAGGTGCACGCGCTGCATGTCGCACTCGGTGTGACGCTCGCGGTGTCCCTGCTCGGCATCGGCCTCGGCGCGGTCCACTGGGCCAAGACCCTGATGTCCGACGAGGAGGTCGTCGAGGAGCGCCATACCCTGCGATCCGACGACGACTCCCGCGCCGGGTTCGTCCAGGAACTCACGGCCGGCGCCGAGTCCTCCCAGATCAACCGCCGCCCGCTGATCAAGTACAGCCTCGGCGGCGCGCTCGGCCTCTTCGCGGTGCCACTCGGCCTGCAGCTGGTCGGTGGCCTCGGACCTTTCAAGAACGACGTCGAGGACCTGCGTACGACGCTGTGGGACACCCAGGTTCCGGTCATCGGCGCAAACGGCAAGCCCGAGATGAAGAACGGCAAGCCCGTCACCCGCCCCCGCCGGCTGATGCGCGATCCCGACGGCACCGCCATCCGCCTGTCGGACGTCACCCTCGGTTCGGTCTTCCACGTGCTGCCCGAGGGCATCAACGACACGGAGCACCCCAGCAACGAGAAGGTCAAGGCAGCAGTCATCCTGATCTCGCTGCAGGAAGACCTGATCAAGAGCACCCGCGAACGTGATTGGGGCCAGGGCGGCGTCGTGGCGTTCTCCAAGATCTGCACGCACGTCGGCTGCTCGGTCGGCCTCTACGAGCAGACGACGCACCACCTGTTGTGTCCGTGTCACCAGTCGACCTTCGACGTGACCGAGGACTGCAAGGTCATCTTCGGTCCCGCCAAGCGTCCGCTGCCACAGCTGAAGATCGCGGTTGACGACAACGGGTACCTCTATGCACCACACGGCTTCGACGAGCCGGTCGGACCGAGCTTCTGGGAGCGTGGCTGATGAGCGAGCAGACCAAGGCACGCAGCACCGCCGACGCGTTGCGCGCGGACGACAAGAAGGACGCCCCCGCAGCGGGTGGCGGTCCTGTGGGCGCCGTCGGCAACTGGCTCGACGAGCGCACCGGCGCCGCCAAGGGCGTGCGCTACCTGATGAAGAAGGTCTTCCCGGACCACTGGTCGTTCATGCTCGGTGAGATCGCGATGTACTCACTGGTCATCCTGCTGATCAGTGGCACGTTCCTGACCTTCTGGTTCGTCCCGAGCATGGGCGAGACGACATACACCGGCTCCTATGTGCCGCTCAAGGGCATGCAGATGAGTGAGGCGTTCGCCTCCACGGTGAACATCTCGATGGACGTCAAGGGCGGCCTGCTGATCCGGCAGATCCACCACTGGTCCGCGCTGATCTTCGTCGTATCCATCGCGTTGCACATGTTCCGGGTGTTCTTCACCGGCGCGTTCCGCAAGCCGCGTGAGATCAACTGGATCATCGGCCTGCTGCTCGCGATGCTCGCCATGGTCGAGGGCTTCATCGGGTACTCGCTGCCGGACGATCTGCTGTCCGGTACCGGTATCCGCGCGATGCAGGGCTTCATCCTGTCGATCCCGGTCGTGGGCACCTACATGAGCTACATCCTCTTCGGTGGCGGGTTCCCGGGCGAGGACATCATTCCCCGGTTCTTCACCATCCACGTGCTGCTGTTGCCGGCGATCCTGGTCGGCTTGTTCACTGCGCACATCATCCTGGTGATGGTGCACAAGCACACCCAGTACCCCGGGCCCGGCCGGACCAACAAGAACGTCGTCGGCTTCCCGATGATGCCGGTCTACGCGGCCAAGGCCGGTGGCTTCTTCTTCATCGTCTTCGGTGTCACCGCGCTGATCTCGGGCCTGGTGTCGATCAACCCGATCTGGATGTACGGCCCCTACGAGCCCACCATGATCACCGCCGGTTCCCAGCCGGACTGGTACATGGGCTTCGCCGACGGTGCACTCCGACTGTTGCCCGGATTCCTGGAGTTCAACCTCTTCGGGAAGACGTGGAGCTTCAACATCATGATCGGCGCGATCCTGATGATCCCGATCCTGTGGACGATCATGGGCCTCTACCCGTTCGTCGAGAAGTGGGTCACCGGGGACAACGAGGAACACCACATCCTCGACCGGCCGCGCAACCGGCCGACCCGCACCGGTCTGGGAATGGCCGCCATCACGTTCTACGGCATCCTGTTCGCGGCCTGCGGCAACGACATCATCGCCATCAAGTTCCATCTCTCGATCAACGACATCACCCGTTCCTTCCAGATCGGACTGATCGTGATGCCGATCATCGTCTTCTGGGTGGTCAAGCGCATGTGCCTGTCGTTGCAGCGCTACGACCGTGACCTGGTCCTGCACGGCCGCGAGAGCGGTCGCCTGGTCCGGACGAACAGGGGCCGCTTCTTCGAGGCTCACGAGGACCTCAGCGAGTTCGAGCGGTGGCCGCTGGTCGCCTACGAGTCCCCGGCGCCGGTGGAGCTGACGTCGGAGACCGACGAGAACGGCGTGCATCGCAAGAGTGCCCGCAAGGATCGCATGCGGGCGCGCCTGTCGCACTACTACTTCAAGGACCGGGTCGAGCCCGTCACCCCGATGGAGTTGGCATCGGCACACCACGACGGTCACGCCGGCGAGGAGATCGAGTCGCACCCCGATGAGGCCGAGTCCGGTCACATGCACGGTGGTGCCGAGGAGATCGGGGCGGCACACGCTTACGGTCACCCCACGCCGCACGACAAGCAGGACTGAGCACCGCCCTCCCCCGACCGGGAGGGATGCGCAGCACCGAGAGGCCCATCCGCACACTGTGCGGGTGGGCCTCTCGGCATGCTCGGAGCGCGCGGCTCCTAAGCTGTTGTTCCACTGACCGGACGGAGCCCGCAGATGCCCATCGCCATGAGCCGTGAAGAGTTCGAGGACGCGGCCGCCGACGCCATGGACACGATTCCGCAAGAGCTGCTGGACCGGATGGACAACGTGGCGATCACCGTCGAGGACGAGCCACAGCCCGGCAGCGTCCCCGGCCTGCTCGGTCTGTATGTCGGAGTGCCCCTCACCGCGCGTGACTCGGGCTACGGTCTCGGCAACCTGCCGGACCGGATCTATATCTATCGCGGGCCGCTCACCCGCTACTGCCACACGCGCGATCAGCTGCTTCACCAGATCCGGGTGACCGTGCTGCACGAGATCGGCCACCACTTCGGCATCAGCGACGAGCGCCTGCACGAGCTCGGCTGGGGCTGAGCGCACTCCCCCGACGTCCCCACGTCCCGAAGTGACAACGGTCGCGCCTTCGGGACGGGATGCGGGCCCGGGAGTGTCCCGAAGTGACAACGGTCGCGCCCTCGGGACCGGATGCGGGCCCGGGAGCGTCCCGAAGTGACAACGATCGGGCCCTCGGGACGGGATCTGGGTCTGGGAGCGTCCCGAAGTGACAACGGTCGCGCCTTCGGCACCGGATGTGCGCTCTGGGAGCGTCCCGAAGTGCCGACGGTCGCGCCCTCGGGACGGGATCTGGGTCTGGGAGCGTCCCGAAGTGCCGACGGTCGCGCCTTCGGGACGGGTTCGCGCACAACGCAAGGCAAAAGCCGGCCCGCCATACAGCGTGTGTATGGCGGGCCGGCTTTCGGAGAGCGAGCTAGATCGAGTGCTCACCGTGGAAGTACTCGAAGACCCAGCCGATCGAGGCCAGCGCGACGAATGGCACCGCGAGCATGACCAGCCACCAGCCGACGGCCAGGCCAAGCGCAATGATGGCGAGCGACGCACCCAGGAAGAGCGGCCACCAGGAGTGCGGGCTGAAGAACCCGTAGTCGCCCTCGACGTCGGACTGCTCGCCCATCGGGTCGTCGTCGGGTCGCAGATCGATCTTGCGTCCGGTCCACCAGAGGAAGCCGGCGATCAGTGCACACAACGCACCCGAGAGGTAGAGACCGACCGAACCGACGGGCTCCTCCCAACCGCTGAAGTGGCCGTAGATCGTCCCCACAGCCACCATGAAGACGGTCAGGATGGCGAACAGTTTGTATTCGACCTTCATGGAACCCTCACTCACCCTTCTCGGGCTTGTCACCCATGAATGCTTGGTCGCCCCGGTCCGCGGGGCCGGTCAACTGTGCCAGCGTGTCCTCGGACGCCTTCACCGTCCAGGAGGCGGCCTCCGGGTGGTGCAGGTCGAACGCCGGGCGCTCGGAACGGATCCGCGGGATCGAGTCGAAGTTGTGTCGCGGCGGCGGGCAGGACGTCGCCCACTCCAGCGAGGCTCCGTAACCCCACGGGTCGTCGACCTCCACCTTCGGAGCGGTACGCCACGTCTTCCACACGTTGTAGATGAACGGCAGCATCGAGATGCCGAGGATCAGGGCGCCGACCGAGGAGATGTCGTTCATCCACTGGAAGTCGTCGGCCGGCAGGTAGTCGGCGTAGCGACGCGGCATGCCCTTCACACCCAGCCAGTGCTGGATCAGGAAGGTGCCGTGGAAGCCGATGAACAGCAGCCAGAAGTGCAGCTTGCCGAGTCGCTCGTCGAGCATCCGGCCGGTGAGCTTCGGCCACCAGAAGTACCAGCCCGCGAACATCGCGAACACGACCGTGCCGAACACCACGTAGTGGAAGTGCGCGACCACGAAGTAGGAGTCGGTGAGGTTGAAGTCCAGGGCCGGGCTGGCCAGGATGACGCCGGTCAGACCACCGAAGAGGAAGGTGACCAGGAAGCCGATCGCCCACAGCATCGGCGTCTCGAACGTCAGGGACCCGCCATACATCGTGCCGACCCAGTTGACGAACTTCACGCCGGTGGGCACCGCGATCAGCATCGTCATGATCGCGAAGAACGGCAGCAGCACCTGACCGGTGGCGTACATGTGGTGGGCCCACACGCTCACCGACAGCGCCGCGATCGAGATCGTCGCGAAGACGAGCGTCTTGTAACCGAAGATCGGCTTGCGCGAGAAGACCGGGATGACTTCGGAGATGATGCCGAAGAACGGCAACGCGATGATGTAGACCTCCGGGTGCCCGAAGAACCAGAACATGTGCTCCCAGAGCATCGCTCCTGCGGTCTGCGGATCGAAGACATGCGCACCCATGATGCGGTCGGCGCCGAGTCCGAACAACGCGGCGGCGAGCACCGGGAAGACGACCAGCACGAGGATCGAGGTGATCAGGATGCCCCAGGTGAAGATCGGCATCCGGAACATCGTCATACCGGGCGCGCGCATGCACACGATGGTGGTGATGAAGTTGACCGATCCGAGGATCGTGCCGAAACCGGCGAGCGCCAGACCGAAAACCCACAGGTTGCCGCCGACGCCGGGGCTGTAGGTCGCGTTGGACAGCGGCGCGTAGGCGAACCAGCCGAACGCAGCCGCACCCTGCGGGGTGATGAAGCCGGCGCTGGCGATCAGGCCGCCGAAGAGGTAGAGCCAGTAGGCGAACATGTTCAGCCGCGGGAACGCCACATCGGGCGAGCCGATCTGCAACGGCATGATCGCGTTCGCGAAGCCGGCGAACAACGGTGTCGCGAAGAGCAACAGCATGATCGTGCCGTGCATGGTGAACAGCTGGTTGAACTGCTCGGGGTTGTCGACGATCTGGAGGCCGGGCGACACGAGCTCGGCGCGGATCATCAGCGCGAGCACACCGCCGACCAGGAAGAACGCGAACGAGGTGATGAAGTAGAGGTTGCCGATGACCTTGTGGTCCGTCGCGGTGATCCACTTGACGAACGTGCGGCCGGGGTGGCGAGTTGACGACGGCGTGGTGGGACCGGACTCGTCGGTGCCGCCCGCGTCCCCGACACGTGGGGTGGCGATGCTGGCCATTACTTCGCTCCTTCGGTGACGATGTCAGAGCCTGTGACCCCGGCGGGCAGGTACTGCTGCATCTTCTTCTGGTCCTTGGCCTCGATCGTCGAGCTTTCACGAACGAGCGCGTTGGACAGGAAGCCGACGTTGCCCTTGTCGCGCAACTGCTGCATCTTCTTCTGGTAGTCGGCCTGGCTGACCACCTTGACGTTGAAGAGCATCTGCGAGTGGTAGGCGCCGCACAGCTCGGCGCACTTGCCCTGATAAGTGCCGATCTCGGTCGGCGTGACCTGGAACTTGTTGACCTTGCCCGGGATCATGTCCATCTTCTGCAGGAACTGGATCACCCAGAACGAGTGGATGACGTCCCGCGAGGTGAGGACGAACTCGACCTTCTTGTCGACCGGGAGGTAAAGCGTCGGGACGGTGCTCTCGGGGTTCGGCGCACTCATGTCCGCCTGCACGCCCGCGTCATAGACCTTGGAGTTGACGTAGTTGAAGTCCCACGACCATTGCTTGCCGACCACGTTGACCGTGACGGCGGGCTTCTGGCTCGTGTCGAGCATCTTGTTCTCCATCTCCACGGTCTTGCCGAAGAACACGGCAACCATGAAGATCGGCACGACGGTGAAGAGGATCTCGATCGGCACGTTGTAGGCCAGCTGCGGCGGCAGGCCGACATCGGTCTTCTTCCGCCGGTAGCGGATCATGCAGTAGATGATCATCGCCCAGGTGATCACACCGACGACGAGCGCCCAGACCCAGGCGGAGACCCAGAAGTCGGTGATCTCCTGACTGAGGCTGGTGACGCCCTTGGGAAGGTATCCACGCTTCTCCACAGGGGTACAGCCGGTCAGCAGCATTGCGCTGACCGCGATCAGACCTCCGAAGGCGATCTTGCTACGCCGCCGCCGTCCAGGAGCCTGGGAACGGGGCGCGGATTCCACGTTGGGTTTGTCAGATCCGGGCACAGGCAGACTCTATCCCAGCCGTATTCGAAGTCGACGTCAGGGCAGGCCTGTCGGAGGCATCAATTCGACTGTCCCAACGCCCAACTCGGCGAAAACGTGCCCGAGACCTCAGGAGGGGTCCGCCATGTCGTCCCAACACGGTGGCAACGGAGCGTGTGCGGCGCGCTGCACGCGACGCAGATAGTCGCGGCGCGGGATCTCACGGACCCCGAGAGTGGCGAGGTGCTCGGTCTGCCATTGCACGTCGATGAGCCGCCGGTCGTCGCCATCACCGAACACGAGTTCGGTCAATCCCCAGACGGCGACCTTCCCGGCATCGGTCGCTCGGTGGAACATGGACTCGGCGGCGAAGACACCACCGGTGCACACGCCATACAGGCCACCGGCGAGCCGGCCGTCCGCGTCCCAGGTCTCGACGGAGTGCGCCCAGCCGAGCCGGTGCAACTGCTCGTATGCCGCCCGGATGTCGGGGGTGATCCACCGGCCGGGCCGTGACGGATCGGCGCAGCCGTCGACGACCGCTTCGAAGGCGGTGTTGTAGGTCACCTGGAAGCGGTGTCGCGCCCGGCGCAGCGACCGTGATGCGTGGAAGTCGCCGGGCAGCAGCACGCCGCGGCGCAGCGGCGACCACCAGCCGATCGGCCGGCGGCCGTCGTCGCCGATCCCCATCGGGAACATTCCGGCGCGGTATGCCGCCAGGAGGGTCCCGGGCTGCAGGTCCGCGCCGACCGCGATGAGGTCCTGCGTGACGTCGTCCTGTTGTTGCTCGTCAAGGTTCCACCGGCTCGGGGCGGGTTCGACGGGCACGGCGGGTCTCGCGGGGTCAGCCGCGCGGGCAGTTCAGCAGCGGCTCGACGGTGGCGACGGTCTTGTCGCCATACGACTCGCCCAGGCGGGTGAGGAAGTCGGCCTTGCGCAGGATGTACTCCTGGGTGCCGACGGTCTCCAGGACATAAGTGGCCAGCATCGAACCAACCTCGGCGCAGGTGCGCAGGTCCAGCTCCCAGGTCAGCCCGGCCAGGAAGCCGGCGCGGAAGGCGTCGCCGACACCGGTCGGGTCCAGTCGGCGTACCTCGCGGGCGACCGGGACCTCGATCGGCTCCTCACCGCGGCGCAGGATGACGGCGCCGTCCTTGCCCTTGGTGATGACGCGGGTGCCGACCTGCTCCAGGATCTCGTCGGCCGACCAGCCGGTCTTCTGCTCGGTCATGTGCGCTTCGTACTCGTTGGTGAAGAGGTAGTCGGCGCCGCTGATCAGGTCACGGATGAACGGGCCGTCGGCGAACGCGAGCTGCTGGCTCGGGTCGGCGATGAACGGTATGCCGCGCTGGCGGCATTCGACGGTGTGCCGGCGCATGCCCTCCGGATCGGACGGACCGACCATCACCATGTCGAGGCCACCCACCCGTCGTGCGACCGGCTCGAGCTCGATCTCGCGGGCCTCGCTCATCGCGCCGGCGTAGAAGGTCGCGATCTGGGCCATGTCGTCATCGGTGGTGCAGACGAACCGCGCGGTGTGCTTGGTCTCGGACACGTAGACCGACTCACAGTCGACGCCGTGCCGCTCCAGCCAGGACCGGTAGTCGGCGAAGTCCTCGCCGACCGCGTCGACGAGCAGCGGATGCAGGCCGAGGTTCGCCATACCGAAACAGATGTTGGCGGCCACTCCCCCGCGCCGGATCTGCAGATCGTCGGCGAGGAACGACAGCGAGAGCTTGTCCAGCTGTTCGACGACGAGCGAGTCGGCGAAGCGACCCTTGAACGTCATCAGGTGATCGGTGGCGATGGATCCGGTCACGGCAATCTTCATGAGGAACAACCTAAGGGGCGGCGGCCCGCGTTGGCGAAGCGCCACCGGCGGAACGCGTCGCGGCCGGTCCTGCCCCCTAGACTCCCCGCCATGATCGATGCTGTCGCTGCCCTCCAGGCCGCTGTCCGGCGGCGCACGGTTGCCGGCGAGGCCAAGGACGGCGGTGAGTTCGACGGACTGCACGCGGACCTGCGCTCCCGGTTCCCGCGGTTGTTCGCCGCGTGCGAGCAGGTCGAGTTGCCCGATCATGCGTTGCTGCTGCGGTGGCCGGGCACCCATCCCGACGGGTCGACGGGCCGCCCGATCGTGCTGCTGGCCCACCAGGATGTGGTGCCGGTCAATCCGTGGGACGAGTGGACGCATCCGCCATACGACGGCGAGGTCGTTGACGGCGTCATCTGGGGTCGCGGCACGCTGGACTGCAAGGGCTCACTCGTCGCGATCTGCGCGGCCGTCGAGGAGTTGCTCGCCGCAGGATTCGTCCCGGCCAGGGACGTCTGGCTGTCGTTCGGTGCGGACGAGGAGGTGTACGGCAGCACGGCACTCGCTGCCGTCGATGCCCTCGATGCCCGCGGCGTCGAGCCGTGGTTCGTCCTCGACGAAGGCGGTATGGCGGTCAGCGGTGCCTTCCCCGGTGTGTCCGAACCGCTGGCGGTCATCGGCGTGACCGAGAAGGGGCTCGTCGAGCTGGAACTCATCGCGCGGGCCGAGGGCGGCCACGCCTCGATGCCACCGCGGAACAGCGCGCCGGCGAAGCTCGCACGGGCGATCCTCACCCTGGAGAAGCATCCGGCGCCCGCCCAGCTGCCGGAGCCTTCGCTCGCGATGCTGGAGCGGCTCGGGCCGCACGTGCACGGTCCGCTCGGTGCACTGGTCGGCAGGGCGGCGACGTTGCGCCGACCGTTGTCGAAACTCTTCGCCCGCCTGGGTCCGACCACCGCGGCGATGACACGCACGACCTACGCGATCACCCAGCTCAACGGCGCCCCGGCCAACAATGTGCTGGCGACGACCGCAACCGCCGGGGTCAATATGCGGGTCGCGGTGACCGAGACGGTCGACGATGCGGTGGACCGCGTGCGGACCCTGGTCGGCGAGGAGATCGAGGTGGTCGTCCGGACGGCCTACGAGCCGAGTCCGATCGCGGACCTCGGCGACGCCTTCGAGTTGCTGGAGCGCGTCACGCGCGAGGTGCTGCCGGACGTCGTTCCGGTCCCGTATGTCGTGATGGCCGCGACCGATGCCCGGCACTTCCAGCGGGTGTGGCACAACTGCTACCGGTTCAACCCATTCCGGATGGACGAGGCGCAGCGGCAGAGCCTGCACAGCGTCGATGAACGCCTTGGGGTGGACTCATTCCTCGAGGGGATCCGCTGGTACCGCGCCCTGTTGCAGGGGCTGTAGCGGCGCGGCGGCACTGGCGGCCGGACGGCGCGGTCCTTTTCGCGCGACGGTCGCGACAAAAAGACACGATCCGGCCCGACTTCGGTCCTTTTCCCGCAACCGTCGCGACAAAAGAACGCCACCTGACCCGGCTTCGGTCCTTTTCCCGCAACCGTCGCGACAAAAGCACAGGCGACAGCCACGACTTCACCGAACGACACGGACGGCCGCGAGGACGACGACTGGGCCCGATGCACACGGAGACACGGAGACTAAGGAATCCCCAGGTGACGGCCCACGACAACGCAACCGACCGACAAGCGGACGGCCGCGGAGGCGACAACCAAGACAGGGAGAGGGCGGCAACGAACTCGTTCGTTGCCGCC
>NZ_DASZNO010000004.1:0-2037 GCF_035551235.1 Flexivirga sp. | reverse complement strand
GGTTGCGCGTTGGCCTGCCGACCCCTCCGCACCGAAACCGGAGGCTGAACTCATCCACACTGCGGAGGCGGAGGAGGCGTCGCCAGCGGGATCCCGCAGCGTGCTGAGCTGGCCTGGCCTCACGAGGGCGTTCCCGCGTTCGAGCGTGGCGCCCGGCTGCGCGGCCGCCGTGCTGAGAGGGGATCGGCAGAACTGCGCAAGCCGCGAGGTTGAGCAGTGCCGCGAGCACTGACCATCGGAGGGTGAGCGCGCGACCAGTTTCTGCCAGGCCTTTCGCCCACGCCCCTACCGAGGGCCCTTAAGGCATGACAAAGCCGACGCGTTTACTCGACGTGATGCCGAGAACCCTCGATCGCCCCAGGGAACCGCATTGGCTTGGACCAACGTCATAGGATGACCCCGCGAAGGGCGAATACCGTGGTCAGGGGAGGACCAACGTGGCATTGAACGTCGCCAAGTTACGAGCGCAGGCAGCCGAGCTCGACGCACAGCTGGCCGCGGCCCGACACACCGCGAAATCGCCCGATGGGGTGGTCACTGCGGTCGTGACCGGATCTGGCGAACTCGTGGACCTCACCATCACCGAAGCCGCGCTCCACGGACCACACCCGCAAGAAATCGGCCCCGCGGCTGTCGCAGCCGTCACCGCGGCTCGCCGCGCCGCCATCGCGGTCGCCGCACCGCAGATGCGCGCTGTCCTCGACGACAAACATCCGCGCCGCCGCCGAACGTCGGGCCCGCGGCCCCACCGGCTCCGGCACCGTCGAGAACCGGCGACGCGGAGGAGGAGAACTTCGAAGAGCTGGATTTCCTGACCGACGACGAGGACGACACTGATCGGGGGCGCTGGTGAGCACCGACGACGAGCTCTACAACCTCGCCCGCGAAATCAACGACGCCGTCGCCACCATCCAGTCCACAGTCAAGCGAGCCGCCACCTCCTCGGTCGAGGTCCGCTTGCCCGGGGATCTCGGCACGGTGACCGTGACCGGCGCCGGCGAGCTGCAGCGGATCGACCTCGACCCCGACGAGGTCCGCAACTACACCACCGCCAGCCTTGCCCGCCAGCTGCTGGCCGGCATCCACCAGGCCGAGCACGACGCCGCACGCCAGCGCGCCGCCACCGTCGCCGACGCGATCGCGAAGGAGCACCTGCGATGAGCTTCGACCCGGTCACTCCGGTCAACCCCAGCGACCCCGGGCCAGGCAAGGGCTACCACGTCTACCCCGAAGCGCTGCGCGCCACCGCTACCAAAGTCGCCGACGCCGCGGCCCTGCTGCATGCCCTCGCCGAGCGCGACCTGGCCGACACCGTCCTCGGCGAATACGATCTCGGGCTGCCCGGCACCCTGACCGTCCTCATGCCCGGCCGCAGAGGCCGCGGCACCGTGCAGGAGTTCAACAGCGCCGTCGCCGCGGTCCGCTCCATCACCGCCTCCAAGGGCGGCCTTCGATGACCGACCCCGATCTGCAGCAGACCATCTCAGACCTGGAGAACCTGCACTACCCCGAAGAAGCCGACGGCATGGTCCGCCAGTACGCCGAGCTCATCGGTGCCCACGGCATCCTCCACCTGCTGGACACCCTGCGGAAATTCATCGGCGGCGACATCCGCAAAGTTCTGGTCATCGGCGACAAATTCGCTCAGAACAGCGCCTTCTCCGAGGCAGTCGGGCTGCTCAACGAGGCCAAACTCGACCTGCAGGCACGCTGGCACGGCGACGCCGCCGACCAGTTCGCCACCTACACCTCCGCCGCCATCACCGTCCTCAGCCAAAACCAGACCTCCCTCAAGGCGCTGATGGACGAAACCGCCCGCATCGCCACCGTCATCATCAACAACTACCGAAACCTGCTGCTCGCGCTCGCCCGCTGCGCGTCGAACCTGGCCAAGCCGGGCGGCTCGATCGTGATCGACTTCCTCACCGCCACGCTCGTCCCGCCGACCGCGCCGTTCAAGCTCAGCGACATCGCCGAAGACATCAACACCGCCTTCAAGACGTTCTGGGACGATTGCAGCGCCTTCCTCGGCTCCCT
>NZ_DASZNO010000003.1:0-53854 GCF_035551235.1 Flexivirga sp. | reverse complement strand
CGCCCAAAAGCGCCTGTCCTCTCGGCAAACGGGTGTCCTCTCGGCAATAAGGTTGCCGAGGTCGCGAGGTGGCACGCTCGGTTTCGAGACGCGGCTCGTGCCTCACCGCTACTCGACCCGCAGAAGATCAGATGACGCCTTGGGCGACCATCGCGTCCGCGACCTTGATGTATGCCGCAAGGTTGGCACCCAGCACGTAGTCGCCCGGGTGTCCGACCTCCTCGGCCTGCGTGACACACGTGTCGTGGATGTCGCGCATGATCGCCTGCAACCGCTCCTCGGTGCGCGCGAAACTCCAGGAGTCGCGGCTGGCGTTCTGCTGCATCTCCAGCGCGCTGGTCGCGACGCCACCGGCATTGGCGGCCTTGCCCGGCGCGAAGAGCACCCCGGCATCACGCAGGATCGCGGCCGCAGGCGGAGTCGTCGGCATGTTGGCACCTTCGGCGACCAGCTGAACACCGTTTGCCACCAACGTTTTCGCGTCGGCTTCGTCGAGTTCGTTCTGGGTAGCACAGGGCAGCGCGACCTGGCACGGCACCTCCCAGATCGACCCGCCGGCGACATACCGCGCCCGGTTTCCGACCCGGTCGACATACTCCGAGACCCGTCCGCGACGGACCTCCTTGATCTCCTGCAGCACTTCCAGATCGATGCCCTGCTCGTCGACGACGTACCCGCCGGAGTCGGACACCGCGATGACCTTCGCTCCGAGTTGCTGCGCCTTCTCCACTGCGTAGATGGCGACGTTCCCGCTGCCGGAGACGACTGTCGTCATACCGTCCAGCGAGCTGCCCCTCGCGGCGAGCATCTCCTGGGCGAAGAAGACGGTGCCGTAACCGGTCGCCTCGGTGCGCACCTGCGAGCCGCCCCAGGACAGGCCCTTGCCGGTGAGCACCCCGGACTCGTAGCGGTTGGTGATCCGCTTGTACTGCCCGAAGAGGTAGCCGATCTCGCGGCCGCCGACGCCGATGTCACCGGCGGGCACGTCGGTGTATTCGCCGACGTGCCGGTAGAGCTCGGTCATGAAGGACTGGCAGAAGCGCATGACCTCGGCGTCGCTGCAGCCCTTGGGGTCGAAGTCCGAGCCGCCCTTTCCGCCGCCGATCGGCATACCGGTCAGGGCGTTCTTGAAGATCTGCTCGAACCCCAGGAACTTCACGATCGACAGGTTGACGCTCGGGTGGAAGCGCAGGCCGCCCTTGTAGGGGCCGAGCGCGGAGTTGAACTCGACGCGGAAGCCGCGATTGACGCGGACCTCCCCACTGTCGTCGACCCACGGCACCCGGAAGATGATCTGCCGCTCCGGCTCGCAGATGCGCTGCAGGATCGACCACTGCGTGTAGCGCGAGTGGTTGTCCGCGAGCGGCGTGAGGCTCTCCATCACCTCGTGCACGGCTTGCTGGAACTCCGCCTCGCCGGCATTGCGGGCGAGCACGTCGTCGAACATCGGGCGGAAGGTCGCATGCAGGGAACTCACGGGACCGCACTCTAGAACTTCCCAGGAAAGTGTGCTTACTGCGTCCACTAGCTGTCCGGCACGCCTCGCCCACCCGTCATCGTGACCTTCGGCACCTCTGCCGGCATACCCCCGGATCTATCGTCATGGGGTGCGACCCATCGAACGCCTGCAATTCGTCAATGGCTGCATCGCCATTGCGATCTTCACGGTCGCGCCGCTCTTCCTGGGCGGCCTGCCCGACCTACCCCCACCGTTCCCGCTCGTCTACTGGGCATGTGTTGCGCTGATCATCGCGATCTTCGTGCTGGTCGCCGGGACGCCGATCCGCTTCCCGCGCACTGCGCGAACGTTCGTGATCGTCGGAGCCTTCGTCGTAGCGTCGTACCTCGGTGCCGCGCTGGGCTCGACGTACGGGTTCAGCATCATGCTGCTGGCCGTGACGACGGCCGTATGGGCGAGCTTCGTCCCGCTGCGTGTCTCGGTCGCGACGATCGTCGTCCTGTTGCCGGCGAGCACCGCGCTGATGGCGCTGGTCAACGGCCAGGCGTCGCTGTTGGCCTGCACCTGGTATGCCGTGCTGACCCTCGTCGTCGACGTGTTCGTGCTGGTCGGGGTGGAGCAGACGGCGATGGTCGAGCGGGCGCGCGATGAGGCCGAGCAGGCGAACCACGCGCTGCGGGAGGCACAGGCGCAACTGCGGGAACACAGCGCCGCGGAGGAGCGGTTGCGGATCGCCCGTGAGTTGCACGATGTCGTCGGCCACCAGCTGGCCGGCCTCACCCTGACGCTCGAGACGGCCCGTCACCTGCCGCCCGACGAGGCCGTGCCCTATCTGGACACCGCACAGCGTGCCGGCAAGGAGCTGCTGGCACAGGTGCGCAGCGTCGTCAGCGCGTTGCGTGAAGGCGGCCCGGCGTCGGCGACTTCGCTCGCCGCACTGGGCGAGGCCTGGCCGGGAATGCAGGTCGAGGTCGACGGCTCCGAGGTGCTCGACCGGGTGTCCGCCGCGCTGCGGCACGCGACCATCCGGCTCGTCCAGGAATCATTGACGAACGCCGCGCGGCACGGCGCCGCGACCCGGGCCTGGGTAGCGTTGGAAGAGGCTGACGGCGCCCTGTCGGTCGCGGTGCGTGACAACGGCAGCGGGGCTGCCACCACAGTGGAGGGGAACGGATTGCGAGGAATGCGAGAGCGTTTCACGGCACTGGGCGGTTCGGTCGTATGGCGTGGCACCCCCGGTGGCGGCTTCGTCGTGCAGGCATCGGCGCCGCTGCACAGCACCGAGGACGCCGGCGCACACCGGGTCGAAGAGCAGGTATGACGGCAGCGGATCCGATCCGGGTGCTCGTCGTGGACGACCAGACGATCGTGCGCGACGGCATCGTGGGACTGCTGCGGCTGAGCGGGCGGATCGACGTCATCGGCGCGGCGGACGACGGCCGGAAAGCGTTGGAACTGCTGAAGATCGAGCGCCCTGACGTCATACTGCTGGACTTGCGGATGCCGGTGCTCGACGGCATCGCGGTGCTGCACGAGCTGGGTCGTCGCGAGGACCCGCCGCCGTGTCTCGTGCTGACTACCTTCCAGGACGACGAGCAGGTCTTGCAGGCGCTGCGCGCCGGCGCGCGCGGCTATCTGCTGAAGGACGTATCGCTGGACGATCTCGTCGCCGCAGTCGAGACCGTCGCGGCGGGCGGCTCCATGGTGTTCTCCTCGGTGACCCAGCGGTTGCTGGACCGCCTCGGCGCTCCTGACCCGGTCGCCGCCCCTACCGATCTGCCGGTGCACATCGAGCTCACCACCCGTGAGCGGGAGGTGCTGCGGATGCTCGTCGGTGGTTTCTCCAACAAGGAGATCGCATCCGCCATGCACCTGGCCCCCGGCACGGTCAAGAACCACGTGTCGACGTTGCTGGCCAAGCTCGGCGTGCGCGATCGGACTCGCGCCGTGCTGCGCGCCCTCGAATTGGACCTGGTGTGAACACCGACGAGGTCGAGGGTCTCGCACGGTCCGCGGCCGACTGGCTGGTTGCCGCTGACTGGCTGGCGTCGTCCGATCCGTCTCTTTACCACGGGGTTTCGGGCATCGTGCTCGCGTTGCACGAGGCTCGGGTGCACTTCGGCGATAAACGGTATGACGCCGAGATCGAGCGCGGACTCGACTTCCTGTCGGCGCAGGTCGGCCGGATTGACAACGCGTCGCTCTACTTCGGGCTCGCCGGTATGGCGCAGTGCCTGCACCAACTCGGACGTGCGGAAGCCGCCGCGCGTGCGCTGACCCGGGTCCGGGAGCTCTTCGACGGGGAGCGCTGGAATCCGATGTTCGAGTTGCTGATGGGCAACGCCGGCATCGGCCTCGGAGCGCTGCAGGCCGGGGATCTCGATCTCGCCATACAGGCAGTGCTTCCGTATGTCGAGAAGGCGGATCGCACGCCATACGGCGTCAACTGGGCGGTCCGGCCGACACCGCCACGGTCGCACCACATGGCCCACGGCACGCTCGGGATCGCGTTCGCGCTGGCTTCGATCGGCGATGCGGCCGGTCGTGCCGATCTCATCGAGCTCGCAGTGCTCGCCGCGGAAGACGTGGTCTCGCGCAACACCTCCGGCAGCGCGGATTTCCTTGTCCCACACTCGGATCCGCCGCACCGCCCGGACATCATCGAGCGCTACAGCTATGGCTGGTGCAACGGTCCGGCCGGTGATGCGCAGCTCTTCCGGTTGCTGGCGCAGGTCACTGGGGAGAAGCGGTGGACCGACCTGCAGGACCGGTGCTGGACGACCGTCGTGGGTCGGGTCTGCCGTCTCGGCTGCGACCGGGCTTCTGGGACAACAACGGGCGATGCTGCGGGACGGCCGGTGTCCTTGCGACGGCGTGCGACCGCATCGTCGAACGTGGCGACGACTTGGACTTCGCTGACGTCCTGGTCGGTGACCTGATCGCGCGGGCCACGGTCGACGCCGACGGAGCGCGCTGGTCCAACCACGAGCACCGGGCGGATCCGCCGGACCTGGCACCGCTGCCCGGCTGGGCGATGGGCAACGCCGGCATCCTGCGCGAGCTGCTGCGATACGTGCGATTGCGCCGCGGTGCGGGTACGGGCTACGCCATCGCGTGGCCTGACCAGGTACCGGCCCTCACCCCATCGCCACCCGCCGCGTAGCGGCTCTATGACCGAGAGGAGTACCAACCGATCGAGAGGAGTACGGATTCGGTCGAAATTCATACTCCGGTCGGTCGTTCGCTACTCCTCTCGGTCAGAGAACGAGCTCCAGTTCCCGGCGGAGGTTTCCGGCCCGGCGCGGTCGGTGCCGAAGATCAGGTTGTCCGCCCGAACGTCCCAGTGCAGCAACGCTTCTCCCGCGATCAGTACCAGGACCGGTCCGCATGGGCTGCCAGCTCATCGTGGTGTTTCGCCCACCACGGGTCGGCCTGATCGAGCCGATCCGCGCGCGTGCTGGTGCCGACTCATGCCCGGCGACGCTTCGGACGACGGCTGCGCCGCACGATGTATGCCGTGGGTGTGACGCCGTTGTAGCGGATGACCCGCTCCCCCGAGACCTTCAAACCCCTTGCGTGCGCGACGGATTCGGTGAAGACACGCTTGTCGTCCGACAGCAGCACGCAGCGCCCGTCCGCAGTCAGCACGCGCTCGATCTCGCGGAGGATGGCCGGGTAGAGCGTCTTGTTGAGCTCGTTGCTGCCGATCCGCTTGCCGAAAGGCAGGTCGCTGACCACCCGGTCGACGCTGGCATCTGCCAGCGGGAGGTCGGTCGCGTCCGCTTCAAGAACTGAAACCGACTGCTGCACCGACAGATTCGCCGCGTTCTCGGCGGCAAGCCGGGTCGCTTCCGGGTCCTGCTCGATGCTGTATGCCGGTCCCCCACGCAGCAGTGCGTCGACGATCGGCACCGTGCCGACACCGGCGCACGGGTCGAGCAACCGGTCACCGTCGCGCAGTTTCGCCATACGAAGAAGGCCCGCCGCCACCGGACCCGGAGTCGTCGCGGGCAGCCGCTGCAGCTGACCGATCCGACGTGACCAGTGCCACGGCCCGAGGTCGATGCGCCCGGTATCGACGTCGATGTTGAGCATCCACTCGCCGGGCTCGTTGACCCACCCGAGCGCCTCGATCCGCGCGATCCACTCCGACCGCACGGCCGCATCGGCCGCCTGCACCCGGAACGCCGGCGTCTCCAGACCTATCAGCGCCGCTGCGTCCGTCACGGACGCAACGTCGTCAAGGGGGACGCTCACCCGCTCGACCATCGCCGGCAACTGCTCACGTTCGACGCCGGTTTCGCAGCGGATGACTCCCGGCTCGAGCAGCTCGGACCGCAGATCATCGCGGTCCCGGAGGTCGCCGCGCACCAGATCCTCCAATCCCACCGGGCAGGTCAGCAGGAGAGGATTCGTCATACCGCGCAGCCTAACGGCGCCCGTGCCGGGCCAAACGTGCTCCATACAGCCCGATCGGCATGGCGGGAACTTCCCGGGACACCGGCGCCACCCCGAAACAGCGCAACGGCCCGGCCACACCAAGTGTGACCGGGCCGATGCTGGTGGCGTACGCCGGTGGATCAGTCCTGCGCGACGGGCTCGGCGTCGGCCGAACCCTCGCCGCTGTCGGCGCTGTCCTTGCCGCGACCGCGACCGCCACGACGGCGGTTGCGCTTGCGCGGCTCACGGTCCGACGAGTCGTCGGTCGATGAGGCATCAGCTGCCGGTGCGTCGCCGGCTGCGGCGTCAGCGTCCGACGCCAGGTCGGCCGGAGCAGCAGACGGCGCGTCGTCCGCGTCGGACGCGGCCTCGGATCCGGACTCGGACCCGGACTCGTTGTTCGCCTCGACAACGGCCAGCGACAGCTTGCCGCGCGGGTCGATCTCCTTGAGCTCGACCTGCACCTTCTGACCGATCTTCAGCACGTCCTCGACGGCGTCGATCCGCTTGCCGCCGACCAGCTTGCGCACCTCGGAGATGTGCAGCAGGCCGTCCTTGCCCGGCAGTAGCGACACGAACGCACCGAAGGTCGTCGTCTTCACGACGGTCCCCAGGAAGCGCTCGCCCACCTCGGGCATCTGCGGGTTGGCGATCGCGTTGACCGCGGCACGCGCGGCCTCGGCGGACGGACCGTCGGTGGCACCGATGTAGACGGTGCCGTCGTCCTCGATGGACAGGTCGGCGCCGGTGTCCTCCTGGATCTGGTTGATCATCTTGCCCTTCGGGCCGATGACCTCACCGATCTTGTCGACCGGGATCTTCACCGCGATGACCCGCGGGGCGAAGGGCGACATCTCGTCGGGAGCGTCGATCGCCTCGTGCATCACGTCCAGGATGTGCAGGCGCGCATCACGTGCCTGGGTCAGCGCACCGGCCAGCACGTCGGCGGGGATGCCGTCGAGCTTGGTGTCCAGCTGGATGGCGGTGACGAACTCGCGCGTGCCGGCGACCTTGAAGTCCATGTCACCGAATGCGTCCTCGGCACCCAGGATGTCGGTCATCGCGGCGTACTCGGTCTTGCCGTCCACCGAAGCGGACACCAGGCCCATTGCGATGCCGGCGACCGGAGCGCGCAACGGCACACCGGCGTTCAGCAGTGCCAGGGTCGAGGCGCAGACCGAGCCCATCGACGTCGAACCGTTGGAGCTCAACGCTTCCGACACCTGACGGATCGCGTAGGGGAACTCCTCACGCGTCGGCAGCACGGGCATCAGCGCACGCTCGGCGAGCGCACCGTGGCCGATCTCGCGCCGCTTCGGCGAACCGACACGGCCGGTCTCACCGGTGGAGTACGGCGGGAAGTTGTAGTTGTGCATGTAGCGCTTGCGCGACACCGGCGACAACGTGTCCAGCTGCTGCTCCATGCGCAGCATGTTCAGCGTGGTGATGCCCATGATCTGGGTCTCGCCGCGCTCGAACAGCGCCGAACCGTGCACCCGCGGCAGCACCTCGACCTCGGCCGACAGCGCGCGGATGTCCGCGAGCCCACGACCGTCGATGCGCACCTTCTCGCGCAGGATGCGCTCGCGCACGAGCTGCTTCTGCACCGAGCGGTATGCCGCGGAGATCTCCTTCTCGCGGCCCTCGAACGGCTTGCCCTCGCCGGCGAGCTCATCCTTGAGCTCCTCCTTGTAGGCGTCCAGCTGGGACTCGCGGTCCTGCTTGTCCGCGATGGACAGCAGGCCACGCAGCTTCTCGGTCGAGGCGGACTCGACGGCGGCGAAGCTGTCGTCCTCGTAGTCGAGGAACAGCGGGAACTCCTGGACCGGCTTGGCGGCTTCCTTGGCCAGCTTGTCCTGCGCCTCGCACAGGAGGCGGATGAAGGACTTCGCGGCCTCCAGGCCCTGAGCGACGATCTCCTCGGTCGGTGCCTGCTTGCCCTGGTTCTTGACCAGGTCCCAGGTCGACTCGTTGGACTCGGCCTCGACCATCATGATCGCGACGTCGTCCCCCACAACACGACCGGCGACGACCATGTCGAAGACCGAGTGCTCCAGGTCGGAGAAGTTCGGGAACGCGACCCACTGGCCGTCGATCAGCGACACGCGAGTGGCGCCGATCGGACCGGAGAACGGCAGGCCCGAGATCTGCGTCGACGCGGAGGCGCCGTTGATCGCGAGGACGTCGTACTGGTGGTCGGGGTTCTGGGCGAGGACGGTGATGACGACCTGGACCTCGTTGCGCAGACCCTTGACGAAGGCCGGGCGCAGCGGTCGGTCGATCAGTCGGCAGGTGAGGATCGCGTCGGTCGACGGGCGACCCTCACGACGGAAGAAGCTGCCCGGGATCTTGCCCGCGGCGTACATCCGCTCCTCGACGTCCACGGTGAGCGGGAAGAAGTCGAAATGGTCCTTGGGGTGCTTCCCCGCGGCCGTCGTCGACAGCAGTGTCGTCTCGTCATCCAGGTAGGCGACGACCGCACCGGCTGCCTGCTTGGCCAGCCGCCCGGTTTCGAATCGAACCGTGCGGGTGCCGAACTTGCCGTTGTCGATAACGGCTTCGGCGAAAGTGATCTCTGGACCCTCCATTGGGCCCTCCTGTTCTTCTACGGACCACGCATCGTCGTTGTGCGTGGTGCTCTTCTTCAATTACGGGGTGTATGCCGCGGTCGGCCGCATCCTTGTCGGGCCGGCGGGCAGCTCCCGCCTACGCCAACAAGGCGGCTACCGGTGGTAGCCGCCTTGCGGTCGTAAGTGTGGGGCGATCAGCGACGCAGACCGAGTCGCTTGATCAGCGAACGGTAACGCTCGATGTCGACGGTCTCGAGGTAACGCAGCATGCGCTTGCGCTTGCCGACCAGGAGCAGCAGGCCGCGCCGGCTGTGGTGGTCGTGCGGGTGCTGACGGGCGTGCTCGGTAAGATCGGTGATGCGCTGCGTCAGCATCGCGATCTGCACCTCGGGCGAACCGGTGTCGCCCTCTTTGGTCGCGTAGTCGGTCATGATCTGCGCCTTGGTGGCGGTGTCCAGCGGCATGAGTGGGCGAGCTCCGTTCGTGTCTTGATTGCGCGGTGCTCCTGGGCATGTCCACCAGGGCGCTCTTGGTCCGCGGCCGGTTTCACGGCGCTGCAAGGTTATCAGGACCGGCGGGTCCGCCCCTAATCGAAGCGCGCCCGGTCCGAGCCGCGCGAAGCGCGCCGGCGCCATACGTTCTAATTGTCGATCATGGATAGACCGGGAAAGTCCGAGCGGAGTCGCTACGAAGCCGAGGTCGCTGCGTATGTCGAGGCCGGTGGGAACGAGCAGGTGCAGCGCGTCGTGACCGCCGTCCACGGCCTGCACCGCCGCCTGTCGCAGTGGTACACCCAGAACCTGTCCGAGCTCGACCTGTCCCCCGGCGAGTGGGCCGTCATCCGGCACCTCGCGGCCGAGGCCGACGATCACATCTCCACACCGTCACAGCTGGCCGACACGGCGGCGGTGGCGCCGTCGTCGATGACCCACCGGCTGGACCGGATGGCCGAGCGGGGGCTGATCGAGCGCGAGCCCGACCCCGACAACCGCACCCGGATCCTGGTGCAGCTCACGCGCGACGGCTGGGAGATGTTCCGCCAGGTCATCCGGGAGTCGGACATGGTCGAGTCCGACGTGCTGTCACACGTGCCGGTGGGCCAGCGCGACAAGCTCGCGCAGCTCCTCGAACTCGCGATCGCCGGCTTGGACGACGACCTCGAATAGCCTGCAAACAAAGGAAGCCCGCGCCATGGACGCGGGCTTCCTTCGTTGTCGGTATATCGCGCAGGCTCAGCGCTGCGAGCGCAGGGTCAGCGCTGCGAGCGCAGCCGGCGACGCAGGCCGCTGCCGGCGAGTGCGACGCCGCCGAGGACGGCAGCACCCGCGAGGAGCACACCGGTGTTGCCGCCACCGGACGCGGAGCCGTCCGTGATGATCGCCGGACCGGTCGTCGTCGAGGTGGCGCTCGCCGTGCTCGTCGCCGAGGAGGTCGGGCCGCCCGGCGCACACGACGGCGCCGACGCCGTGGCCGAGCCGCCGGCACTGATCTTCAGGTAGGGCTGCTGGGTCAGCGCGAGCATCGCCTGCGCAGAGGCGCGGTGCTCCTTGTCGCCGGCCGTCGCCTTGGCGCCCTTGGTCAGCTGCGCGTCGAAGGACTTCCGGTCGAACGCGAACCCGCCGCGCAACGCCGCCGGGGCGGAGCAGCCGAACTGCAGGCCCGTGACGAAGCTCTTGGCCTTGGCAGCCTCCGCCGACCTGCCCGCCAGCGCGAATGCGACTGCGGCGAGACCGGTGCTGTTGGTGTTCGGAGCAGCTTGAGCAGCGGGCTCGACGACGCCGCCGTTGGCCCGCTGCTTGCCGGCGATGAAGTTCACCGCCTTGGTGAGTTGCGCCCGATGTCCGCCGGCTGCACTGAGCGCCTGCACGGCCAGCGAGGTCGCGTCCGTGTCGCCGGTGCACTTCTCGGTGAAGGTCATCCGGAAGCCACCGTTGGAGCACTGCTGCTCGAGCAGGAAGTTCACCGCGGCCGTGTCCGGCTGCCCCGCTCGGGTCAGGCCGACGATCGCGAGCGACTGGCCGATCGTGTTGGAGTAGTCGCCGGAGGCCGACTTGTCCTTGAACTGCCCGCTGGGCTGTTCCAGCGACTTCAGGTCCTTCAGGTAGCCGGCGGTCGGCAGGCCCTGTGCCTGCGCGAATACCAGCAGCTTGGCAGTCGCACCGGCATACACGTCCTTGCCGTAGCTGTTGTATGCCGCGGCGTTCTTGGTGATGTATGACGCCGCGCGCTGCGCTTCGGCCTGACCGGTCCGTGCCGCGTCGAGGCCGAGGATGCCGTCGATCGTCAGGCCGTAGTCGGCGTAACTGGCGCCACCGGAGCTGACCGAGAAGTGGTCACCGCCCGCCGCCAGCTCGGACGCGAGGAAGTGTGCGCCGGAGGTGGCATCGGGGGCGGCGGCATGTGCCGGAGCCGCGACGGCGATGCCGGTGAGGCCGGCGCAGGCGAGGGCTGCGATGCCCGCGAGACCCGCACGGGCGTGAGGTGAGGTGGTCATGGGTGGTGCCTTCCGCGAGGTGTCGCGACCCGCAGAGGTGAGGAGCCGGAGCACATCTCGCGGGGCCGCGACGAGATCGCCGGTGGACGCGCAGGTGCTCCGGCTCGCCATGCCCGGGTGATCACCGGGTGGCACACGGTTGCGGGTCAGCGCCGGAGTCACACCGGCTTCCCCTGCTGTTGTTGCGTCCGATGCGCAGCTTACCGGGTCTGCGAAGACGAGGTACGAGTCTCAGGACACGTCCGGTCCGGCCGAAGGACGGCCCAACAAGCACAGGTGAGACGAGCCCGGAGACGAGGTACGAGTCTCAGGACTCGTCGAACCAGATGCCGATCTCGCGTTCGGCGGACTCCGGCGAGTCCGAGCCGTGCACGATGTTCTGCTGGACGGCCAGCCCCCAGTCGCGACCGAGGTCGCCGCGGATGCTGCCGGGCGCTGCGGCGGTCGGGTCGGTCGCTCCGGCGAGTGACCGGAAGCCCTCGATGACCCGCTCGCCCTTGACGATGGCGAAGGTTGCCGGGCCACTGGCCATGAAGTCGACCAGCGGCTGGTAGAACGGCTTGCCCTCGTGCTCGGCGTAGTGCTGCGCGAGCCGCTCACGGTCGGCGGTCATGATCTGCAGCGTGTCGAGGACGTATCCCTTCGCCTCGATCCGGCGCAGGACCTCGCCGGTGAGGCCGCGGGCGAATCCGTCGGGCTTGACGATGACGAGGGTGCGTTCCATGACTCACATTCAATCGGACGGTGCGTATGGCGGGCACGCTGGGGCCGTGCACCACGTCGAATGACGGCTGCTTCGGCGATTGACGGCTGGATTGCACCGTCAATCGCCGAAGAAGCCGTCATTCGGCAAATTCAGGGGTGCGGCTAGGCTGCGACCTTGCCGAGCACGAGCAACCCGAAGAGGAAGACGGCCAGCGCGATCCGGTAGTAGACGAACGGCCGGAAGTTGTGGTGCGAGATGTAGCGCATGAACCACGCGACCACGGCATACCCGACGAAGAACGCGAGCACGGTCGCCACGATGATCTGGCCCCACCCGTCGCCGTCGCTGCCATGCAGGTCCTTCAGCTCGAAGAGGCCGGAGATGACGACGGCGGGTATGGCGAGCAGGAAGGAATAACGCGCCGCCGCGCTGCGGGTGTAGCCCATGAAGAGACCACCGGAAATCGTTCCGCCGGAACGGGATACGCCGGGGATCAGCGCCAGCGCCTGCCACAAGCCGAAGCGGACGCCGTCCTTGACGGTGAGTTCGTCCAGGGTCTTACGGTGCTCCGCGTCGGGGTCGTGATCGACGGTGCTGTCGGCCACCGCGATGACGATCGCGAAGATCAGCAGCATGCTGGCGGTCACCCACAGGTTGCGCAGCGGCCCCTCGATGAAGCCCTTGAAGACCAGCCCGAGGATGCCGATCGGGATGGTGCCGACGATCACCAGCCAGCCCATCCGCGCGTCCGGGTCGGTCTTCGGCACCTTGCCGGCGACGGAGAGCGCCCACTGCTTCATGATGCGGACGATGTCCCGCCAGAAGTAGACGATGACCGCCGTCTCGGTGCCCAGCTGGTTGACCGCGGTGAATGCCGAGCCGCCGCCGTCATTGCCCCAGAAGAGGCGCCCGACGATGAGTTGGTGGGCTGAGGAGGAGATCGGCAGGAACTCGGTCAGTCCCTGCACGATCCCCAGCACGATCGCTTCGATCCAGGTCATTCAGTGTGCTCCTGGTACTTGGAGGTCAAGGCGTCCATCTTGCGGCCCTGCACGAGTGCGGTGACCCACAGGGCGAGGAACATCAGGCCGACGACGAACATCATCGGCAGGACCACACCGGCCAGGACGGTCGCGATCTCGACCACCCAGCCGAGCGTCACACCCCAGGCACGCCGCAGCGTGCCGGCCGCGACGACACACAACACTGCCAGCACCAGCCCCACCACGAGGTATGACGTGTGGGCCGTGTCGTGCTGGGATTTGGCGATCGCCCACGCGACGAGCGCGCCGAGGAAGACCACCAGGCTCTGCGAACCGACCACCATGCCGGCGAACCGGCGCGTCATACGCTCACCGACGCCGTGGACGAGGACGGTCCCGATGACGGTGTTGTGGCCGTCTGTTTCAGCGTTGTTCATGCGTCGGTGACGCCGAGCAGGGCGCGCACGTCCGCCGCGGTGGTGATGGACCCGGTGGCCAGCACTCCCCCGGACACGCCACCCTCGTCGGCCAGCTCGGCGGCCCGGTCGATCGCATCGGCCATACCCGGCACGACGTCGACCCGGTCCTCACCGAAGATCTCCATCGCGAGCGCGCCGAGCTCTTCGGCGCGCATGCTGCGATGCGACGAATTGCGGGTGATGACAACGTGATCCAGCACCTGCTCGAGCGTCGAGAGCATGTCCTCGGCGTTCTTGTCGGCGAAGATCGCGATGACGCCCACGAGCTTGGCGAAGGTGAACGAGTCGTTGATCGCGTCGTGCAGCGCTCGCACTCCGGCGGCGTTGTGTGCGGCGTCGACCAGGACCGTCGGCGAGCGCCGGACGATCTCCAGCCGGCCGGGTGAGTCCACATCGGCGAGTGCAGCGCGCAGGACCTCGATGTCCAGCGAACGCTCGCCTCCCCCGAGGAACGCCTCGGCCGCGGCGATCGCGGTCACCACGTTGTGTGCCTGGTGCTCACCGAAGAGCGGCACGAAAAGGTCCGGGTAGACGGCCGACAGCCCTTGCACGGTCAGTTGCTGACCGCCGACGGCCTGGTCGCGCTCGAGCACGTCGAAGTCGACGGTCTCGCGCTTGGCCGCGCCACCGACCTCGGCGACGCGTTCGGCGATGAGTTCGTCCACCGTCGGATCCTGGATGCCGACCACGGTGATCGAACCGGGCTTGATGATGCCGCGCTTCTCCAGCGTGATCTCCTCGACCGTCGAGCCGAGCAGCCGGGTGTGGTCGAGCGAAACCGGGGTGATCACCGCGACGTCGCCGTCGGCGACATTGGTCGCGTCCCACTCGCCACCGAGGCCGACCTCGACGATCGCGACATCGACGGGCGCATCGGCGAAGGCCGCGTAGGCCATCACGACGAGGATCTCGAAGTAGGTCGTCGTCGGCTCGTCCGCGGCGCGTGCCTCGTTGTCGATCAGCTCGACGTAGGGCAGCACGTCGTCGTATGTCGCGATGAACCGCTCGGGGTCGATCGGCTTGCCGTTCAAGGCGATTCGCTCGCGGACGTTGTGCAGGTGCGGCGAGGTGAAGCGTCCCGTGGCCAGGCCCGTCTCGCGCAGGATCCGCTCGATCGCGCGGGTCGTGGTCGTCTTGCCGTTGGTGCCGGTCAGGTGCACCACCGGGAACGACCGCTGGGGGTCGCCGAGCAGCTCCATGATGCGGCGCACCCGCTCCAGGGACGGCTCCGGGCTGGACTCCGGCGTCCGCGCCAGGATGGCTTCCTCCACCTCGCGCAGTCGCTTGCGGATCGCCAGGTTGCGCTCGGCTTCGCGCTGCGCTGCGTCGGGTCGACCACTAGGCATGCGACTCATCCAACAACACTGCGGAGACCGCACACTGCGCGGCTCCTCCTTCATCGCCGCCGACAGCGTGCCGTCGCCTCACTGATCCCTGCTTTCCGAAAGTTCGAGGTGGATCCAGATGGAGTCGGGCACTCCACCGCCGGTGCTCTCGCGACCGGTCTCGGTGAAGCCGTAGTGCTCGTAGAACGAGCGCGCGTTGTCGTTGCCGTCCAGGTAGGACAGCACGATCTCGTCATACTCGTCGGCCTTGGCCTTGGCGATGGCGGCGCGCATCAGCATGCCGCCGATGCCGGCGCTCTGGAACTCCGGCAACACGTAGAGCTTCCACAACGCGAGGTGACCGTCCAGCGGCCCGACGGACGTCATACCGACGATCTCACCGTCATACTCGGCAACCGTCACCCGTCCGGCTCGTATGGCGGGGATCGTCGCATCCGCGGTCCACCACTTGGCCAGGCCCATCGCGACGTAGTCCTTGCCCGCGATGGGACCGTAGGTGGCCGGCCAGGTCTGCTGGCCCACCTCGATGACACCCTGCAGGTCGTCCCCGGTCGCCGCACGCAGCAGCACACCGCTGGCAATCTTCATCGTGAGGTCCTCTTCATCGCCTTCATGGCCATGTCTCCTCTGTCGCCCGCGCGCGATGTCGCCTCCGTTGGCTTCATCGCGCTGTCCCCTCTGTCGCCGACTCGACACGCTTCACCGAGATCGCCACGTGCTTGCCGCCGCCGAGATCCGCGTCGACGGCACCGGGCAGCTCGTGACCCGCGCCGGCGGAGCCGAACTGCACCGCCAGCGTCTCACGCATGATCAGCTGCTGGTGGGTGACCGTGGCCTGCCAGGCGTCGTCGTCCCCGGTGACGCCCAGGCTGATCCGGTCGCTGACCTCCAGGCCGGCATCACGGCGGGCCTGCTGGACCGCACGGATGATGTCGCGGGCCAGGCCTTCGATGCGCAACTCGTCTGTGACGTCGGTGTCGAGCACCACGAAGCCACCACCGGGCAGCATCGCGGCGACCTGGTGCGCCTGGGCCTGGTCGGTCACGACCGACTCAAGGCTGAATTCGCCCTCCTGCAGGGCCAATCCGCCACTGGTGACGGTGCCGTCCTCGGCCACCGACCAGTCCCCGGACTTGCTGCCCTTGATCGCCCGCTGCACGTCCTTGCCCAGCCGAGGGCCGGCCGCTCGTGCGTTGACGGTGAGCTTCTGCTCGATACCGAAGTCGGACTCGCTCGCCTCGGCGAGGTCGACCAACCGCACCTCACGGACGTTGACCTCGTCGGCGACGAGCGCGCTGAAGTCACCCAGCGCTGCCGCGTCCTTGACCACCACGGTCAGCGTCGCCAGCGGCAGCCGGACGCGCAGCTGCTGCGCCTTGCGCACCGACAGGGTCGTGGAGCAGATGGCGCGGGTGCGGTCCATCGCCGCGACGAGTCGGTCGTCGGCCGGCAGATCGGTCGAGTCCGGCCAGTCGGTCAGGTGCACCGAGCGACCACCGGTCAGACCCCGCCATACCTGCTCGGTGACGAAGGGCAGCAGCGGAGCGGCGACCCGGCATACGGTCTCCAGCACGGTGTAGAGAGTGTCGAACGCGGCTTGGGTGTCACCGTCGGCGCCGCCTGTTTCTCGGGGTCCCCGCGAAGTATCGGAGGGAGCTTGCGACCGGAGAACTTCGTGGGGTGAGGTCCCCCAAAAACGCTCCCGGGATCGGCGGATGTACCAGTTGGTGAGCACGTCCAGGAAGTTCTGCACCGCATCGCAGGCACCGGCAACGTTGAACTCGTCGAGGTCCATCCGGACGGTCTCGACCAGTTCGCGTGTCTTGGCCAGCACGTAGCGGTCCATCACGTTGGTCGAGTCGGTGCGCCAATGTCCTTCGGTGTCAGCCGCGTTCGCGTAGAGGCTGAAGAAGTACCAGCTGCTCCACAGCGGCAGCAGCACCTGCCGCACACCGTCGCGAATGCCCTGCTCGGTGACGACCAGGTTGCCGCCGCGCAGGATCGGACTGCTCATCAGGAACCACCGCATGGCGTCCGCGCCATCGCGGTCGAAGACCTCGGTCACGTCCGGGTAGTTCTGCAACGACTTGGACATCTTCTGCCCGTCGCTGCCCAGCACGATGCCGTGGCAGATGACGTTCTTGAACGCCGGTTTGTCGAAAAGCGCGGTGGACAGGATGTGCAGCATGTAGAACCAGCCGCGGGTCTGGCCGATGTATTCGACGATGAAGTCGGCCGGGAAGTGGTGCTCGAACCACTCGGCGTTGTCGAAGGGGTAGTGCACCTGGCCGTAGGGCATCGACCCGGAGTCGAACCACACGTCGAGCACGTCCTCGACGCGCCGCATCGTCGAATTCCCGCTCGGGTCATCGGGATTCGGGCGGGTCAGTTGGTCGATGCCGGGACGGTGCAGGTCGTCGACCTTCACCCCGAAGTCGCGCTCGAGCTCCTCGAAGGATCCGTAGACGTCGACGCGCGGGTACTCGGGGTTGTCGGACTTCCACACCGGCACCGGGCTGCCCCAGAAGCGGTTGCGGGTGATCGACCAGTCGCGGGCGTTGGCCAGCCAGGTGCCGAACTGCCCGTCCTTGACGTTGCCGGGCACCCAGTTGATCTCCTGGTTGTGCGCCAGCATGCGGTCCTTGAACGCCGTGACACTGACGAACCAGGAGCTGACTGCCTTGTAGATCAACGGGTTCCGGCAGCGCCAGCAGTGCGGGTAGGAGTGCTCGTAGGTCTCGCGGCGCAGCAACACGGTGCCCGGCGTGACGCTACTGCGGGTCGAGTAGGACGAGCCGCTAGCCGAGGAGGCCGGAATGACCGAGCTGGCCGAGGAGGCCGGAGCGCTAGCGGAGGCCGTCTCGAGGTCGCGAGTCGCTGCCTTGAGGTCGTCGATGATGTGCGGGTTGGCGTCGAAGACGAGCATGCCTTCGTACTCCGAGACCGGGTAGGTGAAGCGGCCGTCCGGGCCGACCGGCATGACCGGCACGATGCCCTCGCGGTCGGTGACGACCATGTCGTCCTCACCGAAGGCGCCGGCGGTGTGCACCAGCCCGGTGCCGTCCGTCGTCGTGACGAAGTCGGCGGGCACGACACGGAACGCCTTCTCGTGCCCCTCGTAGTAGCTGAACGGCGGGGCGTAGACCGAGTCGAGCAGGTCCGCACCGGACAGGCGCGCGACGACATACGGCTCCGGGTCGGCCTTGGCGTCGCCGAACAGGTCCTTGGCGTATGCCGCCAGCCGCGCGTGCGCGATGACGTAGCGCTCGGCGGTGCCGGTCGGCACGTCGGTCTCCACCACGACGTAGTCGATGTCGGGTCCGACCATGATCGCGAGGTTGGCCGGCAGCGTCCACGGCGTGGTCGTCCACACCAGGAACAACGCGTCCTGCAGCGCCTCGAGTTTGCTGCTGGTGCAACGCAATCCGACGGTCACCGCCGGGTCCTGCCGCATCTGGTAGACGTCCTCGTCCATGCGCAACTCGTGATTGGACAGCGGCGTCTCGTCGTTCCAGCAGTAGGGCAGCACGCGGAAGCCCTCGTAGATCAGGCCCTTGTCGTAGAGCTGCTTGAACGCCCAGACGACCGACTCCATGAAGTCGGGGTTGAGCGTCTTGTAGTCGTTGTCGAAGTCGACCCAGCGGCCCATCCGCTCGACATACTCACGCCACTCGTCGGTGTAGCGCAGCACCGAGGCGCGCGCGGCGTCGTTGAACTTGTCGACCCCCATCTCGAGGATCTCGTCCTTGGTCTTCAGGCCGAGCTGCTTCATCGCCTCCAACTCGGCGGGCAGCCCGTGGGTGTCCCAGCCGAAGCGGCGCTCGACGCGCTTGCCGCGCATCGTCTGGTAGCGCGGGACCAGGTCCTTGACGTAACCGGTGAGCAGGTGTCCGTAGTGCGGCAGGCCGTTGGCGAACGGCGGGCCGTCATAGAAGACGAACTCGTTGCTGCCGTTCTCGCCCGCGTCACGCTGCTCGACCGAGGCACGGAAGGTGTCGTCGGCGTCCCAGTACTCCCGCACGGCCTTCTCGATCGACGGGAAGTCCGCGGACGACGAAACTCCATGCGGATCGGATGAGGTCAGATCGACCTTCGGGTAGGTCATGCGGTGCAGCTCTCTTCGCGGTCGGCTCGTCCTGCTCGAGGACGACGCCTGCCCGGTCGGGCCGACACCGCGGTACCACCTCGCTTGTCGTATGACGGAGGGGTTTCGTCATACGACCGCTCATGCATGAGCTGTGACGGGCTCGTCCCGTCCGGTTCTACTGAGCGCGTGCGCTGTTCTTCCGGAAGCTCGCCGCTGATGACGGCTCGAACGCTGCTGCACCTAGTCTATTCGCCCCCGCTGCAGGTCTCCAACTCGATTGCGCGCCGAACCCATCGGCGCGTGGAGCCGAGCCGAGACGGTCGAACTCCTGGCTGAGTGATCTGGATCGTTCATCACGCAAACCTGCTCCCGAGGTCGAGCCTGTCGATGCCACAAGACGCCCCTGTCCCGGCGAGGAGTCCGGACGGCTCTTACGGGACTGGGAGTCGCCATGCACGGCGAGGGCGCCCGTTGACCTGCAGTGTCACCGCTCAAGGAACGTCCTGTGGGCCGACCAGTCGACGTACTCCGAGTTCACCGAGTTTTCCTCGTCGCTGCACGTCGACGACCCGGTCGCGGGATACTGGGTCGATGGGAACAATCCCGTGCCGGGCAAACGACGGCGAATGCGCCATTCCGGGCCGTGCGCTGGTAGTGACGGAGGGCCAACTCTCAGTCGTGACTGCCCGTGCCGCCGAACGCATGTTTCCGGACGGCAACTTCGCCTCCACGGCCGATGACGCTATACAGCTCACGCGCGAATTTGGCGCCGCCATTGAGTCATTGGGCGATCGCTACCAACGAACCGATAGCCCCTACGACAGGTTGGTCGATCTTGTTCTCGCTGCCAGACTGGCTGAAAGTCCAATCGCGGACTTGAGTGACGCCGAGGCTCGCCAATATTTTGCTCGCGAGCAACTCGCGATGGTCGAAAGCGCGTTTGCTCGCGAGTCGAGCGATGACGGAGTCATTGTCTACTGCACGCCGTGCGGTCACATCTGGAAACTGCTGGAGTCCAGGTCATGATTGACCCTCCCGGCGATGATCCTCAGCTCGCCCCCATCTCTTGGCAGCAGAAGGTGTTCATCGACACCCACAAGGCGGCTATTGAGAAGGCGATCGAGTCCGCTGATGATGCGTGCGGGGCCATAGTCACTGCCTGCTTTGCTCTCGCGACTGCCTATGGTGCTGCGATCACGGTCTTGACTCCGAAGGACAGCCAACCACCGGCCGGCGTCGTCATACTTCCCCTTCTTTCGCTGGTCCTCGGTGCGATGGCAGCGCTAATCGGCAAATCGACAGGTATCTCGCTGAAATCGTTCAGTACCACCGGTGACGTAAGAGAGGCAGTCAAAAACACTGTCAAGTGGAAACGGATCCTGAGCATTTCCGGAGTGGTCGCAGCCGGTGTTGGGGTCGTGGGAGGGCTCCTCGTCTTGATCTAAAGCAGCGTGGCCCGCCACGGATTCATCGAACGCCCCCGCGTCACGATCGCCAATCGAGCTCCTGCGCCAAATCCTCGGTCACCGCATGTTTGGCAAGTCGCGCCGTTCTGGTCAGTGACGTCGGGCCCGTCGAGCGACCTGTCGCATCCGGCGCTCTACGGTGGACTTGCGCCCCGGGTCGGTCTCGCTGTCTCGTTCGGCGAGCATCGTCACCAACTGTTGGTCCAGTGGCCCCTGTGATTCCCAGGCTGGAAGGCGTTCATAGAACCAAAGTTCAAACTGACCGATGGTGAGCAGACGGTTCCCGAAGGCGTCGATCCAGATCCAATAGGGATCGTCGGCACTCCCGTGGATCGGCATGCCCTGCTCGATGAGCATGTCAATCAGCATGGCCCGCGACTCCCAGAATGAAGCAGCTGGGCGAAGGCGCGCGACCTCCACCGTGGCCGGAGTGTCCGAACCGGTGGCCAGCAAAGCGACCGCGACGGCGATCGCGTCACGCATCTTCGGAACACGCATCGTCTGCTCATCGGCGGTTACGACTTGCAGAGCAAGCTGCCGGAGACGAGCTTGAAGGTCGTCGGCGTCACTGCTCACAGGCTAAGCATGCCGCAGTTGACAAAGCCCCATCCGCAGTCCGGTAGGCGATCGTCTTGCGGGACAGGCCGTTCGGCGGAGGTCTGTGCTCGTAAGGCGTGGATCCAGGGAGACGGTTGCCGGGCGCGCTACGAGATAAATCAAGTGCCCATCGCAGCGATCAGAGGTACCTTCACCCCCATGCAATACGCATGTTTCGCGAGCGGCCGTACCCGCGACTGAGCACGCGGCCTTCCTGGCCGCAGACGCGCTGCCCGACCATCAGGGGTCCGGCAGCTTTGCTCTCCTGCTCACGAAGGACATGCTCAAGTGCAAATCCGTACGTTTCATCCATCAGACTTGCCTGCCCTGATCGACCTCACGATCGAGACATTCCGCGTGCTGTTCGAAGACGACCTCCCTGATCTCCTCGGCCCCGGAGTCTTCGCACACGACCACGGCGACTGGCAGAACGACTACCGGCACGAGGTGCCAACACTGCACGATCCAGGTAACGACAAGTTCGTCATCGTCGCCGAAGAGGAGGGGCAGATCCTCGGGTATGTCGGCTGGCAGCTCGACGACAACCGATCAGGTCGCCTCGAAATGGTCGCCGTTCACCCGAACGCGCAACGACGTGGGGTAGCCACAGCCCTGTGCCGCCGCGCGGTCGAAGAGTTGAGACGGCACGGCGCGGCGGTTGTTCATATCGGCACTGGCGGAGACGCCTTCCACGCACCGGCGAGACGGCTGTACGAATCGCTCGGATTCGTTGGCTGGCCAGTCGTGGATTACGCGAAGGCGGTGTAGTCCAGCGACGTGCGGCGGATGCGGGCAGGCTTCTTTGCCAGCTGCGTCCGCCGCACGCCGATCGCTACTCGGGCATGTTGGGCTATTCGATCCTGCTTGCCCGGCGCCACTCCGAGATGTATTTGGCGGCGTAGTCAGCGGCGGCCGACCAGTACGCGCCGTGGCCGGAGGCAAACATGGCGCACCAAGGTTGCCGCCCGGTCTTGGCAGACATCCGGAGCAAGTCGTGCATCGCCTTGGTTCGCTGGACGATGGCGTCGGAGAGTGCTTGTCGGAGCTGGTCGCTGGGCGCGTACCCGTCAAGGACGCAGCGCAGCCGTCTCCCGGCGATCTCAGGTGGTGCGGATGGGTCGATGCCGGCGAACGACTGTGCGGCGTATGCCAGATCCCATTCGCGGGTGCTCGGGCCGGCGCCGTCCCAGTCGATGAACGTCATGCTGTCACCGTTCAGCACGAGGTTCCAGGGCGCTAGGTCGTTGTGACACAACAGGTTCGGTGGTTTCGGAGATGGGATCAGCACCCATTCGCCACCGACAACCGGTACGGATTCGCTGGCGTCGTGGATCCGGCGAATGAGCTGTCCGACTGCGATGAGTTGGTCATCGTTCAACGGGCCATGATCGTGAGCAAGCGTGCCAGGGATGAACTCGATCACCTGACGGCCGCGGTCATCACAGCCAAAATGTCGCGGCACGGGTACTGCGCGATCAGCCAGCTCGCTCATGTATCCACGGACCAGGTCGGTGCTAGCGAGCCATGGTTTGCGAACGGTGTCGCCATGACGGACGGCCCCACCGGGAGTCGCGTTACCGCCGGTCAGCGGTTGCTCACCCTCATGCATGCTGCCCACTCTAGGCAGGGACTTGGTTCGGAACAGCGCTCAGATTGCTCACACTCAATCCACGTGATGGGAGGCCCGTATGACGATCGGCATTCGGGCAGCTTGATGGGTCCGGTTCTGCCGGGTGTCGTCAGGCTGCTGCGGTGTGGTGGCCTTGCATGAGTCCGGGTGTCAGGTCCCAGTGCACGCCGTCGGCGTCGATGGTGGCGGTGTAGCCCTGGCGGTGCACGACCTGGTGATGCCGGCCGCACAGGAGGGCCGAGTTGATCAGTGAGGTTGGGCCGCCGGCCCACCAGGGTTGAACGTGGTGGGTTTCGCAGAAACCCGGTGGCCGGTCACAGCCGGGGAACGTGCAGCCGCCGTCGCGCAGGATTGCGCCGGCTCGGATCGCTTTGGTGGCCAATCGTTCTCGGCGTCCGACGTCCAACGGTTGGCTCGGCCCGCCCAGGACTGCGGGGATGAGGTCGGCGGCACACGCGAACCGGCGGGCGGCGCCGGCGTCGACGAGGTCGCCGGTGCTGGTGGTCGCCCCGCGCCCGGCCCGGAGGTCCTGCAAACCCATCGTCAGCAGCACCGTCGCGGCACCGGCTTGGACGCCATCCCCCTTGGCGGTCCGTGCTCCAGCGCCGACCAAGTCCATCAGCGCATCCAACCGGCGTTTGCCCGGAGTCCGCTCATCACGCACCGACTCGGCCGACTTCTCGGAGTTCTCGGAGTTCTCGGAGTTCTCGGAGTTCGCGGAGTTCGCGGAGTTCTCGGGTGCGTCGGCTTCGTGTGCGCCGTGGTCATCGCCGAGGTCATCGCCGAGGTCGTTGCCGAGGTCGTTGCCGAGTCCGAATGCTGCACCCGTCGATACACCTGGTCTCGATACACCTGGTCTCGATACGCCTGGTCTCGATACACCTGCTCCGCTGCGCTCCCCCGGCACTCGACCACCCTTCGCGAGTTTGTCGGTGGGCTTGTCGGTGGGCTTCGTCGGTTGTGGTGCGGATGTGGCGTTGATCGCTTCTTTCAGGATCGCCGCGTTCGCCGGCGACAACTCGGCCACCAGTTTGGTCATGCCGGTGGCGGTCGTGGACCAGGTCAGCGACTCGGTCTTCTCGAGTTTCTCGTCGTCCGTGGACAGTCGGTCCGGGTCGAACCGGTCGATGATCGCCCGGGTGAGTTTGGTCAGCCCGTCGGTGCCCAGGGTCGGATCGACTTGCAGGAACCAGCCGAGGATCTCGTCCCGGCCGGCGGTGGGTATGACGGGTGCGACCTTGTTCGCCTGGGTGAGTGCGGTGCGGGCGGACTCGATCGAGCAGGACCCGTCGACGAGCGCGGCCGTGATCACGTGGTTCTTGCGTTCCCGGCAGGCGTCGGCCACCGAAGCCATGGCACGGATGGTCTTCGGTTCGATCGGGACCTGGTCGAGGTGCTGGGTGATCCATTGACCGGTGCTCGCGGCGTTGGACCCGGCTACGGCACCTTCGTCGACGGCGACAGCGGCTTGGAGAGTGGCCAGCTGAGCCGACCGGCCATGCAACGTCAACAAGGCCGACATCATCTGGCTCTGCTGATCCTGACCGAGTTGGCGCAGCGCACCGGGGACTTCGTCCAGCAACCCCAGGAAGGTCTGTGCAGCGGCCAACAGTTCCGGTCCGCGACCGGGCGCAGCGGGGGCGTCATACGTCATGCCCGGATCAGTGATCATGACGCGAACCCCGTTCTCCTAGTTGGTTTTTCGTCTGGTGACAGCTTACTGGAGGGCACTGACAACGGCTAGCATTTCATCGAACACATTTCGGGTAATCCGTACCGCCGACCTCAGTGGTTGGGGCGCGGGGACCGGGCGCTCGAAGAGCACGCGCGACCTCGAGACGGTCGCTCGTCCCGGGTCGGCATGGCTGAGGGCACTCTCGACACGGTGTAACACCGGCGGACATTCTCGTGACATCGCGACGGGGCGCGACGTGAGCACGCCGGTCTAGCGTCAGTGCCATCACCGTTCCGGCGACCAGCCGTCCCAGCGACCGTGGAGGCAACTCGATGACCACCGTCAAAGCCGCTCTGTTCCAGACTCATTGGCGCGGAGACAAGGACAAGATGCTCGATGCCCACGAGGAGATCGCGCACACCGCGGCTCAGCAGGGCAGCCAGGTGATCTGCTTCCAGGAGCTGTTCATGGGCCCGTTCTTCGCACAGGTCCAGGACAAGGCCTGGTACGAGTATGCCGAGGCGATCCCGGACGGCCCGATCGTGCAACGCTTCAGCTCGATCGCCAAGGAGACCGGCCAGGTGATGATCCTGCCGATCTACGAGGAGGTGCAGCCCGGTGTCCTGTTCAACGCCGCCGCGGTGATCGACGCGGACGGGAAGTACCTCGGCAAGTACCGCAAGACGCACATCCCGCAGCTGCACGGGTTCTGGGAGAAGTTCTACTTCCGCCCCGGCGCGAACGACGGCTGGCCGGTCTTCGAAACCGCGGTCGGCAAGGTCGGCGTCTACATCTGCTACGACCGGCATTTCCCCGAGGGTTGGCGTGGCCTCGGGCTGGCCGGCGCGGAGATCGTCTTCAACCCGTCGGCCACTTCCCGCGGGCTCTCGAACCACCTGTGGAAGCTGGAGCAGACCGCAGCCGCGGCGGCGAACATGTACTACGTCGGTGCGCTCAACCGGGTCGGCATCGAGCCGCTCGGGGACGACGATTTCTACGGCACGTCATACTTCGCCGACCCGCGTGGTGCGTTCGTCGGTGACGTCGCCTCCGATCAGGTCGAGGAGCTGGTCGTGCGCGACCTGGACCTCGATGCCATCCGGGAGCAGCGCGCGACCTGGGCGTTCTACCGCGACCGCCGGCCGGACACGTACACCTCGATCACGGAGAAGTGAGGCGTATGGGGAGGGCGCGGGTCTCGATACGCCGGCTCGTTCCTCACCGGCTACTCGACCAGCTTGTGGGTCACTGACCCCGTGCGCGCAACGCGAGCAGGGCGACATACAGCCCGGCAACCGCACGTACGTCGTCCAGGTCGATACCGAGCCGCTCGGTGATCTGCTCGAGCCGGCGATAGACCGCCGGCCGGGACAGGTGGTGCGCTTGCGCGGTCGACGACTTGTTCAGACCGTTGGCGATGAAGGTCTCCAACAGGTCGATGAGGTCCGGGCTGTCCAGCAGCGGTCCGAGTTCCCGGTCGACGAAATCCTGCACGTCGTGACTGGCCGCGAGCGCCTCGACCAGACCGGGCAATCGCAGATCGGCGAGCCGGACCACGACGCTGTCCTGCCAGCCGACGCGCGCGGCCGCCCGTAGGGTCTGCCGGGCCCGGGCGAACGACCGCCCGAGCCCACTCAACCCGTCGACGACGGGTCCGGCCGCGATGAGTTCGATCCGGCAGTCGGACTCGGCGGCCAGCTGCTCGGCGAATTCGTCGACCCTGCGGATCGGGTCGTCGGACTGACTGCTCGAGACGAGCATCCGCACGGTGCCGTGCTCGATGGGGCCGAGCAGTGCACCGACGCCACACCGGCCCGCGACGGACCGGACCTGTTCCAGCAACATCGCGCACTGGCGCTCGTTCCTGCCCAAGCGGACCACCAGCGGTGTCAACCGGCAGTGCCGCACCCGGAACCCCGACGCCCGGGCTCGCAACTCCAACAGGTCTGCGCCGCCGTGCCCGCCGAGCAGGTCGGTCAGCAGCACCTCCTGTGCCTCACGCTGCCAGTCGCCACCGCTGGGCGCGACGAGCTTGTGCAGATTGAGCGCTTCGACCCCGCGCCGTGCCACGACCTCCGAGCGTTCAGCGGGCTCACCGTGGGCGAACAGGATCAGCGTGCCCCACGGTCGTCCCTCCTGTGTCAGGGTCGCCGCGACGATCCCGTCCGGCGTGATGTGCACGTCGTCGTCCCCGGCGAACCGGGACACATACTGCGACAAGCGGGTCCAGTCGCGCAGCACCTCGCGCAGGCCCGCCTCGCCGGCGGCGAGCTGCACCTGCCGGGCGGTGTTCTCCACGACCACCGGGCACCCGGCGAGTCCGGCGAGCTCGTCGACCAGCGATTGCATCGGAGCACGTTGAATCGTCAACTGGTGCAACGTGTCCCGCACGTTCTCGGAAATGGTGGAGCGACTCGTCGTGCGGGCCAGGATGGTGGTCTGCACCTGCTCGGTGATCGTGACGAACGCGACCGGACGCCACATGACGATCAACGGCAGATCCGCGGAGCGGCAGGCCTTGAGCATGGCGCGTGGCACGTCGTCGAAGGCACGGCCGATGCCGAGGAAGACCGCGGTCGCACCGGCCTCGGCGATCTTCTCGACATACTCGATCTGATCGCGCTCCTCGGCCAGCATGACACCGGTGGTCAGCACCACTTCGCCGCCGGTGAGCATCGTGCCGATGTCCGGCACCTCGCCCACGTGACACCAGCGGACCGGATCCGAGAGGTGCTCGTGACCGTGCAGCACCTCCGGCTGGCCCTCGCGGCTGGCCGCGAGCTCGATCACCTCGGCCAGGGTCATCAACTGCATCGGACCGCCTCTCTGACGGAACTGGTCATGGTCGCGCTGCGTCCGGAGAGCCGGTTCTGCCCATTGCTCTCCCTGACACTCTCCCTGATCCGTCGCTCGCATGCAGCCGAAAGACGCCGATACAACACGCAACGCGGCAGCTGTGATGCGTGACACAGTGAACGAGTTCGAGCGCTCCGAGCGCGGATACTGTGACCGGCATTCTCCAGTTCGTTCTGCCGAGGAGCCGCGTATGACGATCGAGTCCGCACCAGTTGCCCGCGACGGTCAAGTGGCGAGTGCCGACGGGCGGGTCGAACTGCAGGACACGCGGGTCCTCTCGGATCCATCGCTGGCCAATGAGGACCTGGTGCCGGTGCCGGTGGCGCAGCGCAACTGGCACACCTACAACTACACCGCCCTCTGGGTCGGCATGAGCCACAACATCCCGTCCTGGCTGCTGGCGTCCGGCCTGGTTGCCGCCGGAATGTCCTGGCAGCAAGCGGTTTTCATCATTCTGCTGGCAAACGTGATCGTGCTGATCCCGATCCTGTTGAACGGCCACGGCGGCACGAAGTACGGCATACCGTTCCCGGTTCTCGCCCGCTCGTCGTTCGGCATCTTCGGCGCCAATCTGCCGGCACTCATCCGTGCGCTCGCCGCCACGTGCTGGTTCGGCGTGCAGACCTGGATCGGCGGCGAGGGCATCTTCCTGCTCGCCGGCAAGATGTTCGGGGACAGCTGGGCGAACGCCGGTCACATCGGCGACTTCGCCTGGACCCAGTGGCTCAGCTTCATCCTCTTCTGGCTGCTCGAGATCGCGATCATCGTCCGCGGCATCGACACGTTGAAGCACTTCGAGAACTGGGCCGCTCCGGTCGTGCTCGTCGCCGCGGTCGCGCTGCTGATCTACATGTGGAGCAAGGCCGGCGGTGTCGGCGACATCCTCTCCCAGCCGGGAACGCTGCACGGCCACGATTTCTGGAAGGCGTTCGGACCGTCCCTGATGGGGATGATCGGCTTCTGGGCGACGTTGTCGCTGAACATCTCCGACTTCACCCGGTTCGGTGGTTCACAGAAGCAGCAGGCGCTCGGCCAGACCTACGGCCTGCCGACCACCATGACGTTCTTCGCGTTGCTGTCGGTGTTCGTCACGTCCGCCTCGGAGAAGGTCTACGGCGAGGTCATCTGGGACCCGATCAAGCTGGCGGCGCGCATCGACAACTGGGTCGGGACGCTGCTCGCGCTCGCCACGGTCATGGTCGCCACGCTCGCGGTGAACATCGCCGCCAACCTGGTCAGTCCGTCATACGACTTCGCCAACGCCGTCCCGAAGCACGTCAACTTCCGCCGCGGCGCCCTGATCACCTGTGTGCTGTCGGTGCTGATCATGCCGTGGAAGCTGGTGTCGGACCCGAACATCTACATCTTCACCTGGCTCAACTTCGTCGGTGCGATCCTCGGCCCGGTGGCCGGAATCCTGCTCGCCGACTACTGGTTCGTACGGCGCACGAAGCTGGTCGTGCGTGACCTCTACACGCGCGGCCGGGGCCTCTACTGGTACCGCGGCGGCTGGAACTGGATCGCGGTCGGGTCCTTCGCGGTCGCGGCCATCCTGGCCGGCGGCGGGTCCTACTCGGGCGTCGACGCCAAGGGCAACAAGACCGGACCCTTCCCCGTTGACGGAATGATCCCCTTCCTCAAGCCCTTGGCGGACTACGGTTGGATCATCGGTCTCGTCGCCGGCGCCGTCATACACACGGTCCTGATGAAACTGCTGAAAGCACCTGTCACGTATGACGATTCGGCTCAAGAACCCGAGGACGAAGGAGTCACAGTATGACGACAACACTCATCACCGGCGGCAAGGTCGTCTCACCACAGGGCGCCGCGTCCGCCGACGTGCTGATCGACGGGGAGACCGTCTCGGCGGTGCTCGCGCCCGGCGCGGCGGGGATCCTCGGGATCGCGGCTGACCGCACGATCGACGCGACCGGCAAATACGTGTTGCCGGGCGGGATCGACGTGCACACCCACATGGACATGCCGTTCGGTGGCACGTTCAGCGTCGACGATTTCGAGACCGGCACCCGCGCAGCCGCCTGGGGCGGCACGACCACGATCGTCGACTTCCCGGTGCAGAAGAAGGGCGGCTCCCTGCAGGAGGCCGTGGACACCTGGCACGCGAAGGCCGAGGGAAAAGCCTGCATCGACTACGGATTCCACGCGATCCTCGCCGACGTCAACGAGACGTCGCTGAAGGAGATGGACGGTCTGGTCGACCAGGGCGTGACGAGTTTCAAGCTCTTCATGGCCTACCCCGGCGTCTTCCTGTCCACCGACGACCAGATCATCCAGGCCATGTATCGCGCGAGCGACAACGGCGCGACGATCATGATGCACGCCGAGAACGGCACCGCCATCGACCAGATCGTGCAGCGCGCGATCGCGGACGGTCACACCGAGCCGAAGTATCACGGACTGACCCGACCGATCGCCCTGGAGGCGGAGGCGGTCAACCGGGCCACGCAGATGGCCGACGTCACCGGCGCCCCGCTCTACTTCGTCCACCTGTCGAGCGGCGCCGCCGTCGATGTGGTGACGGAGGCGCGCGACGCCGGCCGGAACGTCTTCGGGGAGACCTGCCCGCAATACCTGTTCCTCGACGAATCCGATCTGGCACGACCGGATTTCGAGGGCGCCAAGTATGTCTGCACGCCGGCGCTGCGCCCGCAGGAGGAGCAGGCCAAACTCTGGCGCGGCCTGCGCACGAACGACCTGTCGGTGGTCGCCACCGATCACTGCCCGTTCTGTTTCGTCCCCGACAAACAGCTGGGGAAGGACGACTTCCGCGCCATACCCAACGGATTGCCGGGTATCGAGCACCGGATGGACCTGTTGCACATGGGCGTCACCAAGGGCGAGATCAGCCTGGCCCGCTGGGTCGAGATCTCCGCGGCGACGCCGGCGCGGATGTTCGGCATGTACCCCAAGAAGGGTGTCATCGCTCCCGGGTCCGACGCCGACATCGTCCTCTACGACCCGAAGGCCACCCAGACCGTGTCGGCCAAGACCCATCACATGAACGTCGACTACTCGGTCTACGAGGGGTGGGAGTTCACCGGGAAGGTGGAAACAGTGTTGTCGAGAGGCGAAATCGTGCTGAATGCAGGCGAATTCACCGGCAAGCCCGGTCGCGGCCAGTTCATCAAGCGCTCCCTGTCGCAGTACCTCATCTGATGGACTTCGGCGTCGTTCTGCAGACCACTCCCCCGTCGGCACGGGTGGTCGATCTCGCGGTGCAAGCCGACCGGTGCGGGTTCGACTACGTGTGGACCTTCGACAGTCACATCCTGTGGCAGGACCCCTACCCGATCTACGGCCAGATCCTGGACCGCACGCGACGCGTCGTCGTGGGTCCGATGGTCACCAACCCCACGACCCGCGACTGGACCGTCACGGCGTCCCTGTTCGCCACCCTCAACGAGATGTACGGCAACCGCACCGTCTGCGGCATCGGGCGGGGCGACTCCGCGGTGCGGGTCGAGGGCGGCCGCCCGAGCACGCTGGCCGCGTTGCGTGACGCGGTCGGCGTCATCCGCGGTATGGCGTCCGGCGAAGCGGTCGAATACAACGGCGCGACACTGCGATTGCCGTGGGCGAGCGCGTCGCGACTCGAGGTCTGGACGGCGGCGTACGGGCCGAAGGCACTCCAACTGACCGGTGAGGTGGCGGACGGTTACATCCTGCAGTTGGCCGATCCGCAGATCACCGCATGGATGGTCGGCGCGGTGCGAGCCGCCGCCAGTGCCGCGGGTCGCGATCCGGACTCCATCACGATCTGTGTGGCGGCTCCGGCATACATCACCGACGGCACCGCCGAGGCGGCTGCGCATGCGCGCGACCAGTGCCGCTGGTTCGGCGGCATGGTCGGCAATCACGTGGCCGACATCGTCAGTCGGTATGGCGAATCCTCCGGTGTGCCAGCGGCATTGACCGATTACATCGCCGGCCGGAAGGGCTACGACTACAACCAGCACGGCCGGGCCGGCAACACGCACACCGAGTTCGTGCCGGACGAGATCGTCGACCGGTTCTGCATCATCGGGCCGCCGGAGGAGCACATCAAGCGCATCGAGGAACTGCGCGACCTCGGCGTCGATCAGTTCTCCGTCTACCTGCAGCACGACGACAAGGAGCACACGCTCGCGTCATACGCCGATCACGTCATACCCCAGGTGAACGTCGCGACGGACGCGCGTTCCTGACTACATACCGACGGTGAGTTGCACACCGTCGGCGATCCGGTAAGGGCTGCCATCGACGATGGCGCCGAGGGTGCGGCGCAGCCGCGACACCTCCGCGCGCGCCGCGACGAGGTGCTCGCCGTCGCCGAACAGCTCCACACTCAGGTCGTATGGCGTCAGGCCCTCCCGCCCCGCCGTCGCGAGCCGCTGCAGGATCTGCGCGTGCCGGCGTGACAGGGCGACCCGCCAGGGATCGGCATCCGCCCGGATCTCCACGACCGGCTTGCTGCCGAGCTCGAGGTGCGCGGTGATGCGGCGCTCGGTGGCGGCGGGCCGGACCAGCCAGCCGACATCGAGTCGTTCGGGCAGGCAGAGGCCGAGCCCCGGGACGGCGAGGGGCTTGTCCTCCCGCGGCGCTGCGATCCGATCGCGGGTGCTGACACCGGCGCTGTGCGCGACCCACCCGGCGTCATCCACCACCAGCGCCGGCCCGCCGGCAGCCGCCACCAGCGGCTCGGCCGCGATCCGCAGGCGCTCCAACGCCGCCTCGTGATGCCGGCGCAGCAGAGACTCGGCGAGCAGCACCCCGGTCTCCACCAGCGCGCTGATCGCCGGATGCAGAGTGAGCGCCGGGCCGCTGATGTCGACGATCCCCAGCAACTCGCCCGTGCGCGGGTCGTGGATCGGGAAAGCCGTGCAATACCAAGGGTGTTGGGCCTGCTCGAAGTGCTCGCCGGAGAAGAGCTGGACCGGGCTCGCCTCCTGTAGCGCGGTGCCGATCGCGTTCGTCCCGACGTCCCCCTCGGTCCACCGGGCACCCTCGCTGAAGCCCAACGCATCGGCCCGCCGCCGCACCCGTGAGTCGCCTCTGCGCCACAGGATGACGCCGTCGCCGTTGGTGACCACCATCAGGAAGTGCGACGCGTCGGCGACGCTGGAGATCACCCTGGCCAGGTCGTCGATCACCAGCCGCAACGGCGACTGCGCGCGCAGTTGCTCGACGCGCGCCAGCGGCAAGGGATCGCGGGCGCCGGAGCGATCCGGGACGAGCCCGAACCCGAGCACGCGCTGCCAGGACCGGGACACCAGTGGGCGCGGTTGCATGGCCGGCCGGCCACCGCCGATCAGGGTCTCGTGCATGCGCATCAGCTCACGCGCGTACCGAGCAAGATCGGTCCCGGGGGTGATCGCGTTGTAATCGGCCACCAGGGGCAACTCCTTCAGCGTCGCTCGGAGAGATTGCAACGTGTTGCAACGCTTCCGATCAGCCTAGCCGCGGAGTGTGCTGTGAGTCACAGTCGCTCAACGAAAGGACGCGCGATGACCGACATACTGGACCCGCAGACCGTGGCTGCGGACCCGACCACCACCGCCTCTCCCCGGCAGCGCGCCGAGGCCTGGCTGACCGACTTCGATGCCGCGTTGCGTGCGCGTGACGTGGACACGGCCGCAGGCCTGTTCGCGACGAGCAGCTTCTGGCGTGATCTGGTGTCGTTCACCTGGAACCTGCGGACCGTGGAGGGCCACGACGGCATACGCGATCTGCTGCAGCACACGCTCGATGCGGCGGACCCCACCGACTGGACGCTCAGCGAGGAGCCGGCCGAGGCCGGCGGCGTCATCGAGTGCTGGATCACCTTCGAGACGGCAGTCGGGCGCGCCAAGGGCCATCTGCGGCTGAAGGAGGAGGACGGCGAGACCCGTGGCTGGACGCTGCTCACCAGCCTGCGCGAACTGAAGGGCCACGAGGAGGACCAGGGCACCCGCCGCCCGCAGGGTGTCGAGCACGAACTGGCCCGTGGCCGGAAGTCCTGGCTGGAGAAGAAACAGGACGAGGAGTCGTCCCTCGGCCGCACCGCGCAGCCGTATGTCGTGGTCATCGGCGGCGGCCAGGGTGGCATCGCCCTCGGTGCCCGCCTGCGACAGCTCAAGGTGCCGCATGTCGTCATCGACAAGCACGACCGGCCCGGGGACCAGTGGCGCGGTCGTTACAAGAGCCTGTGCCTGCACGACCCGGTCTGGTACGACCACCTGCCCTACCTCCAGTTCCCTTCCAACTGGCCGGTTTTCGCCCCGAAGGACAAGATCGGCGACTGGCTGGAGATGTACACGCGTGTCATGGACGTGCCCTACTGGTCGCGCTCGTCGGTCACGTCCGCGACATACGACGAGGACAGCAAGACCTGGCGCGTCGTGGTCGACAGGGACGGCGAAGAGGTCGTCCTGGAGCCGAAGCAACTCGTTTTCGCGACGGGTATGTCGGGCAAGCCCAACCTGCCGATCTTCCCCGGCATGGACGTGTTCGAGGGCGAGCAGCAGCACTCCAGCCAGCACCCCGGTCCGGAGGCCTACACCGGCAAGAAGGTCGTGGTCATCGGCTCCAACAACTCCGCGCACGACATCTGCGGAGCGCTCTGGGAACACGACGCCGATGTGACGATGGTGCAGCGCTCGTCGACCCACATCGTGAAGTCCGCGTCACTGATGGACATCGGCCTCGGCGACCTCTACTCCGAGCGTGCGGTCGCGAACGGTGTGACGACCGACAAGGCGGACATGATCTTCGCCTCGCTCCCCTACCGGATCATGCACGAGTTTCAGATCCCGCTCTACGAGCAGATGGCCGAGCGCGACAAGGATTTCTACGACCGGCTGGAAAAGGTTGGTTTCCAACACGATTGGGGCGACGACGGGTCCGGGCTGTTCATGAAGTACCTGCGACGCGGGTCCGGCTACTACATCGACGTGGGCGCTGCCGAGCTGGTGTGTGACGGCAAGGTCAAGCTCGCCCACGGCAACGTCGACCACCTGACGAAGAACTCCGTGATCCTGGAGGACGGCACCGAGCTCCCGGCCGACCTCGTCGTCTACGCCACCGGTTACGGCTCGATGAACGGCTGGGTCGCCGACATCATCGACCAGGAGACCGCCGACAAGGTCGGCAAGGTCTGGGGCCTCGGCTCCGACACCACCAAGGACCCGGGACCCTGGGAGGGCGAGCAGCGCAACATGTGGAAGCCGACCCAGCAGGAGGCGCTGTGGTTCCACGGCGGCAACCTGCACCAGTCACGGCACTACTCGCTCTACCTGGCGCTGCAGCTCAAGGCGCGCTACGAGGGCATCCCGACCCCGGTCTACGGCCTGCAGGAGGTCCATCACGTCGCCTGATGCTCCGACTCCTCGCAAGGAGGCGCTGGGACGCAGCGAACAAGTTCGCTTGCGTCCCAGCGCCTCCTTGGTCGTCGTCTCCGCGGCCGTCCGCCTGTCGTTCAGTGACGTTCTCCTCGCCCGACGCCTGCCGGAACTGATCGTCCGGTGCGTCAGCGCGGCTGGCGCGCCGCGATCTGCCGGTGTATGTCGCTCACGTGCTCGGGTCCGTTGCCCTTCTGCAGGTTGTCCAGGTTGACCTGGCCACCGAGCGCGAGGATCGGCTCGAAGTAGTAGACCTCGTCCGTGGCGAGGTCGCCCTGTGCGTCACGGGCAGCCTTGTGCAGGTCACGCAGGTCGGCCAGGTGCGACGTCGAGCCGGTCAGGTGCTCGGTGAAGAACGCCGTGCCGTCCTCCGAGACGATCGCGTTGTGCTGGAAGTGCGGGTCGAGGCACTGGATGCGGTCCCGGCCACCGACGCGGTCGAAGTGGTAGATGTGCCCGAAGCTGGTCACCGCGAACGGCACGCTGGTCACGCCGGACCCGAACCACGTCTGCAACACCGGCATCCAGGTGCCCGGGTCGACGAGCGCGACACGTCCCCCGCCATACCAACCAAGACCGTGGGTGCGCCACAACTGGATCAACGCCGGTGGAAGCTGCCCCTCGCCATAGGTGATGAACTCCTCGTCCGGGACACGTGTGCCGGCGTCCGGCGGGAAGGTGTCGATGAACGGCTGCACCGTAGTGGTGTCGGGCATTACTCACTCCCCAGTGATCCGGTGTTCCTGATTCGTAACCCGACGTTAGCGCCCGTTGGCGCCAACATGCGGTATTGCCCCGACGTGCCGTCGCTCACGCCCCACCCCCATCGGGTATGTCGGCGCTGCCCTCGCGGTAGATCTTGGCGCCCACGATCAGGCCGTCACGCACCGTGTAAAAGCCGGCGATCGGCGCCCGCACGGGCCGGCCGTCGATCGTCATGTCCTCGACGAGTTCGGCAGCCACCACGCCGTGGCCACCGACGACACGCACTATCCCCAGCCGCGGAGCTATCGCCGCGAACGCACCGGTGAACAGCTCTTCCAGCTCTGTACGCCCCGCACACCGGTAATGCCCGGTCACCCACTCGGCGTCCTCGGTGAAGCCGTCCAACAGCCCCCGCACGTCGCGGTCGTTGAACGCAGCCACGTGTGCTTCCAACACGGCCCTCGCATCGTCGGTTGCCATGCCTGCACCCTAAGCAGCCGAAATCCTGCTGATGTACTCCGTGCTCCGACCCGACATGTACGGCGAGACGACCACTGACCGTTGCAGTACTTCTCGGTAACATCTCGCAGGTCGCACGCACGCACACACGCGTGGAAGTGTGCGAAGGTTCGGTCGACCCGCAAAGGAGACCACTGAGATGAGCCTCGGTTGGCGTACACGCGACCTCCTCGGTCGCGGACTGCCCATGCCCGCCCCTCCTCAGGAGGCGGACGAGCTGATCCATGACCAGTCGTTCGCCGACCGGCTGAGCGCGGCCGCGGCGCAGGAGGGTCGGCCGGTGGCGGACGTCCGCGCCGAGGCGGCGGACTATCTGCAGGAGATGGCCGCGAGCCACGGGGCGTTCACGACGAAGAACTGGAGCCGCGTCGGCGACTGGTTCCTCCGGGCGTATGACGTCCTGGTCGACGAGGACCAGATGGCGAAGCTGAAGAAGCTGGACCGCACCAACAGTCTCGCGCTCGCCTTCAGCCACCGCTCCTATCTCGACGGGGTCGCCGTGCCGAACGTGCTGCGTGCCCGGCGATTCAGTCCGACCTTCACCTTCGGCGGCGCGAACCTCGACCTGCCGATCCTGGGTCAGGTCGTCGCCCGCAGCGGCATGGTCTTCATCCGCCGGTCCACCGGCGATCTGCCGATCTACCGGATGACGCTGAAGGCCTACGTCCGACAGCTGGTCAAGAACAAGCGCAACCTCGCGTGGTCCATCGAGGGCGGGCGGACCCGCACCGGCAAGCTGCGACCGCCCGTGCACGGCATCCTGAAATACATCGTCAATGCGGTCGAGGGAGCCGACGGGATCGACGCGCAGGTCGTGCCGGTGTCGATCGTCTACGACCAATTGCACGAGGTGGCCGGTATGACGGCCGAGGCGACCGGCGGTCGCAAGAAGCCGGAGAGTCTCGGCTTCGTGGTGCGGTTCGCCGCCCTGCAACGCGCCCGGATGGGCCGCGCCTACCTGACCGTCGGTGAGCCGTTCCCGTTGCGTGAACGACTCGAGGCGTTGCATGCGGACGGCCTGACGACTCCCCAGGCGGTCGAGCGGATCGCCCTCGACATCAGTCACCGGCTCAACCGGGCCACACCGGTCACCGTGACCGCGATCGTCTGCCTGGCGCTGCTCGGGGAGGACCGGGCGCTCAACCTCGACGAGGTGCTGGAGACGGTGCAACCGCTCGCGTCATACATCGAGGCCCGGCGCTGGCCGGTGGCCGGTGCCGCGAACTTGCAGGACCGGTCGACGGTGCGCAGGGCGTTGCAGGACCTCGCCATGGGCGGGGTGCTCACCGCCTACGACCGGGGCACCGAGCCGGTATGGCGGATCAGCCCCGACCAGCACCTGGTCGCCGCGTTCTATCGCAACACCGTCATCCACATCCTGGTGGACCGCGCCATTCTGGAACTGGCGATGCTCACCGTCTCCGAACTCGACCCGGACACCGAGCTTCCCGAGGGCGGCCTGCTGCGGGTCGGCTGGGAGGAGGCCAAGCGGCTGCGCGACCTGTTGAAGTTCGAGTTCTTCTTCCCCGGCCGGGACCAGTTCGAGCAGGACCTGCGCGGGGAGCTGCGCATCACGGCCGGTGAGGAGATCGACGCCATCGACCCGGACGCCGCCGCACGCATGCTGGCTTCTGCCAGGCCGCATGTCGCGCATCTGGTGTTGCGGCCGTTCCTCGACGCCTACCTGGTGCTGGCCGACCGGCTCGCCGAGCAGGGTGATGCAGCCGTTGACGAGAACGACCTGCTGCAGGAGACGCTGGCGGTGGGCAAACAATGGGCACTGCAGCGACGGATCGCCTCGGCGGAGTCGGTGTCGCTCGAGCTCTACAAGACCGCGCTCGCCCTCGCGCGTCACCGTGGCCTGCTGGAGGCCGGTGACGACGTGGCCGCCCGGCGGCAGGCGTTCGCCGCCGAGATCGCCGACTCGGTGCGCCGGGTCGCACTGATCAGCCAGTTGGCCGGGCAGGACGGCGGCGTCAATCTGCCCAACCATCTCGAGCGGAGCGAGCTACAACCATGAGCGACCTGTCCCAGCCGGTCCAGGACGCGATCGAGCGGATCGCCTCCGGCCCACACGGTCCGCAGGTCGGAGCATTCTTCGACCTGGACGGCACGCTGGTCGCCGGTTACACCGGCACCACGTTCTTCGGTGAACAGGTGCGCAAGCGCGAGATCACGCCGATCGATCTACTGCGCAGCATCGTCGACGTCGTCGACGGCGAAGTCCTCGGTGGGGACCCGACGAAGATCTCGCAGCGGTTCTTCGCGTCGCTGCGTGGTCAGTCCGAGGAGGCCTACGTCGCCGCCGGTGAACGCCTGTTCCTGCGCAAGATCGCCGGAACGATCCGAGCCGAGTCCCGCGCGCTCGTTCGAGCGCACTTGGCAGCGGGCCACACGGTGGCGGTCGCCTCGGCTGCGACGCCATACCAAATCGCCCCGATTGCAAGGGAACTCGGCATCGAGCACCTCGTCTGCACCCGGCTCGCCGTCGAGGACGGTGTCTTCACCGGGGAGACCGAGGGGCCGATGTTGTGGGGCCGTCACAAGGCCGCGGCGGTGCGCGCCTTCGCCAAGCAGCACGCACTCAAGCTGCCGCAGTCCTACGCCTACGGCAACGGATATGAGGACGTCGCGTTCCTGTCGTCGGTCGGCTCACCGGTCGCGCTCAACCCACACCGTGGGCTGCAGGCGGCCGCGGAGCGCCTCGGCTGGCCGATCCTGAACCTGCGCGACCCGGCCAAGGGATCCCTCACGTCGATCGCCCGGACGGCGGCCGCCCTCGGCGGGCTGAACGCCGCGGCGTCGACGGGTATGGCGATCAGCCTGCTCAGCCGAGACCGCCAGCGCGGGCTCAGTACGACCACCGGGCTGATCAACGGACTACCGCTGGCCCTGGCCGGTGTCTCGCTCAACGTGCTCGACGAGGAGCGGCTGTGGTCGCACCGCCCGGCGGTCTTCGTCGCCAACCACCAGAGCTCGCTGGACCCGGTCGTCCTGGGTGCGCTGCTCAAGCGGGATTTCACCGTGGTCGCCAAGAAGGAGGCCCGGCTCGACCCGCGCGCGCTCGCCGGCAGCCTCCTGCTTGACCCGGTCTACATCGACCGGTCCAACTCGGCGGAGGCTCGCGCGGCGCTGGAGCCGGTCATCGAGCGCATCCGCTCCGGTACCTCGCTGATGATCTTCCCGGAGGGGACCCGGTCGGCCACGGGCGCACTCGGCCGCTTCAAGAAGGGCGCCTTCCACATGGCGGTCCGGGCGGGCGTGCCGATCGTGCCGATCGTGCTGCGCAACACCGGTGAACTGCTCGGCAAACATTCGTTCGTACTCAAACCGGGACGCATCGACGTCGCGGTGCTGCCACCCGAGACCGACTGGACGCTGAAGACGATGGATCGGCGAATCACCAAGCTGCACAAGACATTCGAGCAGACCCTTGCGAACTGGCCGGGGCAGGAGGACTGATGGCGAGCGGTCACATCGACGACCGGACCGACCGCGAGCGCTGGGCTGCGGCGGCCGCCTGGTCACACCGCCCGACGTTGGATCCGGTGGAGACCATCCTGTGGCGATCCGAGCGGCACCCCGCCATGTCGGCGACCAACTGCGTGGTGATCCTGCTCGACGAGGAGCCGGACTGGGAGCGTTTCCACGCCGCCTACGAATGGGGCACGGCGCTGGTCCGCCGGTTGCGCCAACGGGTCATGGAGCCGGTCGTGCCGACGACCCGCCCGGCCTGGGTCGATGACGACGACTTCGACATCGACCGGCACGTGCATCGCCGCGACCTCGGCGGCGACGGTCGGACCGAGGACGTCATACAGGCAGCCGAGTCGATCGCGCTGGCGCCGATCGACCGCCACCGACCACTGTGGGACGCCACGCTGTTCACCGGGCTGGCCGACGGGAGCGCGGCGTGCGTGCTGCGGGTCCATCACACCTTCGCCGACACTCCCGGCACCGTGCAGCTGCTGTCGATGCTGCTGTCACGCACCCGGGAGCACACCCCGGACAAGCCGACCGCCTCGACCGATCGGCCGCAACCGACGCCGAGCGACCCGGTCAGCCTGAGTGCACTCGGCAGCATCGGCGGCCTGGTCGCTGCCCCGCGCCGCGCCCTCACCGTCGCCGGCCGTGGGCTGGCCGCCATCCGTGATCCGTTGGGCGCCGTGTCCGAGGGCATGCGGTATGCCGCATCGGTCCGTCGCCTGACTGCCGCAGCGCCGGCGCTGCCCTCACCGCTGCTCGCCGACCGAGAGGGCACGGACTGGCAATTCCTCACGCTGACAACGCCGCTCGCGGGTCTGACCACGTCGGCCCGCGCCGTCGGTGGCTCGCTGCAGGACGTGTTCATCGCGGCAGTTCTGGGCGGGCTACGGCGCTACCACCAGGAGCACGGCGTCGAACTCGAGGACCTGTCGATGAGCGTCCGTGTCTCGCTCAACCGCGCAGAGGACCCGAGCAGCGGCAATCGCTTCGCCGGGGCGTTGATCGCGGCGCCGATCGGCATCGCCGACCCAGCCGACCGGATCGCCGCCGTACGTGGCGAGGTGTTGTCCCTGCACACCGAAGAGGCGTTGGACGCGTTGCGTGCCGCTGCGCCGGTGACCGATGTCCTGCCGTCGCAGGTGCTCGTCGCGCTGCAGCGGTCCGGGGCAGTCGCCGACGCGTCGGTGGCCGTCAATTCCGGGCCCACCCGGACGTCATACATGGCGGGTGCTCAGGTGACCGGCATCTTCGCCTTCGGCCCCCTGCCCGGCGTGGCGATCTCGGCGTCCCTGCTCAGCTGCGTCGACACCGCGTGCATCGCGGTCAACGTCGACGGGCGGGCGGTCAAGGACCTGCCGTTGCTGCGCCGTTGCCTGCAGGAGGGTTTGTCCGAGACGCTCGTCCCGGCGGACGAGTAGCCCGGCCGCTGACGACAGCGCGGACGGGTCGACCTGCTCATGTACTCCCTGCTACGACCTCGCGAATGACGGCTTTCTCGCCGAGTGACGGTCTGATCGCGCCGTCACTCGGCGAAGAAGCCGTCACTCGGCAGAATGGCTGCGACGAGGAAGGTGAAACCGATTGGTCACTCCGCGCGCGCGGATGGGATCATGTGCGGCATGACTGACGCCGCCGATCAGAAGACCCCTCGGATCCCCGACAAGCCGACCGTGGACGGCTTGGAGGACAAGTGGGCTGCTGTATGGCGGGAGCAGGACACCTACAAGTTCGACCGCGAGCGCGCACTGTCACTCCCCCGCGACCAGGTGTTCTCGATCGACACGCCGCCGCCGACCGCGAGCGGCAGCCTGCACGTGGGCCACGTGTTCGGTTACACCCACACCGACGTGGTGGCGCGTTACCAGCGCATGCGCGGCAAGGAAGTGTTCTACCCGCTGGGCTGGGACGACAACGGCCTGCCCACCGAGCGGCGCGTGCAGAACTACTACGGCGTGCGCGGCGACCACTCCGCGGCATACGACCCCGACTTCACGCCCCCGCTGCGCGGTGCCGAGGGCAAGTCGGTCAAGGCGGCCGACCAGGTGCCGATCAGCCGCGCCAACTTCATCCCGCTGTGCGATGAGCTGACGACCGAGGACGAGAAGGCCTTCGAGTCGCTCTTCCGCCGGCTCGGTGTGTCGGTCGACTGGGGTCAGACCTACCGCACGATCGACGACCGCTCGCGTGCCGTGGCGCAGGAAGCGTTCCTGCACAACCTGGAGCGCGGCCAGGCCTACCAGGCCGAGGCCCCGGGCCTGTGGGACGTGACCTTCCAGTCAGCCGTCGCCCAGGCCGAGCTCGAGGCCCGCGACTACCCCGGCGCCTTCCACCGGGTGGCGTTCCACCACGGCGACGAGAAGGTCCACATCGAGACCACGCGACCGGAGCTGATCCCGGCCTGTGTCGCGCTGATCGCCCACCCCGACGACGAGCGCTACCAGGCGCTCTTCGGATCCACTGTGACCTCACCGCTTTTCGGCGTCGAGATCCCCGTGGTGGCCCATCACCTGGCCGAGCCCGACAAGGGCGCCGGCATCGCGATGTGCTGCACCTTCGGTGACCTCACCGACGTGACCTGGTGGCGCGAGCTGCAGCTGCCGACCCGCTCGATCATCACCCGCAACGGCCGGCTGCAGGGCGAGACGCCGGCATGGATCGCCGGCGGCCCCGGTGAGCAGTTGTATGCCGAGGGCCTGGCCACCAAGACCGTGCACTCGGCCCGGGTCGCGATCGTCGATGCGCTGCGCGAGTCCGGCGACCTGGACGGCGAGCCGAAGCCGACCCAGCGCAAGGCGAACTTCTTCGAGAAGGGCGACAAGCCGCTGGAGATCGTGACCAGCCGCCAGTGGTACCTCACCAACGGCGGCCGCGACGCCGACCTGCGCAAGGCACTCGTCGCGCGCGGCGAGCAGATCGACTTCCACCCGTCGTTCATGCGTAGCCGCTATGCCAACTGGGTCGACGGCCTCAACGGCGACTGGCTGATCAGCCGCCAGCGCTTCTTCGGGGTGCCGTTCCCCGTCTGGTATCCCCTCGACGCCGACGGTGAGCCCGACCACGAGCACCCGATCCCGGCCGCGCCCGAGACGCTGCCGATGGACCCCGCGACCGATGTGCCTCCGGGCTACACCGCCGAACAGCGAGGCGTGCCAGGCGGATTCGTCGGCGACCCGGACATCATGGACACCTGGGCGACGTCATCGCTCTCCCCGCAGATCGCCACGGGTTGGCCGGTGGCCGGCAATGCCGGTGGACGCAACGACGCCGAGCTCTTCGCCAAGATCTTCCCGATGGACATGCGCCCGCAGGGCCACGACATCATCCGCACCTGGCTCTTCGCGACCGTGGTGCGCAGCCACTTCGAGCACGACACCGTGCCGTGGACCGACGCCGCGATCAACGGCTGGATCCTCGACCCGGACCGCAAGAAGATGTCCAAGTCCAAGGGCAATGCCGTCACCCCGGAGGACGTGCTGACCCAGCACAGCGCCGACGCGGTGCGCTACTGGGCCGCCTCGGGACGCCTCGGCATGGACGCGGCATACGACGAGAGCCAGATGAAGGTCGGCCGTCGGCTGGCGATGAAGCTGCTCAACGCCAGCAAGTTCGCGCTCGGCATGGGTGAAGTGGAGGGCGACCTCGCCGCTGCGGTCACCGATCCGCTCGACCTGGCGTTGCTCGCCGGGCTGCACACCCTGGTGGAGCAGGCGACCAAGTACTTCGAGTCGTGGGACTACACGCGCAGCCTGGAGCTGACCGAGGCGTTCTTCTGGACCTTCTGCGACGACTACATCGAGCTGATCAAGGACCGTGCGTATGGCGGTCAGGGCGACGCCGCCGCAGCGAGCGCCCGCGCGACGTTGCGGATCGCGCTCGACGTCCAATTGCGTTTGTTCGCACCGTTCCTGCCCTACTCGACCGAAGAGGTCTGGTCCTGGTGGCACGAGGACTCGGTGCACCACGCGTCGTGGCCGGTGACGGACGAGTGCGGGCCGGCGACCGGCGATCCGGCGGCGCTGCGGGCGGTCGGCGAGGCACTGGCCGGCATACGCAAGGCGAAGTCCGACGCCAAGCTCGGCATGCGCGCCGAGGTGACCGCGTTGACCCTCGCGGCACCGGCGGACACCCAGGAGTTGGTGCGTGCGTCCGAGGGCGACCTGCGGGCAGCGGGCAAGCTCACCGGGTCCCTGGAGTATGCCGACGGCGACTCCCTCGAGATCCGCGACGCGCAACTGGTCCCGCCGCCACCGCGCAAGAAGTGAGTCCCGCCCGGGCACACTGAACCGCCTCAGGCCGCGCGGAAATCACGCCCGGCCGCGGACTACTCGTAACGAAAGGGTTGCGTTCGAGCGCGCCTCGGACGATCGAGTCCTACGTTGGAGCGGTGAGTTCTGGGGAGGACCAACCGCCGAAGGGGCGGGACCGTCGCCTGCTGCTCGTCGCAGCAGGCACGGCCCTGTCCCTCATGGTGCTGATCGTCATCACCACGGCGCGGAACACACCGATCCTGCACGCTCCGGATCGCAACCCCAACATTCACATCAGGTACGGCACCTACACCCCGCCAACCCCTCCGGGCGGCACCGGGAGCTACCCGACTCGACCGTCCAGTGAGCACAGCGCGAGTGCCCTCGGCACAGTTCTGACCGACATCATCCTGGGCATACTCCTACTCGGCGTGCTGTGGGTGCTGGCCGCCATCGTCGTCTCCCTGATCCGCCGGTGGCAGCACCGGCGTCACGTCCAGCACGCGGGTCCGTTACCCGATGTCGACGACGCGGTGCTCGATGCCGTCACGGAAGCGACGCACCGGCAGCGGCAGCGGCTGCACGAGGGCACGCCGTCGAACGCGATCATCGCCTGCTGGGTCGATCTCGAGCAGTCGGTCGCCGCGGCCGGTGTCCGCCGACGCCCCAGTGAGACCTCGGCCGAGTTGACCATCCGGGTGCTGGACGCACTGGACATCGATCGTCCTTCCCTCCGGAAGCTCGGCGCGCTCTACCGGGAGGCTCGCTACTCCCAGCACCCGGTGTCGGAGACCGACCGTGCGGCCGCACTCACGGCGTTGCACACCCTGCAGCGCTCGCTGCCCACCGCCCAGGAGCGGGTATGACGTCACCGCACGACGACCCCGTGGAGGGGCGGCAACGCCAATGGATGCGGCGGGTCGCGATCGTCGTGGCCTGGTGGCTCGGGCTGTGGGTCGTCACCTCGTGGCTGCAGTTTCGTCCCGACCCACTCGGCCTGTTGGCCGCGGTCGGCGCCTTCTTCGCGATCTGCTGGTGGGCGGGTGACCGCCGGGACCAGTGGGATCCCACCGAGTGGGAGGGCGACCCGATCGGGCGACGGATGCGCACCAGCCCGGATTCCCGCATCAGCTACTTGCGGCGGCTGATCGACGACGCCGCCGTCAGCAAGGACAACGGCGCGCCCAACGCCAGCGCCGCAGGACTTCAAGGCATCCTGCGTGATGTCTCGCTGGACCGTCTGCGGATGCGCGCCGCGGAGAGCGGCGCGGCGCATGTCCCGGGCGACGCCGAGCTGCTCGCCGGCACCGATCCCGTGCTGGCCGATTTCCTCTCCGCCCAACCGGCTCCGCCGGCCAGCCGACAGACCGTGACCGACATCATCAACCGCATCGAGGCACTGTGACCGAGCAATCCACCGCCATACCGACGATCGCCGAGACCACCCAGCGTGCAGAGCAGATCCTGGACAGCATCGAGCTGGCCGTCGTCGGCAAGCGCCGCGCGCTCGAGCTCCTGCTGGCGACCGTCCTCGCCGGCGGTCACGTGCTGCTGGAGGACAACCCCGGTCTGGGCAAGACGCTCGCGGCCCGGTCGCTGGCGCAGACCCTCGGGCTGGACTTCGCACGGGCGCAGTTCACCCCGGACCTGCTACCGGCCGACCTGACCGGATCCTTCATCTTCGACCAACGGAATGCGACCTTCGACTTCCGCAAGGGACCGCTCTTCACCGGCCTGCTGCTGGCCGACGAGATCAACCGGACACCGCCCAAGACGCAGGCAGCGCTGCTGGAGGCGATGCAGGAGCGCCAGATCACCGTCGAAGGACAGACCTTCCACCTGCCCCATCCCTTCCACGTCATCGCGACCGCGAATCCGGTTGAGTACGAAGGCACCTACCCGCTCCCCGAGGCACAACTGGATCGCTTCCTCGCCCGGGTCAGCTTCGGCTACCCCACCGAGGAGGAGGAGATCGACGTGCTGCAGCGACGCATGCAACGCCAGCAGGAGGACATCTCCCTCAACCCGGTCACCGATGCGGCCGGGTTGCTCGGGATGCAGGCTGCGATCGAGCGACTCCAGGTGGAGGACTCGGTCGTGGACTATTGCGTGCGCCTGGCAGCCGCGACCCGCGACCACGCTCAGGTGCTCATCGGTGCCTCTCCCCGTGGCTCGCTCGCGCTGCTCCTGGTCGGCCGTGCTCTCGCGGTGGTCCGAGGCCGCGACTTCGTCACCCCCGAGGACATCAAAACCGTTGCGCTGGCGGTGCTTTCGCACCGCGTCACGATCAAACCGGAGCTCTGGATGAGCGGGGTGACCGCCTCCTCCGTCGTGCGCGGTCTCCTCGGCACCGTGCCGGCGCCGGCGACGGCGAAGGACTGATCGCTGCGATGGCATCGCGCACGGTTCGCCCGCAGACCGATCCCGGGTGGCACATCACCCCGGTGTTCCTGCGTGCTGCCACGCTGGCCGCGGTCCTGCTCGGCGCCGCCGTCGTCTTCGGCCGGTCGGACCTGGTCGTGCTCGGCACACCCCTGCTGATCGTGACGGTATGGAGCCTGGCGACGCGCCCTCGCGCCATACCGACGATCAGTGGCACGGTGTCGGCGACCTCACCGCTGGAAGGCAGCACGGAGGCCTGGACGCTGCGCATCGACTGCACCGACGCCGAGCAGTTCGCCGCGTATGTCGGTGACCGACGCATGCTCACGATGACCCCGGAGTCCGGAGCGGTCGCCGGCACCCTCGACGACGGACACGTCACCACCACGCTGCGGTGGCGCCCGCAGCGATGGGGCACCCGGGAGATCCTCGGCACGCGCATCGCGGTGTTCGGCCCGTGGGGCGGCTACCGCTACGGCACGGTGCGGGTGCCCGCGGTCCGGGTCACCACCCGACCGGACACGGCGGCCTTCGACAGCGAGCGCGCGCTGCCGCACCCCCAGGGCCTGATCGGTGTCAACCGCAGCAACACCAAGGCCGAGGGCACCGAGTTCGCCGACATCCGTCAGTTCCAGACCGGCGATCGGCTGCGCCGGATCCACTGGCCGGTCTCGGCCCGCACCGGCACACTGCACGTGCGGACCTCGTTCGCCGAGCAGGACACCGAGGTCCTCGTGGTGCTCGATGCCTCCGCCGACTTCACCGCCTCCGATGCCGAGCCCGAGCACGCCAGCTCGCTGGACCTCGGCGTGCGGGCATCCGCGGGCGTGGCGACGCACTTCCTCGGCCGTGGCGACCGGGTCGGCCTCGAAGTGGTCGGCGGGATGCAACCCGTGCGCGTGCCCATGGGCATGGGCACGCTGCACAGCCGCCGGGTCGTCGACTGCCTTGCCGGCATCGAGCGCGGCGTCGGCACCGGTTTCCGCACGGCATCCGTCCGCACCCGTATTCGTCCCGGCGGTGTGCTGCTGCTGGTCAGTCCCCTGCTCAGCCCGATGCCGCTCACGCTGGCCGCGAAGCTGGCGCAGCGCGGTATGACGGTCCTGGTCATCGACTGCTTGCCCGGCGAGTTGCCGACCGCCGACGCCGGCATGGCACTCGCCACTCACCTGCGGTTGCTGGAGCGGGACCGTGAGATCCGCGCCATCCAACGGCTCGGCGTGCCGGTCACGGCGTGGCGTGGCCCGGGCAGCCTCGATCCCGCACTGTCCCGCCTGTCCGCCCGACCGCAACCACGGGTGGTGCGGCGATGAACCTCCTCCCCCGCATGGAGCGGATCGTCCAGCTGCACCGGGACCGCGTGAACGCCATGGCGACCGCGCTGCTCGCAGCGTTCCTGCTGCTGGTCATCACCGACGTCGCCGGCACGATGTCGTGGTACGGCCTCGCTGCGACGCTGGTCGCCGGCCTGGTCGTCCTCGGCAACAGCGACAGCTTCTCGGGGCTGTTGCTGCTTGCCGCGATGGTCCTGCAGTGGCTCACCAGCGGGATGGACGCCGGGTCGTGGTGGGTGATCCCGGCGGCGTGGCTGCTGCTGGTCGCGCACGTGGCGGTCGCGCTGGTTGCCAGTGGACCGGATCAGGCACCGATCCCTCGCGCCATACTCGCTGTCTGGGTGCCCCGCACCATCCTGGTCGGCCTCGCGACGACGCTCGTCGCCGCCCTCACGCTGCTCATCGAGCCGACGAACAACGAGCTCATGCCGTATGGCGCCACGGCCGCCCTCCTCGCGCTCATCGTCGCGGTCCTGGTGATGATCCGCCTCACCGGCGACGAGGACAAGGAGACGCCCGGCACCGATCGATGATCGGTGCCGGGCGTCTCCGACGTTGCGTCGGATCCCGTCAGGCGGATTCCTTGCGCTGCGTGCGCTTGCGGGTGGGTGGGGCTTCGCGCCGCACGATCGTCGGGTTGACGTTGTCGAGCACGACTTCCCGGGTGATCACCACGCGGGCGATGTCGTCGTCGCTGGGGACGTCGAACATCACCGGCAGCAGCACCTCTTCGAGGATCGCCCGCAGCCCGCGAGCACCGGTGCCGCGTAACATCGCCTGCTCGGCGACGGCCTCGACGGCGTCCTTGGTGAACTCGAGCTCGACGTTGTCGATGTCGAACATCTTCTCGTACTGCTTGACCAGGGCGTTGCGCGGCTCGGTCAGGATCGAGACCAGGCCCTCGCGGTCCAGCGGCTCGACGGAGGTGATGACCGGCAGGCGGCCGATGAACTCCGGGATCAGCCCGAACTTCATCAGGTCCTCCGGCAGCACGTCGGAGAAGCCGGTCATCGGGTCCTTGGCGGTCTTCAGGTCGGAACCGAAGCCGAGCCCCTGACGGCCGGTGCGCCCCTCGATGATCTTCTCCAGACCGGCGAACGCGCCACCCACGATGAAGAGCACGTTGGTCGTGTCGATCTGGATGAACTCCTGGTGCGGGTGCTTGCGTCCACCCTGCGGCGGCACACTCGCGGTGGTGCCCTCAAGGATCTTCAGCAGCGCCTGCTGCACACCCTCACCGGACACGTCACGAGTGATCGACGGGTTCTCGCTCTTGCGCGCCACCTTGTCGATCTCGTCGATGTAGATGATGCCGGTCTCGGCCTTCTTGACGTCGAAGTCGGCGGCCTGGATCAGTTTGAGCAGGATGTTCTCGACGTCCTCGCCGACATACCCGGCCTCCGTGAGCGCGGTGGCATCGGCGATCGCGAACGGCACGTTGAGCATCCGGGCCAGCGTCTGCGCGAGGTAGGTCTTGCCGCAGCCGGTCGGGCCGATGAGCAGGATGTTGGACTTGGAGATCTCGACCGGCGGCCCGTCCTTCTTGGTCGCCGCGGGCTGGTCGGCGGCCTGGATCCGCTTGTAGTGGTTGTAGACGGCCACGGACAACGCGCGCTTGGCGTCGCTCTGGCCGATGACGTACTGCTCGAGGAAGTCGAAGATCTCGCGCGGCTTGGGCAGCTGCTCCAGGCCGAGCTCGGAGGTCTCGGCGAGCTCCTCCTCGATGATCTCGTTGCACAGGTCGATGCACTCGTCGCAGATGTAGACGCCTGGTCCGGCGATGAGCTTCTTGACCTGCTTCTGGCTCTTACCGCAGAAAGAGCACTTCAGCAGGTCGCCGCCTTCTCCGATGCGTGCCACGTGCCCTCCAGTCGTGTGCCGTGCCCGTATGTCGTGGTCACCCGCGTCGCGGGTCCCGATCAGTTCGTCCGGCCGACGCTACCGCGCGCCGACCGTCGCAGGTTCCATTGAAACCCGGTGTTGCGCAACAAGTCACGCCTGTCCGCTGACAGCGGAATCGGCAGCCGAAGGTGTGCGGCAACGACTCGTAATCGTCCCGCCCCGGCACTCGTTATTGACTGACTAGCCACTCTTTTATTACGGTGAGGGCATGGCGAGACCCAGAAGCGAAACACGACGCGCGGCGATCCTGACGGCGGCCGCCTCCGTCATCGCAACGGAGGGACTGACTGCGCCGACGGCGGCCATCGCGAAGCAGGCCGGGGTGTCCAACGGCTCGCTGTTCCTCTACTTCGACACGAAGACGACCCTCTTCAACGAGCTGTATGTCGCGCTCAAGACGGAGATGGGCGAGGCGGCCGTGGAGGGACTTCCCGAGACCGGAGATGCGCGAAAACGCTTGCGGCACTTGTGGACCCGGTGGCTGCGTTGGGCAACGAGCAACCCGGAGAAGCGGCGTGCGCTCGCCCAGCTCGAGGTCGCCGACGAGGTCACCGCCGAGAGCCACCGGCTCGTTCGCGACACGCAGCGCGACATGGCCGAGCTCCTGGAGACCTGCCGCGAAGGCGGACCCGTTCAGGACGTTCCGCTGTCGTTCGTCCTCATCCTGACCGGCGCGATCGCCGACGCCACGATGGACGCCATGATCCGCGAGCCGGGGAACGCCGACTCGCACAGCGCCACCGCGTTCGAGGCCGTATGGCGCGTGATCGCCGGACCCACCGCGCACTGAGACCCCCGCCGCCACCCACCACGAAGGAGCCACCCATGTCCGCTTCCGCTGCCCGCCCCGACACGTCCACCACGGCCTGGATCGTCACCGGGCCCACCTCCGGGATCGGTCACCGCACTGCACTCGAACTCGCCCAGCGCGGCATCGTCGTCCTGGTCGGACGCAGCCCCGACAAGCTGGATGCCGTGCAGCAGGAGATCGCCGCCAGGGGCGGTCGGGCCGTCCCGGTCATGGCCGACCTGTCCGACATCACCAGCGCCCGCCGGGCGGCCACCCTGATCACCGAGCTCGACCTGCCGATCGGTGGCGTCCTGAACAACGCGGGGATCATGCCGCTGCGTGCCTTCACGACGGCACAGGGCTGGGACGGCGCCTTCGCGACGAACCATCTCGGGCCGTTCGCGTTCACCGAGGCGCTCATCCCGAGCCTGCCCGACCGGGCGAACATCGTGTTCGTCTGCTCGGCTGCGGAGGATCCCGACCGCAAGATCGCCGTGCAGGCCGGATTCCGCGGCAGCCGGTACATCTCGGCCGAGGCCAGTGCGCGGGGCGAGTGGCTCCCGGGCGGGTCCACCCATGCCGGCTTCGACGCCTACGCCACCTCCAAGCAGGGCAACCTCGCCACCGTGTTCGCCCTGGCCCGCGAACACCCGCGGCTGCGGTTCCGCGCGGTCGAGCCGGGCGTCACGCCCGGCTCCAACCTCACGCGGGAGATGAGCGCCCCGATGCGCGCGTTCAGCAGGATGGTGTCGCCGTTCGCGCCGCTGATCCCGCACTACAGCACCCCCAAGCGTGCCGCCCGCCTCATCACGCAGGTGCTCACGGATCCGGCGGAGGCCACCGGGACCTATTGCGATGAGAACGGCCGGCCGATGCGCGCCTCGACACAGGTCAGCGAGCCTGACTACAGCGATCGGTACGTCGCCGAGACCCGTGCGCTGCTGGCAACGACTCCCGCGGCCACCCGCTGACGGAAGCAGCAACCCACTGAAAAGCCGAGTGACGGCTCCCTCGGCGAGTGACGGCCGGAACGGACCGTCGGTCGCCGAGGAAGCCGTCACTCGGGATGGTTCTATTACTGGGCGGACGCCTTGCGGCTGCTCAGCACCTGGTCGATGAGGCCGTACTCCTTGGCCTCCTCGGCCGTCAGGATCTTGTCGCGCTCGATGTCCTGCTTGACCTGCTCCGGCGTGCGGCCGGTGTGCTTGGCCCAGGTGTGCTCCAGCCACTCGCGCATCCGGAACACCTCGTTGGCGGTGATCTCCAGGTCGGAGGCGGTGCCGCCGGCGCCCTCCATGGCGGGCTGGTGGATCAGGATGCGCGCGTTGGGCAGCGCGAACCGCTTGCCCGGCGAACCGGCACCCAGCAGCACCGCAGCTGCCGAAGCAGCCTGACCGATGACGAACGTCTGCACGTCGGGCTGGATGTACTGCATGGTGTCGTAGATCGCCGTCAGCGCCGTGAACGAGCCACCCGGGGAGTTGATGTACATCAGGATGTCCCGGTCGGGATCCTGGCTCTCGAGCACGATCAACTGGGCGATGATGTCGTCCGCGGATGCGTCGTCGACCTGCACGCCGAGGAAGATGATGCGGTCCTCGAAGAGCTTGTTGTAGGGGTCCGAGCGCTTCATGCCGTAGGACGTGCGCTCCTCGAACTGAGGCAGGATGTAGCGGCTGCTCGGCTGCGGGGCACTCACCCCGGCAAACGGCGAATTCATGTGTGCTCCAAAGCTGTTGGTCATGAGTTGCTCCGGCTCGGCGCGTCGGTGGACCGCTCGAAGACGTGGTCGACGAAGCCGTACTCGAGGGCTTCCTGTGCCGAGAACCAGCGGTCCCGGTCGGAGTCCTTCTCGATCTGCTCCACCGTCTGGCCGGTGTGCTCGGCGATCAGCTCGGCCATCTGCTTCTTGATGAAGACCAGCTGCTCGGCCTGGATCTTGATGTCCGAGGCCGTGCCGCCGATGCCGCCCGACGGCTGGTGCATCATCACGCGGGCGTGCGGCGTCGCGTAGCGCTTTCCGGGCGTGCCCGCCGACAGCAGGAACTGGCCCATGCTGGCCGCCATACCCATGGCGACCGTCGCAACGTCGTTGGGGATCCAGTTCATGGTGTCGAAGATCGCCATACCCGCGGAGATCGAACCGCCGGGGCTGTTGATGTAGAGCCAGACATCCTTCTCCGGGTCCTCGGCCGCGAGAAGCAACAGCTGCGCGCAGATCGCGTTGGCGTTGTCGTCGCGGACGTCGGAGCCGAGGAAGATGATTCGTTCCTTGAGCAGCCGGTTGTAGATCTGATCGTCCAGGCCCATCTGTCCTTCGGTGGCCATGGACACCTCCTGTGCGTTGCTCACCGCGTCTCCATCGTTCGTTGGTGATGATGTGTCATCTCACTGGACCCTAACGCCCGCACCCCTGAACTAAGTCCCCGGTTCGGACGATGTTCGCCCACGGCGGAATTGTGGCTCGGGCGATGCGTGCGAAACCCCTCCCACGCCCGTTGGCGCGGAAGGGGTTTCATCGTTTTCGTCATACCTGTCCGGTATGCCGGAAGGCTGCTCAGACGGTTGCGTCGTCCTTCGAGCCCTCGGTGTCCTTCGCCTCGTCGGTCGCGTCCTCGGTGGACTCGTCGGTGACGGTCTCGCCCTCGACGTCCTCGCCCTCGCCGTCCTCGTCGAGCGCGCTCAGGTCGACCTCATTGCCGTCGGTGTCGACGACCTTGATCTCGTCGAGCACCGACGCGAGCGCCTTGCGGCGAGCGACCTCACCCATGATCGCCGGCACCTGACCCTGCTGGTCGAGCATCTGCGCGAACTGGTTGGGGTCCATGCCGTACTGCTGCGACGACATGACGATGTACTCGATCAGCTCTTCCTGGGACACTTGGACCTCGTCGCGCTCGACGAGCTTGTCCAGGATCAGCTGGGTCTTGATCGACTTGCGGGTCGACTCGTCGACCTCCGCGCGGTGCTCGTCGTCCTCGAGGCGGTCTTCGTTCTCCAGGTGCTGGTGCACCTCGTCCTCGATGACCTTGTCCGGCAGCGGGAGGTCCAGGGTCTCCAGCAGGTGGTCGAGCGCCTTGTCGCGCGCCTGCACACCCTGCTCGAAACGCTTGCCCTTCTCGACCTGCTCGGTGACGTCGGCGCGCATCTCCTCGAGAGTGTCGTGCTCGGACGCCATCTGCGCGAAGTCGTCATCCAGATCGGGCAGCTGACGCTCCTTGACAGCCTGCACCGTCACGGTCACCTCGGCGTCCTCGCCCTCGTGGTCGCCACCGGCCAGCGGGGCTGAGAAGGTCTTGGTCTCGCCGGCCGACAGCCCGGTCAGGGCGTCGTCCAGGCCCTCGAGCATGTTGCCCGAGCCGATCAGGTAGTTGATGCCGGAGACGTCGTCGATCTCCTCGTCACCGATCGTCGCCTTCAGGTCGATGGTCACCGAGTCGCCGTCGGCGGCCGGGCGCTCGACGCCGGCCAGCGTGCCGAAGCGCTCACGCAGCGCGTCGAACTCCTTGTCGACGTCCTCGTCGGAGACCGTCAGCGGGTCGACCTCGACGGTGATCTGCGAGAAGTCGGGCAGGTCGAACTCCGGGGCGGTGTCCAGCTCGGCGTCGAACTTCAGCGGCTGCTGGTCATCGACGGGCACCTCGGTGACCTCGACCTCCGGCTGGCCCATCGGACGCAGCTCGTTCTCTGCCAGCGCCTGGCTGTAGAAGTTGGGCAGCGCCTCGTTGATCGCTTCCTGCAGCACGGCGGGGCGGCCGATGCGCTGGTCGATGATCCGGGCGGGGACCTTGCCCTTGCGGAATCCGGGCACCTGGATCTGCGAGCCGATGGCCTTGTAGGCCTCGTCGACGCTCGGCTTCAGCTCCTCATAGGGAACCTCCACGGAAAGCTTCACGCGGGTCGGACCCAACTTCTCGACGGCACTCTTCACTGCAAGGACTCCAAAATGGTGGTGGTTCGGCTCCGCCGCACGGAGCCCGTCATCTGCGGCAACATGCACCGCGCTAACTGAACATGCTAGCTGTCGGGGTAGCCGGATTCGAACCGGCGGCCTTCCGCTCCCAAAGCGGACGCGCTACCAAGCTGCGCCATACCCCGTGCTGTGATCAACCAACTTCGCCACGCGCGTGCCGGTTTTGGCGCACATGCGGGCGGGCAGTAGGCTAACGCCTCGGCGAGGGCCACCGCACATCGGTGGTCGCGCCAGCCACGCGGGCGTAGCTCAATGGTAGAGCCTCAGTCTTCCAAACTGATTACGCGAGTTCGATTCTCGTCGCCCGCTCGATACAAGGAGGAGGGCTCCGAGCGCATGCGCTCGGAGCCCT
>NZ_DASZNO010000002.1:0-1722 GCF_035551235.1 Flexivirga sp. | reverse complement strand
GAGCGGGCGTTGGCACGCGGTGACGGTGGCCGAGCGGCGTCAGCAGATGAACGCGCTGCTGGCTGCGGAACGCACGGCGACGACCGTCACGCACCTGGCGCCGTTGCTGATCCCCGGCGTTCTCCAGACCAGTGCGGTCATTCGCGCCATCATGGTCGACGCTGATGTGCCGTTGGACGAGATCGACGAACGAGTGGCGATCCGGATCGGACGACGTGACCTCATCACCCGCAAGTCTCCGGCCGAGCTCGACGTCGTCCTCGGCGAGGCGGCCATTCGGCACGTCATCGGTGGTCCTGAGGTGTGGGTCGAGCAGCTCACGTACCTCACGGAGATGATCGACCTGCCCAACGTGCAGGTTCGGATCATCCCCTTCGGCGCCGGTTGGACGCCCGTTCTGACTGGATCCTTCATCCTGTTCGATTCGGACCAAGCGCCGTCGATCATCAGCCTCGAGATGCATCGTGGTGGCCTGATACTCTACGCCGAGGAAGACATCGCTGTGCACCGGCAGAAGGCCGAGGCGGCGCGCGCGAAGGCGATGAGTGCCGAGGACAGCCTGGAACTCATCGCGAAGGTCAAGAGCGAGCTGTTGGAGGCGACGAAATGACGGACTCGACCGGTTGGTTCAAGTCGAGCTGGAGTTCCGAGACGCAGGACTGCGTTGAGGTCCGTCTTGGCGACGACGTCGGTGTGCGTGACTCGAAGGCACCGTCCGACGGGCAGCTCGCGGTCGACCGAGCCGCCTGGACTGCACTGCTGGTTCGCTTCGCGACCGCCTGACCGCCCGTCGAACACACGTTCTACGGTTTGATAGCTTGGTCGCGCCGAGGTCGGGAACGCTGAGCCTGGAGGTCGTCGTGGCGTGGTTGCTGAAGGAACGGGCATCCGGTCGCGAATGGCGAATCGGCGACAGCGACCTGGCGTGGGAAGGCGGCGGCTACGACCCCGCGCGCTTCGAACTCCACGTTCTCGACGAGGACGTCATCGGCACGCCGGACGGCCTGCCCACGGGTGTGCTGACCCACCGATAAGGCGATCTTCCCCGCGCGGACTCCCGTTCCCGGCCGAACCTGCCATGATCGACTCGCAGGGCCGATCGGGAGGTGAGGTCGCTGTGGACGTGGCTTTTCGCCTGCTCGTGGGGTTGGTCCTCGCGTTGGCTGCCGCTCCGGTGGTCGCCCGCCTCACCCGCCGGGCCGCCCATGCGCCACTGTCGCGTCGGCACGTCACCGAGACGATCGCGGCCGCCGCGATGGCCGGAGCGGCAGTGGCCCTTTGGGCTCCCGCTGTCATCGCCGTCGGGATGGCCTTCGTCTTGCTGGGGATCCCGGCCGCCGCGGTCGACGCCGCCGAGCACCGGATCCCGGACATGCTCAGCCTCCCGCTGTGCGGCGCCACGGTGACCTGCTCGGTCGTCGCCGCCGTCGCCGGACAAGACGTCGGGAGCGGCGCCCGCGCCCTCGCCGGCGGTGCCGTCTGGGGCTTGTTCCTGTTGTTCTCCTACTTGCTCACCGGCCAGCCGGGGCCAGGGGACGTGAAGCTCGGGCCGAGCGTCGGTGTGCTGCTGGGCTGGCTCGGGTGGAACTGGGTGCTGGGCGGGCTCATCGCGGCCTACCTCCTGACGGCCTCGGCCGGGCTCATCGGCGTGGTCCTGCGGCGCTACTCGTTCCGGGCCGGCCAGGTGCCGATGGGCCCGCCGATGATCGCGGTCGCCCTGGC
>NZ_DASZNO010000001.1:0-7361 GCF_035551235.1 Flexivirga sp. | reverse complement strand
GTAGCGGGGGCAGGATTTGAACCTGCCACCTCTGGGATCGCCCTGGAGGGCACAGTCGTCGCCGAGTAATCACTACAACACCCGCCACCGCGAACCGTACGCTACGAGGCGACGGCGACGAGCTGTGCCGGGTCGGCAGCGGGGTGACCTACCTAGCGGGGAGCCGGCCCGCGTGCCGACGTCATCCGTAGCCTCGAGCACCCGGCCTCAGCAGGCCTGGATGGACAACCACGCCTGCGAAATGGCAGCGCGCGACACCTGACAAACCTGGCCTTGCCACCACTAGCAACTCGGGCTTCGACGCCTTCCCGGTACCGTGGTCGCATCGGTGGTCTTATGCGCGGCTCTGGAGTGTCGTAGCTACGTCCGCAACGCGCTTCTTCGGCGTACGCCACGCGACCATGACCGGACCGAGACTGCCTTAGGTCCATCTGCGGTCTGCTTCACGGCGCTGTCACGTCTGTCTCGCGGTCGCTGCCGGTCACCACAGTTCTCTTGGTCCGACTCACGGCCGGATTTGAACCAGAAGGAGCCCGCGCCCGCGCCCGACCGGGTCAATCGTTGGGCTACAGAGCATTGGGCAGCAGGTCCCGTGCCTGCCCGAAACGTGTCAGATTCTGACCCGATCTCGTCGAATCGACCCGGGGTTGACAGACGTCCCAGGAGCTTAGATGCCAAGGTGACGTACGGGACGACCCACCGGTTTCGATGCACGCTCCCGCCTCACGCGCTCCGACCGCGATTTGAGAGGTGCGTAGAGTTCGCGGTCGTAGACGTTCAAGTGATCGTGTACAGCGCGCTGACCGGCATCTTCGCTGGGCTGTTCATCGTGCAGTGGTGGCGCCGGCGGCGCGAGCGGGACCGGTTGGCTGAGGAACGCGAGGCGCACGACAAACTCGCGCTCGCGTGGAGGCGGGAGCTATGGGCAACGATCTCCGGGTGGGGAACGCTGCTCGGAGATCTGCGGGCCGGGCAACTCGCCGAGCTGGAACGGTCCGGTCAGTTCACCGGTGTCGAGCCGGCGATATCTGCGACAACCGAGCAGGGTGATGACGAATACGCGCGGGCAATCGAGTCGGCTGTCGGGCGGTTCCCCGATCCGACTGTGGATCAGGTCATGGCTCTCGGCCTGACCTGGATGACAGTTGGCTTTGGCTGGCGGTCTTGCATCCTAAGCATTGAGCAGGTGCCGGGTGAGCTGCCGGAGTCGACTGCGGCTCTGCGTGACACCTTGGCCAGGCACCAGGAGGCGCTGGATGCGCTGGCGCGGCTGATGACCGTTCAGTATCCGGAGATCACCGAGCCAGTGGAGGTGTCGGCCGAGAAGCCTTGACGTCTCACACGCGTCTCACAACACCCCCCGCACGGCCCTGCACTAGCTGCACAAAGCGACAGAATGTCACCGGGCTCCCCGCGCGGACCGTGTCCGTTATCACGCTCTGCACACGGGCCACCTGGTTGTGGTCCAGGTGGTCGCGGGTTCAAGTCCCGTCACTCACCCGATGGCCGGCCATGCCTGCGGAGAGCGCAGGCTTGGTCGGCTTCGTCATTTTGTGCGGCTGCGCTTCGCTTGCCGCAAGCGGGGGCTCCGCCACCCGCACCCCCTGCGCCTTCGCTTCGCTCGGCTCCTGGGTTGGGTTGGGCAGGTCGGTCACCTGCTTGGGTTGGGTTGGGCAGTTCGGTCACCTGCGTGGGTTGGGTCGGGCAGGTCGGTCACCTGCGTGGGATGGGTCGGGCAGGTCGGTCACCTGCGTGGGTTGGGTTGGCTCTTCGCTCACCTGCTTGGGTTGGGTTGGGCGGTTCGCTCACCTGCTTGGGTTCGGTTCGGCGGTTCGCTCGCCTCTGTGGTTGAGTTCGGCTCTTTGTCACCTGCTTGGGTTGGGGTCGGCCTTGGTCTGCTCGGTTTGTTGCGTGGGAGGATGCTCGGGTGAAGTTGAGTGGGAGTGCTTGGTTCGGGTATGGGCTCGTGGTGGTGGTGACGTTTGTGGTCGGGTTCCTGGCGTTTGCGGTGTGGGTGCTTTCCAAGGTGTTCTGAGGTGGGTGTGATCTGAGCGGGGGGTGGATGCGTCTCTTGGGGTAGAGGCATCTACGAGAGGCTGGGGATGAGTTCTACCGAGGAATTCGAGGAGTTCGCGCGGGCGCGAATATCTCAGCTGTACCGGACTGCTTGGTTGCTGTGCGGGGATCGGCATCACGCCGAGGATCTCGTGCAGGACACGCTGGCGAAGCTGATGACGGCGTGGCAGCGGATCGACAACCCGGGGGCGTACGCACGGACCGCGCTGGTGCGGACCTTCATCTCCCAGCGGCGGCGGAAGAGCTGGTCGGAGCGACCCACCGGGGAGCTGCCCGAGGTGGCGGAGCGGGCCGGCGATCCCGAGTTGCGTCTGGCGTTGCAGAGTGCGCTCGCCGAACTGGCGCCACTCGATCGGGCTGTGCTGGTGCTGCGGTTCTTCGAAGATCGCAGCGTCGAGCAGGTGGCGCTCGATCTCGGCAAGAAGACCAGTGCGATCACGACCCGCACCGCCCGTGCCCTGGAACGCCTGCGAGCGGTCCTCGGCGAGGACGCCGACCAACTGATCGCGCTCTGAAACCAGGAGAACCCCATGAACACCAAGCTCACCGACCTGATGGCCCGGGCCACCGAGAACCTCGAACCCGTCACCCCCGACCTGCTGGAGCGCTCCGTCGCGCAGGGCCACCGGCAGCGACGCCGCCGTACGACGTTGCTCGCCGCCACCGGCACCGGCGCCGTACTCGCCACCGCTGGTCTGATCGCCGGCGGCATCCACGTTCTCGGCTCCCCCGCCGACACCGCGGCCGCCGGTACGCCGATCGCGATCGCCAAGCCATCCACCAAACCCTCCACCACGCCGTCGAAACCGTCGAGCAAGCCGACACCGGCCGGCACCAGCAAAGCTCTGAACGCGCACACGCTCGCCACGCTGAAGTCACTCGTCTCGGCCCCGGGCCGGACACTCTCCTCCCCCACGACCTGGGGCGAAAGCGACTTCACCGGCGCGTCGTACGTCGTCGACGACGGGCATGGTGCGTCGTTCCTCGGGGTGATGCTGTCCGGGGGCGGCGAGCAGAACCCGTGCGTTCCGGCCCGCAGCGGCTGCAAGACCCTGCCCGACGGCTCGTACCTGTACTCGTCGAAGGAAGAGCCCGAGTACACCGACGGCCGGCAGGCGCAGTACGGCGTCGTCGGCAACTACGTCACGCTGTTCCGCCGCGACGGCCGCAACATCAATCTGTTCAGCTACAACGCCCCGGCGGAGAAGGGCAAGCAGCACACCCGCGCCACACCGCTGTTCTCCGTCAAGGACCTCACGGCCCTCGCCAAGAGCAAGGCGTGGAAGCTCCCGCCGGTCTCGACCGTGAAGGGCGGCAAGTAACCGGTCGAGCCCATCGCGACTGCTCAGGGGCAGCCGCGATGGGCTCGCTCGTTCCTGGCTACTTCGCCGCGAGTACGCCGTGGGTTACGAGCTCCACGCCGATGGCCAAGGTGAGGAAGCCGATGATCCGGCTCAGTGCGCCGAGGCCCGTCGGGCCGAGCTTGTCGACGAGCGGCGTACCGAAGCGCAGCAGTACGGCGACCAGTGCGGCGACGACGACCACCGCCACGATCACGCCGAGCCGGTTGACGACGCCGGGGTGCCGCGCGGTCAGTGCAATGACGACGCCGATCGCGCCCGGCCCGGCGATCAGCGGCAGCGCCATCGGCGAGAACGAGACGTCCGGCTTCGCCACCCCGTGGGTCTTCTCGTCATCGGTCAGCGTCTGCCGGGACACGATCATCCCGAAGCCCGAGTGACCGACGACCAGACCGCCGGCGATCTGCAACGCGGGCAGCCCGATCCCCAGGCCCTCCAGCACGAGTGTGCCGAGCAGCGCGAACACAGTCAGGATCGCGAGCACGTAGACGCCCGTCATCACCGCTTGGCGTTTCATCGCGGTGCGCTCGACACCGTCCGTCAGACCGGCGAAGGTGGCCAGCGCGCCGACCGGGTTCATGATCGGCAACAGCGCGGCCAGGGCCGAAACCGCGACGTGTACGGGCTCCACGGTCGGGAGCGTACACCTGCTCGACGGAGGCCTCGTGGAACCTAGACGGGTCGCTCGACGTACCAGCGCGGCAGCTCGCCCGGCTGGAGATCCGTCGGATCGCCAGGGCGGGACAGTGTGAGAATCGCCTGCTGGATCTCCCGCCGGGCGTTCAGCGCATCCTCGATCGCGTACAGCCGGGTCGCGACTTCCGACTCCACATCGTTGCCGGTGACATCGACCGCGGCGACCAGGAAGATGCGGTCCGCGCCGACCCATTCCATGTGCAGGAAGGTGACCCGCTCGATGTCGCGGTGCTCGAGCAGCGCGCGCAGCACCCGGTTGCGGGCCAGCGGCGTGACCGCCTCACCGGTCAGGAAGTCCATGTTCCGGCTGATCAGGAACAGCGCGACCGCGCCGAGCAGTACGCCGACCACGATCGACCCGACCGCGTCCCACGCCGCGTTGCCGGTGAGCTGATGCATCATGATCGCCAGCCCGGCGATCAGGATGCCGATCAGCGCCGACAGGTCCTCGACGAACACGGCCCGCAGTACCGGGTTCGACGTGAGTCGCACGTACCGCCACGGCCGCAGCATCCGCTCGAGGGCACCGGCCTTGGTCTGCCGCAGCGCCTGCAGGAACGAGATCCCCTCGAGCACGAACGAGATGCCGAGCACGGCGTACGCCCAGCCGTACGACGTACCCTCCACCTCGCCGTGCTGCAACGACTGGACGCCGTGCCACACCGACACCGCGGCACCGACCGTGAACAGGCCGAACGCCGCGAACATCGACCAGATGTACCCGACCCGTCCGTACCCGAGGGGATGCGTCTGGTCGGCGGGCTTGCGCGCCCTTCGCTCCCCGACCAGCAGGAAGATCTCGTTGCCCGTGTCGGCCCAGGAATGCGCCGCCTCCGCCGCCATCGAGGCGGACCCGGTGATCACCGACACCACGGTCTTGGCGGCCGCGATCAACAGGTTCGCGGTCAGCGCGACCAGCACTGTCAGGAGGCTCTCGCCACCCGTCTCGTCCTGATCCTCGTCCTGGTCCTCGTCCGAGCTGCTCACAGTCAGACCTTACTCAGCTGACCGCCCGGATGATGCGTTGCTCGATCGCGCGTGCCACGGCGGCTGCGCGGGTGTCCACCTCCAGCTTGGTGTAGATGTGCTGCAGGTGCGACTTGATCGTCGCCTCGCTGACATACAGCGACTTGGCCAGCTCCCGGTTCGACTTGCCGGTGGCGAGCAGGCCGAGGATCTCCACCTCGCGCTCGGTCAGCGTCGGACCGGACCGCCGTACCAGCCGGGCCGCGACCGCCGGCGCGAGCACGGTCTCGCCGCGCGCGGTGCCCCGGATCGCCCGGAACAGGTCCTCCGGCGGCGCGTCCTTCAGCAGGTACCCCGAGGCGCCCGCGTCGATCGCACTCAGGATGTCGGCCTCGGTGTCGTACGTCGTCAGCACCAGCACGTACGGCGGCTCGGGCAGCGCGCGCAGCCGCGCGGTCACCTCGGCCCCACCTTCGCCGGGGCCGAGGTTGAGGTCCATCAGCACGACGTCGGGGTGCAGCGCGGCGACGAGTTGCTCCGCGCTGTGCGCGTCCGAGGCCTCGCCGACGACTGCCAGGTCGTCCTGGGCCTCGACCAGTGCGCGGACGCCGGCGCGCACGACGGGATGGTCGTCGACCAGCGCCACGCTGATCATCCGCGCTCCGGTGTCGGTAGCGGGATCGACGCGGCCAAAGCCGTCCCGTCCCCCGGTTCACTCTCCAGCACCAGCGTTCCTCCCAGTTGTCTCAGTCGTTCCCGGATTCCGGCCAGGCCATGGCCGCGGTCGGAATCGATCTTGACACGAGATCGCGAAAGTCCCCGTCCGTTATCCACAACGTCGAGAACCACCGCATCCGGGTGGTACGTGAGCGTCACGACCGCCGAGTCGGCGTGCGCGTGTTCGAGCACATTGGCCAGTGCGCCGCGAGCCGTGCGGAGCAGTGCCGTCTCGACTTCGGAGTCCAGCGTCACCGGCGTGCCATGCACCTGCACGCGGACGTCGAGGTCGCTGTGAGCTGCCAGGCGTTCGCAGGTCTTGCGCAGTGCTTCCGGTAGCCCAGCTGCGAGCTCTGCAGGGGCCAGGTCGCGCACGACTCGCCGGGCCTCGTCCAGCCCGTCACGTGCCGCGGCTGCTGCCTGAGCCGCGTGCCTGCGTGCCACAGCCGGTTTGTCGTCCCACTCACGTTCGGCGGCTTGCAGCAGCAGGTTGATGCTGGACAGGCCTTGAGCGACGCTGTCGTGGATCTCTCGCGACAGCCGAGCCCGCTCGGCGAGCACACCGGACTGGTGCTGGGCATCGGCCAGATCGCCCTGCGCTGCATGCAACTCGTCCAGCAACGCCTGCCTGGCCAGCGCGTCCCGCTCAAGCGCCCGATAGGCGCCCACGGCAAGCACTGCGATGCAGACCGGGCCCAGCACGATCGTCGGGTCCAGCCGGTCGCTCATCCGGGTCCACTGCACCACGGTGACTACCACCATGCCGGCAACGACCAGACAGGCCGGCCGGAACGACAGGATGCGCAGCGCAACGAAACACAGTGGCACGGCACACCACGCGAAGGACGGCGCCAGCAGCACCAGCACGCACCACTCCAGCACCAGGAGCGCCAGCCAGACCCGGCTGGGCAGCACCCGGTAGGCGGCGTACGTCGCCAGCAGCACGACCGCCCCGACGAGCACCCACGGCGCCCGGTCACCGAAGCCGTGACCGGTCAGGTACCGGACCACAGAGGCGACCACGAGCACCACCAACGCCGCATGCAGCGCGGCCACCAGCCGGGTCGCGTGACTCAGGATCGACGGGGTGTGCTCAGTAGACATGTTCAACCGATCGTAGGCGGGCCGGGCCCGATTCCGAATCATCCGTTCGGCTATCCATTGGTGGCCGAACACCCGTCGTGCGGAAGGGCGGCGCCGACGGAGGCTGGAGGCAGTTCGAAATCGACCAATTCGCTGTGAGGTTCAGATGTCCGTCCGTTTGCTGCCCGCCACGCTCGCCCTGTCCGCAACCCTTGCCCTGTCCGCGACGTTGCTCGGTGCCGGGGCGTCCTCGGCGTTCGCCACCCGGCCGATCACCTACGAGCTCCCCGGTGACCCCGGTGGCTCGAAGTTCGAGGGCATCGGGTTCGACGCGCGCACCAAGAACTACTACGTCTCCGAGACCACCGGCGGCGAGATCCACCGCGGCCGGCTCAGCTCCGGCGACGCGGCCGAGTGGCTCGAGGGCGACGGCACCGACGGTCGCTGGACCGCACGCGGCGT